>NZ_JAHXYV010000003.1:0-409959 GCF_019969775.1 Stenotrophomonas sp. OVS01A | reverse complement strand
GCGGAAGATGCTGGTGATTCTCAACGCCCGTATGCGTGACGCTCAAGGCGGATCGATCCCCGCCTGAGCGCACCAGAGGGCGTTGCTCCTGAGGCTGCCGGCCAGCGGCCGGCACTACCGTGCCCGTCTGCAGGAGGGGCCCAAGCTCCTCCTGCAACACAGTTGCTCCAAGGACGGATTCACGGCGTCCCCCGCAACCGGACCCACCCCGCCCACCCTCAGGAAGCCCGCTTTTGATTCGGCTGTAGCTTCGGCTGTTGCTGTTGAGGTTGCCGGCCAGCGGCCGGCACTACCGCTTCGGCGGGTGCAGGGCGCAGCCCTGCCGGCAAACCCTCCTTGACCGCAGCGGCCCGCGACCCGGAGAATTACGAGATTAATTCTCATTTGCTGTTGCGCAGGATGCGGGCGGCAGCCTCGACGGCCCTCGATCCCGATGTTCAAGAACGTCCTCTTCCAACTGCACTGGCTGCTGGGCATCAGCGCAGGTGCCATCCTGGCCGTGATGGGCCTGAGTGGTGCAGTCCTGTCGTTCGAGGATGAACTGCTGCGCGCGGCCAATCCCGGCTTCGCCGAGATCGCCGAGCACCATGCCGACAACCAGCAGCCGCTCGCCCTGAGCGAGCTGGTGCCATTGCTGCAGGCAGGCAGCGAGCGGCCGCTGCAGCGCCTGCGGGTGGATGCCAGCGGCCAGCGGCCGTCGGTGGCACGCTTTGCCGGCGGCAAGGACCACTGGGTCTATTTCGACCCCTACAGCGGCGAGCGCTTCAGCGCGCTGCGTGGACAGGCCTTCTTCGATTTCGTCGAAGACCTGCACCGCCACATGGTCGCCGGTGAACGCGGCTCGTGGATCACCGGCAGCTGTGCGATCGCGCTGTTGTTCTTCACCCTGTCCGGGCTGTACCTGCGCTGGCCACGCCGCTGGTGGCACTGGCGCAGCTGGCTGGCGGTGGAATGGGCGCGCAAGGGCCGGGGCTTCCTGTGGAGCCTGCATTCGGTGATCGGCACCTGGGTGCTGCTGATCTACCTGATGAGCGCACTGACCGGGTTGTGGTGGTCGTTCGACTGGTATCGCAACGGACTGACCCAGCTGCTGGGTGTTGCGCCTCCCGCCAAGCACAAGGTCGCCACGGATCAGCCCCTGGATCTGCACAGGGTCGAGGCCACGCTGTATGCACTGCCCGGCGTGCGCCAGGGCTTCATCGACCTGCGCCTGCCGGAGAAGCCCGGTCAAGCGCTCAACGTACGGGTGATGTCGGCGGAACCCGCACAACGGGGCGGCCATCACGACCGCGCACATGACCTGCTGCAGCTCGATCCGGCCACCGGCGCGGTCCTCGACGCGCGCCCCTACGCGCGCCAGGGTGCCGGCGGCCAGCTCACCACCAGCATGTTCGCCCTGCACTCGGGCAGCTTCTTCGGCATGCCCGGGCGCATCGTGGTGATGCTCAGCAGCCTGGGCATGTGCCTGTTCTTCGTTACCGGCTGGCTGTTGTACCTGGACCGCCGCCGCGGCCAGCGTGCCGCCCGCGCGCTGCGGCAGACCGTGCCGGCAGCAGCACCCCATGCCGCGGGCACGCCGTGGCTGGTGGTGCATGCCAGCCAGAGCGGCCTGGCCGAACAGTTGGCCTGGCGTGCGGCGGCGCAGCTGCAGGCGGCCGGCCACGCGGTGCAGGTACTGCCGCTTGCGCGCGTAGCTGCCACGCAGCTGCAGGCCTCCACGCAAGCGCTGTTCGTGCTCAGCACCTTCGGTGATGGCGAACCACCGGACAACGCACGGCGCAGCGCGCGCCAGTTGCTGGCACAGCGTCCGGACCTTTCCGGGCTGCGTTACGGCATGCTCGCGCTGGGTGATCACCAGTACGCGCAGTTTTGCGGGTTCGGCGTGCAGATCGACGACTGGTTGACGCGCTCGGGCGCGCAACCCTTGTTCGCCCGCATCGACGTCGATGCTGCTTCGGTGGGGGCGCTGCGCCAGTGGCAGCTGCAGCTGACCGGACTGACTGGCATCGACACCGACGACAGCGTGTTGCCGGCCGCCACAGTGATGCACGGCTGGCGCCTGCTCGGCCGCACCCTGCTCAACGCTGGCAGCGTCGGCGGCCAGATCTGGAAGATCCGCCTGGCACCGCCGGCCGATGTCGATTGGCAGGCCGGCGACATCCTGCACATCGCGCCCCGCCACGACGCGATGCATGCCAGCGCGGTACTGCGCGCGCATGGCCTGGATCCCCAGCAGCCACAGCTGATCGATGGCGTTGCGAAGACCCTGCTGGAACTGGCCAGCGAACGTGTGCTGCCCGAACCCGGCCGTGCGTTGCAGGTGCAGGATGCAGGCCTGTGGTTGTCGGGCCTGCCGTCACTGCCTGGGCGTGAGTACTCCATCGCCTCATGCGCCGCCGATGGCGAAGTGGAGCTGGTGGTGCGGTTGGTCCACGACGCAGCAGGCCGCGCCGGACTGGGCTCGGGCTGGCTGGCCCTGCATGCGCCGCTGGACGGTGCGATAGCCGCACGCGTGCATCGCAACCCGGGCTTCCATCGGCAGCCGGGCGCGCCGATGCTGCTGATCGGCAACGGCACGGGCATCGCCGGCCTGCGCAGCCTGCTGCGCGAAGCCGCGCACCGGGGCGAGCACGGTCACTGGCTGCTGTTCGGCGAGCGTCAGCGCGCGCACGATTTCCTGTTCGCCGACGAGATCATCCAGTGGCAGGCTGACGGGCATCTGCTGCGCTTGGATCAGGCCTATTCGCGTGATGTGGACGATGGCAGCTACGTACAGCATCGATTGCGCGCTGCGACAGATCAACTGCAGGCGTGGTTGGCACGGGGTGCAGTGATCCATGTGTGTGGATCGCTGCACGGCATGGCCGAAGGCGTGGACCAGGTGCTGCGCGAGGCACTGGGCGATGAAGGGGTGGAACTGCTGCTGGAGAACGGGCGCTACCGGCGCGACGTGTATTGAATCCGTTCGCCGGGCATGGCCCGGCGCTACCCGTCATGGGTTTCAACGGTAGCGCCGGGCCATGCCCGGCGAAGGCGATCAGGCCATCACGCTGCAGCCCGTGCCCGGCGCTCGGGCTGCAGCCGGAACGCGGCCACCGCTTCGGCCAGCGCGCGCACTTGGGTCTGCATCTGCGCAGTCGACGCGCCGGCCTCTTCCACCAGGCTCGCATTGCGCTGCGTGCTGGCCTCCATCTGTACGACGGTCTGGTTTACCTGGGCAATGCCCGCATGCTGTTCGTGCGAGGCACTGCGGATACCGGCCAGCAGGCCGGCCAACTGCTGCACGCTGCTGACGATCTCGTCCATCGTCGTACCCGCCTGCTCGGCCTGCGTACTGCCCTGGTCGACCCGCGTCACCGAATCCTCGATCAGCCCCTTGATCTGCTTGGCCGCATCAGCACTGCGCTGGGCCAGCAAGCGCACTTCGGCCGCCACCACCGCGAAGCTTCGGCCCTGCTCGCCTGCACGCGCGGCCTCCACTGCCGCGTTGAGGGCCAGGATATTGGTCTGGAAAGCGATGCCATCGATCAGCTGGATGATGTCGCCGATGCGCCGCGATGCGTTGCTGATGCCCTGCATGGTGGCCACCACCTGGCCGACCGCGGTGCCGCCGCGCTCGGCAACCCGGGCGGCCTCACGTACCAGTCCATCGGCGCGCTCCGTCGCATCGGCGTTGCGGCCGACGGTATCGGTCAGTTCATGCATCGATGCAGCGGTTTCTTCCAGGTTGGCGGCCTGCTGTTCCGTGCGCTGGGAAAGATCGTGATGGCCGGCAACGATTTCACCCACCCCCACATCCAGGCGGACGGTGGCCTGCTGGATGCGGGTGACGATGTGGCCCAGCTGCGCGACGGTGGCGTTGGCATCGTCACGCATGCGGGCGAACACGCCCTGCAGGTCGCCCTCCAGGCGCACGCTCAGGTCGCCGCGTGCCAGTGCGGCCAGCAGCGCCTGCAGATCGCCGAGGTTGGCCTCGAAGGTGGACAGCAGGCGATTGATGCTGGTCGACAGCGTGCGCACGAAGCCCTGCTTGCCCTCCAGTACGATGCGCCCCTGCAGCTCGCCATGCGCCGCCGCGTCGACCAGTGCCGCCACTTCGGTTTCCAGCAGTGTCTCCAGCGCGCGGCTGCGCCATTCCACTGCCACGCCGAGGAAGTGGTCGTCCTCGACGATGGCGTTGGCGATCAGCTGGTAGCGGGTGCCGGCGTGGCCGATCTCGCGCTCTTCGCGCTGACGGACACCAATCAGCCCCGCCAGTACCGGGTGCAGGCGGACCGCGTCGCTGCCAAGCAACGTCTCTGCAGGAAGATCCAGCAGCTTCAGCAGCGCTGGATTGGCATAGGCCACCTGCCCTTCCGCGTCGACCACCATCAAGCCGGTCTGCGCGCTGTCCAGCGCCTGCCGCACGCGCGTGTTGCCGCGCGCAACCGCGCGCTCGGTTTCGATCCGCGCACGCAGGCGTTGCTGCATGTCGACCAGGCACTGCGCAAGTTGGCCGATCTCATCGTTGGCGTTATGCACGCGCAGCGTGGTGTCGAGCCGATCATCGGCGATATCGCCAGCGAAACGCAGGGTGTCCTGGATCGGTCGACGCACCGCGCGGACGACCAGCACCAGGCTGGTGATCAGCACACCGGCCACCAGCAGCAGAGTGGCCACAAACAGCACGCTGGCCATCCGTGCGCCCGACTGCTGACGAAGCTGCGCCTGGGCCAGTCCCGCAGTCTGTGCCTGCTGGAATGCGGCCAGTGCCGGGCCCACGGCTGCCGCCGTCTCGAGCAGCGACTGTGCTTCCACGTCCAGGCCGACACGCGCGGCGGTATAGCCCAGCAGCGCGGCCTGGTAGGCCTCCATGCCCGTGCGCACGTGCTCCTGCACCTCGGCTGGCAGGCCCGCCAATGCCAGATCGAAGGGCAGCTTTTCTTCGCTGGCACGATCGGCGTGGGTGGAATCGCCATCGAGCAGCAGCAGCGCTTCCTGGCGCCGCATCCGCTGCACATGCAGGGAAAGCGCAGGGCGCTCCAGCGCGTCCACCTGTGCCTGCAGTGCGTCGGCGGACTGCTGCAGCTGCGCGGCCAGGCCTGCGTCGCCGCGCCCCATCTCATCCACCCGCTCGAACAACGCGGCGATGCCCTGTGAGAATGCGTCGACGGCTTCAGTCATCGCCTGCAGCACCTTGCGCCGACCCGCATCCATCGGCATTGCACGCAACGCCTGCAGATCCTGCTTCAACATCCGTTGCGTGGCCAGCAACTGGCTGCGGTCGGCATCGTCGAAACTTCGCGCATACTGGGTCTGCAGGCGCCGGGCCTCGGCCACCCGCGCTGCCAGCGAAGCGACGCGGTCACTGCCGTGCTGGTAGCTGGCCTGATCGCGCGCCGCCTGCTTGCTCGCATGGCTGGTCCAGGCATGGACGGCGGCAATGGCCACCAGGCCCAGGCTGCAGACCAGCAGGGTCGCCTTGAGCTTGTCGGCGACGCTCAGCCGATGGGGCTGCAACCAGCGCAGCAGGCCAGGGAAACGGGAACGCAACCCGGCAACGCGGCTACGCAGGGACCGAAGGTGGGGAACGACGGCCGACATGACAGACTCCAGGCGGAAGGACGCACCTGTATCGACCGGTTGCAGCAGAACTTTAGCCCCGGATTGATTCCTGCCACGAGCGGCGGGCAGTTGTCGCTGTTGTACCGGCCGCAGACGACCGGGGGATGACACCGGCGGGATGCGCTTGACCTCAACCCCGGTTGCGGTATCACAGTGGAGCCCCCCGCCCGTGATGCCTGCCATGCCCATCGACGTCCCCCGCTACCTGCAGCGCCTGCAGCTGGATGCCCCGCCCCCGCTCACCCTGGCCGGGCTGACCCTGCTGCAGCAGCGCCACAACGCCCTGCTGCCGTTCGAGACCCTGACCAGCCTGCTGCGCGACGCGGTGGCAATCGACCTGGACAGCGTCCAGCACAAGCTGCTGCACGCGCAGCGCGGCGGTTACTGCTTCGAACTCAATGGCGCGTTCCTGGCGCTGCTGCAGGCCTTGGGCTTCGATGCGCAGCCACTGAGTGCACGCGTGCTGCTGTCGGCCACCGATGGCGAGCTGACTGCGCGTACGCATCTGCTCCTGCGGGTGCGTCTGCAGGAAGAGGATTGGCTGGTCGATACCGGCTTCGGCAGCCTGACCCCGACCGTACCGCTGCGCCTGCACGAGACCGCAGTGCAGGACACACCGCACGAGCGTTACCGCGTGCGGACGCTGGATGATGGCGACTTCATGCTCGCCGCCGAGGCGGGGGATGACTGGCGGGCGCTGTACCGCTTCGACCTGCAGCCACCGGCGCCGATCGACAACGAGGTAGGCAACTGGTACGTGTGCACGCATCCGCAGTCGAGCTTTCCCGGCCAGCTGCGTGCATCACTGACCGGGCCGGATTGGCGACGCACCATCGGCAGCGGCAACTACACCGAATACCGCCCGGGCCAGGCGCCGGCCAAGCGCCCGCTGCGTGATGTGCAGGACGTGCGCGAGGTGCTGCAGCAGGGCTTCGGCATGCGCCTCCCCGACGATCCGCGGTTGGATCCGGCCATCGCCGACTGGCTGCAGCGATCACGGGCCACGTCCGTGTAGCGCCGCGCCATGTTCGGCTGCCGTCCTTGCCGCTATGGGTTGACGGGTGCCTGCAAGGCAATCCGGTTGCCCTCGCTGTCGCGGATCTCGGCCACCCGCCAGCCACCGGCGACGGCCGGGCCAAAGCACAGCACCGCGCCGGCCTGCAGGGCACGCTGCAGGCTCCGGTCCACATCGTCCACGCCCAGGTAGATGCGCGGGCCCTGCTCCGACGGCACGTAGTCGGTGCCGTGCACCAGCGCCATGCTGGCACCTGCGGCGTCGTCTTTGAACGACAGGTAGGCCATCCGGCAGTCATGCAGGTCGATCGGCGCTTCGATGCGTACCTGCAGCCAGTGCTCGTAGAACGCCACGGCGCGTTCGAGATCGGCGACCGGGACTTCAACATGCAGGATGGGATTCATGGTGATCGTGCTCGGCGTGCAGGTGGATGAAAGGCAGCATCGCAGCCCTGTGCACTACACGATACGGGCCCGACTGGCATGCTGGACAGCCTGCCACCGTACTGGAAACGCCCATGTCCCTGGCCGAACACCGTCATGCCCTGGCCCCGTTGGGCCACCTGCGCGTTGCCATCAACCTGGGCAACCCGGTGCTGGCCCAGGGCAACGCCAATTCACCGCGTGGGCCGTCGGTGGAACTGGCCACCGCGCTGGCACAGCGGCTGGGTGTGCAGGCACGCTTCAGTTGCCACGACGCGGCCGCATCGGTGGTTGCAGCGGCGAGCGACGATGCATGGGATCTGGCCTTCCTGGCGGTGGACCCGGCACGTGCCGACCGCATTGCCTTCAGCGCGCCGTATGTGGAGATCGAAGGCACCTATCTGGTGCGCGATGACAGTCCAGCGCAACGGGTTGCAGACCTTGATCGCAACGGGCTGCGCATCGCGGTGGGACGCGGCGCCGCCTACGATCTGTTCCTCAGCCGTGAGCTGCGGCACGCGACGATTGAACGTGCCGACACCTCGGCCGCGGCCATCACCCTGTTCGACCAGCAGCAGCTGGATGCAGCGGCCGGCGTACGCCAGCCCCTGCTGGCCTGGGCGCAGGCACATCCCGGCCATCGCGTGCTGGCCGATCGCTTCACCGTCATCCAGCAGGCGGTTGCCGCGCCCATCGCACGGCCCGCAACGGCGTTGCAGGCGCTGTTCGCGGAAGTGCAGGCGATCAAGGCCGGGCCGCTGCTGGGCGAGGCGTTCGCGCGTGCCGGGCAGGCAGTCACGCTGTTGCGGTGACGCGCACTCCATGGCGTCGCGCCTGCCCGCGTGGCGCTACCCCGCGTCTGCGGCCTGCATGTGCCGCACGTGCTCGACCGCCTGGGCGTGCAACCATTCGCGGAAGGCGAGGAATCCACGGTGCCGCACCGAGCGCTGCGGATACACCAGCCAATGCGGCCATGCGGTTTTCAGGCGCCGGTCCGACAACGCAACCAACTGGCCGGAATCCAGCAGCAGCCGCGCCCGCGTCACCCGTCCCAGGGCAACACCGACGCCGTCCAGTGCGGCGCGATGGTGGGCTTCGGAATCATCCAGCACCGCCACGTACCGCGCCGGCGGGCGCTGCCCGGTCAGCGCGAACCATGCACCCCACGCGCCGTCGGGGTCTCCCAGCAGCGGCCACTGTGCCAACGGCAGGTGGCCGATGCCGCCCATGCGCTCGATCAGTGCCGGGCTGGCCATGGGCAGCAGCCATTCGTCGAACAACGGTTCCACCACCAGCCCCGGCCATTGTCCGCTGCCCAGCCGCAGCGCTGCATCGAACTGCAGTTGCCGGTCGAAGTCGATCAGTCGCTCGCTCGACTGCAGATTGATTTCGATCTGCGGATGCGCCGCCACGAAGTTGCCCAGGCGTGGCACCAGCCAGGCGCTGGCCATCGACGGCACGGCGCTGAGGGTGAGCACATGCTCCGGTCGCGCGGCGTAGGGCTGGAAGGCTTCGTTGATCGCATCCAGATGAGGGCCCACCTGATCCAGCAGGCGCTGCCCTTCCAGGGTCAAGGCCACACCGCGTGCCTGCCGAATCAGCAGCGGCTGGCCCAGGCGTTCCTCGAGCTGGCGCATCTGATGGCTGAGCGCACTGACCGTCAGGTTCATCGACGCGGCGGCGCGGGACAGGTTGCCCAGGCGTGCGGCAGCGACGAAGCCCTGCAGGGCATGCAGCGGTGGGCGGGACATAAGCCTTGAATTCCTCTCAAGTCGACCTTGCGGAAATGTCGCTTTTTGCACCGCCATGCTGCCCGTATCGTGCATTCCACTCAAGTGGAGGCACGATCATGAACATCTTCAGCGGTCTGTTGTTCCTGCAGGGTCATGTGACCAACGTTGCCCTGGCCCAGCGCCTGGCCAGCCCCGTTCCCGCAGCGCCCGATGCACGCCGGGCACCCCGTCCGGGCAACACCCCGGCCGCCCCGGGCAGTGTCACCACCCGCGCTGCAGGTGCTCGGGCAACCACGGCTGCGGATCGATAGCGAGCGCGCGATACGCATCGATGGCGTCGCGCAGTGCGGCCACGCCGACGGGCGAACGCAGGCTTTCCTCTTCCGGCACCTGCACTGCAGCCCAGTCATGCAGCCGGTCCAGGCGCTGGACCATTGCAGCCCGCAGCCACAGCCGCAGCGGATAGGTGTGATAGCCCTGCCGCGCCAGCGCTTGCACAGCCTCGGCCAATGCAGCGTTGGCCCCGCGCACCCACTCGGTGTGCCCACCGGCCTTGTCCTGCACCGTCATCGGTGCCGGCGCACGATGCAGCTTGAAGGGCCGGCGCAACTGCAGTTCCAGGTCACGCGCATCCCGCTCTGATTCCGCCTCGACCAGCGCGCCTGCTTCCAGATCGAAGAACTCGAACCAGCGCCGATGCAGCGCACTGATCCGGCCCAGCGGATCGCGCGAGAAGCCGATCTTCGCGTAGTCCTCCCAGGCACAGGGAAAGACGTAGGCGAACACGCGGCCATCGATGCGGATGTCGGAATCCATTTCCACAGGATCGCGTGGCGGGTATTCGCAGGATGTGCAGGCAATGCCCACGGCATGCGTACTTCCGGCTACGCTTGCGCGACCATGCCTTCATCGCACGCCCCTCGCACGCCCGTGTCATCGATCACGATCGATGCCGTCTCGCTCGACATTCTGCAGCAGCAGCACGCGGATCTGCGACGACCACCGGCCTCGCTGACCAAGCTGATGACCGCCTACACCGCCTACGACCTGCTCGCGCAGTCGGGCGGTTCGTGGTCGGACATGATCACCATCGACCCGCGCGACGTGCACGAGGTGGCCGACGATGAAACACGGATGGGCCTGGTGCCCGGCGAAAGCATCGCCCTCGGCAGACTGCTGGAGGGCCTGATGGTGGTCTCCGGCAACGATGCCGCGCTCGCCCTGGCCCGTCACCTGGCCGGGTCACAGGCGGCGTTCGCGCAGCACATGAACGACCACGCGCGAGCGCTGGGCCTGCACGATACGCACTTCATTTCCGTGTCCGGCATCACTACCCCGGGGCATCTGTCGACCGCACGCGACATGGCGATATTGGCCGCGCAGGTGCTTGGCCGCTACCCCGATCTGCTGGCGATCACCGCACAGCGCAGCTTCGTGCACCGCACCCTGAACAAGGCCAACCAGAACGCGCTGCTGGGCGAAGACGGCGTGGATGGTTTGAAGACCGGTTACACCCAGGCGGCCGGCTTCTGCCTGGCGGCCACCGCCCGTCGCAGGTGCGCTGGGCACGCGCTGCCACTGCGGCTGATCAACGTGGTGCTGGGTGCTGATTCCCGTGCGTCGCGCGATGAGCAGGTACGTGCGCAGCTTGATGCAGGCTTCGCCAGCGCCGGAATGGCCGACGCCCAACGCGCGTGACCGGCAGGCTGGGCAGACACCACGGGCAATGCGCTCTATAGTCCAGCGCCCGAAGGAGTACCCCCACCGATGGATCGACGACTGCTGTGCTGGATGCTTGCGCTGTCCTGCATGTTCGCCGCTGCAATCACCCATGCCGGCGAACTCAGCCCTGCCGAGACCGACGCGCTGCAGCAGGATGTGCGTTCTCTGCTCTCCACCTTCGCGCGTGGCGATACCGATGCCATGATCGAGCGCACGCATCCGAGCGTGAAGCGTTTTGCCGGCGGCGACGCGGCGTATGCGAAAGCCGCGCGCGATGCGATGAAGGCACTCGGCGACATGGGCCTGAAGGTCATCAGCGATGATGTCGGCGAGCCGACCCGCACCTACGCTGCCGGCGACGAAGAAGTCTGCTTCGTGCCGCGGACCACGGTATTCACCACCGACGCACAGACAGTGAAAAGCCTCACCTTCATGGTCGCCATCCGGCAGGTCGGTGGTACGCAGTGGCGCTACATCGATGGTGCCGCCATGCAGGCAATGCCGGAGCTGCTGCGACAGCTGTTGCCGGACCTGCCGCGTGACGTGCCACTGCCATCAGTCAGCGTCGAGCAACTCTAGGCCGCTTCGCCCACACGATTCAGCTGCCACGCTTGACGATGGCGACGATCACGCGCTCCAGCTCGGCCTCGGCGGCCGTGTGTTCCACCGCACCGGCCGCAACCGCTTCAGACAGGGTTTCGGCGGCACCGAGAATGGCCCACAGCCCGGTAGCCGGCACGGCCTCACCCGCTGCGAACGGGCCCAGCCACTGCGCGCACTTGTCGATGAAATCCTGCTGATAGCAACGGCGTACCGCACGCAGTTCCGGTGATCCGGCCAGCGCGGCGAGAATGTCCTGGATCTCGCTGCCCTGCGACAGCACACAATCGATGTAGCCCGAGGCGATGGCATGCGCGCGATCCTTCAACCGGGCCTTCGCACTGCCGATGCGCTCATCGAAGACCACGGTCTGCTTGTGGTCATAATCGGCATACAGCGCGGCCAGCAGACCGTTGCGTGTTTCGAAGTGGTCGTAGGCCAGCGGCTTGGTGACACCGGCCGCCTCGGCCAGGCGGGCCAGGGTCAGCGCATCGGTGCCCTCTTCGCCGACCAGCGCCCACGCCACGTCCAGCAGCTGCCGGGCGCGCTGTTCACGGGTCAGGCGGCGACGGGGCTCGGGCGCGGCAGGTCTGGAAGGCAAGGGAGATCGTCAGGGCGCGGGGGTTCCGATCTTACGTCCGATGTCCACTGCCGTCTGCAGATGCGCTTCGGCCATGCCGCTGTCGGCGTCCAGCAGCAGCGTGGAGGACAGCACCGGCGCCCCGCAGTAGTCGAAGATGCCCTGGTCGATCTGGGTCTTCATCGCCGCGCCATAGCCACGCCGGTCGATCATCTGCTGGCCCGCGCCGCCCAGCCCGACCAGATGCACCTGCAGCCGCTGCAGCTTTTTTTCCACCTTGCCGTCGGCACCTTCGTCATAGGCCCAGCCCTGGGTGAAGACGCGGTCGATCCATCCCTTCAGCAGCGCCGGGAACGACCACCAGTAGAGCGGGTAGACCAGCACCAGCGCATCGGCCGCATCCAGCCGGGCGTGCTCGGCGGCGACATCGGCCGGCAGCGTCGTGGTCCTGCGGAAGAACGCGTGGTCCTGGGCGTTGAAACGTGGATCGAAGCCTTCGGCCATCAGATCCACCGAGGTGACCGTATTGCCGGCATCGGCGTTGACGATGGCCTCACCGATCCGCGCGGCGACCGCGTGGGTGAGCGAGGCCGGGTCAGGATGTGCCACGACAATATGGGTATGCATGATGGGGCTCTGCTGTTCACTAGTTACCAATGGTAACTACGATTGCCGCCAGCACCAGCACCATCGGTGGAATGCTGTTGCGCGCTGCTGTCGCTGTTGTGCACATCACAGCCACACCGGGCTGCCACGGCCTTGATGCCGGTAAGCGGATGCTTGCCGGACCAACGCAGCATTCGCACGGCAACACACCATGCAGAGCAACAACGAACGACCCGCACCGCTTCCCCGCCTGCTCCTTGTGGAAGACCAGCTCGATCTGGCTGATCTGATGGAACAGGCCCTGACCGACGAAGGCAACGAAATCGCCCACGCCAACAGCGTCTTCGAGGCATTGGGCATGCTCGACAGTGGCCACTTCGATGGCGCCGTGCTGGACGTGGAACTTCGTGATGGCGTGGTATTCCCTGTAGCCGATCGGCTGCTCGAACTGGGCATCCCCTACCTTTTCGCATCAGCGGTATACGACCAGCTGGTGCCGGTCCGGCATCGGCGAGCGCCCTTCCTGGCCAAACCGTTCCATGTGCAGGGCCTGCAGCGCGCGGTGCGCGAAGCGCTCGGCAGGACGGCCACCCCGCCGACGCCGCCGCACTAGCCTGCACGCACCTACGGCTTGAACAACCCGTTGAGCTCGGCACCGGACGGGGTGGCCGGCAGCGCATCGAATGATCCACTGGCAAGCATCTGCCGGGAGGCGTCGAGAAAGCCGGACCACGCGCTGCGGGCCAGCGCACCGCCGACACTGACCCGGCGCACGCCCAGACTGGCGGCCTGCTGCAGCGTCATCACGCCGGGCGCACCGATCAGCAGGTTGACCGGCTTGCCACCGGCGGCCTCCACCACGGCGCGGATCTGCTCTGCGGTCCGGATGCCGGGCGCATACAGACAGTCGGCACCCGCCTGCGCATAGGCGCGGATGCGAGCCAATGTATCGTCCAGATCGGGTCGCCCGACGAAGAAGTTTTCCGCGCGCCCCACCAGCATCACGTCGTGCCCGCTTTCATCGATGGCACGGCGCGCGGCCTGCAGCCGGGCCACGCTGTCCTCGATGCTGCGCAGCGGATGGTCCGCATCGCCGGTGGAATCCTCGATCGACAGGCCGGCCACACCGGTAGCGATCGCCATCGACACGCTCTCGTGCACCGCCTCCGGGCTGCGGCCAAAACCATCTTCGAAGTCGGCGTTCACCGGTAGATCGGTCGCCGCCACCATCGCCTGCAGATGAGCGAGGATCTCGCTGCGACCCATCGCCCCGTCAGGCTGCCCGTGGGCCCAGGCATGGCCGGAACTGGTGGTAGCCAGTGCCTGGGCACCCAGCCGCGCCAGCGCCACCGCACTGCCCACGTCCCATGGATTGGGCAGCAGGAAGCAACCGGATGCATGAAGCGCCCTGAAGGCAGCGCGGCGGTTTCGGATGGCGTCGGCACTCATCACAGACTCCTGGTGGATACGTCTTCCCCGGCTGCTGCCCGCGCAGTGGTCACCTGGCAGCAGGCTTCACGGCGGCGCGGCCCGGTTCCACTGTCGTCTGCAACTGCAGCCCCTGCAACAGTGCCTTGTCCAGCTTTGCCGCCACGCCCACACTGCGCCCGGCCAGGTTGGCCACCTGGTACTGCACCGCCACGCCCAGCACCTGGGTCGCCTCGGACAGTGTCAACCCATAGGCCTGGCGCAGCCACTGCAGCATGCCCGAGGTGGCGGTGCGCAGCGCATCATCGCTGGAGCCACCCTGGCCCAGGGTCATGATCTGCGTTGCCGATTCCACCCGCGGCGTTGCGATCGCATGCTGCTTCAGCAGCTCGACCTTCACCACCACATCCAGCGATGTCTCCAGCGCCCACTGCGTGGTTTCGCCATCGCCCTGGAGCGCATGCCCATCACCCAGGTACATCAGGGCACCAGGCTGCTGCACGGGCAGGTAGACCGTATTGCCTTCGACCACGGCGTTGAAGTCCATGTTGCCGCCGAAGTCACCGGTATCGCCGGTTGAAAACGGCGGGTAGCCGAAGCCCGGCGCCAGCGCCAGGCCGCCGAGCATCGGCTTCACCGGCACTTCGAAATGCCGCAGGCCACCACCTGCGCCCTGCGGACGGGCGACGCCCCTGCTGCGGTCCAGCTGCCAGCGCACCGGCTTGCCCAGCCCAGTGGCTTCGGCAGCCACCCGCGGCGTTTTCAAGCGTCCCACCAGGCCATCCAGGCTGTCGGCGTAGTCACGGTTGAGCTTCAACGAGGTAAGCGTGATCGCCAGCGTGTCGCCGGGTTCGGCACCGACCACGAAGAACGGCCCGACCTGTGGATTGCCGAACAGCGCGCGGGTGACACCCTTCTCGTCCACGCCGCCGGAGTCCAGCGTACGGGTCTGCACCGAGTCCCCCGGCCAGATCACCAGCACCGGCGCACGGTCGGCGCTGAACGTATTGGAGTAGTCCGTCGGCGTGAACACATGGTGCTGAGGTGCGGTCGAAACCCGCGCCGGTACTTTCCAGGCGCTGAAGGCGTGGACGGCACGCGCCTCGCGGTTGTTGGTGTCCGGCTGATCGCTCTGTCCCTGCATCCGCGCCCCGTCAATGCGCCCGTCGAACTGGTAGCGCTGGCCCTGGCTGTCGGTTGCGGTGAATACCATCTGCCCGGCACCCAGGGTGCCGGTGACCGGGTCGGCGTCCAGACGGCCGGCGATACGCCCGTCCTGCACGTCCACCTGCAGGGTCTGGTAGTTCCTGCTGCCCCACAGGTCGGTGGCAACGATCCATTGTTCGGCAGCCAGCGCATTCAAGGGCAGCAGCGCCAGCAGCACTGCAGGCAATCGCATGGGGGTGGGCACGGCGCGAGCATCCAGGAGCGCCGACATGGCGGGTTGACCCAGTGTAGGAACACCCTGGCAACCTCCGCAGTGTCGAACGTAATGCGGCCCGGCCGCAGTCTTCCGGCAGGGGGGGATGGTCGGCACGCGCAGTTTCCACTGTCTATAGTGAGCAGCCATGCGGCGCACGGCCTTTTCAAACGATCGCTTTAAACACCACTAATTTCGCCGAACTGGACAGCATCCTCAGCTTCCGCCAGACTGCCGCCCTTTCCCGTCAATCGGATCCCATGGCGAAGCTGCTGGTCCTGCATGGCCCCAACCTCAACCTGCTCGGCAGCCGCGAGCCGGAGGTCTACGGCCACACCACGCTGGCCGACATCGACCAGGCGCTGGCCGCCCAGGCCGCTGCCGCAGGTCATGCGCTGGAGAGCCTGCAGTCCAACGCCGAGCACGTCCTGGTGGATCGTGTACAGGCCGCACGCACCGACGGAACGGCCTTCATCCTGATCAACCCGGCCGCCTTCACCCATACCTCGGTTGCCCTGCGCGATGCGCTGGCGGCGGTCGCGGTGCCGTTCATCGAGATCCACCTGTCCAACCCGCATACCCGCGAGCCCTTCCGCCAGCACAGCTATTTCAGCGACAAGGCGGTGGGCGTGGTGTGTGGCTTCGGTGCCGACAGCTACCGCTATGCGATGGACGCGGCATTGGCGCGCGTGCAGGCTGCCGCCGCATCATGAGCCTGTCGCGCGTCCTCGCCAGCGTTGTGCTGTGGGCCGGCCTGTGCGGCGCTGCCAGCGCGTTCGACCGCAAGGACGAGGGCATCGACTGCGCGCATCCGACCACCACGATGGAGAGCGACCTGTGCGCCTCGGACGTGGCAGCGGCCGCCGACGTCGAACTCAACACCGTCTACGCCCAGGCACGCAGGCAGCTGCGCACGCCGGCCAACGGCGGCACCTGCAGCTACTGCGGCAACGCCGAACAGGAACTGGTGCTGGCCCAGCGCGCATGGATGCAGCTGCGCGACCACGACTGCCAAGCGGTGTACGCCCTCAATTCCGACGGCACCGCGCGCAACGGCGCGCAGATGCGCTGCCTGATCACCCTCGCGCGCGACCGCACCCGGCAGCTGCGCGACTTCTACGAACTGCTTTGACCCGAGCGCAACGCGCTTCCCACCACACTGACATCAAAGAGCAAAGAGGCCACCATGGATCTCCGCAAAATCAAGAAGCTGATCGACCTGCTGGAAGAGTCGAACCTGGCTGAAATCGAAATCAAGGAAGGCGAAGAGTCGGTGCGCCTGTCGCGCGCTCCGGTGTCCGGCTACGGCATGATGCAGGCCCCGCCGCAGATGATGATGGCCGCTCCGGCCGCCGCCCAGCCGGCCACCCCGGCCATGCCGATGCAGTCGCCGACCGAAGCCTCCACCGGCGGCACCGCCAAGCCGGGCAACGCGCTGCCGGAAGGCCACGTGCTGCGCTCGCCGATGGTCGGCACCTTCTATGCCTCGTCCGCACCGGACAAGCCGGCGTTCGTCAGCATCGGCCAGCAAGTCAAGGCCGGCGAGACCCTGGCCATCATCGAAGCGATGAAGATGTTCAACCCGATCGAAGCCGATGCGTCGGGCACCATCGTCGCCATCCTCGGCGAGAACGGCCAGCCGGTGGAATTCGACCAGCCGCTGTTCGTGATCGGCTAAGGGGCGGCTGCCATGCTCGACAAAGTCGTCATCGCCAACCGAGGGGAAATCGCGCTGCGCATCCTGCGCGCGTGCAACACCCTGGGCATCCGCACGGTGGCCGTGCACTCCACGGTCGACCGCAATCTCAAGCACGTGGCCATGGCCGATGAATCGGTCTGCATCGGCCCGGCGGCGTCGGCGGAAAGCTACCTCAACATCCCGGCGTTGATCGCCGCGGCCGAGGTCACCGACGCCCAGGCCATCCACCCCGGTTATGGCTTCCTGTCCGAGAACGCCAACTTCGCCGAGCGCGTGGAAGAGTCCGGCTTCATCTTCATCGGCCCGAAGGCAGACACCATCCGCCTGATGGGCGACAAGGTCGAAGCGATCCGTGCCATGAAGTCGGCCGGTGTGCCGTGCGTGCCCGGTTCGGGCGGCCCGCTGGGCGACGACATCGTCGCCAACACCAAGATCGCCCGTGAGATCGGCTACCCGGTCATCATCAAGGCGGCCGGCGGCGGCGGTGGCCGCGGCATGCGCGTGGTGCACGCCGAAGCTTCCCTGAAGACCTCCATTGAAACCACCAAGAGCGAGGCCAAGGCCGCGTTCGGCAATGGCGAGGTCTACATGGAGAAGTTCCTGGAGAACCCGCGCCACGTGGAGATCCAGGTGCTGGCCGACGGCCAGGGCAACGCCATCCACCTCGGCGAGCGCGACTGCTCGATGCAGCGTCGTCACCAGAAGGTGGTCGAGGAAGCACCGGCACCTGGCATCACCGCCGAGCAGCGCGAGCAGATCGGCAAGGTGTGCGTGGAAGCCTGCATCCGCATCGGCTACCGCGGCGCCGGTACCTTCGAGTTCCTGTATGAAGACGGCCGTTTCTACTTCATCGAAATGAACACCCGCATCCAGGTGGAGCATCCGGTCACCGAGATGGTCACCGGTATCGACCTGGTCGCCGAACAGCTGAAGATCGCTGCCGGCCAGAAGCTGTCGATCAAGCAGAGCGATGTGGTGCTGACCGGTCACGCGATCGAGTGCCGCATCAATGCCGAAGACGCAGAAACCTTCGTACCGAGCCCGGGCACCATCACCGGCTTCCACGCACCGGGTGGTCCCGGCGTGCGCGTCGATACCCACATCTACAGTGGCTACCGCGTGCCGTCGAACTACGACTCGATGATCGGCAAGCTGATCGTGCACGGTCCGGACCGCGAGACCGCCATTGCCCGCATGCGGGTGGCGCTGAGCGAGATGGTGGTCGATGGCATCAAGACCAACATCGCCCTGCAGCAGCGGATCATGCGTGACAAGGGCTTCCAGGCCGGTGGGCAGAACATCCACTATCTGGAAAAGCGCCTTGCCGAGCGCAAGAGCAAGCCGATCGCGTTGACCTGATCGGCAACTGCAGTCGCTGCACATGAAAAGGGCGGGGTTTTCCCCGCCCTTTTTGCGTTTTTACGGTAGCGCCGGGCCATGCCCGGCGGCCTTCCATCGCCACCGCCCACCCGCCGGGCATGGCCCGGCGCTACCGGCGTGGCGTCAGCGCGCGTCGGCCGCGGTCGCCGGAATCTGCGAGTTCGCCAGAGGACGCACGCCGTTCGGCGAGGTCGGATCGACGATCACCATGGTCTCGCTGGACCCATCGGGCCACACCACCTGGAAGGTGCTGCCGGCCGGCAACGACGAGAACGGCACGCCGCTCTGCGCACGGTAAACGGCGGCAACCTGGCTGGCGCCGGCACGGCGTACGTCCTCCTGTGCCTTCACCGAGGTCAGCTCCACCTTCGACAGATGCCGGTAGCGGTCCTCGTAGGTGTCGATCATCAGCAGGCCTACCGCACCGGCCGAATAGGCCACGAACAACACCACCCAGAACCAGAACTTGGCCCCATGCAGGAATCGACGGTAGTTCATCGCCCGTCCCTCGTTCCAATCAATCGCTTGATCCATTCCTTCATTTTCCCCGCACCTTGCCGCGAAACCGCGGCGTCATACACAAATTCACGGAAGTCCTGCGTTCCATCCGGCGAACAGATCCCTCCATTCGCGCAAAAACTGTTGACCAGCACGCTGTCGGCTCCACAGGGAAGACCGAGTTCGCAGGCCGCAACCCGCCATGCCAGTTCACTCAGCTGTTCACCGGCCACCATGCCGGTCAATGCCTTGTCGCCCGCCGCACGCAATCCCATGCCCGGCGCGATCGCCATGTACGCCTCCGGATCGCGCGAGGTACGTACGCGTTCAACCAGGTCGCGGCGGTACTGCTCGCTGTCCTGCAGTGGCTCACCTTCGGCAAACAACGCCGCTTCGGCCGCCAGGTTGCCCTGCTGGGCCGCACGACGACGCTCGCCGATCACCAGTGCCGGGCCCAGCTTGTCGCCGGGCACGAAGCCACCGCAACGCTGCGCCACCCGTTCGCGCGCCTCCACCATCTCCGGCGCCGCACTCAGGCCGAGGCCGGACAGCACGTTGTTGTCCAGCCGGTAGCCGCCCGGGTCAACGGCGTACTGCGCGCAGTAGTCGTAGACCCGGCTGAGCATCCAGCGCGCCTCGTGGTTGCCCTGGTCGGCCTGCACGCGCAGGCGCTGCGCGTAGGCGTACAGATCGGTGGCACTTTCGATGTCGGCGCGGATATCCAGCGGCAGGCCCGACGGCAGCGCGGTGCCACGTTCGAAAGCCGCGAGGCGGCGTGCCAGCGCTTCGGGCATCACCGGTGCCAGCGCGCCCTGTGCATCGCTGGCCTGGGTGGCCAGCGGCACGTCGACGTGCGCGTCCATGGCCCGGCTGTGGCCGTTGGCCCGATAACCGGCCACGCCCAGCACGGCCACGGCCGGCAGGACGAGCAACCAGGTTTTCAGGGTCGGGGCGAAGGCCATCGGCAACGGTCGGCGGTACGGCGCACAGGAAAGCGCCGAGTTTAGCAAGGCCCGTGAGCCCTGTCTGAATCGGCTTCGTTCATCTCAAGGCATACGGAGACGCCCTGATGGTCTAGCATGGCCCCCTTTCCCGCGATTGCCCTCACCGCCATGCCGTTCCTGGAACTGACCCTGCGTTGTACTGAAGCCACCCAGCCCCGCTATGAGAATGCGCTGGAGGATGTGGGCGCGCTGGCGGTGACCCTGCTTGATGCCGAAGCCGACACCAGCAACGAACAGGCCATCCTCGAACCCGGCGTGGGCGAGACCCCGCTGTGGGACACCCTGGTGCTCAGCGCGCTGTTCCCGGCCGACAGCAATGCCTTGCTGCTGCTGGCCGCGCTGGAAGCCTTCGACCCGGAGCTGGACTGGAGCAACGGCAGCTTCCGCGCCGTGGAAGACGAAGACTGGGAGCGCGCGTGGCTGGACCAGTTCCAGCCGATGGACTTCGGCAGCCGTACCTGGATCGTGCCGTGGAACCACGAGCTGCCGGAAGCCGCGCAGGCCGCCGACGCCGCCATCGTGCGCCTCGACCCGGGCCTGGCCTTCGGCTCGGGCACCCACCCGACCACCGCGCTGTGCCTGCGCTGGCTGGACCAGTTGGCCGTTGATGGCCAGCTGCAGGGCCAGCGCGTGCTCGACTTCGGCTGTGGCTCGGGCATTCTCGCCTTGGCCGCGCTCAAGCTCGGTGCCGCCCAGGCCATCGGCGTGGACAACGACCCGCAGGCGTTGATCGCCACCGCCGACAATGCCGAACGCAACGGCGAACAGGCGCGCATGCAGGTGTACCTGCCGCAGGACGAACCGGTCGCCACCTACCCGATCGTGGTCGCCAACATCCTGGCCTCCGCGCTGGATGCACTGGCCGAACTGCTGGCCGCCCGTGTCGCCAGCGGTGGTCGCATCGCCCTGTCGGGCATCCTGCATGGCCAGGAAGACGAACTGCTGCAGCGCTATGCGGCCTGGTTCGACGACCTGCAGGCCACCCAGGATGGCGACTGGATGCGCATCACCGGCGTACGCCGCGCCTGATCGTGGTTGAATGACCGCTGGATCCGAGCCCGCGCCCTGAGCATGTCCGAGCCGAACCCACCGCGCCGCCCCCTGGCCACGTTCCTGCGCACCGCGCCGGGACGCGATGCCGCGCCTGAAGCCACCGAACCGCGCGAACCGGCGCCGAGCGATGCAGCGCCGGTGATCGAGGACATCGACCCGGCAACGGACATCGTGGCGGCAACCGAAACAGAACCGCTGGCCGCCGCTGATCCAATCATCGAGCCGGACTTCACCGCCAAACCCGGCATCGTTGCCACCGCCGCCGATGCGCCCAGCTTCCTCGGCGTACGCCCGCGGGCGCTGCCCACCCCACGCTGGCATTGGCTGCTGGTGGCCGCGCTGGCGCTGCTGCTGTTGCTGCAGAGCGTGTTTGCCGACCGTGCACGGCTGGCCGCCGATGCCGGTACCCGGCCGTGGATCAGTGCGCTGTGCAGCGTGCTGCGCTGCGAGCTGCCCGCCTGGCGCGAGCCCACTGCATTGACCATGACCAGCCGTGAAATCCGCCCGTTGCCGGCCCAGCCCGGCGTGCTGCAGATCCAGGCCAGCATCCGCAACGACGCGCGCTGGCCGCAGGCCTGGCCGGACCTGCGCCTGTCGCTGTCCGATGCCGATGGTCGTGTGATCGGCACCGGCGTGTTCGCACCAGCGCAGTACCTCGGCGAAAACCCGGGTGCGGCCCCTCTGGAACCGGGTCAAAGCGCACGCATCGCCTTCCGCGTGCAGGAGCCTGCCGCATCCACGGTCGCATTCACCTTCGAGTTCCTTTGACCTGGGCCTGACCGTCCGGCCGTGGCAGGTCGGGCACGCTCGCGCTAGACTGACCGCCATCACCTCATCCGGTCCGGCGCCCCGCGTGCATGGACCAACCAGATCGGGAACCCCCTTGAACGCTGTCCTTTCTCGTCCTGACAACAGTCGTGGCGCTGCCCGGCCACCGCTGCGCGAACATGTGGCCCAGTCCGTGCGCCGTTACCTGCGCGACCTCGATGGCTGCGATGCGGACGATGTCTACGAGATCGTGCTGCGCGAGATGGAGATTCCACTGTTCGTGGAAGTGCTCAACCACTGCGAAGGCAACCAGAGCCGCGCAGCGGCGATGCTGGGCATCCACCGCGCCACCCTGCGCAAGAAGCTGAAGGAATACGGCATCAGCGCGTAAGCGCAGCATGGGTAGTGCCGGCCGCTGGCCGCAACCGCAACACACTGTCATCATTCATGGGGTTGCCGGCCAGCGGCCGGCACTACCGGCTCCGGTAGATCCACGCCATGCGTGGATGAATCTCCCCCGCAGCTCAACCGCCACCTCCCGCCTTCCAGTAGTAACGCACCACGTGGAAGAACACCGGCGCGGCGAAGCACACTGAATCCAGCCGATCGAGCATGCCGCCATGGCCCTCGATCATGTTGCCCCAGTCCTTGATGCCGCGGTCGCGCTTGATCGCCGACATCACCAGGCCGCCCCAGAACCCCATCAGGTTGATCAGCAGCGACAGGCCGAACGCCTGCAGCGGCGTGAACGGGGTGATCCACCAGAGGGCGGCGCCCAACGCGCTGGCACAGAGCACGCCGCCCACGAAGCCTTCCACCGTCTTCGACGGCGACAGCTTCGGCGCGATCAGGTGCTTGCCCAGCAGCTTGCCCCAGATGTACTGCAGCACGTCCGACGACTGCACCACGATCACCAGGAAGGCGAACAGCAGCACGTTGCGCGCCGGATCGTAGCCCGGCACGCGCAGGTTCAGCAGCAGCGGCACGTGCGAGATGCAGAACACGCAGATCATCAGGCCCCACTGCACCTTCGACGTGCGCTCCAGGTAGTGGGTGGTGTCACCACCGATGGTGGCCAGGATCGGCAGGAACAGGAACGCGTACACCGGGATCAACAGCGTGTACATGCCATACCAGTCGATCCACACCAGGTAGTACTGCCACGGCAGCACGATGTAGAACGCGGCCAGCAACGCGTAGTAGTCACCTGATCGTGTTGGCGCCAGGGTGATGAATTCGCGCAGTGCGAACAGCGAGATGATGGCGAACAGCACGATCACTCCGGCGCGCCCGAAGAACAGCGCCAGCCCGACCACGATGGCCATCACCCACCACGCGCGGATGCGCGAGACCAGGTTGGCGATCACCGCGCTGGGCTGTCCACGCTGGCGCCAGCGCAGGGTTTCGGACACCAGCGTGGCCAGCACCAGCACCGCGCCTACGCCCGCGAACAGCAGCCCTGTCTGCTGGCCCACACTGCGTGCGGCAAGATCACCGGACACATCGATCATGAAGCTCATGCACGGCCTCCATTCGGTGCCAGAGCCAGCAGCGCCTGCCGGCTGCGTGCCAGGAACGCCGCCTTGTCCTCATCGGCCTGCAGCCGCAGCGGCGTACCGAAGGTTGCCGTGCACAGCAGCGGCAGCGGCAGGAAACGCCCTTTCGGCATCACCCGCTTGAGGTTGTCGATCCACACCGGCACGAACTCCAGCTCCGGGCGTTGCCGTGCGAGGTGGTAGATGCCGCTCTTGAACGGCAGCAGCGGCTCATCACCGATGTTGCGCGTGCCTTCCGGAAACAGGATCAACGAACAGCCCTCGTCCACCGCGTCACGCAGCACCTGCAGCGGATCCTGATGGCGGTTGCCGGCCTCGCGCTCCACCAGCACGCCATTGAATACCGCGTCGATCAGGTAACGACGCAGACCGTCGCGCTGCCAGTACTCGGCGGCGGCGACCGGCCGCACCTGGCGCCGCAGCGCCGGCGGCATCGACGACCAGATCAGCACGAAATCACCATGACTGGCATGGTTGCCGTAGTACACGCGGTGCTCGCTGGACGGCGCGCAGCCAACCCACAGCGCGCGTGCGCCGGTCACTACATGGATGGCCGCGCTGCAGGCGCGGGCGATCAGTTCAGCAAACATCGGCACCTCCGGTCAGGTCTGCGGCCACAGCACGGCCAGCAGCAGGGCAGCGAACTGCAGCAGCGTGGCGGCGTACTGGCGCATCAGCAGACGCCGCATGCCGGTCCAGCGCGCATCCCAGCCACGCGTCGGTGCCGATGCGTCCAGCCTGCGCAGGCCAGCGGTGTGCAGCGCCTGGTCCACGCGTTGTGCCGCGACTTCACCCTGCAGGCCCTCCTGCTGCAGCAGGCGCAGCAGGCTGGCGTCCAACTGCACCCGCACCGCGTAGTACGCCTGCGCAACACCTGCAACCAGGCTCAGCAGCAGCAGGCCAGCGGCGAACATCGCCAGCCCAGGCTCGATACCCAGCAGCAACAGAGCCACCAGCAGCAGGCCCAGCGACAACGCGGCAGGCACTCGCCCCTGCCGCAGCAGCAGATGCATCATCGGCAGATCGGGCACGGCGCTCATGCAATGGCCTCCTGCGCGGCAGCGGCCGCGATCACCTGTAGATGAACGTCATGCAGCACGATCGACGGCCGCGCGCCACGCACGATCGACACCGCGTCAGCCACATCGCGCGCACGGCCGGTGCGCAGCAACCAGGTCGCCACGCTGGCCGCGCTACGTGAGTACCCCAGCGCACAGCAGACCAGGACGGGGCCATGGCCGCGCAGGCGTTCAATGGCATCTGCCGCGGCACGCAGCTGCGCCGCCGAAGGCACCACCAGGTCCAGCATCGGCACGCTGGCGTACGCTGCTCCCGGCGCGCGGCAGGACAGCTCCGCACAGGTGTCGACCACGCCCACCAGCGGTGCCGGCAGTGCGGTACCTGGCAGGCGCCCCAGCCAGACAGCGTCGACGACCGGCACCGGCTGCGGCGCGCGGCGCGTCCACAACCGCGAGTTGATCCACGCCGCACCCAGGTACGGTGCCAGCAGCCAGCGCGCGGCCATCGTCAACCGGCCATCGGCGCGCTTCTGGAACACCGCCGTGCCCAGCCCGGCATAGGCCAGCGACACCAGCAGCAACGACACCACGGGCCACAGCAGCCACAATGCGGTGCCGCGCAGCATCACCACCGGCACCAGCAGCAGGCCGGCACCCAACACATACAACGCGGCCAGCCGACAACGCTTCGGGTCACCTGCAGCCTGCCAGGCACGCAACGGCGGCGTGCCCTGCTCTGGCCACAGCCACACGCACAACCAGCCGGCCAGCAGCCCGGTGGGAATGTCGATGAAGTGATGCTGGAACGTGGTCAGCACCGAAATGCCGATCAGCAGCGCCCACACATGCAGCACCAGCCGCCAGACCCCGTGCAGGTACTGCGCGAACTTCACCCACAGCACGATCAGCAGCACGATATGCAGCGACGGCGCCTGGTTGAATGGCTTGTCGAAGCCCAGCAGCACGTCGAACAACCAGCCGAACACACCGCCGATTTCCGGCCGTTCGAAGCTGAAGCGCAACGGCCACAACAGGAAGCACGCCACCGCGATCACCTGCGCGCTGAGCAGGCGCAGCGCGTGCCGGTCCAACTCCAGCCGGCGCCGGCACAGGAAGAACGAGATCGCATAGAACAGGTCGATCGACCAGTACGGCACGATCGTCCACGGCACGAACGGAATCCGCGCCTCCCAGGCAAATGCCATCACCGGCAGCTGGGCATGACGGCCGGCCATCCAGTTGGCGAAGCCATAGCTGGCGAAGAAGAACGGACCGAGCAGGGCCAGCCACAGCAGGGCGCGCCGCCAGGGGCGCGCCTCGCTGGATGATGCGGTTGCCGCCAGCGTCGCCATCACGCGATCCGTCGTGCCAGCGATACGGTGAAGATGCCGAAGTCATCGATGCGCTGGGCCACCTTCTGGAAGCCGGCCAGGCGCACCAGTTCGTCCATCTCGTGCTGGGTACGGCGGCGCATCACCCACGCCGCGCCACCACGATGGCTGGTCAACGCACGCGCGATGAACTCCAGCTGCGGATGCCACGGCTGCCCGGTATAGGCCAGGTAACCGCCCACCGGCACCGTCGCAGCGATGCCCTGCAGTGAACGCAGCACCGCATCGTTGTCGGGGAACAGTTCGTAGAGGCCGGATACCACCGCCAGCGTCGGCGCCGGTTCCACTGCTGCCAGCTGCGCCGGATCGAACGCATCGCCCTGTTCGAAGCGGGCGATGTCGGCCGCGCCGAGGCGCTCGATCAAGGCCTTGCCCTGCGTTACGTTCAGATCGCTGAAATCGCGCAGCACGATGCGGTCGGCACGCTGTTCGCCCTGGCCGAGTGCTTCCAGCACGTAACGGCCATGGCCGGCCGCCACGTCCAGCACGCGCACCGGCGCGCCCTGCCCGCGCAGTCGCTGGGCGGCATCGCGCAGCAGTTCCTGCAGGTGCTTGCCGCGCACGCGGATGCCGCGCCAACCGATCGCATCCAGATAGTTGCGGTCGACCATCCGGCCCAGCGGGCCCTTGCCCCGCGCCTCATCACGGTAGATGTAGTCCAGCGTGCTGCCCGAGTCGAAACCGGTCTGCAGGCCCAGCGCGATGCCCTCCGACAGCGTGCCGCCGAAACGCAGGCCACCGCGCACCACGCGCCAACGCAGGTCGGCCAGGCTGTTGCGCTCCGGTGGCCACGACAGGATCTCCGATTCCTCGAAGGTCGGGCCATGCCGATGCGCATCGCGCCGCGACAGCTCCTGCAGCGGTTCGGCAAAGCGTGCCTGGATGAAGCTGCGGATACGCGCCAGCGCCGGTGCACGGTCACGCTCGCCGAGGGTGTCGTGGAAGAAGCCCGGCAGGTGCACGCGCTCCTTGATCGGGCTGGACAGGCGTTCGTAGAAGCGGTCCTGCGGGCCGCGATGCACCACGAAGTCCGAGCCCGAAACCAGCAACTGCACCGGCACGCTGATCGCCTGCGCGTCGGCCACGATGCGGTCGGCCGCTTCGTACAGGCCCAGCAGCACGCGCACCGAGATCGGCCGGGTGATCAGCGGATCGGTGCGGTAGCTTTCCACCCGTGCCGGGTCGTGGGTCAGCCACTGCGGCTTGACGTAGCTGTTGACGAAGAAGTTGCCGCGCAGTTTCTGCATCAGCGCCAGTCCAGCGCGTGCGAACGGTACGTACAGCTTCACCTTGAATGCCGGCGAAGCCATCACCAGCGCGCGCAGCCGCGGCGCATAGTCATGCACCCAGGTGGCGGCAACCACCGCGCCCACGCTCTGCGCGATCACCACGATGTCCTCCACCGCGATGCCATGCTCGGCACTGATGTGGGCGATGAAGCTGTCCAGGTCGCGCACCAGCGCCGGGAAGCCCGGTGCGTCGCCGCGCGTGCCGGGCGAGCGACCATTGCCGCGCGCATCCCACGCGAAGAACGCGGTGTCGGGCAGGTCCAGCTCGTCGACCAGATGGGTGACCCGGCCGGAGTGTTCATGGCCGCGATGCAGCAGCACGATGGCCTTGGCCGGCGTGGTTGCCGTGGTGCTCGGCCAGTACCGGTAGAACAGCGGTACCTGGTCGAAGCTGTGGAATTCCCGTTCCTGCGCCTGACGCATGCAATCTCCGTATGGATAGGGCGTGTAATCGTGTTGTGCTTACCGCTGCGATATCGCCGCGGCTTCCTTCAATCCCTGGCGTACGCGACGGACCACCGTCACCCCACACAGCAGTGCGGCCAGTGCGGCGACCGCGCTGACCACGGTTGCGCCTGCCCAGCCAAACGCCAGCAGCAGGCCCAGCACGCCGATCACGAACGCACGGTCGCTCTTGCCCATCGGGCCGTCATAGCGGCGGCTGGCGCCGACCATCAGGCCCAGCACGCCGGCGTACTCGCTCAGCGCGGCGGCCCAGGCCAGCAGCCACAGTGCCTCGGGGCGCACGCCCGGTACGCTGAGCAGGCTCAGGTACAGCGCCGCGTCGGCGATCACATCGCACAACTCGTTCAGATAGGCGCCCAGCCGCGATTGCTGGCCGAACTCGCGGGCCAGCATGCCGTCGACGGCGTTGAGGGCCATGCGCAGCAGCATCCACAGCGGCAGGGCCAGATACAGCAGCGGCTGGGTGGGAGCGCAGCACCACACCGCAGCGGCCACCAGCAGCGAGACCACGGCCGCAGCCACGGTCACCGTGTTGGCGGTGATCCCCACGCGGTACAGGCCGTGTACGGCCGGACGCAGCAGGTCCTGGAAACGTCCTTTCAATGCATAGATCGACACGATCTGAACCCGCTAATCCTTGGCAGTGCGGGCACAGCCTACCTGATTGCGACAGCGCCACGTATCGAATTGCGCCCAATGCCGGCCCATGCAGGTGCTGTCGAGCGGACCAGGACGGGAGTCTGCACCGGCCAATTTCCCCCACCAGCGCCCGCCACCGGCCCCCACCGCCTACAATATCGGCCCCGCTCCGCTGCCGATTGCCCTGTCCCCATGACTGCTGATCTGTTGCCCGTCCGCCGGGCCCTCCTCTCCGTTTCCGACAAGACCGGCCTGGTCGAGCTGGCCACCGCGCTGGCTGCACGCGGCGTGGAGCTGTTGTCCACCGGCGGTACCGCCAAGGCGATCCGCGATGCGGGCCTGGCCGTGAAGGACGTAGCCGAGGTCACCGGCTTCCCGGAAATGATGGATGGCCGGGTCAAGACCCTGCATCCGATGGTGCATGGCGGCCTGCTGGGCCGCTCCGGCCTGGACGACGCGGTGATGGCCGAACACGGCATCGGTGCCATCGACCTGCTGGTGCTGAACCTGTACCCGTTCGAATCGGTCACTGCCAAGGCCGACTGCACCCTGGCCGACGCGGTGGAGAACATCGACATCGGCGGCCCGGCGATGCTGCGCTCGGCGGCCAAGAACTTCGCCCGCGTGGCGGTGGCCACCGACCCGTCGCAGTACGCCGAACTGCTGGCCTCGCTGGATGCCAACGACGGTCAGCTGTCGGCCGGCACCCGTTTCGCCTTCTCGGCGGCCGCATTCAACCGCGTTGCCCAGTACGACGCGGCGATCAGCAACTACCTGTCGGCCGTCACCGCCACCGACGCCGCCGTGCCGGTGCGCGCCGAGTACCCGGCGCAGATGAATTCCACCTTCGTGAAGGTGATGGACCTGCGCTACGGCGAAAACCCGCACCAGAGCGGCGCGTTCTATCGCGACCTGCATCCGGTGCCGGGCACGCTGGCCACCTTCCAGCAGCTGCAGGGCAAGGAGCTGAGCTACAACAACCTGGCCGATGCCGATGCAGCCTGGGAATGCGTGCGCCAGTTCGACGCGCCGGCCTGTGTCATCGTCAAGCATGCCAACCCGTGCGGCGTGGCCGTTGGCGCCGGCAACGGCGATGCCTACGAGCTGGCCTACGCCACCGACCCGACCAGCGCCTTCGGCGGCATCATCGCCTTCAACAAGCCGCTCGACGCAGCCACCGCGCAGGTGATCCTGGACCGCCAGTTCGTTGAAGTCCTGATTGCGCCGGACTACGAACCGGCCGCGCTGGAATACGCGCAGAAGAAGGCCAACGTGCGCGTGCTGCGCATCCCGCACGGCGACGGCCTGAACAACTTCGACAACAAGCGCGTGGGCTCCGGCCTGCTGCTGCAGTCGTCGGACAACCGCGGCATGACCCGCGACGAACTGAAGGTGGTCAGCAAGCTGGCACCGACCGACAAGCAGTTCACCGACCTGCTGTTCGCCTGGAAGGTCGCCAAGTTCGTGAAGTCCAATGCGATCGTCTACGCCAAGGACAACCGCACCATCGGCGTGGGTGCCGGCCAGATGAGCCGCGTCTACTCGGCGCGCATCGCCGGCATCAAGGCCGCCGACGCGAACCTGGTGGTCGAAGGGTCGGTGATGGCCTCCGATGCGTTCTTCCCGTTCCGCGACGGCATCGACGCCGCTGCCGCCGCCGGCATCAAGGCGGTGATCCAGCCGGGCGGTTCGATGCGCGATGCTGAAGTCATCGCTGCCGCCGATGAACATGGCCTGGCCATGGTGTTCACCGGCGTTCGCCACTTCCGCCACTGATACCTGGAGCGACACGGATGTCTGCAGTCTCTTTGAAACCGCTTGCCGTGCTCGCCTTCGCTGGCACGGCCCTGCTGGCCGGCTGCAAGCCGGCCGCCGAGCCCGCATCTGCCCCCCAGGCAGATGCGGCAAAGCCCGCCGCCAGCGAACCGGCAGCGCATGTCAGTCGCACCGCGCGGCTGCAGGCCTTCCTGACCGGGCGTTACGGCAAGGACGCCAAGCTTTCCGGCCAATGGCGCGGCAGCTGGACCCAGGACGATGAAACGCGCGCGATCGACTGGCAGGTCTGCGCCGAGCAGCCGGTGGTGACCGGCGACAGCTGGCAGCAGCTGCTGGCGGTGTGTGGTGCGCTGGTCGATGGCGCGCATATCGACCCGGGAACGATCGAGTTCTTCGTGCTGCAGCCCAAGGGCGATGGCTTCGGGGTGACCAGCGAGCTGACCGGCGAGCGCTTCGGCAGTGGTGGCCAGCCCGGCACCGCCAGCATCATCCGCGCCGGCAGCGATTTCTACGGCTTCCGCGTCGAGGATGGCTGGTTCGGCCAGGGCTTCTCGCTGCTCTCGCAGACCCTGGTCCTGCCGGGCCCGAAAGGCCTGACCAGCACCGGCAACGTGCGCAGCCACATCGACAACGACGCCCAGTACGAATGCGAGAACGTCGACGCGGCCGCCGACCCCGATACCGCCGAAGACTGCCGCACCCGCCGCTTCAGCATCGATTTCGCACTGCGTTTCGACGACAGCGACCGCAGTGCGCGCATCTGGCCACTGCTGATCGAGGAATCCGGCAACACCTGCGGCGGCAAGCGGGTGCGTCAGGAGCACCGCTTCACCCTGGACCCGAAGTCCTGGACCTACTCCTTCCCCGAATCGCTGCGACGCGAAGGCTGCGAATGACGCACACGCGCCGCCGGGGACCTGGAACTTCCCTTCCCACGCAATCTGGAATCTCGTGATGAACGTACTTGTCATCGGCTCTGGCGGCCGCGAACACGCTCTGGCATGGAAGCTGGCCCAGTCCTCCCGTGTCACTGAAGTGCTCGTGGCGCCCGGCAATGCCGGCACCGCCAACGAAGACAAGTGCCGCAACGTCGCGGTGAAGGTCACCGACATCGATGGCCTGCTCGCCCTGGCCCAGGCCGAAGGCGTGGCGCTGACCGTGGTCGGCCCGGAAGTGCCGCTGGTGGCCGGCGTGGTCGACCGCTTCCGCGCCGCCGGCCTGCGCATCTTCGGGCCGACGGCGGCAGCCGCGCAGCTGGAAGGCAGCAAGGCCTACGCCAAGGATTTCCTGGCACGCCACAACATCCCCACCGCGTTCTATTCGGTGCACACCGAGATCGAGCCGGCACTGGCCTACCTGCGCGAGAAGGGCGCACCGATCGTGGTCAAGGCCGACGGCCTGGCCGCCGGCAAGGGCGTGATCGTGGCGATGACCCTCGCCGAAGCCGAAGACGCGGTGCGCGACATGCTTTCGGGCAACGCCTTCGGCGATGCCGGCGCGCGCGTGGTGATCGAGGAATTCCTCGACGGCGAGGAGGCCAGCTTCATTTCGATGGTCGATGGCGTGCATGCACTGCCGATGGCCACCTCGCAGGATCACAAGCGCGTCGGCGACGGCGACACCGGTCCGAACACCGGCGGCATGGGTGCGTACTCGCCGGCTCCGGTGGTGACACCTGAAGTGCATGCACGGGTGATGCGCGAGGTGGTGAACCCGACCGTGCAGGGCATGATTGCCGACGGCATCCCATTCACCGGCTTCCTCTATGCCGGCCTGATGATCGATGCCAGCGGCGCGCCGAAGGTGATCGAGTTCAACGTGCGTTTCGGCGACCCTGAAACCCAGCCGGTGATGCTGCGCCTGCAGTCGGACCTGGTGGACCTGGTGGACGCGGCGATCGATGGCTGCCTGGACCAGGTGGATGCGCAGTGGGATCCGCGCCCGTCGCTCGGCGTGGTGCTGGCAGCCAAGCCGTACCCGGAAACGCCGATCACCGGCGAGGTGATCTCCGGCCTGGATGATGTGCCGGCAACGGCCAAGGTGTTCCATGCAGGAACGACGCTGGATGCGCAGGGCCAGGTGCTCAGCGCAGGTGGCCGCGTGCTGTGCGTGGCAGCACTGGGTGACAGCGTGCGCGAGGCGCAGGCGAACGCGTACGCGGGCGTGGCGAAGGTGACCTGGGCCAACGAGTTCCACCGCACCGACATCGGCTGGCGCGCGATCGCGCGGGAAATCTGAGACCGCGCTGATCCACGCGTGGCGTGGATCTACTGGATCGCGACGTAGATCCACGCCATGCGTGGATCCAGCAGGAAAAAAAGGCCCGGCAATGCCGGGCCTTTCCATTACTCAAACGCTTCGCCGCCTTATGCGGTGAACAGCGCCTTCATCTTCTTCAGCGCGTTCGCTTCAACCTGGCGGATACGCTCGGCCGATACGCCGTACTCGTCCGCCAACTCCTGCAGCGTCACCTTGCTGTCCGCATCCAGCCAACGGCGGCGGATGATGTCGCGCGAACGCGCATCCAGTTCCGCCAGGCCTTCGCGCAGCAGCTGCATCTGGTTGTCTTCGCTGTCCTCGCGCTCGTAGGCCATCGACGGATCTTCGTCATTGGCCACCAGATACGCAGCCGGCGACGGCGGCGCGTGGTCGTTGTCTTCATCGGTGGGGGCATCGAAACCGATATCGCGGCCGGACAGGCGCGATTCCATTTCCAGCACCTCGCGCTCGGACACGTTCAGGTCCTTGGCCACCGCACTGACTTCGGCCGCGTTCATCCAGCCCAGGCGCTTCTTCGACTTGCGCAGGTTGAAGAACAGCTTGCGCTGCGCCTTGGTCGTGGCGACCTTCACGATGCGCCAGTTCTTCAGGATGAACTCGTGCATCTCGGCACGGATCCAATGCACGGCGAAGGACACCAGGCGCACGCCCATGTCGGGGTCGAAGCGCTTGACCGCCTTCATCAGGCCGATGTTGCCTTCCTGGATCAGGTCGCCCAGCGCAAGGCCGTAGCCGTTGTAACCGCGGGCCACGTGCACCACGAAGCGCAGGTGCGAATGCACCAGCTCACGGGCAGCGTCCAGATCGTTGCCGTCGCGGAAGCGACGGGCCAGGTCCTGTTCGTTATCGACCGACAGCACCGGAATCTGGTGCACGGCACCGATATAGGCGTCCAGCGAACCGAGCGCACTGGGAATCGGCAGATTGTTTGCCACAAGGGCAGTAGAGGTGTTCTGGCTCATAGGCACCCATCTTAGCAGTCTGGGATTTGGACTGCTAAAGGAGGAAAAAGTTCCAGCATTCCACTGATGAAACACTGGTCCCAAACAGAACCCTACCGTAACGCGATTTGATGACAGTGGCGAGCGCGCTTTTCGGGATACACAATCCCTTGGAATTCAACCCACTAGCCCGGAAAGCGGGGCTATTCCGGGTCAAAGGCAGCTGAACGGGTGGCGGTTTCGCCCATTCAACAAGGGGCAGCGTTGTTCGCCGTTCAGCCCGATGGCGCCAGCGTCGCCCGCGGCGGCAGCGACCAGTCGATCGGCGCCTGGCCGCGGCGCTGCAGGTACTCGTTGGCCATCGAGAAATGACGGCAGCCGAGGAAGCCGCGGTGGGCCGACAGCGGCGAGGGATGCGGGGCTTTCAGCACGCGGTGGCGGCCGGTATCGATCACCTTGCCCTTCTGCTGCGCGTAGGCACCCCAGAGCATGAACACCAGGCCCTCGCGCTCACGGTTCAACACGTCCACCACATGGTCGGTGAAGCCTTCCCACCCGCGCCCCTGGTGCGCACCGGCCTTGCCCTCTTCCACCGTCAGCACCGCGTTGAGCAGCAGCACGCCGCGCTGCGCCCACGGGATCAGGCAGCCGTGGTCCGGGCGGGCAATACCGAGGTCACCCTCGATTTCCTTGTAGATGTTCAACAACGACGGCGGCACCGGCACGCCCGGCTGCACCGAGAAACTCAGGCCATGGGCCTGCCCACGGCCGTGGTACGGGTCCTGGCCGAGGATGACCACTTTCACCTGATCGAACGGGGTCGCATCGAAGGCGGCGAAGATCTGCGGTCCAGGCGGGAACACCGCCGCACCGCTGGCCTTGCGCTGCCGCAGGAAGCTGGACAGCTCGCGCATCTGCGGCTGCAGCAGGTAATCGCCCACACGCTGTTTCCAGCTCGGTTCCAGCTGGATCGCCGGGGTGTCCACTACTTCATCGATCATCGCAACACGTCATCGCAACAGGGGTCCATCATTCAACCGGGCCAGCCGCAGCTGGAACAGCACCTTGGTGATCAGCAGGCGCTCTTCGATCGGCTTCAGCACCAGGTCGTTGGCGCCGGCCTGGAGCAGGCCGGTCTGGTTGTGCGGATTGCCATCGCCGGTCATCACCAGCACCGGCAGGCGGCGCTTGCCGTAGCCGAAGTCCACGCGCACGCGCTGCACCACGTCGCGACCGCTCAGCTCTCCCTTCAGGGTCACATCGGTCAGCACCAGATCGATGCGATGGCGGCTGCGCCCGAGCGATTCGGCGGTGAGCAGGGTAAACGCTTCTTCAGCGCTGACCACATGCATAACGTTGAGCTGCTGGCGCTCGAGCATGCGCTTGGTCGCCTCGGCCACCACCCGGCTGTCCTCGATGTAGAGAATGGTCGCGCCGGGAATGGTCTGCGGCTGCACGTAGCCGCGCACGAAGGTCGCCAGGGCCTCGTGGCCCAGCGATTTGTCGAAGTAGTCGGTGACGTACTCGGTGAAGCGGCGCTGCTCCAGGTGCTGCTGGGCGTCGCCAGAGACCACGATCACCGGCACATAGGCCTGCCCTGCCGCTTCGCGCACCATCCGCGCCAGCGCCAGGCCGTCGCCATCGCGCAGGGTCAACGAGGTGGTGACCAGATCGACCGGCCCCTGCGCCAGCGCATGCTGTGCGTCTTCGATGCTGTCGCAGCCGATCACCTCCACGCCCGGCAGATCGCGCTGCAGGACGTCGGCGATCAGCTTGCGCACCAGCTTGGAGCCGTCAACCACCATCACCCGCGTCGCGGGCCCTTCAAGGTGCTTCAGCGCTTGCGGTTGCATGCCGGTCTCAGGTGTCGGTCGGGCGGGTCTGGCGGAGGAAGTGGCCGGTCACCAGCCATGCACCCAGCCAGCCCAGCAACAAGGTGCCAAGCAGCACCAGGCTGCCATGCAGCAGGTCCAGGCCATGCAGCACGAACGGGCTGCCGTAGCTGCGCGACAGCTCGGCCAGCGGCGCGCGCAGGGCGGCACCGGCAATGCCGATCAGGCCCAGCGCGACCGCACCGGCGCCCAGGCCATACCAGGCGCCCAGGTACAGGAACGGGCGGCGGATGAAACCATCGCTGGCGCCGAGCAGCTGCAGCACGCCGATTTCCTCGCGGCGGGCCTGGATGTCCAAGCGCACGGTGTTGCCGACCACCAGCGCGGCACCGGCGCCGAGCAGCACCGACAGCACCTGCACCAGCCGCGCACCAAACGCGAGCCAGGCATCCAGGCGCTGCCGCCACAGGGCGTCGTGCTGCACCAGGTCGGCACCGGGCAGGCTTTCCAGCGCGCGTGCCAGTCGTGCATCGTCCTGGCCCTGGCCGGGGGTGACCACCAGCAACGAGGGCAACGGGTTGTCGTTGAGTGCGTCGATGGCTTCGCCGAGGCCGGCCTGGCGCAGTTCCTCCAGGCCCTGCTCCGGCGTGCGCACGGTGACACTGGCCACGTCCGGCCGGTCGCGCAGCTCCCCGGCCAGGCGCAGCGCACCCGGGCCGTCGACGTCCGCCTTCAGGAAGACATTGATGTCGCGCGACTGCTGCACGCTGCCGGCAAACTGCTTGAGGTTGTCCAGCGCGATCGACAGGCCCAGCGGCAGCGCCAGGGCCAGCGCCATGACCATCACGGTCAGCAGCGTCGCCCACGGTTTGCGGCAGGCACGGCCGAGGCTGAACACCACGCTGTGCACGTGGTGCTGGAACCACACGCCCAGGCGCGACGGCGCAGCGGCTTCGGTGTTTTCGTTCTTGGCCATGGTTACTCCGCCAGATCCTGCGGCGAGATGTCGTCCACCAGCCGGCCGTGGTCGAGGATCAGCACGCGCTTGCGCATGTGGCGCAGCAGCGGCAGGTCATGGCTGACCACCAGCACGCTGGTGCCGCGTGCGGGCAGCTCGGCGAACAGGGACATGATCTCGGCCGCCAGGGTGGGATCGAGGTTGCCGGTCGGCTCGTCGGCCACCAGCAGCTTGGGCTCGCCGACGATCGCCCGGGCGATGCCGACGCGCTGCTGCTCACCGGCCGACAGCTGCGAGGGCAGCGCCTTTTCGCGGTGGCCAAGGCCCATGCGCTCGAGCACCGAACGCACGCGCTTGTTGATGTCGCCACGGCGGGTGCCGCGCAGGATCAGCGGCAGGGCCACGTTCTCGGCGATGGAGCGGTCCATCAGCAGGCGGTGGTCCTGGTAGACCGCGCCGACCGCGCGTCGATGCCGCGGCACATCACCGCCGCGCACCTTCAGCAGGTTGCGCTCGTCGAACATCACCGCGCCGCGGCTGGGCCGCTCGTCGAGGTGGATCAACTTGAGCAGGGTGCTCTTGCCCGCCCCGGAGTGACCGGTGACGAACAGCATTTCGCCCGGCGCGACCTCGAAGCTGACATCGGTCAGGGCTTCGTGGCCACCGGCGTACTGTTTGCTGACATTGTCGAAGCGCAGGACACTCATGCCCCGATTATGCAGGACCGGCGCGACAGATCGGTAGCGCCGGGCCATGCCCGGCGAAAACCTTCCGGCATCGCGGCCCCGGACGGAGGCCGCTGCGCTCGCCGGGCGTGGCCCGGCGCTACCGGCTTAATTGCCGGACAGCATCCGGCGGATCTTGCGGCCGATACGGGTCAGGAACGAGTCGCCGGCATCGGCGCTGGTACGCACCGGCTTGGCCACCACCTGCACCGGGGTAACCGGGCTGGCGCCGTTGCCGGCGTTGCTTGCCACACCTTCGGCGCCCTCGACCGGACGGCCGTGGCGACGACGACGGCGCTTGCGCGGCTTGCGCTCGCCGTCCACCGCACCTTCCGGCGCAGCTTCAGCGCGCGGCGGACGCGGGGCCTGCACGGCAGCAGCTTCAGCCGTCACTGCACCCTCGACTGCGGCGGCAGCAACCTGCTCACCTTCCACACGCGGCTTGCGCGGGCCACGCGGACGGCGTTCGCCGCTACGCTCGCCATCGCGGCCACCACGCCCAGCGCCAGCACCACTGCCGGAGCGACCGCCACTACGGCCGCCGCCACGACGCTCTTCCTCGGCGGCGCGCGCTTCGCGTGCTTCGCGGAAGATCTGGCCGACGCTTTCATTCTCGTCGCCTTCCTCGCCCGGTGCCGGGGCGGCACGCTCAGGGCGCGGCAGCGAAGTCAGGATCTCGCTGGTGACCGCTTCGACCGGGATCTTCTGTTCGATGTAGGCCTCGATGTCCGGCAGGCCCATCGCATAGCGCTCGCAGGCGAAGCTGATGGCATCGCCTTCCTCGCCCAGGCGGGCGGTACGGCCGATGCGGTGCACGTAGTCTTCGGCGTCGAACGGCAGGTCGTAGTTGTAGACGTACTTGATGCCGTCGATATGCAGGCCGCGGGCGGCCACATCGGTGGCCACCAGGATTTCCAGCTGGCCCTTCTGGAAGCGGTTGAGCAGGCTCTCGCGCTTCTTCTGCGGCACGTCGCCGGACAGCACGCCGACGCGGTAGCCGGAACGCTCCAGCGAACGGGCCACGCGCTCGACGAACACCTTGGTGTTGACGAAGACCATGGTGCGCGCGCCTTCGCTGCGCGACAGCAGGCCCAGCAGCAACGGGATCTTCTCTTCGTCGGCCGGGAAGTAGATGCGCTGGCGCACGCGCGCGGCGGTGATGGTCTCGGCTTCGACCACCAGCTTCTGCGGCTCGTTCATGTGCTCATAGGCCAGCTCGAGCACGCGGTGGCTCAAGGTGGCGCTGAACAGCAGGGTCTGCCGGGTGGAGCGCTCGGGCATGCGGCGCAGCAGGAAGCGGATGTCCTTGATGAAGCCCAGGTCGAACATGCGGTCGGCTTCGTCCAGCACGCAGATCTCGCAGGCGTGCAGCGACACCACCTTGTGCTGCTTGACGTAGTCGATCAGGCGGCCGGGGGTGGCGATGATCACGTCCACGCCCTGCTGCAGGATCTCGCGCTGCTTGTCGTAGTCAACGCCGCCGTAGACCAGCGCGAAACGCAAACCCAGGTCCGAACCGAACTTGACCGCATCCTTGTGGATCTGGATGGCCAGTTCGCGGGTGGGGGCCAGGATCAGCGCGCGCGGGTCTTCCGGCTTGCGATCGGCCAGTGCCGGGCGGGTCAGCAGGCGGTTCACGACAGCGACCAGGAAGGCCAGCGTCTTGCCGGTGCCCGTCTGGGCCTGGCCGGCGACGTCGCCACCGGGCAGCGCGACCGGCAGGGTCAGCGCCTGGATGGGCGTGCAGCGGGTGAATCCGGCTCCTTCAAGACCGGCCTGCAGGGCCGGATGCAGATCAAAGGAGGAAAAAGTCAAATCGGTCAGCGGTTTGTCGCTCATGTGTCCGTCTTGGTATGGCCACGCGCCTGCGGGCGGCGGCACTGAAATCTGTCTGGGGCTCCGTCGCAAACTGCGGCCCCTGCGGCGGGTCGGGCTGGCCGGGACCCCTCGGGTCCGCGCGCCGCACAATGCCCCAGTTTACCGCACTCGGGCCAGCAAACCGGAATCGGGCGTCTCACAGCTTACGGAGACGCGCCTCTTCACCCCGCAGTACCGCGCTTGAACAGCGGCGCGGGCTCCCATGGCCTACCGCGCCAGCACCCCCATTTCAGCCATGGACAGTGACATCGGACACATACCGGGCTCAGCACCGATCACGATACGCTGGGTTCCAGCCAGCATCTGTCCCTGCCCTGCGATAGGGGTACACTGCCGGCCGTGAGCGTCCAGGCATCCCGCCGAACGCACCGTGGCAGTCCGCCGCGAGGCAACGACGAGGGTCACGCCACCGGGCATGGCCCAGTTCACCCACCTCCGGCCTGGCCGGGTGCAATCCAAGACGAGAAACCAAGATGAGCGACAAGGTTGTACACGTCGGCGATGCCGACTTTGATAGCGCCGTACTGAATTCCAAGGAACCGGTGCTGGTCGATTTCTGGGCCGAGTGGTGTGGCCCGTGCAAGATGATCGCCCCGGCGCTGGATGAACTGGCCGATGCCTACCAGGGCCGCGCCAAGATCGCCAAGGTCAACGTGGACAACAACCGCGCCCTGGCCGCCAAGTACCACGTGCGTTCGATTCCCTACCTGGTCGTCTTCAAGGACGGCGAGAAGGTGGGCGAGCAGATCGGTGCCGTTGGCAAGGCCCAGCTGGCCGGCCTGCTGGACAAGGCCCTGGCCTGATCCCGCGCTTTCCGGCAGCCGTTTTCGACGGCTGCCGGGCAGGCGCCCCGGCGCCTGACTGAATACCGTATCCGGCGACCCTTGCGTGGCGCCGCGGGCCGATGATAGTGTCGGCACATCCGGCCGCGTTCGCGTGCCGCATCTTCTGGACGCAGTTTCTTCCAGACCCATTCCCAATGTTCGCCGCCCCAGCCGGGCGCTCGCACCTTCAAGCGAGGAATAACGCTCTTGTCCGATAACACTCCCGAAACCGGTAGCGCTGATGCGCCCGCCGAAAAGCGCGTGCGCAAAGCCCGCGTAACCAAGGCTGCCGCTCCGGCCGCCGCCGAAACCAGCGCCGCCCCTGCGCAGCCTGCCCTGCCGCTGGCAGCCGCGCCCGAGGCGCCGGCACCGGCCGCAGCGCCTTCCGCGCCGAGCGCACCCGCCACCGAGGCCCCTGCCAGCAGTGGCGGCGGCGAAGGTGGCGAGGGCCGCGAATCCGGCCAGCCGCGGCAGTCGCAGCAGAACAACCAGGGCGGTGGCCAGAACCAGAACCCCTACAACCAGGGCGGTCAGCAGGGCCAGCAAGGCCAAGGCAACCGCCGTGACCGTTTCCGCAACCGCCGCGACCGTGATCGCAATGGCGGCGGTGGTGGTGGTGGTGGCAACGGCGGTCGCTTCCGCGACGACGGCATGCCCAACGACAACGGCGAACAGCAGCCGTTCGTACCGCGTCCGCACGCCAACGTCCCCGAAGGCTTCCCGGTCTATTCGCTGAGCGACCTCAAGCGCATGCCGGCCCAGAAGCTGCTGGAGATCGCCGAGCAGCTGCAGATTTCCGAAGGCGTGGCCCGTGCCCGCAAGCAGGACGTGATCTTCGCGCTGCTGAAGGTGCTGACCCGCCACGGCGACGGCGTTGCCGCCGACGGCGTGCTGGAAATCCTGCCGGACGGCTTCGGCTTCCTGCGCGCGGCCGAGGCCAGCTACCTTGCCGGCCCGGACGACACCTACATTTCGCCCAGCCAGATCCGCCGCTTCAACCTGCGTACCGGCGACCACCTGTCCGGCCGCATCCGCTTCCCGAAGGACGGCGAGCGCTACTTCGCGCTGTCGATCGTGGACACCATCAACGGTGAGCCGCTGGAAGCGTCGAAGAACAAGGTGCTGTTCGAGAACCTGACCCCCCTGTTCCCGCGTCGCCGCTTCACCCTGGAGCGCGGCAACGGTTCGTCGGAAGACATCACCGGCCGCATCCTCGACCTGATGGCGCCGCAGGGCAAGGGCCAGCGCTCGCTCATCGTGTCCCAGCCGAAGGCCGGCAAGACGATGATGATGCAGCAGGTGGCCACGGCCATCACCACCAACCATCCGGACGTGCACCTGATCGTGCTGCTGATCGACGAGCGCCCGGAAGAAGTGACCGAAATGCAGCGCACCGTGCGCGGCGAGGTCATCAGCTCGACCTTCGACGAACCGGCCGCGCGCCACGTGCAGGTGGCCGAAATGGTCATCGAGCGCGCCAAGCGCCTGGTCGAGCACAAGAAGGACGTGGTGATCCTGCTCGACTCGATCACCCGCCTGGCGCGTGCCTACAACAACGTCGTGCCGAGCTCGGGCAAGGTGCTGACCGGTGGTGTGGACGCCAACGCCCTGCATCGCCCCAAGCGCTTCTTCGGTGCCGCGCGCAACGTGGAAGAAGGCGGCAGCCTGACCATCATCGCCACCGCGCTGGTCGATACCGGCTCGAAGATGGACGAGGTGATCTACGAAGAGTTCAAGGGCACCGGCAACAGCGAAGTGCACCTGAGCCGTCGCATCGCTGAAAAGCGCGTGTTCCCGGCCATCGACATCAACCGTTCGGGCACCCGTCGCGAAGACCTGCTGATCGAGCCGGAGCTGCTGCAGAAGATCTGGATCCTGCGCAAGCTGCTGCATCCGATGGATGAAATGACGGCGATGGAATTCCTGCTCGACAAGATGAAGAACACCAAGTCCAACGACGAGTTCTTCGGTTCGATGAAGCGCTGATCGCGCGGGATTGATGGAATACGGAAAGGCCCCGCAGTGCGGGGCTTTTTCTTTGGGTGGCGGCAGGACAAACGGCTTCACTTCGCGGCCCGGTGATTTGGCGATAATCTGCGGGACAAATGCCTGACTCTCCGCCCCAGCCGCGCTGGCCGGGCCGCCGATTCCCGCTGTTGCCCCATCCGGAGGATCCGGCGGGTCCAGCCCTGCCCGATCCTTCAACTGCATGCGCACACTGTCTCCCCGGCTCAACCTGGGCAAGCTGATCCTTGCCCTGGCCCTGCTCAGCGCCGTCATCGCCCTGGCCAATACGCTGCTTGCCAGCTATCGCGTGCAGCGCGACCAGCTGGTGGGCAACACCCTGGAAGCCAACCGCGTGTACGCCACCAAGCTGGCCGAGACCACGCAGAACTTCCTGCTGGCCGCGCAGCAGCAGCTGGCCTATGCCGCCACCCGGCTTGGCGACAGCGACATGGATCCGGCCCAGGCGCAGGATGAGGCCCGTCGCCTGCAGCTGCAGTCCAGCAGCTTCAACTCCTCGCTGGTGGTGGCCAACGACGGGCGGGTGATCGCGACCTCGCCGCAGAGCCTGCAGCTGCAGGGCGAGATCCTGCGCAGCGCTGGCAACAAGGCAGCGTTGGAACGGCGCCAGCCGATGATCAGCGATCCCTACCAGTCGGCCACCGGCAAGCTGCTGATCTCGATCTCGCACCCGGTATTCGACCGCAGCGGCCAGTACCGGGGCTATGTGAGCGGCACCCTGTACCTGCGCCAGCGCAGTGCACTCAACACCCTGCTGGGTACGCACTACTACCGCGATGGTTCCTACCTGTACGTGGTGGACCGCCATGGCCGCCTGATCTATCACAACAACCCCAAGGAAGTGGGCACCTACGCGTTGAACAACCCGGCGGTGAAAGAAGTGATGCGCGGCCAGCGCGGTGCGCAGCAGGTGCGCAACAACCACCAGGTGGCGATGCTGGCCGGTTACGCGCCCGTGGCGGCAACCGGCTGGGGCATCGTCGCGCAGCGCCCGACCGAGGCGACGCTGCAGCCGCTGTCACGCCTGATGTCGGCGGTGATCTGGAATGCCATTCCGCTGGGCGTGCTGTCGCTGCTGATCACCTGGTGGTTCGCCCGCCGCATTTCGCTGCCGCTGTGGCAGCTGGCGCGCAACGTGCAGGACGGCGAAGACACCGGCAATGCGATCAGCCACGTCAATGGCATCCGCGCCTGGTACTTCGAAGTGGCGCAGCTGAAACAGGCCGTGCTGTACAGCTTCAATGCGCTGCAGGACCGGATCGGCACGCTCAACCGCGCCAGCCGTACCGATCCGCTGACCGGCCTGCTCAACCGTCGCGGGCTGCAGCAGGCGCTCGACGCGCTGCAGGCGCAGGGCCTGCCGTTTGCGATCCTGACGCTGGATATCGACCGCTTCAAGTCGATCAACGACAGCCACGGTCACGACATCGGTGATGCGGCCATCGTGCATATCGCCGAACAGATGCGCCGCCATTCGCGCGAGACCGACGTGCTGTGCCGCGCCGGTGGCGAGGAGTTCCTGGTGCTGCTGCCGGGCGTTGGCATCGAAGCGGCCCGGCAGACCGGCGAGCGCCTGCGCCAGGCCATCGCCGACGAACCGTTTGCTCCGGTGGGCACCATCACCGTGTCACTGGGAGTGGCCCACTTCCCCAGTTTCCATACCGATCCGGAACAGGCACTGCGCTTGGCCGACAAGGCCCTGTACCTGGCCAAGGAACAGGGCCGCAACCGGGTGGTGGTATACCCGCACGCCGATTGAGCACATCGATTCGAGCGGGATGCGCCGGGGCAGGCCCGGCGCATCCCGCAATGACGCATCAGCCCAGCGGGGTCAGCAGGCGCGGGCCTTCCTGCGCACGACCGACCATGTACACACCGCCTTCGGGCAGCAGGTCGCTTCCGGCGGCCAGGGTTTCCTCGCCGGTCTTCCACGGCGCCTGCTGGCGCGGGCCGGGAATGTACGCGGTCCAGCGGCCGTAACGCTCGCTCTGCTTGTCGAAGAAATAATTGACCGGCACGCGCACGGTCCAGAAGTCCCGGTCCTTGTCCTCGCCGGTAGTGGGCGGGTTGAAGGTCCATTCGCGGGCGCTCCTGACGCTGGCCTTGGCAAGCACGTCGCGCAGCTGGTTCATCGTACGCTCGGGACCGACCACGGTCAGGTTGGTCTGCTCGGCAATTACGTCAGCTACCTTGCCATCACGCCCGACCTTGACCAGAAGCATGACAGTGCCCTGCCCGCGGATCGATGCCGCCTGCGGTGGGTAGACCGGTGCGCGCGTCTTCGCTGCGGTGACGTCATCGGTGCTCGGCGCACTGGATCCGCCGAGCTTGCCGAAGCAGGCATCAACCACCCGTACCTGCATGCTGTTGCCCTCCATGTTGCCGGCAATCAGACGCAGGTGGACGGTAGTACGGGCAGGCATCGGCTTGCCGTCGACCAGCGTCGGCTCAAAGCGCCAGCTCTGCACCGCCTTGTCGACGAACCCCGCTACGCCAGCATCAACCTTCTCGCGACGATCGAGCTGGAACCCTTCAACCTGGCCTTCGCGGCCGATGTCGATGACCCCGCTGAGGGTCATGCTGGCCTCGGCCTGCCTGCGTACCTCGCGCGCGGTCTGTGCATCGGCGGTATCGATCAGGGCGCCACCGCCAGACACCGCAAGGGCCAGTGCCAGGAAAAGAGAAGAACGCATCATTGCCGATCCTTGGTGATGAAAGTGCCGAGATTACCCGAGTTCCTCGCCGTCGGCGCGGCCAATCACGCCAACCGCTGCGCAGCCGAATACGGTGGCGTGTCCGGATAATCGCCCGCCGCAAAGCGCGCCTGCAGCCCCTGCCACCAGGCGGGATCGAACAGATGGCGATAGTGCTCGCGCACCGCTGCCAGTTCCTGCGCCGGCAAGCCCATGAACGGCCCGAACCGCTCGGGGAAAACATCGCGCGGACCGACATGGAACCAGGGCTCATCGGCCATCGCTTCTTCCGGAGAGCTTGGCTTGGGCCAGGCCCGGAATACGCAGTCGCTGACCAGGCACAACTCGTCGTAGTCGTAGAACACGGCACGGCCGTGGCGCGACACGCCGAAGTTCTTCGGCAGCATGTCACCGGGGAAGATGTTGTTGCGCGCCATGTCGGTGATCGCCTGCGCGTAGTCGAGTACCGCTGCGCGCACGGCCTCGCCAGCCTGTTCGCGCAGATAGAGATTCAATGGCCGGAAGCGACGCTGCACGTAGCACAACGCGATCTCCACCTCGTCGCCATCCACGCGCACGCTCTGCGCGCACTGCTGCAGCAGCTCGTCCAGCAGCACCGGGGCGAAGCGTTCGCGCGGGAAACGCAGATGCCGGTAGGGCTGTGCGTCAAGCAGGCGACCGACACGGTCGAGGTTGAACACCAGGGCGTACTTCTCCTCCACCTGCTGCCGCGACATCGTCTTGGGCCAAGCGAAACGATCGCGGATCAGCTTGAACACCAGCGGGTAACTGGGCAGGGTGAACACCGCCATGACCATGCCCGGCGTGCCTTCGGCATGCGCCAGACGCTCGTTCGGGTGTTCATTGAAGTGGCGGAAGAACGTCCGGTAGCGCTCGGTCTTGCCCTGTTTGGCGCGTCCGAGCACGGTATAGATCTCGTCGATCGGCTTGCCCGGCAGCAGGCTGCGCAGGAACACCACCGCATCGCCAACCGTGCCCAGATCGGCCTGGAAATAGCTGCGCGACACGCCGAACAGATGGGCCACATCGCGCCGCCGGGTCAGCACGGCATCGGCGCGCAGGCCCTGGTCGTCGTTGACCAGCGCGATCACGCACGGCGAGAAACGGTGTTCACCGAACACGCGCCCGACCAGATAGGCGCGACGCTCGCGGTAGAACACGGTATCGAGCAGTTCGATGCTGCGTACCGGCGTGTCGCCCCAGTGCGCCAGATCGTCCTGCAGGCGTACGGCGATGGCGGCGGCGCAGCGCAGCTGGTGCGCGTACGGAACATCGAAGCGGTAGTCGGCCAACACCCGTTGCAGCGCCTCTACCGGCCGCGTCGGCGAGACCGCGTAGGTGTGGCGCGCCACCGGATGGGTGATCGCATCGGAGGGTTCGACATCGAAGGCGATGAACTCCACTTCCGGATCCACACCGCGGATGGCGAACAGCCGTCGCGACAACGTGTTGTAGAAGGTCTTGTAGAGCTCGGCGTCGATCAGGCCCTGCAGCAGGGCACTGAAGTGCGCGTGCACCTGCAGCCACAGCGCGCGTTCGCTGATGGCGTCACCGGCCAGCCGCCGCAGCGCATCCATCTGCTCGGCGATGCACTGGTCGTACAGGGCGATGCGCTCGACCGCATCGTGGCGCGCCGCCGCCCAGTCGCGCTGCTGGAAACGCACCCGGGCACGCGCCGTGATCGCGGCGAAGCGGGCGTGATAGTGCTCGAAACCATCGCGGATGGCCTCGGCGATGCGCGGTGCCAGTTCGGTTGCAGTGACAGGATCGGACATGCACGACGTATCCGGGGAAACCGACCTCACCATACGCTGGCGTGTGTGATGCCGTCGAGCGCGCAGACGGCGCCGCCCGTTGGCCGGCACCATCTGCCCCCCCTGGATGCAGGCAGGTGCCGGCCAGCGGCCGGCACTACCCTTCAGATCGCCAGTTCGGCCTCCACGTCCTGCACCTTGCGCCGCGCCAGGGCGAGGTTGGACTTGGTCCGGTCCAGCACGATGTAGAAGAACAGGCCCTTCTTCTTCGCCACCGGGCGCATGATGTGATACGCCTTGCCGAGCGAGATCAGGATGTCCTCGATGCCATCGTTGAGGTTGAGCGAGGCGGCGGTTTTCATCTTCGCGCGGATCACCTCGGTGTTGCCGGCCGCCGCCACTTCCATGTCCATGCCCGAACCGGCCTCGCCCAGCAGCATGCCGCTTTCGTAGTCGACCAGCGCCACGGCCTGCGCGCCATCGATACCCATCAGTGCAGTCAACGAATCATTCAATCCAGCCACGTTGCACCCCTCTCAATGTTGGTTCGAGCCCCTCGTTCCCCTGCGGCCGGGCTCACGATCCGCTGAGTTCGGCCAGGATCGCCTGGCCACATTCCCTGCTCTGCCACAGCACCTGGCCGATCACGCTGCGCTGGTCGCAGGCCGCCATCAGCAGCAGCGGCGCACGCCCCTCGGCCTGGATGGCCAGCATCAGTACCTTGCCGCCGGCGGCCTCCAGCATCAGCGTCTGCAGATCGCCCAGTGCCAGTTCGCGCCCCACTGCTGCAGCCAGGGCCAGCATCGCGCTGGTCATCGCCGCCAGGCGTTCGCCGCGCCCCTCCGCACCAGCACTGACCAGGGCAAAGCCATCGACGCTGGCCAGCACCACGGTCCGCACCCCTTCCACCCGCTGCTGCAGGTCCTGCAGCAACGGCTGCAGGCGCTCGCGCTGCTGCGCGTCCGGCAACGGCGCGCCTTGTCCATCAGCCATGTGCGGCCACCAGTGCATGCGCTTCCATTTCGCTCATCAATACGTCCATCAGCAGCAGTCCTTGTTCGCGATCGCGGGCATCCACCGCCAGCAACGGCAGCGGCTGGCCATCGAGCCGGGCGCGCTCGGCCCAGTCATCCAGCGCCGCTGCCGGCACCTGGTCAAGATGCGTCACCGCCACCACCAGGGCCAATGCCGGACCGAACGGGCGCAGCACCTGCAGGTAGGCGTCCAGCTCGGCGGCCACCCCGGCACGGCGCGCGTCCAGCAGCAACACCGCACCGCGCGCACCCTGCAGCAGGATCGGCCACAGGAAATCAAAGCGCTGCTGGCCAGGCGTGCCATACAGGCGCAGCCTCTCGCCGTTGGGCAGGTCGATATCGGCGTAGTCCAGCGCCACCGTGGTCGAAGCCTTGTCGGCACCCGCGCGGTCGCTGTTGGCTACGTCGGTGTCGACCACCGCACCGGCGGCGATGCTGCGTACCAATGTCGACTTGCCGCTGCCCATGCCACCGAGCACCACCACCTTGTGCTCACGCATCGCGATCACTCCCGCGCAGCGTCCGCCACAGGCGTGCGAGCAGGCCGTTGTCGGCAGTGCTGGCACGCGCACCCGCCAGCGGTACTGCAGGTGCGACCTGCAGCTGCGCATAGCCGCACAGGTAGGCGGCGTGGATGAAATCGCGCACGGCGGCGGCGGGAAGATCCAGCAGCATCGCGCATTCGTCCACCGTGCAGGCACGCTTGAGCAGCAGCGAACATAGACGGAAGCCATCGTGATCGTGGCCGAGCACGCGGAAGTCCGGCCAGCGCAGCAGCTTCACCGACGCCCCGCGCAGGCGCTCATCCAACGCCTGCCAGTGGCGGCTGCGCTGCGCCCATTGCCACAGCAACGGACGCAACGGCAGTCGCGCGCGGTCACCCGCCAGTGCCTGCAGCTGCGCCGGCAGCAGCGCATCCAGATACAGGTGCTCGAAGCCCTGCGCCAGCCGTTCCACCAGCACCGTAGCCGGCTCGTGCAGCAGCACCGCCTGGTCCTGCTCCAGATCCAGCAGCAGCAGCGGCTCTGCGCCCTCGCCCAGCAGCGCCTGGCCCTGCCGCGATGGCAGCCGCTCGCGCAGCAGGCGGGTGATCGCATGCGCGCCGTCAGCCAAGCGGATCGGTGTCGCATCGGTGCCGGTCTGCATGCCGCGCAGCGCCCGTCCTATCGCGCCATCATCCAGTACGTCCTGGCCGCCATCGCCTTCGCGCAACTGGCCGCCGAGGTCCTCGATCCAGCAGTGCAGGCGCGGGCGCTGCTGGCGCATGCGCAGTGCCGCGTTGCGCAGCGCCGGCGTATCGCGGATCACCAGCAGATCGCAGTCGTCCAGGTCCTGGCTGCGGCGGATCTGTCCGTCCGGCAGCGCCGAGGCCATCCGCAGCCTCTGCAGCAGGGCCTGTTCGCCCTGGATGTCGGTTCCCACTACGAGCACGCGTGCCATCCGTGTTCCCCGTGCGACCACCTCCCCGGCGGTCTCGCATCGCCAAGGCTAGGCCATGGCTTGCCGCCATCGTCGTGATCGACTGCTCATATTGGTGGCAGTGGTGAACATGCATGCGTCCGTTCTGCGACGGCCATCGCGGGCAAGTTTCATGCCGTGTTGACGGCGTTTCGACGGATGACGGATTTCACGGTTCCGGGCCCGAGTACATCCACGCCATGGGTGGGGTCAGATCCCTCTGCGGTACAGAGGGATCTGACCCCAGGCCCGCAAAAAAGAAACCCGCGCCGAGGCGCGGGTTTCTTTCCAGGTCTCAACCGGGCGGCGATGAATCAGCCGCGCAGCTGCTCCAGCGCGGCATTGAAGGTCGCGCTCGGACGCATCGCGGCAGCGGCCTTCGCCACATCCGGACGGTAGTAGCCGCCGATGTCCACGGCCTTGCCCTGCACCGCGATCAGCTCGTCAACGATCTTCTGCTCGTTGTCGGCCAGCGCCTTGGCCAGCGGAGCGAAGCGTGCCTGCAGTGCGGCATCTTCGTTCTGCGCTGCCAGGGCCTGCGCCCAGTACAGGGCGATGTAGAAGTGGCTGCCACGGTTGTCGATGCCACCGAGCTTGCGCGACGGCGACTTGTCGTTGTCCAGGAACTGGCCGTTGGCCTCGTCCAGCGCCTTGGCCAGCACGCGGGCGGCAGCGTTGTCGTAGCGGTTGCCCAGATGCTCCAGCGACGCGGCCAGGGCCAGGAACTCGCCCAGCGAATCCCAGCGCAGGTAGTCCTCTTCGACGAACTGCTGCACGTGCTTCGGTGCCGAACCGCCAGCACCGGTCTCGAACAGGCCGCCACCGGCCATCAGCGGCACGATCGACAGCATCTTGGCGCTGGTGCCCAGCTCCATGATCGGGAACAGATCGGTGAGGTAATCGCGCAGCACGTTGCCGGTCACCGAAATGGTGTCCTCGCCCTTGCGGATGCGGGCCAGCGAGAAGGTGGTCGCTTCCACCGGCGGCAGGATGCGGATATCCAGGCCGGTGGTGTCGTGGTCCTTCAGGTACGTCTCGACCTTGGCGATGACCTGCGCGTCGTGGGCGCGGGCGGCGTCCAGCCAGAACACGGCCGGGGTGCTGCTCAGGCGCGCGCGTTCGACGGCCAGCTTGACCCAGTCCTGGATCGGCGCGTCCTTGGTCTGGCACATGCGCCAGATGTCACCGGCTTCCACGGCGTGTTCGAACACCACGTTGCCGGCCTCGTCGGTGACCTTGACCACGCCGTCGGCAGCGATCTGGAAGGTCTTGTCGTGCGAGCCGTACTCTTCAGCCTTCTGCGCCATCAGGCCGACGTTGGGCACCGAGCCCATGGTTGCCGGGTTGAAGGCACCGTTGCTGCGGCAGTCGTCGATGACAGCCTGGTACACGCCGGCATAGCAGCGGTCCGGAATGACCGCCTTGGTGTCCTGCAGCTTGCCTTCGGCATTCCACATCTTGCCGGAGTCGCGGATCATCGCCGGCATCGAGGCGTCGACGATCACGTCGCTCGGCACGTGCAGGTTGGTGATGCCCTTGTCCGAGTTGACCATGGCCAGGCCCGGACGCTGCGCGTACTCGGCCTGCAGGTCGGCTTCGATGGCGGCACGGGTGGCTTCGGGCAGCGACGGCAGGCGCGCGACCAGATCACCGATGCCGTTGTTGGCATCGAAACCGGCCTGCTTGAGCGTGTCGGCGTGCTTGGCGAGCACGTCCTTGTAGAACTCGTTGACGACCACGCCGAACATGATCGGGTCGGAGACCTTCATCATGGTCGCCTTCAGGTGCAGCGAGAACAGCACGCCCTGCGACTTGGCGTCGGCGATCTGCGCATCGATGAAGGCGGCCAGCGCCTTGCGGCTCATCACTGCCGCGTCGACGATCTCACCGGCCTTGACCGCGGTCTTTTCCTTCAGCACGACGGTGCTGCCGTCCTTGCCGTGCAGGGTGATCTTCAGCGCGCCGGCGTTGGCCAGGGTGGCCGACTTCTCGCTGCCGTAGAAATCACCCGCGTCCATGTGCGCAACGTGCGACTTCGAATCGGACGCCCAAGCGCCCATGCGGTGCGGGTGCTTGCGGGCGTAGTTCTTCACCGACAGCGGCGCGCGCCGGTCGGAGTTGCCTTCGCGCAGCACCGGATTGACTGCGCTGCCCTTGACCTTGTCGTAGCGCGCCTTGTAGTCGCGCTGCTGGTCGTCGGCCGGGGTTTCCGGGTAATCGGGCAGCGGATAGCCCTGGTCCTGCAGTTCCTTGATGGCGGCCTTCAGCTGCGGCACCGAGGCGGAGATGTTCGGCAGCTTGATGATGTTGGCGTCGGGGGTGGTCGCCAGCTGGCCCAGCTCGGCCAGGTCATCGTTGACCTTCTGCGCATCGCTCAGCAGTTCCGGGAACAGCGACAGGATGCGGCCGGACAACGAGATGTCACGGGTCTCCACTGCGATGCCCGCGGTGGAGGTATAGGCGTCGACGATCGGCAGCAGCGACTGGGTGGCCAGGAACGGTGCTTCGTCGGTCAGCGTGTAGAGGATCTTGGACATGGGGGACTTGGACTCTGTAGCAGTGCTCAGGGGAAGGCCGGCGCCAGCGCCGGGCCACGTGCAACCGTGTCACTTTCCCCGCCGCCGTCAGGGTGGGCGCGCGCCGGGGAAACCCCTGCATTGTCGCGTTTTCAGCCGCGCGGGGCAAAGCCGTGCCATACGCGGCGGTACTGCACACCGGCAACGCTGTGATCCATCCACGCATGGCGTGGGTCTGCGGAAACATCCCTGCGCGAAGATCGGCCAGGTGTCTGCACCTGTAGATCCACGCCATGCGTGGATGAGGCCTTCCCGCAACGCCACCAACAAAAAAGGACGCAGCCTCGCGGCTGCGTCCATCGTGAGTCCAACCGGGAGAGAGTCGGCGGGACTTACTTGACCTCGAACTCCTGCGGCGTTCCGGCCGCCTTGCCATCAACCATGACTTCGGCGCGGTACTTGCCGGCCGGCCAGCCATTGGCATTCTTGAAGGTGATGTTGGTGGTCTCTGCACCGCTGGTGTTCAGGGTTGCGTTCTGCTCACCGGCCACCTGGCCATCCTGGAAGGTCAGCTTGGCGCCGACGGTGACATTGTTGGCCGCGCCATCGGTCTTCACCGAGACGATGACATCGTCCTTCGGCGCGAACAGGGCGGCCGTGGTCACCGACTTGTCAGCTGCGGCGGTCTTGCCGACAGTGACCGCCGATACCGCTACGGCCGATGCAGCCATCGGCGGCGGCGCGCCGGTCATCGGCGCGGGCGCTTCGGCCGGCGTGGTTGCCGCCGGAGCCGCGTTGTTGTCTGCGGTTTCTTCCTTCTTCTTGCAGCCCACCAGGGCGACGCTGCCCAGCAGCGCGGCCAGCAGGGCATTCTGAAGCGGGGTCGTCTTGATCATTCGGGATTCCTCCAAGGATTGTTCGGACGGCGATGGGATCGCCGGTATTACTTCGGCGGCAGTTTCAGGGTCTGGCCCGGGAAGATCTTGTCCGGGTCGTCGAGCACATCGCGGTTGGCTTCGAAGATCTTCTTCCAGGCGTTGGCATCGCCCAGGTGCTGCTTGGCGATCTTCGACAGCGAATCCCCCTTCTGCACGGTGTAGGTGCCACCGCTGACCACCTCGGCGGTACTGTCCACCGAAGCACTGACGCCGGAAAAGTCCGCCTTGGGGACCTGCTGGGCGGTACTGTCGACGCTGCCACTGACGCCGGAGAAATCGGCTTTCTTCTCGGTACTCATCCACACACTCCCGTCTGTATGACTACATGGCTGGCACGGTGTCATAGAGGTTGTTAAATGGGGATGGTGCCGATGTGAAGCCGCCCCCCGGGGCAGCTGAACAATCGGGGCCCAACCGGTTTGCCGGGCCATGCCGGGCGGCTCCGTATGGGGCCGCTGCGCTCGCCGGGCATGGCCCGGCGCTACCTGTAACCGCCTGCGGCGGTTACTGCCGCAGTTCGCGGTAGGTCGCGGCCGGGGCGGCAATGCCGGGGCTGGCGCGCCACGGGTTGATGTCCAGGCCACCGCGACGGGTATAGCGGGCTTCCACTTCCAGCCACTGCGGCCGGCAGCGCGCGGACACTTCACTGAAGATGCGCTCGACGCACTGCTCATGGAACTCGGCGTGCTCGCGGTAGCTGACCAGGTAGCGCAGCAGGCCGGCACGATCGATCTGCGGGCCGCGGTAGCGCAGGCTGACGGTGGCCCAGTCCGGCTGGCCGGTGACCGGGCAGTTGGACTTCAGCAGGGCCGAGACCAGGGTCTCCTCCACCAGCGCATCGGCGTTGGCCGACAGATAGTCCGCCTGCGGCGGGCCATAGCAGTCGATGTCCACCTCGAGGCTGTCGATCGACTCGCCCAGCGGTGATTCGCGCAACGCCGGCAGGCCGAACGTGACCTGGACCGGGGCACCTGCGCAGGCCGACAGGTCGGCGACGAGGCGCTCGCGCAGGGCTTCGGCACTGTCGATGCGGGTGCTGTTGAGGGAGTTCAGGTACAGCTTGAACGACTTCGATTCGATCAACCGCGGCGAGGTGCACGGCACCTGCACGGTGGCGACGGCGACCTGCGGTTTGCCACGCAGGTCAAGCCAGCTCAGCTCGAAGGCGTGCCAGCGGTCATGGCCGACGAAGGGCAGCGCGGCCTCGTCCAGACCGATCTCGGCGCGGGCGCCGACGCGCGGGATGGGAAACAGCAGGCCGGGATCGTACTGCGACGGGTAACTGACCTCGCGACCGAGGCTGGAATCCTGTGGGGTGTTCATGGTGCTTATTGTATCGCGCGCAGAGCGGGCCTTCGGCCGGGTCGGCCAACGGCGGAGCCCCTCCGTGGTGGGGTTGGTTGGCCGGCAGAGCGGTCTATCGGGTTGGCCGGGAGGGTGGGTTGGCTGGGGGACGCCGTGAATACGTCCTTGTAGGCTCGGGCGCGCCATGCATGGCGCTTACGCCCCCAGCCCCCCCCCTCCCGGCCACGGTCAATTTCCCGCGCCACCACGGGAAAGATCAGAAAAATCAAAATCAAAAGCCAATGCTTCAGACGTTCATGATGTCCGCCGTGTCGACCAAGGTCGACACCTACCAAAGCAGGATGTCGTTCCGACAGCCGCGGGAAGCTGTCGAAGGCGGGGTGGGTCCGGTTGCGGGGGTGTCCGCGGCATGGATGCCGCGGCCAAGCCCCCATGGACGGGTTTACGGCGTCCCCCGCAACCGGACCCACCCCGCCATCCCACAGATAGCCAGCTTTTGCCGTTGCTGTTGCTGTTGCTGTTGCTGTTGAGGTTGCCGGCCAGCGGCCGGCACTACCGCTTCGGCGGGTGCAGGGCGCAGCCCTGCCGGAAACCCTCAACCCGCCGGGGTGCCCGCACCATGCAGGTAATCCAGGCTCACCTGCAGCAGCGCACGGAATCCGACATCCAGCGCCTTCTCATCCAACAGGAACTTCGGCGAATGGTTGGCCGGCGCCGTCGCCGGGTCGATGCCCACGCTGGTGGAACCAACGAAGAAGAACATGCCCGGCACTTCCTTGGCGTACAGCGAGAAATCCTCCGCGCCCATCTGCAGCGGCGGCTCGTACACGTTGTCCTTGCCCACCACCGCCTGCAGGCTCGGCAGCATCTTCGCGGTCAGCGCCGGGTCGTTCACCGTGGCCGGGTTGCCTTCCGATTCGTAGATGTCGGTAACCGCCTTGGCCCCATGCGCGGCAGCGGTGTGGTCGGCCACGTTGCGCAGGTCGGCGAAGATCTGCTGGCGCATGCCTTCGTCGAAGGTGCGGATGGTGCCGACCATCTCCACTTCATCGGGAATGATGTTGTAGCGGATGCCGCCGTTGATCGCGCCGAAGGTCAGCACCGCCGGCTGCTTGGACAGGTTGGCGCGACGGCTGACGATGGTCTGTGCGGTGCCGATCAGATCAGCAGTGGCCACGATCGGATCCACGCCGTTCCACGGTGCCGAGCCATGGGTCTGGCGGCCGATCACCTTGATGCCGAAACGATCGGACGCGGCCATCAGCGGGCCACCGCGCACCGCGATCTGCCCTGCCTGCACGCTGGAGAACACATGCAGGCCGAACACCGCCTCGGGCTTGAAGTCGGCAAACAGGCCTTCCTTCAGCATCAGCGCCGCACCGCCCTCTTCCGGCGGCGGCGCACCTTCTTCGGACGGCTGGAAGATCAGCATCACCTGGCCCGGCAGGTCCTTCTTCATCGCCACCAGCGCTTCGGCCACGCCCAGCAGGGTGGCAGTGTGCGCGTCATGGCCACAGGCATGCATCACGCCTACGGTCTGCCCGCGGTACTGCGCGGTGGCCTTGGAAGCGAACGGCAGGCCGGTCTGCTCGGTCACCGGCAGTGCGTCCATGTCCGCGCGCAGGGCGATCTTCGGCCCCGGCTTGCCGCCTTCGATGATCGCCACCACGCCGTGGTGGGCAATGCCGGTCTTCGGCTTCAGGCCCATCGCGCGCAGGCGCTTGGCGACCTCGGCGGAGGTGCGCTCCTCGCGGTTGGACAGTTCCGGGTGCTGATGGAAATCGCGGCGCCATTCAACCACCTTGGCCTGCAGGCGCTGTGCGGCAGCGGTCACTTCCGGGCGCTGTGCGTCCTCGGCGTGGGCAAGGGACGGCAGGGCCAGCAGCAGGGCGGACAGCAGCAACGAACGGCGCATCTCGATCTCCACGGAAGGGGTCTGCACCTGAATGTAGGGCAACCTTGCCGTTACGGGAACCTCCAGCGTCGTCCATCTGTCAGAGCGCCCGTCCCATCCGTCATGCAGGAAACCCGGTGGGCCACAGGTATGCTTTGCGCATTGCCACCCGGGGTGCCACCCCGTCCAGCCCTCTTGGAGTCTTGAATGTCACGTGTTTGGAAGATCGTGCTGCTGGTCGTGGCGGTACTGGTGCTGGCCGTGGTCGGCCTGCGCGTACTCGGTGGCGGCAAGGACAAGGCTGCCGGGCAGCAGGCAGGCGCCGGCCAGGGGGGCGAAGATCCCGATGCCGGCCCGGTGCCGGTGACCGTGGTCGATGCCGCGCGCCAGGACGTGCCGGTGTATGCCAGCGCGCTGGGCACGGTGACCGCGATGAACACCGTGACGGTCAGCCCGCAGGTGGGCGGCCAGCTGATGAGCCTCAATTTCCGCGAAGGCCAGGAAGTGAAGAAGGGCGACGTGCTGGCGGTGATCGACCCGCGCACCGCCCAGGCCAGCTATGACCAGGCCGTTGCATCCAAGCGCCAGAACGAAGCCCTGCTGGCCACCGCACGTTCGAACTACCAGCGCTCGAACGCGCCGGAGTACCGCCAGTTCGTGGCCAAGACCGATCTGGATACACAACGAAACCAGGTGGCACAGTACGAAAGCGCAGTGGCGGCCAATGAAGCCAGCATGCGTTCGGCGCAGGTGCAGCTGCAGTACACCCGGGTCACCGCGCCGATCACCGGTATCGCCGGCATCCGCGCGGTCGACGCCGGCAACGTGGTCAACGCCGGTACCGCACTGGTCACCCTGACCCAGATCCATCCGATCCACGTGCTGTTCAACCTGCCCGAACGCCAGCTCGGCGACGTGCGCCAGGCGCAGGCCGCCGGCAGCGTGCCGATCGCAGCGCTGGACCGCGCCGATTCGCACGTGCTCAGCGGCGACGGCAAGCTGGACGTGGTCGACAACCTGATCAGCGCCGACAGCGGCACCTTCAAGGCACGCGCGGTGTTCGACAACACCGACAACGGCCTGTGGCCGGGCCAGTTCGTCAATGTGCGCATGCAGCTGCGCACCATCGGCGGCGGCGTGGTGATCCCGACGCAGGCAGTGCTGCGTGGCCCGGACGGCGAGTACGTCTACGTCGTGCAGGGCGACAACACGGTGAAGATGCAGACCGTGCGCAGTGGCGTGGAAGTGGGCGACAGCCAGGTGCAGATCGCCGAAGGCCTGAAGGGCGGCGAGCGCGTGGTCAGCGAAGGCCAGTTCCGCCTGAAGCCGGGCAGCAAGGTGACCGCGCTGAAGCCGGGTGAGACCCCGGCCGCACCGACCGAGGCCGAACTGAAGGCCGCCGAACAGAAGAGTGGCGGCGGCCGCCGCGGTGGTGGCCCGCGCTGAGCGCAGGCCCCTGCTCTTCCCCGCGCCGGCGATCCCGCCGGCGCTGCCATTGAAGTGCCAGCAAGGATCAGTCCGTGGGCTTTTCGACGATCTTCATCCGCCGCCCGATTGCCACCTCGCTGTTGATGGCGGGCTTGTTGCTGCTGGGCATCCTCGGTTACCGCAAGCTGCCGGTGTCGGCGCTGCCGGAAATCGATGCGCCCAGCCTGGTGGTGACCACGCAGTACCCCGGTGCCAACGCCACCACCATGGCCTCGCTGGTGACCACGCCGCTGGAGCGGCAGTTCGGGCAGATCTCCGGGCTGGAACTGATGACCTCCGATTCCTCGGCGGGGTTGTCGACGATCATCCTGCAGTTCTCGATGGACCGCGACATCGACATCGCCGCACAGGACGTGCAGGCGGCGATCCGCCAGGCCACCCTGCCCTCGTCGCTGCCGTACCAGCCGGTCTACAACCGGGTGAACCCGGCCGACGCGGCCATCGTCACCCTCAAGCTGACCTCCGATACGCGGCCGCTGCGCGACGTCAACAACTACGCTGACTCGATCCTCGCCCAGCGCCTGTCGCAGGTGCAGGGCGTGGGCCTGGTGTCGATCGCCGGCAACGTGCGTCCGGCCGTGCGCATCCAGGTCAATCCGGCGCAGCTGTCCAACATGGGCTTGACCCTGGAAGAGCTGCGCAGCGCGCTCACCCAGGCCAACGTCAATGCGCCGAAGGGCTCGCTGAACGGCAAGACCCAGTCCTACAGCATCGGCACCAACGACCAGCTGGCCAGCGCCGCCGAGTACCGCGACACCATCATCAGCTACAAGAACGGCCGCCCGGTGCGTCTGTCCGACGTGGCCGAAGTGATCGATGGCGTGGAGAACGACCAGCTGGCGGCATGGGCCGACGGCAAGCCGGCCGTGCTGCTGGAAGTGCGCCGGCAGCCGGGCGCCAACATCGTGCAGACCGTCGAGCGCATCCGCGCGCTGCTGCCGCAGCTGCAGGGCGTACTGCCGGCCGACGTGCACCTGGAGGTGTTCTCCGACCGTACCGAAACCATCCGCGCCTCGGTGCATGAAGTGCAGTTCACCCTGATCCTGACGATCGGCCTGGTGGTGGCGGTGATCTTCGTGTTCCTGCGCCGATTCTGGGCCACCATCATTCCCTCGGTGGCGGTGCCGTTGTCGCTGGCCGGCACCTTCGCGGTGATGGCCTTCACCGGCATGTCGCTGGACAACCTCTCGCTGATGGCGCTGGTGGTGGCCACCGGCTTCGTTGTCGACGATGCGATCGTGATGATCGAGAACATCGTGCGCTACATCGAACAAGGCAAGAGCGGCAAGGAGGCGGCCGAGATCGGTGCGCGCCAGATCGGCTTCACCGTGCTGTCGCTGACGGTTTCACTGGTGGCGGTGTTCCTGCCGCTGCTGCTGATGCCCGGCGTCACCGGCCGCCTGTTCCACGAGTTCGCCTGGGTGCTGAGCATCGCCGTGGTGCTGTCGATGCTGATCTCGCTGACGCTCACCCCGATGATGTGCGCCTACCTGCTCAAGCCCGATGCGCTGCCCGAGGGCGAAGACGCGCACGAACGTGCGGCCGCGGCCGGCAAGCAGAACCTGTGGACGCGCACCGTCGGCCTGTATGAGCGCAGCCTGGACTGGGTGCTGGAACACCAGCCGCTCACCCTGGCCGTGGCCGCGGCCGCGCTGGTACTGACCGTGCTGCTGTACGTGCTGATTCCCAAGGGCCTGCTGCCCGAGCAGGACACCGGCCTGATCACCGCCGTGGTCCAGGCCGACCAGAACATCGCCTTCCCGCAGATGGAGCAACGCACCCAGCAGGTGGCCGAAGCGCTGCGCAGGGATCCGGACGTGACCGGCGTATCGGCCTTCATCGGTGCCGGCAGCATGAACCCCACGCTCAACCAGGGCCAGCTGTCGATCGTGCTGAAAGAGCGCGGCGAACGTGATGGGCTGGAAGACATCCTGCCACGCCTGCAGAAATCGGTCGCCGGTATTCCCGGCGTGGCGCTGTACCTGAAGCCGGTACAGGACGTGACCCTGGACACCCGCGTGGCCGCCACCGAGTACCAGTACTCGCTGTCGGACGTGGACAGCGCGGAAGTCGCGCTGCAGGCCAACCGCCTGACCCAGGCGCTGCGCCAGCGCCCGGAACTGGCCGACGTCGACAACAACCTGTCCAACCAGGGCCGCGCACTGGAACTGAACATCGACCGCGACAAGGCCAGCGTGCTGGGCGTGCCGATGCAGACCATCGACGACACCCTCTACGATGCGTTCGGCCAGCGCCAGATCTCGACCATCTTCACCGAGCTCAACCAGTACCGCGTGGTGCTGGAAGTGGCGCCGCAGTTCCGTACCAGCACTGCGCTGATGGAACAGCTGGCGGTCGCCTCCAACGGTGCCGGCGCACTCACCGGCACCAACGCGACCAGCTTCGGCCAGGTCACCTCGTCCAACTCGTCGACCGCCACCGGTATCGGTGCACAGAACACCGGCATCACCGTCGGTGCGGGCGGCATCATCCCGTTGTCGGCGCTGGCCGAGGCGAAGGTTTCCAGCGCGCCGCTGCTGGTCAGCCACCAGCAGCAGCTGCCTGCGGTGACGGTTTCCTTCAACGTCGCGGCGGGCTATTCGCTGTCCGATGCGGTCAAGGCCATCGAAGAGACCAAGGCCAGCCTGGACATGCCGGCGCACGTGCATGCGCAGTTCATCGGCAAGGCCGCTGAATTCACCGGCAGCCAGACCGACGTGGTGTGGCTGCTGCTGGCCTCGCTGGTGGTGATCTACATCGTGCTGGGCGTGCTGTACGAGAGCTACATCCACCCGATCACGATCATCTCGACCCTGCCGCCGGCCGGCGTCGGTGCGCTGCTGGCATTGATGGTCTGTGGCCTGAGCCTGTCGGTGGACGGCATCGTCGGCATCGTGCTGCTGATCGGTATCGTCAAGAAGAACGGCATCATGATGGTCGACTTCGCCATCGAGGCGCGGCGCACCGGCGCCAACGCGCGCGAAGCCATCCGCCGCGCCTGCCTGCTGCGCTTCCGCCCGATCATGATGACCACCGCTGCAGCCATGCTTGGCGCGTTGCCGCTGGCGCTGGGCACCGGCATCGGCTCGGAACTGCGTCGGCCGCTGGGCATCGCCATCGTCGGCGGCCTGCTGCTGTCGCAGCTGGTAACCCTGTACACCACGCCGGTGATCTACCTGTACATGGAACGCTTCTCGGAATGGCTCGCCCGTCGCCGTGAACAGCGTGCGCTGCGCGATGGCACGGTGCAGGAGCCGCAGGCATGACCCTGGCCCCGCACCTTCGGGGGGCTGCACGATGAACCTGTCCGGCCCCTTCATCCGTCGCCCGATCGGCACCGCCCTGCTGGCCATCGGCTTGTTCATGGTCGGCGTGATCTGTTACCTGCGGCTCGGCGTGTCGGCACTGCCGAACATCGAGATCCCGGTGATCTTCGTGCACGCCAGCCAGTCCGGTGCGGATGCGGCGACCATGGCCTCCACGGTGACCGCGCCGCTGGAGCGCCACCTCGGCCAGCTGCCGGGCATCGACCGCATGCGCTCGTCGAGTTCGGAAGGCAGCTCGCTGGTGTTCATGATCTTCCAGAGCGACCGCGACATCGATTCGGCCGCGCTGGACGTACAGACCGCGATCAATTCGGCGCAGGCCGACCTGCCCTCGGGCATGGGCTCGCCGATGTACCAGAAGGCGAACCCGAACGACGATCCGGTGATCGCCATCGCGCTGACCTCGCAGACGCAGTCCGCCGATGAGCTGTACAACGTCGCCGATTCGCTGCTGGCCCAGCGCATCCGCCAGATCGGCGGCGTCGCCTCGGTGGATATCGCCGGTGCCTCGACGCCGGCGGTGCGTGTGGACGTCAACCTGCGCCTGATGAACGCGCTGGGACTGACCGCCGACGACCTGCGCAATGCCGTGCGCGCGGCCAACGTGACCTCGCCCACCGGCTTCCTCAGCGATGGCAACACCACCACGGCGATCATCGCCAACGATTCGGTCGCACGCGCCGCCGACTTCGCCGATCTGGTGGTCAAGACCCAGGGCGATGGCCGGGTGATCCGCCTGAAGGACATCGCCAACGTCTACGACGGCCAGCAGGACGCCTACCAGGCCGCGTGGTTCGACCACAAACCGGCCGTGGTGATGTATGTGTTCACCCGCGCCGGCGCCAACATCGTCGAGACCGTGGACCGGGTGAAAGCGCAGATTCCCGCGTTGCGCGACTACCTGCAGCCGGGCACCACGATGACGCCCTACTTCGACCGCACCCCGACCATCCGGTCGTCGCTGCATGAAGTGCAGATCACCCTGCTGATCAGCCTGGCGATGGTGGTGCTGACCATGGCGCTGTTCCTGCGCCGGTTGGCGCCGACGCTGATCGCGGCGGTCACCGTGCCGCTGTCGCTGGCCGGTGCCGCGCTGGTGATGTACGTGATGGGCTTCACCCTGAACAACCTGAGCCTGCTGGCGCTGGTGATCGCGATCGGCTTCGTGGTCGACGACGCGATCGTGGTGATCGAGAACATCATGCGCCACCTCGACGAGGGCATGCCGCGGATGCAGGCGGCCTTCGCCGGTGCGCGCGAAATCGGCTTCACCATCGTCTCGATCACCGCTTCGCTGGTGGCGGTGTTCATCCCGCTGCTGTTCGCCAGCGGCATGATGGGCGCGTTCTTCCGCGAATTCACCGTGACCCTGGTGGCGGCGATCGTCGTGTCGATGATCGTTTCGCTGACGCTGACCCCGGCGCTGTGCAGCCGCTTCCTCAGCGCGCACGACCACACGGCGGCACCGTCGCGCTTCGGCCGCTGGCTCGATGCCGGTCACGAGCGGATGCTGCGCGTCTACACCGTGTTCCTTGATTTTTCGCTGCGTCATGCGCTGCTGCTGTCATTGACGCCGTTGATCCTGATCGGCGTCACCATCTTCCTGTTCGGTGCGGTGAAGAAGGGCGCGTTCCCGCCGCAGGACACCGGCCTGATCTGGGGCCGCGCCAATTCCAGCGCAACGGTGTCCTTCGAGGACATGGTCAGCCGCCAGCGCCGCATCACCGACATGCTGATGGCCGACCCGGCAGTGAAGACCGTGGGCGTACGCCTGGGCAGCGGACGCCAGGGTTCCAGCGCGCAGTTCAACGTGGAACTGAAGTCGCGCAAGGAAGGCCGCCGCGAAACCACCGCACACGCACTGGCACGGCTGAGTGCGAAGGCCGACCGCTACCCGGACCTGCAGCTGCGCCTGCGCGCGATCCAGGACCTGCCCAGCAACGATGGCGGTGGCAACAGCCAGGGCGCGCAGTACCGCGTCTCGCTGCAGGGCAACGACCTGGCCGCACTGCAGGAATGGCTGCCCAAGCTGCAGGCGGCATTGAAGAAGAACCCGAAGCTGCGTGATGTCGGCACCGACGTCGACAACGCCGGCCTGCGCCAGAACATCGAGATCGACCGGGCCAAGGCCGCGCGCCTGGGCATCTCGGTCGGCGCCATCGACGGTGCGTTGTACGGCGCCTTCGGCCAGCGCCAGATCTCCACCATCTACTCGGACATCAACCAGTACAGTGTGGTGGTCAATGCGCTGCCGTCGCAGACCGCCACGCCTTCGGCGCTGGACGAAGTGCATGTGCGTGCACGCAACGGCGAGATGGTGCCGATCACGGCGGTGGCCCGCCAGGCGCCGGGCCTGGCGCCCTCGCAGATCACCCATGAAAACCAGTACACGACGATGGACCTGAGCTACAACCTCGCCCCCGGCGTCAGCATGGGCGAGGCCAAGGCCATCATCGACAGCACCGTGGCCGGCATGCGCATGCCCGGCGACATCCGCTTGGCCGACGACGCCGGCTTCGGCTTCAATTCCGACCCCAGCGACATGCTGATCCTGGTGCTGGCAGCCATCCTCACCGTCTACCTGGTGCTGGGCATCCTGTACGAAAGCCTGATCCACCCGGTGACGATCCTGTCCACCCTGCCGGCCGCCGGCGTCGGTGCGTTGCTGGCGCTGTTCGGCACCAACACCGAACTGTCGGTGATCTCGATGATCGCGCTGGTGCTGCTGATCGGCATCGTCAAGAAGAACGCGATCATGATGATCGACTTCGCCCTGGTGGCGCAGCGCGAACATGGGCTGACTCCGCGCGATGCTGCCCGTGAAGCCAGCATCGTGCGTTTCCGCCCGATCATGATGACCACGATGGTGGCGATCCTGGCGGCGGTGCCGCTGGCGATCGGCCTGGGCGAAGGTTCAGAGCTGCGTCGCCCGCTGGGCATCGCGATGATCGGCGGCCTGCTGTTCTCGCAGAGCCTGACCCTGCTCAGCACGCCGGCGCTGTACGTGATCTTCTCGTGCCTGGCCGAGCGCTGGAAGGCGCGGCGCGCGCGCAGGCGTGAAGCGAAGCTGCTCAGGCGCGCACAGCGGGCCTGACTTCGGTAGCGCTGGGCCATGCCCGGCGGCCTTTCAGCAATCCGCGCTGCGCGCTCGCCGGGCATGGCCCGGCGCTACCGGCCTCTGGTGGGTGCGGACCGTTGGTCCGCACGCCGATGGCATTTGACGCGCTGTAACGAAAAGAGAACAATTCTCATCCAGCCATGGTCCTGCGCCCCCTTGTGGCGCCCCGCTGCCGTCCCCGGCACGCCTGCGTGATCCCAGCCACCGACCTTTCCCCCCTGCATGGGCGGATGGCCCGTGGCCGCCCGCCGAGGATCTCCATCGATGTTGCCGATTCGCTCCCCCCGCCTGGCCGTACTGGCCGTCGCGCTGTCCGCCGCCTGCACTGCACACGCCGAAGCCCCGGCCGGATCCCGCAGCGCCACCGATCTGGACGCGGTCAAGGTCATCGCCGAGCGTACCCATACCGAGGCTGGCGCCCTCGGCGATCGCGCGCTGCGTGATACCCCGTTCGCGATCACCGCCGTCGGCCGTGAGCAGATCGAACAGCGCCAGGTCGTGTCGCTGGGCGAAGCCTTCCTGCTCGACCCCTCGGTCACCACCCAGGTCAGCGCCTATGCCAGTGGCTGGAGCTCGCCGATCCGCAACCGTGGCATCGACCTGAATTTCGACAGCTACCGGGTCAACGGCCTGCAGGTCTCGTCCTGGGGCACCGAATGGCCGCTGGAAGTGATGGAACAGGTCGACCTGCTGAAGGGTCCGGGAGGTTTCCTGTACGGCTTCGGCGCGCCGGGCGGCATCGTCAACTACATCACCAAGAAGCCGACCGACGTACCGACCTTCTCCGCCCAGCTCGGCTGGCGCGAGCAGGGCATCGTCAGCGGCGGCATCGACGTCGGCGGCCGCTTCGGCAACGAGCAGATGTTCGGCTACCGCTTCAACGCATACCAGGAAAAGGGCGAAACCTTCAACGGTGGCCATGTCGATCGCAAGGTCGGTGCACTGTCGCTGGACGCGCGCCTGAGCGATGCGCTCACCTGGACCTTCGACGGCGTGTTCCAGTCGCGCGACCTGCGCGAGGAATCACCGCAGTACTACTTCCGTGGCCTGACCTCACTGCCGCGGCCGATCGCCGGCGATGTCGACAACAGCGTGCCCGGCACCTACTACGACACCCGCTCCAGCCTGCTGTCCACCGCACTGAACTGGCAGATCAACAGCGACTGGAAGGCCAGCCTGAGCTATGGCGTCACCACCTCGTGGAACGACGTCAACAAGATCTTCGCCTACATCGACGATACCAACGGCGACTACGCCGTCAACGTCTATGAGCTCGGTGGCAAGAGCGAGTGGAAGCTGGCACAGGCACTGGTGCAGGGCCGCTTCGGCACCGGCCCACTGCAGCACCAGCTGGTGGCCGGTGTGAGCCACCAGACCGGGCTGGGCTGGGACCGTCCCTACGAGTTCAGCCTGATCGGCCGCGCCAACCTCTACCAGCGCCATGGCATCCGTCACGACGCGGTGGGTTCCCGGGTGATGACCCGCGGTGACGAGACCGTGCAGCAGGCGGTGTTCGTCAGCGATACCGTCGATCTCGGCCATGACTGGTCGGTACTGGCCGGTTGGCGCTACAACGACTTCGAGACCAAGGGCGCGTACCACACCTATCCGGTCACCCCGACCTATGCGGTCATGTTCAAGCCCAGCGAGGCCGTCACCCTGTATGCCAGCTACATCGAGTCGCTGGAAGCAGGCAGCCGCGTAGGCAGCAGCTACATCAATGCCGGCGATGTGCTCGACCCCACCATCAGCAAGCAGTACGAGATCGGCGCCAAGGTGGAAGCGAATCGCTGGAACGCGAACGTCGCTGCGTTCCGCCTGGAACGTGGCGCCAACATCGATCAGCTGACCGATGCAGGCAAGCGCCTGGTGCAGGATGGCATCACCCTGTACGAAGGCATCGAAGCCAGCGCCGACCTGCACCTGACCGATGCGCTGACCGTGGGCGGTGGCGTGACCTGGCTGGACCCGACCTACGACAAGCTGTCACCGGGCAGCGCGGCGCAGGAAGGCAACCGTACCGTCGGTGCTGCGCGCTGGAGCGGCGTGCTGCACGCCACTTACCAGCTGCCGTGGGTGGAAGGGCTGGAGACCTATGCCGCCGTGCGCTATTACGGCGATGTCTGGTACGACGCCGACAACACCCTGAAGCTGCCCGACTACACCCTCGTCAACGCCGGCATCGGTTACCGCCTGCTGGCCTCCGGCCATCCGGTGACCCTGCGGGCCAGCGTGGAGAACCTGGCCAACCGCAGGTACTGGTCCAATGCCGGCGTCGGCCTGCCGCGCACCTTCGCGCTCAGCGTGCGGTTCGACATGTAACGGGCCTCGGTAGCGCCGGGCCATGCCCGGCGGCTGCATGCCACGCCGCGCTGCGTGCTCGCCGCGCATGGCGCGGCGCTACCGGATTTCACGCGTGGCCCGTAATAATGGTGGCCGATCCTTTCGCCGAGCCTGCATGTCCGCACGCGAATCCCGCCTCAGCCGCCTGTGGGCCCACGAGAAGGCCAGCTATGGCCTGCGGGTGTTCATTGCCCTGACCGCGGCCATGGCCGTGTGCTGGCATCTGGATGCGCTGACCGCGCTGCCCGGCGTGTTCCTCGGCATCATCGCCAGTGCGATTGCCGAGACCGATGACAACTGGTGGGGCCGGACCAAGGCCGTGCTGCTGTCGCTGTTGTGCTTCTGCCTGGCAGCGGCCTCGGTGATCTGGCTGTTCCCCTGGCCGTGGATATTCATCGCGGCCCTGGCGCTGTCCACGTTCGGCCTGACACTGCTCGGTGCACTGGGCGAGCGCTACGCGTCCATCGCCCAGGCGACCGTCACGCTGGCCATCTACACCATGATCGGCCTGGAACAGCATGGCGCCCATGACGTGCACAGTGCGCTGGATGCGGTCAGCCACCTGCTTGCGGGTGCGGTCTGGTACGGGCTGCTGTCGATCCTGTGGACTACGCTGTTCGCCAACCGGCCGGTGCGCGAGCGCGTGGCCCGCCTGTACGTGGAACTGGGCCGTTACCTGCAGCTCAAGGCCGCGCTGTTCGAACCCGTACGCGAGGCGGACCTGCAGCGCCGCCAACTCGACCTGGCCGAACAGAACCGTCGCGTGGTCGGCGCGCTGAACGAGGCCAAGACCGCGATCCTGGCGCGCTTTGGCCGCTCCGGACGGCCCGGCGTCAACTCCGGCCTGTACCTGCGCCTGTACTACATGGCACAGGATTTCCATGAGCGCGCCAGCTCCTCGCATTACCCGTACGGCGCGCTGGTCGACGCGTTCTTCCACAGCGACGTGCTGTACCGCTGCCAGCGCCTGCTCGACCTGCAGGGCCAGGCCTGCGCACGGCTGGGCGAAGCGATCCGGCTGCGTCGTCCGTTCGTCTACGGCGAGAGCAACCAGCAGGCCGGGCGCGATCTGGCCGATGCCCTGGCCTACCTGCGCGACCAGCAACGCCCGCAGTGGCAGCGCCTGCTCGGCTCGCTGGACCTGCTGGTGCACAACCTGCGCAGCATCGAGCGCCGCCTGCTCGATGCCGAACGTTCCGAAGCCAGCCTGGACAACGTCGACACCCGCCTGCGCGACAGCAACCCGCACACGCTGCGCGAAATGGGCGTGCGCGTGCGCCAGCAGCTCACCCCCGGCTCGGTATTGTTCCGCCATGGCCTGCGCATGGCGCTGGCACTGATCGCCGGTTTCGTTGCCATCCATCTGTTCAATGCACAGAACGGCTCGTGGGTCCTGCTGACCATCGTGTTCGTGTGCCGGCCCAGCTTCGGTGCCACCCGCCAGCGCCTGGCCCAGCGCATCGTCGGTACGCTTGCCGGCCTGGTGCTGACCTGGGCGCTGCTGCAGCTGTTCCCAACCCTGGAGATCCAGCTGCTGATCGCATTGCTGTCGGCACTGCTGTTCTTCTTCACCCGTACCGACCGCTATCTGGTCGCCTCGGCCGCCATCACGGTGATGGCGCTGACCTGCTTCAACCTGATCGGCGACGGCTTCGTGCTGATCGTGCCACGCATGGTCGATACGATCCTGGGGTGCGCGATCGCCGCAGCGGCCGCGTTCCTGATCCTGCCGGACTGGCAGGGTCGACAGCTGCACCGCGTGCTGGCGCGGGTGCTGGATACCGCCGCCCGTTATCTGGAATCGGTGCTGGGCCAGTACCGCAGCGGCATGCGCGACGACCTGGCCTACCGCATCGCCCGCCGCGACATGCACAACGCCGATGCCGCACTGTCCACCGCATTGTCGAACATGCTGCGCGAACCGGGCCACGTGCGCCGCAACCTCGATTCGGGTTTCCACTTCCTGGCGTTGTCCAACACCCTGCTCGGGCATCTGTCAGCGCTGGGTGCGCACCGCGACCAGGTCGACAGCTACGCGGGCGATCCACTCGCGCTGGCCGCTGGCGAGCGGGTGCGTAAAGCGCTGCAGCAGCTGGCATCGGCATTGACGGCGCAGCAGCCGGTGTCGGAGGAGGACAACGACGCCGATCGTGCGGTGGCCGCCGAACTGGAGCAGCTCGATGAGACGATGCCGCCGAAACTGCAGTTGATCCGCACGCAGATGGCGCTGGTGCTGCGGATGTTGCCGAAGGTGAGGGCAGCGGCCAATGGCGCGGTGCGCGGCCTGGCCTGAGCGGACGGCATCCACGCGTGGCGTGGATCTACTGGAGCGGTATTCGGGCGTGACCCTGTCGGCCGTGCAACATCGTGTTGCGTGCACGGGGGCATTCCGATCACGCCCCGACGCCGATACTGCGGTGTCGCCCACGCAGGATCTCCCCCATGAAGATCGAACTCAACGACCGCACCGCACTGGTCACCGCCTCCACCGCCGGCATCGGTCTGGCCATCGCGCAGGGGCTTGCCGCCGCGGGTGCGCAGGTCATCCTCAACGGCCGCAGTACCGACAGCGTGGAACGCGCACGGCAGCGCCTGCTGGCTGCAATTCCCGGCGCCAACGTGCTCGGCGTGGCCGCCGACCTGTCCGACGCCCGCGGGGTCGACGCGCTGCTGGCCGGCCTGCCGGGCAACGTCGACATCCTGGTCAACAATGCCGGCATCTTCGGCCCGCAGGACTTCTTCGAGACCGACGATGCCACCTGGGAGCAGTACTGGCAGACCAATGTCATGTCCGGCGTGCGCCTGTCGCGCGCCCTGCTGCCGGCGATGGTCGACGCCGGTTGGGGCCGCGTGCTGTTCATCTCCTCCGAATCGGCACGCAACATTCCTGCCGACATGATCCATTACGGCGTCAGCAAGACCGCGCAGCTGTCGTTGTCGCGCGGCCTGGCCAAGCGCGTGGCCGGCAGCGGCGTCACCGTCAATGCGGTGCTGCCCGGCCCGACGTTGTCCGATGGCTTCGCAACGATGTTCGAAGAAGAGCGTGCACGCACCGGCAAGCCGCTGGAACAGATCGGCCGTGAGTTCGTGATGGCACATCGTCCTGCATCGGTGATCCAGCGCGCGGCCACGGTCGAGGAAGTGGCCAACATGGTGGTCTACCTCGCCTCGCCGCAGGCGTCGGCCACCTCCGGCGCAGCGCTGCGGGTCGATGGCGGCGTGGTCGACGATATCGTGTGAGCGTTGGTGAGGTGTGTGGACCAACGGTCCGCACCTACCGCATCCCTGCCTGACAGGCAGGGATGCTAGGCTGCGCCGGTCCAAGGAGGTTCCATGTCCGGTCACAACCAGTTCGCCCTGCTGCGCCAGCGCCGTTTCCTGCCGTTCTTCATCGTGCAGGGGTTGGGTGCCTTCAACGACAACGTGTACCGGCAGGCGATCATCGGCCTGCTGTTCTACCTGGGCGTGGCCGAGAGCGAGCGCACGCTCTACACCAACCTGGCACCGGCGCTGTTCATCCTGCCCTACTTCCTGTTCTCCGCCCTGGCCGGGCAGATCGCCGAAAAGCTGGAGAAGTCGCGGCTGATCGTGATCACCACCACCATGGAGATCGTGATCATGACGCTGGCTGCGGTGGGCTTTCTCACCGAGAGCCTGCCGGTGCTGCTGGTGGCCCTGTTCTGCACGGGCCTGCAGTCCACCTTGTTCGGCCCGGTGAAGTACTCGGTGCTGCCCTCGGTGCTGCGTCCGGAAGAACTGACCGGTGGCAATGGCCTGGTCGAGATGGGTACGTCGATGTCGATCCTGACCGGCATGATCGTCGGCGGCCTGGTGTTCACCCTGGCAGGCAGCCATGGCCCGATCGTGGCCGCCACCTCTGTCATCGCGCTGGCGATCTGCGGCAACCTGGCCGCGCGCATGATCCCCAAGGTGGATGCCGGCGCCCCGGACCTGAAGATCAACTGGAACCCGATCCCCGAATCGCTGGCCGTGCTGCGCATGGCCAGGAAACAGAAGGCGGTACGCAACGCCATCCTCGGCGTGTCCTGGTTCTGGTTCGTCGGCACCATCCTGACCGCGCAGCTGCCGTCCTATGCGGTCACCAACCTCGGTGGCGAGCCCACCCTGTACATCTTCGCCCTGGCGCTGTTCTCGGTCGGCACCGGTGTCGGTTCGCTGCTGTGCGAAAAGCTGTCGGCGCGCACGGTGGAGATCGGCCTGGTGCCGCTGGGTGCGTTCGGCATGACCGCCTTCCTGCTGGACCTGTACTTCGCACGCGCCGGTGAGGCCACCGCGCAAGGCCTGTCGGTCACCCAGTTCGTGCACCAGGCCGGCAGCATCCGCATCATCATCGACCTGCTCGGCATCGGCCTGTTCACCGGCTTCTTCGTGGTGCCGCTGTTTGCTTTGATCCAGAGCCGCACGCCGAAATCGGAGATGTCGCGCGTATTCGCCGCGCTGAACATCCAGAACTCCGGCTTCATCGTCGCTGCGGCCGTACTCGGCCTGCTCACCCAGCGCCTGCTCGGCTGGACCATCCCGCAGCTGTTCCTGGCACTGGCCATCGCCAATGCCGTGGTGGCGATCTACATCTTCACCATCGTCCCCGAATTCCTGATGCGCTTCCTCAGCTGGGTGATGGTGCGCACGCTGTACCGGCTGCGCCCGCACGGCATCGAAGCGAACGTGCCCGATGAGGGCGCCGCGCTGCTGGTCTGCAACCACGTCAGCTACATGGACGCGCTGATCCTGTCGGCGACGATCCCGCGCCCGGTGCGCTTCGTCATGTACTACAAGATCTTCAACATACCGGTCATGCGCTGGATCTTCCGCACCGCCAAGGCGATTCCGATCGCTGGTGCGCGCGAAGACCCCGCCCTGATGCAGCGCGCGTTCGATGAAGTCGACGCCGCACTCGCCGAGGGCGAGCTGGTATGCATCTTCCCGGAAGGCGCACTGACCCGCGACGGCACGATGGCAGCGTTCAAATCCGGCGTGGAGAAGATCCTCGAACGCCGTCCGGTACCGGTGGTGCCGATGGCCCTGCGCGGCATGTGGTCGAGCATGTGGAGCCGCCGCGATACCCGTCTGGGCCGCATGCGCGTGCCGCGCCGGTTCCGGGCGACAGTGGAGGTGGTCGCCGCCCCGGCGGTGGATGGCCATTCAACCGATGCCGCCGCCCTGGAAGCGCAGGTCCGCACCCTGCGCGGCGACCTCGCCTGACGCAATCGCCCCCATCCGGGGGTGATGACGGTACGCTGCATACGCCACCGTCCAAGGGCGATGCGAGGCCTGACGGGGCTGAAAACGCATACATGCGTCGTTGGTTGCGGTAGATTACGCACCCACAGGGGGGAGGTTCGGCCCGTTCACACGGCCGACCACCAAGGAATGGAGTCTTGCTTTGAATCAACCGCCACCGCTCAGCCGTCCGGTCTACATCCCCAACCATCTGGTCTGGGCGATCCTGACGACGCTGTTCTGCTGCCTGCCGTTGGGCGTGGTGTCGATCGTGTATGCCGCCCAGGTCGATGGTCGCAATGCGGCCGGTGACCTGCCGGGGGCCTATAGCGCGTCGCGCAAGGCGGGCTGGTGGGCGGTGGCTTCGGCCGCGGCCCTGCCGGTCCTGTTGCTGTTGTGGTTCGGGCTGTTCGGCGGCTTGGCCGCGCTGGGCGCTCTATCCGACCTTTGATTCACCACCACCACCCATCGAGGAGCTTGAACCATGAACACCACCACTGCGCAGGTCCCCAACAATCTGGTCTGGGCCATCCTGTCCACCCTGTTCTGCTGCCTGCCGGCCGGCATCGTGTCGATCGTCTACGCCGCGCAGGTCAACGGCAAGCTGGCTGCCGGCGACGTCGCCGGTGCCCGTGATTCGGCCGACAAGGCCAAGAAGTGGGCCATCTGGTCGGCCATCGCTGCCGTTGTGGTTGGCGTCCTGTACTTCATCATCATCATGGCCGTTGGCGGCCTGGGCGCCCTGAGCGGCGGCAACGGCAGCTACTGATGCCCGCGACGGGGTCCGGCCATGCGCCGGATCCCGCCCCCGCATGTCCGCACTTCCTGCTCGTTCCCGACTTACCCGCTGGGCTCCGCTGCTGGCCGCGTCCGGCCTGGCTGCGGGTGCCGCCGTGGTCCTGCGTCACGTCAATCCGTATGTCTCCGGCAATCCGCTGCCGGGCTGTCCGCTGTACGCACTGACCGGCTTCTACTGCCCCGGCTGCGGCAGCACGCGCTGCCTGTACTCACTGGTCCACTTCGACCTGCCCGGCGCGATGGCGATGAACCCGTTGCTGGTCATCAGCCTGCCCTTCCTGTTCCTGATGCTGCTCAACACCGCCGGCGTACGCCCGCGCGTGCTTGATCCACTGATGCGGGTACTGGCCAGCCCCACGTTCTGGCTGTGGCTGCTGCCCGGCTATGCCGTGCTGCGCAACCTGCCGTGGGCACCGTTCACCGCCCTGGCTCCGGTGTAGGTTTCCAGCCAACGGCGCAGCCCCTCGTGGTGGAAGGCAGAAGCTGGGGTTGGCCGGGCGGGTGGGTTGCGCAGGGGCCGCTGCAAGTACGTCCATGTAAGCTCGGTCGCGCCATCCATGGCGCTTACGCCCCTGCGCAACCCACCCGCCCGGCCACGGACAATTTCCGTGCGCGTCCACCACGGAAAAGAAAGAGAAGATCAAAAGCCGAAGCGGGTCGCTCCGCTCGGCATCCACGCATGGCGTGGATCTACTGGCCGTCATCGGAAACTGTCGGGGGTGGGGCGGTGTGGGGCTGCAGGACCGTTGGCGCCATGGATGGCGCCATCGAGCCCCCATGGATGGGTTAACGGCGTGTCCTGCAGCCCCACACCCCCCACCAAACCCACAGAAATCCAGAGCCGCTGTTGCAGTTGCAGTTGCAGTTGCTTCCAGCGGGTGCAGGGCGGCAAGCCCTGCAGAAAAGCACAACTAGGTCACCCAGCCCGCGATCACCAGCAGGGCCAGCACCGCCAGCCACAGCAGCAGCATCCGCCACACCAGGCTCATCGCATCCCGCAGGTCCGGCAACCGCTGCCACACCGGCAGCAGGCCCGCTTCGGTGTAATCGTGAGCGTCCTCGCGCAGCTCGGCATTGACGCTGGCACGCGCCACCGCGCCCAGGAAACCAATGCCGCCGGCCAAGCGCTCACCATGCGCCTGGCGCCATGCCTTCCAGGCCGTGTCGAAGTTGCCGACCAGGGCCATCGAGAACGCCATCAACTGTGCCACCGGCCACTCGATCCAGCCCAGCAGCCGCTGTGCCAGCGCCAGCGGCTCCACCGGCACGCGCGCACGCATCGGGCTTTCCGCCATCAGTGCCAGCAGGCGATAACCGAGAGCCCCCACGGGGCCCAGCAGCAGGAACCAGAACAGCACCGCGAACCAGCGCCGCAGGGCGTTGAGCACGGTCGCCTCGACCAGTGAAGGAACATCCTCGCGCAGGCTGCCACCGGCCGACTGCAGGTTGCGTACCGCCGCCTGCCGGGTCGGCGCATCGTCGGCATCGATGATCGCTTCGATGTCGCGGTCCAGATCGCGCGGGCCCCAGCACCAGGCCAGCACGGCCACGCCCAGCAGCAGCGCCGGAAGGCCGAACAGCACCCCGCGCAGCAGCCAGGCGACCAGCGCCATCAGCAGCAGTGGCGGTACGATCGCCAGCGCCACGCCGGCGGCCCCCTGCCAGGCCCGACCACCGCGCGCGTCCAGCCAGCCCAGCCAACGCCGGAAGCCGTCGAAACGGCGCAGCGACGCGGCAGCGGCCGGGGCGACATGGCCAAGGGCCAGTGCCACCAACACGGCGACCAGGGTGGTGAACATGGCAGGTCTCCCTACGAGCGAGCGTTCGGCGTCGCTACCTTACCTGTCGCAGCGTCGCCGTCAGCGGTGAACCGTACTGTAACCGGCAGCGTGTTCAGGTGGCGGCAATGCTGGCGCCGCCAGATGCCGGTTGCTGGCGGTACCAATGCTCGATCAGGCCCCGCGAAATGGAAATCGGCGGTGACAGACGGATGCCTTCTCCATCGTCCTCGACGTCACGCGCGAGGGCCGCGCCGACTTCCTCGGCGCTGAACCAGCGCGCGTCTTCCAGTTCGCCATCCACGGTCGGCACGTCGTCGTGTGCCTGCGCACGGAATCCGACCATCAATGCGCCGGGGAACGGCCAGGGCTGCGAGCCCAGGTACTGGCAGGCGGTCACCCGCACCTTGCTCTCTTCGTGCACTTCGCGCGCTACGGTCTGCTCGAAGGTCTCGCCCGGCTCGACAAAGCCGGCCAGCACCGAATAGCGGCGCGGCGCCCAGTTGGACTGGCGGCCCAGCAACAGCCGGCCCTGGTTTTCAACCGCGACGATCACGGCCGGGTCGACGCGCGGATAGTGTTCGGTCGCGCACTGCGGGCAGCGGCCGACGAAGCCCCCCCGGGCGAACGTCACGGCGCTGCCGCAGACACCGCAGAAGCGGGTACGCGATTGCCAGTAGGACATGCCACGGGCGTAGCTGAAGGCGGTCGCATCGGCCACGGTCCACAGCAGCGCGGCCTGGCGCAGATCGAGCCGGCGTGGCGCGGTGACGGTCACGCTGGCCGCTTCCACCGAGAACCACGCCTGCTCGCCACGCAGGCCGAGGAAGATCGCAACACCCGGCCCGCCACCGACATCGGCGCCGGTCAACGCCAGCGGCTGGTCGTCATCACCGGTGAAGGCGGTGCCGTCCTGGTCCAGGACAAGAATGCGCGCATCGGGCCACAGGCGCGCCAGAGCATCGGCATCTTCGCGCATGGCATCGGCGCGCTCCAACGGTTCACCCACGAAGGCAAAACCGGAAAGCGGCGAAGGAGAATTGAGCATCCAGCTAGCCTGCCGCCAATCACGGCAAGTGGCAAGCCGCAGACTGTGCAGAAACCCGCCTGTGGTTGCAGGAAAGGCCATCCACGCATGGCGTGGATCCAGCGAAGGCAGCGCGCGGGGTGCATGCCCCACGCCCTGCAATTACATGCTGAAACTGCTGCCGCAGCCGCAGGTGGTCTTGGCGTTCGGATTGCGGATCACGAACTGCGCACCGGTCAGGCTCTCGGTGTAATCCACTTCGGCACCCATCAGGTACTGCAGGCTGAGCGGATCGACCAGCAGGGTGACCCCGCTGGTCTGCACCGCCAGGTCATCGCCGGCACGGTTCTCGTCGAACTCGAACCCGTACTGGAAGCCCGAACAGCCGCCACCCTCGATGTACACACGCAATGACAGGTCGGGGTTGCCCTCGTCCTGGATCAGTTCCTTGACCTTGGCCGCAGCGGCCTCGGTGAAGTTCAGCGGCCGATCCAGCGACTGGTAGTCGGGCGCGGCGGCCGGCGTGGCGCCGGGGAGGGAGACGAGCGTGTTCATGGGCTCAGCATGGGGGCGCCGGCGCTGGCTTTCAAGCCATCGCCTCGGCCAGCTTGCGGCGGGCGGCGGTGTCGCCCTTGCCGTCAGCGGACGCTTCGCCTTCCGGCGCCGGCAGGGCCTGCATCGGGGCGCTGGCATGGATCAGCCGGCCGTTCAGCTGGGCACCCGCATTCATTTCCACCACCTGGTAGTGAACATTGCCGTTGACCCGCGCACTCGGGGTCAGTTCGACCTTCTCGGTGGCATGGACATCGCCGTCCAGGCGGCCACTGATGACCACCACCTGGGCGCGGATCTCGCCTTCGATCACGCCATGCTCGGCGAGGGTCAGGGTCGCCGCGCTGGCGCCCTCCTGGGCAATCACCTTGCCGTGGATGCGACCTTCCACGTACAGGCCACCACTGAATTCCACATCGCCACGGATCACCACCTGGTTGCCGATCAGGGCATCCACCACCAGTTGGCCATCACGGCTGGATTTGCTGCTTCCGAACATCTGCCTACTCCCCTTTGCTGGCCGGTGCGCCGGCCTGTTTCCAGTCGAATACCTGCGTGGTGCCCCCCGCACCACTCCCCAATGTCACCTTCACCCGTTGCGGGGTGAAGTCAGCCGGCAGCATCACGCTGCCGGTGAGCTGCTGGAAGTACCGGAACGAGTAATCCTGTCCCGGCACCTTGCTGCGCTGGTGCAGCTCGTCCCAGCTGATGGTGGCCAGCTTGCCGTTCTTCACGCCTTCCACCGTGAAACGCATCTGCCCTTGGCTGATCGCTCCGCGGTTGAGGTTCTGCGTCAGCACCACGCTGTACTGCCAGGTGCCGGCCGATTCCGGGCTGAATTCAATCGAATGGGTGTTCAGGCCCTTGCGCTGGCTGGTCGAGCCCACCAGGCGTTCGTAGAAGGCGACGTCAGCGCGCAGGCCGGCGATCTCTTCATCGCGCTCGGCCAGCGAGGACTGCACTTCGTTGTTGGCGGCGCGGCTGATGCGGTCCGACGCTTCCAGCGTGGCCTGCTTCTGGCGCAGTTCGGTCAGCTGCGTCTGCAGCGTATCAGCGCGCTTCTCGGCAGCTTGCACGCGCTGGCCCTGTTCACCGCGCGGCGTGCCCAGCCAGCAGCCACCCAGCACCGCAAGCACCAGGCTCAGCAGCCAGATGCCGGCGATCACCAGCAGGCGACGGCGGTCGGCGGGTGGTTGCGCGGCACCGGGAAGGCGGACCTGCACGCGCATGGGAGGGCGGTTGTTCATGGGTAGTCTCCGTGGCAGCGCCGAAGCGCCGCCAGTACGGCCCCTGGGGCAAACGACGGGCTAGTGTATGACAGGAACGGCAGGTTTCCCCGGTGCCGGCCGGTACCGGGCGGTGGCATTCAGCCACTCCATGGTCGATAGTGTGGCACCCCGCACAGTTCCGCCGCCGGAGCACGCCATGACCGAAGCCCACCTGTTCGTGATCGGCATCCTGCTGGCCTGGCTGGCCGGCATCCGCGTTTACCTCACCGTATTCGGCGTCGGCATCGCCGGCCTGCTCGGCTGGGTCGACCTGCCACCGGCGCTGCAGGCCACCGAGTCGTGGTGGGTGCTCGGCACGTCGGCGGCGCTGGCCATTGCCGAATTCTTCGCCGACAAGATTCCCGGCGTGGATTCAGCCTGGGACCTGGTGCAGACCCTGGCGCGCGTGCCCGCCGGCGCCTTCCTCGCGGCAGCGACACTGTCGCCCGATGGCGACCTGGGCACCGGCGCACTGGTCGCCGGCGCGGGCGTTGCGCTGGCCAGCCATGGCCTGAAGGCCGGCACCCGCGCCCTGCTCAATACCTCACCGGAACCGGCCAGCAACTGGGTCGCCTCTGCGGCCGAAGATACCGTGGTGATCGGCGGCTTGGCGCTCGCGCTGGCGCATCCATGGATCGCGCTGGTGGTGGTGCTGGCCTGCAGCCTGGCCGGCGCATTGCTGGTCTGGCTGGTCTGGCGCACCCTGTGGAAAAGCGTGCGCTGGTTGGCACGTGGCGGCAGCGACGACGGACAACGGCAACCGCGTACCGGCTGATCGGCAGGCTTGTCGCATAATGGCCGCGAACACCAGGAGCATCGATGGCCGCAAACGAATCCGCCGCGGGCCCCCGCCCGGGACGCGCTGAAACCCCTCCGGCCGATCATTGGCAACGTTGGGCCGCCCCCTTGGCTGCGGCAACGCCTGCCGAAGCAGTACCGGCGGTGTCAGAGACACCCGCCCTGTCGGTGCCCGGCGACGGCGCCCGACTGGCGGCTCCGCCGCCCCTGCCCTCCACCGCCGCACTGCCCGAGGCGGGCAACAGTGACATCCCGCCTGTCGATGCCGACTCGCCCTACCGCGTGCTGATCGTCGAAGACGATCGTGCCCAGGCCCTGTTCGCACAGAGCGTGCTGCATGGCGCCGGCATGCAGGCGATCGTGCTCGGCGATGCCGATGGCGTGCAGCAGGCCATCCGCGAGCAACGCCCTGACCTGATCCTGATGGATCTGCACCTGCCCGGGCTGGATGGCATGCGGCTGACCGCGATGATCCGCCAGCAGCCCGCCATGCAGCTGCTTCCGATCGTCTTCCTCAGCGGCGACCCGGATCCGGAGCGCCAGTTCGAAGTGCTCGACTGCGGTGCCGACGATTACCTGAGCAAGCCGATCCGGCCGCGCCACTTGATTGCCGCGGTGGCCAACCGTATCCGCCGCGCACGCGCGCAGGCAGCGACCCTGCCCGGTGCCAACGGTGCACCGGCCACCAGCAACCCGGAAACCGGGCTGCCCACGCGCCACCACGTGCTGCAGCAACTCAACGCGACGCTGGCGCAGCACGACCGCGGTGGCGTGTTCTTCGTGGAAATCTCCAGCGCGCTGGGCCTGCGCGAGCGCTATGGCTATGCGGCCTTCGAGCGGCTGATGGTGCAGGCCGGGCAACGCCTTGCCGAGGCTGGCCATCCGCACCTGCTGGCGCGCCTGAACGACAACAGCTTCCTGCTGCTGGCGCGCAACGCCGATGAGGACAGCCTGGAAGCGATCGCCGGCACCCTGCGTGAGCAGCTGTCCGCGCGCGCCTTCGTGATCCGCGACGACGAATCGGTACACCTGCGTGGCGTGGTCGGCTACGCGCCGCTGTCGCCGGGTTTCGACGATGCCAGCAGCGCCCTGGAAGCGGTCGAACGTACCACCCTGCAGGCACGCCTGCTCAGCGCCGGCGTGGCCGGCCACGTGCATCGCCAGGTCACGACCGAGCAGGAGCACCTGGCGTTGCTGGAAGGCCAGCTCGAGCTCGCTTACCAGCCGATCGTCGCCGTCGCCGGCGGCAGCAGCGCGCAGTACCAGTTGTTGCTGCGCCTGCGCCGGACCGATGGCAGCGTACTGACCGCCGGCCAGGTGATTCCGGCCGCCGAGGCGGCCGGCCGCATCGCCGACCTCGACCAGCAGGTGCTGGAGCATGCGATGGGTCTACTCGACCTGTATCGCCACGCCACCCAGCCGCTGAACCTGTTCGTCTCGCAGTCGCTGCGTACCCTGCAGCGCGATGCCTTCGCCGACTGGCTGCTGGAATCGCTGCAGCAACGCCGCCTGCCCGGCAGCGCGCTGGTGATCGACGTGCGCCTGCCCGACGCGCTGATCCACACCGTGCCGTTGCAGCAGTTCTGCCAGCGCATGGCCAGCGTCGGCGTGCGCTTCTGCCTGAGCCAGTTCGAACCGGGCAGCGAAGCCCTGGCCCTGCTCACCCAGCTGCCACTGTCGTTCGTGCGCATGGCCGCACGCTTTTCCAGCAGCCACTCCAACCCCGATACGCGCGAAGAACTGCGCCGATCGATCGAGCAGGCGCATGCAGCCGGCCTGCAGATCATCGGCCAGCAGATCGAGGACCCGCAGGCAGCGGCCGCGATGTGGGTCGGCGGTGTCGATTACATCCAGGGCAACATGGTGCAGTCGGCCGGCAGCGACCTGAACTTCGACTTCCACAACGCGGTGCTCTGAGTGTCACCGACGGTCGCGCTGTTGGCGGTACTGGCGCTGGCCATCGTCGCCCTGCTGGTACTGGGCCTGCGATTGCGTTCGCGCAATCGCGCGCTGGCGGCATTGCAGCGCGAACGCATCACCCTGACCAGTGAACGCGACCAGCTGCGGCGCACCACCGAGCGCCAGGGCCAGCTGGAACATCAGCTGCTGCAGGCCAAGCAGGCTGCAGAAGCAGCCGTGCTGGCCAAGGGCGAATTCCTGGCCACCATGAGCCATGAAATCCGCACGCCGCTCAACGGCATCCTGCCGATGCTGGAGCTGATTGCCCGCGGACCGCTGGGCGAAGACCAGCGGCAGATGCTGGCCACCGCCTCGGCCAGCTCGCAGCAGCTGCTGCGCATCGTCGATGACATCCTCGATTACTCGCGCCTGGAAGCCCAGGCGCTGGAGCTGGAGATCACCAGCTTCAACCTGCGCGAACTGCTCGATGGCGTGGTGCAGCTGCTGCAGCGCGCCGCCGAGGCCAAGGGCCTGACGTTGAGCCTGCAACTGGATCCGGCCGTGCGCCTGCCGGTACGCGGCGACCCGGTGCGCCTGCGCCAGGTCCTGGGCAACCTGCTGGCCAATGCCATCAAGTTCACCGCACGCGGCCAGGTGCAGTTGCGAGTGCAGCGGCTGGGCGAAGGCCCCGCCCAGCACCAGCTGCGTTTCGAAGTGGTCGACACCGGCATCGGCATCGATGAGGCCCTGCAGGCGCGGCTGTTCCAGTCCTTCAGCCAGGCCGACGCGTCCACCACCCGCATCTACGGTGGCACCGGCCTGGGCCTGGCCATCTGCAAGCGCATCACCGACCTGATGCATGGCGACATCGGCGTGCATTCCACCCCAGGCCAGGGCGCAACCTTCTGGTTTGAAATACCGCTGCTGAAGGTTCCCGGCGACCTGCCGGCGCTGGCCCGCTCGCCGGCAGCGCTGCTGCTGTACACCGCCGATGCACAGCTGCAGCCACGCGTCGAACGCATCGCCGCGCACCACGGCCTGCAGGTGCAGCCGCTGGCCAGCATTGATGAGGCAATGGAACGCCTGCGCGCAGCACCACGCCCGGGCCAGAGCACACCGGCATGGTTGCTGGTCGACGCGCGCCACCGCCGCAATGGCGAGGTGGCCCTGCAGCGCGCCTTGGCCGAGCGCGGTGCCGACGACGCACTGCAGGTTCTGTGGCTGCAGGATGATCCGGTTGCAGCACGGCCGCGCCAGCAGCAGCTGCACAGCACATTCAACGATGCCGACCTGCACGCCCTGCTGGCCCAGCCAACAGCCACTGCACGCCCGGCAGCCCTGCTGGCCAACGCCGAAGACGCCAGGCCGGCCGCCGCGCTGCCACCGCTGGATCTGCATGTGCTGCTGGTCGAAGACAACACGGTCAACCGGATGGTGGCCGAGCACCTGCTGCGGGTCTTCCAGTGCCGGGTGCGCAATGCCGCCGACGGCGAGCAGGCCCTCGCACTGCTGCGCGAAGGTGGAATCGACGTGGTGCTGATGGATTGCCAGATGCCGGTGCTCGACGGCTACAGCGCGACACAGCGCTGGCGCAGGGAGGAAGCCGAAGCGGGGCGCACGCGGTTGCCGATCATCGCGATGACCGCCAACGCCATGGCCGGTGATCGCGAACGCTGCCTGCAGGCGGGCATGGACGACTATCTTTCCAAGCCGATCACGCGTGAAGCGCTGCATGCGCTGCTGCAACGCTGGGGCCGGGTTTCCGTGGATCGCGGACATGCACCGCTGCCGGAACCCGTGCAACCTGCCGCAACCCCGAGCGTGCCCGACGGCGAAAGCCTGGACGATGAACGAACGCGCGCGATCCCGATTCCGCAGCCGGTGCTTGATCGCAGTGTGCTGGATGAACTGCAGGCGGTGATCGGCGATGCCGCCGCGCAGATCGTAACGGTGTTCCTGGAAGACGCACCGCAGCTGGTGCAGCAGCTGCAGCAGGCGGCGCAGGGCAACGACATCGAACGCCTGCAGGCGCTGTCGCACAGCCTGAAATCCTCCAGCGCCAACGTCGGCGCGCTGTCGCTGTCAGCGGTGGCGCGGCGGATCGAACTCGAAGCCCGCAGTGGCAGCCTGCAGCGCCCTGCCGTGGCAGTGGCGCTGCTGGTGGCGGAGTTCGCCCGCGCGCGCGTGGCGCTGACCGGCTACCTCGCCGACCAGGCCCGTTGAATCACTCTTCGAGCTTGCTCAGCAGGTACTTCGGCTCACCGATGCGCTCGATCAGCTCCAGCTGGGTTTCCAGCCAATCGATGTGCTCTTCCTCGGAGTCGAGGATCTTCACGAACAGCTGGCGGCTGACGTAGTCGCCGACCGAATCGGCATAGGCCACGGCCTCGCGCAGGGTGACCACGCCATCGCGTTCCAGCGACAGATCGCACTGCAGGATCTCGGTCGGGTTCTCACCGATGCGCAGCTTGCCCAGCGCCTGGAAGTTCGGCAGGCCTTCAAGGAACAGGATGCGATCGGCAAGCATGTCGGCATGCTTCATTTCCTCGATCGATTCCTTGTACTCGTGTTCGGCCAGTTCCCTGATGCCCCAGTTCTTGAGCATCTTGGCGTGCAGGAAGTACTGGTTGATCGCGGTCAGCTCGTTGTAGAGGACCTTGTTGAGGAATTCGATGACCTTGGTGTCGCCCTTCATGGGGATGCTCCTGCACGCTGAAATCGCGGGCACTGTAGCGCCTTGAGCGCGCGCGTGAAGGAACGCGAATCGTGCGCATTGGCCACTGCGGCCAACAATGAAGACCAGGAGAGCGCGGCGTCAACGCGCCGCGAAGCGACTCAGGCGACCTGCGCCAGGCCCAACACCGGCAACGGCAGATCGTGGGTGGCACGCGCCTTGGCCAGCAGCTCGCCGGCCATGTCCAGGCAGGAACCGCAGGTGGCGCCGCATCCGGTGCGCATGGTCAGCTCGGCCACCGACGTGACGCCATGGCTGGCGGCTTCGCGGATCTGGTGGTCGGTAACACCGTTGCAGATGCAGACGTACACGGGCGGGAACCAGGGCAGCAGGCCAGTAGCGGCCTGGTCGCTATTCCAATGGAAACGAGAATGGTTGTCAATCAGAGACCTGAACCATTCTCGATACGGTTCAGAGTACCGTCGAATCCACCCGGTACGAGGCGGCTACAGGGACAACAGCCCAAGTGCCAGCACCGGTGTACTGAAGAAGACGATCAGCCACTGCACACCACCACCTGCCGCTCTCAGCCGCAGCAGGTAGTCCGCCAGGAACAGCGCACCCGCACAGGTCGCGGAGGCGAGGCAAACGCCCAGCGCAAGCGGCATCCATGCGATGCCGCCGAGGACCACCACGCTCAACAACAGCCAGGGGAGGCTTGCCAGACGGACAGCCAGTCCCTGCCGGAAATACCCGGCAGACGTGCGTTGCGACCGTTCGGCCCGCTCTTTGCGCAACCTGCCCGTCAAAGGGCTCCCGGTTCACCCTTTGCTTTCCGCGGCCAGTACCCGCCGCGCATGGGCGTGCGCTTCCTGGGCCTGTCGTGGCCGGCCGCGTGGCCTGGCATCCAGGCCTCGGCAGCGCTCTTGGGCATGGCACTGATGCCCTGCCCCGCCACCCCCTGGGCCAACGGCGCCAGATGTCGCAGGGCGCGCGCATAGACGCCACGCTTGAACACCACCACATGCTCCACCGGATACCAGAAGTCGACCCAGCGCCAATGATCGAACTCAGGCGAGTCGGTATGGTCCAGGCTGACGTGGGCCTCATCACCGGTCAGGCGCAGCAGGAACCAGACCTGCTTCTGGCCGATGCAGACCTGGCGTTCATTGCGGCGGATGGCACGCGCCGGCAGCTTGTAACGCAGCCAGCCCGGTGTCGCCCCAAGCACTTCAACGTGCTCCGGCAACAACCCGGTCTCTTCCTGCAGTTCACGATACATGGCCTCGACAGGCGTCTCGTCGGTGTTCATGCCACCCTGCGGGAACTGCCAGCCATCCCGGCGCACACGTCGTGCCCAGAACACCTGCCCGTCCTGCCGCATCAGCACGATGCCGACGTTCGGTCGATAGCCGTCCGGATCGATCACGATGCGGACTCCTAAGAAAATCTACTGGTTGGGACTATCCCATGCCGTCTGTCGGGCCACAAGCACGATACAAAGGTGTTGACAGTCCTTGTACACATCAGCAGAATAGCGGGCTCACCAAGGCTATGTAGCTCAGCCGGTTAGAGCACAGCACTCATAATGCTGGGGTCGGTGGTTCGAGTCCACCCATAGCCACCACGTTGAAGTTGTTTTTCAACGTGAAAAGTGAGAAAATAGTTACACGTTACATTGCCCCTTAGCCAAGCGGTAAGGCACCTGACTCTGACTCAGGCATCGGTGGTTCGAATCCATCAGGGGCAGCCAAATTAAAAAGAAAAAGGCCTGATCGAAAGATCAGGCCTTTTTCTTTTTAATTTGGTCACGCATCCCACCTTATCCCCGCGCCTGTCGGCGCGCGCCCTTGAACAACAAGGGGGCTCTCCTCCAGAGAGGGATCCGGGGTCGGATCCTTTTCCAAAGGAAAAGGCCCTGACCCCACCCCATCGCCAGCCGCTGGCCGGCAACCTTGAAATGCGCAGCCCCAGAACGACAAAAGCCCGGCCGAAGCCGGGCTTTTGCTTTTCCATCCAGCGGGCTCCCGAAGGAGCCCAACCAGGCGCGGTAAATCAGCGCTTGGAGAACTGGGTGGCGCGGCGGGCCTTGTGCAGACCGACCTTCTTACGTTCGACTTCGCGGGCGTCGCGGGTCATGAAGCCAGCCTTGCGCAGCTCGGACTTCAGGGTTTCGTCGTACTCGACCAGAGCGCGGGCGATACCCAGACGGATCGCACCGGCCTGGCCGGTGGTGCCGCCGCCAGCGGCGGTGACCAGGATGTCGAAGCTCTCGGTGTTCTTGGTCAGCTCGAGCGGCTGGCGCACGATCATGCGAGCGGTCTCACGGCCGAAGAACTCGTCCAGCGGACGGCCATTGACGGTGATGTTGCCCGAACCCTTGCGCAGGAACACGCGAGCGGTGGAGGACTTGCGGCGGCCAGTGCCGTAGTTTTGAGTGATAGCCATGATTAGATATCCAGAACCTGCGGCTGCTGTGCGGCGTGCGGATGCTCAGTGCCGGCGTAGACCTTGAGCTTGCGGTACATCTGGCGACCCAGCGTGCCCTTCGGCAGCATGCCCTTGACGGCGGTCTCGATCACGCGCTCCGGGTGGCGCTCAAGCGCCTGGGCGAGGGATTCGGTCTTCAGGTTGCCGATGTAACCGGTGAAACGGTGATACATCTTGTCCTGCAGCTTCTTGCCGGTGACGACAATCTTTTCTGCATTGATGACGACCAGGTAGTCGCCGGTATCAACGTGTGGGGTGTAGACCGGCTTGTGCTTGCCACGCAGACGGCGGGCCAGCTCGGTGCAGAGACGGCCCAGGGTCTTGCCCTCGGCGTCGACGAGGTACCAGTCGCGCTGGACGGTCTCGTTCTTGGCAGTGAAAGTGCTCATGAAGAACTCTTGGTTAGGTCGGGCTCATTGCGGCGAAGGACTCGCCGGAACTCTGCCACGCGTTGTGAAAGGTGGAGCGTAAGGGGCGGCATTGTACGCAGCTTGGCTGGCGGGTGCAACCGGTCCCCTGCCCCGGGTTGGCAGGGGACCGGGGCCGGGCGAGAATCGGGCCTCCCCCCGCTCCACGTCGTGCCGCCATGACCGTGCTTCGCCAGACCACCCCGCTGGACCACCTGCTGACCGAGGCGCAGCGCGCCCTGGACACGGTGTTCGGCAACCCGCCGGCCAGCCGCCCCTATCCGGCCACGGACACCGGCGAGCCCGGCATGGACAGCGCCCAGCGTCGCCACGCGGCCGGGCTGATGCGCATCAACCATGTCGGTGAGGTCTGCGCCCAGGGCCTGTACTTCGGCCAGGCCGCGGTGGCACGCGACCCGGCGACCCGCGAACATCTGCTGGAAGCGGCCCAGGAAGAGACCGATCACCTGGCCTGGTGCGCCACCCGCCTGAGCGAGCTGGACAGCCGCCCCAGCCTGTTCAATCCGCTCTGGTACGCCGGCAGCTACACCATCGGCACCCTGGCCGGGCTGCGCGGCGACGGCTGGAACCTGGGCTTCGTGGTCGAGACCGAGCGCCAGGTGGAAGCCCATCTGGACGAACACCTGGTCGACCTGCCGGCCGGCGACCTGCGCAGCCGCGCGGTCATCCGGGTGATGAAGGAAGACGAGGCCCGGCATGCCGAACATGCCGAGCAGGCCGGCGCGCGCCGCCTGCCGTTCCCGATTCCGGGCGCGATGGCGCTGGCCTCCAGGGTGATGAAGACCATTGCCTACCGGCTGTGAGGCCACCTGACGGTAGTGCCGGCCGCTGGCCGGCAGCCCCGCATGGGTCGCCGCAGGTCATGAGGTTGCCGGCCAGCGGCCGGCACTACCAGGGCTTAGTTGGGTGACACCAGCTTCAGGCCGATCACGCCGGCCACGATCAGGCCCACGCAGGCCAGGCGTGCCGGCGAGGCGCTGTCGTTGAACAGGTAGATGCCCAGTACGGTCACGCCCATGGCGCCGATGCCGGTCCAGATCGCATAGGCCGTGCCGACCGGAATGTTCTTCATCGCCTGGCTCATCAAGTACAGGCTGATCAGCGCCGACACCACCGTCAGGGCGGTCGGCACGGGTTTGCTGAAACCTTCGGAGTACTTCATTCCAAGGGCGAATCCGATCTCGAACAGACCGGCCAGCAGCAGGTAGATCCAGGGCATGGGTGGGGGCTCCTTACCTTTTTGGGAAAAACGAAACGGCCCGGTGTTTTCACACCGGGCCGTAGGTCGGTACATCGCCGTGGAACTGAAGATTGCGCCAAGCGCAGGCTCCACGGGGCGGGGCGTCCCGCCTGGGTGGCGATGCCCACCGGCATCGCACATGGGTCACTCAGCCAGGTTGCGGCCGTGGAACAGCTCTTCGATCTCACGACGCAGCAGCGCTTCGATCTTCATGCGTTCCTTGAACGAGATGTTCTTGGCCTTTTCCTCGAACAGGTACTGGTCCAGGTCGAAGTCCTTCAGGTGCATCTTCGTGTGGAAGATGTTTTCCTGGTAGACATTGACGTCGAACATCTCGTAACGCGACTTGATGTTCTTGGCCAGGAAGTTCTGGATCGAGTTGATCTTGTGATCGATGTAGTGCTTCTTGCCCTTCACATCACGCGTGAAGCCACGGACACGGTAGTCCATGATCACGATGTCCGATTCCAGGCTCTCGATCAGGTAGTTCAGTGCCTTCAACGGCGAAATGACGCCACAGGTAGCCACGTCGATATCGGCGCGGAAGGTGGCAATGCCTTCCTGCGGGTGCGTTTCCGGATAGGTGTGCACGGTGATGTGCGACTTGTCCATGTGCGCGACCACGGCATCGGAAATCAACTCCTTGCCGGCCTGCTTCTTGTCGATCACCGGCTCTTCGGAGATCAGGATCGTCACCGAGGCACCCTGCGGATCGTAATCCTGGCGCGCCACGTTGAGGATGTTGGCGCCGATGATCTCAGCGACATCGGTCAAGATTTGAGTAAGCCTGTCGGCGTTGTACTCTTCATCGATGTATTCAATGTAACGCTGACGCTCCTCTTCGGTGCGCGCGTAACACACGTCATAGATGTTGAAGCTCAGCGCCTTGGTGAGGTTGTTGAAACCCTGCAACCTCAGGCGAGGCAACGGCTTGACCACGGCGGTCGATTCCTGTGTAAGAAGGGAAAGGGGGAATTATGCGGCATAAGTGTCTCCAGGGGGAACGTGAAGACGCTCAGGTTCTGGCACACTGTTTGCCCTTAACAATTGCGCTGGTTAAGCTCCGCTATCGACCCCGTGAATCCGTTCATGCGCAGAGGGAGCGCCCCTATCGTGTCAACCGTGCGCCTAGCTAGCAGCCCATTGGCCTTGGACATCGCAACAATCGACCGCTTCCTGGCACACAGCCACCGGCGGCGCTATCCCACCCGTACCGACGTCTTCCGACCCGGTGACCCGGCGGGGACCCTGTATTACGTCATCAGCGGCTCGGTTTCGATCATGGCCGAGGAGGAGGAGGACCGCGAGCTGGTGCTGGGCTATTTCGGCGCCGGTGAGTTCGTCGGCGAGATGGGCCTGTTCGTGGAGTCGGACCGCCGCGAGGTGATCCTGCGCACCCGCACCGCCTGTGAGCTGGCCGAAATCAGCTACGAGCGCCTGCATCAGCTGTTTCTCGGCCCGCTGTCGGCCGATGCCCCGCGCCTGCTGTACGCGCTGGGCCAGCAGATCTCCAAGCGCCTGCTGGACACCAGCCGCAAGGCCAGCCGCCTGGCGTTCCTGGATGTCACCGACCGTATCGTGCGCACCCTGCACGATCTGGCGCAGGAGCCGGAGTCGATGAGCCATCCGCAGGGCAGCCAGCTGCGCGTCTCACGCCAGGAACTGGCCCGCCTGGTCGGCTGCTCGCGCGAAATGGCCGGCCGGGTGCTGAAGAAGCTGCAGACCGACGGCCTGCTGCACGCCCGCGGCAAGACCGTGGTGCTGTACGGCACCCGTTGACCACCCGGTGTCCGCCGGGCATGGCCCGGCGCTACCACAAGACCTGCGCCGGTAGCGCCGGGACATGCCCGGCGGACCGCCGTACGTGCGACGTACCATCGCATGTCCCGCACACCCGCTTCCGCTAGGCTCGATCCATGGAACTGAGCAGCGAATTCTGGTGGTTCATCCTCATCGGCCTTGGCGCACAGCTGGTCGATGGTGCGCTGGGCATGGCATTCGGGCTGGTTTCTTCATCGGTGCTGCTCAGCATGGGGCTGCCTCCCGCACAGGTCAGCGCCAGCGTCCATACCGCTGAGGTGTTCACCACCGGGGCATCCGGTGTGTCGCATCTGGTAGCAGGAAATGTCGACAAACGCCTGTTCTTCCGCCTCGCGCTGCCCGGCGCACTGGGTGGTGCACTCGGCGCGTACGTCCTGACACAGGTCCCTGGCGACCTGATCCGCCCACTGATCTACCTGTACCTGCTGGTGCTGGCCATCATCATCCTGGCCCGCGCGGCCGGCCGCTGGATGCCCAAGGGCGAGATCCGCCGGGTGCCGGTGCTGGGTTTCTTCGCTGGCCTGCTCGATGCCAGCGGCGGCGGCGGCTGGGGCCCGGTGGCCACCTCCACCCTGCTCGCCCGCGGTGGCCAGGCCAGGACCACCATCGGCACCGTCAACGCGGCCGAGTTCGTGGTCACCCTGACCATTTCGGCCACGTTCCTGCTGTCGATGGGGGTGCAGCACCTGCAGATCGTCGCCGGCCTGTTGATCGGCGGCATGATGGCCGCGCCGGTGGCGGCGGTGCTGGTGAAGCGGGTGAAGGAACGCTGGGTGCTGGTCGCAGTGGGCGTGCTGGTGCTGGGCATCAGCCTGTTCCAGGTAGGCCATGCGCTGTTCGGGTACCTGGGCCGCTGACCGCCCGCCGGGCGTGGCCCGGCGCTACCCGCGTGGGATTTGGTAGTGCCGGCCGCTGGCCGGCAACCTCATGAACTCCGGAAACGCGTGCAAGGTTGACGGCCAGCGGCCGGCACTACCGGGTCCCTGCCCGGCGGGCAGGCGGGATCGATTACGCCTTGTCGCCACCGCGGTCCACGCAGCCCCAGTTGAGGATGCGGGTACCGGCTGGCAGCACGCGGCGGAAGAATTCCACCTTGGCCGGCTTCGGGTTGACCACCACCGGCGCTCTCGCCGCCAGCAGCAGCGGCAGGTCGGCGGTGCTGTCGGAATAGGCGATGTCGATGTCGCCGTAGCCGCGCTCGCGCAGCATGCGCATCTTCTCTTCGTTGTGGCAGTGGCGGGTCGGCCCTACCCCGCCCAGACGCGGCCCCACTTCGGTGCCGATCACTGGCACGTCCTGGTGAGCGACAAAGGCCAGGATCGCGCGGGCCAGCTCCGGCGGCGCACCGGTGGCCACCACCACGCGGTCGCCCTTGGCACGATGCGCGGCGAACACCTCCAGCGCCTGCGGCAACAGCTTGGCGCGCATCTGCGCCTCGTTGCGCAGCACGTAGGCGTCGATCACCTTGTTGAACTCACGCGCGCGGTGCAGCCCGAAACTGCCGATCCAGACATAGACCGAGATACCGGCACGGCGGGTCGGCAGCATCGCCACCATCGGTCCGGCGATCGGGGTGACCAGCAGCGCCGCCAGCATCCGCAGCGGGTTGCGCTTGATCAGCGAGGCGAACAGGTGGGTGCCCGAATCGCCGTCATACAGGGTGTGGTCGAAGTCGAAGACCACCAGCGGCGCATCCTCGCGCGGCGTTGGATAGTGCGTTTTCATGCTGCGAAGAATAGCTGACGCAGACCCTCGCCCGGCTCTTCCACGCGCATGAAGGCCTCGCCGACCAGGAACGAGTGGATGCCGGCATCGCGCATCAGCGCCACGTCCTGCGGGCCGAGAATGCCACTCTCGGTGACCAGCAGGCGATCGCGCGGCACGGCCAGGCGCATGTCCAGCGTGGTCTGCAGCGACACCTCGAAGGTGCGCAGGTTGCGGTTGTTGATGCCGATCATCGGCGCCGGCACCTGCAGTGCACGTTCCAGTTCGTCGATGTCATGCACTTCCACCAGCACGTCCATGCCCAGCGACATCGCCAGTTCGGACAGCGTGGCCAGCTGCGTATCGTCCAGCGCGGCGACGATCAGCAGGATGCAGTCGGCGCCGAGCACGCGCGCCTCGACCACCTGGTAGGCATCGATCACGAAGTCCTTGCGCAGCACCGGCAGCGTGCAGGCATCGCGGGCCTGCTGCAGGTAGACGTCGGCGCCCTGGAAGAAGTCCACGTCGGTCAGCACGGACAGGCAGCTGGCGCCGCCGAACTCATAGCTGACCGCGATGTCGGCCGGGCGGAAGTCGGGGCGGATCACGCCCTTGGACGGGCTGGCCTTCTTCACTTCGGCAATCACCGCCGGATCGCCATTGGCGACGGCGGCCTGCAGCGCGCGCACGAAACCGCGCACCGGTGGCGCATCGGCCAGCGCGGCCTGCAGCTCCTCAAGCGGCCGCTGGGCGCGGCGCTGGGCTACTTCTTCGGCCTTGCGGGCCAGGATCGTCTGCAGGATATCGCTCATCGTCGTCGGGTCGGTGCTGGGGCGGTGAGGACGACCATTATCGGCCATCGGGTGGGTCAGGCTGAACCGCGCGCTCAGGCAACCAGCGCGCGGGTCGTATCGACATACTGCTGCAGGCGGGCACGGGCGCTGCCGTCGGCGATGACCGCGCGGGCACGGGCCAGGCCGTCGCCGATATCGCTGGCTACGCCGGCCACGTACAACGCTGCGCCCGCATTCAGGGCGACGATGTCCAGCGCCGGACCCGGCTCGTTGTCGAGCACCGCGCGCAGCATGGCAATGGATTGCTCCGGGCCGTCCACGCGCAGGTTGCGGCTGGCCGACATGGCGATGCCGAAGTCTTCCGGATGGATCTCGTACTCGCGCACCTTGCCGTCGCGCAGCTCACCCACCAGGGTGCCGGCGCCCAGCGAGATCTCGTCCATGTTGTCGCGGCCCCAGACCACCATCGCACGCTCGGTACCCAGCTCGCGCAGCACGCGCGCCTGGATGCCCACCAGGTCGGGATGGAACACGCCCATCAGCACCGACGGTGCGCTGGCCGGGTTGGTCAGCGGCCCGAGGATGTTGAAGATGGTGCGCACGCCCATCTCGCGACGCACCGGCGCCACCACCTTCATCGACGGATGGTGGATCGGCGCGAACATGAAACCGATGCCGGTCTGTTCGATGGCCGCGGCCACCTGCGCCGGCTGCAGCTCGATCGCCGCGCCCAATGCCTCGACCGCATCAGCGCTGCCGGACTTGGACGACACGCTGCGGTTGCCATGCTTGGCCACGCGCGCGCCGGCGGCCGCAGCAACGAACATCGCGCAGGTGGAGATGTTGAAGGTATGCGAGCCATCGCCACCGGTGCCGACGATGTCGACCAGGTGGGTGGTATCGGCGACCGGCACGGCCAGCGCGAATTCGCGCATCACTGTCGCCGCGGCGGCGATCTCGTCGATGGTTTCCTTCTTCACGCGCAGGCCGGTGAGGATGGCGGCGGTCATCATCGGCGAGACGTCGCCGCGCATGATCTGCCGCATCAGGTCGACCATTTCGTCGAAGAAGATTTCGCGGTGTTCGATGGTGCGTTGCAGGGCTTCCTGGGGGGAGAAGCTCATCGGAATACTCCTTGGATCAGGCAGCCGGGCGCTGCAGGAAATTGCGCAGCAGCGCGTGACCGTGCTCGGTGAGGATCGATTCGGGATGGAACTGCACGCCCTCCACCGGGAACTGGCGGTGGCGCAGGCCCATGATCTCTTCGATCGAGCCATCCTCGTTCTCGGTCCACGCAGTCACTTCCAGCGCATCGGGCAGGCTGTTCTTGTCCACCACCAGCGAGTGGTAGCGGGTGGCCTGGTAACCGTCCGGCAGGCCGGCGAATACGCCCTTGCCCTCATGGCGGATCGGCGAGGTCTTGCCGTGCATGATGTTGCCAGCACGGATGACCGTGCCGCCGTAGACCTGGCCGATACCCTGGTGGCCCAGGCACACGCCGAGGATCGGCGTGGTCGGCCCCAGGCGCTGGATCAGCTCCAGCGACACGCCCGCTTCGTTGGGCGTGCACGGGCCGGGCGAGATGACGATGCGCTCGGGTTTCTGCGCGGCGATCTCGTCCACGCTCATCGCATCGTTGCGCACCACCTTCACCTCGGCACCCAGCGTCTGCAGGTACTGCACGAGGTTGTAGGTGAAGCTGTCGTAGTTGTCGATCATCCACAACATGGTCAGGTTCCGTCGCTTATCAGGAAAATGGCGTACACGTTTTCGGTGTAGGTGATGGGGCCCGCTTCGATGGATTCGGGCAGGCGCGAGCCCGTGGTCTCGATGCTGTTCATCGGCGCCTCGGGCGAGGGCGGCGAAGGCGGCGTCCCCAGATCGCCGCTGCCGGGCCAGCTGCCTGCCTGGATGCCGTAGGCGAAGTTCGGCGCCACATCGGAAATGCTGTACAGACCGCGCAGCTGGGTGCCGTAGGCCTTGGCCAGGCCCTGCGCGGACTCGCGGGTCTTGGCTGCGGCCTCGCCCTTGAGTTCACGGCGCAGCGCCACCTCGCCCGAGTACGTCGGGGCCAGGCTGCTGACCTGTACGTTCTCGTTGGCCTTCAGCGCACCCAGCACATCCTGCATCGCCTTCACGCTGGCAAAGCTGGCGCGCAGCTGGCGTGACACGCGCGTACCGATGAAGACCTGCCGGTTCTGCTCATAGCGCGTCGCTGGGCCGATGCGCAGGTTGTCCGCGCGCACGCTGCCGTCCACCGCTTTGTGCTGCTTGAACAGCGCCAGCACGCGGGCGACGTTGTCCTGCACGCGGCGACGCGCGGCATCGGCATCCATATCTGTCTCTTCGATGTTCAATTGCAGGCCGAACCGGTCCGGCATCACCGTTCGCGCGCCCTCGCCCTTCACCAGCAGGTGCGGCTGCGAGGGAATGGTGTTGGCCTGCGCCCAGGCAGACGGGGCCATCGTGGCCAGCAGCGACGACCACAGCAATGCGCTCAGCAGCTTCATGCGGTACTCCTTGTCTTGAACGGAAACAGCGAGGGGTGCTGCGGCGCAGGCCACAGCACGGGGAAACTCACAGGCCCTTGGCGGCCTGGGCGACGGCACGGAACAGCGCGCGGCCCTTGTTCATCGTCTCGTCCCATTCCTTGTCCGGGTCCGAGTCGTAGACGATGCCGGCGCCGGCCTGCACGTACAGGCGGCCGTCCTTGATCACGGCGGTGCGGATCGCGATCGCGGTATCGGCATCGCCGTGCCAGCCGATGTAACCGATGCTGCCGGCGTAGACATTGCGCTTGATCGGTTCCAGTTCGCGGATCACTTCCAGCGCGCGGATCTTCGGCGCGCCGCTGACCGTACCGGCCGGGAAGGTGGCGCGCAGCACGTCGGCGTAGCTCAGGCCCGGCTGCAGCTGCCCGGTCACTTCGCTGACGATGTGCATGACGTGGCTGTAGCGTTCGATCACGAACTGCTCGCCCACTTCCACGGTACCGGCTTTGGACACGCGGCCGGCGTCGTTGCGGCCCAGGTCGATCAGCATCAGGTGCTCAGCGCGTTCCTTCGGATCGGCCAGCAGCTCGACTTCCAGCGCCTGGTCCAGTTCCGGCGTGGCGCCGCGCGGGCGGGTGCCGGCGATCGGGCGCACGGTCACTTCACCCACGCCTTCATGGGTATGTTGCAGACGCACCAGGATTTCCGGCGAGGAGCCGACCACCTGCAGGTCGCCGACATCGAGGAAGTACATATAGGGCGAGGGATTCAGTGCCCGCAGCGCGCGGTACACATCCACCGGGCGTGCCTTGAACGGCACGCTCAAGCGCTGGCTGAGCACCACCTGGAAGATGTCGCCGGCACGGATGTACTCCTTGCTGCGCTGGACCGCATCGACGAAGCCTTCGCGGGTGAAACCGGAAACGAAATCGGACTCGTCCAGCACGTCGCTGGTGAGCGGTGCAGGATAGCCGGCCCCCGGCGCGCGCAGCCTGGCCGCCAATGCGTCCAGGCGCGCCTGCGCCTGCTCGAAGGCGCCCGCTTGGCGCGGGTCGGCGTGCACGATCAGGTACAGCCGGCCCTTCAGGTTGTCGAACACCGCCAGCTCATCAGAGTGCAGCAGCAGGATATCCGGGGTGCCCAGTTCGTCGCGGCCGGCCGGCGATGCCAGGCGCGGCTCGATGTAGCCGATGCACTCGAACCCGAACCAGCCGACCAAGCCACCGGTGAAGCCCGGCAGGCCTTCCAGCTTCGGCACCGAGTGAGCACTGCGCAGCGCCTCGACCTCGGCAAACGGATCGGCCACCTCGCGGGTTTCCACCACCTGGCCGTCCTCGCGCACCGTCAGGGTGTGGCCGTGGAAGGCGTACACGCGACGTGCCGGCAGGCCGATGATCGAGTAACGACCAAAGCGCTCGCCGCCTTCGACGGATTCAAACAGGTAGGTATTGGGGCCGTCGGCGAGCTTCAGATAGACCGAAAGCGGCGTGTCCAGGTCGGACAGCACTTCGCGGACAACGGGAATATGGGTGTGGCCTTCAGCGGCCTGCTGCTGAAACTGAGCGTGCGAGATCAAGACGACTTTCCTTCCGGGACACAGCGTTATGGGGACGGACGACGGCAACAGGCCACCATCGCCACCAACGGCGTGCGGAAGAAAGGGTATGCGGGGTCGTCAGGCTGGACACGCAATGACTGTATCGCAGCTTTGGCCGCAGGGAAACCCTTTGGCGACGGGCGGTTTGCGCCGCCCTAGCCCATCCGCCGTGCCTGTTCCTGGGTCTCGTGCACCTGCTGCTGGGCCAGCGACACCCCCTGCGCCTGCTCGCGAGTGGCATTGATCGCGTCCATCTGGGCGGTGCTCGCGCTCAACGGCTGGGCCATGCCCGCCGCCACTTCGACGTGGGCATGGCGACGGTGCGCGGCGTTCAGGTCGGGCGTATCCACCGCGAAGGCGCGGCTGTGGTCGTCGCTGAGCACCACGTGGGAAATGGACTCCAGCCCCTCGCGCCTGGCCTGCACGGCCAGTGCGCCGGCGAGCTGGTCGCTCTGCAGGTCAGGCACCCGGTTGTGGGCGCGGTCCAGCGCGTGGACCCCGGTCTGGGCACCCACAAACAGGGGGTTGCCGGCATGGGAGGGATGATCGATGCCGATCGCCTGCGCCGAGGGTTCGGCGGCACGGCTGGCCTGCCGGCTTTCGGCGGCAGCCTGGACGTGCGGGGGCCGCTCGACCAGTTTCCGGGCGGCGGCCTCCTGCTTGATCAGTTCCGAGTCCAGGCTGGGGATGACCGTCGGATCCATGCCATGGCGGGCGGTCGCCTCACTGAAGGCCGGCATCATTCCGCGGATGACGCGTTCGGACTTGTCGAGGTTGTGCAGCTTCGCTGCGTCCAACGCCAGGTTGCCGGTCGGCAAGTGGGTCGCAGCGGCAGCCCCGATGCCCACCGCAGCACCCCCTACCGCGGACAGGGTGATCGGCGCCTTGTCGGTAATGCCCTTCACATGGGAGGCCACCAGGTCATAGCCGCGGTCAACATGGGCGCCGGCGGTGGCGAACCCGTTCTGCAGCTTGCCAGCGACCCATTGGCCGTCGTGGTTGATGGCGGCGGCCACGCGCTCGCCCGCCGCGCGCGTGCCTGCTGCATCGGCAAGGGCCTGTTTCGTCGCATGCTGCGCATGTTGCTCGCCGTGGTCACGGACGTCTTCGGCCTGCCTGGCAAGCCTGCCGGCGACGTTGTCCGCGCCCACCCGGCCAGCGACCCACGATAGTGCGGACAGGCCATGGGAGCGGGTCTGCGATTCGACGCGGTGCAGGGTGGATTCGATGCTTCCGGTCAGTTCGCGCCCCGAAGCAACCACCGTGCTCGTCGCCCGGGTACCCAACTGCAGGCTGGCCGAGCCCATGTTCACCACCTGGCCGATGACCATGCCTTCGGTCTTCAGCACACGCTCGACGCCATCGCCCGTTCTGTCCAGCACCTGGGCAGTGGCAGCACCCGCCCGCTCGACCTGCTCACCAGCCAGGCGACCGCTGCGCATACCGTAGGCCGTGGCGTGCAGCACGGTGGACAACGGCCCCGCCAGTTCCGCCACCTGGCTGGGCGGCGCCACGTGCGGGCGATCGACGAGTGCCCCTTGCGCGTCGCGGGTCTTGGGCTCAAGCAACAATTCCAGGCGCCCTGCCGCGAGCGGAATATCGCGCAACGCCTGCTGGCCCGGCTGGCTCGCCAGTTGTTCGATGAACTGGGCGGCGGAGGTCTGCGCTCCCGGGGGCAGCATCTCGCGCAGCTTTTCACCGACGACCTTCTGCATGGCCGGATCCTTCAGCACCATGCCCAGCTCGTTGGCAAGCACGCCGTAGCCACGACGCTGCTGCTCGCTCAGGCGGTGCATGCCGTTCTGCACATCGTTCAGCACTTCACCGGTGGTCTGGTAGGTGTGCACGGTCTGCTGCGTATCGAAGGTCGGCAGGCCGTTGTCCTTGGCGAAACGCGCCGGGGTAGCCGGATGCAGGCCGGCGGCGTTGAACGTGGTGGCACGTGCGCCGGTGACTGCGGACGCGGCGGACGCCATGCCGCCACCGAGGGAGTGACCGGCGATTTCGAAGCCACCGGGGCGCTCCTGATTGACGATGGAGGCAAGACGCATGGCGCGATCGTAGTAATCGCTGCGCATGCCAATGCCCTGCTGACCGTTGTTGAGGAAATCCTCGCCACCGGATTCGCGCCGTCTACTGGGCGAAGACGGATCGACAATTTTCCCCGTAGAGCCCTTGTACACGATGACGGGCTTCGCATCCTCGCCTAGAACGCGCTTGTCAGGGAGATAGATTTCAGCGCGAAACCCAGAGTACCTGGGCTGCAGCAACTCTTTGAGATCGTCATTCGAGATGTCGATTCCAGCGGCACGAAGTGCGGCTGGATCGCTGCTCGCACGCGCCCAGCCAACCGGCGCCTGGCCCTCATGATTCGCGGCTCGATACACATCAGCCGCCAGCCCTGACATTTCACGAGCGTGATACGTCTCTTGGAGACGATCCGCCTCCTTGTCATTCCCACTTTCACGCAGTTTCTGAACAAGAAGATTCTGTTCCTGGACGGCGCGCGAGCGCGCCTCAACGTCTGCACCACTCATGGCAAACTCCATTGCACTATGAAAGCCGCGTATCTCGATCCGCGAGACTTATGGATTATCAGAACATTTTGCTAATGTCACGTCTTCACCGGTTCAACAGGAAGACCATGTGCGTCGTTCTTCACAACATGACGACAAAGCTGCTCATTTGCGTGGCATGGGTCGCACTTCTCCTGGCTACGGGCTGCTCCGTCTCCTCCGCACACGGGGCCAGCGACTACTTTGACGGCGGGGCATTGCGACTCGCCATTGCCGCCGAGAATGGCGACGTCGAATCCATCCAGCGCCTTATCAAGGATGAAAAAATCGATCCGGATAAAACGTTCTCCAATCGGGATGGCATTCCGTTGATCGCGTGGCCCCTGCGAACCCGCAACATTGAAGGGCTCAGGGCACTGTTGGAGGCCGGCGCAGACCCCAATGCGCGCGAGTCAAAGCAGATGAATGGAGAACTGATCAGGTTCGACAACGCGATGGTCTACGCGGCCAAGATGGATGACCCGCGCTACTTGGAGCTTCTGCTGAAACACGGCGGAAACCCCAATACGCGAAACGTCAACAACGAAACGTTGCTTCTGCAGGCTTTCCTCAGCGGAAATCAGTGGAAAAATGTGCAGGTCCTGGTGGAAAACGGAGCGAACATCAATGAGTCCAGCCTGAAAAGCCTGGGCGATGACACGGTCCTGAGCTGGTACACGACGCGAGGCGGCTTCGACTACGCTTACTGGCTACTGGAACATGGTGCTGATCCAGCGATTGCAAAGCCGGAAGGGTCCAGCCAGCCTGGCCGGCAGAAGATGGTCGAGGACATCTACTGGGAAATCACCACACCGGACAACCTGCCGTGGCAGAAGAAGTGCCAGCAATGGCTGGCTGAGCGCAACATCCCCCGCCCGCCGATGCCCGAACACATCCGCAGGAAGCGCGAGGCCTTCAAATTCCCGAGCAAGGAAGAAGACATTCCGCTGCTCTGATTCCTGTCTCAGCTGCCGGAAAGCAGCACGCAGTCATCCGGCAGATGCATCCGCACCCTGCCCGCCACGCAGTCGATGCGGAAGCGGCGTGCCTGCACCGGTTCGCCGTCCAGGTTCAACGTCAACGGCTGCGGTGCGTCGATCTGCAGCCACGGCAGCTGCGCGCGCGTGGCGACACGTTCAAGCGCCGCCTCCTTGCCGCCGGTCAGCATCTGTCCAAGGGTGGCTGCGACTTCACCCTCCAGTTCCGGCACCACGGTGACGTCCAGCAGGCCGTCATCGATCAGTGCCTGGGGGCACAGCTGCTGGCCGCCACCGGCCTGACGGCCGTTGCCGATACCCAGCGCGATGAACCCACCTTCCCACTGGAAGTCCGGCCCGCTCAGGCGTGCGGTGATGGGTTCGATGCGGCCGAGCTTGGCGATACCGGTGATGACATAGGCCAGTCCGCCAAGCATCTTCTTCAAGCCGGCATCGGTTTCCACCGTGACCTGAGTACCGAAGCCACCGCTGGCGAGGTTTGCGCACCACCATGGCTTGCCGTCGGCATCGACGCGCAGCAGGTCCATGGGGCGTGGGTGGCCGCCGGCAATCAGCGCGAAGGCCTCCTGCGGCTCCACCGGAATGCCCGCAGCGGTGGCGAAATCGTTGGCGGTGCCCATCGGCACCAGCGCCAGCGAAGGCAGCGCCTCAGCCGGCTCGTCGCGATGGGCCAGCGTCTCGGCCACCGCGCTGAGCGTGCCGTCGCCGCCGGCCGCCACGATCACGTCCACGCCGTGGTCGATGGCTTCGGCGACGTAGCGCTCGGCATCACCGTCTTCCCAGGTCACCCGCACTTCCAGCTGCACGCCGCGTTCGCGCCAGTGGCCCACGGCCTCGCGCAGGTCATCGTTGCCTGCGGACTTGCCGTTGAGGATCAGGCGCCAGCGGGGGGTGCTCATGCGGTGCTTCCAGGGAAGGGCGGCACAGGCTAGCAACCGCGCGTTCGGGGCCAGTGAAAGGCGGCGGCCACCGTTCAGGTCAGGGCGCTGGGCTCGCCCGCGCGGCATGTCATGCAGGTGTCATCGGCCACCGGGAGAATGGAAGGCCATAGCAGGGACGACGGATGGAGGCAGGATCAGCCTCCCACGCATGCAGCAAGGCCACGCCAGCGTTTGGCGTGGCTTTTTTTTTGCTGCGCGGCGCTGCATATCGGCTCACAGGTAAGCCTCGATGGGACCGTGCAGGAGGCAGCTGTCGAAGGCATCGATGCTGCACAACATCGCTTCATCAATTGCGTACTCCTGCAACAGAAGGTTGAGCGCCGGAATTCCGGTCACGAACCTGCGTTCCACCCTGGTCTGCGCGTCCTGCATGGCGTAGTCGTAGTCGAAGCCATAGGCGGTCTCGGTGAAGCGTGCGGCATGGGTGATCATGCGCAGCTCGTAGGTGTCTTGTTCGCCAGAGATGACATGGGCGAAACAGCGCAACCCGGTGTCCGCCGAAGCCAGCTCCGCTGCCAGTGCCCATCCCTTTTCAAGCGCCGCGAATGGCCGCGGCGGCGGCGATGGGTGGCGGCGACGCCAAAGCATCATGGCGCGTTCCACGTCATGGCCAGCGGCCTGCAGCTCGATGGCGGCCTCGGCGACCCCCAACCCTGTGCGGTGCCCGTAATCGGCCACGAGCTGATCAACCACCAAGGCGTGCGCCTGTGACAGGTCACCGCCGGCAGCCTCCAGCGCCTGCCTGCAGACGGCAATCGGGGCCGGCAGCCGCTGGCGGAGTGCGGCAATGGCGTATTTCATCGGCACACCAGTCACCAGGAAACGACCTACCCGGCGAATGCCTTCAGCGCCTCACCTTCCAACCGGTACACCGTCCACTCGTCCTGCGGTCTGGCGCCGGCTGCGGTGTAGAACTCGATGGCCGGCGTGTTCCAGTCCAGCACCGACCATTCGAAGCGACCACAACCTTCAGCTACCGCCTGGCGGGCGATGTACTTCAGCAGCGCTTTGCCCGCGCCGGAGCCGCGTTTTTCCGGGCTCACGTACAAGTCTTCCAGGTAGATGCCCTTGCGCCCCAGCCAAGTGGAATAGTTGTAGAAATACACCGCGTAGCCGATGGCTTCACCGTTGGCCTCGCAGACCAGCGCGCGGGCGGTGGCGTCGGCGCCGAACAGGCTTTCGGCGATGCCGATCTCATCGGTCTGCACCGACTGCTCGGCCTTCTCGTAGATCGCCAGTTCGCGGATGAACCGAAGGATCAGGCCGGCGTCGGCGACGGTGGCCGGGCGGATGTTCAACAGTGCCATGGGCGAAGAGGGAACGGAGGGAATTGAACGAGCTTAATCCCCTCCGTCCCCTTTTTGTCAGCGCGCTGCAGCGACGTTGGCGCGCATCTGCGCGATCACGTCCTGGTAGCTGGTCTTGGCGTTGAAGATGGCCGAGCCGGCGACGAACGTGTCGGCGCCAGCGGCGGCGATCTCGCCGATGTTGTCGGCCTTCACGCCACCATCGATCTCCAGGCGGATGTCACGGCCGCTGGCATCGATCTTCTGGCGCACCACGCGCAGCTTGTCCAAGGCCGACGGAATGAAGGCCTGGCCGCCGAAGCCCGGGTTGACCGACATCAGCAGCACCAGGTCGAGGTCGTCCAGCACCCAGTCGAGGATGTCCACCGGGGTGGCCGGGTTGAGCACGATGCCCGGCTTGCAGCCCAGCGAGCGGATCAGCTGGATGGTGCGGTGCACGTGGCGGCTGGCCTCCGGGTGGAAGCTGATGTAGGTGGCACCGGCCTCGGCGAAGTCCGGGATGATGCGGTCGACCGGCTCGACCATCAGGTGCACGTCGATCGGCGCGGTGACGCCGTGCTTGCGCAGCGCCTGGCAGACCATCGGGCCGATGGTCAGGTTGGGCACGTAGTGGTTGTCCATCACATCGAAATGGACCCAGTCCGCACCTGCGGCGAGGACGTTGTCGACTTCCTCGCCCAGGCGGGCGAAGTTGGCCGAGAGGATGGAAGGAGCGATGAGGCAGTTGGACATGGCCGGGGCCTTCGGAACGGGGAAAGGGGTCTCCCGCCCGCAGGCGGGGCAATGGGGTCAGCGCTTGCGCAGGGTCTTGATGCGGTCGTAGGCGGCGTTGATGCGCCGCGACTTCTGCTCGGCCTGCTGCTGCAGCTCGGGGGCGGCGCCGCCCAGCTTGTCGGGGTGGTACTGGGAGATCAGCTTGCGGTAGGCGCGCTCGACCTCGGCATCGGTGGCCTCGGAGGTCAGCCCCAGCTCGCGGTACGGGTTCTCCTTGTTCAGGCGGAACCAGTCGCTGTCGAAGGCATGCCCCAGCAACAGGCCGACCACCGCGCCGAACAGCGGATTGGGCCGGAACAGCAGGGCGCCGGCGATGAATCCGAGCAGTTTTCCGTACCAGCGCATGGCGCTCCGGGGTCGGCCGACGAAATGGACGCTCATTTTACGTCACAGCGGGCCCGGACCGCTTTACACTAGGCCGCCCGCTGACCAGTTGCGGGCCCGCCGGGTCCCCTGGGCAGCCGTCTCGACGAAGCCCCAGGAGTGCCCGTGCCAACCACGCTGTTGCAATCCGATCTCCCCGGCCTGCCCTTGCGCCACCGCGGCAAGGTGCGTGATGTGTTCGATATCCCGCGCGAGCGACTGCCGGCCGGTACCCCACCGGGGGACTACCTCTTGATGGTCGCCACCGATCGCCTGTCGGCGTTCGATGTGGTCCTGCCCGACCCGATCCCGGGCAAGGGCGAGATGCTCTGCCAGGTGTCCAACTTCTGGTTCGCCAAGACCGCGCACCTGATGCCCAACCACCTGACCGGCATCGATGTGGCCAGCGTGCTGCCCGATGGCGTGGACGCGGCCCTGTACGCCAAGCGCGCGGTGATCACCCGCAAGCTGAAGCCGGTACCGGTGGAAGCCATCGCCCGTGGCTACCTGATCGGCAGCGGCTGGAAGGACTACCAGCGCACCGGCAAGGTCAGCGGCATCGAGCTGCCCGACGGCCTGCGCCAGGCCGAGCAGCTGCCCGAGCCGATCTTCACCCCCTCGACCAAGGCCGCCGTTGGCGACCATGACGAGAACATCGACTTCGACGCGATGGTGAAGACGGTCGGTGCGGAAATGGCCGAGCGGGTGCGCGACGCGACGCTGCGCATCTACAAGTTCGCGGCCGATTACGCACGCGAGCACGGCATCATCCTGGCCGACACCAAGTTCGAGTTCGGTACCGACGCCGACGGTCGCCTGTACATCATGGACGAGATGCTGACGCCGGATTCCTCGCGCTACTGGCCTGCCGACGAGTACGAAGTGGGCACCAGCCCGCCGAGCTACGACAAGCAGTTCGTGCGTGACTACCTGGAGACGCTGGACTGGGGCAAGACCGCCCCGGGCCCGAGCATCCCGGCAGAGATCATCGAGCGCACCCGCGCCAAGTACGCCGAGGCGCTGCAGCGCCTGGCCGGGATCAGCGTCGACTGATTCCCCTGCGCCCCCGGCCCGGGTGGCGGGGGCGTTCTGAGTGCGGTAGTGCCGGCCGCTGGCCGGCAACCCCGGCGAACCTGCAGCCAGGCATGGCCTGGCTCTACTGGAGGTTGGCAGTGCCGGTCGCTGGCTGGCAACCCCGCGAACCTGCAGCCAGGCATGGCCTGGCTCTACTGGCGGTTGGTAGTGCCGGCCGCTGGCCGGCAACCCCGGCGAAACTGCAGCCAGGCATGGCCTGGCTCTACTGGCGGTTGGTAGTGCCGGCCGCTGGCCGGCACCCCCGCGAACCTGCAGCCAGGCATGGCCTGGCTCTACTGACGGTTGGTAGTGCCGGCCGCTGGCCGGCAACCTCGGCGAAACTGCAGCCAGGCATGGCCTGGCTCTACTGACGGTTGGTAGTGCCGGCCGCTGGCCGGCAACCCCGGCGAAACTGCAGCCAGGCATGGCCTGGCTCACTGACGGTTGGTAGTGCCGGCCGCTGGCCGGCAACCCCGCGAACCTGCAGCCAGGCATGGCCTGGCTCTACTGCCAGTTGGTAGTGCCGGCCGCTGGCCGGCAACCCCGCGAACCTGCAGCCAGGCATGGCCTGGCTCTACTGCCGGCCCCGCCCGGGGTATGCTGGCCACATGCAGACCAGCACCCAGCTTGCGCGTCCGATCGACCGCTATTTCGCCAGCTACTCCGACGACCACCGCAATGTGGTCAACCAGCGCATCCACGTGGTGGCGGTGCCGGCGATCCTGTGGTCGGTGGTGGCCCTGCTGTGGTGCGTGCCGCCGCTGATCACCTGGTTCCAGTACGGCATCTGGTCGGCGTTCGCGATGTTCAGCGCGTGGTGCTTCTACAACAAGCTGTCGCGTCCGCTGGGCATCGGCATGCTCATCCAGTTCTTCGTGTTCGGCTGCCTGTGCCGACTGCTGGAAGCGGAAATCGGCCTGCACAACCTGCGCTCGCTGGCCATCGGCGTCTTCGTCGTCGCCTGGATCGCGCAGTTCATCGGCCACAAGTTCGAAGGCCGCAAGCCCAGCTTCCTGACCGACCTGACCTACCTGCTGATCGGCCCGGCGTGGGTGATGGCCAAGGCCTATCGCAAGCTCGACTGGCGCTACTGACCAGCGTCGCCGCGTCGACGCCTTCGTTTCCTGAACGGGCAGATCCCGTCACCGACACTGCACGGCGTGCCTGCCAGCCTGCCGCGGTGACCTCCTCACCTTGCCCCGCCCAGCGGCGGCGGTCCCTGTGCGACAGGGGCTGCGCTGTCCCTGCGTGGGCGTAGGGTGGACCTGCCCACCGGGTCCTGATGGGTCATCCGCGCGGCATGCTGCATCGCAGAAAAAATGAATCAGCGCACGTTACATGCAATTGATCGCTGTTCAATGGGTTTCGGCGACATTTGGCAGCCTGTTATGCTCCCTGACCTGCTCGTGAATCATGGATTCCCTGCATGCTCCCCAGCCTGCCCCTGCTGCTGGCCCTGCCGTTCCTCATGGCAGTGGCTGTCGCAGCCTTCCCCCGTAGTTCGCGCTCGACTGCTGCCTGGCTGGCGGCGCTGGCGCCGTTGGGCGGGCTGGCGATGCTCGCCTGGCTGACCCCATCGGTGCTTGATGGCCAGGTGGTGCGCACGATGGTGCCGTGGCTGCCGCAGATCGGCCTGGACTTCACCCTGCGCCTGGATGGCCTGGCTTGGATGTTTGCGGGGCTGGTGCTGGGCATCGGCGCGCTGGTGGTGCTGTATGCGCGCTATTATCTCAGCAGCCAGGACAACGCGCACCGCTTCTATACCTACCTGTTGCTGTTCATGGGCGCCATGCTGGGCATGGTGCTGTCGGGCAACCTGTTGCTGCTGATGGTCTTCTGGGAAATGACCAGCATCAGCTCGTTCCTGCTGATCGGTTTCTGGTCGCACCGCCAGGACGCGCGCGAGGGCGCGCGGATGGCGCTGGTGATCACCGGCGGCGGCGGCCTGGCGCTGCTGGCCGGCGTGCTGCTGATCGGCCGCATCGTCGGCAGCTTCGACCTGGACGTGGTGCTGGCCGCCGGCGAGCAGATCCGCGCCAGCGCGCTGTACCCCTACGCCCTGTTCCTGGTGCTGGCGGGCATCTTCACCAAGAGCGCGCAGTTCCCGTTCCACTTCTGGCTGCCGCACGCGATGGCCGCCCCCACCCCGGTGTCGGCCTACCTGCACTCGGCCACCATGGTGAAGGCCGGTGTGTTCCTGCTGGCGCGCCTGCATCCGGCATTGGCCGGCAGCGATCTGTTCTTCTACACGGTCAGCGGCATCGGTGCGATCACCCTGCTGATCGGTGCCTGGAACGCGATCTTCCAGCATGACCTGAAGGGCCTGCTGGCCTATTCGACGATCTCGCACCTGGGCCTGATCACCCTGCTGTTCGGCCTGTCCACGCCGATGGCGGTGGTCGCCGGCGTGTTCCACATCATCAACCACGCCACCTTCAAGGCCTCGCTGTTCATGGCCGCCGGCATCATCGACCACGAGACCGGCACCCGTGACATGCGCAAGCTGGGTGGCCTGCGCAGGCTGATGCCGTTCACCAGCGCGCTGGCGATCATCGCCTCGCTGGCGATGGCCGGCATCCCGCTGCTCAACGGCTTCCTGTCCAAGGAAATGCTGTTCGCCGAAGCGCTCTCGGCGGGCGGCACCGACACCATGCGCACGGCGGTGTCGATCGCCGCGCTGCTGGCTGGTGTGTTCGGCGTGGCCTACAGCCTGCGCTTCGTGCACGACACGTTCTTCGGCAAGGGCCCGCATGGCCTGGACCGCGTGCCGCACGAACCGCCGCGCTGGATGAAGGTGCCGGTGGAGATCCTGGTGGTGATCTGCGTGGCGGTGGGTATCGCCCCGGCCGTGACCGTGGCCCCGGTATTGCACGCGGCAGCCGCCTCGATCCTCGGCAGCGCGATGCCCGAGTACAACCTGTCGATCTGGCATGGCTTCAACCTGCCGCTGGCGATGAGCGCCGCTGGCGTGGTCGGTGGCGTGGCCCTCTACTTCGGCCTGCGCAAGCTGATCGATCTGCATGCGGTAACCAACACCACGCCGGGACGCAACGTCTTCCACCACCAGCTGGACCTGCTGTCGGCCGGTGCGCAGCGGTTGACCGCCGGCATCGCCAACGGCAGCCTGCAGCGCATGCTGCTGGGCCTGGTGCTGGTGGCGATCGTGGTCGCCGCCGCGCCCTACATCGCCAACCCGGCCTCGCCGGAATGGACCAGACCGCAGCCGATCCCGCTGCTGGGCTGGGCGTTGTGGCTGGTGATGATGTCCTGCGCGGTGGCGACCCTGCGCATGTACAAGCAGCGTCTGCTGGCCGTGCTGCTGGTCGGCGGCGTCGGCCTGATGGTGGCGCTGACCTTCGTGTTCCTGTCCGCACCGGACCTGGCGCTGACCCAGCTGCTGGTGGAGATGGTGACCCTGGTACTGATGCTGCTGGGCATGAACTACCTGCCGGCACAGTCCGGCCCGGAGCGGCCGCGCTGGCGCAAGCGCCGTGATGCGCTGATCGCGATCGTGGCCGGTGCCGGCCTGGGCGCGCTGGCGTACAGCGCGATGACCCTGCCGCCGAACACCATGGCCGGCGAGCTGCTTGCCCGCGCCCTGCCCGAGGCGTACGGCCAGAACGTGGTCAACGTGATCCTGGTCGACTTCCGCGGCTTCGATACCTTCGGCGAGATCACCGTGTTCGGCATTGCCGCACTGGTCGTGCATGCGCTGCTGCGTCGCACGCGGATGGCGCCGGAGCAGATCATGCCCGGTCCGCCGATCAAGCTGCCGGTGCCGGCCGATCTGGCCCAGATCATGTTCCCGCTGACCCTGACGGTCTCCATCTTCCTGTTCCTGCGCGGCCACAACGCGCCGGGCGGCGGCTTCATCGCCGGCCTGGTGCTGGCAGTGCCGCTGCTGATCCAGTACGTGATCCAGGGCACCGCCTCGGTGGAGTCACGCTTCGGCTTCGACTACATACGCTGCATCGGTACCGGCCTGCTGATCGCCATCCTCAGTGGCGCCGCGTCGATGCTGTTCGGCGTGCCGTTCCTGACCAGCGGCCACCTGGACCTGCACCTGCCGTTGATCGGCGATGTACCGCTGGCCAGCGCGATTGGTTTTGATATCGGCGTGTACCTGGTGGTGTTCGGTGGCGCGATGCTGATGCTGTCGATGATGGCCACCGTCAAACCCTCGCGGACGCGCACCGCGCGCAAGGGCGAGATCGACCTGCAACGCCGCTCGGCACGAACGGGGGAGATGCACTGATGGAACTGGCCCTGGCCTCTGCGATCGGCGTGCTGACCGCCATCGGCATCTACCTGCTGCTGCGCGCGCGCAGCTTCGATGTGATCCTCGGCATGACCTTCCTGTCCTACGCCACCAACCTGCTGATCTTCGCCGGTGGCCGCGTGGTGCAGGGCAAGGCGCCGGTGCTGCAGGAAGGCGTGGAGAGCCACCTGGGCAACTACACCGATCCGCTGCCACAGGCGCTGGTGCTGACCGCCATCGTCATTGCCTTTGCGATGACCGCCGTCAGCATCGTGCTGGCCATGCGCAGCCGCAGCGACAACCACAGTGACCACGTGGACGCGCACGAGCCGGACGACGATGCACCGCCGCGCCGGGGCGAGGACCGCGCATGAATCATCTGGTGATCCTGCCGATCCTGGTACCGCTGCTCGGCGCTGCGCTGTCGCTGTTCGTTGAACACCGCCGCTATGGGCCGAAGGTGCAGCGCGCCGTGGCGTGGACCGCGCTGGGCGCGCTGGCGGTGGTGGTCGGCCTGTTGTTCGCCGACACCGCTGGCGGCGACATCCGCGTGTACCTGCTGGGTGACTGGCCGTCGCGCCTGGGCATCGCACTGGTGGCCGACCGGCTGTCGGCGTGGATGCTGCTGACCACCCTGCTGCTGGCCATCCCCTGCCTGCTGCATGCGTGTTCGGGTTGGGACCGGCGCGCACCGCACTTCCATGCGCTGTTCCAGTTCCAGCTGGTCGGCCTCAACGGCGCCTTCCTGACCGGCGACATCTTCAACCTGTTCGTGTTCTTCGAGGTGATGCTGATCGCCTCTTACGGCCTGCTGCTCAGTGGCGGCCGTGGCCTGCGCATGCGCATCGGCCTGCACTACGTGGTGTTCAACGTCACCGCCTCGACCCTGTTCCTGATCGCACTGGGCCTGCTGTACGCCTCGCTGGGTTCATTGAACATGGCCGAGCTGTCGCAGCGCATCGCCGAAGTGCCGCCTGCGCAGCTGACCCTGGTGAAGGCGACGATGGGCCTGTTGCTGCTGGTGTTCTGTGCCAAGGCCGCGCTGATGCCGCTGTACCTGTGGTTGCCCGAATCGTATGCGCGTGCGCCGGCGGCGGTGGCGGCGCTGTTCGCGATCATGACCAAGGTGGGCCTGTATGCCGTGCTGCGCATCCAAATGCTGTGGTTCGGCGAGGATGCGGGGGCGATGGCCGGCTACGGCCGCGACTGGCTGCTGTGGGCCGGCGTAGCGACGCTGGTGCTGGGTGGCCTGGGCGCGTTGGCCGCCGCGCGCCTGCGAGTGCTGATTTCGTATCTGGTGATCGTCTCGGCGGCCACGTTGTTCATCGCCTTCTCGGTGGGCACGCCTGAGGTGCTGTCGGCCGGCCTGTACTACCTGCCGCACAGCAGCTTCGTCGCCGCCGCACTGTTCCTGGTCGCCGACCTGATCCGACGCCGCCGTGGCGGCGCCAGCGACCGCAAGGAAGTGATCGCACCGATGCCCGGCAAGGAGACCCCGGCCGTGCTGTTCCTGATTGCGGCGGTGTCGGTGGCCGGCCTGCCGCCGCTGTCCGGCTTCCTGGCCAAGGCCGCGCTGTTGGCCGGCATGCCGGCGCAGTACACCGGCGCGGTGTGGACCGCAGTGCTGGTCAGCAGCCTGCTGGTCATCATGGGCCTGACCCGCGGCGGCATCCGCCTGTTCTGGCGCGTGCCGCTGCCCGATCCCGATGCACCGCCACCGCGCAAGGCACCGCTGCGTCGTGTGGAGCTGTTTGCCGCCTGCATCCTGCTGGCCTACGGCATCGGCATGACCTTGTTCGCTGCCCCGCTGATGCAGCACACCGACGCCATCGCCACCCAGCTGCTGCAGCCGGGCGACTACGTGCAGCAGCTGCGCGCGACCACGCCGGAGATCCGCCAGCCATGACCGCCAAGCGTTCCCCGATCCGCCGCCTGCTGCCCTCTCCCGCGCTGAGCGTGATGGTGGTGGTGTTCTGGCTGTTGATGTCCGACAGCTTCACGCTCGGCCAGTTCCTGCTGGGCCTGCTGCTGGGCGTGGTCATTCCGCTGTTCGCCGCGCGCCTGGACCGCGAGTTCGCCCGCATCGGCACCCTGCGGCCGCTGCCGAAGCTGCTGTTCGTGACCCTGTGGGACATCCTGATGTCCAACATCCGCGTGGCCATCCAGGTGCTGGGCCCGGAAAAGAACATCCACCCCGGTTTCATCTGGCTGCCGCTGGACATCGCCAACATCCACGGCATCGCCGCGCTGACCAGCATGATCACCCTGACCCCCGGCACGGTGTCGGCCGCCCTCAGCGACGACCGCAAATTCCTGCTGGTGCACGTGCTGCACCTGGAAGACCCGCAGGAGCTGATCGACACGATCAAGCGCCGTTATGAAGCCCCGTTGATGGAGATCTTCCCATGACTGGATTCCAGATCATCCAGACCACCCTGGTGGTGTGCATGCACGTGGTCGGCCTGGCCATGCTGCTGGCCACTTGGCGCCTGCTGCGCGGGCCGACCGTGCCCGACCGCATCCTTGCACTGGATACGCTGTCGGTGACCGCCATCGCCGAGTTGATGCTGTTCGGCATGTACCTCAATTCGGCGATCTACTTCGAGGCGGCACTGATCATCGCCATGCTCGGCTTCGGCAGCACCGTGGTGCTGAGCAAGTTCGTGCTGCGCCGGGACATCGTCGAATGATCACCTTCATCCAGATCGCGCTGTCGATCCTGCTGCTGTTCGGCTGCTTCTTCATCCTGGTCGGCGCACTGGGCCTGGTGAAGCTGTCCACCTTCTTCAAGCGCCTGCACGCACCGACCAAGGCCAGCACGCTGGGCGTGGGCTGCGTGCTGGTGTGCTCGGTGTGCTACCACATCTTCCTGGGCCAGGACCCGCAGCCGCGCGAGCTGCTGATCACCGTGTTCCTGTTCATCACCGCACCGATCAGCGCGCACCTGATGGCCAAGGCCGCACTGTCGCTGCTGATGGAAACGCGCCCCAGCCTGCCGGGCAACGAGCGGGCCGAAGACGAGCAGCTGCCCCCGCCGGAACCGGAGCGGGAAGAGGAAACCACCGCGCGTTGACGGTGGGTGCCGACCGTTGGTCGGCACGACCCCGGATAACCGCCAGTAGAGCCAGGCCATGCCTGGCTGCGAGTTCGCCGAAGTTGCCGGGCAGCGGCCGGCACTACCTCAGACCGGTGTGACCAGCGCGATTTCCAGCCCCAGCCAGGCCACGAACGCGCCCAGCAGTACCGCACCTTCGATGCGGCTGATGCGCAGGTCGCCGCGCAGCATCGGGTACAGCACCAGTGCGAAGGCCAGCACCGCCGGCAGTTCCAGGCGCACGAACGAGGCTGGCAACGCCAGCGGCTGCAGCAGCCCCATCGCACCGATCACCAGCATCAGGTTGACCACGCTGGAGCCGAGCACGTGGCCCAGCACCATGTCGCCGTGACCACGGCGTGCTGCCGCGACCGCGGCCGCCACCTCCGGCAACGCAGTGCCGATCGCCACCGGCAGCAGACCCACCAGCAGCGGCGTCCAGCCCAGCGCGGCGCCGAAATCAGCGGCGGCACCGACCACCAGGCGCGCGCCCCAATACAACGCCAGTGCGGCAACCAGCAGGCGCAGCACGTTCAACGGCAGGCTGGTGCGGCTCAGGGCCGACTCGGCAATGATCGCCTGTACCTCGGCGCTCTCATGGCGTCCGCGACGCAGCAGCAGGAACTGCACCACCACGAACCCGGCCACCAGCACGCCGGCCTCCCAGCGCAGCAGGCGGCCATCGAGCCCGAACACGATCAGCAGCAGGCCCGCGGCCAGCAGCCCCCACCACAGCACGGCCTGCAGGCGCGCGCGCAGCAGCAACGGCGCCACCATCGCGGCCACCGCCAGGGTCAGGCCGAGATTGACCACGCTGCTGCCGACGGCATTGCCCAAGGCCAGCTCCGGCTGGCCCACCACCAGCGCGCGGGCGTTGACCGCCAGCTCCGGCAGCGAGGTGGTGATACCCAGCAACAGCAGGCCTGCGGTGAATGCACTGGCGCCGAAACGCTGCGCCAGGCCGGACACGGCTTTGACGATGGAGTCCCCACCCAGGGCCAGCAACAGCAGGCCGAGCAGGAACCAGGCAATAGCAATAGCGATCATCGGGCGCTCCCCAGCGGTCGTGGCGCGATTCTACGCTCGGCCCACCCGCGGCGGGTGAGCCGAGGATGGCCGATCAGCCGCAGCCTTCGGCGTAGTCCACCTGCGGGGTCCTGCCGACCCGCCAGGCGCCGACCTTGCCGTCAGCGCCGAGGGCGAAATCGATGATCGCCGCCCCCTCCTGCGCCGGGCGCACGCGCAGGTGCTGGGCCTTGTCGTCGTACTTGTCAGGACCGACGTCGGCGCGCTCGGGATAGAGCACCTGCAGCTCGCCCAGGGTCATGCCGACCCGGCCGCCACCGGGAGCGACGATGGACGGGCTGCGTACGTCGTAGCGGACCAGCTTGCGCGCCTCGAACATCAGGCGCGGGTCTTCGGCCCCCTGCGGGTGCAGGAAGTAGCAGCCTTCATTGGCATCGTCGGCAGGCAGCGGCTTGCCCGTGGCGTCGGTACCCAGACCCTGCAAGGGGGTGCCGAAGCCACTGCGGACCTCGGCGATGCCTGCGCCCAGCGTGGCGCCGCCAAAGCCATCCAGGCGTGCCGGGCTGTCCCTGCGCGGATCCACCGGCGAAGCGGTGGCCAGGTCGGCGTCGGCGGGAACGGAGGCATCCTTCGCCGGTGCGGTGGCCGCGGGCGGCGCTGCCGGTGCGGCGGTCTCGGGACTACGGTTGCAGGCGGCCAACGACAACAGCAGCAGGCCGGCCATCGGGAGATGCTTCATCGGTGCGGATCCTTGGCACAGGGTGGGTGCACGCTACCGCAGCCGGCGTGCAGGCGCTGCATTGTCATCGCGGTTTCATCGCCCTCATTCAGGCTGGGCGAGCACCGACTTGGCTGTCCTCCCCATGCAACCGCGCAAGACCGACCTCGCCCGAACCGCGCTGCAGGCCCACCGCGCACCGCTGGACATGCGCCAGCGACGCCTGCTGATCCTGTGTGATGGCCAGCGCAGCATCGCCGAGCTGACCGCACTGCTTGGGCAGGACGCGGCAGCGATGGTGATCCAGCTGATCCAGGGCGGCTACCTGGTGACCGCTGCGGACGCACCCGCCTCCACGCCAGTTGCGCCGGTTGCGATGACGGCTCCGCTGGCGCCGTCAGTCACTGCCGCTTCTGCGGCGCCGGTCGAGCGCCGCCGCTCGCTGGTCGCCGCGCGCATCTATGTGCTGGGAATCCTGGAGATGCAGCGGCATCCCAACGCAGCGGCGCTGTTCCGCGACCTGCAGCAGGCGCGTGCCGAAGGCGAGGTGCTGCGGGTGATGCAATCGGCGCTGCAGGTGCTGCCGGCGCTGACCTCGGAAGGGTACTGCCAGCGCGTGCGGCAGCGGCTGATGGAGGCGCTGCCGGTGGAGCATTGCAGTGCGTTCGCGGCCATTGCCTGAACCGGCGAACAGCATCCACGCATGGCGTGGATCTACTACATCACGTGCCCGGATGGATCCACGTCACGCGTGCACGCGATATCGCGATTCCCGGTAGATCCACGCCATGCGTGGATGCGATATCGCGCTTTCCGGTAGATCCACGCCATGCGTGGATGCAGACGATCAACGGAAATTGTTGCGCAGGCCGTTCCAGCACTGCTGGTAATCGCCCTGCCGGTGGCTTGCTGCCAGCGCCTGCGCCGTCGGGCGGATCACCCCGCGGGTCTCGAACATGAAGGCCATGGTGTCCTTGATCACATCCGGCTTGGACAGGTCCGCATTGGAGGCTTTGTCGAAGGTCGGGGCATCCGGACCGTGGCCGCTCATGCAGTTGTGCAGCGACGCACCGCCCGGCACGAAGCCTTCGGCCTTGGCGTCGTAGGCACCATGCACCAGGCCCATGAACTCGCTGGCGATGTTGCGGTGGAACCACGGCGGGCGGAACGTGTTCTGCGCCACCAGCCAGCGCGGCGGGAAGATCGCAAAGTCCATGTTGCTGGTGCCCGGGGTGTCGCTGGGCGAGTGCAGCACCAGGAAGATCGACGGATCCGGGTGGTCGTGGCTGATCGAGCCGATGGTGTTGAAGCGGCGCAGATCATAGCGGTACGGCGCGTAGTTGCCGTGCCAGGCGACCACGTCCAGCGGCGAATGATTGATCGGCGCACGCCACAGGCGGCCGTCGAACTTGGCAATCAGTTCGAAATCGCCGTCGACGTCTTCGAACGCGGCATGCGGAGTCTCGAAATCGCGCGGATTGGCCAGGCCGTTGGAACCGATCGGGCCCAGGTCGGGCAGCTTCAGCAGTGCGCCGAAGTTCTCGCAGATGTAGCCACGGCTCGGGCCATCCGGCAGCTCGACGCGGAAGCGCACGCCGCGCGGAACCACCGCGATCTGCTGCGGTTCGATCTCGATCACGCCCAGCTCGGTCAGCAGGCGCAGGCTGCCCAGCTGCGGCACGATCAGCAGTTCGCCGTCGGCGTCGTAGAAGTAGCGGCCGACCATGTCACGGTTGGCCGCGTACAGATGGATGCCGACACCGGCATGCGCGTCGGGCGAACCGTTGCCGCCCATCGTGTACAGGCCTTCGACGAAATCGGTGGGCAGTTCCGGCAGCGGCAGCGGGCTCCAGCGCAGCTGGTTCGGCGAAGCCGGCTGTGCACTGAAATCGCACTGCAGCTGCGACTGCGCGAAGGGAGTGAACTCACCGTGGGTAACCGCCGGACGGATCCGGTACAGCCAGCTGCGGCGATTGCTGCCGCGCGGTGCGGTGAATGCGGTACCGGTCAGCTGCTCGGCATACAGGCCATGGGCCACCTTCTGCGGCGAGTTCTGGCCGACGGGCAGCGCACCGGGCACGGCCTCGCTAGCGAACTCGTTGCCGAAACCGGACTGGTAGCCGCGGGCGGTGATGGAGGGAGACATGGGGGTTCCTGGAAGCCTGGGGAAAGCCGCCGGGCATGGCCCGGCGCTACCGGTGGAGAAGGTGCCGTTGTGGAAACCTTACAGCACGCCGCGGCGGATCTGGTCGCGTTCGATGCTCTCGAACAGCGCGGTGAAGTTGCCTTCGCCGAAGCCTTCGTTGCCCTTGCGCTGGATGATCTCGAAGAAGATCGGGCCGATGCAGTTCTGGGTGAAGATCTGCAGCAGCTTGCGCTGGTGGGTTTCCGGGTCGGCGTCGATCAGGATCTTGTTCTTCGCCAGGCGGGCGACGTCCTCACCGTGGTTGGGCACGCGCTGGTCGATCACATCGAAGTAGGTCTCCGGCGTGTCGAGGAAATCCACGCCCTGCGCGCGCATGGCTTCGACCGTTTCGTAGATGTTCTCGGTGAAGCAGGCGATGTGCTGGATGCCCTCGCCCTTGTACGCGTCCAGGTACTCGTTGATCTGGCTCTTCGGGTCGGACGATTCGTTCAGCGGAATGCGCACGATGCCATCCGGCGCGGTCATCGCCTTGGACACCAGGCCGGTCTTCAGGCCCTTGATGTCGAAGTAGCGGATCTCGCGGAAGTTGAACAGGCGCTCGTAATAGTCCGACCACTGCTGCATGTTGCCGAAGTACAGGTTGTGGGTCAGGTGGTCGATGAAGGTCAGGCCGAAGCCCTTCGGGCGCAGCTCGGCGCCGGCGATCAGCTCGTAGTCGCCATCGAAGATGCTGCCGGCATCGCCGTAGCGGTCCACCAGGTACAGCATGCAGTCACCGATGCCCTTGATGACCGGGGCGTTGACCGCCTTGCTCTCCGGCTTGAAGGCGATGGCTTCGGCGCCATTGCCCAGCGCGGTCTGGTAGACCTCCGCGCCCGGCTTCTTGAAGCGGATGGCGAAGCCGCAGGCGCACGGGCCGTGCTTTTCAGCGAAGTCGGCGGCGAACGAATCGGGGTCTTCATTGACCAGGAAGTTGACGTCGCCCTGGCGATAGACGGTAATCGGACGCTGCTTGTGCTTGAGCACCGCGCTGAAGCCCATCTTGCGGAAGTACTCGTGCAGCTCGGCACCACGGCCGGCCGGTGCGGCGAATTCGACGAACTCGAAGCCGTCGATGCCCATCGGGTTTTCGAAGGTGGTGACCTGCATGCCGGGGTTGGGATGCGAGGCGGACGGGACTGCGGTATTCATGGCGTGGCTCCGAATCGGTGCCGCATCGGCACAAACCAGGTGCGGGCGGGGTTGGACCCGGCGAGAATGCAGGGTACGGACCCAACACTTATAGTTACACTTGAAACCACCAGCAAGGTGCACCGCAACATGAGCCCCGCCGATCCCGTTTCCACCCGCCTGCGTGCCTCCCACGTCCTGCTCGACCTGGAACAGTTCCTGCCGTACCGGCTGAGCGTGCTGTCCAACCGGGTCAGCGGCAACATCGCCAAGCTGTACGGCGACCGCTATGGCCTGGCCATTCCGGAGTGGCGGGTGATCACCATCCTGGCGCTGTACCCCGGGTCGTCGGCCAGCGAGGTCTCCGACCGCACGGCGATGGACAAGGTCGCGGTCAGCCGCGCGGTGGCCCGCCTGCTGGAGCGCGGTTTCATCAAGCGTGAGACGCATGGCGATGACCGCCGCCGTTCGGTGTTGGCGCTGTCGGCGGCGGGGTTCGAGGTATACGAAACGATCGCGCCGATGGTGATCGAGATCACCCGCAAGCTGATGTCGGTGCTGAGCGAGGAAGAGGAGCAGGTGCTGGAGAAGCTGATCCTGCGCCTGGCCGGCGATGGCCTGGAGCGGATGGGCGAAGGGGTCTGATCCCTTCGGGGCGGCGCCCTCGCCGCCCTTGGTAGGTGTCGACCTTGGTCGACACTTGGATCCACGCCACGCGTGGATGATGTCGCGGGCTGCGCTGTGAGGGATCCGGCGCAGGCCATTGATGACGTGCAACGCGCGGTGTTCATGGCCCGCCGACGAACGGTCTTTCGGCCGGGTTCGACTCAACGTGTCGCATTTACCACCTGATGTTTCGGCATCGGGCCGGTAGAGTCCTGACCGACAGAGCGGCTGTATCGACATTCGCGTATCGAGTGGCATTGCCTATTGGACGGCGGGCTGCACAGGCCTGAGGGTGGGAACGCAGCGGCGCTCCGCTGCCGGGGTTGAAAGCCCGTCACTCAAACGCGTAACGACGCTGCACCCATGGTGCCCATCTTACGGTGGGCGCCATTCTGCAGCCGGGTCTGCCCTATGGCGGGCGGTGCGTGGGGCCTGGTGCCCACCGTTTTCGCGTTTGAGCGGTCTTTCAACCACGCACCGCCTGCCGCCTTCCCGGCGGCCCGCTACGGAGCTTCGCCATGACACGCCCCCATCACCCCACCACCGGGCCCATCGACCGCGATGCCGACCTGCAGCGCATCGATGAGGCCTTGGCCACATTGGAAAACGTCACCGAGGCCTGGCTTGAGCATCATCGCCTGAAGGCCTGCCAGCCAGGCCTGCTGCTGTCGTTGAACCGGCTGCTTGACCTGACCAGTCTCGCCAAGGGCTATGCCAGTGCGTTGCGGGTGATTGCCGAGCCCTGACCCTGATGGAAAGCACCTCATGGATGACACACCGCGCCCCACCCTGCCGCATACCAACGACCTGCTGGCTGATATCCGGACACTGATATCCACGGCCCGCGCCGGAATGGTCAGGACCGTCAATGCCGAACTGACGCTGCTTTACTGGCGTATAGGACGTCGCATCCATGTCGATCAGATGGGTGGACATCGGGCACGCTATGGGGAGGTCCTGTTCAAGCGCATCGCAAGAACGCTGTCTACCGAGTTCGGCGGCTCGTTCGGTGAAAAGAGCCTGCGCAGGATGGTGCAGTTCTCCATCGCATTTGCCGACGAGCAGATTGTCGTATCACTGCTACGACAATTCAGCTGGACCCATTTCATCGCGCTGATTCCGCTGTCTGATCCACTCAAACGCGACTTCTACGCCCAGATGGCCAGCACGGAAGGCTGGAGTGTCCGCATGTTGCGCCAGCGCATCGATTCGATGCTGTACGAACGCACAGCACTCTCCAGCCAGCCCGAACAGACAATCGCCAATGAGCTGTCGGCGTTGCGCAGGAACCAGCAGCTCTCCCCGGGCCTGGTCCTGCGCGACCCGTACGTACTGGATTTTCTCGGGTTGAAGGACTGCTGGGACGAACAGGAACTGGAAGGCGCCATCCTGCGTGAAATGCAGGGGTTCCTGCTTGAACTCGGGGCAGGCTTCAGTTTCGTCGCCCGCCAGAAACGCATCCAGATCGACGACGATGACTTCCATCTCGACCTGTTGTTCTACAACCGCCGCCTGCGCAGGCTGGTGGCCGTCGAATTGAAGATCGGTGACTTCAAGCCAGCGTACAAGGGCCAGATGGAGCTCTATCTGCGTTGGCTGGATCGTTATGAACGAGAGGAAGGGGAAGAGGCGCCGCTGGGCATCATCCTTTGCACAGGCAAGAAGGCAGGCCAGATCGAGTTGCTGGAGCTGGACCGCTCAGGCATCCATGTGGCGGAGTACCTGACCTCCCTTCCCTCCCGGGAAGTCCTCAAGCAACGACTGCAGGCCGCCACCGAGCGTGCCCGGCAACGCATGGAACTCACTGCTGAAGACATCGATCCCTAGCCTCCACTCAGCAAGGATCGACAGATCCACGCCATGCGTGGATGACCCACTCGATCAGCTCAGATGCTTGCGCCGCGCATGGATCCACGGCACCGCAAGCGCGCCGATGGCGCCACCGGCAAAGCCCAGCGAGGCAGCAACAGTCGCCGCTTCAACCGCCCCGGGCAACGCCAGTGCGGCAGTGACCAGCAGCAGCGACGGCAGGCCGACGAAGGTGCCCAGGAAGAAGGGCCAGCGCGGCGACCAGGTGTTGAGCTGCAGCAGGCTGACCGGCTGCCACGCTTCGGACGAGGCATCTTCGGCGATCTTCGCTACCACTCTGCCCAGATCCACTTCCGGCAACAGCTTGCCCGGACGCGCGGCGGCAATCGCCTCGGCCACGGCCTCGACGGGCGGGAAGCTGCCCGGCCACGCCACCGGTGCCGGCACGCCATAGGCGGTCAGCAGCGGCACGCTCAGCCATGGCGCCACCAGCGGACGCAGCCTGCGCCGCCCATGCACACACCAGATCTGCGGCTGGCCGTGTGCGGTCACGCTGTACAACGCCAGCTCGCTCGGCGGCGGGTAGCCCAGCATGGTCACCCGGGCCGCCAGGCTGTCCTGGTCCATCGCACGCAGGAAGCCGGGACGGCTGCGCCCTTCCTGCATCCAGGCCAGGCCAAGCGCGCCGACCAGATAGGCCTCGGCGACATCCTTGCTGCCCGCGTTGGCGCGGTCATCGCTGGCCAGGTACCAGGCCAGTGACTTCGGTTCGGGCACGTCGGCCAGGCCCCAGCGGCTGTCGTCGCCCAGCACATGGCGCACCGGCAGGCGGGCTGGTGCGGTTTCACCACGCTCAGCGGGCTGCAGGAACGGCAGCACGCCCTGCACGAAACTGGACAGGTCGATGGCACGCACGCCGTTGCCGTGCCATTCCGGCGGCAGCAGGCCGGCCAGCTGTCCTTCGGCGGCGAGTCGATCCAGCCGCGCCTTCTGTTCCACCAGCTTCTGCACCGCGCCTTTCAGCACCACGTTGTCGGGCAGGGCGATCTGCGGCAGCCGATGCCGCGGCGGTGCCAACTCCAGCGTGTCGTCGCCGGTGCCGGCGTCATCCAGCAGGGCTTCCTGCGCAGGCAGGCTCACGCCATCGGGTGCCTCTCCTTCGGCCAACGGGCTGGCAGGTTCGGGCAGGCGTTCGGCGTGGTCGCTGTGCATGGGCGCTCCGGTCGCGCCGGGTGGCGCAGTGAGGTCCTTGCCATTAACGGCCGAAGGGTAATGATCTGTAGATCCACGCCACGCGTGGATGGCCGGGCAGCGGGCGGGAAACGCCGGGCGCTACCGATCAGGTGCCCACTGCTTGAGGAACGCCATCACGCGTGCGGTCTGCACGGCATTGCCCTTGCGCATTGCTTCGCTGGGCTGCGGCGCCAGCAGGGTGCCGTCGGCATCGATCACCAGCAGGTGCGGGTGCTCGCCTTCGAGCGGCGGGAACTGGCCGAGGAACGCCGCGTTCGGGTTCTCGGCGCTGTCGTTGACCTTCACCCACACGTAGTGGGCATCACGGAAGCGGCGCAGATCGCCATTGCCTTCCACGGCTTCATCCAGCGCATGGCAGGGCTCGCACGCGGCGTTGCCCACTTCCAGGATGATGCGTTTGTTGCCGCGCTGGGCCTCGACCTTGGCCGTTTCCAGGTCGGCAACGGGATTGCGGGCCGGGTCGAACTGCGCGCCAAGCCCGGCAATGGCGGCGATGTCGGCCGCCGCCGGGGTGTTCCCCGAGGCCACCGGTTCGCTGGGGTCAGCGACCGGTGGCTCGGTGGGGCGGGTGTCGAGGGGCTGCGTGGGCTCGGGGGCCGCGGGAGGTTGAGGCTGCGAACAGGCGCCGATCAGCGCCGCACACACCACTGCCACCACTGCACCACCGAACGTTGTACGCATGCCCACTACCCTCTCATTACTTCACGCCATGCATCAGCTTGTTGATCAGCGGCGCGACCAGGAACAGGACCACACCCGAACCGATCAAGGCCCAGAACCCGAAGGTATACCCCTTCAGGGCCGATTCGACCGTCATGCCGCCTTCACCGCTGACCGCACCGGCAAAGATGCCCGACAGGTTGTTGCCGATGCCGGTGGACAGGAACCAGCCACCCATGCCGAAACCGACCAGGCGCACCGGGGCCAGCTTGGTCACCATCGACAGGCCGATCGGCGACAGGCACAGCTCACCGACGGACTGGATGACGTAGACCATGAACAGGGTCCAGAACGGGATCTTGCCGTCCACGACCATGGTCGACAGGGCGAACATCAGCAGGGCGAAGGCCGCGCCGTTGAACAGCAGGCCGAGGCCGAACTTGCGCGGGATGGACGGATTGGCGCGGCCCAGGGCCACCCAGATCCAGGCGATGATCGGCGCCAGGGTGATGATCGCCACCGAGTTGACCGACTGGAACCACGCGGTCGGGAAGGTCCAATCACCCAGCTGGCGGTTGACGATGTTCTCGGCCAGGAAGGTGAAGGAGCTGCCGGCCTGTTCGAAGAACATCCAGAACATGACGTTGAAGGCGAAGATGATCAGCATGGCGATCACGCGGTCGCGCTGCACCTTGCCCTCGCGGATGCCTTCCACCAGCAGCAGCACGGCCAGCGCGGCAAACATCACGCCGAGGATCCAGGCCAGCGCGGTGGCGCCGGTGGCGAGCAGGAAGTAGGCCACCGGAATGGCGAACAGCGAACCGACCAGCACCATGACGATGCGGCCGAAGCCTTCGGCACCGGCCGGCGGTGCGCCGATGCCCTTCAGGCCGGCACGACCGATGTAGAACCACACCAGCGAGATCAGCATGCCCACGCCGGAAGCGATGAACACGACCTTGTAGGACGGCATTTCCGAGGTGCCGAAGACCTTGCGGGCCAGGTACTCGGTCAGCACCGGAGCGATCATCGCGCCGATGTTGATGCCCATGTAGAAGATGGTGAAGCCCGAGTCGCGGCGTTCGTCCTTCAGGCCGTACAGCTTGCCGACCATGGTCGAGATGTTGGGCTTGAACAGACCGTTGCCGACGATGATCGTGGCCAGGCCGAGCTTGAAGATGTGCTCCTGCGGCAGCGAGATCATGAACAGCCCGACGGCCATGATGATCGCGCCGGTCAGGATCGATCGCTGGTACCCCAGCACGCGGTCGGCCACGTAACCGCCGAAGATGGCTGCGGCGTACACCAGCGCCAGGTAGGCGCCGTAGATGCGGCTGGCGTCGCCTTCACCGGCGGCATTGCCGTTGTAGAACTGGGCAACGATGTACAGCACCAACGCCCAGCGGATGCCGTAGAACGCAAAGCGCTCCCAGAACTCGGTCATGAACAGCATCCACAACGGGCGCGGGTGGCCCATCGTGGTGTTGAAGTCCGGCAGCGCCGGCTCTGGGGTGTTCGCAGTGGCGTTTACGCTCATGCGGAATTCCTGGTTCGGTGGATGGAGGCACGTCCGATGTGCGGTGAAGCAACGCGCGAGGATCACCGACTTCTGGCGTTCACGTCAAATACACGCCGTTTGAGGCAGGTCGCAGCCTGCTCGCTGAACTTGCATCTGAAACGATTCAGCCAGCCGCGGGCGGCCAAGCTGAATGGGGATCAGGCCAGATCCGGCGGGGGCGCAGCCTGCAGGGTGGTGCGTACCTGGAACAATTCAGGGAAGAAGGTCAGTTCCAGCGCCTTGGCCAGGAAGCCCACGCCGGACGAGCCGCCGGTGCCGCGCTTGAAGCCGATCACCCGCATCACCGTGCGCATGTGGCGGAACCGCCACAACTGGAAAGCCGTTTCCAGGTCCACCAGGTCCTCGCACAGCGCGTACTCGCGCCAGTAGCGGTCGGTGTCCTGGTAGATGCGTTCGAAGACCGGCTGCAGGCTGTCGTCGGCCACGTGTGGCTGGGTCCAGTCGTGCGCCTCGTACACCGCCGGCACGGCGTGGCCGAAGCGGGCCAGGTACTTCAGGAATTCCTCGTACAGGCTCGGCGCCTCCAGCACGGTGCGCAGCTGCGCCTGCCCGGCCGTGTCGTGCTCGAACACCTGCAGCATCTGCGCGTTCTTGTTGCCCAGCAGGAACTCGATGTAGCGGTACTGCAGCGACTGGAAGCCCGAGGACGGACCCAGCACGTCGCGGAAGCCCATGTACTCGGACGGGGTGAGCGTTTCCAGCACCGACCACTGCTCGGTCAGCTGGCGCAGCACCTGCTTGCTGCGCGCCAGCACCTTGCGGCACTGCCAGACCTCATCGCGCTGCAGGAAGCCGATCGCCGCACCCAGCTCGTGGCCCAGCAGCTTCAGCCACAGCTCGGAGGTCTGGTGCTGGATGATGAAGAGCATCTCGTCGTGATGCGGCGGGTTGGACAGCGGCTGCTGCGCGCTGAGCAGCTGGTCCAGCCGCAGGTAGCCGCCGTAGGTCAGCCGCCCCTGCAGATCGGTGTGGATACCGGCTTCGAGATCGCGTTGGTTGTTGTCGACGGACATGGGCGGGACCAGATCGGGGGCGGCAAGGGTAGCGCGTTGCCGCCGCGCTGGCAGCCGCGATGACCGTACCGGGGCGTGCGGTAGGCCTGTGGAACGGTGGTTGCGCGTGGAACCGTTTGCGCCGTTCTACTGGCGCTCAGCCCAGCGTCGCTTGTGATGCTTTGCAGCAATGGCTGAATACGTTGAAGTTATTGGCATCATGCGCCCGGAAGGGGGTACAAAGGCCGGTGGGCCGTGCTGCGCCGCAGGACGGCTTTTTCGTACGCATTCCTTAACATGGCGATTCATATCATTTGTAACTTCTCTGTCGAAGGTGCAGTACGCAATGACGGTTGCCGCTGAGTTCAAGATCGAATACCTGCAGTATCTGGACACGGACGGCACGCTCGTCCGCGATGACCTGCCCGAAGCCCTGCGCGACCCACGCGCGTTGCTGCCGATGTTCAAGCAGATGCTGTTCGTGCGCGTGTTCGACGGCAAGTCGATCGCGCTGCAGCGCACCGGCAAGCTGGGCACCTACGCGGCCTGCCTCGGCCACGAAGCCGCGCATGTGGGCATCGGCGCCTCGATGCAGAAGGACGACGTGTTCGCACCGTCCTACCGCGAGTACGGCGCGATGTTCATGCGTGGCGTGCGCCCGCACGACGTGCTGATGTACTGGGGCGGCGACGAGCGCGGCAACGACTACGGCGGCAATGCCGCCAAGGACTTCCCGTTCTGCGTGCCGATTTCCACCCAGTGCCTGCACGCCGCAGGCGCTGCGCTGAAGTTCAAGCTCAACAAGGAACCGCAGATCGCGGTGGCCGTATGCGGCGACGGTGGCAGTTCCAAGACCGACTTCTACGCGGCCTTGAATTCGGCCGGTGCCTACAAGCTGCCGCTGATCCTGTGCATCGTCAACAACGGCTGGGCCATCTCGGTCCCGCGTTCGGCCCAGACCGGTGCCGAGACGCTGGCACAGAAGGGCCTGGCCGGCGGCCTGCACTGCCTGCAGGTGGACGGCAACGACCTGATCGCGGTGATGGCCGCCATGCTGCAGGCGCGCGAGCGTGCGCTGGCCGGCGACGGCGGCACCGTGCTGGAACTGATGACCTATCGCCTGTCGGACCACACCACCGCCGATGACGCCCGCCGCTACCGCGACGACGCCGAAGTGAAGGATGCCTGGCAGCGCGAGCCGATGCTGCGCCTGCGCAAGTACCTGACCAACGCCGGTGTCTGGAGCGAGGAAGAAGAAGCTGCCTGGACCGCCGAGTGCGGCAAGCGCGTGGACGAGGAAGTGAACCTGTACCTCAACACGCCGGTGCAGCCGGTCGAGGCGATGTTCGATTTCCTCTATGCCGACCCGCCGCAGGACCTGCTGGCCCAGCGTGCCCAGGCGATCGCCCTGGAGCAGCGCCATGGATGAGATCAAGAACGGCGCGTCCAGCGCGCATACCAACGCCGCCGACAGCGCTGCCGTCGCGCGCGGAGAACAAAACATGACCGACACCCCGATCACCCTCATCGAAGCCATCACCCAGGCGCTGGCCTGGGAGCTGGAGCACGACAAGTCGGTGCTGGTGCTGGGCGAAGACGTGGGCGTCAACGGCGGCGTGTTCCGCGCCACCGCCGGCCTGCAGCAGCGCTTCGGCGCCGACCGCATCCTCGACACCCCGCTGGATGAAACCACCATCGCCGGCCTCACCATCGGCCTGGCCGCACAGGGCATGAAGCCGGTGGCCGAAGCGCAGTTCGATGGCTTCATGTACCCGATGGTCGACCACATCATCTGCCACGCCGCGCGCCTGCGTTACCGCACCCGTGGCCGCCTGCACTGCCCGATGGTGCTGCGCGTGCCGTGGGGTGGCGGCATCCGTGCGCCGGAGCACCACAGCGAGGCCAACGAAGCGATCTTCACCAACGTGCCGGGCCTGCGCGTGGTGCTGCCGTCCTCGCCGCAGCGCGCGTATGGCCTGCTGCTGGCCGCGATCCGCGAGCCGGATCCGGTGATCTACATGGAGCCCAAGCGCATCTACCGCCAGTACAAGGAAGTGGTCGTCAACGACGGCGAAGCCCTGCCGCTGGACGTGTGCTTCGTGCTGCGCGATGGCACCGACGTGACCCTGGTGACCTGGGGCGCGCAGGTGAAGGAAGCGCTGGAAGCGGCCGACAAGCTGGCCGGCGAAGGCATCAGTGCCGAAGTCATCGACGTAGCCACGCTGCGTCCGCTGGACTTTGCCACCATCGCCGAGTCGGTGGCCAAGACCGGCCGCTGCGTGATCGTGCAGGAGGCCCCGAAGACCGCGGGCTTCGGCGCGGAAATCGCCGCACGCCTGGCCGAGGAATCGATCTACGACCTGCTGGCTCCGGTCGAGCGCGTCACCGGTTACGACACCCACATTCCGCTGTTCCGCCTGGAGATGAAGTATCTGCCGAGCGTGGAGCGGATCGTGGCGGCGGCCAAGCGCGCGGTGGCGGCAGGCTGACATGCGGGCCCGCCTTCTCGGGGCTTACCGCAGCCAGTATCCCAACCCGCTCCGGTTCCGCACCGGCCAGATCGTCGAAGTAGGTGTACGTGACGAGGAATGGCCGGCGTTTGCCTGGGTGCGCACCAGCGATGGGCGCGCCGGATGGGCACCGGTAGCGTGGTTGCAGCTGTTGGACGATGGTCGCGCGGAAGCCCTGCGCGACTACGACGCCCGCGAGCTGGATGTGGAGAACGGCGAGATGGTCAAGCTTCATCACGAACACGGCGGGTGGTGGTGGTCCGAGCGCGCCAATGGCGCGACGGGCTGGTTGCCTGCCCGCGAACTGGAACTGCTGGAAGAGAACTGCAAATGAGCCAGACCAAGAACTTCAACCTGCCCGACCTGGGCGAAGGCCTGCCGGACGCGACCATCGTCGAGTGGTTCGTCAAGGAAGGCGATGTGATCAAGCTGGACGAGCCGCTGGTCTCGATGGAGACCGCCAAGGCCGTCGTCGAAGTGCCCTCGCCGTTCTCCGGCACGGTGCTGAAGCTGTCCGGCGCTGCCGGCGACATCATCCCGACCGGCGCGGTGCTGGCCAGCTTCGCGCTGGACCCGAACCTGCCGCAGCGCGCTGATGGCCAGGACACCGGCCACAGCCACGGCCATGCCGCTCCGGCTGCTGCGGCAGCACCGACGCCGCCGCCGCTGCCGACCGCAGCCGCCCCGGTGGCCGCTGAAGAAGCCAAGCCGGCTGCTGCCGAGCGTGATGACGCCGGCACCGTGGTCGGCGCGATGCAGAGCTCCAACGCTGTGCATGCCGAACAGGCGCTGGCCGTGGGCGGCGTCAAGGCCGTGCCGGCGGTGCGTGCCACCGCGCGCAAGCTGGGCGTGGACCTGAGCCGCGTACGTGCCACCGGCGCCGATGGCGCGGTGACCATGGCCGACGTCAAGCAGGCCGCCGCCGACGGCAGCGCGAAGATCGGCGCGGCACCGGCAGCGGTTGCTGCACCGGCTGCTGCCGCACCGGCCCCAGCCCAGGCGGCCGCACCGGTACAGTCCGACGCACGCACCCCGCTGTCTGCTGCCGGCAAGCCGATGCGCACCCAGCCGCCGGGCGTGGTCGCCAAGGGCCAGCCGGAACCGCTGAAGGGCGTGCGCCGCAACATGGCCCGCGTCATGGCCGATGCGCACAGCAAGGTCGTGCCGACCACGCTGAACGACGACGCCGACATCCACGCCTGGCTGCCGGGCAACGACGTCACCGCGCGCCTGGTGCGCTCGATCGTGGTCGCCGCGCAGAAGGTGCCGGCGATGAACGCCTGGTTCGACGGTGAAGCGCTGACCCGCACCCTGCACGCGCAGGTGGACATCGGCATCGCCGTGGATACCGACGACGGCCTGTTCGTTCCGGCCCTGCGCAACGCCGACATGCTCGACGCCCGTGGCATCCGCGAAGGCGTGAACCGCCTGCGTGAGCAGGTGGAAGCGCGTTCGATCGCGGCCTCGGAACTGAGCGGCTACACCATCTCGCTGTCCAACTTCGGCATGTTCGCCGGCCGCTACGCGACCCCGGTCGTGGTGCCGCCGTGCGTGGCCATCGTCGGTGCCGGCCGTGCCCGCCACCAGATGACCCCGGTGATGGGCGGCGTGGAAGCGCACAAGGTCATTCCGCTGTCGGTGACCTTCGACCACCGCGCCGCCACCGGCGGTGAAGCGGCCCGCTTCCTGCGCGCGATGATGGACGATCTGGCGCTGGCCAGCTGATCGGTAGGTGCCAACCTTGGTTGGCACATGAGTTGAAAAAACGCCGGGCATTGCCCGGCGTTTTTTTGTGCCTGCTCCACTATGTCGCCCAGCCATGCTCGGCTGCTTTTCAGTAGATCCACGCCATGCCTGGATGAAGGCATGAAACAAGCCGAGCTTGGGCTCTGCTATACGAAATTCCTGGATCAATCGCGCGCGACCATGCCCTCGGCGCGGCTGTAGACACGCAGCCGGTGACCATCGGGGTCGACACCGACGAAGGTGTGGCCGAATTCCAGCGTTACCGGCGCCTGCAGAATCTGCACGCCGAGTGCGCGCCACGCATCATGCATCTGCTGCACGGCGTCGGGGTTGGCGACCACCATCGCCAATTCGGCGGCGCCAGCCCGCGCATGCACTGGCGGCTGCACGTCGTCGCGCTGCCACAGGCCAAGTGCGGCGCCATCGCCGAGCAGGAACAGGGCAAAGCCGGGCGACTGTTCGACCGGTGCCGTGCCGAGGATGCCGCTGTAGAAGGTGGCGCTGGTGGCAACGTCGCGCACGTACTGCAGCAGGGTGCTTGGCTTGAACATGGGAAAGCTCCTTGGTTGGGAGCGGTCATGGTGGCCCTGCCCTGCTGACAGATCCTGTCAGCAGCGTCGACCCTGCTCGACTGCTGCTGCTTCCGCTTTGGTAGATGTCGAGCTTGCTCGACTGCTCTCCGCGAAGAGCAAGAGCGTCGAGCAAGCTCGACACCTACCAAAGCCAGAGCAACGACCTGAAGCGGTCGAGTAAGCTCGACCTCGTCACGAACGGTCCAGCCAATCCGGAGCGATGCCCTGCGCCTTCTGCCAGCGCCGCAACAAGGTCGCGCGTGGCACCAGGTAGTGCTCTTCCAACGCACGAGCATGGCGAATGCGATCCAGGCGGAAATGACGGAAGTCCTCGCGGCCCTCGCACCACGCCGCCAGCATCGGCACTTCATCGAAGTACCCCAGTGCGAACGGCCAGACCACGCGCTCGGTACGCCGGCCCTGCGCATCTTCATAGGCGAACTGCAGCCGCTGCTGCGTGCCCACCGCTTCGCGTACGGCCTGCAGCCGCGCCGGGGGTACCTTGGCCGTCGTTCGCGATGGCCCCACCCGCAGGCCGCTGTCACGCAGCGCCTCGCGTCGCGCCGCCGGCAGCACGTGCGCGATCCGCGCCAGGGCATCACGTGCAGCCTCGGCCAAGGCCGGCTCGGTGCGTGCCGCCACCCAGCGCAGGCCCAGCACCAGCGCGTCGATCTCGGCCGGTGGCAAGGTCAGCGGCGGCAGCACATCGCCCGGTTCCAGCTGGTAGCCGACACCGGCTTCCCCGCGCAGATCGGCGCCCTGCTCGCGCAGCGTTTCAATATCGCGGTACAGCGTACGCAGGCTGATGCCCAGTTCTTCGGCCAGCGCCTGCCCGGCCACCGGCCGGCGGTGGCGGCGCAGCACCTGCAGCAGCTGGTTCAGGCGCAGCGCGCGGGACATCAGCCGACCAGATCGCGCGACGGCACCACGCGCTCGCCCGGCTTTGCCGCCAGCGCCGCATCCACCAGCGCGTGGGCAATAACCGGTGCCGGATTGATCCGCCACGCACGTGGCAACACCGGTCCCAGCACACCCAGCACCTGCAGCGCGAAGTGTTCGCCACGGCGGACCTCCTGCCGCTCACCGCCGATCAGCCCCGGCCGCACCAGCGTCAGCGATGGGAAACCCAGCGCGCGCAGGTCGCGCTCCAGCTCGCCTTTGACCCGGCTGTAGAAGATCGACGAACGCGGGTTGGCGCCTGCGGCCGAGTTCAGCGCGAAGGCCTGGGCCCCCTGCGCAAGGGCCAGGCGGGCGAAGGCCAGCGGGTAATCGTGGTCGATGCGATGGAACGCCTCGCGGCTGCCGGCCTGGGCGATGGTGCTGCCCAGGGCGCAGATCACCGCGTCCACCCGGGCCCAGTCCGGCGCATCGGGCAGCCGGGCGAAGTCGAGCACCGGGTTGTGCAGTTTCCCGTGCGGCGCAGCCAGCGGGCGACGGCTGGGCGCGACCACGGCGCTGCAGCGGGGGTCGGCCAGCAGCCGCGACAGGGCGTGGCCTCCGACCAGTCCCGTCGCCCCCAGCAACATCACACGCATACCCACCTCCACTGCGGCATCCTGTCGCCCATCCTATCGGTTCAAGCCACCGCCGGTTGCGCCGATATGCTGTGACCAGCCCCCCTGCCATCCCAGGATGCGTTCCATGACGGACCAGCCCGACCCCCGCCCTGCCCCCGGCACCGCCATCGGGCCGCCTGCGCGCGTACGCGCGGTGGTCGATGACGGGCGCGGCGATCGGGTGGTACTGCAGGGCGGTAGCAGCGTGGCGTTGCAGCAGCTGTTTGCCGGGGCCGATGCCCCCGAGCCGCTGCTGGCCGCCTTCGCCAATGGCATGGCCACCCTGCCGGGCGAGCTGGGCGACATGGGTGATCGCCTGCAATCGGCGCAGGCCAGTGCCGACTGGCCGCGCTATGGCCGGGCGATGCGGCAGCTGATCGATAAATACATCCGCACCATCGACCAGCACTCGCCCGATGGCCAGCCCGACAGCCTGCGCCTGTCCGAGCAGCTGCGGTTGCTGCTGGGCGGCGCGGTGGTCGCGCTGCTGCAGCACGATCCCGACCTGCGCGAGCAGGCGCAGGCCCTGGCCGTACGCCTGCGCCAATGGCAACCGGGCGCAGCACTGGAGCCGATCGAACAGGGCGCGCGCGAGCTGGGCCACCAGATCGGCGTGCGCGCCGAAAGCTGGCAGGAACAGCAGGCGTTGTTGCTTGAGTTGTTCGCCCTGCTGCTGGAGAACGTCAGCGAGCTGCTGGATGACCGCAGTTGGCTGCAGGGCCAGATCGCGGCCGTGCGCCAGTTGCTGGCCGGGCCGCTGGAAGCCGAATCGGTCGAGCGCACCCGCGCCGAGCTGCGCGAGGTGATCTACAAGCAGGGCCTGCTGCGGCAGGGAATCGACGATTCGAAAGCGGCCATGCGTAGCTTGATGGGCGAGTTCATCGAGCGCATGGATGGCATGGCTGCCAGCACCGGTGAATACCACGACCGCATCGGCAGCTACGCGCTGCAGTTGCGCGAGGCGCGCAGCATCGCCGACCTCAACCACCTGCTGCAGGAAGTGATGCAGGACACCGGTAAAGTGCAGCAGCAGGCGGCGCAGGCGCGCGATCACCTGGCCAGCGCGCGGCAGGAAGTGGAACGCGCCGAACAGCGCATCAACCAGCTGGAACAGGATCTGCGCGCGGCCGGCGATCTGGCGCGTATCGATCCGTTGACCCAGGCCCTGAACCGGCGTGGCCTGGATGAACTGCTGCAGCGCGAGCTGGCCCGCGCCGCACGCAACCACTCGCCGCTCGGACTGGCGGTGATCGACCTGGATGATTTCCACCAGACCAACGACGAACACGGCCATGCCGGCGGCGACGCGCTGCTGCAGCACCTGGTGGCAGTGTGCCGCCTGCTGCTGCGTGCCACCGATGGCATCGCCCGGCTGGGTGGCGACGAATTCGTGCTGGTGCTTCCCGAAACCCCCGGCGCGGACAGCATGGCCACGGTGCAGCGGCTGCAGCGCTCACTGGCGCATCGCGTGCTGACCCTGCAGGAGCGGCGCATCCCCGTGCATTTCAGCGCGGGCCTGGCGCAATGGCAGCCAGGCGACGATGCCGATACGCTGCTGCGGCGCGCCGATGACGCGCTGTACGCAGCAAAGCGCCAAGGCAAGAACCGGGTACACGCGGGCTAGCTCGCGGGTGGGTGCCAACCTTGGTTGGTGCTTGCGGGAATAAAACCGCCGACCAAGGTCGGCCTCTACCGGGCAAGGCACCGGAAACCGCTGGGTAGGTGCCAACCTTGGTTGGCACGCGCGGGCAACAAACCGCCGACCAAGGTCGGCCTCTACCGGGCAAGGCGCCGGAAACCGCTGGGTAGGCGCCAACCTTGGTTGGCACGTGCGGGCAACAAACCGCCGACCAAGGTCGGCCTCTACAGGGCAAGGCGCCGGAAACCGCTGGGTAGGTGCCAACCTTGGTTGGCACGCGCGGACAACAAACCGCCGACCAAGGTCGGCCTCTTCCGGGCAGCGGGCCGGCGCTTACTTGCCGCGCAGCTTCTGGAACCCGGTCACCGCCGCCAGCACGATGGCACCGGCGATGATGCCGACCACCATGTTGCCCAGCGCGTTGACCAGCCAGCCCCACTGGCCTTCACCGCCCAGCGCCTGCACCGCGTGGTGCAGCGCCGGCACGTTGTGCACCAGGATGCCGCCACCAACCAGGAACATCGCTGCGGTACCGGCCACCGACAGGAACTTCATCAGCCACGGTGCCGACACCAGCAGGCCACGGCCGACTGCCGCCAGCGCCGCGCCCTTGCGCGACAGGTACAGGCCCAGGTCGTCCAGCTTGACGATGCCGGCGACCAGCCCGTAGACGAACACGGTCATCGCCAGCGCGATCACCACCAGGGTGCTGACCTGGTTGATGAACGACGCCGTGGCAACCACGCCCAGCGACAGCACGATGATTTCGGCCGAGAGGATGAAGTCGGTGCGGATCGCGCCCTTCACCTTGTCCTTCTCCCACGCGACCATGTCCACCTGCGCATCAGCCAGCGCCTTGCGCCGCTCGGCCTGGTGTTCGGCGTCCTCATCGGCGGAATGCAGGAACCGGTGCGCCAGCTTCTCCACGCCCTCGAAGCACAGGAAGGCGCCGCCGATCATCATCAGCGGCACGATCAGCGGCACGTTCCAGCCGCGGCTGTGCAGCCAGGCTTCCAGCGCGCTGATCGCCAGCGCCGCCGGCACCAGGATCACCTTGTTCACCAGCGAGCCCTTGGCCACCGCCCACACCACCGGCAATTCACGGTTGGCGTTGACGCCGGTTACCTGCTGCGCGTTCAGCGCCAGATCGTCGCCCAGCACGCCGGCGGTCTTCTTGGCGGCGACCTTGGTCAGCACCGAGACGTCGTCGAGCAGGGAGGCGATATCGTCAAGCAGGGCAAACAGGCTGGCACCGGCCATGGGGGATCCAGTAAAGGGAATGAGCGGATTCTGACCGATCCGGCGCCACCTGCGGTAGCGGGTTCACCGCGCGCCCACCGGGCGGCAGGGACACTGGAAGCGTAATCCGGTCCCGCCGGCGGCGGGATCACGGACACCGGGTCGTCGTCTTCGAGGAGTGTCGTTTGAGCAATCCGTCCACCGCCACGGGCAATCCCCCGCTGATCCGGGGCATGAACCGGCGCAGCCAGATCCTGCGCCTGCTGATGCGCTACCGCCATTCCGGCGTGTTCTCCGGCATGAACCTGGACGCTGCCGGCAGCCACACCGACGTGCCACCGGACGGCAATCCGGAGCAGTTCGTCAGTGACCTGGAAGCGCTGGGGCCCACCTTCGTCAAGCTGGGGCAGATGCTGTCGACCCGCCCGGACATGGTGCCGGTGGAGTTCGCCACCGCGCTGGAGCGCATGCAGGAGAAGGTGGCGCCGATTCCGGTCGAACGCATCCACGCCATCGTCGAGCAGGAGCTGGGGGCGCCGGTGAACAAGCTGTTCGCCGCATTCGACCCACAACCGCTGGGCTGCGCGTCGATCGCCCAGGTGCACCGCGCGGTACTGCATGACGGCCGCGAGGTAGCGGTGAAAGTGCAGAAGCCCGAGGTGGCCGCGCAGCTGCGTTCGGATCTGGAGGTGCTGCGCAGCTTCGCCCTGGCCGCCGACCATCTGACCCAGATCGGTCGCCGCGTGCGCCTGCGCGACTGGCTCAACGAATTCGCCAAGACGCTGATGCAGGAGCTGGACTACCACGCCGAGGCCGAGAACCTGTCGCGCTTCGGCCGGCACCTGAAGCCGTTCCGGCGCCTGTGGATTCCGCAGCCGCTGTGGGACTACAGCAGCCATCGCGTGCTGACCATGGAACTGGCCACCGGCGTGCGCGTGGATGCCATTCCCGATGTGCGCCGCACCGAACAGGCGATGGACCCGCTGGCGGCGGCGCTGATCCGCGGCTATCTGGACCAGATCTTCGTGCACGGCGAAATCCACGCCGACCCGCACCCCGGCAACCTGCGGGTGATGCCTGATGGGCGCTTGGCCATCTTCGACCTGGGCATGGTCGCGCACATGCCGCCGCGGCTGCGCGAGCGCCTGCTGAAGATCCTGTTTGCCGCCGTCGATGGCCGCGGCGAGGAAGTGGCCGACGACCTGATCAGCATCAGCACGCGGCTGGAGGCATTCGATGAGGAGCGCTACCTGCGCGAGACCGGCCAGCTGATCGCGCGCTATGCCGCCAGCGCGAATTTCTCCGAAGGGCGCGTGGTGCTGGACATGGTGCGCATCGCCACCTCATCCGGGTTGCGCACGCCGCCGGAGCTGAGCCTGCTGGGCAAGGCGCTGCTCAACCTTGAAACCGTATGCCGCCTGCTGGCACCGGATCTGGACACGCGCCGCATCGTCGAACGCCAGCTGCAGCACGTGATGCGCGCGCGCCTGAAAAAATCGCTGTCGGCCGCCAACCTGGCCAGCGAGGCGATGGAGCTGCAGCAACTGCTGCGCGACGGGCCGCGCAAGCTGTCGGACATCATGGCGCTGCTGGCCGAGAACCGCCTGCAGATGAAGGTGACCGGGCTGGAAGAATCGCGGCTGATGGAGAACCTGCAGAAGATCGCCAACCGCGTGGCCGCCGGCATCATCAGCGCCGCGTTGATCATGGCGGCGGCAATGATGATGAAGATCGACACCGGCTGGCATGTGCTGGGCTATCCCGCCATCGCACTGGTGCTGTTGCTGATCGGCGTGGTGCTTGGGCTGGGCATCGTGACCAGCGCATTGTTGTTCGATCGCCGTGCGCGTTCGCGCGAGGAACGCGGGCATCGATAGTGTCGCATCCACGCTCGACGTGGATCAGCGAAAACAGTGCATTCATGCAGTTTTTTAATGCAATCGAGCGTGAGTTTTCACGCTCGATTTACGTTAGCGGCGTGATATCGCGCGCACGATTTCAACAAACATTTCAGTCAGGTTCGTGCATGCACTATCGGGTCATCGGCCTGTCATGCAGATGTGCTTGCAGCAGCGCCGGTCGGATGGACACGCGTCGGTACGACGTCCATCGCCACCCCGTCACTGCCGAAGCTGCCTATGCTCTGGATTCTGCTGCTGTCGCTGTTGCTGCTGTCCTGGTTGTTCCTCGCGTCCGCAAAGTGGGTGTGGTGGAAAGCAGGCTTGTTCTCGCTGTTGCTGCTGGCGCTCAGTGCCTGGTGGCTGATCGACAAGCTGTCCGGTGACGGACTCAACGCCGCCACCCTGTACCACCTGGGTGCGGACATGGAAGGCGCCGGTGTCGCCGACTTCAAGGGCTATATCGCCGGCTTCATCGTGCTGGCCGCCGTGTCGCTGCTGCCGCTGTTCGCTACGCGGGTGAAGCGTTGGCGCCGCCCCACGGCCGGTGGTGCGTGGTTTGCCGGTTTCGCCGCGCTGTGGGTGGCCACGATCATGATCAGCCCACTGGCCCGCGATGGCCAACGCCTGTACCAGCAGCTGCGCCCGGTGGATTTCGCCCGTATCGCCCCCGAATACCAGGTGCCCACGCAGGCCCTGCAGCGCCCACGCAACATCGTCTGGATCTACGGCGAGAGCCTGGAGCGCACCTATCTGGATGAGGCCGTGTTTCCCGGCCTGATGCCCAATCTCAACCGCTTGGCGGCCAGGTCGCTGGATGTGCGCGGGCTGGCCTCGGCCGAAGGCGGTGGCTGGACCATCGCCGGCCTGGTGTCGTCGATGTGCGGCGTGCCGCTGACCACCTCGCAGGGTGATGAGAACAGCATGGACCGCATGGGCAGCTTCCTGCCCAAGGCCGTGTGCCTGGGCGATTACCTCAAGCAGCAGGGCTACACCAACCATTACCTGGGTGGTGCCAACGGCCAGTTCGCCGGCAAGGGCCAGTTCCTGGCGAGCCACGGCTTCGATGAAGTGCATGACCTGGCGTGGTTCAAGCAGCAGAAGAAGATCGGCCGTATCCACTACTCGGCGTGGGGCGTGCATGACGACGTGCTGCTGGACACCGCCTACCAGCGCTTCGAGCAGCTGTCGCGACAGGATGCGCCGTTCATGCTGACCACGCTGACCATGGACACGCACCACCCGGCCGGGCACCTGCCGGTGGCCTGCAAGGGCGAGCGCTACCAGAGCCAGTACGGCAACATCGGCATGCTCAATGCGCTCAAGTGCACCGACCGCCTGATTTCGCAGCTGGTCGAACGCATCCAGGCCAGCCCCTACGGCAAGGACACGTTGATCGTGATCGCCTCCGATCACCTGGCCATGCCCAACGACCTCAGCCATATCCTGACCAGGCAGAAGCGCGAGAACCTGCTGTTGTTCCTCGGTGATGGCGTGGCCCCGCGCCAGCTGGCCGCCGAAGACGGCTCGACCCTGGATTCCGGGGCCACCCTGCTCAGCCTGCTCGATCCGAACCTGCAGACGATGGGCTTTGGCCGTTCGCTGCTGGACGACAAGCGCGCGCCGAGTGCCAGCGCCGCGGCACGCCGCGATGGCGGCCGCGACTATTCGCAGTACCTGGCCTTCGCCCGCTCGCTGTGGCTGGGTGAGCCTACGCGGCAGCTGAAGATCGACGGCGACGACCAGGTGGTGGTGGGCCTGCAGCACGTGCAGCCGCCGGTGCTGCTGGAATACGACAAGGACTGGGACCTGAAATCGGTGTACCTGGAAAACACCTCGCGCCAGTTCGACGATGCCGACCCGGACAACACGCTCGCCTACGTTGATCGCTGCACCGCGTTCGAGGATGGCTCGGCCGACGGCGACTGGTGCGCGCTGCTGGTGAACCGCGACAACGGCATCAAGCTGTACCGGGACGGCCAGCTGCGCAACGGCATCGACGTGGATGCACCCCTGGATGCCTTCCAGGGCCCCCGCCCCAGCGTGCGCCAGGCACACATGATCACGCAGAAGGGCCGCCGTACCCGCGCCGGCCAGTACATGCTGCAGCTGGTGGCGAGCACGCGCCCGGATCGCGGTTTCTGGATCGAAGCGGTGTCCTCGCAGCGCAAGGTGGTGCTGGCCCAGCAGTGGGTGCAGCCTGATGCCGATGGCAAGATCAACGTGTCATTCGGGCTCGACCACGAAGTGGATGATCTGGAAATCCGCGCCTGGTTGAACCATGCCGAGAAGCTGGCGGTGGATACCTTCGCACTGGTGCCCTCCCGCGGCCGACCGCGGGGGTAAAGGGGTCGGCAGGGCTGCGCCCTGCACCTGCCGAAGCAGTAGTGCCGGCCGCTGGCCGGCAACCTCAACGGCAACAGCCAAAGCAACAGCAACAGCTGGGGTTCCGTGGGGTGGCGGAGCGGTGTGGGTTGGCAGAACACGCCGTAAACCCGTCCTTGGGGGCTCGATGGCGCCATCCATGGCGCCAACGGTCCTGCCAACCCACACCGCCCCGCCTCTGACAGATTCCTGCAGCTGTCGGTAGCTGTCGACCTTGGTCGACACTTCTGTCAGATATGGAAATCAATCCGGGGTCAGATCCGTTTTCTTGCGGAAAATGGATCTGACCCCATCTGCATGAAATCGAATATTTCGATAGTTCATCGAAGAGCATCCACGCATGGCGTGGATCTACGTGTCGACCAAGGTCGACACCCCAGGAGCACGCCATGCAATTCCGCCAGATCGCAGAAATCTGTCGAAGGCGGGGTGGGTCCGGTTGCGGGGGTGTCCGCGGCATGGATGCCGCGGCCAAGCCCCCAAGGACGGGTTTACGGCGTCCCCCGCAACCGGACCCACCCCGCCATCCCACAGGAAACCCGCTGTTGCTGTTGCTGTTGCTGTTGCTCCTGAGGTTGCCGGCCAGCGGCCGGCACTACCGCTTCGGCGGGTGCAGGGCGCAGCCCTGCCGACCCACCCTCTTACTGCGGCGGATCGCGGGTGATGTGGATGTCGGTCGGCGTGGACAGCGGGATGTTCCGCTCGGCCAGGATCTGCAGCAGGCTGAAATACAGATCGCTGCGCGTGCCATACACCTGCCGCGGGCTGGCCACGTAGGCAAAGCTGTTGATGGTGATCTGGCCGCCAGCGATGCTGTCGATGTACACCGACGGCGCCGGCTGCTGCAGCACCGTGTTGTGGGCACCGTAGGCATCCAGCAGCGCCTGCCGCAGTCCTGCGACATCGGTGCTGGCCGGCACCGCGAACTGGATCTGGATGCGGCCTTGGTTGTTGCCCATCGTCATGTTGCGGATGGTCTTGGTGATCAACTCGGAATTGGGCACGATCAAGGTGGACTTGTCGCTCACCTGGATCTCGGTGGAGCGCACGTTGATGCGGCGGATGTCGCCTTCCTGATCGCCCAGCTTCACCCAGTCACCGATCTTCACCGGCCGCTCGGTCAGCAGGATCAGGCCGGAGACGAAGTTCTGGATGATCGCCTGCAGGCCGAAGCCGATACCTACCGAGAGCGCACTGACCAGCAACGCCAGGTTCTTCAGGTTCAGGCCCATGGCGGTCAGCGCCCACAGCGCCACCAGGATGATGCCCACGTAGCGGGTGATCGTGCTGATTGAATTGCGCGCGCCCAGGTCCAGTTCGGTCTTGGGCAGGTAGGTGTCGGTCAACCAGCGCTGCAGCAGCTGCGTCAGCCCCAACCCGACCAGCATCACCAGCAGGGCGATGGCGATACGCGCAGGCTTGAGCGTGATGTCGCCGATGGAAATGCCGTTGGCCAGCGAAGCGACGCGCTCGACCACCGAGCCGATGTTGCCGAACGGCGCCGCCAGTGCCAGCAGCGCGATCAACACCACAAACGTGCGCAGCACGGCAGACAGCAGCACACCGGCCTGCTCCAGCCGCGACACGCTCAGGCCGGTGCTGAGCAGGATGGTCTGGCCGACCTTGCTGTCGGCGTTGAGCAGCCAGGTGGAGAAATCGTCGACGAACTTGAACAGCAGCGTCGCCGCCAGCACCACGATGCTGCCGCCGATCAGCTGCTGGTTGACGAACTTGGCGAAGTTCACATAGCCCATCAGGGTGGCGATGATCGCGGCCACCACGGCGATGTTGCCGGCCACCCGTGCCAGCACCAGCCAGCTGCTGCGCCGCACCGGAACGGCCGCGCCCTGGCCGTCAGCCTGCGCTTCCAGCTTCGCCTCGGCCTCGGCGGTCTGGCGCCGATGCAGGCGCGCCAGGGTGACCAGCATGGCCATGATCAGGCCCAGATAGGTCAGCGCGATCACGCCGTCCAGCGCCACCGTGGTGACGTCGCTGGTGCGGGTGGCTTGGTCGACAGCCACCAGCACCGTGCTCAACCAGGCCAGGGCCGCCGCACCCCAAGCGTATTTGCGCAGCTTCAGCGCGGCGGTGTCATCGAGATTCAACAGGCGCCATGACGGGCGCTGGGGCACCAACATGCAGGCGCTGAGCGCGGCAATGAAGGCCGCGCGGAAGGTGGCAGTCTCAATCCCCTCGGCCACCACCTGCAGGCGCGGTGCGATCGCATTGATCGCATCCAGTGCCGCCATCAGCACCACCACGGCGTAGCCGGGCAGCAGCGTACCGACCAGCAGCAGCCACATGGCGAGCCCGGAACGGCGCAGTCGGCCGTCAGGCGCACGTTCGGATGCAGCAAACCGCCGCCCCAGCGCGCGCAGCCACAGGCGCAGCGGGAACATCATCACCAGTGCAGCTGCCACGCCCAGCAGCAGGGTGCCCCAACCATGGGTACGGATGCCGGCGACCAGCGCGTCCCGGCCCATCTGCGCCAGCGGGGCGACGCGTGCGATATCGATCGGCAAGCGCTCGGCCACCTTGGTCCACAGCGCAGGAGACAGCGGCGAGGCCACCTTCTGCCCCAGTTCCTCCGTGCGCTGTGCCGTGCGTTGCTGGTCGATGTCGGCAGCCATCTGCTGGGCGCGCACCGCGCTGGCCTTTGCCTGCGCCATTGAGGCCATCAGGCCATCGCGCTGGCGGGTAATGGTCCGCCGTTGCGTCACCAGCTCCGGCGGCTCGGTGGTTCCCTCGGCGGGCGTACCCAACTGCGCCAGCTGTTCGTCGAGCCGATCCAGCTGCGGCTGCAGCGCTTTCTCCAGGGCTTCAGCATCGCGTCGCGCCTGCGAAGCCTCCTCGGACAGCATCGACAGGGTTTCCACCGCTGCAGCATCAACACGCTTGCGCTCAACATCCTTCAGCGTGCTGTCGATCTGCGCCAGCTGCTGCTTGGGCGTGGGGTCGTCATCCTGGGCCAGCGCCGGCACAGCCAGCAGCAGCGTGCAGCACAACAGCAGGGCCAACCAGGGGCCACGCACCAGGATCGTTCGGAAGAAGGAAGACAAGCCAGCCACACCGTTTTGCGCGGACCACCGCGCCTGCGCGCGACTATACGGCAGGTACTGTAAACGGCGGATGCGCAGGCGCTTGCCGCTGGCTGCGGCTCAGTACTTCAGGCGCAGCTCTTCCACCTGCGGCTGCTGCAGCGCGTACCAGTCCTGGAATTCTTCCTCGGTGATCTCATCCGGCGCATACACCGCGATCGGGTGCCAGGCGTGGTCGGTCGGCAACGGCTGGCGCGGCCCGGCGCGCAGGCTGTAGGCCACGCCTTCGTAGTCCACCAGATCGTCCACCTGCGGCCACTGCTCGCGGGCGAACTGGGTTTCACTCTTCAACAGGATCACCTGGTACATCGGCACCTCCACTTCGGTTGGATCGGAAAAACGCGGCGCTGGCGGAAGCATACCGCTGCGCCGATGACGGCACGCGCTCCGCCCGGGCGACGGAATGTTCTGGACATGGCCCTCGCCCCGGCTTCACCCGCCCGTGGCAGTGTCCTCGGCATCGTGGAGGTCCTCTCCTGCCACGCCTGACAATGACCGACCTGCCTCCCCTGAAGACCGTCACCGACCTCAAGCTGCCCCGCTACCTGGGCACCTGGTACGAGATCGCCCGCCTGCCGATGCGCCACGAGCCGGAGGGCTGCACCGATGTGTCGGCCCATTACCAGCTGCTCGACAACGGCAACGTGGGCGTCACCAACCGCTGCCGCATGGACGGCGAGATCGAGGAAGCCACCGGAGAGGCCTGCGCGATCGACAACGACAGCGCGCGGCTGGAAGTCAGCTTCCTGCCCAAGGGCCTGCGCTGGCTGCCCTTCGCCAAGGGTGACTACTGGGTGATACAGGTGGCGCCGGACTACAGCGTTGCCCTGGTCGGCAGCCCGGATCGCAAGTACCTGTGGCTGCTGGCACGTGAGCCCCGGCTCGATGCCACCGTGCAGGAACATTATCTGGCCAGTGCACGCCTGCAGGGCTTCGATCTGTCCGAACTGATCCTGACCCCGCATACCGGCCACCCCACCGCCTGAGCACGAACCCGCATGGACCTGAAGAGTGGTTACCCGTGGTGGGCGGTGCGCAACGGCCTGATCCAGGCCTTTCCGCCGCTGGAACAGGATCTGCAGAGCGATGTGCTGGTGGTCGGTGGTGGCATCACCGGCGCGCTGATCGCCGATGAGCTGTCGGCCCATGGCCACGACGTTGCGCTGATCGAGCAGCGTGACATCGGCTGGGGCAGCACCGCAGCCAGTACCGCGCTGCTGCAGTACGAGATCGATACCCACCTGCTGGAGCTGGCCTCGCAGTATGGCCAGGACGCTGCGGCACTGGCCTACCGGGCCTGTGCGGACGCGATCCCTGCATTGGGCGAGGTCGCGCGCGGCCTGAAGGACGTCGACTTCAAGCAGATGGACAGCCTGTACCTGGCCAGCCGTCGCCGTGACGTACCGCGGCTGATGGCCGAAGGCGAGGCGCGCCGTGGCATCGGCCTGGATGCGCGCTGGCTGGACCGGGATGCGCTGCAGGAACGTTTCAGCGTCGATGCCGGAGGCGCCCTGCTGACCCGCCAGGCCGCACGGGTTGATCCCTACTGCTTCACTTACGGGCTGCTGCGGCGGTTGCAACGACGCGGCGGCGTGGTGCATGACCGCACCGTGCTGCATACCCTCACCCCCACCGCGCGCGGCGTAACCGCCCGCACTGAATCCGGCATGCAGATCCGCGCCCGCCACGTGGTGCTGGCGATGGGCTATGCCAACCAGCAGTGGCTGGACCCGCGCGTCGCCCGCAACCGCAGCAGCTATGCGTTCATCACCGACCCGATCAACGCCGATGAACTGGGCTGGCTGCAGCGCACGATGGTCTGGGAGAGCGCGCGCCCCTACCTGTACCTGCGTGCCACTGGCGACCGCAGGTTGTTGGTTGGCGGGCTGGACGATGCCATCGATATTCCCGCCCGCCGCGATGGCCGGGTGGACAGCAAGGCCCGCAAACTGATGAAGCAGCTGCTGCAATGGTTCCCGCACCTGCAGCCGACTCCGGCGTTTTCATGGGGGGGCACCTTTGCCGAGACCGCTGACGGCCTGCCGTTCTTCGGGCCGCATGCGCAATGGGGGCCACGGGTACAGTTCGCCATGGCCTATGGTGGCAATGGCATCACCTATTCGATGATCGGCGCCGGGCTGCTGCGGGCACGGATCGAGCGGCGCCGGCACCCGCTGCAGGACCTGTTCGGGTTCGGGCGGTTGTAGCGTGAAGCCAGGCATGGCCTGGCTCTACCGCAAACGGGCGCCGACAGGCATCATTCAAGCAACGCCTGCTAGCGTCGGCCTGTACCGCCGCGTGCTGCGCGGCCCCTCTGCGCTGGAGTGCCGTCATGATCCGCCCCCTGACCCTGCTGCTGTGCCTGGCCGCCCTGCCCGGGACCGCGTTGGCGCAGTCCGCCGCCGGCGCCACCGCGCCGCAGGCGTCCGGCCTGGACCTGTCCGTGCCGCAGACGCCTATGCGCTATCTCAACGATCCGACGCTGCAACAGGATCCGCCCGGCACGTTCTACGGCGACAAGACCGGCCCGCGCGTGCACGGCGACGGCAGGATCGCCGACGTGCAGGATGACAAGGTCAAGGTTTCCGGCAGCTTCACCACCGGCATCGGCTATGCCAAGAATTACGGCAACACCCACTACAACGCCGCCACGCTGAATCTCAGCAAGAACTACACCAACGATGAAGGCAAGACCCGTGGGGTCAACGTCAACATCCACGTGAGCGAAGGCAAGGGCCCGGGCTTCTTCGGGCCGTACGGCGGTGGTGGGTATTACGGTGGTGGCCCGGGCTATTGGGATTACCCGCCGCCTTACGGCTGGTAAGCCCCGCGTCGGGCCTGGGCCGACCAAGGTCGGCCTCTACTGGTAACAGCGGAAGGTAGCGCCGGGCCATGCCCGGCGGCCTGATGCGTCCGCTGCGCTCGCCGGGCATGGCCCGGCGCTACCAGCGACACGCCCCATCCCGAAGCAGGCGTCAATCCAGCCAGCCATCGCGCTCGCTGTGCAGGATGCGGCCGTCATGACCGCTCAGGCGCACTTCCACCTTCTGGTTGCGGGCATTGCGCGCTTCCAGCGACCACGTCGCACCGTCGCGCTCCAGCGAATGGATCTCGCGCAGGCCCTGCGACTGCGCCTTGGCCAGCACCTGCTCGGTGCTCAGCTGCGCACGCCCATCGTGCTCGTCGAAGATCTCGCCGGTCTTCGGGTCCACATACACCTCGCTGAAACGACCGTCGGCACGGCTGACATCGGCTTCCCACAGGCCATCATCCCGCTCGATCTCATGGATCTGGGTGTAGCCGGCCTTGCGCAGGGTCTGTTCGACCTGGGCCATGCCCAGCGGCGCGGCCTGTACGGCGGGGGCCACGGCCAGGGCGACAACGGTGGCGAGGGTGAGCGACTTCAACATGGGGGTTCTCCTGTTCGGTGCCGGACCATCCCGGCAACGCCACGATGCACGGCGTGGTTAACAGCGGCCTAGCCAGCGCTGTTAGCCAACCGTTAGTCGGCCGCGGCACACTCGCGCCTGTCACTTGTTCCCATGCTCCCAGCCACTCACGTGCCGATCCTGCCCTCCCTGTCCCTGCTGCTGGCCCTGGCCAGCGCCCCGACCGCCGCCGGCCCTGCCCAGGACCCGGCGCAGCAGGTCGCGCGCCGCGCCGTGCAGCAAGGCCGCTACGTGCCGCTGGAAGGCGTGGTGCGCGATGCACTCAAGCGCCACCCCGGCCAGCTGCTGGAAGTGGAACTGGACGATGGCGTGTACGAAGTGGAGATCCTGCGCGCCGACGGCGTGGTGGTGGAGCTGGACTATGATGCGCGCAACGGCAGGCTGTTGAAGACGGAGCTGGACGACTGATGCGCATCCTGTTGGCCGAAGACGATGCCGCATTGGCCGAGCGCCTGCAGCCGCTGCTGGAGCAGGCCGGTTACGTGGTCGAGGTGGTGGCCGATGGTCGCCAGGCCGAGGAGATCGGCCAGGTGGAAGACCTGCAGGCCGCCATCGTCGATCTGGGCCTGCCCGGGCTGGACGGCCTGAGCGTGATCGAACGCTGGCGCGGCAACGGCCGCGACTTTCCGGTGCTGGTGCTGACCGCGCGCGGGCGCTGGCACGACAAGCTGGCCGGCTTCGACGCCGGTGCCGACGACTACCTGACCAAACCTTTCCAGGCCGACGAACTGGTGCTGCGCCTGCGCGCGCTGATCCGCCGCAGCCACGGCCATGCCAGTCCACGGTTGCAGTGCGGTCCGCTGCAGCTGGACGTCAATGCCGGGCGCTTCGACCTGGATGGCCAGGCGTTGGCGCTGAGCCCGCAGGAATTCCGCCTGCTGAGCTACTTCATCCACCACAGCGGCCAGGTGATCGGCCGCGACCGCTTGGGCGAACATGTGTTCGATGGCGGTCATGACCCGGATTCAAATGCGCTGGACGTATTGCTGGGGCGGGTGCGCCGCAAGCTCGGCACCGACCTGATCCAGACCGTACGCGGCCAAGGCTGGCGGTTGGCCGCGCCGTGAGCCGGCAGCCGTCATTGCGACGCCGGCTGCTGCTGGCCGGTGGCATCGGCCTGCTGCTGGTCTCGGCACTGGCCAGTGCGCTGCTGGGGGAACTGTTCAAGCGCAGCGCGCGCGACCGCCTGGACAACGAACTGCAGCAGGACATGCTGACCCTGCTGGCGCAGGCCGAGATCGATGCCGATGGCCAGCTGCAGCTGCGCCAGGAACCCAACGATGCGCGCTTCCAGCGCGTGTTCTCCGGCGCGTACTGGCAGATCGCCGATGGCAGCGGCAAGGTGCTGCTGCAGTCACGTTCGTTGTGGGACGAAACGCTGCCAGTGGCCGCCACTGGCACGGCCGAACGCAATCTGCCGGGCCCGCTGCAGCAATCGCTGCGCGCGCGCGTGCAGCCGGTGCGCCTGCCCCGCGCCAACCAACCCTATGTCGCCGTGGTCGCCACCGACCGCAGTGCACTGGATGCGGACGTCGCCGCATTCCGCCAACGCAGCGCAATGGCGTTGGCCGTGCTGGTAGCGGCGTGGCTGGCGGTACTGGCCAGCCAGGTGCATTTCGGCCTGCGGCCCCTGCAGCGTCTCGGTGCGCAGCTGGAACGCGTGCGCCGCGGCGATGCACAGCGCATCGATACGGCCGGATTGGGCGCTGAAATCGCGCCGCTCGGCGAGGAGCTCAATACCCTGCTCGACCACCAGCAACGGATGGTGGGCCGCGCCCGCACCAGCGCACAGGATCTGGCGCATGCGCTGAAAACACCGCTGAGCGTGCTCGCCGCCGAAGCCGATGGCGAGGGCCGCGCGTGGCGGGCGACGCTGCGCGAACAGGGCGCACGCATGCAGGCCAGCGTCGATCGCTACCTTGCCGCCGGGCTGACCGCCGACCATCGCGAACGCACGCCGGTGGCCACGGTTGCACAGGCGCTGTGCGGGCTGATGGCGCGCGTGCATGGCGACCGTGCGCTGCAGTTCCAGGCCGAAGGCATTGCCGACGACCTGCAGTTCGCCGGTGCCAGCGCCGACCTGGAAGAGATGCTCGGCAACCTGCTCGACAACGCCGGCAAGTGGGCACAGCGGGAGGTGACGGTTATTGCGCGCGTGGACGACGAACAGTTGCGCATTGATGTGCGCGACGACGGTCCGGGGCTGGCAGCCGAGGCGCTGGCGCAGGTGACCCAGCGTGGCGTGCGGCTGGATGAGCGCGAAAACAGCAGTGGCCTGGGCCTGGCCATCGTGGGTGATATCGCCGCCAGTTATGGTGGACGGCTGGCGCTGGAGAATGCACACCCGGGATTGCGCGCCACGTTGTGGTTGCCGATGGGGTGACGCGCCGCTGCGCTCGCCGGGCATGGCCCGGCGCTACCGGATCATGCGCCACCCGGCAGGTGTCGACCGTGGTCGACGCGCATCAAGAGCGCCGACCAAGGTCGGCATCTACCAAGCCTCAACGGTGATGCATCCACCAGCAGTCGATGGCATCGAGCACGATGTGGATCATCAAACCGATGCCCACCAGCCGCGTTTTCTTCGGCACGCACAGCCCGGCATACACGGCAATCGCCGGTGCGGTATGCAGCGGGTGGAAGCCGATGCTGCAGCGGTTCGGGGCGTAGATCGGATCGGCCAGCAGGTGGTCCAGATCGATGATCCAGCCCAGCAGCAGCAACACCCACGCCGAGGCGAAGCGCTTGCGCCAGAACAGCCATGCCAGCAGAGCTGGCACGGCGGCATGCAGGAACAGATGAAAGATCGCGCGGGCGCCCATCAGCACCGGTAGCGCCGGGCCATGCCCGGCGTTCCCGTCACCCTTAGATCAACGGTTCGTCGGACAGGTAGGTGTAACCGGTCAGGCCCGCTTCCAGCGCTTCGGACAGCTCCTGCGCGCGTTCCGGCGACAGGTCTGCCGATGCCACGCGTTCGGCGTAGGCCGCACGCAGGTCATCCAGCTTGTAGCCCACGTAGTCCAGCATCACGTCGGTGGTATCGCCGCGGCGCTGCTGGGTGATGGCATAGCCATCGGCATCGGCCAGCACTTCCACCGCGTCGGTATCGCCGAACAGGTTGTGGATGTCGCCGAGGATTTCCTGGTAGGCACCGACCATGAAGAAACCGATGCGGTAGCTCTCGCCGTGCTTGATCGCGTGCAGCGGCAGCGAGCTGTCCAGGCTTTCGTTCTCGACGTAGGTCTTGACCATGCCATCGGAATCGCAGGTCATGTCGGCGATGATGCCGCGGCGATCCGGCATCTCGTTCAAGCGCTCGATCGGCACGATCGGGAACACCTGGTCGATCGCCCACGCATCGGGAATCGACTCGAACACGCTGAAGTTGACGAAGTACTTGTCGACCAGGCGCTCGTTCAGTTCATCCAGCGCCGGGCGATGGCTCTTCTCGTCGTAGCTCAGGCGCGCACGCACGCCATGGGCGATGGCATAGAACAGATCGTCGATGCGCGCACGCTGCGGCAGGTCGATCTGGCCCAGCGCATAGCTGGACAGGCCTTCGGCGTGGAAGTGCTGTGCTTCCTGGAACAGTTCCACCGCCGGACGCACGTCCAGTTCTTCGTGGATCTCGCGCAGGTGACGGATCGAGGCCGGCTCGTCATCGTGCTGGTCCGGCACGCGGCCTTCCTGCGCCTGTTCCACTTCAGACACGTTGGCGATCAGCACCGCGTGGTGCGCGGTCATCGCGCGGCCGCACTCGGTGACGATGCGCGGCGGGGTCAGGCCGTGTTCTTCGCAGGCATTGGCCAGCGGCTGCACGATGTTGCTGGCGTACGAATTGAGGCCGTAGTTGATCGAGCAGAAGCTGCGCGAACGGGTGCCTTCGTAGTCCACGCCCAGGCCACCGCCCACGTCGACGTGGGTGATCTTCGCACCCAGCTGTGACAGCTCGACGAAGTAGCGGGTGGCTTCGCGCATGCCGTTGGCGATGTCGCGCACGTTGGAGATCTGCGAGCCCATGTGGAAGTGCAGCAGGCTCAGGCAGTCGGCGTATTCGGTATCGCGCAGCGACTTCCACAGGTCCAGCAGCTGGCGCGGCGACAGCCCGAACTTGGCCTTGTCGCCACCGCTGTTCTGCCACTTGCCGGCGCCCAGCGAGGCCAGGCGCATGCGCACGCCCAGGCCCGGCTTCACGTCCAGCGCCTTGGACTCTTCCAGCACCAGCTTCAGCTCGGACGGCTTCTCGATGACGATGAAGGTCTGCAGGCCCAGCTTGCGGCCGATCAGGGCCAGGCGGATGTACTCGCGGTCCTTGTAACCGTTGCAGACGATCAGGCCACCCGGGCGCGACAGCGCCAGCACGGCCATCAGTTCCGGCTTGCTGCCCGCTTCCAGACCGAAGCCCTCACCGTGGTGGCTGGCCAAGGTTCCGGCCACGCCGCGGTGCTGGTTCACCTTGATCGGGTACACGGCCGTGTAGCCGCCCGGGTAGTCCCAATCCTGCTGGGCCTGGGCGAACGCCGCCTGCAGCTTGCCCAGGCGCTGGCCGAGGATGTCCGGGAAGCGCACCAGCAGCGGCAGCTTGGCACCGGCCGCGCGCGCGGCATCGACCACCTTGGGCAGCGACACCACCGGGCCATCCGCCCCGGTCGGTCTCACCACCATGTGCCCGGCCTGATCCACGTCGAAATAACCATCCGCCCAGTGCGGGATCGAGTAGGTCTTGCGGGCTTGGTCGATGGACCAATCGGTCATTGCAGTCGGCCTTGTGGCAAATAAAAGGGGGGGCATGATAACGCCTATATGCCCACAGGTTCGTTATCATGCGCGCCCGCGCCCGTGGCAGGTCTGAACCTGAACGGGCCGATCCGTCCGGATGCGTGGCACCCCGCCTTCAGCCCGGCTCCATCCCCTCCGAACAGGAATGCTTTCCCATGACTGACAACAGCAACTGGTACATCGAACACTTCGAGCGCACCGGCTCGGCCATCGGCTACCGCATCACCGGCAAGCTGGACGAAGTGCAGTCGCCGTTCCAGAAGATCGAGATCTTCCAGACCACCGACTGGGGCAACCTGATGACCATCGATGGGGCCATCATGCTGACCAGCAAGGACAACTTCTTCTACCACGAGATGATCAGCCACCCGGTGCTGTTCACCCACGCCGCGCCCAAGCGCGTGGTGATCATCGGCGGCGGCGACTGCGGCACCCTGCGCGAAGTGCTCAAGCACAAGGGCGTGGAGAGCGTGACCCAGTGCGACATCGACGAGCAGGTGACGGTGATGGCGCGCAAGCACTTCCCGGAACTGTGCGATTCCAACGACGACCCGCGCGCCGAGCTGATGTTCGACGACGGCGTGGCCTACATGGCCAACTGCCCGGCCGGCAGCGTGGACGTGGTGATCGTCGATTCGACCGATCCGGTTGGCCCGGGTGAAGGCCTGTTCAACAAGGCGTTCTACGAGAGCTGCTTCAAGGCCCTGAAGGACGACGGCATCCTGGTGCAGCAGTCCGAGTCGCCGCTGATGCAGCTGGAGCTGATCAACGAAATGCGCACCGAGATGGGCAAGGCCGGCTTCGGCTCGTTCAAGACCCTGCCGTTCCCGCAGCCGTGCTACCCCACCGGCTGGTGGAGCGTGACCCTGGCGCGCAAGGGCGACAGCAGCTTCGACTTCCGCCAGGCCGATTCGGCCGCCAAGACCTTCGACACCCTGTACTACACCGCCGCGCTGCACACCGGCGTGCTGGTGACCCCGCCGTTCGTGAAGGCGGCGTTGAAGTAAGGCGTGCCGACCAACGGTCGGCACCCACCGGGGTTGGGATGTGCCAACCAAGGTTGGCACCTACCAAAGCAAAAACCCGCGCTGGCGACAGCGCGGGTTTTTTCGTTTTCCGGTAGCGCCGGGCCATGCCCGGCGGCCGTCCGCTTACAGCGCCCAGATACCGGCGATCACCGCCACCACCAGGCCCCACTTGATCACCTGATAGGCCACCACGCTGCGCTCGCGCAGCGCCTTGGCCTTCAGCCGCACCTTGTAGACGCTGCCGAAGGCCTTGTTGACGCCACCGGTCGGGTCGCCCGGCAGGTTCGGCGAGGCGCCACCGGCCAGCAGCGTGGACGCCACCAGGCGGTTGAACAGGCCCGGCAGGCCGAAGCGCAGCGGGCGGGCGATATCGCAGAACAGGATCACCCGGTCATCGGGCGTCTCGTTGTGCGCATGGTGGATGTAGGTTTCGTCGAACATCATCCACTCACCGTCACGCCAGCTCTTCTTGATGCCGTCCACTTCGATGTAGCAGGCATCGTTGTTGGGCGTGGCCAGGCCCAGGTGCAGGCGCAGCGAACCGGCGAACGGGTCGCGGTGCGGGCGCAGCTCGCTGCCCGAGGGCAGCTGCGCGAACATCGCCGCGCGCACGTCCGGCAGCGATTCCAGCAGCGCGGTGGTCTTGGGGCACATCGCCTTGGCCGACGGGTGCGAGGGGCCGTACCACTTCAGGTAGAAGCGCTTCCAGCCGCGGCGGAAGAACGAATTGAAGCCGGCATCGTTGAACGTGCTGGAGGCAGCGATCGCCTGCGCATCGCGCAGCGCCAGTGCCTCGTCGCGGATCATCTGCCAGTTCTGCCGCAACGGCTCCAGCTGCGGGAATTCCTTGCCCGGGTCCAGGAACGGCGTGGTCGGCACCTTGGAGAACATGTACATGACCACGTTGATCGGGGCCATGAAGCTGGAGTGGTCCAGCAGCTGGCGCGACCAGCGCGCACGGACCTTGCCACGGAAGTGGATGTACAGCACGCAGGACACGAACAGCGCCGCAAGTACGATTTTGATGATCAAAGCACTTTCCTCCAGCACGCGCCGGACAGGGAAACAGGGCGATGCGGCCGCAGGGCCGGCATCAGTGGGGGAACGCGGCAGGAGACGGGGACGTGCCGGGTGGGTGCGGCCGTCGATGTCGCGTGTAACAGCTTATGGTCGGCAGGCCGTGCGCCGGGGTCAAGCCAAGCGTGCGTGGGCCGCAGCGCCGCGCCGCGAGCGCTGCCGGACGCATCTGCAAGCTATTGAAATCAAATTGCTTTTCGAAAAGTGAGACAGAATTGTCCGAAAAAGCGCGACGAACTGTTCCAGCCACGACGCCGACATTTCTCCGACAAATCGTGGAATAGCGAACTTGCCGGTACTAAAATTGACTTAACGAAAGTTTAGCCAGTTCCCCCCGTCGTACCGGTTCGCTTGACGCTTCAGCGCCGCCCACCGGGTCGCCCGAGACCCCACATGATCCCTTCCATCACTCCCTCCCCGTCCTGCGGCGATGACGCCGTGGCGCCGCTGCTGCTCAAGCGCGGCGAGCGCTTCCTCGCCCCCGATGTCTACCGCACCTGCCTGGACGGCCGTCCGGCGGTGGTGAAGGACTACTCCCGCTACCGTGGCACCCCGGTGTCGCCGATCGCCCGGCTGATGGTGCGCCGCGAGGCACGCATGCTGGAGCGGCTGGGCGGCTGGAAGCACGCCCCGGCCCTGCTCGGCACCCTCGGTGGCCTCGCACTGGGCATGGAATTCATCCCCGGCCAGACGTTGAGCACCGCGCAGGCCGTGGGCAATGAAGTGTTCGAACAGCTGCAGCACGCGCTGAGCCGCCTGCATGCCGCCGGCATCACCCACAACGACCTGCATGGCACCAACGTGGTGGTCAGCGCCGGCGTGCCGGTACTGCTGGATTTCACCTCGGCCTGGCGCGTACCGCGCTGGCTGCGCCGCAACCCGCTGAGCCGGCAGCTGAGCCGCAGCGACATGAAGAACCTGCTGAAGATGCGCCAGCGCGTGACCGGGCAGGCGCCGAGCCCTGCGCAGGCGGCCATGGTGGCCGACCCCGGTTGGGTGGCGGCTGTGCGCCAAGGCTGGAAGCGGTTCTACAAGTGGGCCAAGCGTCGGTAGGCGCTTCGCTCTGGTGGGGGTCGAGCTTGCTCGACCGCTCTTCGTTCCGGCGACGCAAAACCTCGCCGGTCCCGTCCCTCTCGGCGGCTTACAACGCGTCCGCGTCCAATTCACCGGTACGAATACGCACCACACTGCCCAGATCGTAAACGAACACCTTGCCATCGCCGATCTTGCCGGTGCCCGCCGCTTTCACGATGGCTTCCACCACCACCTCCACCTGATCGTCGGTCACCGCCACTTCCAGCTTCACCTTCGGCAGGAAGTCGACCACGTACTCGGCGCCACGGTACAGCTCGGTATGGCCCTTCTGGCGACCGAAGCCCTTCACTTCCGTCACCGTGATCCCGGTAACCCCGCGCTCGGCCAGCGCTTCGCGCACGTCGTCGAGCTTGAACGGCTTGATCACCGCCATGACCATCTTCATCGTCTATCTCCTGTATTCCGGCGTGGAGGATAGCGCCTGAACGCGGCCGGTGCGAAACCCGCAGCGCCTGTCCGGCAGGCCGGGGCCGGCAGTATCCTTACGGCCGAACAGCCGTGGCCGCGCCGGATGCGCAGGCCCACCACCCCACGGAGCACCCATGATCGACCTGAACCAAATCGATGACCTCGCCCGTCGCCTCAGCGACCTGGTGCCGCCGGGCCTGCGCGAATCGCGCGAGGAGCTGCAGGCCACCTTCAAGAGCGCACTGCAGGCCGGCCTGGCCAAGCTGGACCTGGTGACCCGCGAAGAGTTTGAAGTGCAGCGCGCAGTGCTGCTGAAGACCCGCGAGAAGCTGGATGCACTGGAAACGGCGGTGCGCGAGCTGGAAGGCCGCAGCAAGGCAGAATGAAAAAGGAGGCGCACCGCGCCTCCCACTTACAGAGTATTTCCCTGATGGGGCCTTGCCGCAAGGCCCGTCCGACGCCCTAGACTCGCCGGCCTGTCGATCCGGCAGGACAGTCAGGGGCAGTGCCGATGGCGCAGGACACCGAATGGACACCCGTTTCGCATGACACCTGCGAACAGGTCGCCGGGCCGTTCTACCACGGCACCCGCGCTGACCTCGCGGTGGGCGAGCTGCTGAGCGCGGGCTTCCGCTCCAACTATCGCGACGGTGTGGTGATGAACCACATCTACTTCACCACGATTGCCAAAGGCGCTGGGCTGGCTGCGGAGATGGCCCGGGGCGAGGGGCGACCGCGTGTGTATGTGGTGGAGCCGACCGGGTCGTTTGAGGACGACCCGAATGTCACCAACAAGAAGTTTCCCGGGAATCCGACGCGGTCGTATCGGAGTGCGGAGCCGTTGCGGGTTGTTGGGGAGATTACGGAGTGGGAAGCCTACGATGCAGACTTCATCAGGCAGATGAGGGAATTTGTCGCCTCCGGCAGCGGCAAGATCATCAACTGATGGAGGGGAAGGCTCCTGCTTTGACTGACGGACGAGCAATGCAGCAGCTTTTCGGACGATGTCCGCTCTCGGCCAGAAGCGGCCACAAAGCACAGCCAACACCACGCTGCTGGCCAGCGTGCAGTAGGCTTGCTGGATCTCAGACGGTGTAAGAACCTATCCGGTCACGTGACCATTGCAGCAACCAGCTGCGATTCCCTTGGAAATCTCCCCGAAGGGATCAGTTCCGCAATCACTAATGGTGAATTCTCGTGAGCATAGAAACTGTCGCGGGTTTAACAGACTTGCAGATCCGCCTCTTCACCGCACTTGGCCAGACTCTCGTTCCTCTAGCGGTGGGCGCAATTGCCGCGCTTATCGCTTGGCGTCAATGGAAGACCGCCGAACAGCAGGCAAAAACTGCACGCAGTAGGCTTCGCTTCGACCTATACGAACGACGCCTGAATTTAACCATGAGGTGAGGTTAGTAGCGCTATCGAATTCGATCAAGACCTTGCTTGAGAGCAAGCAGTTGCTCTACGGACTCGTCAACGGCCTGCTTGGACGACAGGCCACCCACACGCTTCAATGCCAACCATCCGTAGTTCTCGCTACCGACCCGAATTCCGCTCTGCGCACGCATTTCGTTTGCGAAGGAAAGAAGTGCCTCACGCTTTTCCGGTTTAACGTCCGAAAAATCCACATAGCACACAACGCTATACTTATCGTTGGAGCAGCGTACCTTTACGCCAGCAATGTAGTACCAAGCATCCTTTCCTTCCTTTTCAACCAGCCGATCCCAATCATCTAGAGAGAAGGTAGTGACTACACGCCGAGGGTCAACTGACAAGCCACTGAACTTCTCACGAAGCGCCGTTCTGAACGGGCCGAACAAGGTCTGTTTGAAGCATTGCTCCCACAGCGCCGGCCGGGTGCAGTACAGCTGGAACAATCTCATCTTTGCCTTGGCCTGGCTCTTGGCGGGCCCTTCCTTCACGATTGCCGCTAGCCCTTTGGCGCGCTGAGAACGCGCGGAAGGCTTGGCCAGAGCCTTCATTTGATCAAGTACGTCACGATGCTTACCGGCAACGTGGCTAATTAGCGTGCCGAGGGGGCTTTGCGCAGCCGAGTCTTCATCCTCCTCTTCGACGATCATCCGAAACTGGGCCAATGTCTCTCGGACATGCCGTGCCGTCGATTCGCGCTGCTCACTCGACTTGAGGAACTCCGCCAGCCAGTCATAACCCACTGCCAGCCACGCATCATCCTTGGGAACTGCCTCATTGCTATCGAGATAGATGTGAATTCCTCGATATCTTGGAAACAACTTCTTGAGCCCGTTGTGATAGCTCTTTGTCTGATCAGCACCTTCTTTAGAACCAAATTTGTTTTCGATGGCGACGTATAGGCGAGCAGATGGGTCAAGAATCAAGATGTCAAGCGATTTCTTTTTCTTCAGGCCCACATCTACCTCAGTACTGACAATTACCGAAGAGAATGACTGGGTATATACGTTGGAAGGACTCAGGAAACGTCGTTCGTTATACGAAAGATGCTCGGCCCGATCTGACTGCCCAGCTCGTACAAGCAAAGACCGCAGCGCGTGGTCACCAAGGCCGTGTCCTTCGCTCGGATCCATGAGCCAGGCCAAGAAACGAGAGACGTTCACTTCACGCGGGTAACAAATTCGCAACGGAGCAGCAGTAGCCGCCAAGGAAAGCATGCGCTGCACATCCATGTCTGCGTACAACTCATCTACCTGCTCCTCAAGTGCCATCGAATGTTTCCTGATTCGTGATTTCATTGGGATCCAAACCTAGAGCTATCGTTCAAAGCTATGCAATAGGCCAACCCTATCTAATTTACGCTAAAACAGGATTATTGTTCCCGCACAGCGCGCTAGCCGCCCCCCCCCCACAAGGTGCGGAGAACGCCCTTCGGCGGAGGTCTAGTGTGAGTCGAAAGTAGACGTTAGCATCGCTTGGGCCGGAAGCTGCCCCAGTGTCCTCTTCCGGCCAGGAGCGGACATCAATCGCGAGAGCAAGAGCCCTCCATATCGCGAAACACCGCCGCGAGGCTATGAGCTCCGTCAGGCCCGGCTGGATACGCGATGCGCGATTCTCAAGCTCAAGCCTTATCTCGCTAACGCAAGATGATTACCGGCTAGCGACCTTGGTCTCCGGAGCTGTTCCATGCCGTAGCTCGGCATCTTCTCCAGCGATTCGTCACTCCTGCCTTTCCGCCTGAATATGGATAGACGAAACGCCGGAAACCATGGAATGACTGGACCAAGCATCCAGCTCCTCTGCAATTGAGCCACTCAAGAGCCATCCGCGGCCGGTGGACTGAGCCGAGGCCAGGGCAAGAACCACAAATTCAGGCCACGATTGAGCGGCATGACTCGAGCAAGTACTCACCATGAAGCCGCCCTTGTGATATGGCTCGGCGTGGAGATTGCTGACTCCAAGACCAGCTTGCTGAAAGATCCGCGCCGCGACCTTGAGAGCCGCCTGCTGCGATGTGCAATTGGTGAACAAGCGCCAGTGCAAATCCATGCGTCCGCAATCTAATTGAAGGCCCTCTGGGCGCGGTTGCGTCACTTATAGCAGAAGGGGCGCGCGACCATGCACCTCTCTCGCTACCCGAGGCGCCAGCATCGAAGAACAGCTTGGGAGCGTTGCAACCTCGATAGACGAAGGATCGCGAGGCGAAGGATCGCGTGACTCGGTGCCAGAGATGACCTGATCGAAACCAAGCTCGTGCTCCCCCAGCGCCAAAGAACCTTGCGCCCTCCTCGTCGAGATCTTGAATCGCCCACCCTGTGCTATTCCGTGGTGGCCCGCGCAGAGCGGAACATCTCCGCAACTTCGCCGGCATAAGCAATGGCATCCGGAACCCGGATCCTTCTCAAGTAGCTTTTCATTCCAGCCGCTTCATCGCGAAGCACGAGATACTCGATCAGGTGGCCGATAGGCATGTGCAGCGTTGCGGGAAGATTGACAAGGTTGTCTGGCCCTCCGTCTGCCTCCGAATAGGCGGCTAGTTTCTGCGCTATGTAGCTGAACGTCTGAACTCGCTCGGCACCGATCAAGTAAAGAAGTGCATCTACCTTGATATTGGCATGCCCCATCCACGCCTCGTGTACACGGACGATGACCGGCTCGATCGGCGCCTCATGCTTGAAGGGCTGCTTCTTCAGATACGCGTCCAAGGCGAGTAGATAGTCGCGGTAGGCGGCAGAAGCCAGTAGGTCCGTCAGAGTCATGCGTGCAATCACAGCTTGGGAACTCCACCTATATCAAACATGGATAGCAGGGTGAAGCCGTGATCTGCACTTCGCCTGGAAGTGAAGCCCGCAACACGCCAGGAGCGCTTGCGCCATCAATTGACCGCATCGCAACTCGTGTTCTATTGCCAGTGTCACGAGGAACCGCTCGTCGAATGCTGTCGCATTTGCCGCACTCTGCGTCTTTGGCGGAAGGTTCTGACGACTCCGTTCCAGAAGTGCCAGTCTTCCCGTAACACAAGGCTCTCGCCACTTTCCACGCTATGCGACAATGCCAAAAACGTCTCGGGCTTTGGCGGCTTTGGCCCCAACCCCTTGGCATTCCAAACAACATCAGGCAACTCTGGTAGAGCCACCGACAACGGGTGGCCGGGCGTCGAAAACCCGAGCTATTAGGAAGTTGTTTACGCTTGTCAGCCGGCACCACCACGCGTGGTGCCGGCTGGCAATCCGTCTGCCGGCTATGGCGGGCGGTGCGTGGGGGCCTTGCGCCCGCCGGTTGTCCTAATAGCCCGGTTTTCGAGCCACGCATCGTCCGCCACCTTAATCGGTGGCGGCTTCTGCCTGCTTGCACGGAGCCTGCCATGACCAAGCCGCACTCCCCTCCCCCGCGCCCCATCCAGGAAGCGCCCTCGCCCGCCCCTGCGCTGGACCCCAACAGCCTCATCGCCATCCTGCACAGCATTGGCGCTGGTGCTGCAGCCGATGGCCAGCCGTGGCCCGAGCGCCATCACCTGCGCAGCCGGCAGATGGCGTTGTCCGACGCCGACTGCGCCCTCACCGGCCAGCGCGTCGTGCAGGAGATCCTGCTGGCGGCCGAGCGCACGCGCCAGAACGGCGAGCCCGACCAGTACGTGGGCGACCGGGTGATGGAAGGGCTGGTGATGGCCGACATCGCACTCACGGCCTTCATCCACGAACGGGTGCGGCCAAGAGACTGAGGGCACGCTTGTGGGCGTGACGTTCTGTCTTTGTGCGGGGTGATGAATGAAGAAACACGGCCTTGCCGCGGCGGCGGTGTGCATCGCGGTGATCGGCGCGGTATGGGCGGAGTGGCCCGAGCCAGCGGGCGATCAGGTGTGGGCCTACCAGAAGCAGCAGCCAGTCGACTACCGGCTGCTGCACAGTGATGCACTCGGCTTCGTGACCGCCAAAGCAGATGAGGGCTTTGAACTGCACACGCGCTATGCCGGGGTGACGTCCTTCGAGATCCGATGCAAGGGCGTTCTGGTGATGGACGTGGAGAACGCCCCCTCACGCGTGCTGATCCGGGTGCCCGCCGATGCACTTACGCGGGCACCGGATATCGAGCGCCTGCGCCTCAGTTTCGAGCGATGGTTGGACTACCACCAGAGCCAGGGCGCGTTGCTGGTGGAGAGTGCAGGAACATCGTGGATCGAAGCGCTGTTTGGGCGCTTCAGTGGGGCGGTCCCTGATGGGCAGCGGTGTCCAACTAGAGCTTGAACTCCAAATCGCCCTGCTACTCAAAATCGGGGGGACGTCGGCCTGACTACGTTGAGGGAGTCCAAGTTCGGACGAAGAGGGTTGCCGTTCGTGATCGAACTTGAGCGCCCGGACATCGGTCTCAGAACTTTACTCTGCTGTAAACAAGGTCCAGCTCTTCATCATGCATGACCCAGCGACCAGCAATGCCCTCCGGACACAGGTAGAACTTTCCGGCGTAATTTGACGCGCGCGACCAAGCGCTTCGGGCGAACTGGGGAAACCGCCGCATGACTCGCGCGTCCGGCATCTCCGGCCTGCTTGCCAGCGTGCAGTCTTCAGGCAAGGTAAGAATCCCGCTGGTTAAACGAAAGACCAACCACGACTCATTGGTGTCCATGTCGTGCGTCTCTTGTATGTTGACAGCATCCTCAGGCAACCACCCGGGCAACCACTTCGATTCACCGATTGCCTGTCTTGAAACGGCTTGGTTTCGGTCTGCATATTGAGTGCTTGCAACTTCCGAACAGCCAGAAAGTGCGAGTGCCAGCGTGACCATCAGGAAGAGCTTGCGAGTGTTCATTGGAGGCATGCAAGTCATCAGTAGGGGAAGTTTCCACCGGGACGATAGCTCCCGCAGATCTGCGAGCAACTCCCAGCAAGGCTATTCGTCCAGATGATCGTCCAAGGCGATTTGCCAATTGATCCGCAGCGGAGTCAGCGGCAGAGTCGCCCTTGATGTTCTGATCGAACCACTCGCGCCCGTCGCTTATGCACTGAGAAGCAGCAGATCCGCCCATGCCCTTCTGTGCGGCTTGGCAGTTTGCCATGCAATGGAAGTACTTGTCTTGGCCACTCCATCCATTGTGAGACCCACCAACCACGTGTGTGGCTCACCATCTGGTGATAGATGTGGAAAACGCCCCGTCACACGTGCTGAACCGGATGCCCGCAGATGCACTTACGCGGGCGCCGGATATCGAACGCCTGCGTCTCAGTTTCGAGCGATGGTGGGACTACCACCAGAACGAGGGCGAGTTGCTAGTGGAGAGTGCAGGAACATCGTGGAACGAAGCGCTGTTTGGGCGCTTCAATGAGTACGTGCCTGATGAGTAGCGTTGTTTGTTGGGGACCGCGGGCCGCCGTTGGTCGTAATCCCCTCTAGCCGCTCCGCCAACGACTCCCGATCGCAGCCCGCAGAGTGCCCGTCGCACCATCGTGCGTTCTCTGTCCACCCTCCGCAGACCATCAGATTGGGCTCCGTCGCATTAAACGAATTGCGACGCCGTCATTGATCAGATTCGCGTCCGGCCAGAGGCTGACCTCTCCGGGTACTGGACGAACCCAGCGCCCCACGTAGCAATCCTACCGCCCAGTGACGCTGGCCCGATGCTCGAGCATCAGGGGCAGCGCCGACATCATGGGCGGTCCGTACTGACGGAAACGGAGCCGTCTTCCCTCAGCCGGACGCTTACATACACATCTGGCGGAGGTATCCGATTGATCGACGCCCCCACAGGAAGGATCCCCCAGCTGGTGATCGAACCGCAGACTGTTTTATGAATCAACCTGCGACTATCCAACCCCCGTCTGGAAAGCTCGGCAACAGCCCCTTCAGGGGGGTGGCGATCAAAGCCCTTGTAGGCAGTGCAGGTCTTTCCGGTCTGACCCATGGGATACGTTGAACTCTCCACCTCGTCCCTGCACCCCAGCAGGCCCAGGATGAGCGAGAGGATGGTTGGTATCCGAATGCATCGCATTGCCGGTTACTCCTTTCCTCCACTGCCGTGTTACACGCCTTGTCCATCGCAGCGCCTCCGAGTCGCCATCGCGTAGCCGTAAGGAACGGTGCTTTGGCGCGAGCACTGGCCGGATGACAGACCCGTCCGGGTCAGGCGCTACGCAGGATCGCCACCGGGGCCTCTTTGGCTGCTCGTCGGGCCGGAACAAATGCTGCGGCCTGGCCCAACAGAAGCACGGTCAGTACGCCAATGGCGAGAAATGGCGCCTCGATCCTGGCCACCTCGTAGTACCGGGCCACGGCCATGTTCAGGCCGATGGCCAGTACGGTGCCGACAACAGACCCGGTGGCGGTGAGAATCAGGTTCTCCACCAGGAAGTACCGGAGGATGTCGGATTTCCGGGCGCCCAATGCGCGCCGGATACCGATCTGACGATACCGCTTGCGAACCCAGAAGCTGGCCAGTCCGTACACGCCCGTAGCCGTTACCACCAACAGCGCCAACCCGGAGCTCAGGAACATGATCGCCATGGTCTGATCGTGGCGGAAGTAGTCGGCGCGCAGTTCCCGGAACGAGGTGCTGCGGGCGATGGTGCGGTTTGCGTCGCGCTGCGACAAGGTCGCCTCACTGGACGCAATCACATCCGCCACTCGCCCATCCGCGGCACGGATGGCGAACATCACGCGAGGCCCGTCCGGAATCAGCGGCAGGATGAGTGACATGTCATTGTCTGCATCGGTCTTCAGAACAGGCCGGGAAAGCGTCTTGACGATGCCGACCACCTGGATGGGGTGCTGCGCATCGGCATACAGGAACTTGCCGACTGCGCCGCCCTCCGGAAACAGCTTGTCTGCCAGTGCCTGCGAGACAACGGCCTCGCTTGCCTTGTAGAGCCCGGCATAGTCGGCGCTGGCCTCCATCGGCACGAACGCTCCCGCAGACAGGTCACGGCCGGCAACAAGGGTCAGGCCCAACACCTGGACTGCTGGCGAAGATGCCGTGTAGACAGTCGGTTCGGCCTCTACGATGCCGGAGATATCATTTCCTTCAAGCACCTTGTTGGTGAATCCCACCGACCAGCTGCGCTGGGAGAGGGGAAGCGACTCTGCTGCGACTACCTGTTCGACGCCTGGCTGTTGCCGGATGGCCTCCAGGTCGGTCCTGATCGAGGCTGCAGGGTTGGCTGCTGCAGGCCCCAGGTACTCTGTCTCGATGACGCCCAGGTTCGCCTCTTCCAGGCCCGTCTTGTAGGTGAGGGTTCCCAGCCGCTCGGACAGCAGAAACGCAAGGTTCGTCACGCACGCCGTGGCAACCAGCACCTGCACCAGGAGAATGGACGCGATGACGCGGTTGCGGGTGAGCGCACGGACGATAAGGGGGACTTCTGCAATGCTCATTCTGACGCCTTGATCTGCATGGCCAGACGGCCTGAGGTAGCGCGCAGCGCAGGGAAGAACGCAGCGATGACACTGGAGACACACGCCAGGCCCACGGTGAGGGCGGCCATGCTCAGATCCATGTTGGCCAACGAGGCGTAGTCTTCCGGCTGCATCCGCACAAGGTAGAGGCCGGCCTCTGCAACGATCAACCCTACCGCCCCGCCCAAGCCGCCGATGATCAGTGCTTCAGTGCAGAGCTGATAGATGACGTCCTGCCGACGCGCACCCAGCGCCCGACGGACCGATATTTCATGGGACCGGCGGATGAAGCGGGCGAAGATCAAGGCACTCATGTTCAGCAGGCAAACGATCAGGAACCCCAGGCACAGCGCCAGCTGCAGCTTCACCTCGTTGGGGATGATGCGATGCTCGACCAGGAAGTCCTTCAGGGACACCATCCGCGGTGCAGTTGTCCTGTCAAACCTTCCCGCCTGGTGCTGTGTACGTGCGTAGTTGCCCAGGAAGCGCTCGTACTGCTCGACACTGGCCGCGTCAGGCAACTCGGCCCAGAACTGGACCCATGATGTGCGGGCGTCCTGCAGGCGATTGAGGGGCTTGTCACTGCTCCATGAGAAGACGCTGCTGGACACCGCCATCTGCATTTCCGCTGCAACACCAATCGGGATGAAGAAGTCTTCGCGCCCCTTGAAGACATCCTGCTGAAGGTCCGTATAGAACCGGGGGCGCGGGCTCCACGGACCGGCGACACCGACCACCCTGAATGCTTGGCCGCCAAGCCGGACGGTGGCTCCCACCAGGCCTTCACTGCCCAGACGAGCAGCCAGATCCTGGCCCAGCACGACAACCCGGGCGTGGGCAGCATCATCTTCACGCGTCCAGGCCCTGCCCTGCGCCATGGGAATGCCGAACATGGCGAACGCATCTGCAGTGACATACTGCCCCTGCGTGAAGAATGGAATCTGCACGCTGCGCTGCGCATCCACCAGCAGACGGGCAGACGCCAGCGCGGTCTGATGGGAGGCGGGGGCCTGCCGAAGCAGGTTCTGCGCATCCATCCAGGTGAGAGCCACGCGCGGGTCCATGCCCGGCCTGACGTCGTAGGACGTGGGAAGCGCGTCAATGAAGGGGTGATAGAGATGCTCGCTCCGCCCCGGCAGTGGATCCCACGTCATTGTCCGCACGACAGTCAGCATTGTCATGCTTGCGCCGATGCCCAACCCCAGCGCCAGGATCAGCGCTGCGCTCATCCCCTTGGTTTCCATAAGCCTGGTGCGGGCCAGCGCAAAGTAATAGCCGAACATATACATCTCTCTAATGCAGGAAGGTGGCCGCAGTCGGAATCACGTCCACCGGTTCAATCGAGATCCACGCCGTGCTGTTCTGCGCCCTATCGCAGGCTTCCAGCAGATGCATCAGCCGGAAGCGCGAGCGTTGGACCATACGCAGCAGCGCGTCAATGTCCTGCTCGCTGCGATCCTTGATGAACGCCCTGGGTATCTTATTCTGATTCAGGGCGTCCACAACGGCCTCCAGGGTCAGGTAACCAAGCCGCTGGGTAGAGGCACTGTCGATGAAGATCGAGGCGCTTTCCGCCATGCGCGGCAGAAACGCCGCCAGCAAGGCCTGGATGCTGTCCTGGGAGTGATTGAAGTCGGAGAAGACCATGTCTATTCCGCCGTCAAAGGCGGGGGCCTGGGCAATCTCGGCAAAGCCGATCTCCTGCCAGTTGGCGACAACGTGATTCTCGACCCCGGCCCACTGGAATACGTGCTGCAGGAAAGCGGGATAGTCCTGCCCCATCTCCCGCAGTGAATCGGCAAGCGGCCCCTGCAGGCCGTCCACAAACCTGATGCCTGGCTCGCTGGAGAAGTGCGAGCCATTGTCGTAGGTGTGAATGACACCGCTGCCGTTCTCCCGCAGCGCACCGGCCATCCAGGCTGCAGTGACGCCAAAGCCGGTACCCAGTTCAACCACGATGCGTGGGCGCATCCGCTTGACCAGGCTGTACAGCAGTACGCACAGATCCTCGCTTCCGTAGACCCAGCCCATGGACTCGCGCAGCGAGCTCAGCTTCTCAAGCAGCATTCACACCTCCGGCGTTGCCGGCAAGCAACCACGCATCCAACGCATCCTGCACTGCCGCGTCGGCGGCGACGGAACGAAGGTAAGGCGAGAATGCATGGAAGGTGACCGCCTCGTCCGTCACGTACAGGAGCATCTCTCCCGCTTCGGATCGGAAGGCCTGTGCGGCCGCTCGCGTCAGCTGCTCGCACACACCACCATCGACCTCAACGCGTTCACGGGGAAAGTGGATTCCGTTGTAGTCCCGCCCAAGGAACCACGCAACCACAGGGACGCCCTTCGGCCTGGAAACGTGGAACTGGTGTCTGCGGCGCTCTTCATCATCAAGCTGCCGTTCCTGCCGCCAGTCAAAAAGTGACCATACCGACTTCTGCATGGGGTCTTCGATGCGGGACAGGTCTGGTTCTTCGTAGCCAAAACTGTAGGCGAAGTCAGGCGTGTTCGCGTCTGGAAGAGCGCGTTCGAGTTCAAACCACTGCACGTTCAACGGAGCCAGGCACCGGGACACACCGCGCGTGCCCGTGTCGTGACAGAGGCTCACCCCCAGCGCCAGAAGCGGCTGCAGGCGGATATGGAACCAGCGGGCGTCCACTCCGCGCTCGGCCAGAAACTGTTCGATCTGCGTTCCTGCCAGTGAGAAGACCCGGTTCACCACATTGGCTCCGCGGAACAGATGCTCGAGATGCGCACCTGGGCTCAAGCGGAGTACTTCGGGCCAGGGTTGGCGTTCCATTACCGGGATCAGTTCATCAATGTGCATGGCAGGGACACCCGTAGCCATGGCCCGCAGGGCGACCGGGTCAAGGTGATCCGCATGGATGACGACCGTTCTGCTCATTGCTGCCACTCCCCGTAGCGATACTGACGCTTCATCTCGGCCTGCATCTGATCGATCATCTGCCCGACCTCGCCATTGATGGCGTCCTTGGTCATCAACCGACCGCTCAGATCCTGCTCGATCAGGAAGCCGGCGGCGCAGACGGCCAACCTGCGCTGGACGTGGCGCTTGGCGGCTTCACCCAGGCCCGGAGAGATCTCAAGATGACGCTTGAGCAGGCGATGACACACGTAATAGACGAAGACCGCGTGGATGTAGGAGGAGTTGGGAATGGGATTGCCGGACCACGGAGACACGACACGGTGCTGGTAGTCATTGGCAACGAAGAACCCGTTGGCAAGCTCCCACGCGGCCAGATAGTTGTGCGTGCTTTCATGCATGATGCTCTCCATGCACGCCTCAACCAGAAGCTCAGGGTTATGCGTGTTCAGCAGCCGAATGGAACCCGGCTGCCTCGGCACATGCTCGGAGCCGTAGCGGCCGGCTTCGTCGGACGTGACTTCTGCCGACTTGCGTACGGTGATCCGCCGGACGAAGTTGCGGATGAGAAGGCCGTACATGGGTTCTGACCGATCAATCGCCGCCAGCGCCTCTGCCAGCTTTCGCGAGACATGCTCACGCTCCGCATCGGTCAGCGGCAGGCACGGTTGGCTCAGCACTCCAGAGCGTGGCTCATGGTGCCGCGCCGGTGGGCTCTCAAGATCCAACGCGATACAGTCACCCAGCTTCGGCAACTGCCGAAGGGTCCACACGCCCGTGGCATCCTTTTCCGCAACGCAGTCTCCAACCGGACTGTAGAGCTGCCACTGCCGCGCCTCCCTCAGGTACCTGCCGGTCCGTCCCTGTGCCAGTTCGGCGATCGACTTCTCCCGAGCGATGATGTCGTGCAGCGCGCCAAGCGCGCGGGCCTGTTCCTCTGCCCTCTCCTGCTCGTCGGCTCCGGCCTCCAGCCTGCCCTTCCGCGCGGACTCCAGGCACAGATACTGCTCGCAGAACTCGGAACTCAGCAGTACGCGAGCCTGGCGATCGGCACTGATTGACTGGTACATCTGGTGCATGGCACGAGCCATGGCCCCGTACTGCTGGTCGGCAAGCACTTCCTGAAGTCGCGCTCTCATCCTGCGGAGTCTTGACCAGAGGATGCCCTCGACGACCGGCTCCATGCTTTCTGTTGTATCTGCGATTTCCATCAGGCAGATCGGGTTCTTTACATCTGGCGGCTGCGCCTGGGCCATCGAACTCATTCTCCTACTCCATGTGGTGATCGCCGTCCTCGCCACTTGCTCCTGGCCGCTCTTATCCACCCTTCAAATCCACTTTGAGGCCCAATATAAAAAACCACCTCCGGCCTCCATAGGCTCTGCATGACAGTGATTCACGTGCAAGGGGCGGAGAGATTCCCGCCCCTCTCTCTTCAGACGTCGAATCGGGAATCCGCGGCGATGCGCGAGGCAAATGCCATCTGCTTGCTCGCCGTGTCATGATGGTGATGGGATCCGAAAGAATCGGAGTGATGGTGCCCATCTGCGAGAAGCGCAGATTTTTCGTCTCTGAACTCACTGATGCTCAGAGACTGCATATCCGCCTGGATGGACGTCGACGCCGCAATGTCATTGGCGAAAGTTCCGTTCGATGCAGCAGCAGAAGCCGAACCTGCGGCCGCGACACCCGCAATGATCAGCGTGAGGGACGAGAGAGTCTTCACAGCAGTGCGTTGGGTCATTTTTCTTTACTCCATGTAATGGTGGGCATTTGATCTTCTGAGCTGCGAACGTGATCAGCGTTGTGGCTCAACTTGATTCAACGGCCCGCCGGCATCCAGCTGCAACCTCGCTGCTGTGCCGCGCACAGCTTCCGCCGCGCTTGGGCGGTTGCGCCCCAGCTTTCACTACGTGCAGAGGGCAACCATCACGGGGCGAGTGCTTGCATTTGCACTTGCGTGTTGGCCCTGAAAGGACGTCACTGTCGCTAACGTCTTGGCCAAGGATAGGGAGGACGCGGCGTTCATCCCGCATCGCCACGTGTCAGAAGCAGCCTCCTCAGCGCATTCAAGAAGAGATTCATGCGAGAACCGACATATGTAGAACTGCTACAGAATTGACGATCTGTATTGGCGCTCACACACTTCCCCGCACACCCTGTGCAAGGCAGCATAGGAAGGGGAGTATTCATGGAGTTCCGCACTGATTCACTGTCCGCCCGGATCCGCGTTGCGCGTATCAGCAACGGGCTATCTCAAACCGATCTCGCCAAAGCCCTGAACGTAAACCGGGCGACGGTGGGCCACTGGGAACGCGAACTAGGCTTCGTGCCGTCCATCGACCATCTGCATGCGCTGAGCAGGGTCACGTGCGTGAGCGTATCTTGGCTGATTACGGGGGACACCATCGCCGACGGTGGGAAGCCAGAAGGTATGCGCCTGCAAATGGAAGCCCACATGTTGACGGCATCGCGCAACCTTCCGATCTCCCTCCTCGACAACATTGTTGAGTTGATGAGGTCTGCCGAACGCCATATCTGACGTCGTCCCGACGACTGAACCACACGTAGTGGCTGGCCGGACAAATCCTATATACCCCGCCGGAGTACTCCGATGGTGATCGGCGCACCACCGCCGCACCATCAAGCGCCCCTCCGCAGGAAACCACACATGAGCCTGGCGCTGGTCCACAGCCGTGCGCGCGCCGGGGTCGACGCCCCGCTGGTGCGCATCGAAGTACATCTCTCTGGTGGCCTGCCCGTCACCCAGATCGTCGGCCTGGCCGAGACCAGCGTGCGCGAGTCGCGCGAGCGCGTGCGTGCCGCCATGCTCTGTGCGCGCTTCGACTTTCCGCAGCGGCGCATCACCTTGAACCTCGCGCCCGCCGACCTGCCCAAGGAAGGAGGCCGGTATGACCTGGCGATTGCCTTGGGCATCCTCGCTGCCAGTGGCCAGGTCGATCCGCAGTCGCTGCTGCAGTATGAATTCCTTGGCGAGCTGGGCTTGACCGGTGAGCTGCGCCCGGTGTCCGGTGCGCTGCCCGCCGCCATTGCCGCCGCCGAAGCGGGGCGAATCCTGATCGTGCCGCCAGGCAACGCTGCCGAAGCCGCCCTCGCCCAGCACGCCGATGTGCGCGTTGCACGTACCCTGCTGGAATGCTGCGCCGGGCTTGGCAATCCACGCCTGCTGCCACAGGTGGAACGCGTGGACACCACACCGCTACCATTGCCGGATCTGGCCGACGTACGCGGGCAGGCGCTCGCACGCCGAGCGTTGGAGGTGGCCGCCGCCGGTGGCCATCATCTGTTGCTGATCGGCAGCCCCGGCTGCGGCAAGACCCTGCTGGCCTCGCGCCTGCCCAGCCTGTTGCCGGATTCCGAAGAGATCGATGCCCTGCAGTTGGCGGCCATCACCTCGGTCAGCGGCGAAGGGCTGGACCCGAAGCGTTGGCGACAGCGGCCGTTCCGCGCGCCGCACCACAGTGCGAGCGCTGCGGCTTTGGTGGGGGGCGGTAATCCACCCTGCCCCGGCGAAATCTCGCTGGCGCACCACGGCGTGCTGTTCCTGGATGAACTGCCGGAGTGGAACCGCAGTGCGCTGGAAACCCTGCGCGAGCCACTGGAGTCGGGCCACATCCGCATCTCCCGCGCAGCGCGCAGCGTGGTCTACCCGGCACGCTTCCAACTGGTGGCGGCGATGAACCCGTGTCCCTGTGGCTGGGCCGGCGACCGCAGCAACCGTTGCCTGTGCAGCGACGAGCGCATCACCCGCTACCGCGCGCGGGTATCGGGCCCGTTGCTGGACCGCATCGACCTGCACATCAACGTGAGCCGCATGGATGCGGTGGAGCTGCGCGAGAGCACGCCGCTGGGTGAGCCCAGCGCCAGCGTGCGTTCGCGGGTGGAAGCGGCACATGCGCGGCAGCAGTCGCGCGGTGGCCTCAACGCGCACCTGCCGCCTGCTGCGCTGCGTGCGTGCACGCGCTTGAGCGAAGCGGACCAGGACCTGCTGGAGCAGGCCATCGAGCGCCTTCAGCTGTCGGCGCGGGCGATGCATCGCATCCTACGCGTGGCACGCACCATTGCCGATCTGACCGAAAGCGAGACCATCCAGACCGCGCACCTGGCCGAGGCCATTGGCTACCGGCAGCTGGACCGGGGCAAGCCAGGTGCATAGCACTCTGTTGCATGCACGAAGGAATCAGATTCATCTGATATCTGCCATGCCACCTGCGCCCTGACCATTTCCGCGAGCCCATACACAAGGAGACGCGGTTTGCTCAGGATGCTCATCATGGGCGGGCAGGAGGCCGCCCGTCAGCGGATATCACGGACGATAGGACGGCGCGGCCTGATCCGCATGGAATCGATCTACAGCGTGGACGGCGGCCTGTCGGTGCTGGAGTGGCGCAACTACGACCTGGTGGGAACGTTCCTGGCGGCCGGCCTCGGTACGCGCCTGCAGGAATCGTTCGTGCTGCGCGATGCGAAGGTGCAGCTGGTGCTGTTCGGCATGGGGCTGAGCGAGGAAGTCGCCAGTATCCGCCTGCGCCTGCGCGCGCAGGGTCTGCCGTCGCCGATTCTGGTCCGGACCGACTTCGACAGCTACGACGAGTCGCTGTTCTGGCGATCGCTGACGTCGCACATGATCCTGCCGTCGGTACTGGAGGGCACCGGCCCCCTCCCCGCCGTGGGCGACGCGTGCGACCATGCAGGGCCCAGTCCCTAGCGGAGCCTGTCTTGCCAGGTGCCCGCCCAGCCATACATGAGCACTCCCCAGCCGCCGCACCTGCCGACCTCCGATGCGTCCACCCCGCTGACACCTGCGGCAACCGGCGGCGGCGGGCCTCTGGGTGAAACGAAGATGCGCGAAATCGCGGTGCGGATCTCGCAGTACTTCCGCGATTTCCTTGAATCGGATTTCAAGCGTGCGCAGGCACCGCGGCGCCGCATCGTGCTTACCAGCGATTCCGGCTTCCGCGCGGGCATGCGCACCGCGCCGTATCCGGCGTTGGACAAGGAGCTGTGGAAGCTGCTCAGCCGGCCCTCCGGCGAGGAGCTTTCGTTCACCATCGGCCCGCGCAGCTATACCCGGCCGATCAGCGCGACGCTGCGCCGCATCGTCGAAGAACAAGTGAACGCCATCACCGAGACCGCCATCGCCACGGTGCGCGTGGCCGTGCTGGACAAGGCGCGCGCCAGCATGGCCGGTGCACTGGAAGACCCGGAAGCCTGGGTGGAATCGGTGCAGGGCACCCTGGTGGATGCGATGTGCGTGCAGGTGGTGCGGCCGCTGATCGCGCATCTGGCCGGCCCACTGCAGGGCCAGGCGTACTGGGTGATGGATTCGCTGCACGCGGCTGAATCGGACCTGGTCACCCGTGCCGTTGTCGATCTGTACCAGACCCTGCCGGAGGTGCTGGCGCGCTTGCTGGCCACCGGTGACGAGCTGCCGCTGCAGCAGGCCTGCGAGCATCAGCTGACGCGCGACGGCACGATCAGCGCGCTGATGGCCTTCTTCGAGAACTTCGTGGCGGCCGACGCCTTCCATGAGTTCCGCGACCTGGAAACCTATGTCGCCACCGGCGATGGCCTGCAGCTGTATCTCTACGTGGGCACGCTCAAGTACGCGGGCGTGCAGTACCCGGTGTTCTACCTGCCGCTGGACGTGGTGCGGGCCAAGGATGGGTCGGGCTACACCCTGACCCTCAGCAACCGGCTGTTCGCCAACCGCCGCGCGATCGACTTCGTGCTGCAGGAACTGGCCGTAGGCATGGCCCGCGAGTGGGTGTCGCCGATCCAGGAGCGCATCCAGTACCTCGACCCGGCGCAGAGCTTGTTCGAAGTGGCGGCGTCGCTGTTCCGGCAGGTGGCCAACGCGGTGGATCTGGGCGGCGAAGTCTCGCTTTCCTCGTCTGCCAGCGAGGCGTCCACCGCCACCGTGGCGCTGTCGCCTGCCCTGCACCTGGCTGCGTTCGAGCGCGCGGACGAGGCGCTGCTGAATGATTTCGAGGAGATCATCGACCAGGCCCGCAATGGTGGGTCGAAGCTGGTGGATCTGTTCCACGGCATGGTGGAAGGCGTGCTGATGCGCAACCCCGAACCCATCGGGGAACGGGTGGAATCGGCCTGGGATGCGCTGCCGCTGGTGGAGCGCATGGTGTTCGATTCGCCCATTCCGTTGAACGAGGAGCAGCGCAAGATCCTGCTGGCCGTGCGCGAGCCGCAGGGGCGGATCGTGGTGGTCGAAGGCCCGCCCGGCACCGGCAAGTCGCACACCATCACCGCCATCGCCGCCGACTGCGCCTTCAACAAGAAGAGCTGCCTGGTGCTGTCGGACAAGACCGAAGCGCTGGACGTGGTGTACGACAAGCTGTCCGATGCGATGAGCCGGGTTCGCCATGATCGCGATTTCCCCAACCCGATCCTGCGGCTCGGCCAGCAGGCGGCCAACTTCAAGCGCCTGACCTCCACCGGCACCATCAGCCAGATCTCGGCCTTCGCCAAGGCCATGAAGGCCAACCAGCCCGCACTAGAAAGCGAGCGCCAGGACACGGCGCAGACACTGCGGCAGGCCATCTCCAACACCGTGCAGACGCTGGGGCGTGTATCGCTTGCTGCAGTGAAGACCATGCACGAGCAGGAAGCGGCGCTGGGCGAGCGCGCCCCCGCGGTGCTGCAGCAGGTGCACGCGGTGATGGATGCCAACGTGCTATCCGAGCTGGAAGCGGTGACCGCGCAGGCGGACGCACTGGAAGCCTATCTTGCCGACCTGTTCGGCAGCACCGACTACACGCCGGCCTCACTGGACGAACGTATCCGCCGCGATGCGGTGACCACCGCCTTTCTTGCCGACCGACCGGTTGACGGCTGGGCGCTGTTCGAGTCGTTGGATGCCGAGAAGATACGGCTGCTGGGCACGCTGTTGCTGCAGTACCAGCAGCTGAAGATGCCGCTGCTGGGCTATCTGCTGCGCGGCAATGCGGTGCGCGGGCTGGAGCTTCAGCTCAACCAGCTCGGCACCACCCGCCCGCTGCTGCTCAAGCAGGATGCAGCCGCCCTGCAGGACATCGTGCAGGGCGCAAACGCGCTGCGCATGAAGCTGGAGGCCGAAGGCCTGGGCACGCAGCTGCCGGCCAGCTATCGGCAGATCGCCCACGGCGCCGCGCCGGGCCCGGGTGCGGCGGTTGCACGGCAGGCGATGACCCTGCTGGCGCGGCTCAATCCGGCCATCGTCGAGGCCCTGCTGGCCGAGCCGAAGGACGATCCCGCACTGTGGGCGCTGACCCTGCGCTTCCTGCAGGGCTGGATGGCCACGCGCAAGGCCTTCGTCGACGCGCCGCAGTACGACTATGTGGGCACCAAGACCAAGCTGGAGCGCCTGAACACCTCGGTGATGAATGCCCATGTGGATGGGCGCCTGATCAGCTTCATGGATCATCACCGCGCCGATGCGCGGGCATTGGCGGGCGTGATCGCCAACCGGCAGAAATTCCCGGTGGACAAGTTCGAGAGCGTGCGCGAGTCGTTCCCGGTGATGATCGCCAGCATCCGCGAGTTCGGCGAATACATGCCGCTGGCACCGGACCTGTTCGACGTGCTGGTGATCGACGAAGGCTCGCAGGTCTCGGTGGCGCAGGCGCTGCCGGCGCTGCTGCGCGCGCGCAAGGTGGTCGTACTGGGCGATTCCAAGCAGTTCTCCAACGTCAAGGCCGCCAACGCCAGCATCGCGCTGAACGACAAGTACCGCTCGGACCTGGTCAACTACTTCCGCACCAACGTCAGCCAGCAGGCCGACGTGCTGGAACGGTTGGCCATGTTCGATGTGAAGCGCTCGGTGCTGGAGTTCTGCTCGCTCTCGGCCTCGTACTCGGTGATGCTGCGCAAGCATTTCCGCAGCTATGCGGAACTGATCGGGTTTTCGTCCTCCACCTTCTACAACCACCAGCTGCAGGCACTGAAGATCCGCAGCCGGCCGCTGCAGGAAGTGATCCGCTTCAGCCAGGTCGATGCCAGCGGGCACCGCACCAGCCGCAGCACCAACGACGCCGAAGCGGCCTTCATCGCCGAGCGCCTGGTGGAACTGCTGGATACGGATGCGCCGCCCACGGTCGGCATCATCACCCCGTTCCGCGAGCAGCAGACGCTGTTGTCCAAGACGCTGTTCAACCATCCGCGCGGCCGCGAGTTCGAAGAGCGGCTTCGCCTGAAGGTGATGACGGTCGACTCCTGCCAGGGTGAGGAACGCGGGCTGATCTTCTATTCGATGGTGGCGACTGCCGGCCAGGATGCGCTGAACTACATCTTCCCGGTCAGCCTGAGCGGCGCGGTGGATGCGGTGGAAGACAAGCTGAAAGTGCAGCGCCTGAATGTCGGCTTCTCCCGTGCGCAGGAGGCGATCTGGTTCGTCCATTCGATGCCGGTGGATGCGTTCCGCGGCGCGATTGGCCATGCGCTGCGTTACTACGCCAGCCAGCTGGACCGTCCCGCGCCCGACGCCGCGCAGACCGATGCGCGCAGCCCGATGGAATCGAAGGTACTGCAGTGGCTGCAGCAGACGCCGTTCGTGCTTGCCCATGGCGATGCGGTCGAGATCATTCCGCAGTTCCCGGTGGGCGACTACCTGCGCCAGCTCGACCCGACCTATCAGCACCCGGCGTGGCGGGTGGACTTCCTGGTGACCGTGCAGACCGTGCGCGGCGCGCTGCAGATCGTGATCGAGTACGACGGCTTCGAATTCCATTTCCGCCGCGACAAGCCGGTGCATGTGGGCAACCACGAGCGCTATCTGGTGGAGGCCGACGTCGAGCGCCAGCTGACCCTGGAAAGCTACGGCTACCGCTTCCTGCGCATCAACCGGTTCAACCTCGGCAGCGACCCGGTGCAGACACTGTCCGACCGGCTCTATCGCCTGATTGAAGTGGCCGGCACGGAGATCCGCTCGGCAGCGGTCGATCAGGTGATCGAGCAGGTGCAGGGGCTGGAATCGAAGGAGAAGAAAGTCTGCAGCCGCTGTGGGCAGATCCGCAGCCAGGAAGAGTTCTTCGACCCTGACCTGCGCGCCGGTGCCGGCGGGGTGGGACGGATCTGCATGCCCTGCAAGGCGGGCTAGGCGGTGCTGCCGGGTGCCAGCGTGCGCACGGCCACCGCCGCCAGCCTGCGGCTGACCAGCCCGTAGAGCTCTTCCAGTTCGGCCGCGCGCGCGTCGGTCATGTTGGTACCGAACAGTACCCGCGACAGCGCCGCCTTGTGGGTGTCGGCGGGATAGCGCGCCCGCGCCCGGTACACGGCCTGCAGCACCAGCCAGGCCAGGCGGAACTCGCCTCCGGGCAGGGGGCGGACTACGCGGTCATAGACCTGCCAGAACTGGTATTCGGCCTCCAGGTCGACCGCCGGTGCTGCGAACGGCACCGGACGCGCACGTCCATGGGCGCGCCTGCGAACCGGAGGGAAACGGGGGTTGTGCTGTGCCATGCGTACAGGATGACCCAGCAACATTGTGGGAACCTTGCGTTGGTGCCGGAATATCAGTGCTGATTGTGCAAAGTGCGGCGGATGGCCCGCTTGGGTGGAGCGATTCCGCCGGGCATGGCCCGGCGCTACCGGATTGCGTGCGGCGAAGGGCCACGCTTGGGTAGATGCCCACCTTGGTTGGCAAGGCGCGTCGGCGCCGGAGCGATTCCGCCGGGCATGGCCCGGCGCTACCGGATTGCGTGCGGCGAAGGGCCACGCTTGGGTAGATGCCAACCTTGGTTGGCAAGGCGCGTCGGCGCCGGAGGGATTTCGCCGGGCATGGCCCGGCGCTACCGGATTGCGTGCGGCGAAGGGCCACGCTTGGGTAGATGCCAACCTTGGTTGGCAAGGCGCGTCGGCGCCGGAGCGATTCCGCCGGGCATGGCCCGGCGCTACCGGATTGCGTGCGGCGAAGGGCCACGCTTGGGTAGATGCCAACCTTGGTTGGCAAGGCGCGTCGGCGCCGGAGGGATTTCGCCGGGCATGGCCCGGCGCTACCCAGCCTGCCGCGAAGTGCATCCACGCGTGGCGTGGATCTACTTAGAAGGTTATCGAGGTGCTGAACATCACCTGCCGGGGGGCGCTGCGCTGCAGGGTCTGGTAGTCGCCCGAGAACGACGAGCCGGCGATGGTGGCGGTGCCGATGTTGTTGCGGTTGAACAGGTTGCTCACGTCCAGCCGCAGCTCCAGCCCCGGCAGCAGGCTGTCCGGGCCCAGGGTGTAGGCCGTGTACGCGTTGACCTGCCAGAACGTCGGCACGCGGATGTCGTTTTCATAGGTGAAGGGCTGGCGCAGGTATGAGGTGCTGGTGGCACCGAAACGCCAGTCGCCGAAGTGCGCGGACAGGTCGCTGACCAGCGACAGCTGCGGGTAGCCCGGCTGCGCGTTGCCCTTGATCGGGTACACGGTATCGCCCACCACGAAATCGCTGTCGTAGTACGAGCGCGCCAGCGCGATGCCCTGGTAGAACTGCAGGTGGTCGGTCAGGTCGGCGGTGATGCCGAGATCGGCGCCGATCACGTGCATCTTCGGCATCAAGCGCACCGTGTTGATCTGCGCGAATTGTGTGCCGATGGCCGCCGACAGCAGGCGGTTGCGGATGTCGTTGTAGAACACATCACCGGTCACGGTCAGGCGGTCGAAGCGGTGGCTGGCGCCCACGGTCAGGTTCCAGTTCTTCTCTGGGCGCAGGGTGCCGGCCACGCGGTCGAACTCTTTCTGGTCACTGATGGTCCAGGCCGACGCGGTGTAGCCGATGTTGCCGCGCTGGGCCACGCGATAGCCGTTCATGGTGTTGACCAGGTCGATGAAGGCATCGGTCCGCTCGGTCGGGCTCCAATACAGCGACACGTGCGGCAGGAAGTTGCTCTTGGCGCGCAGCGTGCCGGACACCGGCCGCTCCGCTGCTTCGCCGATACCGCCACCGGTGGTGGTGAAGTCCACGGCCTTGAAGCCCAGCCCCAGCACCAGCGTGTCGGTGACGGCGTAATTGTCATGCAGGTAGAACTGCCTCGAGCGGGTCACCCAGCTGGATGCGTTGTCGGTCTGGAACGCCGGCCCGTACACATCGAACGGCCCGGTCGCCTTGAGTGGTTTGCCCTGCCCCAGCAGCGGCTGCTGGTACCACTCGGTCTTTGCGGCCGCCTTGCTCTTCTCCTGCCAGAAACCGGCGGTGAGGGTGTGCGCACCGGTCTCGAACTGCAGATTGAACATGCCACCGAGGCGATTGAGGTGCGGCGTCTGCACCTGTTCGGAGAAAGGCGCGCCGTTGGGCGAGGGCACGGTCGGGTCGGTCAAGGTGGCCTGGGTGTGGCTGTTGGCGTTGTACAGCTGCACGTTGCCGCTGAGCGCGGGCGTGATCTGGAAGCGATGGTTGATCGACGCGACGCGGTCGCGGGTCACCTGGCCGGTGTCGTAGGGAATCAGCTCGGACAGCTCGCCGCAGGTGTAGGCGCCGCAGGACGTGTCGGCGTTCTCCGGCGAGGCCACGTAGTACGCCCATGCATAGTCCGGATAGAAGCTGTCGGCCTTCCAGCCCAGCTTGCGGATCATGTCGAAGGAGATGTTGTTGTAGCCCCACACCGCGGCCTTGCTGTCGGACAGGAACACGGTGAAGTCACCCCACGCCACATCCTGCTGCGCCTTCAGGTCACCGCGCAGGAACTTCTGGGTGCCGGCGCCCTGGTACTTGTCGGCCGACACGCGCTGCAGGTCGACCAGCAGCTTCGGGCCGTGTTCGCCCAGCTGGCCGCTCTGGCCCGAGACCATGGTGACCCGCGTGTTGTTGCTGCCCACGCCCTGCTTGATGCGCAGGCTGGGGGTGTCCTGCAGGTCGCGCAGGCGGTACTCGAGGCTGCCGCCATTGACGCTGCTGGAGAACACGCTGACCGGTGCACCGCCCGGGCTGACCGTGATCGAACCGATGCCATCGGGCACACCGACGTTGACCACGCTGGTGCCGGTAAGCGAGAGGAAGCCGTTGTCGTTCAGCGGCACGCCTTCGAAGGTGATGCCCATTTCATTCATGCGGAAACCGCGCACGAACAGGCTGGTGGCGGAAATATCCAGCCCCAGCCCGTCGGTGGCGGTGTAGCTGGCACCCGGCACGTTCTTCAGCATCGACAGGCCGTTGTTGCCCGAGACCATCGCATCCAGGTCGGTGGCGTTGATGACGTAGCGGTTCGGGCCCACGACCTGGGTGGAGGCAACGGCCGCGCCGCGTGGGGTGGCGATGACCTGCAGCGCATTCAAGGTGGTGGGGGTGTCGTGCGCGGCGTCGGTGGATTCGGCAGCGTGCAGCGGTGCAACGAGGGCGATGCCGATTGCCAGGGCAAGAAGCGTAGGTGGAGTGTTCATGGCCAGATTCCAAGGTGCAGGGAGAAGAGGACGCAGGCGCACGCCCAGCGCGATGCAGCGCCGGATGGCGATGCAGTGGCTGGTGACGCGATTGCGTTGAAGGCGGGAACGGCGCAGCGCGCGCCGGTCAGCGGCAGACGAAGACGATCAGCTGCCGAACGATTCGATGGCGTGATTTCGACGTGCGGAAGTGTTGCATCGGACCGCCACATCCGCCATTGCACCGTGGGAAAGCGCGGCTATACGCAGGTATCGCTTTCGATGCCGCGCTATCACCTGCACGTTGCAGCGTGATGTCTGTGCGCTCGGTCAGCCTTTCGACCACTCGTGCCTGGCTCGACTTGCGCCGCCCTGGATGCTGAATGATCATGTCGACGGCGGCCGCGCGGATATCTGCGATGCCTTCCGCACGCACTGCCATGCAAGGCTCCGACGCGTTAACTCGACACTTCAAAGGACGAACGTCATGTTGAATGGATTGAAACCGCTCGCCGCAACTGCACTTTGCCTGCTCGGCCTGTCTGCCTTCGCCGAAAATGCCGCCGCTGCGCAATGGGTCGACAGCGGCCGCACTGCGTACTTCAAGCAAAGCCCCTTCTCCAGCGCATGGGAACACACCTGCACGACCGGCGGCACGCCGATCCAGGACTTCCCGGGCACCTGCGCCAACGATCCGTTCAGCGGTTGGACGACCAACTACAATGCCGCCAGCGCATCGGCCAACAACCAGCTCAATGCCTGCCACTTCGACTCGCAGAAGCTCGGCTCGGCCTGCTACGGCCTGGCGTATGCGATCAATGGGCAGGTCTACGCTGGCGGCCTGCCTGCCAGCTGCAACGTCGGTGCCCGTGCGGTGGTTGTTTCGACCCGCATGGAAACGATCGAGATCCAGAACCATGAGCTCGATGTAGAGAGCGTCCAGTCGGGCAACGAGTACGTCTGCCAGTAAAACCGTTGGTGGGACGCCGCCACCGTGCGTGGCGGCGTCCTTCTTCGTATTGCCGGCTTCTTACTGCAGCACGAAGCGCTCGATCGCCCTGGCCACGCCTTCATCGGCGTTGGTGGCGGTCTCGAAGCGCGCCACGGCCTTTACCGCATCGATGGCATTGCCCATCGCCACGCTGGTGCCGGCGTACTGCAGCATGGTGAGGTCGTTCTCCTGGTCGCCGATGGCCATCACGTTGGCGCGGTCGATGCCCAGGTGCTCGGCCAGCTTCTGCAGGCTGGGCCCCTTACCGGCGCGGTGGTCGAACACTTCCAGGAAGAACGGCGCGCTCTTCAGCACCGCGAAACGCTCGGTCAGCGCGGCCGGCAGGCGCGCGATGGCGGCGTCCAGCACGTCCGGTTCGTCGATCATCATCAGCTTGATGAAGGACATGCCAGGGTCCATGTCGGCCACGCGGCGGTACGACAGTGGCATGCGCGAAAGATGCGAGTCGGCCACGGTGTAGATGCTGATGTCCTGGTTGGGCGTGTACATGCGCTGCGCGTCCAGTGCCTGGAAGTGCACGCCGATCTCGCGGGCGACCTGTTCGCAGTACACGAAATCGTCGAAGCTGAGCGGATACTCGACCACGGTTTCGCGCGGGCCGATGCGCTGCACCAGGCCGCCGTTGCAGGCGATGCAGTAGTCATCGTCGCCATCGATGCCAAGCTCATGCAGGAACGGCGCCAGCCCGGGAACCGGGCGGCCACTGGTCAGCACGATGTGCACGCCCAGCGCGCGCGCCTGGGCGATGGCCTGCTTCACGCGCGCGGTGAGCTTGTGGGCGGGATCCAGCAGGGTGCCATCCATATCGATGGCGACCAGTTCGATGGTCGATTGCCTGCGACCCATGTCCATCATCTTCAACCAGTGCGGGGGACGCCCATTTTAGGCCAGGCCGCCTGGCAACGCCGGCCTCATGCATCGTTCACCTCTGCGCGGCGCTGGCCGGGGATACTCGTGGGGCCTGTGCGTCCCCCACCGCAGGACGGCCCTATCGACCGCCCTTCCCTGGACACTCTTTCGACGCATGACCTACCAAGCGCCCGACGCCACTGACACCGCCCCTCTCGCCCAGCAGATTGAAGACCTGATCGACGGCCTGCCCGGCGACCATATCCGCGTCGGCACGCTGCTGCATGCGCTGGGCGACGAAGGCCTGATGCTGGTGGTGATCCTGCTGTCGGCGATCTTCCTGATTCCGGTATCGATTCCCGGGCTGAGCACGGTGTTCGGTGCGTCCATCCTGCTGATCGGCCTGAGCCGCGTACGCGACCGTCCGTTGTGGGTGCCGCAGCGATTGGCCGACAAGCAGATCGCCACCGACAAGCTGAAAGCCAACCTGGGCCGTGCCCTGAAATGGGTGCATCGGATGGAGCGGTTGTCCCGGCCGATGCGGCTGGCAGCGATGGTGCGCTCGAAGAAGATGATGCGGTTGAACAACCTGGCGCTGGTGTTCGCCACGATCCTGCTGATGCTGCCGGCCGGGCCGATTCCCTTCAGCAACACGCTGCCGGCGCTGGCGCTGATGTCCTTCGCCATCGGCTTCATCCAGCGCGATGGCGCAGCGGTGGCAGCCGGCTACGGCTTCGTGGTGGCGTCGGTGGTGTACTTCGGTGTGTTGCTGGGCGGCGTGGGCTTTGCGGCCGAATCGGTGTTCAGTGGCTTCCGCAGCGGGTCATCGGCGCTGTAGAGCCGAGCATGGGCTCGGCTCTACAGCACGGGTGATGCGCGGGCAGCCGGCTACTTCGCCGACACCCGCCACACCACGTCGCCCACATCGTCGGCGACCAGCAGCGCGCCCTCCGCATCGATGGCCATGCCCACCGGCGCGCCCATCAGCGTCTTCTCGTCCTTGGACGCGAACCCGCTCACCACCGCTTCCGGTCGGCCGGCCGGCTTGCCGTCCTTGAACGGCACGTACACCACTTCGTAGCCGCTCAGGGGCGAACGGTCCCAGCTGCCGTGCTCGCCGATGAAGGCACCGCCGTGGTACTTCGCCGGCAGTGCCTGGCCGGTGTAGAACAGCAGGCCCAGCGGTGCCACGTGCGAGCCGATGGCGAAGTCCGGGCGGATTGCCTTGGCCACCAGGTCCGGCCGCTGCGGCTGCACGCGCTCGTCCACATGCTGGCCGTAGTAGCTGTAGGGCCAGCCGTAAAAGCCGTGCTCCTGCACCGAGGTGAGGTAATCGGGCACCAGGTCGGCACCGATCTCGTCGCGTTCGTTTACCACCGCCCACAGCTTGCCGGTGCTCGGCTCCCAGTCCAGGCCGGTGGGGTTGCGCAGGCCCGAGGCGTAGATGCGGCTGCCGCTGGTGGCCACGTCCACTTCCAGCACCACCGCGCGGCGGTACTCGACGGCCAGGCCGTTCTCGGTGATGTTGCTGTTGGAGCCCACGCCCACGTACAGCTTGCTGCCATCGCGGCTGGCCAGCAGTTCCTTGGTCCAGTGGTGGTTGATGGTGCTGGGCAGGTCGGTGAACTCGCTGCCCTTGTCGGACATGCGGGTTTCGCCCGGCACGTAGTGGTATTTCATGATGTTGCCGGTGTTGGCCACATACAGCGTGTCACCGATCAGCTGGATGCCGAACGGCGAGTGCAGGTTTTCGATGTACACGTGCTGGGTCCAGGTGCCGGTGCCCGGCGCGCGCCGCAGCAACGTGACCCGGTTGCCGCCCTTGCCGGCCTTGCCCGAGCGCGCCTTCACCTTGCCGGCGATCCACTGCTTGGGCGTGGTGACCGGCTCTTCGCCGGGACCGTTGCCTTCCACTACCAGCACATCACCATTGGGCAGCGACAGCAGCCGGCGCGGGTGCTGCAGGTTGGCGGCGATGCGTTCGATCTTCAGGCCGTCGGCCACCGACGGTGCCTGTCCTTCGGCCCAGCCCACGCCCTTGGGCACCTGCATCGGCGGCAACAGGTAGTTCTCGGGTTTGGGCAACGGCGGTTGCGCGCCGGACTGGTCGGCCGGGTGGTATTCGGCCTTGCCGGCACAGGCGACCAACGCCAGGGACAACGAGAACACGCCCACGGCGGGCAGAATGCGCTTAGCCATGACGGGCTCCTTGCAGCACCGGTTGCTGCAGCGAAAGCACGATGAAGCCAAGCGCGATCAGTGCCACCGTCAGCGCGGAGAGGATGGTGCCCGGCACGGCCGCCGCATAGGCGTCGCGGCTGTGCACGAAGGCGTTCCAGACGGCCAGCACGATGGCGACCAGGTTGAGCAGGAAATCGAGGCGGTCGGTGCCGGTGGCGGTGCCGTTGCGGCCCCAGACCGCGAACAGGTTGATCAGCCGCGGCAGGATGGCGATCAGCAGGCCGAAGGTGATCAGCCACGCCGCCGACTTGCCCCACATCACTTCAGCGGTGTTGAGGTAGAGGATGTCGAAAATGAGGCCGGCCACGAAGAAGCCGAACGGTATCGGATTCAACAGGCTGAAGAGTGTTGTGCCGAGGCCGCGATTGGCCTGGGCGACGGGGTTGACCATGGTCGTGCTCCGTTCGGGGAAGGGGTGCACGGGCTGTAGTAGCACAGGGGGGCGGGAGGGGGTGCGATGATCTGGGCATCGGATGGCCTCGACGCTATGGCGATGCCCAATGCGAAGTCCGCACGACGTGGCCAGTGCCATCCAGCTCCACCGACCACGCCTCGATATGGGGCAGGAATGGATTTTCGTACCACAGCCGTTCCACGCAGGTGCCACTGCATGGGGTGCTGGCATAGCGGGAAAACCGTTGTCCACGCGGCTCTGTGACATCGGGTGCGCCCAGCGCATCGATGACCGCCTCTCGACGGTCCCCGGGCTGCAGGGAAGCGATGCCGCGCTCGGCCAGGATGGAAGTAGCCGAGCATCCCCCCACGTAAAACACGGCTGCCATCGCCAACAGCCACGCCAGGTTCTTCACGTCTGCGCCGCCGCATCCAGCTCCATGGCAGCGTCCCGTATCTCATGGAATGGCAGCATGGTCTCGAAGCCGAATTCGTGTTCCATGCTGATGCGGACCAGGCCGCCAATGGCGAACCAGCTGGTATTGGCGTGCACATCGATGCCATGCCAACCGCCCCCTGCCAGCAGATCCAGCGTCTGCGCCCGGGGCATCTTTGTGCTTTCCTCCCGCAGCAGCGCGCGGCGGTGCCGTTTCATCAGCAGGCGCAGCTGCTTCACCGTGGTGATGTTGAATGCGGTGAGCTCCGGCAGCAGCTCGGCGATGTCGGCGTCGGTCCAGTAATCGTGGCGACGGTGATACATCGACAGCACCACCTTGCGGATGGTGGCCACGGTGAGTGGGGCCAGATCGGCGCGGGCGCGGGCATTGGGGCGTTTCATCCGGTGTCCTCCGGGGAGCCTGGGCATGGTGGCATGGCGGTGGGGTTCCGGTGCGGGTGGATTGTGCCAACCAAGGTTGGCACCTACCGGGGCACCGACCAGAGCGGCGCAGTCGTCATTCCAAAGCGGCATGAGTGTTTGTGACGTATTTGGCACATCCGCACATCGGCTGCGTGAAGAGGTAGGGGGTTGTTCGTTGTGTCGCGTTTGGCTCGTTGCGATGGGGCAGATCCGCCCCGCCGTCCTGCCATGCCGATTCACAACAGAAGGATTCGTGTATGAAGCGACACACGCAACGCTCCGCGCCACCGCGCTCTGCGCGCCTGGCCCTGGCCACTGCCCTGGTACTCGGCAGCCTGGCCGTTACCGCCCAGGCGCAACAGGCCGACCCACTGGCGGGTATCCAGTGGCATCTGCTCAATACCGGGCAGACGGTGCCGGCCGATACGCTGCCGGTGGCCGGCAACGATCTCAACGTCGATGGCCTGTTCCGCAATGGCATCCGTGGCCAGGGCGTGGTGATCGGCATCGTCGATGACGGCCTGCAGATCGCCCACCCGGACCTGGCCGCGAACGTGGCGGCGGTAGCGGGCAAGAACTTCGCCAACGGCTCCAACAATCCCACGCCGTCCAATCCCGATGCCGACAACCACGGCACGATGGTGGGCGGCATCGCCGGTGCGGTGGGCGCCAACAACCTGGGCGTGCGTGGCGTGGCCCCGGCGGCAACGCTGAAGGGCTTCAACGTGCTGGCCTCCAATGCGCAGGGCAACCAGCAGAGCAACATCGAATACGCCTGGTGGGATGGCGCCGAGTCGGCCGATGTGCAGGTGTTCAATAACAGCTGGGGCGCTGGCCCGGGCAACCCCAACCTGCCCGTGGCCTACAGCCAGAACACGGTGAGTTCATATGAGCAGGCACTGTCGGGCACGCGCGGTGGCCGCGGCGGCATCTACGTGAAGTCGGCCGGCAACAACTTCAACAACGCCTCGATCAGCCAGACCCAGGACGTCTGCACCACCGATACCAAGAACCGCAACACCGGCTGTGTGCCGGCCGGCCGCGATCCACGCAACAATCTGTTCAACGTGATCACCGTGGGTGCAGTGCGCGCCGATGGCGTGCGTTCGTCGTACTCGTCCACCGGTTCGGCACTGTGGGTGTCGGCCTTTGGTGGCGAGTACGGCCTGCAGGCGCAGTACGCCCCGAACCTGGTGGCACGTGCGTACGATCCGGCCATCGTCACCACCGACGTGACCGGCTGCACGCAGGGCAGCAACAAGAACACCAACCGCCAGAACACGCTGGACAGCAACCTGTCGGCGATCGACAGCACCTGCAACTACACCGCGAAGATGAACGGTACGTCGGCGTCGGCGCCGATGGTGTCGGGCGTGGCGGCGCTGGTGCTGGAGGCCAACCCGAACCTGTCCTACCGCGATGTAAAGTACATCCTCGCCACCACGGCCACCCGCAACCATCCGAACCAGCCGGCGGTGACGCTGGCCGACGGCCGCACGCTGGTGCCGGGCTGGACGGTGAATGCAGCCAACCGCGCTTACAGCAACTGGTACGGCTTCGGTGTGGTCAACGCGGCGCGCGCCGTGCAGGTCGCCGAGAACTTCCAGTCGTTGGGCCCACTGCTGGATACGGGTTGGCGCACCACCACGCGCACGGTGGCCATCGGCAACACCTCCGCCGCCGCCGCGCGGTTGACCTTCCAGCTGGCCAATGGCGCACGCAACATCGAGTCGGTGCAGCTGGGCTTCCGGGTGAACCACAGCAATACCCGCCAGCTGCAGTTCGTGCTTGTTTCGCCCAGTGGTACGCGCAGCGTGGTGCAGCCGGCCTTCACCGCCATCGGGTCGGGTACCAATGGCGTGCAGCGCAACTTCACCAACTGGGATCTGCTGTCCAGCAATGCCTTCCTGGATGAAAGTGCCACCGGCACCTGGACGCTGGAAGTGACCGACATGGGGCAGGCCGCGAATGCTGCATCGCGCGGCAACCTCGAATTCTTCAAGATCCGCGTTCTGGGGCACTGATGATGAAAACGACCATTCTGTTGAGCACGCTCGCCTTCGCGGCGATGACCTCCCCTGCCTGGGCACAGAGCTCGGGGCAGACCCCACCGGCACGGAGCCTGTCCACCGTGGATGCACAGGAACTGAAAGCTTCGGCCACCGGCCGTTCGTTCGACGTGGGCGGCACGCGTTTCCAGCTGTCCCCGTCGACCACGGTGCAGCAGGCTGCGGGCGGCCAGTTCCGGATCACGCCGCAGGCAGCGGCTACCACCAGTTCGCGCAGCAAGCGTTCGCTGGATGGCGCGGCAGCAGCTGGCGCTGATGCCGGCGCCGGCAAGTTCGCCGCTGCGGTGTCCAACGATGGTGCGCCGGTGGTGGCGACCTCGCGGGTGAAGGTGTTCTTTACCGATGCGGCATCTGCACAGCGCGCGGCGAAGGCCACTGGCGGCACCGTGGTGAAGGTGTCCAAGGCTGCCGGTCTGGCCATCGTCGAGTACCCGTCGGTGAACGCGGCGCTGGATGCGAGCACCCGGCTGCTGTCGACTGCGGGCGTGCGCGCGGCCGAGCCGGACGTGGTGCAGTGGGAAGAGAAGAAGTGATCTAGGGCGTTGCGTGGTGCCCCCGGCCGGTTGGCTCTCCTGGCCGGTCGGGGGATTGGCGAGCGGGAGGGCGTGCCGACCAACGGTCGGCACCCACCACAATCCAATGGCATCCACCACAATCCAATGGCACCCACCACATTCCAATGGCATCCACCAGATTCCCAACGGTCGGCATGCACCAGGTTCCCAATGTCGGCACCCGCCAGAATCAGGATGTCGGCACCCGCCAGATTCATTCATCGCGTGTCGACCAAGGTCGACACCTACCAGGGCGATGCGTCGTTCAGCGTGCGGCGACGCTCGCGCTGTGCGGCAGCTTGCACGCCGCCAACGCTTCACTGCCTGCGGCCGGATGTTCCGGCTCCAGCAGCAACCGCTGCACGTCCGAGAACAGCTGCTCCACCGGCATGCCGTAGGGCGCGAACAGGCGCAGGCGACCTTGGCGGTCGAACACGTAGCCGCCGGCGATGTGGCTCATCGTGTAGGTGTCCGGCAGCTGCCCGGGCTCTTTCTCGTAGAACGCCTTGAAGTCACTGGCCATCGCCGAGAGCTGAGCCTCGTCACCGACCAGTGCCATCGCCTTCGGGTCGAACGCGTGCACATAGGTGTGCGCGACTTCGGGGGTATCGCGCGCCGGATCGACGCTGACGAATACCACCTGCAGCTGGTCGGCATCCTTGCCCATCAGGTGCTTGACCTGGCTCAGTTCGACCATGGTGGTCGGGCACACGTCCGGGCAGCTGGTGAAGCCGAAGAACAGGTAGGTCACCTGCCCCTGCAGGTCCTTCGGGCCACGCAGGGTGCCGGCGCTGTCAGGCATGGTCCAGTGCTGGCCCAGTTCCTCGCAGGCGATGTCCTTGGAATAGAAATCCATGCGCGACTGCGCACTGCAGCCGGCCAGCAGGCCGAGTGCGAGGCCTGCGGCAAGCAGCGGCAGGCGCAGGGAACGAACAACGGAAGCAACACGCATCACGGGTACCACCAACACGAGGTGGGCGCGGTCTCGGTCAGGCCTGCCCTGGGGGAAGAGAGGGCTGAGGTGCCAGGGCGATCGCGCACTCCTTGCTGATCGCCCCGGCCACGGTCAGTTGATCATCATGTGGTAGTGCATGCTCCAGATGATCCAGATCGACAACGCGACCACGATGAACAGGATCACCAGGGTGAACACGAAGCTGGCGAGGTTCCAGCCACCTTCGGACTTGCGGTCCATGTGCAGGAAGTACACCAGCTGCACCAGGATCTGCGCGACCGCGAAGCCGACCAGCAGGAACAGGGTGACCGGGCGCGACAGCACCGGGTTCATCACCAGCGCGAACGGCACCACCGTCAGCAGCGCGCACAGCACGAAGCCGATCAGGTAGGACTTGGTGGAACCATGCGCATTGCCGGCGCGCGAGGTTTCGACGTGGGCCATGTCAGAAGGCTCCGATCAGGTAGACGAAGGTGAAGACGCAGATCCACACCAGGTCCAGGAAGTGCCAGAACAGGCTCAGGCAGGACACGCGGGTGATGTTGGTCGGGGTGAGGCCGCGGCGATACACCTGGTGCATCACCACCGCCATCCAGATTAGGCCGCTGGCCACGTGCAGGCCGTGGGTGGCAACCAGGGCGAAGAACGCCGACAGGTAGGCACTGGTGCTGGGACCGGCACCTTCATGGATGAGGTGCGAGAACTCGTACAGCTCCATGCCGATGAACGAGGCGCCGAGCACGAAGGTCACGCCCAGCCAGCGCAGCACCGCCGCCTTGTCCAGGCGGTGCATGGCCAGCACGGCCTGGCCATAGGTGATGCTGGACACCAGCAGGATGAAGGTCTCGGCCATCACGAACGGCAGCGAGAACAGTTCCTTGCCGGTCGGGCCGCCGGCGTAGGCGGTGCTGAGCACCGCGTACGAGGCGAACAGCGAGCCGAACAGCACCAGGTCGGACATGAGGTACACCCACATGCCGAACACCTTCATGCCGCCCTGTTCGTGGGCGTGATCGTGCCCGTGATGGTCGTCGTGGACCAGCACATCGCTGTCCAGTTGCGGACGGGTCAACAGGTTCATGCGCCTGCCTCCTGCAGCTTGGCGTGGTTGGCCGCTTCGGTACGCGCCACCTCTTCGGAGCTGACGTAGTAATCCACGTCCTCGTTGTAGGAGCGCGCGATCAGGGTGGCGATCATCGCGATGAAGCTGGCACCGGCCATCCACCAGATGTGCCACACCAGGGCGAAGCACAGCACCAGGATCCAGACGTTGAGGATCAGCGGCACACCGGTGTTCTTCGGCATGTGGATCGGTGCGTACTTCTTCGGCGGCGGCGGCAGGCCACGCTTCTTCGCTTCGTGGAAGGCGTCCAGCTCATCGGCCTTGGGCACCACGGCGAAGTTGTAGAACGGCGGCGGCGACGGCGTGGCCCATTCCAGCGTGCGTGCATTCCACGGGTCGCCGGTGAGGTCGAGGTTGCGCTTGCGGTCGCGCACGCTGACGTAGATCTGCACCAGCATCAGGATGATGCCCGCAAACACGAACAGCGCACCGATGAAGGCGGCGATCAGGTACGGCGTCCACGCCGGGTTGTCGTACTGGTTCATGCGCCGGGTCATGCCCATGAAGCCCAGCATGTACAGCGGCATGAAGGCCAGGTAGAAGCCGATCACCCAGCAGGCGAAGGACCACTTGCCCAGGCGCTCGTTGAGGGTGAAGCCGAACACCTTCGGGAACCAGTAGACGAAGCCGGCCAGGTAGCCGAACAGCGCACCGCCGATGATGGTGTTGTGGAAGTGCGCGACCAGGAACAGGCTGTTGTGCAGCAGGAAGTCCGCGCCCGGAATGGCCAGCAGCACGCCGGTCATGCCACCGATGGTGAAGGTGACCAGGAAGGCGATGGTCCACAGCATCGGCACGCTGAACTCCACGCGGCCGCCGTACATGGTGAACAACCAGGTGAAGATCTTCACGCCGGTGGGGATGGCGATGATCATCGTCATGATGCCGAAGAAGGCATTGACGCTGGCACCGGAGCCCATGGTGAAGAAGTGGTGCAGCCAGACGATGAAGGACAGGATGCCGATCGCGAGGGTGGCGCCGACCATCGACTTGTAGCCGAACAGCTTCTTGCGCGAGAACGTGGCGGTCACTTCAGAGAAGATGCCGAACGCCGGCAGCACCAGGATGTACACCTCCGGGTGGCCCCAGGCCCACACCAGGTTCACGTACATCATCGGGTTGCCACCCAACGTGTTGGTGTAGAAGTTGAAGTCCAGGTAGCGGTCCAGGGTGAGCGCACCCAGGGCTACGGTCAGGATCGGGAAGGCGGCGATGATGATCACGCTGGTGACCAGCACGGTCCAGGTGAACACCGGCATCTTCATCAGCGTCATGCCCGGCGCACGCATGCGCAGGATGGTGATGAACAGGTTGACGCCGGTCAGCAGGGTACCGATGCCGGAGGCCTGCAACGCCCAGATGTAGTAATCGACACCGACCCCGGGACTGAACTCGATGCCCGACAGCGGCGGATAGGCGACCCAGCCGGTCATCGCGAATTCGCCAACACCCAGCGAGATCATCATCAGCGCAGCGCCGACCACGAAGATCCAGAAGCTGAAGGCGTTGAGGAACGGGAACGCCATGTCGCGCGCGCCGATCTGCAGCGGCACGATGATGTTCATCAGGCCGACCACGAACGGGGTGGCCACGAAGAAGATCATGATCACGCCGTGCGCGGTGAAGATCTGGTCGTAGTGTTCCGGTGGCAGGAAGCCATCGCTGCCCGGCCCGGCCGCCGCCAGCTGTGCGCGCATCATCAGTGCATCGGCGAAGCCGCGCACCAGCATGACCAGCGCGACGACCACGTACATGATGCCGATCTTCTTGTGGTCCACCGTGGTGAACCAGTCGCGCCAGAGCACGCCCCACAGCTTGAAATAGCTCACCGCGCCGAGCAGCGCGAGGCCGCCCAGCACCATGGCCGCCAACGTGACCACGACGATCGGCTCGTGCAGCGGCACGGCCTCCCACGTCAATTTACCCAACATGTTCATTACTCCTGGGAAACCTGGGCACCGCCGGCAGCGCCCGCCGGGGTTGCAGCAGCGGTGTTCTCACCGACGCCGATGAACTGGTCGATGACCTTCTTGAACAGCAGCGGTTCGACGCTGGAGAAGTGCTGCACCGGCGCGTTCTTCGACGGTGCGGCCAGCGCCTTGAACTGCTCGAAGCTGAGCGCATCCGGCGCGCTGCGCACCTCGGCCACCCAGCGATCGAAGTCTTCGTTGCTGCTGGCGGTGGCGATGAACTTCATGTTCGAGAAGCCATGGCCGCTGTAGTTGCCGGACATGCCACGGAACTGGCCGGGCTCGTTGGCGATCAGGTGCAGCTGCGTGCGCATGCCGGCCATCGCGTAGATCTGTCCACCCAGCTGCGGGATGAAGAAGGTGTTCATCGTCGAGTTGGAGGTGATGTTGAACGCCAGCGCGCGGTTGGCCGGGAAGTTGAGCTGGTTGACGGTGGCGATGCCCAGGTCCGGGTACACGAACACCCACTTCCAGTCGGTGGCGATCACGTCCACGTGCAGCGGTTCGCCGGCCACGTCCAGCGGCTTGTACGGATCGAGCTCGTGGGTGGACTTCCACACGATCACCGCCAGCACCGCGATGATCAGCAACGGCACGCCCCAGACCACCACTTCCACCTTGGTGGAGTGCGACCAGTCCGGCGTGTACTTCGCCTTGGTATTGCCGGCGCGGAAGCGCCAGGCGAACACGAAGGTCAGCACGATGGCCGGCACGACGACGATCAGCATCAGGCCGATGCAGATCAGGATCAGGTCGCGCTGTGCGATCCCGACCATGCCCTTCGAATCCAGCAGCACCCAATCGCAGCCCGTCAGGGCGATGCAGGCCAGGGCGACCAGCGCCAGGCGGATGCGGTTCCAGCAGATATTCATTGGTGGTCAACCCTGTTGAAGATGCGCGCTTGACCGGCTCGCCTGCGCGCAGCGCCCGGGCGTGGAGCGGCTACACTGTGGGTACGAGGTCGCCTACAAAAAGGCGAGCCACTCCAATCAAGCCCATACAAGATACAGCATTGTATGGACTTGTGCATCTGCACGTATGGAAAAATCCGACCGATGACGCCTCCTGCTGCCGGCCGCCGCCTGAAACACCCCAACCGGACCTGGGTCCGCCCGTTCCGTGAGGGCGCAGGACCGCTGTACCTGCAGATCGCCCAGCAGGTGCGTGAGGCGGTGGACGATGGCGTGCTGCGGCCGGGCGATCGCCTGCCGCCGCAGCGCGACCTGGCCCAGCAGGTGGGGGTGGACCTGACCACGGTCACCCGCGCCTTCGCCGAACTGCGCCAGGCCGGCCTGCTGGACGCGCAGGGCGCGGGCGGCACCTTCATTGCGATGTCCGCCGGCAACCGCAGCACCTCGGTCGACCTGAGCATGAACATCCCGCCGCTGCTGGGCAGCGCGCCGTTCGCACAGGGCATGGAGGCCGGGTTCCAGCACCTGGGCCAGCAGCTGGGCCAGGGCGAGCTGATGAGCTACCACGTCGGTGCCGGCAGCCGCGACGACCGCGCTGCGGCCGTGCAATGGCTGGCGCCGGTGCTCGGCCCGGTGGGCGCCGAGCGGGTGGTGATCTGCCCCGGCGCGCAGACTGCGCTGTGCGCACTGATCCTGGCCCGCACCCAGCCGGGCGAACTGATCGCTGCCGAGCAACTGACCTATCCGGGCCTGCTGGCCGCTGCGCGCGTGCTGCAGCGGGGCGTGGTGCCGGTGGCGATGGACGCCGAGGGCATGCTGCCCGATGCCCTGGACGAAGCCTGCCAGCAGCGCCGGCCGCGCCTGCTGTACCTGGTGCCGACCATCCAGAACCCGACCACGGCGACGATGTCGGCGCAGCGCCGGCAGGCCCTGCTGGCGGTGGCAAGGCGGCACGAACTGACCGTGGTCGAGGACGATCCCTACTGGCTGCTGGCCGGCGATGCCGCCCCGCCGCTGGCCGCGCTGGCCGACGGTGGCTGCCCGGTCTACTACATCTCCACCCTGTCCAAGTGCCTGGCCCCCGGCCTGCGCACGGCCTACCTGGTGGTGCCGGGCGGCGAGCCGATGGAGCCGGTGCTGGACGCCCTGCGTGCGATCGCGCTGATGCCCACCCAGTCGATGGTGGCCGTGGCCTCGCACTGGATCCGCACCGGCCAGGCGCAGGCGATGGTGCAGCGCTTCCAGCAGGAACTGCGCGAGCGCCAGGCCATTGCTGCCCGCTACCTGCCCGCCCGCCGCCAGGCCCACCCGGCCGGCCTGCATGTGTGGCTGCCGTTGCCGCCGCGGCTGGACCAGTACCGGCTGATCCAGGCGGCACAGGAACAGGGCCTGGGCATTGCCAGCTCCGACGCCTTCAGCGTGGAGGAACCGCCACCGGGCAACGCCATCCGCCTGTCGCTGGGCGGTGCGGTGGACCAGGAGGCACTGGCCGGCGCGCTGGCCAAGCTGAACGAGATCCTGTCCGAGGCGCCCGACGCGCGGCATTCGGCGATCGTCTGAGCCATCCCGTGGGCCATGCCCATACAAGATGATATCTTGTATGCAATGTATGGACGGAGGATGTGCCGCAGATGGCCGCCGACAAACTGAAGTTCCACCTGGTGATGGCCGGCTGCGGCGGGTTCGTCGTGCTGATGCTGGCCGCCCTGGCCTGGGTCTGCCTGCAACCGCAGACCGTGGATGTGCAGGCCGCCGAGCGCCACGCCATTGAACAGTGCCTGCACCGCAGCGAGGACGCGGCGCGCAGCGAGATCCAGCGCCGCGCCCAGGCCGACTCCTGCCGCGAGATGCGCAAGCAGTACGTGCACAAGTTCGGCGCGGACGGCTCCTGATGGGCACAGCCGCGCCGCAGCGTTCGATGCTGCCGGTGATGATCGCCCTCGCCTGCCTGTTCATGGCCGGCGTGGCGGCGGCACTGTGGCAGTACTTCGGCTATGGCGAGCAGGCCACGTTCGCCGAACAGGCCATCGTCTTCGATGACTCGCAGCTGCGGTTGCCGGCGGAACTGGCCGGCGACACCGGCCGCATCCGCGTGGTGCATTTCTGGGACCCGGCCTGCAGCGTCTGCAACCGCGAAACCGGTGCGCACCTGAGCTACCTGATCAGCATGTATCGCCGCGCCGGCATCGACTTCTATGCCATCCGCCGCCCCGGCACCCAGGGTGAACTGCCCGAGCCGCTGCGCAGCAAGGTGATCCCCCTGCCGACCATCGACGGCATCGGGAACATTCCGGCCAGCCCGGCGGTGGCGATCTGGGACCGCCAGGGCCACCTGGCCTATGCCGGCCCTTACAGCATCGGCATGGTCTGCAATTCGGCCAACAGCTTCGTCGAACCGTTGCTGGACAAACTGGTGCGCGGGGAAACCGTGCGCCCGAAAGGACTGCTTGCCGTGGGCTGCTACTGCCCCTGGCAGGCCCAGCGCTGAGGACGCGCGATGACATCACCGACGCTGGCCGGCGCAGCCGCCACACACAACAACGGCGGTCACCTGTCCGAACCGACCGATGGTTATGGACAGGCTCCCGCCGTTGGAAGCAACGATACGCCCCGACATCCTCCGTACATGCCGCGACCCGATGTCGCAGGGCCTGGCGTTGCAGGGCTGGGCTGGGTGCAGGACGTGCACGTGCACAGCGGCCCGATCTACCTGCGCATCGTCAACACGCTGGAACGCACCATCAATCGCGGTGGCCTTGCGCCCGGGCAACGGCTGCCCTCGCAGCGCGCGTTGGCGCAGCAGCTCGGCGTGGATCTGACCACGGTGACCCGCGCCTTCGATGAAGCACGCAAGCGTGGACTGATCGAAGCACGCGGGCCACAGGGCAGCTTCATCGCGCCGCCCAAGGCGGGCTTTGACCAGGCCGTCGATCTCAGCATGAACGTGCCACCGGTACCCGACGCCGATGCACTGGCGGAAATGCTGCGTCGAGGCGCCGCGGCGGTGCTTGCGCGCAGCAATGCGCCGAACCTGATGACCTATCACCTGGGCGGTGGCAACCCGACCGACCGCCACGCGGCGGCGCGCTGGCTGCAGCCGATGCTGGGCACGGTGGACGACGCACGCCTGCTGCTGACCGAAGGCGCGCAGGTGGCGCTGGCGGCGATCCTGCTCAGCCAGGGGCGCGAGGGCGATGCGATCCTCTGCGACCGGTTGGTGTATCCGGGTCTGCTGCAGGCCGCCGCCGCACTGGGACGGCGGCTGGTCACGGTGGAGGGCGACGAACACGGCATGTGCCCGGAGGCGCTGGCCCGCCGGGCGCGGGAATGTGGCGCGCGACTGGTCTACCTCAACCCCACCTGCCAGAACCCAACGGCACTGACCGTGCCCACCACGCGGCGCGAAGCGCTGGCGCGGGTGCTGGAGCGCGAAGGCCTGCTGGCGATCGAGGACGATCCGTACTGGCACCTGGCCGTCACCGCGCCCATTCCGCTGGCGACGCTGGCACCGCGACACGTGTTCCATGTGGCCACGCTGTCTAAGGTGATCAGCCCCGGCCTGCGTACCGCGTTCGTGCAATGCCCAAGTGCCGCCCACGCTGAGGCGATGGCCACCGCACTGCGTGCCACGCGGTTGATGGGTCACCCGCTGGTATCCGCGCTGGCCAGCCAGCTGCTGCTGGATGGCTCTGCACAGGCGCTGCTGGCGCAGGTGCGCGATGAAGCGCGCGAGCGCACGCGGATGGCGCGGTATCTGCTGGCGCCCTCGTTGCTGGAGCGCGCCGATGGGCTGCATGCGTGGTGCCGGGTGCCAGCGCCGTGGACCGACGCCACGCTGGTGCGTACGGCGCAGCTGCAGGGCCTGGCGATCGCGCCTTCATCGGCGTTCTGTCCGCCGGGCGCGCCGTTCGCGAGCGGGGTGCGGCTGTCGTTGGGATTGGCTGCGGACCGGCGGCAACTGGAAAACGCGCTGCGGCGGATCGATCGGTTGTTGTTGTCCGATGCGTTGCCGGCGATTGACCGGTAGTGGAAGGGCATCCACGCATGGCGTGGATCTACTGGGCCTGTTCCGGTAGTTCCGGTAGATGCCAACCTTGGTTGGCAATGCCCGTTCACGCCATGCGTGGATGGGTGTTGCGCCTGGTAGTGCCGGCCGCTGGCCGGCAACGGCATGCACACTACGGTCATGAGGTTGCCGGCCAGCGGCCGGCACTACCCCAGCGCGGCCAACGCCTGCACCAGCGCATCCATCTGCGCGGGGCGGGTGAACACCGATGGTGTCACCCGCACGCAGGCGCCGGAGTCCAGGCCATCGCGATGGGTGGTGAATATCCGATGTTCATCCAGCAGCCGTTTCTGCAGCGCCAGGTTGTCTTCCACCGAGTCATGGCCACGCAGGCGGAAGCTGGCCAATGCACTGGCCAACGCCGGATCCGGCGACGACAGCACCTCGATATGCGCCATCTGCCGCGCCGCCACCGTCCAGCGCTCACGCAGGTAGCGCAGCCGCGCCTGCTTGTTCGCTGCGCCGATGCGCTGATGCAGCGCGATGGCCTCCGGCAGCGCCAGAAAGGCGGCGAAGTTGACCGTGCCGGTGTGCACGCGACTGCCCACGCGGCCGTCGTCGGTCTCGCCCATGTACGGATCCAGGTCGGCCACGCGTCCTTTGCGCACGTACATCGCGCCCACGCCCACCGGTGCGCCGATCCACTTGTGCAGGTTGATGCCAACGAAATCGGCCTTCAGGTCCGGCACCGCGTAGTCGATCTGGCCAAAGCCATGTGCGGCATCGACAATCACGTCGATGCCGCGCGCACGCGCACGCTCGGCGAGCTCGGCCACCGGCAGCACCAGCCCATGGCGGTGGCTGACCTGGGTCAGCAGCACCAGTTTCAGGCGCGGCAGGCGCGCGAATGCCTCATCGTAGGCCTGCAGGATCTGCTCATGGGTGGGCACCACCGGCAGTGCGATGCGCTCGACCTGCACGCCACGACGCTGCTGCAACCAGCGCATCGCGTTGATCATGCTGTCGTAGTCGATGTCGGCGTACAGCACCTGGTCGCCCGCGGCCAACCGGTTGTAGCCGCCGATCAGCGCGAGCATCGCTTCGGTGGCGCCACGGGTCAGCGCGATCTCGTCGGCGCCGACGCCAAGCATGTCGGCCACCTGACGATGCACGGCCAGGTACTGCGCCGGGAACGCGTGGCGACCGTACCAGGCATTGCCCCGGTTCACTTCGGCGGTATGCCGCTGGTAGCTGGCCAGGGTCTGCTTGCCCATCGCGCCCCAGTAGCCGTTCTCCAGGTGGTTCACTTCATCGGTGATGTCGAAGTGGCTGGCGACGGCGGACCAGTACGACTCGTCACGGGCCAGCACATCCGGCGTCGTGGAAGGTGCAGGAATGTCCATCGGCACAGCGTAGCGCGCGGCCGTCGGAGCAGCCAGCGCGGCAAGCGCCGCACTGGCCGGCAGCAGCGCGCCGGCACGCAGCAGGGAACGGCGGCGGCTGTCCATCAGAAGGTCAGCCGGTACTGCGCGTACACGTTGGCACCATCGGTGTCGTACGGCGCGTTGCGCGAATAGATCAGGCCACGGCTGGCCTGGAACGTGGCTTCGTCCGGGTAGCGGTCGAACACGTTGTCGGCGCCCACGCGCAGGCTGTGGTGTTCGTTGATGCGATAGCCCACGGCCAGGTCGAGGAAGGTCATCGCACCGAACTGCTGGTAGATGTCGCCGGTGGCATTGCCGGTGGAGTCGGTCCACTTGCCGTAATAGCGCACGCGTGCCATCAACGACCACGCGCCGACGTCCCAGCTGCCGGTGAAGCTGCCCTTGTGCTCGGGCAGGCGGTCTTCGAACAGCACGCGCTGGGTCTCGTTGGTGGCCACCGAGGTGCTGCCGTTGTCGACGCGGGTCTGGTTGTAGTTGTAAGCCAGGGTCAGCGTCATCCGCCCTGCGCCGAGGTCGCGCAGGTAGTTGCCGACCACATCCACGCCGGTGGTGGTGGTGTCGAAATCGTTGGTGAAGTAGTTCACCGAGGTATAGCCCAGCGGGTTCGGCGTGCCGGCCGGAATGGCGAAGCTGGCCGACTGGCTGAAGCGGTCGCTGAGCGTGATCCGGTAGACATCGACCGACCCGGACAGGCCCAGGTCGGTGCGCCAGGTCAGGCCCAGCGAGGCCGTACGCGATTCTTCCGGGGTGAGCGGCTTGGCACCCAGCAGCTGCGCCAACGGATCGCTGGGCGACAGGCGGCCGCTGGTGAAGATCTGCAGCGTGCGCGTGTCCAGGCCCTGGGTGGTGCTGGTGGTGTTGAGCTGGGCCGGCGTGGGCGCGCGGAAGCCGGTGGAGAGCGTGCCGCGCAGCGCCACGTCCGGGGTGATCGCAAAACGTGCCGACAGCTTGCCATCCACCGTGCTGCCGAAGCTGGAGAAGTCTTCATAGCGACCGGCCGCGCCGATGCTCCAGCGCTCGCCCAGCGGCACTTCCATGTCCACGTAGGCGGCCTTGCTGCGCTGGCTCCACTGCCCGGCCTGGCTGGCCGAGAAGCCCGGCGCGCCATTGGAATTGGCTTCCAGGCCCGCCGCAGCGCCACGGCCCACCGCATACGAGGCCGGGTCGCCGGCGCGCACCTGGTAGGTCTCCTGGCGGAATTCGGCGCCGAAGGCGACGTTGACCGGCTTCGACAGCGCAGCCACGTCCCATTCGTAGTTGAAGTCCGCATTGGCGTTCTTCTCGGTCTGGGTCAGCCGGCCGAGGTCGAAGGAGGTCGGGCTGTCCGGGCCCAGCGAGGCGTTGATGGAGTTGTCCAGGCTGTAGTCGATGGCATTGCGGCCATACGAGGCGCTCAGGTCCCAGCGCAGCTTGGGCGTGATCTCACCCCGCACGCCCGCGACCAGCTGCAGGTCGTTCTGGGTGTTGCCGTACTGCGGGCTGAAGCCCACCGGATACAGCGAGCGCAGGTTCCAGCCCGGGAAGATGCTGGTCGTACGGTACGCGCCGGTGGTGGTATCGGGGTTGCGCCAGTTGAAATCGCTGACGCCGTCGCTGTGGCTGTACAGGCCGAAGGCATACAACTCCAGCGTGTCGCTGGCATTGGCCTTCAGGTTGAAGCCCACGCGGCGGCTTTCCAGCTCCGGCTGGCCCCAGCGCTGCACCGGGTTGGGCACGTCCAGTTCGGGATGCGCGGCCTGGAAGGCGATGGCGTCGGGACGCTGGCGCGTGCGTGAGGTCGCATCGGAGTTGGACGATTCGGCGAACAGGGCGAGGCTGCCGTAGTCACCCAGCGCCCAGCCGGTGCGCGCACTGAAGTCGCGCGAGCCGCCATCGCCCTGCGCGTACTGCGAATAGCCCGCAGTGATCTCGGTGCCCGGGCTGTCCTCCAGGATGATGTTGATGACACCGGCGATGGCATCCGAGCCGTACTGCGCCGACGCCCCATCGCGCAGCACTTCGATGCGCTTGATGGCGCTGGTCGGAATCTGGGCCAGGTCGGCAGCCTGTGCTCCGCGGTTGCCAAGCAACGCACTGCGATGGAAGCGGCGGCCGTTGACCAGCACCAGCGTCTGGTCCGGCGACAGGCCACGCAGCGTGGCCGGGCGCACGAACACCTGGCCATCGGCCATCGGCAGGCGCTGCACCACGAACGAAGGCACCAGCTGTGCCAGCACGTCCTTCAGGTCGGTGGAGTCGACCGACTGGATGTCCTGCTTGGTGAACACGTCCACCGGCGCCAGGGTTTCAAACTGGGTGCGGTTGGAGGCACGGGTACCGGTGACCAGCATCGCATCGAGCTGGGTGGGCGCAGCGGCGTTGCCACTGCTGCTGGTGCCTGCCTTTCCGGCATCTGCAGCGATCGCGCCTCCTGCGCTGACCAGACCAAGGGCGAGGAGGATGGAACGCGACAGCTTCGAACGATGCACGGCAGGACTCCGGGAAGGCACGACAGGGCCAGGTGGGACCTGGACAAGGCGCGCAGTCTCGGGGCGGGATGTGAAGCAGCGATGACGTGGAGACGACAGTTGCGACCGCTGGAGGTGCAGCCGCCACCCATGCCGGGCTCTGCGCTATGCAGTGTCGTCGTCGAAGCCGAAGACGGCGGGCCGCGCCGTGCGCAGCGGGATGAACAGCGCGATCGCGAAAACGAACAGGAAAGGCGCGGAGAGGATGGCAGTGTCCTCGGTTCCGAAGGCAATCAGGTTCACCTGCAGTTGGCCGATCCACTCAAGGTCCATGAGCACCAGCACAAGGCCACCGATGGTCGGGCACGGCAGGCCGCCATGGCCTGCCATCAACAACGTGGGCGCCAGCAGTGCTGCCAGCAATGAGAACATCACCCGGTACAGCCAGGGGTCCCCGCGCCAGCGCGGTGCCCGCCGCCACATGAGCACCAGCAGCGCCAGTGGCAGCAGCGCCGGCAGCAGGGCAATCGCAATGATCATCACCATGCGGCGATCCGCGCGGTCTGGCTGATAGCGGTGACTTCCGGCATGTCCCTGGCCTCGATCGTGTCCATGAAGACCGCATTGTTGCCGGTGCAACGGCAAACGCAAAGCCCTGCCGGCGCAAGAACTGCTAAGCGCCCCACCCCGTCGATCCGGTACGCTGCCCGGCATTCGAACGAGGGAAAGCGCGATGAGCGCAGCCGGCAAAGCGTTGTGGTACATCGAAAGCCATGCCGACAAGCCGCTGGCGCTGGCCGACATCGCGGCAGCCGCCGGACTGTCGCCCTTCCACCTGTCACGCCTGTTCCAGGCCCGCACCGGCACTTCGGTGGTGCGTTACCTGCGCGGACGCCGCCTGACCGCCGCCGCGCAACAACTGGCCAACGGTGCCGGCGACATCCTGCAGGTGGCGTTGGCAGCCGGTTACAGCACGCATGCCGCGTTCACCCGTGCCTTCTGCGATCAGTTCGGGCAGACCCCGGAGCGCGTGCGCGAGCGGGGCCTGCAGGAACTGGCACTGGTGCACGCGATCCGCCTCGACGACGCGCCACAGGCCTGCACCGAGGCGCCCAGGCTGATCGACTGCACGCCCTTCCAGGTGGCCGGCATCGGCATGCGCCACAGTCGCGACAGCGGCGGTGCGATTCCCGGGCAGTGGGCACAGCTCAACCGCGAATGGCCAACACCGGCGCCGGTCAGTTTCGGTGTGTGCTGCAACAGCGACGACGAGGGTGGCTTCGACTACATCGCAGCCTTGCCGGTGAATGCACTGCCATCGGTGCCTGCACACTGGCAGCGGGTGGATGTGCCTGCGCGCCGTTACCTGGTGTCCTGGCATGGCAGCCATATCTCCACCATCCGCTCGACCTGGTTCTGGCTGCTGGACCAGTACCTGCCGGCCAGCAACCTCCACCTGGCCAACGCGCCGGATCTTGAACGCTACGACACCCGCTTCGACGAGCATACCGGCCATGGCGGCGTGGAGATCTGGCTGCCGGTCGATCACAGCCCTGACTGACCCGGAGAAACCAATGATGCGCGCAACACGATGGATGCTGCCCCTGCTGTTGGCTGCTCTGGCGCCGGTGGCGATGGCGGCCACTCCCACCATTGCCGGTGAACGTCATGGCGTGACAACGCTGAACAGCTTGGCGATCCGCGACGGTGCTCAGCGCGAGGTGCTGCGCTTCACCGTGTGGTACCCGGCAATGCCAGGCAGCGAAGAAACGCCGCTGACCATCGGGCCACCGGATGCGCCGCTGTTCGAGGTGGGGCGCGCGGCGAAGGATGCCCCCATTGCCGGCGGGCGCCTGCCAACCCTGTTGCTGTCGCATGGCAATGGCGGCACCGCGCGCATGATGGGGTGGCTGGGCACCGCGCTGGCGCGGGCTGGCTACCTGGTGATCGCCGTGGACCACCCCGGCAACAACGGCGCCGATGAGATGACGCTGGCCGGTAGCGTGCTGACCTGGCTGCGCGCCGACGACCTGAAGGCGGCGCTGGCGGCCGTGCAGGCCGACCCGCAGCTGGGGCCACATGTTGATGCGTCGCGGCTGGGCGTGGTGGGTTATTCCGCCGGTGGCTTCACCGCACTGCTCAGCGCCGGCGCACGGCCGGACATGACGCGGCTGCTGGCGTTCTGCCAGGCGCACCCGGACGACGGCGTGTGCAGGCCGCAGCAGGAAGCGGCCGCGCATACGATGGCGGCGCGTCTTGCTGCGGCGGCGTCACCACAACTGCAACCGTACGTGCAGCATGCACAGGATGATCGTTCGATTGCCGGCGTGCGCGCGGTGTTCGTGCTGGCGCCCGCCATCGTGCAGGCGTTTGCACCGGAGCAGCTGAAGGCGTTGCGACAGCCGGTGATGATCGTGCTGGGTTCAGCGGATGAAGTGGCGCCGCCGGTGACCAACGGTGATGTGGCGGCGGCGCTGATTCCGAAAGCAACGCTGCACGCGCTGCCCGGTGTCGGCCACTACGATTTCCTGTCTGCCTGCACGCCACTGGCAGATGAGCGGCTGCAGGCGCTGTGCATGACTGCGGTACCGAAGGTGCAGACGCATGCGGTGGCGGTGGAAGACGCGGTGCGCTTCTTCGGGGAAGCCTTGCGCTGAAGACAGTCGAGCACGGCTCGATGCCAGGGCTGGCAACAACGATTCGTTGCACAGGTGATGACGCGGCGCAAAGGTGCGCGGGACTACACTGCCCCCAGCGCTCCACGGAGGATCGATCATGCGCCTGTTGCATCTTTCTCTGCCGGTATCCGATGTTGCCAGCGTCGCCGCGTACTTCCGCGACGTGCTGCAGCTGGAGGTGGCCGGCGACCAGGTCCGCATTAGCTGGAGCACGATCCAGCTGCAACCGGCGAATGGCCGTCCGGTAGGCGGCGTGCACCTGGCCTTCAATGTGCCGGACAACCGCTTCGCCGACGCCATGAGCTGGCTGCGTGCACGCACGCCGTTGCAATGCAATCCGGAAGGGCTGGACTACTTCGCACTGGAAAGCAGCTGGCAGTCGCAGTCGGTGTATTTCACCGGACCCGATGGCCTGATCCTGGAACTGATCGGCCGCAGGCGCTTGCCGGCCAGCGACCGCACTGGCGCCTTCCATGGCAGCGAACTGACCTGCCTGAGTGAGGTCGGCCTGCCCAGCCATGATGTCGATGCGGTGCGTGAACAATCCAACCAGCGCTTCGGCCTGCGGCCGATCAGCCCGCCGTCGCCCCAGTTCGCGCCGATGGGCGATGACGAGGGCCTGCTGATCGTGGTCGCTGCCGATCGCCGTTGGTTCCCCGAGCAGAAGGACCTGCCCAACGCGCAGGGCCTGCAGCTGCAGGTGGCCGATGTGAGCGGCAGCGGCGAGCTGCACGATGCGGCGCTGGGCTGGCGGGTGCAGGCGGCCTGAGTTACCAGCTGCCCGAGGCGCCACCGCCTCCGCTGCGGCCGCCACCACCGGACCAGTCGCTGGAACTGCTCGAGGAGGAACTGGACGACGAGGTGCTGGACGAGGAGCGGTAGCCTCTGGACGCCCCCCGGCCGCCGCGGGCTTTTTCGCCGGGCAGCAGAGTGAACACCCAGATGAAGTACAGGAACAGCGTGCCCATGCTGGACACGATCGTCGCCAGCACGCGGGCGTTCTCGTCGCCGGCACGGTCGATGGCCAGCAGCGCGCCCAGCGCATAGCCACCGCTCAGCAGCACCAGCACCACCAAGCGGATGGCGAAGCTGTTGCGGTTCTTCCGCCAACGCGCGCGACCGGCCTGCACCAGGAAGAACACCAGCATGGCGGCGATGCCGACTGCCAGGTTCAGCAGCGTGTGCAGCGCAAGGCTGGGCGGCAACTGGCCGCGCACCAGCATCACCGCGAAGAAGCCGGTGCTGACGGCCAGCATGCCGTACAGCACGATGCGTACGCCGCCGCTGCGACGCCAGCACCAGCCCAGCAGGGTTGCCACCGGTACGGCGGGCAGCAGCACGAAGACCAACGCCGGCAGCACATGGCGCGGCAGCAGCAGCGACGCAGAAAGCCCTCCCGCGGCGATCACCGCCGTCACCAGCAGCGGCCTGCCCCAGGCAGGCAATGTCGGCCACGTTGACCTGGGCACCGCCGCATTGGCTGCCAGTGCCTTGCGCCGCCGCTCGCGGCGGTTACCGGTGAAATCGGCTTCGGTCCTGGTCGCCAGCAGACGCGGTGGCGATCGCCACAGACCGGCCAGGAAGCCCGCCAACAACGTCAGCGCGACGACCGAATCCCCCGTGCGCCAGTCCGCGGGCAACACGTTGCGTGCCGACGGATCTTCCCAGGGCGGCATTTGCTCGCCGTCGACCAGCGCCACCAGCACCGCGGTGCCGTCCAGCACGCCCTGGTCCAGGTCTCCCTCGCGCAGCCGCGGCACGATCGCCTTGTCGATGATGCGCGCGGCATACGCATCAGGAATGGTGCCTTCCAGGCCATAACCGGTCTGGATGCGTACGCGCCGATCCTGCACCGCCACCAGCAGCAGTACGCCGTCATCGACACCAGCGCGGCCCAGCTGCCATTGGTCGAACACTCGCTGCGCATAGGCTTCGATGCCTTCCTCGCCAACGCTGGGCACCACCAGCACCTGCAGCTGCGCGCCCTTGCGTGCCTGCAGCTGCAACGCCTGCTCGCGCAGCGCGGCGCGGGTGCTGGCGGACAGCGCATTGGCGGTGTCCACCACCGGGTCATTCAACGCTGGGACCGGGGCTGCCGCCAGCGCCAGCAGCGGCAGCGGCAGCGGCAGCAGGCAGAGCAGCAGTGCAAGCCATGCCCACGGCCTGGCAACGCGCGCCTGCGGCACCGGGCTCATGGGGCTGCCGCGCTCTGCACGTGCAGAGCACGACGTGGGGCCGACCCGTTGCTCGGCAATGACGGTGGTACACATGCTTCGGAACGGCATCCGTGTATTTCCTCACCCCGGAAAGGGAAAGCCGGCCGGGTCGCCCCGGCCGGCCTCCTTTGCCACACACCTCTTGTCAGGCGGCGGTCAACGGCCCATGGCCACTCGCTGCTGCTCGTCCTGTACGTGCTGCTGCGAGGGCTCATGCTTGGCCAGCAGTGCAGCACTGGTCTCCTGCACGCTTGGCGCCGTCTGGGTCATGTCCACCGCAGTGCGGAAGCCGGGAACGGTGCCCATCACGAATGCCTTGCCATCCTGCAAGGTCACGCCCTGCAGCTTCTCCGGCGAATCGATGCCGGCGGCCTTGGCCTGGGCAGTCACATGGGCGGCCATCTCGTTGCAGATCATGCCCGGCATGTGGCCGCGGATCGCGTTGTGCAGCGGCGTATCCGGATGCGCCTTGTCGCCCAGTTGCGGCCCTTTCGGCGCCGCCTCGGCATGGCTGCGGCCTTCGGCCAGCTTGCCCAGCGTGGCCGGACCGGCCACGCCGTCGGCGGAGAGCCCATGCTGCTTCTGGTAGGCAGTCAGCGCATCGCGGGTATTGGCACCAAAGTTGCCATCCTCGCTCAGCCGGTTGCCGTGGCTGTCGCGCACGCCCAAGCGGTTGAGCTCCTTCTGCATGGCAGTCACTTCCTCGCCCTTGGCGCCCTGGCGCAGTACACCGCCGTGGTCGCCATCGTGCGCATGGCCACCCTTGCCGGTTTCCTTCAGCTTGCCCTGGTCCCAGAAATCCTGCGGGCTGACCAGCTTGCCGTGCGGATCCTTCAACTGGTAATGCACGTGCTGGGCATACTGCCCTGCACCACCGGGGCCACGCCCACCCATGGTGCCGATCGGTTCGCCGGCCTTGATCGGCTGGCCCTCCTTCACCTGGGTCGACTGCAGGTGCAGGATCTCGTGCGAGTTGCCCTGCGCATCTCTGATCTTCACCGTGCCGTAGTCGCCACCGACGAAGGTCACCGTGCCGGAAATCGGCGCATTGACGGTCGGATGCTGCAGGTTGCGGCCGTGCTGGCCACCGACGTAGTTGAAGTCGGTGCCGCCGTGCGGCTTGTGCGCACGGTGTTCGCCGAACTCACCGGTAACGTGCGGCTTGACCCCGTTCTGCGGGGGCAGCATCACCTGCATGGTCTGCTCGAAGTTGCGGGTCTGGCCTTCAGCATGTGCCGCTGCCGGCTTGGCCTGCGCCTGTGCAGCGGCGCCCACGGCGGCTGCGGTCTGGCCACCATGGGACTGGCCGTGGGTCTGCGCCAGGCGCTGCTCCACGAACTGCTCGTACCTGTCCACGTATGGCATCACCTTCTTTTCGGAAAGGTTGAGGCCGCCGTAATCGCGGGTCGGGCCATCGTGATGGTACTTGTAGATGTATTCCTCGCCCTGGCCGCGCTTGTGTGCCAGGTTGCGGTTGTCAATGTAGTGGTCAACCAATGCATCGGACTGGGCGCCGACGTCGAAGCGGTTACGGTTGTTGAGGTGGTAGTGATTGCCGGTCTTGTCGATGAACTGGCCCAGGCCCGAGGCCGAGGTGGTGCCTGCGGCAGCATCGGGGTTGAATCCCGATTCCACGCGGGCGATGGCCAGTACGTGTGCGGTTTCGCGCGGGGTCAGTCCCTTCTCGCGCGCCGACTCGATGAGCGTGTCGATCACCCGTGACTGCACCTCCGGGCTCGCATCGCCCCACCGGCGGGAGTTCCCGTGCAGGCGCCCGTCGCTCTGGTCGATCGGCTCGCGGTAGTGGCTCCACGATTTGATGCGGTCACTGCTGTAGGCCGCCCCGCGGGGCTGGACCATGTCCTGGTAGATGTCTGCCATGTCTGTGCTATCCATTCTATGAAAAAGGGAATTTCCTTAAGGGGTACTGCTCCTGGTACTTCCGGTGTTGCGGTACTGCGCTCGCAGCGCACATGCGACGTCCTGCCGCTGCGCTCAGTCTTCGATGTAGTTCACCTCCGGGTGCTTGATGCCGAGCGTGTCGATCAGCTTCTCGTACTCGTCGTTGTTGGGCTCCTGCTCATCGCCTTCCGTGCCACGCAGCGGCGGCGTGCTGTGGGTCAGCTGGCGGCCACTGGCGTCGTACAGGTAGTACCACTCGCAGAAGCTGCAGCCGAACGGCAGTTCACCGTACTGCACAACGAAATACGGCGTGCCGCTCCGGTCCTGCACGCAGGCCAGGCCGACGGCGGTGTAGCCGTCCATTTCCTTGGGTACGGCAATGGCCTGGCGTGTGCCGTCCTTTTCGATTTCCAGCGTGGTCAGCCGGGAAGCGTCCGTGTCTTGGGTGGGCAGGGCCGCCAGGTGCAGGCGGGTGCCTTGGCAATCGATATGCATGCCGGTCTCATCGCGCGTAGGGGAGGTGGGAAGGGATGCGGCCGCGGCGGCAGGTGCGGCCGGCGTCGTTGCCGGGTTCGAAGAAGCAGGGGTAGCCGCCGGCGCGGATGCCTCCGGGCCGCTGCAGGCAGCGAGCATCAGGGCCAGCACGGGGGCAACGGGAAACAGGCGCATGCGATGCTCCTTGGGGTGAACCACGCGACCCCCGCAGGCGGTCGCGCGGAGGATCAGATCGATTCGTCCTCACGCTTGACCAGCTGCCAGCACGGCTTCTGGGCAAAGGTGTAGGTCTGCTGGTCGCTGGTATCGGGAGTGCGCATCTGCACCTGCACCTGTCCGTCGGGCAGGCGGGTGACCTGCATCTGGCGACCCTGCCGCTGCAGCGTGGCCGGATCCGGCATCACCGGCCATTCGACCTTGGCCAGTGGCACTTTCTCCTCCACCTTGCGCGGCTCCGGCTCGGCTTCGGCGTCGATGTGGCTGTCCAGCAGCGGATCGGCCGTGGACGTTTCCTGCAACGCGATCTCGTTGCCGAAGTGCTTGAGGAACTCGTCGAAGGACGGATGGGGGCAGTTGCCAGTGCCAGCGGCCTCTGCCGCGGTCGTGGCGCCCGGTGCGACGGGCGTCGTGGCCGCAGCCGTGCTGGTCGGAGCGGGTGCGGCGGCATCAGCGGGGGCAGCCTGCGGGGCGGGCTTGCAGCCCGACAGCGCAAGCCCCAACGCAAGGGCAAGCAGGGCAACGGGGCGAAGCTGGTTCACGGGATCCTCCTGATTCCGGGCGGTCGCGCGCGGTTCCGGCGCGGTAGGGAGGCAAGGATAGCCATGCCTTTGTCAATTCAGTTTCAACACACGCTGTCAGGAATATCCCGACACTCAGAAATGAGATGGGTATCACATTACTATTGAAGCCATCGTCGTCGCGGCTGCCGCTAGACTACCCCGCCCCCCCCCCGCTTTGACCCTGGCCCGATGCGCGTATTCCTGCTTGTCTTCTCCCTGCTGGTACCTGCGCTGTGGCCCTGCTCGGTGGCCGCGTTGGAGGTCCAGGAAGGCGACCTGCTGTTCGTCACCGCCGGCCATGGCGGCCTGAGTGCGGCCATCGACGATGCGACCGGAAAACAGGGCGCGCCGAGTTTCGACCATGTCGCGCTGGTGGCTTCCGCACCGCAGGGCTGGGAGGTGCTGCACGCCGATGAGAAGGGCTCGCGCCGGCAGACGCTGGAACAGTTCCGCGAGGACGCGAAAGGCAAGCAGCGGCAGATCGTGGTCTATCGCCTGCGTGCGCCGCCGGACAATGCCATCGCCGATGCCGTGGCCACCGCGCGCACGATGCTGGGCAAACCGTACAACACTGCCTACGTGTTGAACGACGACAGTTACTACTGCTCGGATTTCATCGAGCGCGCGTTCCGTGCGCACCATGTGTTCGCACTGCAGCCGATGAACTTCCGCAACCCGCAGACCGGTGAAATCTCCCGGCACTGGGTTGATCTGTATCGCGGCATGGGCATGGAGGTGCCGCAGGGCCTGCCCGGTACCAACCCCAACGACATGGCTGCAGCACCGGTGCTGCAGCGGATCGGCGTGCTGGAATAAGCGAAGCCCCGCGCGGGGCGGGGCTTCGTCGGTGATGGATGGCGGCTGCCAGGATCACTCTTCCTCGTCCTGCCCGCCCTGCTGCTGGTTCTGGTTGCGCTTCTGCTGTTCCTGCTGCTGTTGCTGCTGCTGGTCGCGGCCGCGCCCCTGCTGCTGATCCTGCTGGTTCTGCTGGCCCTGCTGCTTCTGGTTCGGGTTCTGGTTCTGCTGTGCCATGTCCGATCTCCAAATGCCACGCGCGGAATGCGGTGGACGGGGCCATCGTCGGCAGCGATGGGTTAACCATGCGTTGTGAGCGGGCTACACCCATGTGTACGTGCGTGAATGAACCGGCGCCAGCCCTTGCGGCACAAGCGACTGAAGGATTCATGCGGGTTTGGCATGTCGTCATGCTGCAGCCGGAAACGAACGCATTCAGCGTGCCTGCCCGCCGCGGCGCGCGCAGCGGCGGCCTACGCCCATGGTCCCATTTGCAGCATGCAGGGCCGCCGCCTATCGTCGGAATGACGTCACCCCGGAGATGCGCATGGCCCGCGACACTGCAGCACGCCCCACCTACGAACAGGCACTGGCCGATTTCAGCATCGAGCGCGGACAGCGACAGTTGCACGGTGACCTGCAGACCGGCATCAACGCCTGCGTGGAGTGCTGCGACCGACACTGCGGCCGCAATGCGCTGGCGCTGCGCTGGGTGGACGCCCACGGTGCCCTGCATCGGTACACCTTCGAGGACCTGCGCGATGCCTCTGCGCGTGTTGCCCAGGTGCTGGCCGCGCAGGGCATCGGCAAGGGCGATGTGGTGGCCGGCCTGCTGCCGCGTACACCGGCCCTGCTGGCGACCATCCTCGGCACCTGGCGGGTGGGTGCGATCTACCAGCCGCTGTTCACTGCGTTCGGCCCCAAGGCCATCGAAACACGGTTGAAAACCGGGCGCACCGCATTGGTGGTGACCGACAGCGCAAACCGCAGCAAGCTGGACGAGGTCGATGGCTGCCCGCCGGTCGCCACCCTCCTGGCACCGGAGCAGACACTACGTGCCGGCGACATCGACTGGACCGCACGCACCGCCGATGCCACACCTGATTTCGCGCCGGTGATGCTGCGCGGAGAAGAGCTGATGGCACTGCTGTCCACCTCCGGCACCACCGGCAGCCCCAAGGGCGTGCCGGTGCCGCTGCGCGCATTGCTGGCCTTTGCCAGTTACATGCAGTTGGCCGTGGACCTGCGCCCAGAGGACGTGTTCTGGAACATCGCCGATCCCGGCTGGGCCTATGGGCTGTATTACGCCGTGATCGGCCCGCTGCTGCTGGGCCAGGCCACCACCTTCAGCGAAGCCGGTTTCAGCGTGCAGGGGCTGAACGACATCGTCGCGCGGCTGGGTGTCACCAATCTTGCCGGCTCGCCCACAGCGTACCGGCAGATCATCGCCGCCGGGCCCGAGGCCAGTGCGGCCATCAACGGCAAGCTGCGGGTGGTGAGCAGCGCCGGCGAACCGCTGAACCCGGAGATCGCCCGTTGGTTCGCCGCCCATCTGGGCACCACGGTGCTCGACCACTACGGCCAGACCGAGACCGGCATGGTGGTCAACAACCACCACGCACTGGACCACGCCGTGCGGCCGGGATCATCGGGCTTTGCGATGCCCGGTTACCGCGTGGCGGTACTGGATGATGCCGGCAACGAACTGCCGCCGCGCACGCCCGGCATCCTCGCCGTGGACCTTCAGCAGTCGCCGATCATGTGGTTCACCGGCTACTACGGTGCCGACACACCGGCGCTGGGCGATCGCTACTACCTCACCGGTGATTCGGTGGAATGCGAGGACGACGGCTCGATCAGTTTCATCGGCCGCTCGGACGACCTGATCACCTCGTCGGGCTATCGCATCGGTCCATTCGATGTGGAGAGCGTGCTGATGGAACACCCTGCGGTGGCGGAAACGGCGGTGATCGGCGTACCCGATCCAGAGCGCACCGAAATCGTCAAAGCGTTCGTGATCCTGCGCGCTGGATTCAGCGGCAGCGACACGCTGGCGCAGGAACTGCAGCAGCATGTGCGACGCCGGCTGTCCGCCCATGCGTACCCGCGCCAGGTGGCGTTCGTCGCGGAACTACCGAAAACGCCCAGCGGCAAGCTGCAGCGCTTCCTGCTGCGCAAGGCCGAGATCGAAAAACTGGCGCCGGCTGGCTGAGGGTCTCCGGGGTCAGAGCCCTTCCTTCGAAAGGGATCTGACCCCGGGGTCGGATCCTCTCCAGCGGAGAGGCTCTGACCCCACATGACCCCGTGCTTGCGCTACGGCATCACCGGCGGCACGTAGGCCAGGGTCATGCCCAGCAGCCACAGCAACCCCAGCACCAGCGGGATGTGCACCAGCAGCTGGATGAACGTGAAGCCGACGATGTCGCGGGCCTTCAGGCCGAGCACGCCCAGCAGTGGCAGCATCCAGAACGGATTGATCAGGTTCGGCAGCGCTTCGGCCGCGTTGTAGACCTGCACCGCCCAGCCCAGGTGCGCCTTCAGTTCGTTCGCGGCCTGCATCACGTATGGCGCTTCGATGATCCACTTGCCGCCACCGGACGGTACGAAGAAGCCCAGCACCGCCGAGTACACGCCCATCACCAATGCGAACGTATCGGTGCTGGCCACGTGCACGAACAGGCTCGACAGCCGGTGCGCCAGCGTCTCACCGTCGCCACCGGCAGCGTGGGTGAGGATCATCGCGATGCCGCCGTACAGCGGGAACTGGATCAGCACACCGGTGGTGCTCGGTACCGCCTTGGCCACCGCGTTGAGGAAGCTGCGCGGGCGCCAGTGCAGCAGCAGGCCCAGCGAGATGAACATGAAGTTGTAGGTGTTGAGGTTGGCGATCGCGCTGACCAATGGCTTGTTGGCGAACTCGTTGAACAGCCAGCCGAAGGCCAGCAGCGAAAGCAGCACGGTCAACAACGGGCTGTACTCCAGCCACTCGCCCGGACGGGTACGGCGCTGCAGCGGCTCCGGTTCGGCCTGCGCCGCGCCGGGGAAATCTTCGGCGGTACGCGCACTGCCGGCGGCCGGCGCGGTCAGCCAGGCGATCAGCAGCGAGACCACGATCAACACCGAGGTCAGCGCGATCGACTGCCACAGGAAGATGGTTTCGGTGAACGGCAGCACGCCGGTGATCTCCACCAGCCCCGGCGGCATGCTGGCCGGGTTGGCCTGCAGCTGTGCCGCCGACGAACTCAGGCCCATCGCCCACACCGCGCCCAGGCCCAGGTAGGCCGAGGCACCGGCAGCCCGATAGTCCATGCGCAGCTCGGTGCGGCGGGCCAGCGCGCGCACCAGCAGGCCGCCGAACACCAGCGAGAAGCCCCAGCTGAGCAGCGAGGCCAGCATGCTGACCAGGCCGACGTACACCACGGCACCACGACCGGTGCGTGGCACCCGGGCCAGGTAGTCGATGAAGCGCGCGACCACCGGTGCGGTGGCTACCGCATAACCACCGATGACCACGAAGGCCATCTGCATGGTGAAGGGAATCAGGCTCCAGAAGCCGTCGCCGAAGGCGCTGGCGGTAGCCTGCGGGGTGGCGCCGAAGCCCATCGCCGCCAGCGCGACGATGACCACGCCGAGCACCGCGAATACGTACGCATCGGGGAACCACTTTTCCGCCCAGGCGGCCGAGCGCAGCGCGGCGCGCGCCATCCAGCCGTCCTGTACTGCTGCCGTCGAGGCCATCACCTACCCTCCCAGGTTCGATGGCCTGATTCTGGGCGGTGGGGTGCGGGCTGTCAGCCACCTATTGGTCGTAGGTGGCCGCCCGCCGGGCATGGCCCGGCGCTACCAGTTCGGCCGAGGATTCTGATCCGTGCACATGGGCGCCGGGTAGCGCCGGGCCATGCCCGGCGGTCTTCTCAACGCAGCGCCAGATCCACGGCGATACCGGCAAACAGCGCGGCACCCACCCAGTTGTTGTGCAGGAAGGCCTTGAAGCACGGCCCACGCTCGCGGTTGCGGCAGATCCAGAACTCGTACACCACCAGCAGCGTGGCCACCGCTACGCCGGCCAGGTAGTACCCACCCAGCCCGCCGCGCACGCCCACCAGCGCCATCGTGGCCAGGAACAGCGCGTACAGCACGCCCTGGATGACCAGGTCCAGATCGCCGAACAGGATCGCAGTGGAGTGCGAACCCATCTTCAGGTCTTCTTCGCGGTCGACCATGGCGTACCACGTGTCGTAGGCGGTGGACCACAGGATGTTGCCGGCATACAGCAGCCAGCCCAGCATCGGCACCTCGCCCTGCACGGCGGCGAAGGCCATCGGGATGCCCCAGCCGAAGGCCATGCCCAGGTAGACCTGCGGCAGATGGGTGTAGCGCTTCAGGTAGGGATAGCTGGCCGCCAGGAACACGCCGATGAAGCTCAGCGCGATGGTCAGGCCGTTCAGGGTCAGCACCAGGCCGAAGGCCACCAGCATCAGCACCGCGAACAGCACCAGCGCCGCCCTGCCGCTGATTGCGCCGGTCGCCAGCGGTCGCGCCTTGGTGCGCTCCACGTGCGGGTCGAGCCAGCGGTCGGCGTAGTCGTTGATGACGCAACCGGCCGAGCGGGTCAGCCAGACGCCAGCGGTGAACACGAACAGGGTCCACAGCGGCGGCAGGCCGCCAGCGGCCAGCCACAACGCCCACCAAGTGGGCCACAGCAGCAGCAGCGTGCCGATCGGGCGATCGGCGCGCATCAGGGACCAGTAATGCCGCCAACGCGGCGTCGGCGCCGGATGCGGCGCGGAAAGGGGGGTATCAGCCATGACACTAGGATACTCCTGTGCCTTCGGACCGACTTTGCCGGCGGGGGGAGATTTGTGCGGCGAAACTGGATAGAATGCCCATCCCGCACCGCCTCATTGCGTTGCGATGCCCGCCCCGGCCCTGGCCGACGGCGCGGCGGTTCCACCACGCGCTCGTAGCTCAGCCGGATAGAGTAGTGGCTTCCGAAGCCATTGGTCGGGGGTTCGAATCCCTCCGGGCGCGCCATCTTTCTCTGCTCGTACCCGTCACTCCAGGCCTCTCGCTTGCGCTTCCACGTCAACGCGGCTCAGGAGCGAACGGCATCGAGCGATGTGCGCAACCTTGAAGATCGCGCACGACGATGGAAAGCTCCTGCCCTTTCTGCACGGCACCGGGCAGGAAGGCGCCCTTGCCGTCGTACAGGAAGGTTTCAATCTCACCACGTGCAACTACCAGGTCCGCCGCCGGCGGCTTGAGCTCTTCCAGAACAACACTGAAGGGACGCCAGGCCAGACCGTGTTCGTCGCGGATATCGGTCGATACCGCGTGTGCATGCGCCTGCCGATCCACGCTGGCCAGTGGCAGCCGTAGTGCCTGCGATCCCTCCGTAGTGATCTGGAACCTGCCAAGGACCACGGCATCCACGGTTTCACTGCCGACGTAGGTGATCGTGGCCTCGGGACACTGCACGGCATCGGCCGGGTGCGATGCACACGCGGCCAGGCTTGCAGTCAGGAGGAGAATGATCGGTCGGATCATGGGCTGGCACCTGGCACATCGCTACCCTGCCCAGAGTTTGCAGCGGCGCGCGTAGTGGTGTCGCCCGGCCTGCGCGCATAGCTGTAATCGGGATCGCGCCAGGCGCGCACGATCGGACTTCGTGCGTGCCTGATCACGCCGGGGAACCAAGACAACACCAACACCACGGCCCAGATCGCAGCCAGCCAGAACCATCGGCCCGAGGCATACGCCGAGATCATGGGCAATGCAGCCAGCAGCACGACGATCTGCGTATAAAGCAGGTAGAGCGTATGCAGTCCCAAACGGGGATCCGAGCGCAGCACCACGCCACATCCCCTGCATGCCGTCTTCGCCTGCCGTCTCGATGCGGAAAGCAGCGGGAATCGCTGCCCGGCAGCGCCGCAAAGTGGACAGGTGAAGGTCAGCAGGCGCATCAGGCAGCTCCTCTCTGTCGATTGACATCAACTGTCCGGCACGAAGCCGAGCCTAACATGGGCTTGGTAGGGGGGCGCCACATACAGCAACGCCGGGCAGTGCCCGGCGTTTCCGTCACAGCGTGGAAGGGTGTAGACCTCAGTACTTTCCGTCAAACGCAAAAATCGGCTTGCGCTTCTGCCACAGGCCCGCAGTGAAATCCGGGAACTCCAGCGTCTGGAAACTGTTGGCGATCGACTGCTCGCTCAACGGGGTAATCGCGCTCCACGTCACTGCGTCGTAGATGTCGATCGGCATCGGCGCCTTGGCCTTCAGCGCTTCCACGAACGCATGGATCACGAACCAGTCCATGCCGCCATGGCCGGCGCTGGCAGCGGTATCGGCATTCTGCTTCCACAGCGGATGTTCGTACTGGTCCTGGTACTTCTTGAACTCTTCCCACTGGTGCGGCGGGCTGCGGCCTTCGATGTGGATCGAATGGTTCACGTCCATCCACAGGCCCTTGGTGCCCTGCACGCGGAAGCCCATCGAATACGGTCGCGGCAGCGAGGTGTCGTGCTGCAGCAGGATGGTCTCGCCGTTCTCGCAGGCCAGCGTGGTGGTGACGATGTCGCCGAGCTTGAACTTCACCTTGGTGCTCGGATGGGTGGTACCACCACTCTTGGCTACGGTGTATTCGTGCAGGCCACGCGCCTTGGTGGCGAATGCGTTGATGTGGGTGAAACGGTTGCCGCGGTTGATGCCGGTATACATCGCGCACGGGCCGATGCCGTGGCTGGGGTAGAGCTCACCATTGCGCTCCACCGAGTGTTCGGTGCGCCAGCGTGCTTCGCTCCAGCCCTTGGGGCCGAATTCCACGCCACTGTCGTAGGGCTGGTTCGGGTCGCCGGAGTTGAACTTCACCCCGCGCAGGTCGTGCTGGTAACCGGCCTGCAGGTGCACCAGTTCGCCGAACAGACCCTGCCGCACCATCTGCAGGGCCGCCATCACGTCACGGCGGTAACAGACGTTTTCCAGCAGCATGTACGGGGTGCCGGTGCTCAGCTGGGTCTTCAGCACATCCCAGTGATCCTGCAGGGTGATGCCGGCCACCACTTCGCAGCCCACGGCCACGCCGGCCTGCATCGCGGCAATCGCCATCGGTGCGTGGTACTCCCACGGCGTGGCGATGATCACGCCATCGATGCCCTTCTGCTCCAGCAGGCGCTTCCAGGCGTTGATGTCGCGGTCCTGGCCGTAGGTCTTCGGCGCAGGCTTGCCCGCCTTGCTGACCATCTCCACGGCGCGGCCGAGCATGATCGGCTCGATATCGCACAGAGCAACGACCTCCACGTCGTCGCGGCGTACCAGTTCCTTCAGCAGCACCAGGCCACGCATGCCGGTACCGATCACGGCCAGGCGTACCTTGCGGCCACGTGCCCATGCCGGGGTCTGCGGCAGCAGGCTGCTGGCGGCGACAGCGGCGCTGGCCGCGATGAATTCCCTACGCTTCATGGCAAACACTCTCCTCTTGAAGGCGCGCCAGCCTGGGCCGGCGCGCCTGGTCACGCAAACGGAATTACTTGAACCGGTAGCCGATGGTCACACTGTAACCACGACCGAAGATGGTGGCGTAGTCACTGGAGTCACCCAGGAAGCTGTTGGGATCGTAGAACGGCAGGCGGTTGAACAGGTTCTTGACGGTGAAGCTCAGGTTCCACGCGTCATCCGGGCGCCAGGTGACGCTCATGTTGGCGGTCCACCACGACGGTGCTCCATCGCACTTGCTCTTTTCCAGGGCCAGGTAACCGCCGGTGCAGGTTTCCTTGTTGTTGCTTTCTTCGTCGATCTGGTCGGTGGCCCACTTGGTGCCGCCCACGTAGTTGACGAACATGCTGGTGGTGACCTGCTTGTAGGTCCAGTCGGCATTGAGCGTCGCACGCAGGCGCGGGTTGTTGTAATAGCCCACCACGTCGCCGTAGTACCAGCCGTTCTGTTCATCCATGTAGAAGCGGTTGCGGTTGGCGATGGTGGCGGCCAGGCCGATGTTCAGCCCGCCCCACTCACCCAGCGAGAAACGGCTGCGCGCATCGATGTCGAAGCCATCGATCAGGGTCTTGCCGCGGTTCTTGTACTGGCCCACCACGCTGGCCACGTTGCCGGCCGAGTAGCCCGGCAGCGTTCCCGGGCAGCTCACACCACTTGCCGGGTCGGCGCACATCGCCGCCAGCTGCGCCAGGTTGGCGCGGTCGCTGTCGGTGATCGGCGAGCGCGACGAGGAGATGATGTCTTCGGCGCGGCGGTAGTCCGGAGCAACGATTTCGTTGTCGCGGTAGATGAACCAGTAGTCGGCCGACACCGACAGCCAGCTGGCCGGCTCGTAGACGAAGCCCAGCGTGGCGATCTTCGCCTTCTCCGGCTTCAGGTTCTGGTTCGGCTGGGTCATGCGGGCCACGGTACGGCTGCAGTCCACGTTGAGCAGGCTCTTGCCCAGGTCAACATCGCCGCCGCGCTGCGATTTCAGCAGCAGGTTGGCGATGGCGTTGGTCTCGGCGCAGCGCAGTTCATCACGGTAGCCGCCCAGCTGCGCGTACACGCCGCCGTTGCCGGACTCGGCCAGGCTGGGGGCGCGGAAGCCGGTGGAATAGGTACCGCGCAGCATCAGCTGGTCGAACGCCTGGTACTTGAAGCCGATCTTCGGCGCGACGTTGGCGCTGAAGTTCGGGTACTTGTCCACGCGCACGGCCGCATCCAACTCCAGCTTCTCGGTAATCGGCGCCACCGTTTCAGCAAACAGCGCATAGGTGTTGCGCGCGCCATCGAACCACGAGCCACCCTGCTGGGTGATCAGGCCGGCGGCCGCGTCGGCGTTGCCGGGGGTGTAGAAGGTTTCACGGCTGGCGTTGAAACCGAACGCGGCGCGCATGTCACCGGCCGGCAGCTGGAACAGCGGGCCTTCGATCTTGCCGTCCAGGGTATGCAGGCGCGTCCACGACTGGATGTCGAAGGTCGGGAAGGCGCCGCGGATCAGTGCGGCGTTGGCCTCGCTGATCTCGCCGAACTTGTACGCCGGATGATCGGAGATGATCACGCGGCCCGTGCCCGGGTCGATGCTGTAAGGACCGAAGGCCTTCTCGAAGCCCTTCACGTTGACGTTGATCGTCTGGTAGGTGGTCGAGTGCGTGCCGGCGGTGGCGAACGCGGTTTCCCAGTTCCAGTCACCGACGTTGCCGCGCGCGCCGGTCAGCACGCGGTAGCTCTTGTCGGTGTTGCGCTGGCCGAAGTAGTTGGCGCCGGCATCCTGCAGCAGGTACTGCAGGCCGACCACGCCACCCATCATGGCCTTCAGCTCGGGGCTGGCGTGGTTGTACTCGTTGTTCGGGCCCAGGAACGGATACAGGAACTGGTTGACGTTGTTGCCGGTATCGCGCGAGAACCAGCTGGTCGGGTTGCCGGTGGTGGTGCCGTAGCTGCGCGGGGTACCGCCGTTGGCACGCAGGTCGATATCGGTATAGGTGGCCTCGGCGAAGATCTCGGTGCTGTCGCCCACCAGGAAGGTGCCGTTGAGGTAGGCGGTGTTGCGCTCGGATTTGGCGCCGGCGTCGATCTCGTTGTTCATCCAGGTTTCCCAGACGCAACGCGGGCCGGCCGCTTCACTGGTCAGCACGTTCTTGCAGCCCGGCGCGGCTTCCTGCACGCGGCGGCCGGTCACCGGATCGAACGCGAAATAGCTGCCCGGGTTGAACTCACCCGGCTTGCTGCCCACGCCCAGGCGCAGGTTGTTCAGGTAATTGGGGTTGTTGACGTAGTACTGGTCCGGGCGCTTGTCATAGAAGTCGGCCAGCGGAATCGCGTCGCGGCGGTACATGTTCACCGCGCCGTAGATGTTGAAGCGGTTCTCGGTGAGGTCACCGAAGCCGGCGGTGATGCTGGCCTGGCGCTCGCCGTAGGAATCGATGCGCGAGGAGGTGTCGTTGGTGAAGCTGATCTCCGCGCCCTGGAAGTTGCGCTTGGTGATCACGTTGATCACGCCGGCCACCGCGTCGGTGCCGTACACGGCCGAGGCGCCGTCGGTCAGCACTTCCATGCGTTCGATGGCGGCGGCGGGAATCGCATCGATGTTGACGAACTGGGTCTGGAAGCCCGCCGGCGCGCCGTAGTACGACAGGCGACGGCCATTCAACAGCACCAGCGTGCCCTGTGCGCCGAGGCCGCGCAGGTTGGCCTGCGAAGCGCCGTCGGAGCCGGTGAACAGCGAGCGCGAGTCCTGCTGCGCTGGCCGGGCGGCCGGCAGGTTGTCGAGCACCTGCAGCAGCGTGCGCGCACCCATGTTCTGGATGTCCTGCTTGCTGATCACCTGCACCGGCGAGGCGGTTTCAACGTCGGTGCGGCGGATGTTGGAACCGGTGACCTCGATGCGGGCCAGGTCGGTGGCCTTGTCCTTGCTCTCCTGGGCGAAGGCAGGAACGGCGACCGACAGCAGCACGCCGGCGATGGCCAGCGACAACGGTGCGATCGAACGACAGGGGGGGCGGTGGTGGCGGGCGGGCAACATCGGGGTTCTCTCCTGGCAGGGGTGCGGCGCGAATGGTGGATCGGCGGGCAAAACGCTCCCGGGCCACGGCTCCCACCGTCGTGGTTAAGCCGTAGTCGGAATGGGCGGGGGAGGAGCGGTGTTACGTGGCGGTCATGGGGCGACGATGCTGGCGGAGTCGCCCTCCTGGCCGATCAGCACGGCGTTGGCCCAGTTGGCACAGACCTGGGCGGGTTGGCTGCCCTGCGCACCCAGCGTGCGCAGGCTCAGGGTGGAAAGGCCACGGATGTCCAGCTCCGGCTTGACCACGCCGGGTGCCTTCACCAGGCCGCTGTCATACAGCAGGCGGTTGTCGCCCCAGACCTGGAACTGCAGGCCACCGGCCGTGCGGCAGGCGTCGTCAATGCCGAGGTCGGCACGCAGCAGGCGCCATCCCCCCTGCAGGCGCAGGTCGATGCGGCTGTTGGCGGACACGCCCAGGCCGCGGCGGAACTGCAGGCCGTTCATGCGCATGCCGGCGTCGCCGGTGAACGCCTTGTCGGCGTGCACATGGCTGGCCAGCGCGGCCGGCACCGGCAGCTCGGAGAGATAGCGCTGCCGGGCCGGTCGCTCCGGTTCCTGGTGTTCGAGGATGTGGAAGGTGGACAGCGCAATCGGGCCGACGTCGCGCGGTTGCAGCGCGTCGAAGGCACGCGCACTGCCCTGTGCAGCGGTCACCATCGGATCGGCGCTGGAGGCACCGTCACCTTCGGGGTTCTGCACGCTCAACACGCGGAAGCGCAGCAGGCGGCCGGCGTGGGCCGGGAAGTCGATGCGCTGCGTGCCTTCCTTCAGCTGCAGGTGGCCGCGGGCAATCGGTTCACCCCACTCGCCGTTGCTGTCGCCCAGGTACACTTCGTAGTCGCGCACCTGGCCGTGCTTCCAGTTCTTGTCGTTGCGCGGCGCGATGTCGATGCCATCAATCATCTTCCGTTCGCCGAAGCCGATCACCCACTCATGGGCACCGGTGCGCACGGCCTGGTTGCGCACGCTGCGGAACCAGGTGGCCGGATCATCATCGAAGGCATTTTCCAGCGCATGGCCGGGTTCTTCGGCCGGGCGGTTGACCACCAGCAGGCTGTCGGCCGGCAGTTCGCGGCCCAGCACCGGTGCAGCCGGATAGGCATCGTCAGCGGCCGCTGCGGCGACGGCGAAGTCCAGCTGCAGCTGCAGCGGCTGGCGGATGTCCTGCGCTGCGGTGCGTACATGCAGGGTGCCGCGACGCTCCTTGGCATCGAAGTACCAACCCTCGCTGGCGCTGTTGAATGCGGTCGCGTCGGCCAGCGCCGGCAGCGCGCGGCCAGCGGCCTGCACCGCACGCGGCGCCTGCCGGCTGAGCACGCGCAGGCCATAGCGGCGCTGTGCCAGCTGGCCGTTGTACTGGCCCTGTACCGCATCGATCTGCACCTGTACCGGGCCGCTGCCCTGTGCCGGCGCCTGCACACTGATCCGCTGCGTGCTCGATTCGCCCTGCTGGTAGCGGCGGGTGTTGCCGTCATCTTCGTACAGCGTGTACTGCGAATCACCCTGCGGGTACAGGTCGAAGGTCACTTCATCGAGCGGTTTCTCGCCGTCGAACAGCATCGACGGGTACATCGGCAGGATCGCACCGGCACGCACGAACACCGGCAGCGTGGCCAGGTCCACCTGGCGGTCCAGCTGGCGGCCATCGGCGGCGGCCTGCACGCGGCGGCCATCCCAGTAGTCGATCCAGCCGCCGGCTGGCAGGTGGATGTCGCGGCGCCAGCCACGGCTGGCGGCCTGGCTGCGGTACACCGGCGCAACCAGCAGGTCGCGGCCGAGCAGGAACTGGTACTTGTAGGTTTCATCCTGCGCGTGCGGATCGCGCGGGTTGTCCCACATCAGGCCACGCACCGGCGGTGCACCGGTCTGCGCAGCCTCATGCACCAGCCCATACATGTACGGGGTCAGGCGCATCTTCAACTTCAGGTAATCGCGGTTGATGCTGCGGTAGGGCTCGTCGTACCACCACGGGTGCTTGCGCGCATTCGACGACCAGCCGCTCATGCCCATCAGCACCGGGGTGAACGCCTTCCACTGCAGGTCGCGGGTGAAGGTCTCGGCGCTGCCGCCGAAGATCGCGTCCACATCGCCGCTGGCGTAGGCCATGCCGGACAGGCCCGAACCGACCAGGGTCGGCACATGCCAGCGGATGTAGTCCCAGCTGCTGCTCTGGTCGCCGGTCCAGGCCACGGCATAGCGCTGGATGCCGGCCCAGCCCATCACCGTCCACAGGAACGGGCGCGAATCGGAATTGTCGAGGATGCCGTTGAACGCCTGGCGGTTGGCATCCATCGCGAACTGGTAGCCCTTGCCGGTCCAGGCCACGTCCAGTTTCTGCACGCGGCTGCCGGCCTTGCCCACTTCCCAGGCGATCTTGTCGACGCCGTTCTCGGTCCACAGGCCGGTGCGGAAGCCGTACCCGGCCAGGCCCTTCACCGTCTCCGGCAACTGCTTGTAGCCGCAGCCATAGCCATCGTTGGGCAGGATCCAGCCGCCGGGCATGTCATTGGCGCGGTACTGCTTGGCTACGCTGTCGATCACATCGGGGGTGGTGCCGGTCGGGCCGTCGCTCCAGCCCTCGGGCACGGTGCCGGGCTTCTTGCTGTTGTCGCCGTCGTTGTAGCAATCGGCATCGCCGTAGGACAGCGCCCAGCGCGCGACCATGTTCGGGCGGCCGGTCAGCTGGGTGTAGCGCTCGATCAGCTTCGGCAGGTCAGCGCCAACGAAGTAGTACGCGTCGAAGCGGTCTTCACGATGCAGCAGGGTGGCCTGGTCGCTCTGCCGCAGGTCGTAGCTGCCATCGCTCCACGTATTGCGCAGCATGCCCCAGCCACGGCTGCTCAGCAGCATCGGTGCCGGGCTCGGGCGATCCCCCTCTTCCCAGCCGCCGGAGTACGAGACGTCCAGTTCGCGGCCCTTGAACTGGTAGCGGCCGTTCTGCTGGCCACCGCCGTAATAGCCTTCATCGGCCTGCGAGGACAGCACCTGCACGCTCTGCGCGGCATCCAGGTCCAGCGGCTGCAGTTCCTGCCACAGCGCGGTGGGCTGGCCGTTGTCCAGGCGCTCCAGGCGCAGGCGCAACGGCTGCCGCTGCACATGCAGCACGAGTGCAGCGGTACGCACGCGGATCTCCTGCGCGTCTTCTTCCAGCTGTGCCTGCACGTTGGCCTTGGGCTGTGGCAGCACGATCGGCGCGGCCTTGTCGCCGGCACCGGTCAGCTTGCCGTTGCGGCCGGCCTGTACGCGGATGATGTCGGTGGCCGGCAGTTCAATGCGGATGCGCGTGCCGTTGTCGGTCTGCAGGTCCCAGCCATTTACACCGTCGGTGCTGGCACTGGCGCTGACCGAGCGCAGGTTGCCGACCGGTGCGGCCTGGGCCGACAGGGACGCCGACAGCAGTGCCGGCAACAGGGCCAGCAGCAGTGGCGAACGACGAACGCAGATTTCCACACGGACTCCCAACCCGTTCACCGGGCGTTTCGAAAGCGGTTGGGCCGACTCTAGGGCAGCGATTCGAAAGATGTCAACAAATTGAAAGGAAAAAGGAAGATATATTTAGATGAAACGAAAGTTGTTGCGGTGCAATACTTTGTGTAATCGCTTGCAGCCGCCTGTTAAGCATTGTGCGATACGGCATCCGGCGGTTTCTTTCGTTTCCAGAGTGATGCCGCGCGAGGAAAGTCATCACCGCGATATCTTTCTTTTTACTTTCGGTATTTGACATTTCGAAAGAAAACGCAGATGGTGCGCTGGCCCAACTGGAACCTCCGAATGGACGTCACCCTGCTTTCCGATGTGTCCGCCTGGCAGCGCCGCGGCGGAGCCGATACCGCTACCGAAATCGCCCAGCAGCCGGCGCTGTGGGAAGCCCTTGCACAGGATCTGTCGCGTGCCCGCGACCGCCTGCAGGCCTTCCTCGGCGACAGCCTCAACGACCCGAACCAGCGCGTGCTGTTCACCGGCGCCGGCAGTTCCGGCTTCATCGCTGAAATGGTGGCCGATGCCATCAACGCGCAGTGGCCGGCCGAGGTGCGCGTGGTGCATACCACCAGCCTGCTCACCCATCCTGCGCTGTACCTGCAGCGCGATCGCCCGACCCTGCTGGTGTCGTTCGGCCGCAGCGGCTCCAGCCCCGAAAGCGTTGCCGCCGTCGACCGCGTGCGCAGTGACGTGGACGATGCGCGCTTCCTGGACATCACCTGCAATGCCGAGGGCGAGCTGGCCCGCCGTGGCGCCGGCCGTGCCGACACCTGCACCCTGCTGATGCCGTCGGCCAGCTGCGACCGCGCCTTCGCCATGACCAGCAGCCTGACCTGCATGCTGCTGGCGGCATTGACCGTGTTCGACCGTTCGCCGTGGGATGCGCGCATCGCACGCCTGCAGCAGATTGCCGGTCTGGCCCGCGAAGGTCAGGCCCAATGGGATGCAGCTGTGGCCGCGCTGGCGCAGCGCCCGTTCAACCGGGTCATCTACCTTGGCAGCGGCCCGCTGGAAGCCCTGGCGCGCGAGGCTGCGCTGAAGGTGCTGGAGCTCACCGCCGGCCGCGTGCTGGCGCTGGCCAACACCCCGCTCGGCTTCCGCCATGGACCGAAGTCCACGCTGGACGGCAGCACCCTGGTGGTCGTGCTGCGCAGCGTGCAGCCGCTGGCACGCCGCTATGAGCAGGACCTGCTGGAAGAACTGCGCCGCGACGGCGTCGCCGGCCAGGTGCTGTCGATCGGCCCGCATTCGGATATCGGCGCCGACGATGACTACACCCTCACCGTGCCTGCCCTGGATGACCCGTGGCTGGCCCCAGTGTGGTTGGGCTTTGCGCAGCTGTACGCGCTGCAGCGTTCGGCCGCACTCGGCCTGACCCCCGACAATCCGTTCCCGGACGGCACCGTCAACCGCGTGGTCAAGGGTGTCACCATCCACCATGGCTGAGCTGATCGCCAACGCCTGCTACGGCATCGACATCGGCGGCACCAAGATCGAGCTGGTGGTGTGCGATGCGGCGATGCAGGTCACCTGGCGCCGCCGCGTGGCTACCCCGCAGGGCGACTACGACGGCTTCCTGCAGGCGGTGGTGACATTGGTTGCTGAAGCCGATGCTGCGCTGGGTCGCAGCGATGCGGCCATCGGCATCGCCCTGCCCGGCGTGCGTGATCGTCGCAACGGCCGCCAGCTCAGCGCCAATGTGCCTGCGCTGACCGGTCAATGCGTGGCGGCTGATCTGCAGGCACGCCTGCAGCGCCCGCTGCATTTCGGCAACGACCTGCAGTGTTTTGCGCTCTCTGAAGCGCACGGTGGCGCCGCCGATGGCTACCCCAGCATGTTCGGCGCCATCCTCGGCACCGGTGCCGGTGGCGGCTTCTGCCTGCAGGGGCGCCTGCTGTCCGGCTTCAACGGCCTGGCCGGCGAATGGGGCCACTGGAGCGTGCCGGGTCACCTGCTGCAGCGCCATGGCCTGCCGCTCATCGATTGCGCCTGTGGCCTGCAAGGCTGCGTGGAGCGCTACGTGTCCGGGAGTGGCCTGGCGATGATCGAGCGCCACCTCGGTGGCAGCGCTGCCGATGCCAGGGTGGTGGTCGCCCTGGCCGAGGCCGGCGATGCGCGTGCACGGCAGGCACTGGACATCCATCGCGACCTGCTCGGCCACAGCCTGGCCGCCCTGGTGCTGGCGCTGGACCCGCACGTGATCGTGCTCGGTGGCGGCCTGTCCCAGTACGCACCGCTGTACCAGCTGTTGCCTGCGGCCATCGCCGCGCATCTGTTCAACGGCGTGCAGGTGCCGCCCATCGTGCCGCCGCGCTTCGGCGATGCCGGTGGTGCACGCGGTGCCGCCCTGCTGGCCTGCCAACCCTCGTTTTCCTGATGTCCGGAGCTTGACCATGTCCCCGTTGCAGACCCTGCTTGCCTCCCACCGCGCCGGCCACAACGTCGGCCTGTACAGCGTCTGCTGCAGCAACGAACAGGTGCTGCGCGCGGCCATGCACGTGGCGTTGGCGCACGATACCGTGCTGCTGATCGAAGCCACCTCCAACCAGGTCGACCAGTTCGGCGGCTACACCGGCATGACCCCGCCGCAGTACCGCGACTACGTCGGCACCCTGGCCGATGAGGAAGGCTTCCCGCGCGAGCGCTTGATCCTCGGCGGTGACCACCTTGGCCCGAACGCCTGGCAGAAGCGCCCGGCCGCCGAAGCGATGACCCATGCGCGCGTGCTGATCGAGGCCTACGTCGCCGCTGGTTTCCACAAGATCCACCTGGACTGCAGCATGTCCTGCGCCGATGACCCGGTGCCGCTGCCCGATGCCATCGTTGCTGCACGTTCGGCCGAGCTGGCCGAGATCGCCGAGCGCACCGCCGCCGAGCACGGCCTGCCGCCGCCGGTCTATGTCATCGGTACCGAAGTGCCGATTCCCGGTGGCGAAGCCTCGCTGGCCGGTGGCCTGCAGGTGACCACCCCGGCCGCCGCTGCGCAGACCCTGGCCATCCACCGGCAGGCCTTCGACACCCCGCTGCTGCGCGATGCATGGCAGCGTGTGCTGGCCATGGTGGTGCAGCCGGGCGTGGACTTCGACCACAGCAGCGTGCACGAGTACGACGCGGCCGCCGCCAGCGAGCTGGCCGACTTCCTCGAACAGCAGCCGCGCATCGTGTTCGAAGCGCATTCGACCGACTACCAGCGCGAAAGCGGCCTGCATGCCCTGGTGCGCGACCATTTCGCCATCCTCAAGGTCGGCCCCGCGGCCACCTTCGCCTACCGCGAAGCGTTGTTCGCACTCGCTGCCATCGAAGCCGAGCTGCTGCCGGCCGCGCAGTGCTCGCGCCTGCCGCAGGTGCTGGACGAGGTGATGGTGGCGCAGCCGAAGTCCTGGCAGTCGTACTACCAGGGCGACGAAGCGACCCTGCGCCTGCTGCGCAGCTATTCCTTCAGCGACCGCTGCCGCTACTACTGGGGCGAGCCGGCGCTGGTGCAGGCCGTGCACACCCTGTTCGCCAACCTGGAACAGCACGCGCCGCCGCTGGTGCTGCTCAGCCAGTACCTGCCCGAGCAGTGCCGCGCCGTGCGCGAGGGCACCCTGGCCAATACGCCTACCGCGCTGGTGCAGCATCGCATCGGCCTGTGCCTGGGCGAATACGCCCGCGCCTGCAGCGCCAACCAGGCTGGAACCCGCAAGCACAACGCAAGTCCGGCTGCCGCCGATCTTGCGAACGGCTAATCTCTACCTTTCCCTGCGAAACCGAGAATGGCCATGCGCAACACCCGCTCCCGCCGGCAACAGATCCTGCAGCTGCTGATCGAGCACGGCTCGGTGCAGGTGGCCGATCTGGTCGAGCGCTTCGGCGTGTCGGCGGTGACCATCCGTGCCGACCTGACCCACTTCGAATCGCAGGGGCTGGCCACGCGTACCCACGGCGGTGCCACCCTGGTGCGTACACCGCCGCAGGAACAGGACATCCACGAAAAGGATGCGCTGAACCTGCCGCTGAAGGACTCCATCGGCACGGCGGCCGCGCGCCTGGTGCAGGCCGGTGACAACATCATCATCGACTCCGGCTCCACCACGATGACCCTGGCCCGCCACCTGCGCGAACACCGCGATGTGACGGTGATGACCAACGGCCTGAACATCGCCTGGGAACTGGCCAACGCCGCCGGCATCACCGTGTTGCTGACCGGCGGACTGCTGCGCCAGCAATCGCTGTCGCTGCAGGGCAGCCAGGCCGAAGCCAGTCTCAACTCCTACAGTTTCGACACGCTGTTCCTGGGCGTGGATGGCCTGGACCTGCAGTTCGGCCTGACCACCCACGACGAAGCCGAAGCCCGCCTCAACCACCGCATGGTCGAACGCGCGCGGCGCATCGTGGTGCTCACCGACGCCTCCAAATTCGGACGCGTCAGCCTGCACCGCATCGCCCGCCTCGATCAGATCCACGCCATCATCACCGACGCCGGCATCGACGACGCGACCCGCGAGGGGCTGCAGCGGCTGGGCATCGAAGTGATCATCGCCGAGCCCCCCGCATGACCGATATCCGCTCCCTGCACGGCCGCATCCTCACCCCGTTGGGCTGGCGTCGCGGCCAGGTCCAGTTCGATTCACACGTGCGTCAGCTGCGGGTAGATGACCACAGCGGCGGCGATGACCCGCAACAGTCGGTGATCCTGCCCGGCTTCATCGACCTGCACGTGCATGGCGCGGCCGGCGTCGACCTGATGCAGGGCGGCGACGTGGCCCGCACCATCGCCCGCACCCATGCGCGCTTTGGTACCACCACGCTGCTGGCGACCACCATGACCGCTGGCCTGGACGAGATCGAATACGCGCTGCAGGGCGTTGCGGCAACGATGGCAACGCCCGATGCCGATGCCGCCTGCATCGCCGGCGTGCACCTGGAAGGCCCCTTCATCAGCCCGCAGCGGCTGGGCGCACAACCCAACCGTACGATCGAGGCGACGATGGCGCTGGTGCGGCAGCTGCACGCGCTGGCACCGATCCGGGTGATGACGCTGGCGCCGGAGATCGGCGAGCACACCGCACTGATCCCCGCGCTGTCCGCACTCGGCATCCGCGTGCAGCTCGGCCACAGTGCCGGCACCTACGAGGAAGGCGTGGCCGCATTGCAGGCCGGCGCTTCCGGTTTCACCCATCTGTTCAACGGCATGACCGGCGTCGACCACTACCGGCCGGGCATCGCCGCCGCTGCCCTGGCGCATGCGCAGTACGCCGAGATCATTCCCGACCTGCAGCACATCCATCCCGGCGTGATCCGTCTGGCCGCACGCGCGATTCCGCGCCTGTATGCGGTAACCGACGCGACGGCCGCCACCGGCATGCCCGATGGCGAGTACGCACTGGGCGAGCAGCGCGTACACAAGTGCGGCGGCTGCGTGCGCCTGGCCACCGGCTCGCTGGCCGGCAGCGCGCTGACCATGGACCAGGCGCTGCGCAACCTGGTGCAGGTGGGTCTGGATCTGGCTGACGCATCGCAGCGCGTGTCCACCTTCCCGGCCGATTACCTGGGCTTGAGCGATCGCGGCCGCATTGCGCCCGACGCTCGCGCCGACCTGGTGGTGCTGGATGCGGAACTGCGCCTGCAGCAGGTCGTGGTGGGCGGTCGATTGATCGATCTGGACTGACACACGCCATGCGGCCCGGATGCCGCACTCAAGGCGCGCAAGCGCATTGCATCAGCCACGCACCATCCCGTTAGTCCAGGAACGAGCCGATGACCGCAGCCACTGCACCTGCCGTACCCGCTTCCACCGCCCCGCGCTGGCCCGTACGTTACCTGCTCTTCATCGGCGGCCTCGGTGGCCTGCTGTACGGCATCGACATCGGCATCATCGCCGGTGCCCTGCCCTATCTTGAAGCCACCGCCAGCCACGCCTGGCAGCTCAGCAGCCAGCAGCTCGGCTTCGTCGTCGCCGCGGTGCTGCTGGGCAGCGTGCTGTCCTCGCTGTTCGCCGGCATGATCGCCGACCTCATCGGCCGCCGTGGCGCGATGCTGCTGGCCGGCGTGCTGTTCACCGCCAGCATCCCGATCATGGCGCTGGCGTCGGGTTACACCCCGCTGCTGCTGGGGCGCCTGCTGCAGGGTGTCAGCGGCGGCCTGATCGGCGTGGTCATTCCCCTGTACCTGGCCGAAGTGCTCAGCCCGGAACGACGCGGCCGCGGCGCGGCGATGTTCCAGCTGCTGCTGACCGTCGGCCTGGTGCTGGCCGCGTTGATCGGCCTGTACCACGCCCATGCCGTGGACGCTGCCGCAGAGTCGGTGCGCTCGCTGCCGGTCGCGCAGCAGGCGCAGGAGCTGTTCACGGTGAAGGACCACGCCTGGCGCACCATCTTCTGGACTTGCCTGGCACCGGGCCTGCTGTTCTGCGCCGGCATCTTCTGGCTGTCCGAATCACCGCGCTGGCTGGTGCGTCGTGGCCGCATCGATGATGCGCGCCGCAGCCTGCAGCGCGTGCTGCCCGCTGCCGACGTCGAGCCCACCCTGGCGCAGATCCAGGCTCCGGAATCGAGCAGCAGCAGCGGCAAGCGTGACCCGCTGCTCAGCCGCCGCTACGTGGTGCCGTTCGTGTTGGCCTGCGTGGTGCTGGCCTGCACCCAGGCCACCGGCATCAACTCGGTGCTGGCCTATGCGGTCAACATCCTCAACCAGGCAGGCCTGTCCGGCTCGGTGGCCAACGGCGCCGACGTGGCGATCAAACTGCTCAACGCGGTGATGACCGTCGCCGCGCTGCTGCTGGTCGACCGCAAGGGTCGCAAGTTCCTGCTGATGCTGGGCAGCGGTGGCATCTGCGTGGCCCTGCTGGCCGCAGCAACGCTGTTCTTCCAGGCCGAACGGGGCCGCGCCGACGTGCAGCCGCACCTGCAGGCCGCAGTGAGCGGCGATGGCCTGCAACTGGTACTGGATGACGCGCAGTGGCAGCGGCTTGCCGGTGGCGTCGACCGCGAGGGCCGGCCGCTGCAGCTGACCGTGTCCTACGCCTATGGCGACTTCACCAACGTGCGCGCGCTGCGCAGCGACAACCTGACCGACCGCGAGCTGCGCATCGAGCGCGCCGGCACCGTGCAACCGGACAGCGTCATCGGCGCGTTCTTCCGCACGTTGCACCTCAATCCGTTCGCCGACCCGGCCAGTGCCGCGCAGGCACCGCTGCGCATCGAGCAAGCCCGTATCGGCCCGATTCCGCCGCCCGCGCATGGCTGGGCCGTCGCTGCCTGCATCCTGGTATTCGTGGCGTTCTTCGCAGTTGGCCCAGGCGTGTGCGTGTGGCTGGCGCTGTCCGAGTTGATGCCCAACCGCATCCGCTCCAACGGCATGAGCATCGCGCTGCTGATCAACCAGTTCGTGTCCACCACCATTGCCGCCATCTTCCTGCCGACGGTGGGGCACTACGGCTACGCCAGCATGTTCCTGTTCTGGGCGGGCTGCACGTTCGTGTTCTTCTTGGTGGCCGCATTCTGGCTGCCGGAAACCAAGGGGCGCTCGCTGGAAGAGATCGAAGCCGGGTTTGCAGGAAAGCAGCGCTGATTCAGCGCTGCTGTGGCGGCGCAGGGCCGCCGTGCACGATGTAGCGCGCCATGTCGTGCACTTCGGCCACGCTTATGTTGGTACCGGCCACCTGCATGGACTCGCCAAAAGGGCCCGCTATGGTGGCCACGGACAGCACGTGGTCATCGACGGTAAGCGCCACCTGCTTGCCCACCAGGGCCTCGGTCGCGTGCAGCAACCGGCCGGCGGACTCCTTGCGGAACGTCAGTTCCAGTACGGGCTGGTGCGCGGCGTCCAACGCCGCTCGCACGTCGACGATATCGGCACTGGTGAGCATCGGCGGCGCTTTCACGGCGATGCTGCGCCCTTGCCACTGCAGGGTAGCGCGACCATCGGGATCGACCTCACGCATCTGCACCTGCACCCCCTCCCGCGGCGGATGCCGGGTCTCCGCCGGAAGCACTCGGTTGCAGCCCGCCAGCAGCAACACCGCGAGGCCGCCGCCGAGCAGCGCCCATCTGTTCCAGGCCCGCATCAGCGCAGCTTCCTCAGCTTGAACGCCACCAGCACCTGCAGCACGCCGTACAGCAGGCTGCCGATGCCGATCCACAACGTGGTTACCGCTACGCCGGCATACGGATTGGCCGCGAACAGCAGGCCCAGCACGATGGCCAGCACACCGCTGAGAATCAGCAACCACTCACCCTGGATCTGCCTGCGCACGCGGATGGCGAAGACGATGCGATAGATGCCTGCCACCAGCAGCCATGCCGCCAGGAACAGCACCAGCACGCTGGCGGTGGCCAGTGGATTGATCACCGCCAGGATGCCGAAGCCCAGCGAGGCGACCACATACAGCAGCAGCCAGCCACGCGAGGCGCCACTACCACCGGTAATCAACGCCAACAGGCTGATGACGCCTTCCACGATCGCCATCACACCCAGCGTCCACGCCAGCGCGATGGCCGCTGACATCGGCCAGCCGATCGCGATGATGCCGAAGCCCAGCGCGACCAGACCGTACAGCAGCAGGATCCACCAGCTGCGTCCAACGGCCGACAACAAGGGAGACAGAGGGGAATTCATGACCACTCCTTCGATCCGGGTTCGCGAACATCCTAGACCTACGGAATGAAAGGTGCGATCACGGCACCCGCGCACAGACCCATGCCCGCACATCTTCAGCCCCCACCAGCCGCAGCGTCTCGGCGACTTCCAGCACGGTGCTGCCGGTGGTCATCACGTCGTCGACGATCGTCAGCCGCGCAGGGACGGCACCGCGCACATCGAAGGCGTCGAACAGGTTGTCGCGGCGCTGCTCGGCGCTGCGTTCGGACTGCGGCGCGGTGTGGCGGCGACGGTACAGCCCGCGACACCTCGGCAACTGCAGCAGGCGACACAGTTCGGCGGCCTGGTCATAGCCACGCTGACGCAGTCGCTTGCGGTGCAGTGGCACGGGTACCAGCGGCGCGCACGACCATGGTGGCGGGTTGCGCAGCATCAACTGCGCAAGCAGGCGTCCGGCAGCCAGGTCCTGGTGGAATTTGTAGCGGACCAGCAGTTGATCGATCGGCGGCAGGTACAGCAGGCTGGCGTGGGTAGCGGTCTGCGGCGGCGGCTCGTCACGGCAGGTGCCGCAGATGGGCAGGGCGTCGTCCGGTAGCGGCAGCGCGCAGCGAAGGCAGGCGCGACCCGCCCACGGCAGGTCGGCGAGGCAGGCGACGCAGAGGTCGAGGGTGTCGTGACCGCGCTCGCTGCAGACCAGGCAGCGCAGGGGCAGCAACAGGCGAAAGGCGGCCTGCAACGGTTCACCAAGGACAGAAGGCAGTGGGAGGCGCATGCCGCAGCATCGCCCTGCAAGCGCAGGCTGCCCATCGGTGAAGGGGCTGCCTGCATGTCAGTACAGGGAGCGTTGGCCGATGGGGGCTGCACCTTGCCAGGCCGTAGACCTGCATCGCACCTGCTACCGCGCGCTTCCATCCACATACGGCCGGAACTGCAGAACCAGTACTGGCCGATCCTGCGCCAGCTATCATCAGGATGGGCGCAGTCGCCCTGGATGGACCTCTACTGCATGGACGGACTGACGCTGGTCAAGGCAACTGCGCAGGACGCAGATGTGGTCTTCAGATTGATGCAGCTGTACTACTTCGAAGCCTCTGCCTGGAGTGGTGAGGAGATCCTTGCCGATGGTCTCTACGACTGCGCACTTGCCGATGTCCGGGCCCGCCTGCAGGAAGAGCCGGAGTGGACCCGTCTGCTCTGGCTCGATGGCCAGCTGTGCGGATTCGTCCAGGTGGATGAAGTCGAGTTCCAGGGGCGGCGCCTGCCAGAGTTGGCCGATCTGTTCATCCTTCCAAGGCATCGGGGCAAAGGCATCGCGTCCGCAGTGGTCGCAGAGCTTGTGCGGCCAACGGCGGGAGAATGGCTGCTGGCCACATTCCGCAAGGATCATGTGGCGCACGCATTCTGGGAACGGAATCTTGCAAGGATGGGCATGGCGTGCAGCATCCCAGCCGGGTCAGAAGGAACAGACTTCCGCTTGTTCCTGATCAGGGCGATATGACGATGGGGAGCCCCCCAGCTCCCCGGTCAGCACTCGCCCGCGCCAGGATGGCCAATAGGACGGTGCAACCACGCAAGGGCTTGCCCTGCTCCTGGCGGCGGCAGCCCAAGGCTGGACGTGGCTGGCTTGGGCTCACCGGGGGTCAGCCGCACGCAGCGGATCGACCACCGTGAATTCCCCTCAAAACTCGATCCCGTTGGCTGCACGCTGGCAGGCAGGCAGTCCCAGCGCGATACGCGTTCGCCCGACCGTGGCCGCGATCTCCTGTTCAAAGCCAGCCCCTGACTCCAGGCAATGCAGCAGCCCGACAACCCTCTGCTTCAGCTCAACGGCCCATGGCACGTCATTTGGATCGGCGATCACTTCTGTAAACAGCAACCCACTGCGTTCGACCTCACCCGCCAACCCCGCCAACACCGCCGAGTGGTACGTGTTCCATAGCGTGGGCGATGCATTGGCAGTGGTCCACGCCAGCGCGTGGGCGATCGAGGGGAAGCGATCGCGCAGCGCAACGACTTCCTGCGCTGCACGCCTGGCCAGCATCGTGGCCTCCGCCGAGAACTGCTCCTCGTCGATGAATTCGTGGAAGGTTCCCACTCTGTGCCCGGCGTCGAATGAAAGGAAGTCCTTCTCATGCCAGAGCCAGCACGCTCCAACATTCAGATAGCTTCCCTTCCGTCCCGAAGAGGGCTGGAATTCAACCACGCCGATCCACCATACCTGGTCGTCAATCCAGATTCTGGAGCGTCCCTTCTGCACGCAGCCCAGAGGGCGCAGCACCGTTCTGGCAGCAGCGTTGATCATTCGAGAGTGCTGAGCGGTCGACATCGAAGGCATCCTTGCGCTTGCGAACGTTCGCGGAATCGTACTGGAAGGAACGTCGGCCAGCACCATTGAATCGGCGAAGAACCCGCCCACTCGTCCCTTCAACATTGCTGGTCGTCCGCTTCATACGAAAGCGCAGAGACGTTGGTGAAACCAGAAAGGGGGCCGGCTGCGGGCACCGCGCACAGGAGTGCGGTGGTGTGCGCAGCGTGACACTTCCGCAAACGACACTGGAAGCGGGTGAATCAATGATCCTGCCGATTCACTCCATCATGCGCTCTCGCCAACGGCGCTTCTCCACGGTCCGGATGTTGGGCTGCGCGCGCAGTACATCCAGATATCGAGAAAGATGAAGCAATTCATCGTCGCAACCATCACCAGTGAACTCCCGCACCTGTATCAGATTTCCGTAGTTCTTGGCGTACTTGCTGGGAGTGTCGTCAATGCCGATCATCTGCTCCAGCGCAAAGCCTAGACGTTTCAGTTTGGCCAGGCGCTTCTGGCTGGTGTAGCCACCGGTCTCCCAATCACGCGCAGTACTGCAACGCTGGGACGACCACAGGAACTCCAGCGTGCGCCCTGGCATCAACCATGCCACCAGTGGCTCGGCATACAGACTGCCGGAAGATGTCCACACCCCTACGCTGAAGTGCGCGAATGCGAAATCCAGGAAGTCGTCAACGTAGGGCCGCTTGTAGACGTGATAGCCCACCACTTGAGTGTCAGCAGGACGGTGCAACTGACGCGCACTGGCATGAACCAGCGTTTCATCGAGATCGAGCACCAGGAGCTTTCGGTCAGTTGTGGGCATGCTTCCGGTCTGGTCTCGTTCCACGCTCAGCGGCATCGATAAAGTAAAAGTACTCGACAAGGTAGCGGCTGGGTCCGCCGCCTTTCAACAACATACCCCACAGCGTCAGCAGCATGCTGGACGCCCTGGGCCTACCCACACTGGTGGCGAGATGCCTGGTGGCAGCCCGGCTGGGGGACTGGTTGCCTAGGCTGAGATACCCGTCCGCTGCTTGACAGGCTGCCGGGATGTCCGGACCCTTCGCGGCATGACAATCGACGTCGAACACCTGAGCCTGCGCGAACTGAACGCCCTTGTGACTGCTGCCGAGCAGCGGAGGGCGCTGGTTGCCAGCCGCCGCCCCGTGGCCGTTGTCCGTCGCAAGCTGATCGCCTTCGCCGCGCAGTGCGGCTACACGATTGAAGAGCTGATCGGGGCCGCGCCCGCCGAGGCCGCTGCACCGGTCCGCAAACCTGCCACACGGCGCAAGGCGGGCAAGGTGGCGGCCAAGTACCGCGACCCGGACAACAAGCGCAATACGTGGTCGGGCCGCGGCCGGATGCCGCGCTGGCTTGCCGAAAAGACCAAGCATGGCCGCAGCCCTGCCGATTTCCTGATTCCCGGGCTGGGCCGGTCCGACGTTCGAAAGTCCAGCGCGATCGGGCAGAGAACCGTCTTCAAGCAGAGCTGAGCCGGCGCACTTCGCTGTAGCGCATGCGCGACAGGTCGCCGGCAGCCTGCAGCGCGCCACGCTCGACCAGCTTGCGCACACGCCCTGCGTAGAACACATCTGGAATTCCCGGCGGACGTTCGGGATCCAACGACATCGCCGTGCCCACGATATAGGCGACTTTGCGGAACTGACCGTCACAGTGGGAAAGCAGCTGCTGATCGATCCGCGCGACGTCCTCCTCGGTCAGCGCTGCGATGCGGTGCCGCTGTTCGTTGGTGAGGTGCGCATCGCAGTCCGGCGCGTCGTCAGTGTCAGCCAGCCGGCCATTTACAGCCAGCAGGCGGACCAGCACGAAGAAGCCAAAGTCTGCCAACTCCGCTTCGGACAGGCCTACCGGGTCGGCAAGCATGCCTGGTGGATAGTCCTTGAACGTAACGAACGTGCGGTGCTGCCACATACCGGCGGTGTCCGATTTCCGCAGGTCATCCATTACCACGCGCAAGCCTCCATCGGGCAGATCAGCCAGGCTGCACAGCACAGCGTTGCGAAGGGTTGCGGCGTTCTTGTGCGTGTCCATGCCGATTCTCACGTTCCATGCGTAGCGGCGAACTTAGCACCGCTGCAACTGACCCGGGCGACGACTTCCTGTAAACCACTATTTTATATTAATAGTTGACAGCGTTCCCAACCCCACCCAGACTGCGCCCTCGCTCCAGCCCTTCCAAGGTCCCGCCATGGCAACCGCCATCCGCCACGACTGGCACCACGACGAACTGCAGGCGCTGTTCGACCTGCCTTTCCCGGAACTGCTGTTCCGCGCCGCCGCCGTCCACCGCGAGCACTTCGACCCGGCCCAGGTGCAGGTCTCCACGCTGTTGTCGGTGAAGACCGGTGGCTGCCCGGAAGACTGCGCGTACTGCCCGCAGGCGCAGCGCTACAGCACCGGGGTCAACGCACAGAAGCTGATGGACACCGATGCGGTGCTGGCCAAGGCCCGCCAAGCCAAAGCGGCCGGTGCCTCGCGTTTCTGCATGGGTGCAGCGTGGCGTTCGCCGAAGGACCGCGACATCCCCAAGGTGGCGGCAATGATCGCCGGGGTGAAAGCGCTGGGCCTGGAAACCTGCGCCACGCTGGGCATGCTCGGTGGCGAGCAGGCGCGCGCGTTGAAGGACGCCGGCCTGGACTACTACAACCACAACCTCGATACCGCGCCGGACTACTACGAGTCGATCATCCACACCCGGCAGTACCAGGATCGCCTGGATACGCTGGGCCATGTGCGCGATGCGGGGTTGAAGACCTGCTGCGGCGGCATCGTTGGCATGGGTGAAACACGCGCGCAGCGGGTCGGCCTGCTGCTGGCGCTGGCCACCTTGCCGGCGCATCCCGATTCGGTGCCGATCAACAAGCTGGTGCAGGTGGCCGGCACGCCGCTGCATGGCAGTGCCGAGCTGGACCCGTTCGAGTTCGTGCGCATGATCGCCGTGGCCCGCATCGCCATGCCCCGTTCGATGGTGCGGCTGTCGGCCGGCCGCGAGGCGATGAGTGATGAGCTGCAGGCGCTGTGCTTCCTGGCCGGCGCCAACTCCATCTTCCATGGCGACAAGCTGCTGACCACCGGCAACCCGGAGAGCGAGCGCGACATGGCCCTGTTCACACGCCTGGGCCTGCAGCCGATGGCGGTGCAGGTGGACGCCGACGGTCATGACCATGGCGGCACCGTGCATGCCGATATCAGCGCCGATGGCCCCGGCTGCGGCTGCGCCCACGCGGCCTGAGCCGGCGGCCAAGCAGGCGTCGCGGCAACGCGCTACCCTAGCCGCCCCGTCGCCGCATCCAGCCGCCATGGCACGCCCCGACCTGACCGCCCGCCTCCAAGCCCAGCGCGCGTTGCGCGATGCACAAGGCCGTCGCCGCCCGCGGCGCACGGTCACCCGTCGCGATGGCGTGCGCCTGGAAGTCGATGGGCGCTGGCTGACCGGCTTCTGCAGCAACGATTACCTGGGCCTGGCCCAGCAGTTCAGCGTGGTCAACGCACTGCAGGATGCCGCCGCGCGCGAAGGTGCCGGTGCCGGTGCTTCGCACCTGGTCTGCGGCCACCACGCGCTGCACGACGCATTGGAACGCGAAGTGGCCGAGTGGCTCGGTTACCCGCGTGCCTTGCTGTTCGGCAGTGGCTTCACCGCCAACCTGGCCGTGCAGCAGGCGCTGCTGGGCGAAGAGAACGATGTCTGCGTGCAGGACAAGCTCAACCACGCCAGTCTGCTCGATGCCACCCGGCTGGCCGGCGCGCGCCTGCGCCGCTACCCGCACCTGGACGCGGAAGGTGCGATGCGCCAACTCAAGCATGCGCCCGATGGCGCAGCGATGCTGGCTACCGACGGTGTCTTCAGCATGGATGGCGATGTCGCGCCGCTGCGTGCGCTGTCGCTGGTCGCGCGCCTGCAGCAGGCGCTGTTCTACGTGGACGATGCGCATGGCGTGGGCGTGCTCGGCGATGGTCGTGGCGCGGTCGCCACCGCCGGCCTGGGCGTGGACGATGTGCCGCTGCAGCTGGTCACCCTGGGCAAGGCGCTCGGCGGTTCCGGCGCGCTGGTGCTCGGCCGCGAAGACCTGATCGAGCACCTGGCCGAAACCGCACGCCCCTACATCTACACCACCGCCATGGCGCCGGCGCTGGCGGCATCCGCATTGGAAGCGGTGCGCCTGGCCCGCCGCGATCATTGGCGGCGGGCGAAGCTGGCCGATCTGATTGCCCTGTTCCGCAGCGAAGCGCGACGTCATGGGCTGGATCTGATGGCATCGGAAACGCCGATCCAGCCGCTGTTGTGTGGCGACGACCACACTGCCATGGCGATGTCGCAGGCGCTGGAGCAGGCCGGCTGGCTGGTCGGCGCGATCCGCCCACCGACCGTGCCGGAAGGCAAGGCGCGCCTGCGCGTCACCTTGTCCGCGCTGCACACCACTGAGCAGGTACGCGGCCTGGTCGAAGCCATCGCCGTTGCACGCGACCGCGTGGCCTTTGCCGCGCGTGAAGTGCTGCCGCCGTCGTTGCCGGCGCTGGCCTGAGTGATCGTGTAGTTCCCCATGCATATTGAAGTGACCGGCCATGGGCCGGACCTGGTACTGATCCACGGCTGGGCCCTGCAGGGCGGCGTGTTTGCGCCGCTGGTGCAGCGCTTGGCCGATCGATTCACGCTGCATCTGGTCGACCTGCCCGGCCATGGCCACAGCCGCGACGACAGCACCCCGCTGCGCCTGCCGTTCGTGGTCAATGCCATTGCCGCGGCCACGCCGCCAGCGGTGTGGTGCGGTTGGTCACTGGGCGGTCTGTTCGCGCTGCACGCGGCGGCCACGCTGCCGAAGGTGCGCGGTCTGGCGATGATCGCCGCCACGCCGCGCTTCGTGCGCGGTGATGACTGGCCGCATGCGGTGGAGCCATCGGTATTCGAGCAGTTCGGTCGTGACCTTGCGCAGGACTTCAGTGGCACCCTGGAACGTTTCCTGGCACTGGACGTGATGGGTTCGGCGCATGCCCGCGAGGAACTGCGCACCCTGCGGCAGCGCCTGGTCGAACGCGGAGCGCCCACCGAACGCGCACTGCACGAGGGCCTGCAGCTGCTGGAGAACACCGACCTGCGCGGTGCCCTCCCCGCACTGGGCAAGCCCAGCCTGTGGATTGCCGGCCAGCGTGACCGTCTGGTCTCGCCGGCGGCGATGCAGGCCGCTGCCGCGCTGGCGCCCGGGGGGCAGTCGTTGACCGTGGGTCATGGCGGCCACGCCCCCTTCCTCGGCCACGCCGATGACGTTGCAGCCGCCCTGCAACACTTCGTTGCCGGCCTGTCACCGGCCGATGGCGGACAATGAGCCTTCCTAAGCTTGTGCAGGACTGACGCATGGATCTGGGCATTTCCGGCCGCTGGGCACTGGTCTGCGGCGCCAGCAAGGGGCTTGGCCTGGGCTGCGCGCGCGCATTGGTGCGCGAAGGCGTGAACGTGGTCATCGTCGCCCGCGGTGACGCTGCGCTGCAGGCCGCGGCTGAAGAACTGCGTACGCTGCCCGGTGCCGCTGAAGTGCGTGCGATCGCCGCCGACGTCACCACCGAGGCGGGCCGCGCCCAGGCGCTGGCCGCCTGCCCGCAGGTCGACATCCTGGTGACCAACGCCGGCGGCCCGCCGCCGGGCGACTTCCGCACGTTCGAGCGCGACGACTGGATCGCCGCGCTGGACGCCAACATGCTGGCGCCGATCGCGCTGATCCGCGCCACCGTGGACGCGATGATCGAGCGCGGCTTCGGCCGCATCGTCAACATCACCTCGTCATCGGTGAAGGCACCCATCGACGCGCTGGCGCTGTCCAACGGCGCGCGCAGCGGCCTGACCGGCTTCGTCGCCGGGCTGGCGCGGCGCACCGTCGTCCACAACGTCACGATCAACAATCTGCTGCCCGGCCAGTTCGATACCGACCGCCTGCGCGCCAACTTCGCCCACGCCGCCGGCCAGGACGGGGACGTGCAGGCGGTGGCCGAACGCCGCCGCCAGCAGATTCCCGCCGGCCGCTTCGGCACGCCGGACGAATTCGGCGCCGCCTGCGCCTTCCTGTGCAGTGCACAGGCCGGTTACCTCACCGGGCAGAACCTGCTGATCGACGGCGGCGCCTACCCCGGTACGTTCTAAGAGACTTCTGCAATGCCGTCCCACTTCGATGCCCGCCATGTCCGCCGCGCCTTCGCCCGCGCCGCCACCAGCTACGACGCTGCCGCCGCCCTGCAGCGCGAGGTGCAGTCGCGGCTGCTGGAATCGCTGGACTACCTGGAGGCACGCAAGCCGGAGGTGGTGCTGGATATCGGTGCCGGCACCGGCCATGCCAGTGCGCTGATGAAGAAGCGCTGGCCGAAGGCGCAGGTGATCGCGCTGGACGTGGCACTGCCGATGCTCGACCAGGCCAAGCGCCAGGCCGGCTGGTGGAAGCCGTTCCAACGCCTGGCCGCCGATGCCACGGCGCTGCCGTTGGCCGACAACAGCGTCGATGTGATCTTCAGCAACCTGTGCCTGCAGTGGGTGGACGACCTGCCGGCGGTGTTCGCCGGTTTCCGCCGCGTGCTCAAGCCCGGTGGGTTGCTGGTGTGTTCGACGTTCGGGCCGGAAACGCTGGTCGAGCTCAACGAGGCCTTCGCCGCCGCCGACGACCGCCCGCACGTGAGCCGCTTCGCGCAGATCGCCCAGTTCGGCGATGCGCTGATGATGGCCGGCTTCCGTGATCCGGTTCTGGACCGCGACCTGTTCACCCTGACCTACGACGACCTGCCCTCGTTGATGCGCGAGCTGCGCGCGATGGGCGCGACCAACGCACGGGTCGATCGCCGCCATACGTTGACCGGCCGGGGGCGGTTCGCGGCGGCAGCGGCGGCGTACGAACCGATGCGCCGTGCCGATGGCAAGCTGCCCAGCAGCTGGGAAGTGATCTACGCCCATGCCTGGGCGCCGGATCCGGGCGCGCCGATCCGCGAAGGTGGGCATGACATTGCTTCCGTGCCGGTGTCGGCGATCCCGATCCGGCGCAAGCAGACCTGATTCGAAGGCGCCGCCGGGCATGGCCCGGCGCTACCAGCCGACCTTGATCGGCGCTGTGCTTCCCGTGCCGACCAAGGTCGGCAACTACCAAAAGCAGGTCCCGGCCAGGCGCGCGTTATGGGTAGCGCCGGGCCATGCCCGGCGAGCGCAGCGGCAGCCGCTCAGGTATTGGCCGGTGAACTCAACGGCGGCCGTACCAGGTCGCGGTGGAAGAAGTAGATCTCCTGCACCAGGAAGCGCCAGCTGGTATGGAAGCTGCGGAAGCGCGTGCTCGGCGTGGACGAGGCCAACGCCTGGATGCCCAGCGCCTTGCTCAGGCGCAGCGCGCGCGCCATGTGCAGCGGGTCGCTGACGATGATCACCGAATGCAGCTTGCGCTGGTCCATCAGCCGCTTGGCCTCGACCAGGTTCTGCACGGTATTGCGCGAGGCGGTCTCGATGAGGATCGCCTCATCGGGAATGCCGTGCTTGAGCGCATAGCGCCGGGCCACCTGCGATTCCGAGAAGCGCGCACCGGTGCCGCCGTAGCCTCCGGTAAAGATCAGCAGTGGCGCGTAGCCGGCGTCGTACAGATCCAGGCCGTGGCGGATGCGCTCTTCAAACACCGGCGAGGGCTTGGCATCGTAGGCCGCCGCACCCAGCACGATGATCGCGTCCGCCTTGGCCGCCTGGTCGCGCTCGCCGACCCAGACGATCCAGGCGGTCACGCCCAGCAGCCAGATCACCAGCAGTACGAACAACCGCCACACCCAACCGAGCAGGCCGGTACGTTCGCGATGGCGGCCGCGGCTCATGGCGCTCCCCAACGCAGGGCAGGCAGATCGACATTGCCGCCGGACAGCACCAGTCCAACGCGCAGGCCGGCGAAGCGCGCAGGCTGCGCAAGCACCGCTGCCAGCACGATCGCCGAGGACGGCTCGACCACCTGCTTGAGCACGTCCCACAGCAGGCGCATCGCCGCCACGGTGGCGGCATCGTCAACCACGATGACCTCGGCGCCCGCGGCCTGCAGCAGCGCGAAGTTGGGTGCGCCGATCAGCGTGCGCAGTCCGTCGCAGATCGTGTCCGGGGTAAATGCCTCCTGGCGCTTGCCGGTCGCCAGCGAACGGGCGGTGTCGTCGGCACCGGCCGGCTCGGCCAGCACCAGCCGCGTGCCCGGGCTGGCGTGCTGCAGGGCCAACGCAGTGCCACTGGCCAGGCCACCACCGCCCACCGGCACCACCAGCACGTCGAACGGCCCCTCGCTGTGCAGCAGCTCCAGCGCGGCCGTGCCCTGCCCGGCGATCACCGCGGGGTTGGTGTACGGATGGACCAGAGTGGCGCCGGTATCGGCCTGCACCTTGGCGCAGGTGGCCTCACGGTCGGCAATGGTGGCCGGGCAGCGCCAGAGGGTGGCGCCATGCCGGGCGATATTGGCCAGCTTGGCGGCCACGGCCCCTTCCGGCACCACCACATGGCAGGGAATGCCCCGTGTGCGGGCAGCCAGCGCCAAAGCGGCACCGTGATTGCCGGAGGAATGGGTCACCACACCGGCACCGGCGTGGTCGGCGTCCAGCGACCACACCGCATTGCACGCACCGCGGAACTTGAACGCGCCGCCGCGCTGCAGGTGCTCGGCCTTGAACGCCAGTTGCGCACCGGCCAACGCATCCAGCGTGCGCGAGCGCAGCACCGGGGTCACGCTGGCATGGGGCGCGATCCGCGCGGCGGCGGCGAGGACGTCATCAGCGCGGGGCAACAGTGAATCGCTCATGACGCAAGATTAACGTATGGCCCCGCGCTGGCGAGGGCGCCATCGGTCATGCCAGCATGCATGCCTACACCGCCATTCATCCTGGCCGGCGGAATTAAGGGCTGATTCAACGCCGGCGGCTGAAGCTGCCTGCATACCCGTCCTCTGGGGGGACCCATCATGAAAACGCGCCTGATGCTTGCCGGTGGCCTGCTGCTGGCCCTGACCGGTTGCACCACCTATGACTATGTCGGTGGCCGCGGCGGTGGCTACTACCACGGTGCGCCGTCGGTGGAGTACCGCTACCCCTATGGCTACCCGGCCGACTACGGCTATCCGTATTACGGCGGCGGTGGCTATTACGGCTATGGCGGCCCGTACTACCAGCGGCCGATCTACCGCCCGCCGCACCACAACCACCGCCCGCCACCGCGTCCCGGCAACGGCGGCGAAAACCGCCCGCCACCGCCGCCGCGCCAGAACAATGGCGGCTCGCCCTGGCGCAACATGGATTCGATGCGTCGACCGCCGCAGCCTGCACAGCGGGTCGAGCGCCCCTCGCCGCCGCCGCAGGCGCGTCCGGCTCCGGCTCCGCGTGCGCCGAGGATGAACAGTTCCCCCTGGCGTGCCATGGATCGTGAGAGATAGCGCACAGTTGACGCTTGTTCCATCTTGCATTTCACACGGTCCAAGCCTCAATCTACGCAGGTGGTGACGGCCAGCGTCACAAAGTGACAAAAGCGTTAAGGGCCCGTCCCAAACAGCTCTACGTCGATATCCGACAGGAACATCTGGATCCCCCCTGTTCCGGCCCTGTCGGATGTCGGCACCTTTAAAGACGAACGGCCCCGCACTGCGGGGCCGTTTGTTGTTTGGGACACCAGGGCGCGCGGGCAGTAGATCCACGCCATGCGTGGATGCCGCGTTCCCAGCCGCCCCAAAAAACAGGGCCGGACAGTCCCCCGACTGCCGGCCCCTCTGCTTCCCCACCGTGCGCCTGTACCGGCCCCTGTTCCAATTCCGGTCACCAGCGCCTGCGGCGCCAGCCACGGTGGGTGCTATTGGGTTATCTGCAAAAATCCTGCCAACTTTAGGGTTGATTTCGACGCCGGCCGGCCGGCGCCAACGTCCCTGCCCCGATTGGCGCTAAAATCGCCACCCCGGCGCCGTCTCCGGCTGCGCCTGCCCCTTGCTGAACAGCTCCCATGATCGATTCCTTCCATCGTTACGACGTCATCGTCATCGGCGGTGGCCACGCCGGCACCGAGGCCGCGCTGGCTGCGGCCCGTACCGGCGTGCGCACCCTGTTGCTGACCCACAACATCGAAACGGTGGGAGCGATGAGCTGCAACCCGGCCATCGGTGGCATCGGCAAGGGCCATCTGGTCAAGGAAATCGACGCCCTCGGCGGTGCGATGGCGCATGCCGCCGACCGCGCCGGCATCCAGTGGCGCACCCTCAACGCCTCGAAGGGCCCGGCCGTGCGCGCCACCCGCTGCCAGGCCGACCGCAACCTGTACCGCATGGCGATCCGCGCCATCGTCGAGGGCCAGGCCAACCTGACCGTGTTCCAGGCGGCGGTGGATGACCTGGTCATCGAGGGCGACCACGTGCGCGGGGTCATCACCCAGACCGGCCTGCGTTTCGATGCCGAGGCCGTGGTGCTGACCGCCGGCACCTTCCTGGCCGGCAAGATCCACGTCGGCCCGACCCAGTACGCAGCCGGCCGCATGGGCGATCCGCCTGCCACCACGCTGGCCGCACGCCTGCGCGAGCGGCCGTTCCAGGTGGACCGCCTGAAGACCGGCACGCCACCGCGCATCGACGGCCGTTCGCTGGACTACAGCGTGATGGACGAGCAGCCCGGCGACACGCCGCGCCCGGTGATGTCCTTCCTCGGCTCGGTGGATGAGCATCCGCAGCAGGTCAGCTGCTGGATCACCCACACCAGCGAGCAGACCCACCAGATCATCCGCGACGCCCTGCACCGTTCGCCGCTGTACAGCGGCCAGATCGAAGGCATCGGCCCGCGCTACTGCCCCTCCATCGAGGACAAGGTGGTGCGCTTTGCCGAGAAGGCCAGCCACCAGATCTTCGTCGAGCCCGAAGGCCTGGGCATCGTCGAGATCTATCCCAACGGCATTTCCACCTCGCTGCCGTTCGACGTGCAGCTGGAGATGGTGCGCAGCATCCGTGGTTTCCAGAACGCGCACATCACCCGCCCCGGCTATGCCATCGAGTACGACTTCTTCGATCCACGCGGGCTGAAGGCCTCGCTGGAAACCAAGCTGGTCAACGGCCTGTTCTTTGCCGGCCAGATCAACGGCACCACCGGTTATGAGGAGGCTGCCGCACAGGGCCTGCTGGCCGGCCTCAACGCCGCTCGCCAGGTGCGTGGCCTCGAGGGCTGGTGCCCGCGTCGCGACGAAGCCTACCTCGGCGTGCTGGTGGATGACCTGATCACCCACGGCACCAACGAGCCGTACCGCATGTTCACCAGCCGCGCCGAGTACCGCCTGCAGCTGCGCGAAGACAACGCCGACCAGCGCCTGACCCCGGCCGGCCGCGACATGGGCCTGGTCGATGATCGTCGCTGGCGTGCCTTCGAAACCAAGCAGGCTGCCGTGGCCGCCGAGCGCACGCGCCTGGGTGCGCTGTGGGCCACGCCGGCCAATGCGCTGGGCCGCGAAGTGCAGGAAACGCTGGGCGTGGCGGTCAGCCGCGAAACCAACGTGCTGGACCTGATCAAGCGCCCGGAACTGGATTACGCGCAACTGATGCGGGTGCCCTCGCTCGGCCCGGCCGTGGCCGATGGCAAGGTGGCCGAACAGGTGGAGATCGGGGTGAAGTACGCCGGTTACCTGGATCGCCAGCGCGAGGAGATCGAGCGCCAGCAGCGCCATGAAGCAACGCCGATTGCCGGCGATTTCGACTACGCCATCGTGCGCGGGCTGTCGGCCGAAGCGCTGCAGAAGCTCGAGCGTGTGCGTCCGCAGACCATCGGCCAGGCCCAGCGCATTCCGGGCATGACCCCGGCGGCGATCTCGCTGCTGCTGGTGCACCTGGAGCGCGCACGGCGCGGACGCGTGGCATGAAAAAACGGTAGTGCCGGCCGCTGGCCGGCAACCCGATACACCTTCGACAGAACCTCTGCGGGTGCCGGCCAGCGGCCGGCACTACCGACAGGGCTGCGTGCTGCACGCGGTATCATCATCGCGATTGCCCTGATCTGCCGGAGATGCCGATGACCCCGCTGCGCCCCTTCCGCGACAAGATGCCGGTGCTCGGCCAGCGCGTGTATGTCGATCCGGCCTGCACGATCATCGGCGATGTCGAACTGGCCGATGACGTATCGATCTGGCCGGGCACGGTCATCCGTGGCGACGTCAATTTCGTGCGGATCGGTGCACGCACCAATGTGCAGGACGGCACCATCATCCACGTCAGCCACCACAGCCCGTACAACAAGGCCGGCTACCCGACCCTGATCGGCGAAGGCGTCACCGTCGGCCATGGCTGCATCATCCACGCCTGCAGCATCGGCGATTACACCCTGATCGGCATGGGCGCGTGCATCCTCGACGGTGCCCGGGTCGAGCGCCATGGCTTCGTCGGTGCCGGTGCGGTGGTCGGCCCCGGCAAGGTGGTGGGCGAAGGCGAACTGTGGGTGGGCAACCCTGCCCGTCCGGCGCGCACGCTCAGCGACAAGGAGATCGAGTCGCTGCACTATTCGGCCGACCACTACGTGCGGCTGAAGGACGAATACCTGGGCTGAGGCCGCCTCGCCAATGGCCGGGCTCTGCTAAAGTCTGGGCCCGACCAGGAACCGTCGAGACCCCCATGCCCGTGGCTGCACGCCGGAGAGGACTCCAGCGCCCACTTCGGCGGCCATCGCGCTGATGGCCGCGCCGATGCTCGATACCTACCGCGAGGTGGTAACGCCGGAAGGCGTGCCGCTGCAGTTGCCTGCGGCCGGCCCGATGCCGCGTGCGCTGGCCTGGCTGATCGACCTGGCCGTCCGCTTCGGCGCGCTCACCGCGCTGTCCATTCCGCTGGCCCTGCTCGATGAGTTCGGCCGCGGCCTGTACATGGCGCTGATGTTCCTGCTGATGTGGGCCTACCCCATCGTCTGCGAAGCGCTGTGGGGCCGTACCCTCGGCAAGCGCGTGCTGGGCCTGCGGGTGCTCGCGCAGGATGGCGCGCCGGTGGGCTGGATGGCCTCGATCACCCGCAACCTGCTGCGCACCGTGGACATGCTGCCTTTCGGCTACGCACTGGGCCTGATCAGCAGCCTGTTCGATCCGCATGGCCGCCGCCTGGGCGATCTGGTTGCCGGCACGATGGTGGTACATGCACCGCCGCATTACCTGCCGCCGCCGGCCACCATCGACAGCGCGCTGGCGCCGCCGCAACCGCTGCGGCCGGAGGAACAGGCGGCGGTGATGGCCTTCGCCGAGCGCGCGCCACGCCTGTCACCCGCACGCCAGCAGGAACTGGCCGGCATCGCCGAGCCGTTGACCAGCGCGTCCGGCCAGGTCGGTGTGCTGCGCCTGTATGCAATGGCCAACTGGTTGCTGGGACGACGATGAAGCAAGAGCAGTTCGTCGCCCGCCATCAACAGGAATGGCATGACCTGGAGCAGTGGCTGCAGCATCGCGCCGGTGCCTCGCGTCGGCGTCGGCGCAGGCCGGGCGCGGAAGAAGCCGGCGATGTCAGCTTCCCGCAGCGTTACCGACGGCTGTGCCAGCAGCTGGCGCTGGCCCGCGAACGCGGCTACAGCCCGCAGCTGGTGCAACGCCTGCAGCAGTTGATGCAGCACGGCCATGGCGTGCTGTACCGCACGCCGCCGACCCGCTGGCGGCGCGCGCTGGAATTCCTGGTTGCTGATTTTCCGCTGCTGGTGCGCAGCCAGGCGCGCAGCATGTGGGCAGCGCTGGCGATGTTCGCAGTGCCGGCGCTGGCCTGCTTCGTGCTGGTGCAGGTGTACCCGGACAGCATCCACCTGCTGATGGACAACGGCCAGATCGCCGAGATGGAGCGCATGTACGATCCATCCGCCGAGCGCCTGGGCCGCGACAGCGGCACCGACTGGATGATGTTCGGCTACTACATCATGAACAACATCAGCATCGCCCTGCGCACCTTCGCCAGCGGCCTGCTGGCGGGGTTGGGCACGCTGCTGGTGCTGCTGTTCAACGGCATCACCATCGGCGCGGTCGCCGGCCACCTGCAGCACATCGGCCATGGCGGCCCGTTCTGGCGCTTTGTGGCCGGCCACGGTGCGTTCGAGCTGACCGCGATCGTGATTGCCGGCGGCGCCGGCCTGCAGTTGGGCATGAAACTGCTGGCTCCCGGGCGGCGGCGCCGAGTGGATGCGCTGGTCGAAGGCGGGCGCATCGGCGCGCGGCTGTGCCTGGGCGTGGCCTTCATGCTGCTGCTGGCCGCGTTCGTGGAAGCGTTCTGGTCCTCCATCGCCGACATTCCGGCCGCAGTGAAGTTCAGCGTGGCCGGGGTGCTGTGGGCCGGCGTGCTGCTGTGGCTGTGGCGCGGTGGACGCGGAGGTGGCCATGCGGATTGACCATCTGGACGTGGTGCTGCGCGCGCGCAGCAGCTGGGAAGCGATGGAGCTGGGCAGCGCGCTGGCCCGCCGCCACGCCCGCGGTGTGTGGGGCAGCTGGCTGCTGGCCAGTGCACCGTTGTTCGTGCTGTTCAATGCACTGGCCTGGTGGCTGGATGCCTTCGGCTGGGCGTGGCTGGCGATGTGGTGGTGCAAACCGTTGTTCGAACGCGCACCGCTGTACGTGCTCTCGCGCGGCATCTTCGGCGAACGGGTCGGCCCGCGCGATGCGCTGCGCGCACAGCGGCAGTGGGGCGGCAGCGGCTTCTGGGGCTATCTGGGCTGGCGCCGTTTCAGCGGCCTGCGCAGCCTGTGCCTGCCGGTCAATCTGCTGGAGGGCAATGCGCCCGCCCAGCGTGGCCCACGCAGGCGTGCAGTCGCCGCCGGCGCTGCGGGCCCTGCGCTGGTGCTGGCGGTGATCTGCCTGGCATTCGAACTGGTGCTGGTGGTGGGCGCGATCGCCACTATCTTCATCTTCATCCCGCTGGAACTGCTGCCCGAATCCTGGCGCGCAGCGTGGGCGATGGTCAGCGTGGAGGCGCCTGCGTGGGCCAAGCTTGGCTTCAACCTGTTGTGCTGGCTGGCGGCGGCGCTGATCGGGCCGTTCTACGTGGGCGCCGGCTTCGGCCTGTACTTGAACCGACGCACGCAGATGGAAGCCTGGGACGTGGAAATCGCCCTGCGCCGCCTGCGCGAACGCCTGCTGCCGGTCGCCTCTTCGTTGGTGCTGCTGTTGTGCCTGGCGCTGCCGTTGGCGCCCGTGCACGCACAGGACGCCGACACGCCGGACGCCGCGCAGACCGCCACGGCCAACGCCGATGAAGACGAAGAAGCGGAAGACGCTGAAGAAGCCGAAGAAGCGGCCACTGCGGAAAACGATCCGGCCAATACACCGGCGCTGATCTTCGGCGACACGCCGGTGGATACCGCTGGCTTCCGCCAGGCCGTGAACCGCGCCTACGAAGATCCGTTGCAGCGGCCGACGCGGCAGGTCAGCCGATGGAAGCCGATCGAAGACGCCGCCGAGAAGCAGAAAGACAAGAAAGAGCTGCAGAAGGACAGCAGCAGCAACGCGGACCGTACGTCGCGCAAGAGCGGCCAGTTGTGGCTGGCCCGGCTCGCCGAATGGGGCCTGTGGGGGCTGCTGGGGGTCCTGCTGCTGGTGCTGCTGTTGACCGCGCGGCTGTGGCTGCCGTGGTTGCGCGGTTCCGGCCGCCGCAAGGAAAAGCAGGCACCGCAGATCACCGAAGAGCAGGTGGAAATGCCGGTGGTGCTGCCGCCGGATGTGGCGACCCAGGCCGGGTTGCTGTGGGACCAGGGACGGCCACGGCAGGCGCTGGCGCTGCTCTATCGTGCCAGCGTGCGCACGCTGGTGGAGCGCACCGGCATCGCGTTGCCGCCCGGTGCCACCGAAGCACAGTGCCTGCGTGCCTCGCGGCGCATGTCCGACAGCACCGACCGTGAACTGTTCGCGCGCATCGTGCGCATGTGGCAGTACGCCGCATACGGCGGGCGCCTGCCCACCCGCAGCGATTTCGACGCGTTGGCCAGCACGCTGCGCCAGCAGTACGGGTGGCAGGCATGAGCCCGCGCCTGTTCTGGTCGTTGCTGCTCGGCGCGCTGGTCCTGCTCGGGGTGCCGCTGACCATCCTGTTCCTGCGCACGCATGAAAAGGTGACCGAGACCATCGTGCTGCCGCCGCAGGGCGAAGCCAGCTACAACCCGCTGTATGTGCTGGGCCAGGCGCTGCGCGCCGACGGCATCGAGGTGCAGTCCCGGCAGCGGCTGGACCTGGCACAGATGCCACTGGCGGCCACCGATACGGTGGTATTGCTGCAGGACACCGCCGACATGCCGCCGCGCACCGCACAGGCCCTGCTGGACTGGGTCGGCACGGGTGGCCATCTGCTGCTGCGCACGCAGCCACCGGCCGAGGACGATGCCAGCAGCACGCAGGGCCCCCTGCTGGACAGGATCGGCGTGGACAGCCTGTTCCATGGCAGCGACTGCCAACCCTTCCACGTAGTCGATGATCCCAGCCACGTCGAGTTCTGCGGCGGCCGGCGCTTCAGCCTGGGCTTCCAGGCCAACGCCACGGCCGAGCGCCGCTGGGGTGGCCAGGAAGGACTGGTGTTCGCGCGCCTGCCGCACGGCAAGGGCCGCATCGACGTGCTGGCGGACATGGACGTCATGCGCGGTGAAGGCCCGTCCGCATCAACACGCCGCCGCGCGGTCGACGCCGATGCCGTTGCCCGCGATGGCCTGCATGACCTCTCCCACCGCGACCTGACGCGCTACCTGCTCGATCCCAACTATGGGCGCGGCACGATGTGGCTGGTATACGGCAGCCGCCCGCCCTCGCTGGGCGCGCGCATCTTCTACCAGGGCTGGCCGCTGTGGGTGCCGCTGCTGCTGGCGATCCTCGGCTGGCTGTGGTCACGCGCGCAACGCTTCGGCAGTGCCCTGCCCGCGCCGGTGGTCGAACGCCGTTCGTTGCTGGAACACGTCCGCGCCAGTGGCGAACTGCTGCTGCGCTTCGGCCATGGCACGCGCCTGTACCTGGCCGTGCAGGCGCTGTTCCTGCACCGCCTGCGCCTGCGCGCGCCCGTCGCTGCGGCACTCGACGGTGCTGCGCGCGACCAGGCCATCGCCGCAGTGTTGCAATGGCCCGTCAGTCGAGTCGCCAGTGCCCTCACTCCGCCTTCGCCGCATGATTCCTCCGCCCTGCGCGAGCGCATCCGCTTGCTGCTCCAGATGAGATCCCTGCTATGACCGATGCCCCTGAACTTCCGGCGGCCGCCACCGCCCGCCTGATCGAACGCGTCGACGCCATCCGCCAGGCCGTCGGCCATGCCTTCATCGGCCAGGCCGATGTGCTCGACCAGATCCTGGTCGCCCTGCTGGCCGGTGGCCACGTGCTGATCGAAGGCGTGCCCGGCCTCGGCAAGACCCTGCTGGTGCGCGCGCTGGCACAGGCACTGGAGCTGGACTATGGCCGCGTGCAATTCACCCCCGACCTGATGCCCAGCGACGTCAGCGGCCATGCGGTGTACGACCCGAAGAGCGAGAGCTTCAAGATCCGTCGCGGCCCGGTGTTCACCAACCTGCTGCTGGCCGACGAGATCAACCGGGCCCCGGCCAAGACCCAGTCCGCGCTGCTGGAAGTGATGCAGGAAGGCCAGGTCACCATCGAAGGCAAGGCCTTCACCCTGGCACCGCCGTTCATGGCGCTGGCCACGCAGAACCCGCTGGAACAGGAAGGCACCTATCCGCTGCCGGAAGCGCAGCTGGACCGTTTCCTGCTGAAGGTGCTGATCGACTATCCGCAGCTGGAGGACGAGAAGCGCATGGTCGCGGCGATCACCAGCGGCCGTGCCGCCAGTGATTTCGACCTGAGCCAGGTGCCGCGCGTGCTCGGTGCCGGCGAACTGTTGGCGTTGCAGCAGGCCACCGCGGCAATCACCGTGGATGACGAAGTGATCGACTACGCGGTGCGCATCGTCGCCGCCACCCGGCAGTGGCCGGGCATCGCCGTCGGCGCCGGCCCGCGCGGCAGCATCGCCCTGGTGCGTGCCTCGCGCGCGCAGGCGGTGCTGGCCGGTCGTGACTTTGTCACCCCCGATGATGTGCGCGACATCGCCCGCCCTGCCCTGCGCCACCGCATTGCATTGGCACCGGAGCTGCAGATCGAAGGCCAGGGTGCCGACGACGTGCTGGGTGCGCTGCTGGCCAAGGTGGAAGCGCCGCGCCGATGAGGCCTGCGCCGCTGCTGCTGGCGTTGCTGTTGGCCTGGGCTGCGCTGGGCGGCGTGGTGCTGGCCGGGCTGCTGCCACGCTGGAGCTGGGCGCTGGCCGGCGCACTGGTTGCGGTGCTGGCACTGGTTGATCTGTGGCGGCAGCGACGACGACCATCGCCCAGCGTCGAGCGCGACGTGCCCGAAGCCCTGGCACTGGGCGTGCGCCGCGAGATCGGCCTGCGCCTGCAGTCCGGGCAGGCCATGCAGGTACAGGTATTCGATCTGGTGCCAGGCGGTTGGCCACTGGAATCACTGCCGCAACGCGTGCAGTTGCGGGCGGGCCATGCCAGTTCGCTGCATTACCACGTGCAGCCGCAGCAGCGCGGCCGCTTTGCCTTCGAAGGCGTGCAGCTGCGCATCCGCTCGCCATGGCGGTTGTGGTGGCAGCAACGCACGCTGCCACCGGCGCTGGAGGTGCGGGTCTATCCCAACTTCGTGCCACTCACCCGATTTGCGCTGTTCAGTGCCGACCAGGCCTCGCGACTGGTCGGTGCACATGTGAAGCGCCGCCGTGGCGAAGGCACCGACTTCCACCAGATGCGCGAGTACCGCATCGGCGACAGCCTGCGCCAGCTCGACTGGAAGGCCACCGCCCGCGCCCGCAAGCTGATCTCGCGCGAGTACCAGGACGAGAAGAACCAGCAGCTGCTGCTGATGCTCGACAGCGGCCGGCGCATGCTGGCCAGTGAAGGCGGACTCTCGCATTTCGACCATGCCTTGAACGCCTCGCTGGTGGTGGCCTACCTGGCATTGCGCCAGGGCGATGCTGCCGGCCTGTTCGCGGTAGGCGGCGAGCGTCGCTGGGTGGCGCCGCAGCGCGGCATGGACACGGTGCAGCATCTGTTGCGCGCCAGCTACGACCTGCAGCCGCAGGCCGTGGCCACCGATTACCTGGCTGCCGCCACCGAAGTCTCACTGCGCCAGCCCCGGCGCGCGCTGGTGATGCTGGTCAGCAACGTGCGCGACGAGGACATCGAAGACCTGCTTGCGGCGGTGCGCCTGCTGCAGCGCCGTCATCTGGTGTGCGTAGCCAGCCTGCGCGAGCGCGAGCTGGATGCTGCGCTGGAAGGTGAGGTGCACACGGTGGAAGATGCCGCGCAGGCCGGTGCCGCCGCGCTGTACCTGCAACAGCGCGCGCAGGCGCATGACGCGCTGCGTGCCGAACGGGTGATGGTGCTGGACGTCACGGCCGATGCCCTGCCCGCCGCGCTGGTGGAGCGCTATCTGGCGGTGAAGCGCGAAGGGCTGCTGTAACCGGTAGTGCCGGCCGCTGGCCGGCGGATCACCACAACCGCCGGGCATGGCCCGGCGCTACCGACGCTCCGCCTTGGTAGATGCCAACCTTGGTTGGCACACCATCAACGGCGCCGACCAAGGTCGGCCTCTACCCACAACGGTTGCCGGCCAGCGGCCGGCACTACCCCTGCAGCAAGCGCTTCTGCAACCGCTCCACCGCGCGCTGCAGCAGCACGCGATGCCGCGCCAATTTCATCCACTGCGGCAGCCGCGAGAACATCGAGCGATGATGCCCTTTGGTTTCACGCAGTGTCGCGACGGCGTACTCATGAAGCGCCTGCAGATGCTCCGCGTTGTAGGCCCACAGCAAGCCCGCACGGGTGGGTTCAACAAGATGCAGCGGCAGGCCGAAGTGCGGATCAGCCGGCTCGGCATCGCGCAGCGGGGTGGCCGACACGTCGACATCGCTGCTGCGCCCACATTGCCCACATCGCGCGGGAAAGGTGGCCAGCGAACGAACGCCCGACGCTATCCGGCGCTGCACGTACAGCCATTGGTGCCCGCAGTACCCGCACGGCCGGCGTCCCTGCATGCACACCGCGCCCACCCAGTCGCCACTGTCCAGCGCAACGCTGCAGCCGGTGCAGCGGAAACGCACCGTCCAACGGTAGGGCTGCCAGCTCGCCAGCACCCAGCCCGGCGTATCGCAGCGGTGGCAGCGCACCGCGATGCGGTCGGCGAACGCATTCAGGCCGCGACCATCGTCGAAATGACGGCCCGGCACGGGAGCAGGACGCCCGCGCCGACCGGGCGGGCGTTGCACCGCCATCAGACGTAGATCCGCGTCGGCGCCTCGTCGACGATCGCGTGCGGCACGAAGCGCGCGCTGTCGCGGGTGATCGCGCTGTCGTCCTCGCGGATGCCGATGCCGCAGGCGTGGTCGCCGATCACCCAGCTGCCGATCAGCGGGTAACCGCCTTCGAAGCGGGTGAGCGGATGCGCGCGCTGGAGAATCGCCGGACCGTCGTAGGGGCCATCACTACGCTGCGTGCTGCCGTCGGCCAGGTGCATCTCGATGTTGGCACCTTCGCGCGAGAACAGCGGTTTGCGCACCCAGCCCGATGCCAGCGCGCTGCCGTCATCGAAATGTGCTTCCAGCAGGTTCGGGTGACCGACGTTGCGCTGCCACAGCAACGGCAGAATGCCCTTGTTGCTCAACACCGCCTTCCATGCCGGTTCCAGCAGCTGCACGCCCGAGCCCGGCAGCGCACGACCGAATTCCTCGGCCATCAAGTCTTCCAGCGGGTACAGCTTGAACAGCGTGCCGATCACCGTATCGTCCAGCGCGGTGAAGCGCCCGTCTTCGGACAGGCCGATGTCCTCGATGGCGATCGCCTGCCCGTGCAGGCCCGTCTGCGAAGCGCAGTCGCGCAGATACTCGACCGTACCGCGGTCTTCGTCCGAGCTGCCCACCGCACTGAAATACAGCGGCGGCGGCAGCTGCGTGGCCAGTTCGCCGAAGCGTTCGACCAGGGCTTCATGGATCGCGTTGAACTGGTCGGCGTGCTGCGGCAGGCGGCCGGCGTTGCGCTGGTCCTCCAGCCACTGCCACTGGAAGAAGCTGGCTTCAAACAGCGAGGTCGGCGTGTCGTAGTTCAGTTCGTACAGCTTGGCCGGGCCGGTGCCGTCGTAGGCCAGGTCCAGGCGCCCGTACAGGTGCGGCTGGCGCTGGCGCCAGCTGTCGGCGATCCAGTCGCGGTAATGCGCGGGGATCGCCAGCTGGTCCATCAGGCGCTCGCTGGCGATGACATCGCCGACCAGGTCCATCGCCATCTGGTGCAGTTCGGCGCTGGGGTCTTCGATGTCCTGTTCGATCTGGCGCAGGGTGAAGGCGTAATACGCGCTTTCATCCCAGTACGGCTGGCCGTCGATGGTGTGGAAGCGGAAACCGGCTTCCTCCGCACGCGCCCGCCACTGGGCGCGCTCGGCAATACGGATACGTTGCATGGGTCGATCAGCCGCCGACGCTGCTGCCGCTGCGGCGCGCACTGGTGCTGCCGAAGCCGCTGCGGCTGGCGGTCACCGCACGGTTCGGTTCGCTGCTGACCGGGGCCAGCCCGGCCTTGCCCGCGCCGATGCCGCTGGCGGTGTTCAGGCCGCCGCTGCCGCCCGGGGCAGGACGCGCCCAACCGGCGCTCTTGTCCTGGTAGGCCGGCGCCGAAGCCGGCGCCTGCGGGGCCAGGCCACCGCGGTTGCTCAGCATCTGCGACATGAAAAAGCCCATCATCATCGGACCGATGAACGAGGTGCCGGCCGAGGTGTGCTGCTGCACGCACTGCTCAGGCTTGTAATCCTGTTCGCAGGCTTCCTTGGTCGCGTACTTCGGCGCTGCGTCGGCAGACTTCTTCTGCGCCTCGGCAAACGCATTGCGGCACGCCGAAGGATCAGCGGTAGCCGTGGTGCAGGCCTCCACCGAGGTATACAGGCCTTCCTGCACCTGCACCTGCTCTTCCTTCTGGCAGGCAGTGAACAGCAGCGGCGCAGCGCTCATCAGCAGCAGCGCGGTGGTGCGGGAACGTTTCATGGCCTCATGCCTTCAAGTCGGAACAATGCCCCATCATGCCAAATCCGGGCCAACAACCGGAATCGGCAAAGTAGGAAAGATGAACGGAATTTCATTTTCGTTGTCCTCTCCCTCGATCCATCCACGCATGGCGTGGATCTACTGGCCCACGGCCACCTGTCGGAGGCGGGTGGGTCCGGTGGCGTCCCCTGCCGCCGGACCCACCCCGCCATCCCGCGGATAGCCCGCTTTTGATTTTGACGTTGATTCGGCAGGTGCAGGGCGCAGCCCGGCCGGACCGCCTCCGGTGGTTGCAGCAGCAACCGAAAAAATTGGCCATGATCAACCGACCCCCACGTCGTACGGCCCGCCCGTTCCGCCAGCCATGCCCGAATACCGCTCCCGCACCTCCACCGCCGGCCGCAACATGGCCGGTGCCCGCGCCCTGTGGCGTGCCACCGGCATGAAGGATGGCGACTTCCACAAGCCGATCATCGCCATCGCCAACTCCTTCACCCAGTTCGTGCCCGGCCACGTGCACCTGAAGGACCTTGGCCAGCTGGTCGCGCGCGAGATCGAACAGGTCGGCGGCGTCGCCAAGGAATTCAACACCATCGCCGTGGACGACGGCATCGCCATGGGCCACGACGGCATGCTGTACTCGCTGCCCAGCCGCGAGATCATCGCCGACGCCGTCGAATACATGGTCAATGCCCACTGCGCCGATGCGCTGGTGTGCATCAGCAACTGCGACAAGATCACCCCCGGCATGCTGATGGCGGCGCTGCGCCTGGACATCCCGGTGGTGTTCGTCTCCGGCGGACCAATGGAAGCCGGCAAGACCAAGCTGTCCGAGCACAAGCTGGACCTGGTCGACGCGATGGTCGTCGCTGCCGATGACAGCGCTTCGGACGAGAAGGTCGCCGACTACGAGCGCAGCGCCTGCCCGACGTGTGGCTCGTGCTCGGGCATGTTCACCGCCAACTCGATGAACTGCCTGACCGAAGCACTGGGCCTGTCGCTGCCGGGCAACGGCACCACCCTGGCCACGCATGCCGACCGCGAAGCGTTGTTCCGTCGCGCCGGCCGCCTGATCGTCGAACTCTGCCACCGCTGGTATGGCGGCGAAGACCCGCGTGCGCTGCCGCGCGGCATCGCCACCCAGGCCGCGTTCGCCAACGCCATGACCCTGGACATCGCCATGGGCGGCTCGACCAATACCATCCTGCACCTGCTGGCCGCCGCGCAGGAAGGCGAGGTCGACTTCGACCTGACCCACATCGATGCACTGTCGCGGCGCGTGCCGCAGCTGTGCAAGGTGGCACCGAACACGCCGAAGTACCACATCGAGGACGTGCACCGCGCCGGTGGTGTGTTCGGCATCCTCGGTGAACTGGATCGCGCCGGCCTGCTGGATACCTCGGTGCCGACCGTGCACAGCGCCACGCTCGGTGAAGCACTGGATCGCTGGGACGTGATGCGCAGCGACAACGACACCCTGCACACCTTCTTCAAGGCGGGTCCCGCCGGCATTCCCACCCAGGAGGCCTTCAGCCAGGCCACGCGCTGGCCGTCGCTGGACCAGGATCGCGCCGAAGGCTGCATCCGTGCACTCGAACATGCCTATTCGCAGGAAGGCGGGCTGGCCGTGCTGCGCGGCAACCTCGCCGTCGACGGTTGCGTGGTGAAGACGGCAGGCGTGGACGAATCGATCCACGTGTTCGAAGGCAATGCGCGCGTGTTCGAAAGCCAGGACGCCGCCGTGGCCGGCATTCTTGCCGATGAAGTGAAGCCCGGCGACGTGGTGGTGATCCGCTACGAAGGCCCGAAGGGCGGCCCGGGCATGCAGGAGATGCTGTACCCGACCAGCTACCTGAAGTCGAAAGGCCTGGGCAAGCAGTGCGCATTGCTGACCGACGGCCGATTCTCCGGTGGCACCTCGGGCCTGTCGATCGGCCACGTTTCGCCGGAAGCGGCCAGCGGCGGTGTGATCGGACTGGTGGAGGATGGTGACCGCATCCGCATCGACATCCCGGCGCGGCGCATCGACCTGCTGGTGGAGGAGGCGACGCTGGTCCAGCGCCGCGCCGACGCCGATGCACGGGGCTGGAAACCGCGCGCACCGCGCCCACGCAAGGTCACCAGCGCGCTGAAGGCCTATGCCCTGCTGGCCACCAGCGCCGACAAGGGCGCCGTGCGCAACACCGCCCTGCTGGGCGACTGAAGACCGGTAGTGCCGGCCGCTGGCCGGCAGCCTCCCTCGTAGTCCGCTAAGGTATCCCAACATCACCGACACGGAGGTTGTGATGACGTCACTTTTCCTCGCACTGGCCGTGGCCATGGGCGCGAGCGCCGAACCGCCGCAGGCCCCTGACTGCAGCTACGACCGCGCGGCGATGCTGGCGATGGAACCGGGCATGTTCGACCAGGACATGGACGGGGGCTGGCGCCCGCTGGCCGATCGCGGCTGCACCCAGGAAGCCGCGGACCTGCTGGCCGCGTATGCGGCATTGCCCAAGGCGACGGGCAACACCACCCTCGTCTGGCACGAAGGGCAGCTGCGCGCGGAGCTTGGGCAAACCGCGCAGGCGATTGCGCTGATGCAGCGCACCTACAAGCCGAAGGACACCGACCCCGGCTACTGGAACGCCTACGTGGACGGCACGATCGCGTTCCTGCGGCGTGATCGCAGCGGACTGGAAAAGGCACGTGCCGCGCTGGTCGCGATACCGACGCCACCCACGATGGCGGAGAACATCAGGAGCGGTCGTTTCCACTTCACTACCAAAGGCGGGCAGCAGGTGGATGCCCCTTGGCCGCCGAATCTCGATGTGCTCGATGCCTTCCTGCGCTGCTTCGACCGCGATTACCACAATGCGATGGGCAACCCGGCCTGCCGGAAGCCGGAAGGCGGTTGAGGCTCTCCGCCGGGCATGGCCCGGCGCTACCAGTGCGGGCTCAGCCGATGGTGCGCTTGAACGGCGGCAGCGCGTCGATGATGCGCTTGCCGTAACGGCGGGTCAGCAGGCGCGAGTCGAGGATGATCACCCGCCCGGTGTCGGTGGAGGTGCGGATCAGGCGGCCGGCGAACTGGGTCAGCGTGCGCAGCGCATGCGGGATCGCGATCAGGTTGAACGCATTGAGCCCACGCGCTTCCACCCATTCGCTCAGGGTGGCGGTCTGCGGATCGGTCGGCACCGCGAACGGCACCTGGGTGATCACCACCGTGGTGCAGGCCTCACCGGGAAGATCCAGGCCTTCGCCGAACGAGTTCAGCCCGAACAGCACCGAACCCTCGCCGGCGGCGACACGGCGCAGGTGTTCGTCGATCATGCGCGTCTTCGACATCTCGCCCTGCACCAGCACCTGCTTGCGCTTGGCGGCCGGCATCAGGCCCGCCACCTTCTCCATCTTCCAGCGCGAGGTGAACAGCACCATCGAGCCCTTCGTCCAGTCCAGTTCCTTGCCGATGTAGCGCGCCACTTCGCGCGGATGGCCTTCGCGGTCATCGGGCGTGACCGGGAACGGCGGAACGATCAGCTCGGCCTGGTTGGGCAGGTCGAACGGCGAGGACAGCGAGACCATCTCGGCAGTTTCGGGGATGCCGTTGTCGATCGCCAGCGCCTGGAAGTCGCCGCCACCGGTCAGCGTCGCCGAGGTCATCACCACCGAATCCACTTCATCCCACAACAGCTTGCGCAGCACGTGCGCGGCCGACACCGGCGAGCCATGCAGCACCAGGTCGCCATCGCGGGTGGCGGTCACCCAGCGTGCCATCGGGGGCGCGCCTTCCTTGTCTTCGCGGCGCCAGACCTGCCACAGGTTGTACTGCTGCTCGATCATCTCCAGGGCCATGCCGAGGTTGCGCTGCAGGCGCTCGCGCGCCGGATCGTCCGGCTTGCCCTTGGCGACCTGCGCGGTGGCCGCGTGCGCCCAGTTGTAGAGGCTGCGGGTATCGTCGGCCAGCGCCTCGATCGGCTCGCGCCAGGCCTCGGGCAGGCGTCCGTTGGCCGCGCGCCACATCGGCTCCTCGTCGGCCGGCGCCGGCATCCATACCGCCTCGACGTGGTCGCGGAACGCACGCAGGCCCTTGGCTACGTTGCTGGCCGCGTCGATGGCTTCGTTCGGCAGAAGGTTGCCGAGGCGATCCTTGTCGACCGCGCGGTAGGCACCGGCGATCAGGATCTGCAGGCGGCCGGTGCGCTTGGCCATTTCATCCAATGCCAGGCTGGCCGCGCCCTGGTCGATGGCCACGTTGCCCACGTGGTGGCCTTCGTCGAGTACCAGCAGCATGTCCGACGGCGCGGCGATCATCGGCTGGCCGTTGTCGCTGTCACCAATGGACAGCGCCGACAGCAGCAGCGCGTGGTTGGTGACCACGATCTGCGCATCGCGCACGGTGTTGCGCGAGCGCAGCACCGCGCACTGCGCCGAGTACGCGCAGCGTCGCCCCGCGCAGCCTGAGGCCGGGGTGGTGATGCGGCTACGCAGGCCAGGACTGATGGTTTCCGGTGCGTTGTCGATGTCGCCGTCCCAGCTGCCGCTGGTGAAGGCCACGGTGAGGCGCTTGGCGATGTCCATCTCGATCGGCGCCAGCGGGCGGTCGAACAGCGGCTGCTCGTCCTCGAACATGCCGTTCTGCGCGCCCTCGCCGTGCGCCTCGGCGGCGTTGCGCGTGCACAGGTAGCGGGTGCGGCCCTTGGCCAGGGCAACGGTCGCCTCCAGGCCGGTGGCCTTGAGGAAGTTCGGAATATCGCGCTCGACCAGCTGCGACTGCAGCGCCACGGTACCGGTGCTGATCACCAGCTTCTTCTTGCTGGCCAGGGCAATCGGCACCCCGGCGGTCAGGTAGCCCAGGCTCTTGCCAACGCCGGTCGGCGCCTCGACCACGCCCACGCCACCGCTGGTGGACAGCGCACGCGACACCACGCCGATCATCTGGCTCTGCGAGCGGCGGGTGGAGAAGCCGGGGGTGTTGGCCTGCAGCGTCGTGTACGCCTTGCGGATCGCGTCCTTCAAGGTGTCATCGAGCTTGCGTGGAGCGGCGACGGTTTCGGTCACGCCAGAACTACCGTAGCGGGGTCAGGCCGGCCATTGTCGCATGGCCGGCCACGGGCTCCGAGGCGCGGGCGCTGAACAGGGTCAGCCGCGTCGCGCGATGGCTGGATGCGCGCCCCGCAACGCTACCGACGCGGCCAAGGCCGCCATCGGAGTCAGGGCGTAGCGGCGCGCTGCCGCAGCAACCGTACCAGTGCCCAGACCAGCAGGACCGTGCCGACGGCATCCAGCATCGCCAGGCCGAAGTGCACCACGCCCAGCACGGTGCTCAGCTGCGAGATCGCGCCGAAGTCACCGTTGCTGACCATCCACATCGGCACCAGGTTGGCCAGCAGGCTGCCCATGCTGGACGCCAGCAACAGCAGCAGGCCGGTCAGCGCCCCGGTACGTGCCGGATCGCGCGGCGCGCCCATCACCCAGACCAGGCCAACGCACAGGGCAATCAGCACCGGCAGGCGCACGCCGACCATGGTCAGCAGGGAGACCATCAGAGCCTGGGTATCCATCGATCAGTCCTGCCCGGCGAAGGCGCCTGCACCGGCGCGCAGCTGCTGGTAGACCTCGTCGGTCTGCGGGCGTACGGCATGCCACTGCAGGAAGCTCTCCGCCGCCTGCTCGACCAGCATGCCCAGGCCATCGACCGTGTTGCGGCACTGCGCGGCGCGTGCCCAGGCCAGGAAGGCGATGGCGGCCTCGCCGTAGTTCAGGTCGACGGCCGTGGTCATCGAATTGACCAGCGACAGCGGCAGCTTGAACTCGGCGTCGCGATCGCGGCCGGCCGAGGTGGCGTTGAGGATCAGTTCGAAATCACCGAGGTCGCGCAGATCGTCCCAGTAGCGGCTGAGCGCGCGGCCCGGCTCGCCCATGGCATCGATCAGTTCATCGGCACGTTCCGGCGTGCGGTTGACCACCACCAGTTCGGTGATGCCGGCATCCAGCAGCGCCGGAGCGACGCTGCGCGCCGAACCACCGGCGCCCAGCAGCAGCACGCGGCGGCCGCGCAGGTCCAGACTGTGGCGGTCGGTGAGGTCACGCACCAGGCCGATGCCATCGGTGGTGTCACCGTGCCAGCGGTCGCCCTTGCGCAGCAGGGTATTGACCGAGCCGGCGCGGCGCGCGCGTGCGGTCAGCGTAGTGCACACCGAGAACGCCGCTTCCTTGTGCGGCGAGGTGACGTTGGCACCGACCCCGCCTTCGGAGGCGAACGCCTCCAGCCCGGCCAGGAATGCGTCCGGGGCGAGATCGATGCTGCGGTAGTCGAGGGAGATGCCTTCCTGGCGACCGAACGCCGCATGGATCTGCGGCGACTTCGAGTGGGCGACGGGGTGTCCGAAGACGGCGTAACGATCGGTCATGGAATCCTCAAGCTGGCTAGACTGGTGCTCTTTCGTGCATGGACCTGGATGATGCGTATCGCCCCGACCCTGCTGGTGCTCGCCGCCAGTCTACTCTCTGCCCCGGTGGCGATGGCGTTGAACGAGTACGGCATCGAAGGCATGGGCGTGGTCTCCACCCGTGCCGATGAAGGCCGGGCCACGATCAGCGCCGATGGCCAGCGCATCGTCTTCGCCCGCCGTGGCGAGGCCGGCTGGGGGCTGTGGCAGGCGCGCGTGGTCGACGGCCGCTGGCAGCAGGCGCAGGCGTTGCCGCTGGCGGTGTCCGGCGAGGTGCGCGATCCGTATTTCAGCCGCGATGGCCGCTGGCTGCTGTTCGCCGCAGGCCGCGAGGGCCGGTCGGGGCTGTACCGGGCGGCGATCGCCGCCGATGGCAGCGTGGGGGCGCCGCAAGCGCTGGCAGGCGATGGTGGCCGCCATGAAGAGCGCGGGCCGGCATTGAGCGCGGACGGGCGACAGCTGCTGTTTGCCCGCCAGCAGGGCCGTGGTGCCGGCTGGGACCTGTTCGCGGCCTCATTGGACGCGCAGGGCGTGCGAGGCCCGGCGACGGCATTGCAGGCATTGAACAGCCCCGCCGATGAAACCGATGGCGACTGGCTGGGCAGCGCTGGCGCGGTGGCCTTCAGCCGGGGCAGCGGTGACACCGCGCAGGTCTGGACCAGCGGTTGTGCATGGACGGGCGCTGCGCTGCAGCCGATCGGACTGTCGTTCAACCAGGCCAGCGGCTGGACCGGCGCGCCGATGGTCGACAACGCCAAGCCGGGCGAAATGATGGTGGCCAGCAGCGCGGCGAAGTCGCCCCGCGCCGGTGGCGTGGATGTATACCGGCTGGCCGTGCCGAAGGTGGCGGCAGTGCCCGGGTGCATGCAGTAGATCCACGCCATGCGTGGATGATGGTTCGGTGGATACCGACCGCCCCCCCCCCGCTCCGGTAGGTGCCGACCTTGGTCGGCACAGAAACAAAACCGCCAACCAAGGTTGGCGACTACCAGTAGATCCACGCCATGCGTGGATGGCCCGGGTCCCGGGCCACGGCGCTCAGCGCGACAGTACCTTCGCGCGCTGCTGTTCGTACTCCGCTTCGCTGAGCTGGCCGTTGTCCTTGCGCCGGTTCAGTGCGGCCAGTTCGGCCTGCACGCTTTCCGGCACGGCCTGCTCGCGGGCAACCCGGGCCGCAGCGGAGAGCTGCTCCGGCGGGCGCCGCGCGGCGCGCCAGGCAGCAACGAACACGCCGACGATGATGGCCCCGAACACCAGCGTACCGGTGCCCCAGATCAACCATTGCATCCAACCCATTTCAGGTCCCATCGCGTGTTCCTCCGTCCGTCGTGGGCGCTATTGTCAGCGCTCGCGCAGCCAACGCGCCACCTGCGGCGCGAAATAGGTCAGCACGCCATCGGCGCCGGCACGCTTGAAGCCCAGCAGCGATTCCAGCACGCAGGCGCGCTCGTCCAGCCAGCCGTTGGCGAACGCCGCCTTCATCATCGCGTACTCGCCACTGACCTGGTAAGCGAAGGTCGGAACCCCGAAGGTTTCCTTCACCCGCCGCACCAGGTCCAGGTACGGCATGCCCGGCTTGACCATCACCATGTCCGCGCCCTCCTCCAGGTCCAGGGCGATCTCGCGCATCGCCTCGTCACCGTTGGCCGGGTCCATCTGGTAGGTCTTCTTGTCGGCCTTGCCGAGGCTGGCCGCGCTGCCCACCGCATCGCGGAACGGACCGTAGAACGCCGACGCGTACTTGGCCGAGTAGGCCATGATGCGCACGTTGAGGTGGTGGTCGGCGTCCAGCGCACGACGGATCGCACCGATGCGGCCATCCATCATGTCCGACGGCGAAATGATGTCCGCGCCTGCCTCGGCATGCGACAGCGACTGCTTGACCAGCGCTTCGACGGTGATGTCGTTGAGCACGTAGCCCTTGTCATCGATGATGCCGTCCTGGCCGTGCGTGGTGTACGGATCCAGGGCCACGTCGGTCATCACCCCCAGCTCCGGGAAGCGCGACTTCAGCGCGCGGATCGCACGCTGCGCCAGGCCGTCCTCGGCCCACGCCGCCGAGGCGTCCAGCGACTTCTGCGAGGCATCCAGCACCGGGAACAGGTCGATCACCGGGATGCCCAGTTCCAGCGCTTCCTCGGCCACCTTCAGCAGCTCTTCGATCGACAGCCGCTCCACGCCCGGCATCGACGGCACCGCAACGCGACCGGCCGGTTCGTGCACGAACACCGGATAGATCAGGTCGTCGGTGGTCAGCGTGTTCTCGCGCATCAGGCGGCGCGAGAATTCGTCATGGCGCATGCGCCGCGGGCGGTAATGGGGATGAGGCATGGCAGGCTCCGGGGAGTGGCTATTGCAACAGGTAGCCCTGCGGCAGCAGGGGTGCGGGCAACGGGCGTTCGCCGAGGGCGTCGAGCTGGTCGATCTCGATGGTGCGCACCAGCGCGTCCAGCGGCAGGTCGTTCGGCTCCAGGCCGAACGGGTCTTCCATTTCTTCACCCAGCTGGTCCAGGCCGAAGAAGGCGTAGGCCAGCACCGCCGACAGCACCGGCGTGGCCCAGCCCAGCGAGCTGGCCAGGCCGAACGGCAGCAGCACGCAGAACATCCACGCGCAGCGGTGCAGCAGCAGGGTGTAGGCGAACGGCAGCGGGGTGGTCAGGATGCGTTCGCAGCCAGCCTGGATCGAGGACATCGCGTGCAGGCGCTCTTCCAGCTGGACGTAAAGAATGGAATCGAGCGTGCCGGCGCGACGGGCCTGGGCCAGTTCGGCGGCGATCATCGCCAGCAACGCATCGGGCACGTTCCCGCGCTGGGCGAGCTGCCCGCGCTGTTCCTCGTCCAGCCATGGCACCGCCGCCAGCGCGACGTCGCGGGCGCGCAGGCGCGCGGCCAGTGCATGGGCGAAGGCGGTGGTCAGGTAGCCGAGGCGCTGGCGGCGCGGTGCGTCATCGGCCAGCAGCACCTGTACCTGCCGCGCAAGCGAGCGCGATTCAAACACCAGTTGGCCCCACAGCTTGCGGCCCTCCCACCAGCGGTCGTAGCAGGCGCTGTTGCGGAAGCTGAGGAAGATCGACAGGACCAGGCCGAGCAGGGTGAACGGGGTGACCGAGACGCGCTCGATGCCGATCGGCGGCGCCATTTCCACCACCGCGGCGACCGCGATGGACAGGACGAGGATGGCCAGCACCTTCGGCGCGATGGCCGGAACGATCGAGCCACGCAGGATGTACAGCAGTTGCCAGCCGTGGGGACGGGAACGAATGATCATGGGAGCAGCCGCGCAGGGCGCGGTTCGACAGGCACGCGGGGGGCTCGCGCAGCCGCCCATTCTACTCCCTGCCCGGCCGGCGGCCGTGTCCCTGCGACGCCCGGTCGCACCGGCCCGGCCGGCTCAGATCACGCCACCGCCCAGCCCCAGGCGCAGGATGCCGACCACCACCACGATGCCGTTCAGGATCAGCCCGGTCCACGCCCGGCCGCGCTTGCTGGGGTGGGTGAACAGGATGCCGAGCGCGGCGATGATCGCGCCGACCGCGGCGAACGGGATCAGGAACCAGTTGCCCCAGCCCAGCAGCGGTATCAACGCCAGGATCATCCACAGCAGCGCCAGCACGCCCCACAACAGACTGATCACACCCATAGCGCCCTCCCGTGGTTGTTCATGCGCCAACCATAGCCGTTCCCGGCAGCGCCGCCTACCGCCGTTGCCGTCAGCCTCACCGGCCCCGTGCTAGCGTGCGGCCATGGGTCGAGCCCCGATGTTGGCGCCGATTCAGAGTGCCCGGCTGATGATCCGAACCAGTCCTACAGGGGTATACGCCATGAACATCCGTTGGGTCGCCTTGGCGGCCATGCTGCTGACCGTTGCCGGTTGCGCCAGTACCTCCAAGGTCATGCTGGGCCGCGCCCGCGCGCCGATCGATCCGTCCCAGGTGCAGATCTATTCGACGCCGCCCGCCGGTTCGCAGGAAATCGCCCAGCTGGAATCGTCTTCGGCGGTGGGCTTCGGCACGCAGGGCCAGACCGATGCCGCCGTGGCTCGCCTCAAGCGCGAAGCGGCGGCACTGGGTGCCAACGGCGTGATCCTGATGGGCGTGGGCAGCAGCGGCTCACCGGTCGGCATGTCGGTGGGTGCCGGCAGTTACGGTTCGCACGTGGGCGGCGGCGTGGGCATCGGCATACCGACGACGCAGAAGCGCGCCGCCGGCGTGGCGATCTGGGTACCGGATCCGGCGCCGCCGGCACGCCTGCCGACGCAGACGATCACCCCGCAGCGCTGACGTGGCGGTAGTGCCGGCCGCTGGCCGGCAACCGCAGGCAAAGGCAATGCCGGCCAGCGGCCGGCACTACCGGTCAGTTCTTCCTGTATTTCGGAACGAACTGCTGCTGCACGGCTTCGGCCAGCTGGTCCGGCGGCAACAGGCCCTGGTCGAGCAGGAAGTTGTTGAACGCCAGGCGGTCGAACTTCGCGCCCAGTGCCAGCTCGGTCTGCATGCGCAGTTCGAGGATGCGGGTGTAGCCGTAGAAGTAGCTACCCGCCTGGCCCGGCATGCGCACCATGTAGCGGTCCAGTTCCTGGGTGGCCATCGCCTTGGACAGACCCACCTGCTCGATCAGCACGCGCTCGCCGTTGGCACGGTCGGTCAGGCCGAGATTGAGCATCGGGTCCAGCATCGCGCGGGCGGCACGCAACAGGCGGAACTGCAGCGCGATCATCTGCCCGTCCAGCGGCTCGTACGGCACCATCTCCGCCTCGGCATACAGCGCCCAGCCTTCCACGTTCACCGAATTGAACGCGAACATCGTGCGCGCCAGCGACACGCCACGCTCGACCATCGCGGTGAACTGCAGCTCGTGGCCCGGACGGCCTTCATGCGCGCTCAGCGTCCAGGCCGCCGAACCGAAGTTGAAGTCGTCGTACTGCGCACCCGCACCGGCAGCCGGGTTGCCCAGCGGCAGCACGAAGGTGCCCTGCTGCCCGGTGTTGTTGACCAGCGGCGCAGGCAGGAAGTGCGGTGCCGGGCTGGCAGCGCTTTCGGCGGCCGAGCCCAGGCGCATCTGCATCGCACGCTGCGGCACATCGACGATGCGGTGTTCGCGGATCAACGGATCGATGGCATCGATCACCTTGCGGTAGTGGCCTTCAAGCTGGTCATCGGCAATCTTCTCGCCCTTCAGCGCGCGGATCACCGCCACCGGGTCGCTCGGATCACTGACCTTCAGGCCCTTCTCTTTCACCACCAGCGGCGCCAGCTGGCGCATCGCCGAGCGGGTTTCCATGAACTCCAGCTGCGCGCGCTGCATCAGCAGCTTCGGGTCGATATCAATGCCGACCTGCTTGAGCTGGTAGGCGTACAGCGGAGCCGGCAGGCGCGCATCGGCACGTGCCTTCGGCAGCACCTCCTTGCGGGTCCATGCGGCGTAGTCCTTCATCTGTGCGGCAAGCGCCTTCATCGCCTCGTCGGCACCAGTGACCTGGTACTTCTTCAGCAACGACTCGATGCCGGTGATGTAGGTCTCGACGTTGTCCAGCGACTGCTGCACTTCGATCTTCGTCGGCTGCAGCAGTGTGCTGTCCTTCAACCGCTCTTCGTAACGCTGGCGGGCCAGCGTGGTGAACGCGGTGCCGCCCGGCTGCAGGCCCGCATACGCCTTGAGGCGATCGACTGCCTTGGCCCGGCGCTCGGCCGGCACCTGGTCGGACAGCAGCAGGTTGAGGCCGCTGAACACGCTCTGCGGCGCATCACGCCACGGCAGCAGGTACTTCTGGTTGAGCTCGCTGCCTTCGATGCTCTGGTTGGCGGCGGCGATCATGATCTCCAGGTCCTGGCGGACGTTGGGATCCTTCTCGCTGGCCAGCTTGGCCTTCAGTTCGTCGCGCGCCTTGGCCATCGCGGCGCGGTAGCGCTGGTCGTTGTCCGGGCCGAGGTCGGCGACCTTGTCGTCATAGCCGGGCACGCCGAAGAAGCCGGTCTCCTCGGGCTGGAACGGCCCCTGCGCATCCAGCAGGATCTGCGCCAGTGCATTGCTGCGCGCGACCCAGGCCGGGCTGGCCGGCGTGGAGGCCTTGGCGGCCGGTGCGGCCAGGGCCGGTGGGGCCGACAGCAGCGGGGCGGCGGTCAGGGCCAGGGCGATGGCAAGCGCGATCGGCTTCATGGAGCACTCCAGGACAGGGTTGCCCGCACCCTACGCGCTCACGGCGGTGGCGACAATCGGCCGGAGGTCACGCCATCTACAGCGCTGCCGTCAGCGCGCATTCGCCACGATCGCGACAGGCCTGCAGTTCGCATTCGCCGGCCGCCTCGGCATCATCCAGCGCGCTCAGGTCGAAGGTCTGCTTGTCTTCGGCCAGCACGTACATCACCGGGTAATCCCACACGTCGTCGCTGCGGGTGCCCTTCACGAACAGGCGGCCGTGCGCATGCGGCCCTTCCAGCGCCACGGTCAGGCCGACATCGCGCTCGCCGTTGATGGCGGTCTGCATGCTGCCCAGCGGCAGCGTGCCGGCCTGCAGCGGTTCCCCGAATACCTGCACCAGTTCGACGCTGCAGCCGGCACGGCGCATGGCCTCACGCATCGGCGCACTGTCGTGCGCGGCCTCGGTCCAGCGCAGCACGCTCCAGGCGATGGCGCCGCCCAGTGCGGCCAGGAACAGCAGCACCGCCAACGGCATCGCCCAACGCCAATGCCGGCACCACCAGCCGGAAGCCAGGGTGGAGGGAGCAGGAATCGGCGGCGGCAGGGTCATGGGCGGGCTCCTTCCCGGATGATGATCAAGGTTTCAGGCAACGCCCCAGGAAAGCTTCGGCAACGCGGTAGCGATGCAGTGCGTCGGCACCGGACAGGCCGTGCTTGGCACCGGGGTAGGTCATCAGTTCAAACGGCTGGCCGCGCTTCTGCAGCGCGCTCATCAGGCTGGTCGAATTGGTGAACAGCACGTTGTCGTCGGCCATGCCGTGGATCAGCAGCAGCGGCGAGCGCAGGCCCTCGATGTGGGTCAGCACGCGTGCTTCGCGGTAACCGGCGTCGTTGCGCGACGGCAGGTCCATGTAGCGCTCGGTGTAGTGGCTGTCGTAAAGGCCCCAATCGGTGACCGGTGCGCCGGCCACGCCACAGGCGTAGCTGTCCGACGCCTTGGCCAGCAGCATCAGGGTCATGTAGCCGCCGTTGGACCAGCCCTGCACGCCGATGCGCGCCGGGTCCACCCACGGCTGCTGCTTCAGCCACGCCACGCCGCGCAGCTGGTCGGCCACTTCCACCGTGCCCTGCTTGCCATACAGCGCGCCGCCGAAGTCACGGCCGCGGCGCGGGGTACCGCGGTTGTCCAGCGAAAACACCACATAGCCCTGCTGGGCCAGGTACTGGTTGAACAGATGGTCGCCACGCCCAGGCCAGCTGTCGGTGACGGTCTGGCTGGCCGGGCCGCCATACACGTACACCGCCACCGGATAGCGCTTGGCCGGATCGAAGCCTGCCGGCTTGATCACGCTGTAGTTCAGCGGCGTCCTGCCGTCGGCCGCGGTGAGCGTGCCGAATTCGACCGGGCGCTGCGCGTCGCGGTAGCGTGCATACGGATGCTTGGGATCGGCCAGATCGTTCTCGACCAGGGTGGCGATCTTCTCGCCATTGGCGCGGAACAGTTCGATCTGCGGCGGGGTGCTGTTGTTGGACCAGCTGTCCACGTACACGCTGGCGTTGCGCGCGAAACTGGCGCTGTGCATGCCCGGTGCCTTCGACAGGCGCTGCGGCTGGCCGCCCTGCAGCGGCACGGCGTAGATCTGGCTTTCGCGCGCCGATTCGATGCCGGCACGGAAGTACGCCAGGCCGGCCTTTTCATCGACCGCCAGCAGTTCATCCACCGACCAGTTGCCGTGGGTCAGCGCGGTGGCCTTGCCCTTGCTGTCGATGCGGTACAGATGCTGGAAACCGGTGCGCTCGGACGACCACAGCACGCTGCCGTCATCGAGGAAATGCAGGCTGTTGTGCAGCGGCACCCAGGTCGGGCTGGTCTCGTGGGCCAGCACGCGCTGCTGGTTCGAGGCCAGGGTGACTTCCACCAGGTCGAGCTTCTTCTGGTCGCGCGACTGGCGCTGGAAGCTCAGGTGCTGCGGATCGCGCCAATCGACGCGGGCCAGGTAGATGTCCTGTTCCTTGCCAAGGTCGATCCACTGCGTCTGCGCATGTTCGGCCGGCGAGATCACGCCCAGCTTCACCTGCACGTTGGCATCGCCGGCGGCCGGGTAGCGCTGTTCGATCACATCGGTGCGGTCGGCATAGACCTCGTAACGCTTCTGCACCGGCACCGGGCTTTCATCGATGCGGGCGTAGGCGATGGCCGAATCGTCGGGTGCCCACCAGTAACCGGTATGGCGATCCATCTCCTCGTCGGCGACGAATTCGGCGATGCCGTTGCCGATGGTCGTGCTGCCATCACCGGTCAGCTGCATCTGCTTTCCGCTGGCCAGGTCGATCACCCACAGGTTGCGGCCGCGGATGAAGCTGACGAAGCCGCCCTTGGGCGACAGCTTGGCGTCGGTGGCAAAGCCTTCGCCGTGGGTCAGCTGGCGCACCGCAGCCTTGCCTTCCTGCTTGAGGTCGTACAGGTACAGCTCGCCGCCCAGCGGGAACAGCAGGCGCTGCGCGTCCGGCGACCACTGGTAGTCGACGATGCCGGTCATGGCGGCGATGCGCTGGCGCTCGCGGCGGGCCTTTTCCTCGTCGCTGAGGGTTTCGGTGCCGGGCAGCACCACCTTCGAATCCACCAGCAGGCGGGTCTGGCCGCTGCCGATGTCATAGCTCCACAGGTCCAGCTGGTTGCGGTCGCTGTCCTTGCCGCGCAGGAAGGTCACGCGCGAACCATCCGGCGCCACCTTCGGCTTCATCAGGGTCGGGCCGGACAACGGCAGCGGGCCGGTGATGGCTTCCAGGGTGAGTTTTTCAGCGTGGGCGACGGTACTGGTGGCAAGCATGAGGGCGAGCGAGGCGAACAGATGGCGCATGGAGGGTCCCGGCAAACGGCAGGTCCGCCACCGCGACAGGCGCGGGACGGTCAGCGTCCATCCTAACCAAGGCGGTGCAGGAAGACAGCATGACCTTCTGCCCATGAGGTCTTCCCATAATGAGTGCCGACCAACGGTCGGCACCCACCTTCCCGGGTCAGCGCTTGCCGAACAGGTGCCTGCGCTCTTCGTCGCTGAGCGGCTTGCCCGCGTCCGGGTTGACCTGCTGGCGCAGCGCATAGGCGCGCTGGGTCGCCGGGCGGGCGGCGATGGCCTGGTGCCAGCGCTTGAGGTTCGGGAACGCGTCGAAGTCCGCCGGCAGCTTGTCGTAGGCGCCAACCCACGGGTAGCTGGCCATGTCGGCGATGGTGTACTCCTCGCCGGCCAGGAAGGCGTGCTCGGCCAGGCGCTTGTCCATCACCCCGTGCAGGCGGCGCACTTCATTGTCGTAGCGCTCGATCGCGTACGGGATCTTCTCCGGCGCGTATACATTGAAGTGGCCCATCTGCCCGCTCATCGGGCCCAGCCCGGCCATCTGCCAGAACAGCCATTCCAGGGTGGTGACGCGGCCACGTGGGTCGGCCGGCAGGAAGCGGCCGGTCTTCTCGGCCAGGTACAGCAGGATCGCACCGGACTCGAACACGCTCTGCGGGGCACCGCCGTCGGCCGGGGCGTGGTCGACGATGGCCGGCATCTTGTTGTTGGGGGAAATGGCCAGGAATTCCGGCTTGAACTGGTCCCCCGAACCGATGTTGACCGGATGGATGCGGTACTCCAGGCCGGCTTCTTCCAGCAGCAGGGTCACTTTGTGGCCGTTCGGGGTAGGCCAGTAATACAGGTCGATCATGGCGGCGGCTCTGGGGTACGGAAAGGAACCTGAAGTCTAGTGCGTGCGTTGGCTTGGCACCGTCATGGCGGGCCGGTAACCTCGCTTCTCCCCCGAAACGCAGCATCCTCCGCATGAGTGCAAACCGACCGCTACTGTCCCCGCTGTCCAGCCTGATCTTCGCTACCCGCTGGCTGCAGCTGCCGCTGTACCTGGGTTTGATCGTTGCCCAGTGCGTTTACGTGTTCCTGTTCGGCAAGGAACTGTGGCACCTGATCTCGCACTCGGTGTCGATGGGCGAGCAGCAGATCATGCTGATCGTGCTGGGCCTGATCGACGTGGTGATGATCTCCAACCTGCTGGTGATGGTGATCGTCGGCGGCTATGAAACCTTCGTCTCGCGCCTGCGCCTGGAAGGCCACCCGGACCAGCCGGAATGGCTGAGTCACGTCAACGCCAGCGTGCTGAAGGTGAAGCTGGCGATGGCGATCATCGGCATCTCCTCGATCCATCTGTTGAAGACGTTCATCGCCACCGGCGCGCTGGGCGGTATCCCGCTGTGCACCCCGGAGCAGATGAGCGTGGCTGCCGCCAACATCGGCGTGGCGCGCTGCTCGATGCTGACGGCCGACGGCGTCCTCTGGCAGACCATCATCCACTGCGTGTTCATCCTGTCGGCCATCGGCATCGCGTGGACCGACAAGCTGATGTCCGGCAGCCACGACAAGGCTGAGAGCCACGGCAAGTCTGCCGTCCATTGATCCCAATCCCGGTGGCGGTACCTGTGCCGCCACCGGCCCGCTATGCCTGCCCTTGTGCGCAGGTGAGGCCGGGATGCTAGATTGCACCCTCGCTACAGGCGACGGTGACGCTGGGAAACGTCCCCCGCCACGCCCGGACCTTGCGTCCCGGCCATGCGTATCTACGTTTTTCGTAACGTCGTCTTCTTAGAGGGGAGCAGGATGTCGCACGTCGCAATGATCGCTGCCGCGCGCCGGTGGTTGCCGGTCGCTCTGGCTTTGGCCCTGGCTGCCTGCTCGGGCAAGGATGAAACACCGGCTCCGGCCGCGCAGGGCGCCGCCGCTCCCGCCGCTGCAGCACCAGCCGCACCGGCAGTGGCCGCCAAGGTGCAGTCGATGGGTACCGAGCAGCTGCGCGAATCGGCCAGCCAGGCACTGCGCGAGAACCGCATGTACGCCCCGGCCGGCGACAATGCCATCGAGTACTACCTGGCACTGCGCGACAAGACGCCGGACGATGCCTCGGTGAAGAGCGCGCTGACCGATCTTCTGCCGTACACCCTGATCGCCGCCGAGCAGCATCTGGGTCGCGAGGATTTCACTGAAGCGCAGCGGCTGGTCGCTCTGATCGAAAAGGTCGATGCCTCGGCCCCGGCCCTGCCGCGCCTGAAGGAAGGCCTGACCAAGGGCGTGCAGGTTGCCGCCAAGCGCACCGAAGACGAGACCGAGAAGGTCAAGAAGGACGCTGAAGACCGCACCAAGCAGCTGGCCGAGCAGCAGCGCCTGACCGAACAGCGTGCCAAGGAAGCCGAAGCGGCCAAGCAGATTGCTGCGCAGCAGGACGTTGCCCGCCGTGACAGCGAGCGCCAGGAAGCCGAGCGCCAGGCTGCCGCGCGTCGCGATGCCGAGCAGAAGCAGCAGCAGGCCGCTGCGCAGCAGGCCAACGCCGCCCGCCAGGCCGCGACCGCCGCTGCGCCAAGCCTGCGCCCGGTCAGCACGCCAGCCCCGCGTTACCCGGCCGAAGCACTGCGTTCGGGTACCTCCGGCGAAGTCCTGGTGGAGATCACCGTCGGCACCGACGGCTCGGTGACCAATGCGCGCGTACTGCGCGCCACGCCATCACGTGTCTTTGATCGCGAAGCCCTCAACGCGGTCAAGCGCTGGCGCTTCGAGCCGGTCACGGCCCCGGTCACCACCCGCCGCACGCTGGTGTTCGCACCGGGCGGCTGATGCCCAAGGCGGTAGCGCCGGGCCACGCCCGGCGGTTCTGGAGCAAGGCCCGGCATGTCCGGGCCTTGTGCGTTTCAGGCTGCGTTGTCGATCAACCGTTGCAGCGCAGGATCACGCGCGGTCAGCACCCGGAACAGGCCCAGCGCGTGCAGCCCGGGCAGCAGGCCGCGCAGATCAGCTTCGGCGGCGGCACGGAGGTCGGCATCACGGGCCGGGTCCTGCCACTCCCGCACGGTGGCGAGAAAGGCGCCGACGCTGCCCTTGCGTATGGTGAGGCCGTTCACCTGCACCTCGTTCTGGTGGTCGGGAAGGATGTCGTGCGGCTGCATGGCGTGCTCCTGGGAGGTGGACGCCCAGTGTCGACGCTCGCCACCGGCGGTTCTGCCGTATAACTGCCAATGGATATGGCAGAACAGACATTCCAGACACCACTGATCGACCCTGCGTTGGCTGAGGCCAGCGGCGGGCCGGCCCTGCTCGGCACGCAGCTGGCGATGCCGGGTTCACGGCGCACCGCCCGCCACCAGCACGCGCGCGGGCAACTGCTGGGCGCCCACACCGGCCTGTTGCGGATCGAGGTGGGCGACACCCACTGGCTGCTTCCGGCCGGGCACGTGGCGTGGCTTCCGCCGCAGCACCCGCATGCACTTTCCAGCATCGGCAGCTTCGATGGCTGGAGCCTGTACTTCAGCAAGGAGGCCTGCGCGGACCTGCCCCCCGCACCGCGCATCTTCCAGCCCAGTGCCCTGCTGCAGGTGGCGGTGCCGCGGGCACTGCACTGGTGCGGGCAGGCGTTGGATGCGCGGCAACAGCGCTTGGTCGGGGTGATCGCCGATGAGATCGCTGCAGGCACGCCGTTGCCACTTGCGCTGCAGCAACCCGGTGACCGCCGCCTGCGCCGCATCGCCGCCGCCCTGGCACGTGCGCCACATGACACCCGCACCGTCGAGGACTGGGCAGCCGCCAGCGGCCTGTCCAGTCGCAGCCTCGCCCGCCGCTGGCAGGCCGAAACGAACATGACCCTGACCCGCTGGCGGCAGCGCCTGCGCGTGCTGCTGGCGCTGCCGCGATTGCTGGCCGGTGAATCCGTCACTACCGTGGCGCTGTCATTGGGCTACGACACGCCCAGCGCTTTCATCGCGGTATTCAAGCGCGAGATGGGAGTGACGCCGGCGCGGTATGCAGACGGAAACGCTTCACAGCGCTGAAATGCACGAGGCCCGACATCACCGGGCCTCGTGCCACATCCGCCGGGCATGGCCCGGCGCTACCGGTTCCACTCAGCCGGAAATCGCCAGCCGCTCGTTGTGGTAGCGGCGCACGGCGGCGAACCACAGCACGGCGGCCAGCGCCAGGCTGGCGCCGAGGTAGATCGCCCAGATGGTCGGGCTGATGTCCTCGTGGCGGATCACCTTCAGCAGCATCTGGTTCTGCGACAGGAACGGCACCGCGTACTGCCACAGCTCGCTCTTCACCGGGTAAGCCATCAGCGCGTAGCCGGGCAGCATCGGCAGCAGCACCAGCCAGGTCATGTGGCTCTGCGCTTCCTTCATGCTCTTGGCCGCAGCCGAGAGGAAGGTCAGCAACGAGGTGCCGATCAGCAGCATCGGCACCATCACCAGCAGCATCTGCAGCATCGAGCCGATGTTCATGTTGAGCTGCCGGCCGACGTTGCCGGGCGCGATCTGTGCGCTGGCCTTGAACGCGATCAAGGTCAGCAGCAACGAGGCGAACCCGACCACGCAGGCGGCGGCGATCTTGCCGCTGACGATGGCACTGCGCGACCCCGGGGTCGCCAGCAACGGCTCCAGCGATTGCCGTTCGCGCTCGCCGGCGGTGGCATCCATCACCAGGTAGGCGCCACCGATGAACGAGGTCAGCGTCAGCAGCACCGGCAGCAGCATCGACAGCATCATGCCGCGCTTGGCCTCGGCACTGGCCATGTCCTGGGTGGCCACATCCAGCGGTCGGGCAACCTGTGCATCGACGCCACGCGCCATCAGGCGCAGCGCACCAACCTGGCCGTTGTAGGTTGCCAGGGCCGCCTGCAGCCGCGCACTGGGCACTTCGGCGGCACGACGGGTGCTGTCACGGATCACTTCCACCAGCGCAGGCTTGCCATCGGCCCAGTCCTTGCCGAACTCAGGGCTGATGCGCAGGGCCACGTCGATCTCCTGCGAGCGGATCGCTTCGGCCAGATCCTTCGGTGCCGGCGCGGCGTTCAATCCCTGCGCCGCCAGGAAGCGCACCAGGTTCGGCGCATTCTCCGCACCGATGGTCGGAATCTGCAGCGGCTGTTCGATCTGGATCCGCACGCGGCTTTCAGCCAGCTTGCCCATGCCCAGGATCAGCAGCGGGTACAGCACGGGGCCGAACAGCAGGGTCAGCAGCAGTGTGCGGCGGTCACGCGAGAGGTCGCGCAGTTCCTTGCGCATCACCGTCATCAGGGTCGACATCATGCTCATGCGTGCAGGCCCTCTTCGCTGCCGATCAGTTTCACGAACGCATCTTCCAGGTTGGGCTCGCCGGACTGCGCGCGCAGTTCATCGGCACTGCCGGCGGCCATCACCGTACCCTTGGCGATGATCACGATGTGGTCACACAGCGCGCCGACCTCCTGCATGATGTGGCTGGACAGGATCACGCAGCGCCCCTCCTCGCGCAGGCCCAGCAGGAAGCGGCGCAGCGCGCGGGTGGTCATCACGTCCAGGCCGTTGGTGGGTTCATCAAGGATCACGTTGCGCGGGTCGTGCACCAGCGCGCGGGCAATGGCGGTCTTGGTGCGCTGGCCCTGCGAGAAGCCATCGGTCTGCCGATCGAGGATGTCGGCCATGTCCAGCGCATGCGACAGCACTTCGATGCGTTCGCGGATGCGCGACGCCGACAGGCCATGCAGCTCGCCGAAGTAGGCGATGTTCTCGCGTGCGGTCAGCCGCTTGTAGACGCCACGTGCATCCGGCAGCACGCCGAGGTGGCGACGCACTTCCACCGGATCGCGGGCCGCGTCGATGCCATCGACGGTGATGCTGCCTTCATCGGGCGTCATCAGCGTGTACAGCATGCGCATGGTGGTGGTCTTGCCGGCGCCGTTCGGCCCGAGCAGGCCGGTGATGCGGCCATCCTCGGCGCGGAAGCCGACATCGGCCACCGCCTGGATGCGACCGGTGCGGGTATTGAAGGCCTTGTGCAGGTTGTCGGCGACGATCATGGGGCCCATCCGTTGAACGAGGTGAACGCCGGCACGTAGCTCAGCGTGTCCAGGCAGCTGGCATCCAGCGCCTTGGCATCGGTGGTGTCGATGAACTGGCCGAGCAGGCGTGGCATGCAGCCGGCGGTGAGGGTGCCGTGGCCTTGGCCGCGGGCAACCAGCGCGCGTCCCTTCGGCAGGCCCTTGAGCACCTGCTCGGCGTAACGCGGCGGCGTCACCGGGTCCAGTTCGCCGGACAGCAGCAGCACTGGCAGGTCGCTGTGCAGCGGCACTGCCGCAGCCGCCGCAGCCGGTTGGTGCGGCCACACCGGACAGGCGGCGAAGAACGCGCGCGCCACTTCCGGGCCGACCAGACTGTCGCTGCTTTCGACCGGCGCCTGGTAGCGCGGAGCGTCTTCGCTGCAGATCACCGACCACTGCATGCCGCGGTTGATCTGGAAATCCATGCTGCGGGTCGCACCGCGCGCCAGCGACGCCAGTGGTGCATAGCGACCCTGTGCCGCTTCATCCAGCACCAGCGGCAACAGCGAGGAGTACTGCGGTACGTAGGAGAAGGCGAACGCCAGGCCGACCACGCTGTCCGGGGTCAGCACGTCCTGCCGCGGTGCGTTGGTGCCGGGGTCGCGGTAGTCGACCGTGACCGGCGCGCGGCGCAGGGTTTCCACCACGCTGCGCAGCTGCGCACGGGTGTCGACCGGGAAGCGCTTGCTGCAGACAGCATCCTTGCGGCACTGCTCGGACTGCAGGGTGATCGCGTTGTCGAAGGTCGTGGCGAAATCGCCGCCGACCACCAGCTCGTTCGGTACCACGCCATCGATCACGATGCTGCGGGTGTGCTGCGGGTACGCGGCCGCGTAGCGCTGGGCAACGCGGGTGCCGTACGAGCCACCGACCAGGTTCAGCGTGTTGGCGCCCAGCGCCTGGCGTACCGCGTCCAGATCGGCGATGGCTTCGGCGGTGGTATAGAAGCGCGGATCGGCACGGCCCTTCAGCGACGCAGCGCAGCGCTCGGCGTACTCGCGCAGCAGCGCCTCGCTGGGCGCAGCGTCTTCATCCATCGGCAGCTCCTTGCCGTCCGCGCCCAGGCAGCTGAGCGGATTGGAGCCGCCGGTGCCGCGCTGGTCGATCAGGAAAATGTCGCGCTGCTTGCGCACCTGGCGCAGTGCCGTATCGACGATGACGGCCACCTCGCTGGCCGCCTGGCCAGGTCCGCCGGCCAGGAAGAACACCGGGTCCGGCAGGCCCGAACCGCTGTTGCCCGACTCCAGCCAGGCCACGCGCAGATCGATCCTGCGGCCATCCGGCCTGCTCCGGTCTTCGGGCACCTGGAACGTCGCGCACTGCGCCTCGACGTTGGCATTGGCGCCTTCGGTGGCCAGCGTGCAGGGGCGGAAATCGATCTGGCCGTAGCGGCGGCTGGGTGTATCGCCCGCGCCGTCGGACCCTGCCTGCGGCGGTGCACTGCAGCCGGCAATCAGCATGCTGGCCAGCAACCCGGCCCGCGCGAAATGGTGTCTTTGCATCGTGCGTGATTCCCCTGGGGATGTTCCTGTCCACCACGACGGTGTGCCGCGGCAGATGTGACCAATCGAATGTGACCCAACTTACACGCGCCGGACGCTGGCGGCGACAGGCGGATGTCCTGGGCCGGCGTCGGCACGGCCACCAGACGGTTGCGACCCTCGGCCTTTGCCCGGTACAGGGCGGTATCGGCCAGCGCGATCAGGTGGCGAAAAATGGCGAGCAGGCGGCCCGTGGCGCCGGCAGAATGCGCGCAGAACCAGGAGACACTCCATGCATCCGTGGCAACTCAGTGGCATCGACCACCAGCCGTTCGAGACGCTTTTCGAATCCAGCGACGATGCGCTGGCCGCGCGGGGAATCGTGCGCCGGCGCGCCGGCGACAGCGGCGGCTACCCCTGCAGGGTCAGCCTGACCGACGCGCCTGCCGGTGCAGAACTGCTTCTGCTGCCCTACACACACCTGGCCACGCATTCGCCATACCGCGCCTCGGGCCCGATCTTCGTGCAGCGCGGTGCAACCCGCTGCGTGCTGCCAGCGGGCGTGGTACCTGCCTACGTGCAGCGTCGGCTGATCTCGGTGCGCGCCTATGACAGCGCGGACTTCATGCTGAGCGGCCTGGTCTGCCAGGGCACCGAGGTTGCCACGCACCTGGACCGGCTGTTCGCCGATACAACGGTGGCCTTCGTGCAGCTGCACAACGCAGGACATGGATGCTTTTCGTGCCAGGTGAATCGGGTCGGCCACCCGCGGCAATGACGTTGCACGGGAACGTGATCGTCGCCGCGCCGCAGGCGTGACCGCCAGCGTGTTCGTTCAGTGTGGCGTGAAGCCTGCGGGAAGGGCTTCACACACGTAGTCACGGATCGGCATTGACGTGGTTTCCCACTGCGTGTTGCAGCTCGATACTCGCGGCGGTACCGCTCATCGTCCGTCGCGCGATACGGCGTGGGTGCTGCGGTCACCGCTCCCTTCGACGACCACAAGGATGCGCCATGTCTCTGCGATACACCCCATTGCTGTTGGCCACCGTCTTCGTTGGCGCCGGTGTTGGCGTTGCCGGCAACGCCACTGCACACGGCACGATGATCACCCCGGTCAGCCGCGTCTATGCCTGCTTCCAGGGCAACCCGGAGAACCCCACCAACCCGGCCTGCGCGGCCGCCAAGGCAGTGGCCGGCTCGCAGGCGTTCTACGACTGGAACGGCATCAACCAGGCCAACGCCAACGGCAACCATCAGGCCGTGGTGCCCGACGGCAAGCTGTGCAGCGGCAACAACCCGACCTTCCGCGGCCTGGACCTGGAGCGCAGCGACTGGCAGACCACACCGATCCAGCCCGATGCGAACGGCAGGTTCACCTTCGTGTTCAAGGCGACCGCCCCGCACGCTACGCGCGACTGGAAGTTCTACGTCACCCGCGCCGGCTGGCAACCGGGCAGCCCGCTGCGCTGGGCCGACCTGCAGGAATTCTGCTCGCTGGGCAACACGCCGCTGTCGGCCGATGGCACCTACAAGCTGCAGTGCACGCTGCCGCAGCGCAGCGGCCAGCATGTGATCTACAACACCTGGCAGCGCGCCGATTCCACCGAAGCGTTCTATACCTGCATGGACGTGCGCTTTGAAGGCGGCGGCGGTACCACGCCGGTGCCGCAGTGGCAGGATGCCGGGCCGGTGACTGCACGTACCGAGCTGCCGGTGGGCACCACCCTGGCGCTGCGTGTGTTCAATGCCAACGGCAACGACGTGGAACGCGTGGAAGCCACCTTGGCCGCAGGCCAGACCACGCCGGCGCAGTGGCCGTTGGCGCTTGCGCGCAAGGTCAACGCCATTGCCCAGCATGCGCGCGTCGGCGTACTCAGCAACGGCGCGATCACGCCCACCGCCTCGGCCACCGACAACCGCGTGTACCTGAAGGATGGCAATCGCTTCCAGCTGGACACCAAGGTGCCAGATCCGGGTACGCCGTCACCCGGCGGTGATTTCGACCATGTGTATCCGGCCGGTATCGGCAGCTACGTGCCCGGGCAGACCGTGGTGAAGAGCAGCGACGGCAAGCTGTACGCCTGCCGCCCGTTCCCGGAAGGCGCGTGGTGCAACGTCAATGCCGAGGCGTACCGGCCGGGTGTGGGTTCGGCCTGGCGCGATGCCTGGGTGCCGTACTGAGTGACTGAGTGACTGAGCGGGGGCGGCGCGCGCGTGCCGCCCCGCTTCTGCAATGGGGCAGAGGCAGGCCTGCGGGTCCGGCTTGAAGTGTTAACCCGTTCGCGCAGGCACTGCACATCCCGTCGCAGCCTGCAGCTTTTCGGAATCGTTGAATGGTTGGCGCTGTGCATCGTGTGGAGACTCGCTGGACCTTCCACCGTCCACAGGACCCCATCATGCAACCGCTCAATCGACTTGCTCTCGCGGTGGCTGCCATCGCCAGCCTGGGCGCCTCTGCCAGCGCGCTGGCACACGGCACCATGTCCAAACCCACCAGCCGGGTGTACGCCTGCTACCAGGGCAATCCAGAGCAGCCGACCAACCCCGCCTGTGCTGCGGCCAAGGACATCGGCGGCGCACAGCCCTTCTACGACTGGGCCGGCATCAACCAGGCCAATGCCAATGGCAACCACCAGGCAGTCGTTCCCGACGGCGAGCTGTGCAGCGGTGGCAACAGCAAGTACCGCGGCCTGGATCTGGACCGGTCCGATTGGTCGACCACGCCGATCCGCGCCGATGGCAACGGCCGTTACACCTTTGAATTTCTTGCCTCCGCCCCGCATGCCACCCGCGAATGGAAGTTCTACGTCACCCGCGATGGCTGGCAGCCGGGCAGCCCGCTGCGCTGGGCCGACCTGCAGGAGTTCTGCACGCTGGGCGACGTCCCGTTGTCCGCGGGCGGTGTCTACAAGCTGGACTGCCCACTGCCCCAGCGCAGCGGCCAGCACCTGATCTACAACACCTGGCAGCGCTCGGATTCGGCCGAGGCCTTCTATACCTGCATGGACGTGCGTTTCGAGGGAGGCGGTGGCGTCGAGCCGCCACCGCAATGGCAGGATGCCGGTCCGGTCACCGCCCGCGGCGCGCTGGAAGTGGGCACCACCCTGACCCTGCGCGTGTTCAACGCCCAAGGCAACGATCTGGAGCGCCCGGAGATCACCCTGGCCGCCGGCCAGACTGCGGCGAACCAGTGGCCGCTGGCTCTGGCCCATGCGGTCAACGCCAGTGCACAGCAGGCGCGCGTTGGTGTGATGAACAATGGTGTGATCAGGCCGATCGCCTCGGCCACCGAGAACCGCGTCTATCTGAAGCCGGGTCATCGGTTCCAGCTCGACACGCGCGTTCCGGATCCGGTCGATCCTGTGGATCCACCGCCGGGTGGCGACTACGACTTCGTGTACCCGGCCGGACTTGGCAGCTACAAGCCCGGCGAGACCGTGGTGAAGGGCACCGACGGCAAGCTGTACGCCTGCCGCCCGTTCCCGGAAGGCGCGTGGTGCAACGTCAACGCCGAGGCCTACCGGCCGGGCGTGGGTTCGGCCTGGCGCGATGCGTGGGTGCCGTACTGACCGGGAAGGAGCCGGAGGCAGCCGCTGGCTGCCTCCACTGATCACCGCGGCCTGCACTCGCAACGGCCATCCGGAGGGCAGAAGCAGATGAACTACCTGAAATGGGACCTTGGAATCCTGCAGGCGGGTGACGTGATTGAAATCACTCTGACCCGCGCCGCCAACGTGCGCTTGATGACACCAAGCAATCTGGCCAGTTACCGGAATGGGCGAAGGCATCAGTTCCACGGCGGGCTGGTCAGCACGTCACCCTTCCACCTCACGGTGCCCTCTTCGGGCCCATGGCATCTGACCATAGACATGGCCGGACTGGCGGGCAGCACCCAAGCCTCGGTGCAGGTGCTGCCGCGCCCCTTGCCACCTGCCTGATCCCGGCGGCAGCGGTCTTATTTGCTGCTGACGTACTTCTCGCGGCGGATCTGCGGATTACCCAGGCCCGCCGCCTTCAGCGCTTCGGCGCAGGCGTCGACCATGTCCGGATTGCCGCACAGGTAGGCGATGTCGGTGGCCGGGTCCGGCGTGAACGCCGCCAGCGCCTGCTGCACATAGCCATGGTGTACGTCCGGGTGCGGCTCGGCCGGCAGTTCCCGCGACAGGCAAGGCACATAACGGAAGTTCGGGTGCTTTTCGGCGAAGCTGTAGAAGTCTTCGCTGTACAGCAGTTCCCCCGGGCTGCGGGCGCCCTGCAGCAGGACCACCTGCACGCCACGCTCGGCCATCGCCGTTGCCAGCAACGGCAGCATCGAGCGGTACGGGGTGACGCCGGTACCGGTGGCGATCAGCAGGTAGCGGCCGTTGTGGTCGCCGGGGTTCAGGCAGAACCGACCGTAGGGACCGGACGCGCTGACCTGGCCGCCGATGTCCAGCGCCTCGAACAGCGCCGTGGCGGCGCCACCGGGTACGAAGCTGACCGCGATATCCACCGCCTCGCCTGGCCCCAGCGCGTGGTCATGGATGGTCGCCAGCGAATAGCTGCGCTTGGTTTCGGTGCCATCGGCGTAGCTGAAATGGACCTGGATGAACTGGCCGGGCTGGAAATCCAACGGCTGGCCGTCGTCACGCACGAACTGGTAATGGCCGATGGAGGGCGCCAGCATGCGGCGGTCGACCAGTTTGATGGGGAATTGGACAGGCACGACTTTTCGGGACAGTGTGTAGCCGGGGCAAGCCCTCGGGGTCTTCTATAATAGACCTTCCCCGCCCCTCTCCAGCGCCAGCCCATGGGCGCGAAGGCTTCGAGCTTGGCTTCCCTGAACGATACGGCGCCCGCCCTGCGCGTGCGCGACCTGCGTAAAACCTATGACAACGGCACCCAGGCCCTGAAAGGGGTCTCGCTGGAAGTGGCCCCGGGCGACTTCTTCGCCCTGCTGGGCCCGAACGGTGCCGGCAAGTCCACCCTGATCGGCATCATCAGTTCCCTGGTCAACCTCAGCGAGGGCCAGGTGGAAGTGTTCGGCAGCGACCTGGTGCGCAACCGCAGCGCCACCATGCGCCTGATCGGGCTGGTGCCGCAGGAGATCAACTTCAACCTGTTTGAAAAGCCCTTCGACATCCTGGTGAACTACGCCGGCTTCTACGGCGTGCCGCGCGCCGAAGCCGAGCAGATGGCCGAAGTCGAGCTCAAGCGCGCCCACCTGTGGGAGAAGGCGCAGGTGATGAGCCGCACCCTGTCCGGCGGCATGAAGCGCCGGCTGATGATCGCCCGCGCGATGATGACCCGACCGCGCCTGCTGATCCTGGACGAACCGACCGCTGGCGTGGACATCGAGATCCGCCGCGACATGTGGCGGGTGCTGAAGGAGATCAACGCCGCCGGCACCACGATCATCCTCACCACCCACTACCTGGAAGAGGCCGAGCACCTGTGCCGCAACCTGGCCATCATCGACCACGGCCAGATCGTCACCCAGGGCCCGATGCGCGAACTGCTGGCCAAGCTTGACGTGGAAGGCTTCCTGCTGGACATCGACGGCACCCTGCCCGCCCAGTTGCCGGTGATCGAGGGGGCAACCCTGACCGCCACCGACGGCCATACGCTGGACATCGACATGCCGCGTGCGATGGACCTCAACCGCGTGTTCGAGGCACTGAACGCGGCGGGCATCCGCGTGCGCTCGATGCGTACCAAGAGCAACCGCCTGGAGGAACTGTTCGTGCGCCTCACCGGCAACCAGGAGACGTCCGCATGAGCAGCACCCCGACCCCGGTCCTGACCGACGGCCAGCGCAACCGCATCGCACTGATGACCATCGTGCGCCGCGAAGTCGCCCGCATCATGCGTATCTGGGGCCAGACCCTGGTACCGCCGGCGATCACCATGACCCTGTACTTCCTGATCTTCGGCGGCCTGATCGGTTCGCGCGTGGGCGACATGGGCGGCTACACCTACATGCAGTTCATCGTGCCTGGCCTGGTGATGATGAGCGTGATCCAGAACAGCTACGGCAACATCAGCTCCTCGTTCTTCGGCGCCAAGTTCGGCCGCCACGTGGAAGAGCTGCTGGTCAGCCCGATGCCGAACTGGGTGATCCTGTGGGGCTACGTGGCCGGTGCGGTGCTGCGTGGCCTGATGGTGGGCGTGATCGTGCTGATCATCGCGATGTTCTTCACTCCGGTGCGCATCCCGCATCCGCTGGTGACGCTGACCACGGTGATCCTGGGCGCGACGATCTTCTCGCTGGCCGGCTTCATCAACGCGGTGTATGCGAAGAAGTTCGATGACGTGGCGATCGTGCCGACCTTCATCCTGACTCCGCTGACCTACCTGGGCGGCGTGTTCTATTCGGTGGAGCTGCTGCCGCCATGGGCGGAGGCGGCCACGCACGCGAACCCGATCTTCTACATGGTCAACGCGTTCCGCTATGGCCTGCTGGGCAGCAGCGATGTGCCGGTGGTGGTGGCGTATGCGCTGATGATCGGTTTCGTGGTGGTGCTGACGGCGCTGGCGCTGTGGTTGTTGCGCCGTGGCGTGGGCATGCGCAGCTGAGGCTGTTCTGCAGGGCCTGCGGCCCTGCACCCGCGGTGGTAGTGCCGGCCGCTGGCCGGCAACAGCAACAGCAACAGCAACGTCAACGTCAAAAGCGAGATATCCGTGGGATGGCGGGATGGTGTCGGGTTGCGGGGACGCCGCAAGTACGTCCTTGTAGGCTTGGCCGCGCCATCCATGGCGCGGACACCCCGCAACCCGACACCACCCCGCCTTCGACAGTTTTCCGCTGCTGTCGGAACGGCGTCTGTGCTGCTGTTGGTGGGTGTCGACCCTGGTCGACACAGTAGATCCACGCCATGCGTGGATGAAGCATTCGCGATGGAGCCGAGCATCTGCTCGGCTCTTTTCGTTTGTGAGCTGATGGATATAGATCCATCGGAAAGATGATCGCGTGGAACGAGCGAAGCGACCCGCTGTTGCTTTTGATTTTCTTCTTTGTTTTCCGTGGTGGACGCACACGGAAACCGTCAGGGGTCGGGCGGGGTGGGCTCGCGGGGGTGTCCGCGCCATGGATGGCGCGGCCAAGCCTACACGGACGTACTTGCGGCGTCCCCCGTGAGCCCACCCCGCCCGACCCAAACACAGCTTGCGCTTCAAACCACCACGAGGGGCTCAGCCGTTGGCCGCAAACTCCGGCACAATCGCTGCAGTGAATCCCCCAACTGCAGTGAGCGTGCAATGCGTATCCTGATCCTCGGCGCCGGCGGTACCGGCGGTTACTTCGGTGGTCGCCTGGCCCAGGCTGGCGTGGACGTGACCTTCCTCGTGCGCCCCGCGCGCGCCGCACAGCTGGATCGTGATGGCCTGGTGCTGCGCAGCCCGGTGGGCGATGCCACGTTCCCGGTGCAGCACGTCACCGCAGATGCCCTGCCTGCGCTGGCCGCGGACAAGCCGTTCGATCTGGTGATCCTCAGCTGCAAGGCCTACGACCTGGACAGCTCGATCGATGCCATCGCCCCGGCGGTGGGCGCGGGCACCACCGTGCTGCCGATCCTCAACGGCCTGCATCACTACAACGCGCTCGACGCGCGCTTCGGCCGCGACGCCGTGCTCGGCGGTCTGTGCTTCATCAGTGCGACCAAGGCGCCTGATGGCGCCGTGCTGCACCTGGGCAAGCCGGCCAAGCTGACCTTCGGCGAACGCGATGGCGGTGCGATCTCCGCGCGCGTGCAGGCGTTCGCAGCAGCGTGTGCGCAGGCCAATCTCGATCATCTGGCCAGTGAGCACATCGGCCAGGAACAATGGATCAAGTACACCTTCCTGACCGCGTTGGCGGCAGCCACCTGCCTGCTGCGTGCGGACATCGGCACGATCGTGGCCACCGACGACGGCGACGCCATCGTGCGTGGGCTCTATGACGAATGCCTGGCGGTGGCCGAAGCAGCGGGTGAGCCGGTGCCGCAGGCGGCGCAGGACACCGCGCGTGGCACCCTGACCCAGGCCGGTTCGGCGTTGAAGGCGTCGATGCTGCGCGACCTGGAGGCAGGCCAGCAGGTGGAAGCGGCCCAGATCGTCGGCGACATGCTGGCGCGTGCGCGCGCCGCGGGCCAGGAAGCGTTGCTGCTGCAGGTCGCCTACAGCAGCCTGCAGGCCTACCAGGCCCAGCGCTCGGTGTGATCCGATGAACATGCCTGGCCCGTTGCCGAAGCGCGTACTGATCCTCGGCATGGGCTGGAGTGGCCGCGTGTTGGCCGCGCGCCTTCAGGCCCAGGGCGTACACGTGGAAGGCACGGTGCGCGATCCGGCGTCGGCACCTGGCGATGGCCTGCCGCGTCATCAGCTGCGTGCCGACGCCGCGCTTGCCCCGAGCCTGCTCGCTGCGATTGCCCATGCCGACGCGGTGCTGTGCAGCGTCCCTCCCGATGCCGAGGGCGACCCGGCGCTGCGCCTGCTGCATGCCGCGTTGCGCGACAGCAGTTCACTGCGTTGGCTCGGTTACCTGTCGTCGACCTCGGTCTACGGCGACCGCGACGGTGGCTGGATCAATGAGCACAGCGTGGCCGATGCCACCGGGCCGGCAGGCATGCAGCGTCGCCTCGCCGAAACGCAATGGCGTGCGCTGGCGGATGCGCGCGGTATCGCCTCGGCGATGTTCCGCCTGCCGGGCCTCTACGGACCCGGGCGCAACGCGCTGCTGCAGCTGGCGCAGGGCCGCACGCGGCACGTGGTGCGGCCAGGGCTGGTGTTCAATCGCCTGCACGTGGACGACCTGGCTGCGGTGGTGATCGCCGCGATGCAACGCCCCATGGCCAACGCACTGTATCTGCCGAGCGATGACGAACCGGCGCCGCCGCAGGATGTACTGGCCTTCGCTGCGCAGCTGGGGGGATTTACCCTGCCGCCCGCGGTGGCCTGGGACGATCCATCAGTGAGCGCGACATTGCGGCGCTTCTACCAGAGCAGCAAGCGCATCGACAGCCGCAGCACGCGCGACGCGCTGGGCTGGACGCCGCGGTTTCCAACGTATCGGGAAGGGCTGACGGATCTTGCCGCTTCGCTCGCCGGGCATGGCCCGGCGCTACCGGATCCGGACGCTCCCCGCTGACGGATATGACCGCTTCGCTCGCCGGGCATGGCCCGGCGCTACCGGATCCGGGCGCTCCCGGCCGGCACTACCGTTTGCCGATCAGGCGGCGTCCGGCAACCGGAAGAACGCACGCGTGGCAGCCGTGGCGTTTGCCGCCGTGGTCTGCACATCCTCACCACGGTCCCGCGCCAGCTCTTCCACGATGTGCGACAGGAACACCGGTTCGTTGCGGCGGTCCTTCGGCATCGGCTTCAAGGTGCGCGGCAGCAGGTACGGTGCGTCGGTCTCGATCATCAACCGGTTGGCCGGAATGTTCTTCACCAGCTCGCGCAGGTGGCCACCGCGCCGCTCGTCGCACAGCCAACCGGTGATGCCGATGTACCAGTCCTGGTCGAGATAATCGAACAGCTCCTGGCGCTCGCCGGTGAAGCAGTGCACCACGGCCGGACCGATGCGGCCTTCGAAGTTCTTCATCTGCGCCATGAAATCGGCATGCGCGTCGCGCTGGTGCAGGAACAGCGGCTTGCCATTGTCTGCGGCCAGCTGCAGCTGGCGCTCGAACGCGCGATGCTGCGCCGGGCGCGGCGAGAAATCGCGGAAGTAATCCAGCCCGCACTCTCCCACCGCCACCACTTCGGCATGGGCGTGCAGCGCGCGCATCTCCGCATCGCACTCGTCGGTGTACTCCACCGCGTGGTGCGGGTGCACGCCGGCGGTGGCGTACAGGAAGCCCGGGTGCTGCTGCGCCAGCTGCAGGGCCAGCGGCGAATGCTCGCGGCTGGCACCGGTGATGATCATCTGCACCACACCGGCCTGGCGTGCGCGGTCCAGCACGGCGTCGCGGTCGCGGTCGAAGGAGTCGTGGGTCAGGTTGGCGCCGATATCGATCAGATGCATGGGGGCAGCAGAGGCAGGAAAACCCGCGCATTGTACCCGTGCCCGCCATGGCCCCTTATCCTTTGCAGATGAACGCCCCGCAATTCCCCATCTCTCCGCTGCTGCCGCAGATCCAGCAGCACCTGGCCGTGCACCCGCGGCTGGTGCTGGAAGCCCCGCCTGGCGCGGGCAAGACCACCCAGGTGCCGTTGGCGCTGCTCGATGCGCCGTGGCTGGAGGGCCGCAGGATCATCCTGCTGGAACCACGCCGGGTGGCCGCGCGCAGTGCCGCGATGTTCATGGCGCGCCAGCTCGGTGAGGAGGTCGGCGGCATCGTCGGCTACCGCATCCGCTTCGAGAACAAGGTATCGGCGCGCACGCGCATCGAGGTCGTCACCGAGGGCATCCTGACCCGGATGCTGCAGGACGATCCAATGCTGGAAACCGTGGGTGCGATCCTGTTCGATGAATTCCACGAGCGCCACCTCAGTGGCGACCTGGGCCTGGCGCTGGCGCTGGACGTGCAGTCGCAGCTGCGCGATGACCTGCGGTTGCTGGTGATGTCGGCGACGCTCGATGGTGAACGCCTGGCGCGCTTCCTCGATGCACCACGACTGAGCAGCGAAGGCCGCAGCTATCCGGTGGCGATCAGCCACTTCCCTGCCCGGCGTGACGAGGCGCTGGAACTGCAGGTGCGGCGCGCGGTGCAGCAGGCGCTGGCCGAGCACCCCGGTGACCTGCTGGTGTTCCTGCCCGGCCAACGTGAGATCGCACGCGTGCAGGCAGGCCTGCAGGACAGTCTTGCTGGCGCTGCGGTGGACGTACTGGCCCTGCACGGTGAACTGCCGGTGGAACAGCAGGCGCGCGTGCTGCAGGCCGCCAGCGACGGCCGCCGCCGCGTGGTGCTGGCCACCAACGTCGCCGAATCCTCGGTGACCCTGCCCGGCGTGCGCGTGGTGATCGACAGCGGCCAGGCGCGCGAGCCCCGCTACGACCCCAACAGTGGATTCACCCGCTTGGACGTGGTCGCCATTGCGCAGGCCTCGGCCGACCAGCGTGCCGGCCGTGCCGGGCGCGTGGCCGAGGGCGTGGCCTGGCGGCTGTGGCCGCAGTCGCAGCGGCTGGAACCGCAGCGTCGCGCCGAGATCGACCAGGTTGAACTGGCCGGCCTTGCGCTGGAACTGGCCGCCTGGGGCAGCAGCGACCTGCGCTTCCTTGACCCGCCACCGACCGGGCCGATGGCCGCCGCACGCGAACTGCTGCAGCGCCTGGGCGCGTTGTCCAGCAGCGGCGCGATCACTGCACTCGGCCGTCGCGTACTGGCGCTGGGCACCCACCCGCGGATGGCCGCGATGCTGCTGGCCGCAGCTGATGCCCGCGCGCAGGCGTTGGCCGCCGATCTGGCGGCATTGCTGGAAGCTCGTGACCCATTGCGCCAGGGCGGTGATGCACTGGCCGCACGCTGGCGCGCACTGGCGGCCTTCCGCAACGGCCGTGCGCCGGCCGACGCCAATCGCAGTGGCCTGGCCGCCATCGATGCCGCTGCCAAACAGTGGCGCCGTCGCCTGCGTTGTGACGCTACACCGCCCGCCAGCATCGAGGCCCACGAACTGGGCGACCTGCTGGCCCATGCCTTCCCCGATCGCATTGCCTTCCAGCATCCGAACGACCCGCTGCGTTACCTGCTGGCCAACGGCCGCAGCGCCCGCCTGCATGAACTGAGCGACCTGCGGGGCGAACCGTGGCTGGTGGCCAGCGAACTGCGCTTCGAGGCGCGCGACGCGCTGCTGCTGCGCGCCGCACCGGTGGATGAAGGCTATCTGCGCAGGCACTGGCCCGAGCGCTTCGTAACCGAAGACGCGGTGCGCTGGGATGACACCCGCCGCGCCCTGGTCGCGCTGCGCGAAACACGCTTCGACCGCATCGTGATGGACAGCCGTTCGGCTGGCCGGGTTGATCCGCAGCTGGCGGCGCAGGCACTGACCGACGCCGTTGCCGAGCTTGGCCTGCAGGCATTGCCATGGACCGACGGTCTGCGCCAGTGGCAGGCACGGGTGGAATCGCTGCGGCGCTGGATGCCGGAGCTGGGCCTGCCCGACTGCAGTGATGCCGCATTGCTGGCCAACCGTGCGCAGTGGCTGCAGCCGGCGTTCGCGGGCAGGACACGGCTGGATGCACTGGACGAGGCCAGTTTCGGCGAAGCGCTGAAGTCGCCACTGGAATGGTCGCAACGGCAGCTGGTCGAGCGCCACGCGCCCACCCGGATCACCGTGCCGTCAGGGCTGGAGCGGCCGATCAGCTACGCGCTGGACGGCGAAAGCGGCGAGCCGTTGCCGCCGGTGCTGGCGGTGAAGCTGCAGGAGTTGTTCGGCCTGGCCGATACGCCACGCATCGCCGATGGCCGGGTGCCGCTGACCCTGCACCTGCTGTCGCCGGGTGGCCGGCCGTTGCAGGTCACCCAGGATCTGCGCAATTTCTGGGAAAACACCTACGCCGAGGTGAAGAAAGAGATGAAGGGCCGTTACCCGCGCCACCCGTGGCCGGACGACCCTTGGACGGCTACGGCGACCCACCGGGCCAAGCCACGCGGGACGTAATGCGCGCCGACACCCCGCCCGTTCCTGAATGGCTGCGGTAGAGTCACACCACGCGCCCGCCTGACTGACATACCGTTTACGGGCAACAGGCGACACTGGACTTCGACCCGAGGCAAGGACACCCCCGCATGAGCAAGCTGACCGTAATCACCGACCGCGCCCTGGAGCGCGCCCTCGACCTGGCCCATACCGCAGGCGATGGCCTGAAGAGCGCGGGCGGCAGCCTGCGTCACCTCGGCCCGCAGGCCAGCGACTGGATCAAGACCGGTGCCGCCCTTGGCGCGGTGAAGACCGGCGGCAAGGTCGCCACCAAGTTCGCCCGCCGCAATCCGGCGGTGACCATCGCGGCAGCTGCCGTGGGCGTAGGCCTGCTGGGCTATGCGCTGTACCGCAAGCAGCAGAAGAAGAAGGCCGCCAATGGCCATGTGGTCAACGGCCAGGCCCAGCGCATCAACGCGCGCGATCGGCGCAACGACACCGTGGTCGACGAGCACAGCGATATCGGCAGCGATGCCTGATTGACCGGGGTCGGATCCCTTCCGCAGGAAGGGCTCTGACCCCATGACGCTGCACGAGGGTCGGACGCCGCAAGGCCTCCGCCCTTTTTTTTCAGCCGATCTGCCGCCACTGCCCGGGCTGCAGGTCATCCAGCCGGTATGGCCCCATTGCAGCGCGTACCAGGCGCAGCGTCGGCAGGTTCACCGCAGCGGTCATCCGCCGCACCTGGCGGTTACGCCCCTCGCGGATCGTGATCGCCAGCCAGCTGTCGGGCACCGTCTTGCGGAAGCGCACCGGCGGATCGCGCGGCCACAGTTCAGGCGCAGGATCGAGGCGCTCGATTTTCGCCGGCAGCGTCGGCCCGTCATTGAGCACCACGCCATCGCGCAGCTGCTGCAGCTGCCCATCGCTGGGCGTGCCTTCCACCTGCACCCAGTAGAGCTTGTCCGCCTTGTGCTTCGGGTCGGTCAACTTATGCGCCAGCCTACCGTTGTCGGTCAGCAGCAGCAGGCCTTCACTGTCATGGTCGAGGCGGCCGGCAGCGTAGACGCGCGGCGGCAAACCGAAGCCGGCCAATGTCGGCCGCGGCGGCACGCTGCGGTCGGTGAACTGGCAGAGCACGTTGAACGGCTTGTTGAAGGCAATCAGCATCGCGGGGACGGCAGGCGGCGGGCAGGGCATTGTCCCATGCCACGCCGCGTGCTCGCCGGGCATGGCCCGGCGCTACCGGGTCACGGCTTCACGAAACGCAGGGTCATGCGATCGCTTTCACCGATGGCCTGGTACTTGGCGTCATCCGCCTTGTCATGCTGGTTGGTCGGCGGCAGGGTCCACACGCCATTCGGATGGTCCTTGGTATCGCGCGGGTTGGCATTGACCTCGGTGCGCGCGTCGAGCTTGAAACCGGCGGCCTCGGCCATCGCGATCACCTGCTGCTGGCCCACATAACCGGTGTCGTCAGCGTCGGCCACGTCGGCCTTGGCGCGGTGCTCGACCACGCCGAGCACGCCACCCGGCTTGAGCACGTTGAAGAAGCCCTGGAACATGCCCTGCGCCTGGCCGGCCTTGCGCCAGTTGTGCACGTTGCGGAAGGTCAGCACCACGTCCGCCGAGTTGGCTGCACCGAACACCGGCTTGGCCGGGTCGTAGGCAACCACGGTGGTTTTGTCGAACTGTGCCGGTGCGGCGGCGTACTTCTTTTCCAGGCTGTCGCGGCTGCGCTGCTGGTAGTCGCGGCCACGACCTTCAGCCACGGCCTGCGGATCGACCACCGCGGCAATGTAATGACCCTTGTCGCGCAGCAGCGGCGCCAGGATCTCCGAGTACCAGCCGTTGCCCGGGGTGATCTCGATGACGGTCTTTTCCGGCGCGACGCCAAAGAAGCCCAAGGTCTGCGCAGGATGACGGAAACCGTCGCGCTTGACGTTGGCGGGGTCGCGGGTCGAGGCCTTCACCGCGGCATCGATCGCGGGCGACACCTGGATCTTTGCCGGTGCGACCGTGGCCGGCGCGGCGAATGCGGGAACGGCAACCAGCAGCGCCGAAGCAAGCAGCAGGCGGCAACCACGCAGGGATGAGGCAGCAATCATCGGGGCGACTCCAGCGGAAGATGCGGCGAGACTAGCAGCCGCCGCGCCGCAGGTGTTCACAAAACGTTAGCCGCGTGCGCGGTGCGGAACACAGTTTTGTGGTCAGCGCCGCAGCGCGGTCACACATCGCGTTCTATCCTGAAGGACTTCCCCCAAGGAGTCCGTGCCCATGACGGCAAACCGCGAACTGGGCCGTTCAGGCCTGCATGTAGCTCCGCTCGCCTTCGGTGGCAACGTGTTCGGCTGGAGCGCTGATGAGAAGGCCAGCTTCGCCCTGCTGGATGCCTTCGTCGATGCCGGCTTCAACCTGGTCGACACCGCCGACGTGTACTCGGCGTGGGTGCCGGGCAACCAGGGTGGCGAGTCGGAGACGCTGCTGGGCAAGTGGTTCGCGCGCAGCGGCAAGCGCGACAAGGTGGTGCTGGCGACCAAGGTGGCCAAATGGGCCGAGCGCCCCGGCCTCACCCCGGACAACATCAATGCGGCGGTGGAGGAGTCGCTGCGTCGCCTGCAGACCGAGGTGATCGATCTGTACCAGGCTCACGAGGACGATGAATCCACGCCGCTGGAAGCGACCCTGGCCGCGTTCGGTCGCCTGATCGAGGCGGGCAAGGTACGCGCGATCGGCGCGTCCAACTACAGCGCCACGCGTCTGGCCGATGCCTTGAAGGTCTCCACCGACTACGGGCTGCCGCGCTATGAAACCCTGCAGCCGGAGTACAACCTGTACGACCGCGCCGGCTACGAGAAGGAACTGGAACCGCTGGTGCAGCGCGAGCAGATCGGCGTGATCAACTACTACGCACTGGCCAGCGGCTTCCTCAGTGGCAAGTACCGCACGCCGGACGATGCCGGCAAGAGTTCCGCGCGCGGCGCCACCGTGGTCAAGCGTTACCTGAACCCGCGCGGCCTGCGCATTCTGCAGGCACTGGATGACGTGGCCAGCAAGCACAACGCCACTGCCGCGCAGATCGCGCTGGCATGGCAGATCGCACGGCCGTCGATCACCGCACCGATCGTCAGTGCCACCAGCGTGGAGCAGCTGCACGACCTGCTGGCGGCGGCGAACGTGGCGTTTAGCGTGCATGACGTGGCACAGCTGGATGCGGCCAGCGTGGAAGGTTGAAGGCGGAGGGTGCCGGCCAACGTCGGCACCCTTCAACGGATCCGCGCCATGCGTGGATGCTTTGCCTCAGCGCGGCAGGCTGTCCTCGGCCACCAGCGCATGGTGCATGCCGATGCCCGCGCGCACGCCTTCTGCCATGGCCAGGGTGATGTTGCCGACCGTGGTCGCATCACCGGCGGCGTACACGTTCGGCACCGAGGTCTGTTTCATCATGTCCACCTCGGCCAGCACGCCCAGCGGACTCTCCACCAGCGCGCAACCCAGCTGCTGCACCAGCGGCGTGGCCATCTGCTGCATGGCCGGCACGAACAGCGCACGCTGGGCGACTCGGCGACCGTCGGCAAGTTCCACTTCCAGCCACGTCGGCTGCTCGCCGTGCACACCTACCACCGGCGTGGTTTCCACCTGCACGCCGCGCTGCTGCATGGCGGCCAGCTCCTCCTCGCTGATCGGCAGGCCCTGGCTGAAGAAGGTGACGTTGCCCCAGTCGGCGAACAGCGGCGCCTTGCCGGCCGACATCGGATGGCCGCCGAGCAGGCCGATCGAACCGCCACCCACTTCATAACCATGGCAGTACGGGCAGTGCAGCACGGTGCTGCCCCAGCGCTCGGCAAGGCCGGGCAGATCGGGCAGCTGGTCGGCGATACCGGTGGCCAGCAGCAGCTTGCGCGCGGTCAGTACCTGGCCGTCGGCCGTACGCACCTCCACACCTTCGGTGCGGAGCGTGGCCTGCACCGCTTCGGCATTCAGCCAACGCACGGTCGGGTAGTCCAGCAGTTGCTGGCGCGCGTTCTTCAACAATTCGGCGCCACTGATGCCGTCCAGGCCCAGCACGCCGTGCGAATGGCTGGCGAAGCGGTTTCGCGGCGAACCCGCATCGATGATCGTGACCGGCCGGCGCGCACGCGCCAGGATCAGTGCGGCGGCGATGCCGGCGTAGCTGCCGCCGACGATGAGGACATCAGGATTCATGGTGACCTTCCAGGGAACGGTGATGGGCAAGATGGCGGGCGAAGTCGGCGCCAAGCTGGTCGAGGGTGGTTGCCTGCAGCCGCTGCTCGAGCAGGCGCTGCGCTTCGCGGGCACTCTCCAGCAGGGCCTGGTTGACCAGCTGCTGGATCGGGCAGCCGCCCCTGCCTTCGCGGGTACCGACCCGGACCATCGGCGGCGCGCCGATGGCTTGGTAGACGTCATGCAGGGTGATCGTCGCCGCATCGCGGGCGAGCTGGCTGCCGCCACCGTGGCCGCGCGTGCTGCGTACCAGGCCGGCCTTGTGCATCTGCGCCAGCAGGCGGCGGATCACCACCGGATGGGTCGGCAGGCAGGTTGCCAGCTGTTCGGAGGTTCGCGGCCCGTGCTGGCCGACCAGATGGGCCATCACGTGCAGGGCGTCGGAAAGCGGGTTCGCGGATTTCATGTAACAACAATGGTTACATTTAAACCACCTGTCGAGGGTCTTCTTTCGTTCCATATGGACACATTTGTCCAATGAAACACATTCTTCACATCACTAAACAGAACGGGAATGTGACACGCATCGCACTTCAGAGCGCTAAAGGACGGTCGATACCGCATCGCACCCCTTCCGAGATCTCGTCCCATGAAAGCCTCTTCCCATGCGCCGCGGCTGCAGTCGAAGCTGCTCGGTGCCGTTTCTGTTGGTCTGGCTGTTGTCCTGGTATGCGCCCTGGCGGGCCTGGCGTCGGCCTGGTTGAAGCTGTCCACCGACGTACCGCCGGAGGTTGCCCACAGCCGTGACGCCGAGCGCCTGCAACGCGAATTCCGCGGACAGGTACAGGAGTGGAAGAACGTGCTGCTGCGCGGCCACGATGACGCGCTGCGCCAGCATCACCTGCAGGCCTTCGACAACGAAGGCCGCGTCGTTGCCGAACTGGCCACGGGCCTGGCCGCCAGCCCCGATGCGCGCACGCGCGAACTGGCGCAGGCGTTTTCCGGCCTGCACGCACAGTTGCAGCAGGACTACCACGCCGCACTGCAGGCCTTCGCTGACGCCAGCTACGACCCGGCGGTTGGCGATTCCCTGGTGCGCGGCAAGGACCGTCCGGTGGCCAGTGCGCTGGATGCCCTGAGCGTGCGTGCCACCGAGGTAGCCGAGGCTGCAGTGACCGCGCGTTCGCAGGATTCCCGACAGGTGCTGGTGGTATGCGCCGCGCTGACCATCGGCGCCGCCGTGCTGCTGCTGATCGCCCTTGGCTGGTGGCTGCGGCGCGCCGTGGTGCAGCCGGTGCTGGCGGTGGAAGCGGCCGCGCGTGCGGTTGCCGCCGGTGACCTCGACCACGTGGTGCAGGTGCGCAGCCGCGACGAGATCGGTCGCCTGGCACAGGCGATGCAGGCCGTGCAGAGCACCCTGCGTGGCGTGCTTGATGCGCAGACCGCGATGGCAAGGGCACACGACGCCGGCACGATCAGCCACCGCATGGACAGCAGCGCCTTCCCCGGCGCCTACGGCACGATGGTGGCCGACACCAACACCCTGGTCGATGCGCACATCCAGGTGAAGATGCGCGCGATCACGATCATGGGCCGCTATGCAGTGGGCGATCTCAGCCTGGACATGGAGCGCCTGCCCGGCGAGAAGGCCGTGATCACCCAGGCGCTGGATGCGGTGAAATCCAACCTGGGCGCGATCAACGGCGAGATCCGCCGCTTGGCCGAAGCTGCGGCAGCGGGCGACTTCAGCCAGCGCGGCGACAGTGCGCGCTTCGAGCATGATTTCCGCGCGATGGTCGATGGCCTGAACCGATTGATGCAGACCACCGAACAGAACCTGGGCGAGGTCTCGGCCATGCTGCGTGCCATTGCCGAGGGTCGACTGGGTGCGCGTATGGACGGCGACTTCCAGGGCGTGTTCGCCCGCATTGCGGGGGATGCCAACGCCACCGCTGCACAGCTGGCGACGATCGTCAGCGACATCAAGCACGCCTCCGGCAGCATCCATACCGCTGCTGCGGAAATTTCCGCCGGCAACAACGACCTGTCGCGCCGCACCGAACAGCAGGCGGCGAACCTGGAAGAAACCGCCGCGTCGATGGAGGAGCTGACCTCCACCGTGCGCCAGAACGCCGAGCACGCGCGGCAGGCCAACCAGCTGGCGATCGGTGCGCACAGCGTGGCCTCGCACGGCGGCGAAGTGGTCGGCCAGGTCGTGGCGACGATGGATGCGATCGAAGGCTCGTCGCGGCAGATCGCCGACATCATCAGCGTCATCGACGGCATCGCGTTCCAGACCAACATCCTGGCGCTGAATGCCGCGGTGGAAGCGGCGCGTGCCGGCGAGCAGGGCCGCGGGTTCGCAGTGGTCGCCAGTGAAGTGCGTACGCTGGCGCAGCGGTCGGCGGCGGCGGCCAAGGAAATCAAATCGCTGATCGAGGCGTCGGTGGAACAGGTTGGCCACGGTGCGCAGCGTGTGCGCCAGGCCGGCGACACCATGGCCGAGATCGTCGCGTCGGTGCAGCGCGTGACCGACATCATGGCCGAGATCTCCGCTGCGTCACAGGAGCAGTCGGCCGGCATCGAGCAGGTCAGCCAGACCATCATCCAGATGGATGGCACCACCCAGCAGAATGCCGCGCTGGTGGAAGAAGCCAGCGCCGCGGCACGCAGCCTGGAACAGCAGGCGGATCGCCTGATCGAAGCGGTGGATGTGTTTGATCTGGGAACCGCGACGGCGAGCAAGGGTGCGCTGGCGCGCGCGGCCTGACGGATCCACCGGGCAGTGTGGGGGTTGCCGGCCAGTGGCCGGCACTACCATGCGTGCGATTCCCGGTAATGCCGGCCGCTGGCCGGCAACCCGGACACTCCATCAGCGCAGGTAATCCGAGGCGGCCATCGCCTCGCCCAGGTAATCCAGGAACGAGCTGATCCGTGCCGATACGGCCGTGTTGCGGTAGTACACCGCATGGATCGGCTGGTACACATCCAGCGTCTGCGCGGCCAGCACCGGCACCAGGCTGCCGGCCGCGCGGTCGCGTTCGGTCACGAAGTCGGACAGGCAGGTGATGCCCACGCCCTCCACCGCCAGCGTGCGCAGGGTCTCGCCGCTGGACACCGCGATGTCCGGCCGCACCAGCAGCTGCCCCTCGGCATCGCCCGGCAGCGGCCAACGGTTCAATGACTCCGGCTCGTTGAACCCCAGCAGCGTGTGCTGACCCAATGCCACCACGCTGGCGGGCTGGCCGTGCGTGGCCAGATAGGCCGGGCTGGCCAGCACCTGCAGCCGGCAGCGCCCCAGCGGCCGCGCATGCAGGGTGGAATCGGCCAGCGGGCCGATACGGATCGCCAGATCGGTGCGCCGTTCCAGCAGGTCGATGTAGCGCTCGGAACTGTTCAACTCCAGCTGCACGTCCGGATAGCGCGCGCGGTAGCCAGCCACCAGCGGCGCGATCACGTGCAGCACGAACGGCATCGCTGCATCCACCCGCAGCCGGCCGGCCGGACGCTCGCGCCGCGCCGCCATCTGTTCCTCGGCCGATTCCACTGCATCGATGATCGCCCGCGCATGGCGCAGGTAGGCCTCGCCCTCGGCGGTCAGGTGCAGGCGGCGGGTGGTACGGGTCAGCAGGGTCGTGCCCAGCTTGTCCTCCAGACGGCCCAGCGCGCGGCTCACGCCCGAAGGTGTCTGCCCCAGCTGCTCGGCAGCCGCGCTGATCGAACCGCTGTCGATCACCGCCAGGAAGGCCTGCATTTCGTCGAGGGTGGTTTTCATGGCGCCATTATTGACCACGCGGCAAGAGTGATTGGCGTGAAGACCGGTTTTTCGGCAAAGGTCGGCCGCGCACACTGCGCGCCTTCCTTCCCTCTGGACACTGTCATGATCCGTGGCATTCCGCTCGCCCTGCTGGCGCTGACCCTCGGTGCCTTTGCCATCGGCACCACCGAATTCGTCATCGTCGGCCTGATCCCGACCATCGCTGCCGACCTGCAGGTCAGCCTGCCCTCGGCCGGCCTGCTGGTCTCCCTGTATGCCCTGGGCGTGGCCGTCGGCGCGCCGGTGTTGACCGCGCTCACCGGCCGCGTGCCGCGCAAGACCCTGCTGGTGGCGCTGATGGTGCTGTTCACCCTCGGCAACGTCATCGCATGGATGGCACCGGGCTACACCTCGCTGATCGTCGCCCGCATCCTCACCGGCCTGGCCCACGGCGTGTTCTTCTCCATCGGCTCGATCATCGCCACCGCCGTGGTGCCGAAAGAGAAGGCCGCCAGCGCGATCGCCATCATGTTCACCGGCCTGACCGTGGCGCTGGTGACCGGCGTGCCGCTGGGCACCTTCATCGGCCAGCACCTGGGCTGGCGCGCCACGTTCCTGGCCGTGGCCGGCCTGGGCGTGATCGCGCTGCTGGGCAGCCTGCTGTTCGTGCCGCGCAGCCTGGCACAGAGCGCGCCGGCCACCTTCCGCCAGCAGCTGGGCGTGCTTGCGCAGCCGCGCCTGCTGATGGTGTATGCCATCACCGCGCTTGGCTACGGCGGCACCTTCCTGTCCTTCACCTACCTGGCGCCGATCCTGCAGGACGTCACCGGCTTCTCGGCCAACGCGGTCAGCCTGGTGCTGCTGGTGTATGGCGTGTCGGTGGCGATCGGCAACCTGTGGGGCGGCCGCATGGCCGACCGTATGGGCCCGATTCCCGCGCTGAAGCGCATCTTCGCGCTGCTGGCCATCGTGCTGCTGGTCATGACCTTCACCGCCCACAACACCTGGCTGATGCTGCTGACCGTGCTGGCACTGGGCGCGGTGGCGTTCGGCAACGTGCCCGGCCTGCAGGTGTATGTGGTCAAGCAGGCACAGCGCTACGCACCGCAGGCGACCGATGTGGCCTCGGGCCTGAACATCGCCGCCTTCAACATCGGCATCGCGCTGGGTGCGTCGCTGGGCGGCCTGGTGGTCGAGCACATCGGCCTGATGCATACGCCGTGGCTGGGTGCGCTGGTGGTGGTCGGTGCGTTCGCACTGACGGCACTCAGCGGCCGCCTGGACCGTCGCGACGGTATCGACGATCGCGCCGAAGGCATTGCGGTGAGCGCGCACTGATGCATGCAATGCACCGTTGCCGGCATGCACACGGCCCCTGCCCTACCCTTTGCGATCACCTCCTTCCCCCGCTTTGGAGTTCTCCATGACTGTCCCCGCTTTCGGCCTCGGCACCTTCCGCCTGAAAGACCAGACCGTGATCGACTCGGTGCGCAACGCGCTGGACGTCGGCTACCGCGCCATCGACACCGCGCAGATCTACGGCAACGAAGCCGAGGTCGGCCAGGCCATCGCCGAGTCGGGCGTGCCGCGTGACGAGATCTACCTGACCACCAAGGTGTGGATCACCGAGTTCAAGCGCGATGCGCTGCTGGCCAGCCTGCGCACCAGTCTGGAAAAGCTGCGCACCGACCATGTCGACCTGGCGTTGATCCACTGGCCGTCACCGAACGACAAGGTCGATACGCCGATGGAGGAATACCTGCCTGCCCTGGCTGAGGCCAAGGCACAGGGGCTGACCCGGGAGATCGGTATCTCCAACTTCACCATCGCCCAGACCCGCAAGGCGATCGAGATCCTCGGCGCCGATGCCATCGCCACCAACCAGATCGAGATCCACCCCTACCTGCAGAACCGCCTGCTGGTGAAGTTCCTGCAGGACAACGGGATCCGCGTCACTGCCTACATGAGCCTGGCCTACGGCGAGGTGATCAAGGACCCAGTGATCCAGGCCATCGCCGGCCGTCATCAGGCCAGCCCGGCACAGATCGCGCTGGCATGGGCGCTGCAGCAGGATTACGCGGTCATTCCGTCATCGACCAAGCGCGAGAACCTGGCCAGCAACCTGGAAGCCGCCGCGATCCGCCTGACCGAAGACGACATGGCGCAGATCGCCAAGCTGGACCGTGGCCACCGCCTGGCCAATCCGGAAGGCATCGCACCGGCTTGGGATTGAAGAACGGCCGCCGGGCATGGCCCGGCGCTACCGGATGACGGTGGGTAGCGCCGGGCCATGCCCGGCGGATCCATCAGTACTGCAACAACCATCCGCGCATTGCCGCACTCACCTCGTCCGGCTTCTCCATCGGTGCCAGGTGCCCGCAATCGGGCACCACCACCAGCTGCGAATGCGGCACCAGCGCGTGCATCTCCTCGCTCACCGCCAACGGCGTGATGCGGTCGTTCGCACCACAGACGATCAGCAGCGGATCGCGGTAGCCGGCCAGCACATCGTGGCCATCACTACGCTCCAGCGCGCTCTGGCGCAGGAACACCTCCGCACCCAGCCGTGCGGTCATGTCACGCACGCGCTGCACCAGCACGTAGTCGTCCAGCCGCGAGGCGTCGATATAGCTGCGCATCAGCGCGTCACCAAAGCCGTGGAATTTACCGGGCAGGCGCACGCTGGCGCGCTGGCTGCGGCGCTGTTCGGCACGTTCCGGGGAGTCGGCATGGATCGAGGTGTCGATCAGGGCCAGCTGCAGCACACGCTCCGGCGCGGTGCGCAGGATCTGCTGGGCGACGAAGCCGCCCAGTGAGAAACCGGCCAGCGCAAACCGTTCCGGCGCCTGCGCCAGTACCTCCTCGGCAACGGCCTGCAGGGTCTCGCCGCGGGTCTGGTCGCCCACGGTGCAATCGGCGATATCGGCCAGGTCGGCCAGCTGCGCGCGCCAGAGTTCGGCGTCGTTGAGCAGGCCGGGGAGCAGCAGCAGGGGAATGCGGTCGGTCATGCGGGTATTGTGGCGTCTTCAAACCCACAACACGACCAGACACCCATGGCCGACCCCTACAACAGCGCTACCCCGACCACGTCCGCAGCGCGCTTCGATGATTCGATGGTGACCACCGCCTTCGAGCTGCCCGGCTACCGCATCGCGCGCAACCTGGGCGTGGTACGCGGCATCACCGTGCGCTCGCGCTCGATCGTGGGCAACTTCCTTGGCGGCATCCAGACGATCTTCGGCGGCAACATCACCATCTACACCGAGCTGTGCGAGCAGGCGCGCGAGGAAACCTATCGCGACATGGTCAAGCATGCGCGGCAGCTGGGTGCAAACGCGGTCATCGGCATGCGCTACGACGCCACCGATGTGATGACCGGCCTGACCGAAGTGCTGTGCTATGGCACGGCGGTGGTGGTCGAGCCGCTGCGTTGAATCCGATGTTCCGCCGGGCATGGCCCGGCGCTACCGTCACGGTCACGCCACCGGCGGGACGTCGGGCACTTCCACCTGCTGCACCGGCAACGTCACCATCATCACCGTCGGGTCGTCCGGGTCCAGCCGGGTCTTGAAGCCCAGGCTCTGGCACATCGCCAGCATGGTGCTGTTCTCGCGCAGCACCTGGCCTTCCACCACGTCCAGGCCCAGCCACTTGGCGTACTCGATCATGATCGCCATCAGGCGCCAGCCGATGCCGTGGCCCTTCAGATCCGAACGGATCAGGATGCCGTACTCGCCACGGTGGTAATCCGCATCGGCATGCAGTCGCACCGCGCCGAGCATCTCGCCGCTGCGCGGTTCGAGCGCCACCAATGCGATCGAGCGCGCGTAGTCCAGCTGGGTCAGGCGGGCGATGAACTCGTGGCTGAAATGCTTCACCGACTGGAAGAAACGCAGACGCAGGTCCTCGTCGCTGACACGCGCGAAGAACGCACGGAACAGCGCGTCATCTTCCGGCCGCACCGGGCGCACGAACGCGCGACCGCCATCGGACAGCTCGATGGTGCGTTCCCATTCCTTCGGATACGGGAACACGGCGAAGCGTGGATGGCCACGGCCCTTGTGCAGGATGCGCGACGGCGCAACCGCAACGCGCGCGTCCAGCGCGAGGATGCCCTTGCTGTCCACCAGCAGGGGATTGATGTCCAGCGTGCGCACTTCGGGAATGTCCGCCGCCAGCTGCGCCAGTTTGACCAGCGCCAGTGCCAGTGCGCGCTCGTCGGCGGCGGGCACGTCGCCATAGGCTTTGAGAATGCGCGAAGCCCGGGTCTGGCCGATCAGCTCGTGGGCCAGGCGCAGGTCCAGCGGCGGCAGCGCCAGTGCCTTGTCGTTGATCACTTCCACCGCCGTGCCACCGCGCCCGACCACGATCACCGGTCCAAACGTGGCGTCGTCGGCGATGCCGACGATGATCTCGCGCGCCTTCGGGCGGACGATGGTCGGTTGCACCAGCAGGCCGTCGATGCGCGCGTCCGGCCGTAGCTGGCGTGCACGAGCAAGGATGGCCTTCGCCGCGCTCTGCACCGCCGGCAGGGTCGCCAGATTCAGGCGCACGCCATCCACTTCGGATTTGTGCGGAATATCGGGCGACAGGATCTTCAGCGCGACCGTCGCACCACGCTCCAGCAAGGGTTGCGCCAGGTCCATCGCCTCGTGCGCATCGCGCGCATGCATCACCGGTGCAGAGGGGATGCCGTAGGCCTTCAGCAGTTCATGGGTGGCCAACGGGTCCAGCCAGCCCTGGCCATTGGCCAGCGCGGCTTCGACCAGCGCGCGCGCACGCGCGGTATCCACGCTGAAATCCTGCGGCAGGCTCGGCGGCGTTTCCATCAACGCACTCTGTGCCTCCCGGTAACGCACCAGATGCTGGAAGCCGCGCACGGCCTCCGCTTCGGTGGGATAGGTCGGCACGCGTGCGGCATTGAGGGTGGCGGTGGCCTGGTCGTCGTTGCCCAGCCACACCGCGAATACCGGCTTGTCGCGGTGATGGCGCGGGCGCAGGCCGAGCGTACGGGTCAGCGCCTGCGCCGCATCGGCCGACGAGGTGAACGCGGTAGGCACGTTGACCACCAGCACCGCATCGTTCTCGCTGTCGGCCAGCAACGCTTCGATGGCAGTGGCATAGCGATCACCATCGGCGTCGACCACGATGTCGACCGGGTTGCTGCGCGTCCAGCCCTGCGGCAGTACCGCATCCAGCTTCTGCACGGTGCTGTCCGACAGTTGCGCCAGCGTGCCCTGCAGGGCGATCAGCTGGTCCACCGCCAGGTGGCCGACGCCACCGCCGTTGCTGAGGATGGCCAGGCGGCGACCGGGGAAGGTGCCAAGCCGGCCCAGCGACTCGGCCGCGGTGAACAGTTCGTCCAGCGCGCTCACCCGCAGCAGGCCGGCACGGTTGAATGCCGCGCCGTACACATCATCGGCGCGCGCCAGTGCCTGCACGTGGGTATCGGCGCTGCCCGGCTGTACCCGTTCGGCGCGCCCGGACTTCACCACCACCACGGGTTTGGCACGCGCAGCGGCGCGCGCGGCCGACATGAACTTGCGCGCGTCCTTGATCTGCTCGACATAGAGCAGGATGGCGCGGGTACGGTAGTCGGTGGCGAAATAATCCAGCAGATCGCCGAAGTCCACGTCCATGGTGTCGCCCAGCGAAACCACGGCGGAGAACCCAACCGAGCGCGCCACGCCCCATTCCACCAGGGCGGCGGCAATCGCCGAGGATTCGGAGATCAGCGCGAGGTCGCCGGCCTGTGGGAAATGCGCGGCGATGCTGGCATTGAGCCGTGCATGTGGCGCGATCACGCCCAGGCAGTGCGGGCCAAGGATGCGCAGGCCATGCGCGCGTGCGGCGGCCTCCACCTGTGCCCATGGCGAGCCCGGGCCTTCTCCCAGGTGCGCAGTGAGGATGATCGCGGCCTGCACGCCACGTTCGGCAGCGGTGCGTACCACCTGCGGCACGATGGCGGCCGGTGCGGTGATCACCACCAGTTCCGGCACCCAGTCCAGGTCCTTCAGCCGCTTCACCGTGCGGATGCCATCGATTTCGGCATGGCGCGGGTTGATCCATGCCACTTTGCCGGGGAAGCCGGTGCCGCGCAGGTTGCGCATCACTGCGCGGCCCGCCGAGCGCTCACGCGGGCTGCCGCCGATCACCGCGACCGACTGCGGACGGAACACGGACTGCAGGTGGTAGGTACTCATGTGCCTACGTTACACGGACCGGCGCTGCGGCGGCATGATCGTGCGCAGGAACCTGGCATCGCATCCACGCATGGCGTGGATCTGCTACGCCGGCCAGAACCAGTGGATCCACGCCATGCGTGGATGACGCCCCCCGTTACAGCAGCGTCCCGTGCAGGATCATCGCGGCGATGCTGAAGTAGATGACCAGGCCGGTCACATCCACCAGGGTGGCCACGAACGGGGCCGAGGCACTGGCCGGGTCGAAGCCCAGCCGCTTGAGGATGAAGGGCAGCATCGACCCGGACAGCGAGCCGAACGTGACGATGCCCACCAGCGCGGCACCGATGGTGATCGCCAGCAGAATCCAGTGCTCGCCGTAGTCATGGAAGCCACCGAGCTGCCAGATCACGATGCGTACGATGGCCAGGCAACCGAGGATGGCGCCGAGCACCATGCCGGTGGGTACTTCGCGTAGTGCCACCTTCCACCAGTCGCGCAGGCGCAGTTCGCGCAGCGCCAGGCTGCGGATCAGCAGCGAGGTCGCCTGCGAACCGGAGTTGCCACCCGAGCTCATGATCAACGGAATGAACAGGGTCAGCACCACCGCGCGCGCCAGTTCGTCCTCGTAGTGCTGCATCGCGCTGGCGGTCAGCATCTCGCCGACGAACAGCACGCTCAGCCAGCCGGCGCGCTTGCGCAGCATCTCGAAGAAGCCGATCTGCATGTACGGCTTGTCCAGCGCCTCCATGCCGCCGAACTTGTGCGCGTCTTCGGTGGACTCTTCGATCAGCGCATCGAGGATGTCATCGACGGTGACGATGCCGAGCATGTGCTGCTGCGCGTCCACCACCGGAATGGCCAGCAGATCGTGGCGGCGGATCAGCCGCGCCACGTCTTCCTGGTCCATCTGCGCATCCACCATCACCGGCGGATTGACCTGGGCCACGTCCAGGATCGATTCCTCCGGCAGCCCGGTGATCAGCCGGCGCATGGTCACCACCTGCTGCAGCTGCTGGTTGGCCGGGTCGAGCACGTAGATCGCATACACGGTCTCGCGCGTGCGTTCGACCTGGCGGATGTGCTGCAGGGTCTGGGCCACGGTCCAGGTGGCGGGCACGGCGACGAACTCGGTGGTCATCAGCGCACCGGCGGTGTTCGGCGGGTAGCTCAGCAGCTTCTGGATGGTCTGCCGGGCTTCGTTGCCCAGCAGCGGAATCAGCCGCGCGCGTTCTTCTTCATCCAGCTCGTGGACGATATCGGTGGCACGGTCGTCGGCCATCAACCCCAGCAGCGCGGCGGCGCGCGCCGGCGGCAGTGCGGCAACCAGTTCGCCACTGCGGTGCAGCTCCGGCGCCTCGAGCATCTTCACTGCGCGCGGCAGCGACAGCGCGGCCAGCGTCTCGGCGGCGCGCTGCAGTTCGAGCGTGTTGAGGAATTCGACCGCGTCGGCGGTGTTGTAGTTCGCCAGCGGTGCCGACAATGCTGCGGCATCGGCCACCGGACGCAGCAATTGCTTCTGGTTCATGGTGATTCGCCTTCATGGGGTGCGACCTCGCGCAACGCCAACGCAGGCAAACCGTCCCGGTGTCAGGCGGTGGCCATCGCTGGCGTCGACCGAGGTCGACTTCTACTGTCGCTGGACATGGGTTGGGGACTCCGGAGGGGTGTACTGCCGGACACGCCGGCAGCGGCGGGCAGTCTGGACCTGCGGTCGGTGCAGGTCAACCCGCCACGCTGACCGGACAATGGGCCCGCTGCCGTTCTCGTGCGTACACAGCGGCGCGCGCATAATGCCCAGGTGGCATCCGCCGCGCTTCCCCTCCCCGCCGAACGGACGCACAGCCGGCCTCCCGATGACCAGGTATTCCCATGCATAGCGGTGGTCTGGAACTGGCACTGGTGCTGCTGCTGGCCGCGGTGATCGCGGTGCCGGTGTTCAAGAAGTTCGGCTTCGGCGCGGTGCTGGGCTACCTGGCGGCCGGCGTGGTGCTCGGGCCGGACGGTCTGGGCTTCGTACAGGACGCCGACCGCATCCTCGGCGCGGCCGAGATCGGCGTGGTCATGCTGCTGTTCGTGATCGGGCTGGAGCTGTCTCCGGCCCGGCTGAAGGTGATGCGGCGCTCGGTGTTCGGTGCGGGCGCGGCGCAGGTGGCGCTGTCCGGGCTGGTGCTGGGCGGCCTGCTGCTGCTCGATCACTTCCAGTGGAAGAGCGCGCTGGTGGTGGGCGTGGCGCTGGCGCTGTCGTCGACTGCGGTCGGCCTGCAGCTGCTGTCCGAACACAAGGCGATCAACAGCGACCATGGCCGGCTGGGATTTGCCATCCTGCTGTTCCAGGACCTGATCGCCATTCCGCTGCTGGCCGCGATTCCGCTGCTGGGCGGGGTCAAGAACGAGACGCTGCGCTGGGAAGATGCGGCCGTCGCGCTGGGCGCGCTGGCGGTGGTGATCCTGTGCGGCCGGCCGGTGCTGCGCCGGGTGTTCGGCATCATCGCCCGCACCCGCAGCCCGGAGGTGTTCACCGCCACCGCGCTGCTGGTGGTGCTGGGCACCGCCTGGTTCATGCAGGAAGCCGGCCTGAGCCCCAGCCTGGGGGCATTCCTGGCCGGCGTGCTGCTGTCCGATTCGGAATTCCGGCATGAGCTGGAATCGCAGATCGAGCCGTTCAAGGGCCTGCTGCTGGGCCTGTTCTTCATTGCCGTCGGCATGGGCATCGACCTGGACCGCATCGCCGCCGAACCGTGGATGATCGCTGCGGGCGTGGCGATCCTGCTGGTGGTGAAGTTCAGCCTGCTGTACGCCATCGGCCGCATCGCCAGACTCAGCTCGCGGCAGTCGTTGCTGCTGGGCAGCGTGTTGTGGCTGGGCGGCGAATTCGCCTTCGTGGTGTTCAACGAAGCCCAGCGTGCGCATCTGCTGGGCAATGCCAACCATGACCGGCTGGTGGCGATCGTCGGCCTGTCGATGGCGATCACCCCGTTGCTGATGATCGCCCTGATGCGCCTGCTCGGCGAGGAGAAGGTCGCGCCCCGCCAGGCGGCGGAGGCCGACAAGGTGGCGCCGGACAATCGCCCGAAGGTGCTGATTGCCGGCATGGGCCGCTTCGGCCAGGTGATCGCGCGCCTGCTCACCGCGCAGAAGGTGCCGTTCGTGGCACTGGAGGCGAACCCGGACACGGTGGCCGACCTGCGCCGCTTCGGCAACCAGCTGTACTACGGCGATCCGACCCGGCCGGAGATGCTGCGCGCCGCCGGTGGCGAGCACATCGACGTGTTCGTGATCACCGTGGACGACCCGGAAACCAACCTGCGGGCGGTGCGCATGGTGCGCCGCCTGTACCCGGACGCGACGGTGCTGGCGCGTGCGCGCAACCGCCAGCATGCCTGGCGGTTGATGGACATGTCGGCCGAACCGTTCCGCGAAGTATTCGGTACCAGCCTGGAAATGAGCGGGCGCGTGCTGACCGCGCTGGGCGTGGCACCGAACGTGGCCGAGCGCCATGTGCAGCAGTTCCGCGAGCACGACGAGAAGCTGCTGCGCGACCAGTACCTGGTCTACGACGACGAGGCCGCCGTGATCCAGACCTCGCGCGATGCCCGCAACGACCTGATGCACCTGTTCGAAGCGGACGCGGAAAGCGACGGCGACAAGGAGCGCTGACCGCGGGCCGGTGTGCCGACCAACGGTCGGCACCCACCCAATGGAAGGCGACCTTCAGCCGTTGTCGCGCAGGAACCTGGCCATCGAAGAGACACCCGGCACGCGCGGCTCGGACGCGGAAAGCGACGGCGACAAGCAACGCTGATCGACGGGGTTGGGTAGTGCCGGCCGCTGGCCGGCAACCTCATGAACCTCCTCAGGATTGCGAAGCTGCCGGCCAGCGGCCGGCACTACCGCGTCCAGGGGTCAGCCGTTGTCGCGCAGGAACCTGGCCATCGAAGAGACACCCGGCACGCGCGGCTCGAACTCGGCGGCGACGTCGATGAAGCCGCGCATCACCGCGATCTCGCGCGGGCTGCGGTTCAAGCCATCGCGCGCTTCCGGGTCGGCACCGGCGCGCAGCAGGCGCTGCACCAGCAGCGGCAACCCGTGCAGGGCGGCCAGGTGCAGCGGGCCGAAGCCGCGCGGATCGCGCACGTCCAGGCTGACGTCTTCATCCAGCAGGCGCTCGACGGCGGCCATCACCACCTGCTCGTCGCAGGCGGTTCCCGGTTCGGCGCGCGCGCCCAGCAGCAGCAGCAACGGCGTGACCGCACCGGCGGCGGCCTGGTCCGGCTCTGCACCAGCCAGCAGCAGGGTATCGAGCAACGCCAGCAGGCGCGAACGGTCGCGCGCACTGAAGCCATACAGGGCTGCGCAGTGCAGCGGCGCCAGCTGCTGGGCATCGCCGGCGTGCACATCGGCACCGGCGGTGAGCAGGCGCGCCACGATGTCCGGCAGGCCCAGCGCCGAGGCCAGCATCAGCACGGTGACCCCGCCTGGCAGGCGGTGTTCGAGCTGCGCACCGGCGTCGAGCAGGGCCGAGACGATCTCGACCTGGCGCATGCTGACCGCCGCTGACAACGGCGTGGCACCACTGGCAGCGGCATGCTGCGGATCAGCGCCGCGCACCAGCAGCAGGTCGACCACGGCAAGGTGGCCACCGCCGGCAGCACGCAGCAGCGCGGTGCAGCCCTGCGCGTCGACGGCGTCGACGGCAAAGCCCAGATCATTCAAACGACGCACGGCGTCGACATCACCGGCCATCGCGGCGGCCGGAAGATCACCTTCGCGCAGGGTCCGGCGCGGCAGCGGCCAGACGCGCCAGTCCAGCCAATCAGCCAGATCACGACGACCGATCGACAACGCCACGCCCAGCGGTGTCTGCCCATCGGCTGCACGCGCTTCCGGCGAGGCGCCGTGCTGCACCAACAGCTTCAAGGCGCTTTCGCGGGCCAGTGCGGTGGCCAGGTGCAGCGCGGTCATGCCATGGCTGTCGCGTGCTTCGCGGTCCACGCCGGTGGTGAGCAGGGCCTGCTGCAGGCGCAGCCAGCCCAGGCGCACCGCCAGCGACAACGGCGGATCACCGGCTGGCGAGGCGGCAAACGGATCGGCGCCCCGCTCCAGCAGTTCCAGCGCCAGCTGCTCAAGCCCACGCGCCGCCTGGTCGTGCTGCGCACAGGCGGCCAGGAAACGCGCCAGGCCACCGCGCCCGGCCGGCGACAGGCCGTGCTGCAGCATCACCTGCAGGGCTGGCACGGCATCGATGCCACGCGAAAGCAGCGCGAACATCGGCGTATCTGCGCAGGCGTCGCGCACGTACGGATCGGCACCATGGGCGAGCAGCCAGTCGACCGCACGCGGCTCCAGCGCCAGCTCCGGATCGAGCAGCAGGCCACCCAGTTCTTCGGGCTGGCACAGCCTGGCCAGTGCGGCCATGCCATCGGTATTGCCGAACCCCAGCGCCTCGCGCAGCAGGGTCAACGGCGGGCGGTCGGGCAACAGGCCGCTGGCGCTGGCCGTCTCACCGCGCTCGGCCAGGCCATCGCTGACCGCGGCGGGCAGCGGGTAGGACGGGTCCAGCAGGGCCACGATCGCCCAGCGACCGGCTTCGGCGGCATAGTCCACCGCGCGCCGGCCGGCCGGATCGCTGCCGTCGGCAGCGATGCCCAGTTCCAGCAGGCGCTTGATCAACAGCGGCGAAACGTCCTCGGCCATCGTGGCCAGCAGCACCGCGTTGCGGCCATCGGTGTCGACCGCAACCAGGTCGGGTTTGTGCGGCAGCAGGTGCTCGACCACGGCAGCGCGGCCGGCGCGTGCGGCTTCCAGCCACGGCGTGCGGCCCAGCGCATCGCGCGCTTCCAGGTTGGCACCGGCGGCCAGCAGCACGCCGATGATGTCCACGTGGCCGGCCAATGCGGCTTCATGCAGCGCGCTGCGGCGCTGGCGGTCGCGCGCGTCGGCACGTGCCTTGTACTTGAGCAGCAGCTGCACGCCGGCCGGATCGTCGTCCTCGGTGGCGGCCGCGGCCAGCAGCACCGGGGTGCCGTCAGCCGGCTCGCTGCGCGCGCCACGCTCCAGCAGGAAGCGCGCCAGGCGCCAGTTGCCGACCTGGCAGGCCACCGCCAGCGGCGACCAGCCATCACGGTTCAGTGCGTCCACTTCAGCCGCCGCATCACGCAGCAGTGCGGCCACGCCCGGGTCGGAACTGCGCGCGGCGTGGTGCAGGGGCGTGTTGCCCTCGCTGTCGGTGGCGCGCGAATCGGCACCGTTGGCCAGCAGGGTCATCACCGCTTCCGGACGCCCATGCCAGCTGTCGCGGGTCGCGGCCAGCAGCGGGGTCATGCCACGGTGCGGCGCGTTCACATCGACGCCGCGGCCGATCAGCTCGCGCAGCAGGCGCAGGTCCGGCAATACCGCGGCCAGTACAGCCAGGCTGCGCTGGTCGCGCCAGTTGGGGTCAGGCAATGAATGCGGATCGGCGCCGGCCTGCAGCAACTGCAGCGCGCGGTCGATGCGGCCGTGGCGTGCGGCTTCGTACAGGGCCGGGGTCAGCTCCTGCGGCGCCAATGCTTCCAGCGGTGTGGTGTCCACCGCAGCGCTGAACAGCGTTTCGCGATCAACCGGCAGTTCAGCGCCAACCGGGCCGCGCAGCGAGACCAGCGGCGCCGGTGCGATGCGCTGCAGCAGCAGGTGGAGCAGCGGCGACAGCAGCAGCACCGCCAGTGCCGACGGCCAACGCGCGCTTTCCGGCAGCAGGCCCGGCCAGGTCGGCAGTACCACCAGTGCGGCCAGGGCCATCACCAGTGCGGCCACGCCAAGGCCACGCCAGGCGCTGAGGTCGCGGCCGGCCAGCGCCTGCCAATGCTGGGCCAGGCCACCGTCGAGACGCTCGACATCATTCCACAGCGGCCAGGTGCGCCAGGCCGCCAGCAGGCCAGCGCTGACCAGCACGCTCAGACCCAGCACCGCAGCCAGGCTACCGCTGTCGCGCAGCGCGGCCAGCGGCCAGGCCAGCAACAGGGCCAGCAGCAACGGCGCGGCGATCCACAATGCCAGCAGCGCCGGCAGGTCCTGGCGGACGATCACCTTCGGCGGCAGCAGCGCACGGCTGCGCCGCCACCACGAGATTCCCAATGCGAACGCCGGTTGTGCCAGTGCCGCCAGCACCGCACCGGGCAGGCCGCCCAGCGCCGAACCCAGTGCCAGCAAGGCACCCAGGGTGAAGGCCAGCGACAGGGCGCGGGATCGGGAAAGCTCAGTCATAGTGGCGCAGCATCATGCTGCTCACCGACGGCGGCACCTGCAGGTAGAACCCGCGCTCGGTCAGTTCGCTGCGCACCTTGGCCGGGTCGGCCTGGGCCAGCCGGCGCTCCGCGTCCAGGGTCACGTCCAGCACGAAGACGAGCGGACCCAACGACGCCGACAGCGGCGCAGGCAAAGCGCTGAAGTCATCGCGTCGGGCGAGATAGACGTAGGTGTCCGGCTTGAGTTGGCTTTTATAGACGTAGGCGTGCATGTCCACGGGACGATAACCCGGGAAGAGCCGTGATTGTGTCGGAAAGCCGACACCGGGGAAAGCCGTCACGCGACGATGGCGGCGCGATCGACGGCGTTTCCCCGTTGAGGTTCAGCAATGTGGCGGCGCCGTTCAGGCTGCGCCACCGGTCGGCAGCGCTTACTTGACCTTGGCGTAGGTGCCCTTCAGGGCCACGCCGGCGACGAAGGTGCCGGCCCAGCACTCGTAGTTGGTCGCGCTCTTGAACTCGTTCTTCTTGTAGTAGCTGACGATGTCGACCACGGCGTTGGCGCCGCGCGACTTGGCACCGTCCTGCAGGGCCAGCAGTGCCGACAGCGCGACCCAGTTGCAGGCCTCGACGTCGCTCTTGTTGGCGGCGTTGGTCTTCTTGTTGGTCACGTCTTCGCCCAGGCGCTGCTGCACGCTGACCGGCTGGCCGGCCAGGTAGAAGCGCACGCTGCCGTCGATGCCGGCATCTTTGGCGGCCTGCGAACTGATCAGCTCGCGCAGGGACTGTTCGACGCGGGTATCGCGCGCCGAAGCGGTGGAAGTCAGGGCCAGCAGCGCGGTGGCAGTGGCGATCAGCAGGGTGCGGCGCATCGGAACGTCTCCTTGTTGGGGTGCGGGTACGGCGGGGTCACGCGCTCCAGCGGCGGAACACCAGCGAGGTGTTGATGCCGCCGAAGGCGAAGTTGTTGCTCATCACGTACTCGGCCTGCAGCTCGCGGCCTTGCCCGGTGATGAAGTCGAGCTGGCCGCAACGCGGGTCCACCTCGACCAGGTTCAGGGTGGGCGCGAACCAGCCGGCGCGCATCATCTCGATGCTCATCCAGGCTTCGAACGCGCCGCAACCGCCCAGCATGTGGCCGACGTAGCTCTTCAACGAGCTGATCGGCACGCGGCTGCCGAACACCTGGGCGGTGGCCTGGGTCTCGGCGATGTCGCCGTGGTCGGTGGCGGTGCCATGGGCGTTCACGTAGTCGATCTGCGCCGGCTGCAGACCGGCGTCTTCCAGCGCCAGGCGCATGGCCTGGGCCATGGTATCGGCGCTGGGCTGGGTGACGTGCTGGCCGTCGCTGTTGGTGCCGTAACCGACGATCTCGGCGAGGATGGTCGCGCCGCGTGCCTGCGCGTGTTCCAGATCCTCCAGGATCAGCGTGCAGGCGCCCTCGCCCAGCACCAGGCCATCGCGGCCGGCATCGAACGGACGCGGGGTGGTGTGCGGTGCATCGTTGCGCGTGCTGGTGGCAAACAGGGTGTCGAACACCGCCGCAGCCGTGGCGTCGAGCTGTTCGGCACCACCGGCCACCATCACCGTCTGCTTGCCGCTGCGGATCGCTTCATAGCCGGCGCCCACGCCCTGGCTGCCCGACGTACAGGCGCTGGAAGTGGTGTAGACACGCCCGGACAAGCCGAAGAACACACCGATGTTGACCGGCGCGGTGTGGCTCATCATCTTCAGGTAGGTGGTGGCGCTGATGCCGTCGGTGGTGAACTCATGCAGCATGCGGCCGAATTCGCCGGTGGCTTCGTGGCTGCCCGACGACGAGCCATAGGCCACGCCGGTACGGCCACTGCGCAGCACCGGGTGCTCGAACAGGCCCGCCTCACGCAGGGCGACCTCGGTGGCGCGCACCGACATTATCGCCACCTTGCCCATCGAGCGGGTGGTCTTGCGGTTGTAGTTCGGCGGCAGCTCGTAGTCCTGCGCCGGCGCGGCAAGCTTGGTGTTCAGGCCCGCATACACATCCCATTCCGGCATCGAACGCACCGCATTGCGGCAGCTGCGCAGATGGGCCTGGATGGTCGGCCAGTCGTGGCCGAGCGGACTGATGGCGGCAGCACCGGTGACCACCACGCGACGATCGGCGGCCATCAGATCATCCCTCCGTTGACCGAGATCACCTGGCGGGTGATGTAGCCGGCCGGCTCGGACAGCAGGAACGCGACCGTGGCCGCCACTTCCTCGGGACGGCCGACGCGGCCGGCCGGGATCAGCTTCAATGCGTGTTCGACCACTTCTTCGTTGAGCATGTCGGTCTCGATCAGGCCCGGGGCCACGCAGTTGACGGTGATCTGGCGGCTGGCCAGTTCCAGCGCCAATGCCTTGCTGGCACCGATGATGCCGGCCTTGGCCGCACTGTAATTGACCTGGCCACGGTTGCCGGCCACGCCCGACACCGAGGACAGGGTGACGATGCGGCCCGGCTTGCGCCGCCGCACCATCGGCATGATCAGCGGATGCAGCACGTTGTAGAAACCGTCCAGGTTGGTGTGGATCACCTGGTCCCAGTCGTCCTCGGACAATGCCGGGAACGCGCCGTCACGGGCGATGCCGGCATTGCACACCACGCCGTAATAGGCGCCATGTGCCTCCACGTCAGCCTCCAGCGCAGCACGCGCGGCAGCACGGTCGGCCACGTCGAAGGCCAGCACGCGCGCCTGCCGGCCCAGCGCCTGGATCTCGTCGGCCACCGCCTGTGCTTCTTCCACACGGCTGCGGCAATGCACCACCACGTCGAAACCATCGCGCGCGATACGCAGCGCAATGGCCCGGCCGATGCCCCGGCTCGCGCCGGTCACCAGCACGCTTGGATTCCCTGTCATGCCTGTCCACTCTCCAGATAGGCCATCGAGTCGGCCGGTTCGAACACCGACACGTTGGCAACCGCCCATTCTTCTTCGCCTGCCAGGATGCGGCAGGCGAACATCCCTAATCCATTGTCGCCCAACAGCTCGCAACGCGCCTGTACCTGCAGGCGGGTGCCACTGGGGAAACTGCTGCGCGTGCTGGTATAGCGCCGGCTGCCAAGCAGGAAGCCCAGCTGCGGCGGGTTGCCGGCCGTGCGTGCGCGGCAGCCGGCCCAGGCAGCGATGGCCTGGGCCATGTATTCGATGCCGACCCATGCCGGGACCGCACCGTCTTCGATGAACAGGCCGGCCTCGGGCACCACCAGTTCCGCCTCGATGCCGTCCTGGTCCCAGCGCAGGATGCGGTCCAGCAGGCACATGTCCTGGCGGTGCGGCACCACCTCTTCGATGGCATACAGCGGCATGTTCATCGGCGCTCCAGTGCCAGCACGGCATTGCTGCCGCCGAAGGCGAACGAATTGCTCAGCACCCGCCGCGGCAGCTGCTGCAGGAAGGTCGCCGGGGCTACCAGCGGCAACGCCGGCAGCGCCGGATCGGCCACGCCGTCCCACCAGTGCGGCGGCAGCTGCTGCTGCGGATTCTCGGCCAGCAGGATCCAGCACAGCGCCGCTTCGATCGCACCGGACGCACCCAGCGTGTGGCCGGTCAGTGGCTTGGTCGAACTGGCCGGCACGGCGGTGCCCAGCACCTGCGCCACGGCGTGGCTTTCCATGGCGTCGTTGTGGCCTGTCGCGGTGCCATGCAGGTTCACGTAATCCACTTCCGAAGGTGCCCAGCCAGCACGCTGCAACGCCTGCTGCAGGGCATCGATGGCACCCAGACCCTGCGGGTCCGGTGCCGACATATGGTGCGCGTCGGCCGACTCACCCCACCCCGCCAGGCTGACCGGGCCTGCATCGCGGGTCAGCAGGAACAGCGCGGCGCCCTCGCCGATGTTGATCCCGCAGCGATGCTGCGAGAACGGATTGCAGCGCACTGCGGAGACCGATTCCAGCGCGCTGAACCCGGCGACGGTGAACCGGCACAGGGAATCGGCACCACCGGCGATGACCGCATCGACGATGCCCGAGCGCAGCATGCGCGCGGCCGACATCAACGCCTTGGCGCTGGACGAACAGGCCGTGGACAGCGTCCAGGCCGGGCCCAGCGCACCGCTGCGCTCACGCACGAACTGCGCGGCGGTGCCCATTTCCTGCTGTGCGTAGTCGAAGCCTTCGGGCCAATGGCCGTGCTCGGCGCGGGTACGCAGCGCCTGCTCGGATTCACCGATGCCCGAGGTGCTGGTGCCCAGCACCACCGCCACACGCTCGGCGCCGTAACGGTTGATGGCATCGGCAACGGCCGGCGCGATCTGCGCCAGTGCCACGTCCAGCAGGGCATTGTTGCGGCCACGCAGGGACACCGGCAGTTCTTCCAGCGTCGGCAGCGGGCTGTGCACTTCGCCCAGCGCGAGGGTGCGACCCGGCAGCAGGTTGGCGTTGTCGCTCAAGCCGCTGGGCGCATCGGCAAACAGCGCAGCAGCCACCGCGGTGCGGCCCTCACCCAACGCGCAGACCACGCCGAGGTCGTTCAGGAAAATGGGAGCGCTCTTCATTCCTGGCCGGCCATGTCGATCGATTCGATGCGCAGGGTGTAGCCCTCGGCGCGGTTGTCCAGCTGCACGCTGCCATCGCCCAGGCGCTGCAGCTGCAGCCACACGGTGCCGTCGCGGGACAGGCTGCGCTGGCGGCCGTCGTCGCTCACCTGCCAGCCGGCCGGCAGCGCGGCGGCAATGGCGTCCGTCGGCCACAGCGCGAACTGCAGGTCATCCAGTACGCGTTCGGCACGCACCTGTGGCGGCAGCCACGGTGCACGCTGCTGGGTCAACTGCTGGCCGTCCCACTGCAGGCGCACGCCGGTCTGGCCCATCGCCTGCACGGCCAGCCGCACCTGCTGTGCGTCGGCTTCCAGCAGCGCATCCAGATCACGCTCGTGGCTGCCGAAGCGGAAGTGCAGCTGCTGCTGCAGGGCCAACGGCGCCGGCAGGCTGGACGGTGCCAGCCGCAGCGGCGGCAGGTCGACCAGCGGCCGCGGCATGCGGCTGGCACAGGCGGCCAGCAGCAGGCACAGCAGGACCGCGGAGAGGCGGACGATCAGGCGCTGCACAGTTCCTCCAGCACGCGCATGCGACGGCCACTGTCGTCGGCCACATACGGATTGTTGGTGTCCCAGGCGTAGCCGGCCAGGATGGAGCTGATCATGTCGCGTACCTGCGGCTGCTGGTCGGGGTGATAGATGATCTTCTGGAAGCCGCCCTGGTACCAGCTTTCGACGAAGCGGCGGAAGGTTTTCACACCGGCGCGCAGCGGAATCGAGAATTCGCTTTCCCAGTCCACGGTCTCGCCCGCGTAACGGCGCTTCAGGCATTCGCTGGCCAGCTGCGCCGACTTGAACGCGATGGTGACGCCGGAGGAGAACACCGGGTCGAGGAACTCACCGGCGTTGCCCAGCAGCGCATAGCCCGGGCCCCACAGCGAGCTGACATTGGCCGAATAGCCGGTGATGCGGCGCACCGGCAGCACCGCCCATTCGGCATTGGCCAGCAGCGAGGTCAGGTTCGGATCCTCGCCGACGATGGCCTGCAGCTTCTGCAGGTCGTCGCCTTCGTAGCGCTCGAAGAACGATGGCTCGGCGACCACGCCCAGCGAGCAGCAGCCGTTGGAGAACGGAATCGTCCAGTACCAGACGTCGATGTGCTCGGGATGGGTGGTGATCAGGATCTTGTTGCGGTCGAATTCCGCTTCGGCCGGGATGTTGTCGCGCACGTGGCAGAAGATCGCGCCGCGCACCGGGAAGTTGGACGGTGATTCCAGGTCCAGCAGGCGTGGCAGCAGGCGCGCGAAGCCGGAGGCGTCGAGGATGAAATCGGCTTCGATGCGGTACTCGCTGCCATCGGGGCGGCGCACGCTCACCAGCGGCTGCTCGCCCGGCTCGACGGACAGCACTTCGTCACCGAAGCGCAGGGTCGCGCCCATGCGCTCGGCGCCACGCGCCAGCACGTTGTCGAAGTCGGCGCGCTGCACCTGGTAGGTGGTGCCCCAGCCCGGCGAGAACTTCTTCCTGAAGTCAAACGCGGTGCGCGCTTTCCCGTGCACGAAGGCCGCGCCGTTCTTGTACTGGAAGCCTGCCTCGACCACGTCCTGCAGCAGGCCCGCCGCTTCGATGTATTCCATGCTCTGCGGCAGCAGGCTCTCGCCGATGGAGAAGCGCGGGAACTGCTGGCGCTCCAGCATCAGCACCTTGCGGCCCTGCTGGCGCAGCATCGCCGCGGCCACCGAGCCGGCCGGGCCGGCGCCGATGATCAGGATCTCGGTACGTTCCACATCTTCGTGGCGGGAAGAATCAGCAGCATCCACAGCAGTAGTCATCGGTGCGTCCTTGTTGCTCGATCAGGTGGAAAAGCGGAGGAATCGGAATGAAGTGTGCCCGGTCAGGCCGGCGGAGCGTCATGCGGTGGCGGCCGGAACAGCGGCGAGATCAGCCACACCAGGCCGATGCCGAACAGCAGGGTGAGCCCGAACGCACGCAGCGCCGGCGTCTGCGAAAGACCCAGCAGGCCGAACGACAGCCAGGTGCTGGCCGCACCCACGCATACCGCCAGCCAGGCGCTGGCATCGCCGCGGTGCTCGATCAGGAAGATGCCGTAGTCGATGCCCATGCCCAGCAGCAGCATCAGCGCCAGCACGTTGAACAGCTGCAGCGGCTGGCCGAACAGGCCGAGCAATCCAAGGGTGAGCGCACCGGCCACCAGGGTCGGTGCGAATACGCGCCAGGCCTGGCGCCGGTAGCGCAGCCACAGGGCGCCGAACACCAGCACGATGCCGACCAGCAGCAGGCCGCCCATCAGCTTGCGGTAGTGGCCCAGCAGCTGCGAGAAATCGGCCGTACGGTCGACCCAGCGCACGCCGTCCAGGCCTTCGGCAGCACCGCGCAGGGTGGCCAGTGCATCGGCACGCGACAGGTCATCGACCATCACCACGCTGATCATCTGCCCGCCCACGTTGCCGACCCACAGGTGGCGGAACGGCTGCGACGCCGGCGAGGCGAGGAAGGCCTCGGCGCTCAGCGGCGCCGCTGCGAATGCGGGGCGCTGCAGGGGCTCGCCCACCGCTTCGCCCACGGCGGCCAGCACGCCGGGTTCCACCCTTGCGGTCAACGCCGCATCGGCCTGCTGCCGTGCGGGCGATGGCAACCAGTCACTGATTGCGCGGTAACCGCCGATGCGCTTGTCGTGGGTCAGTTCACGCAGGCGCGTGGTCAGCGCTTCTTCGCGCTGCAGCAGTTGTGCGGCATCGCTGCCCTGCACCAGGTAGAACTGCGCCGGGCTGGGCATGCCCAGCAACTGGCTGAGGCGGATCTGCTGGGCCATCAGCGCCGGCGGCGACGACTGCAGGCTGCGCAGGTCGTCGTTGCTCTGCAGGCGGGCGATGCCGATGACCGACACCAGCGCGGCCACGCCGAGGAAGATCGCCATCGGGCGACGCCCGTGCAGGCGCGGGAAACGCTCCAGCGTGTTGCCCAGCCACTGCGCGAAGCGGGTGGTACGGATCTCGCCACCGTCCAGCCACGGGAACCAGAAGATCACCGTGAGGAAGGCAGCGGCCAGCCCCACCACCGAGAACAGCGCCATCTGCCGCAGGCCGGGGAACGGCGCCAAGCCCAGCGCCAGGTACGCCAGCGCACTGGTCAGCAGCGCCAGCCACAGGCCCGGCAGCAGATGCCGCAGCAGCTTCCAGCGACGGTCGGCCGGCTCGGCCTGGCGCGAAGCGAACCAGTGGATGCCGTAGTCCTCGGCCACGCCAACCAGCGAGGCACCGAACACCAGGGTCAGCACATGCACCTTGTCGAACACCAGCACGGTCACCGCCAGCGCCACGCCACAACCGATCAGCAACGAAGCGGCAACCAGCAGGATCGGCCGCAGCGAGCGGAACGCCAGCCACACCAGCAGCAGCACCGCCGCCAGCGAGCCCCAGCCGATGGTGTTGATCTCCTGGTTGGCCTGCACGGCAGCCGCTTCGGCATGCAACGGCACGCCGGCATGCAGGATCTCCAGATCCGGCGCAGCGGCCTTGGCCGCCTGTCCGGCGCGTTCGAGCAGGCCATCGAGATGACGCTCGCCATCGAGCCTGAAGGCCGAGCCCGGCGTATCGAACTGCAGCGCCGCCCAGTGCTTGCCTTCGGCCTCGAGCAGGCCGTCATCGCCCAGGCGCAGGCCGGAGCCCTGGGCCTGCTGCTGCCACCACTGCGGCCACAGCGACAGCGGATCCTGCCGCCACTCGGTCAACCGCGGCGCGCCCATCGGGCCGTACAGCGCGCCGAGTGCCTGTTCGGCCAACGCACCGGGTTCGGCCTGCTGCAACTGCTCGCGCTGGGCCGGGGTCAGCAGGCGATCGCGGTACGGTGCGTAGAACCCACGCGCCTCATCGAACCAGCCTTCGATCGAACCACTGGGCACCAGCAGCGCGCTGTCGGCATCACTGGCCATCGCCGCGGCGAACGCGGCCTGCGCGCGCTTGGCAGCGGCACCGTCGGTACTGCCGAGCAGCACCACCACCTGCCGCGAGCTGCCATCGGCAATGCGCCGGGTGACGTCGCTGAGCAGGCGGTCGTGCGCGTCCTGCGGCAGCAGGGCGAGGATGTCGGTGTCGATCCGCGACTCCTGGCTCCACAGGCGCCACTGCTGCGCACCCAGCACCAGCAACAGCAGCAGCCAGGCGATGCCCAGCCAGTGCCACCAGCGGCGCAGGCGATCCGGTGCGGCGCTGTCACTCAAAGCGGCGCGCCTCGTCGGCGTTCAGCGCGGCCGGCGCTTCGCTCAGCGCAGTGAACTGGATGCGGGTGCGATCCTGGTTGGCTTCGATGATCTCGACCTGGCGCACGTAACGGTCGCCCTGCAACGTCAGCGACTGGAAGGCCTTGGCCAGCATCGCCGACTTCGGCGTCAGCTTCAGGCGCCAGCCCTGCCCTTCACGGGTGGCCTCGACGTTGAACTGGCTGGACAGTGCCTGCACGTCACCGCTCATCAACGCGAACATGATCGCGTTGACCGAGCGCATCGCCGGCTGCTGGCGCGCGTCCAGTTCGACGCGGGTGCTGCCATCGCGCTGGCGGCTGAGGATGCGGTCGGCAGTGACCACCACCTCCGACGGGAACGGCTTGAGCGTGGACCAGATCACGCCGTGCTTGCGCGCGACCACGAACTGGCCCTGCGAACGCAGCGGGTTCTTGAAACCGCTGACCTGCTTTTCCTGGGTGAACTGCCCGCGCAGCACGTCCGGCCGGGCGACGGCCTGGGTGATGGCATCGACGGCGGCATCAGCCGCCTGCACCAGCGGTGCGGCCACCAGCAGCAGCGCGCACAGCAGCACGCGCGGAAGACGAAGGGATCGGTTCACGGGGCAGGCACTCCAAGACGCTGCCACAGCACCGGCGGGCACTGATACAGCATTTCCTTGCTGGCCGCGTCGACCGCGACCTGGATGGTCATTGCGCGGGTCAGCACCTGGCTGCTTTCCGCATCGACGATCTCGTATTCGATCTTCAGCCGGTTCTCCCACTCGACGATGCGCGAGCGCACGCGCAGCGCCTGGCCGAACAGCAACGGCCGCACGTACTTCACCCGCGCGTCGACCACCGGCCACAGGTAGCCCGATTCGAGCATCTGCGGATAGTCGTAGTCGTAGCGCTTCAGCAACGCGCAGCGCGCGATCTCGAAGTACTTGAAGTAGTTGCCATGCCAGACCACGTTCATCGGATCGCAGTCATGGAAAGCGGGGGCCAGCTCGACCTCACCGACCAGTTCGTTGCCTTCATTCACCGACATACAGCTCCCAGCGTTGCGCGCGGATCTCCACCAGCAGTTCCCGCAGTTCGCGATCCAGCGCGCGGTCTTCTTCGACCAGGGCGATGCGCTGCCCCAGGTCGGCGTACATGTCGGCCAGACTGCCATGCAGCTGCGCGTTCATGCCAACCCGTTCGCGCAGCGCCAGGCCCTGGCGGGCGGCAATCAGCATGGCCGCCACCACCTGTTCAGTCAGTTCGATCACGCGCAGGCAGTCGCGCGCGGCGATGGTGCCCATGCTGACCTTGTCCTGGTTGTGGCATTCGGTTGACCGCGAGAACACCGAGGCCGGCATGGTCTGCTTCAGGGCCTCGGCCGTCCACGCCGAAACGCTGATCTGCAGCGCCTTCAGGCCATGGTTGATCGCCGCGCGCGGGCCGGTGGCCGCCGACAGGTTGGCCGGCAGGCCGTGGTTGTAGCGGGCGTCGACCACCAGCGCCAGCTGCCGGTCGAGCAGGTCGGCGATGTTGGCAACCGTATTCTTCAGCGTGTCCATCGCCAGCGCGATGTGCCCGCCGTAGAAGTGGCCACCGTGCAGGATGCGCTCGCCGTCGGCGTCGATCAGCGGGTTGTCGTTGGCGCTGTTCAGTTCGGTTTCGATCAGCTGGCGCAGGAACGGCAGGGTGTCTTCCAGCACACCGATCACGTGCGGCGCGCAGCGCAGCGAGTAGCGGTCCTGCAGGCGCTGCTCGTTGCGCGGCGGGCGCTCGCTGTGCAGGTCGCTGCGCAGGCGTGCGGCAATGCGCGACTGCCCCGGGTGCGGCTTGGCGGCGAACAGGGTTTCATCGAAATGGTGCGCGTTGCCGTCGCTGGACAGCACGTTGAACGCGGTCAGGCGCGTGGCCATGCGTGCCAGGTAATCGGCGCGCTGCCAGGCCAGGCAGGCCAGGCCGGTCATCACCGCCGTGCCGTTCATGATCGCCAAGCCTTCCTTCGGCCGCAGCTTCAGCGGGGTCATGCCGATCTTCGCCAGCACGTCGGCAGCCGGCTGTACGCGGCCGTCGTGCAGCACCTCGCGTTCGCCGCACAGCACGGCCGCCACGTACGACAGCGGGGTCAGGTCGCCACTGGCGCCCACCGAGCCTTCGGCCGGAATCAACGGCAGCACATCGTGCTGCAGCAGCGTGGCCAGGCCTTCCAGCAACGACACGCTGACGCCGGACATGCCGCGCACCAGCGAGGCCAGGCGCGCGGCCAGCACGGCGCGGGTCTCGGCCGGGTCGAGGTAACGGCCCAGGCCGCAGCCATGGTAGGTGTACAGATGGTGCGGCAGCTCGGCGACCAGTGCCGGCGGAATGTTCACCGTGCACGAATCGCCGTAGCCGGTGGTCACGCCATAGATGACGCCATCCTCGCGCAGCAGGCGGTCGAGGAAGTCGGCACCACGCTGGATATGTGCGCGGAACGCCGGCACATCGCTCAGCGCGGCCTCGCACTTGCGCTGGGCCAGGGCGACCACGTCTTCGATGGTCAGCGGTGCATCGCCGAAACGGCACACGGGTACGGCGTCAATCGTCATGAGGAGCCTGATCCCAGAAGGGGAAGAAATTGAACCAGTCCAGCGGGGACTGGATGACCTGGAGTTCCAGCCAGCGCGCGAAGCGCTGCGCCTGTTCGGCCAGTGCGGCATCGCGTGAACCGCGCGGCAGCACCACGCGGTCGGCGAACTGTTCGAATGCCACCCGATAGCCGTCGCCCTGGTGCAGGCACGACATCGTGTAGACCGGGCAGCCGAGCGCGGCCGCCAGCACGTAGGCGCCGATCGGGAACGGCGCGCGGTGGCCGAGGAAATCAGCCATCACGCTGCGCCCGCCCTGCACCGGCACGCGGTCGCCAACGATGGCGACGAAGCCCCCCGAGGCGACCTTGTCGGCCAGCATCATCGCCGTGGCCGGGCCCATCTCGGTAACCTGCACCAGCTCCACCGCGGCCAGCGGGTCCAGCCGCTGCAACAGCCGGTTGAAGCGCTGCGCGTGCGCGGTATGCACCAGCACGGTGATGCGGAAGCCCGGCACCTGCTCGGCCAGCACCTGGCACAGTTCCAGGCAGCCGATGTGTGCGGTCAGGATCAGGCCGCCTTCGCGGCGCGCGATCCTGCCCAGCACCAGGTCACGCTGCAGGCGGATGCGCTCGGGCGGATAGCGGCCGCCGAGGCCGAGAATCTTGTCCAGCATCGTGTCGGCGAAGCTGAAGAAGTGGCGCAGGCTGTCGCGCCGGGTGGGCGCATGGCCCAGCGCACCGGCATGGGCCTGCAGCCGCTGCAGGTACTGCATCGAGGCCTGGCGACCAACGCGGTTGCCCAGCCAGTGGCAGGCCACGACCGGCCACACGCAGAGGTGGAACGGCCAGCGCCCGAACCAGCGGTGCACCCAGCACAGGAACAGCACGCCGGCCACCGACGTGGACTCGCCGATGTCGGCCCAGTGCGGGGCGTCGTGCGCGTGGCTCATCTCAGCCCTGCCCCTGCAGGCGGCGCCACAGCAGGCGCGGCGCGCGCCAGAGCATGCCGAAGAACAGCCGGGTATGCATGCGGCTGATGCGCACGTTGTCGCGCCACACATCGAAATGCGAAACGCCGTCGGCGGGATAGGTCACCCGCGTAGCCAGGTGGTCGACCGGTACCTGCCGCCAGTACAGGCGCACCATCACTTCGGTGTCGAAATCCATGCGTCGGCCGATGGTTTCCTCGCCGACCAGGCGCAGCACCGGCGGCAGCGGATACACCCGGAATCCACACATGGTGTCGCGCAGGTGCAGCGACAGCGTGTTGATCCACACCCAGATGTGGGTGGCGTAGCGACCATACAGGCGCGCCTTCGGCACACTGGCATCGTAGGCGGGAATGCCGCAGATCACGGCGTCCGGCCGCGCGCGGGCGGCGTCGATGAAGCGCGGCAGGTCGCCGGTGTCGTGCTGGCCGTCGGCATCGATCTGCAGCACATGGGTATACCCGCGACGCTGCGCTTCAGCGAAACCGGCCAGCATCGCACCGCCCTTGCCTTGGTTCACGTCCAGCCGCAGCAGGTCGACACCCGCTCGCTGTGCCAGTTCCCGCAGCACCAGCGCGCAGGACGGCTGCGAGCCATCGTCGACCAGCAGGCAGGGCAGGCCCACAGCCTGCACGCCATCGACGACCGCGCCGATCGCGTGTTCGTGGTCGTACACGGGAATGACCACCAGCGGCGCGAACGCGCCGCCAGCGGTGGCCGGCTCAATGCGCATCGGCGAACACCACCCTGCCGCTGGCGTGCACGCCATGCACCGAGGTGTAGCGGAACGTCAGCACGCCGCGCCCGGTGTCCCACTCCAGGTGCAGGGTCAGCTCGTCGCCGGGGCGGGCCACGCGCTGGAACTTCACTGCATCCATGCGCTGGAAACCAACCGGCAACACGAAGGCCTGGCGGCCGAAGCGCACCGCCCAGTCCAGCTGGGCGACGCCGGGCAGGATCGCCGCCTGCGGGAAGTGGCCCTGGAACGCGCGCAGCGCGGGGTCCAGCGTCATCCGCAGGGTGGCCGCCGCGTCGTCGCGACAGTCCCAGACCGGCACCGGCATCATCGGCTGGAACAACGCCACCAGTGCGGCCTGGGTGACCTTGCCCTGGGCATTGATCGGGAGCGATTCGACCAGGCGCCAGCGCCGCGGGCGGGTGACCGCATCGTGGCCCTGCGCCAACCGCGCACCGAGCCGCTGCCCCAGCGCACGCCGTGCGCCGTCACCGGCACGTGCCAACGTCGGATCGGCCGGCACCACCACGGCCGCCAGCTGCTCGCGCTGGCCCTGCAGCACCAGCACGCGCACGTCCTCGACTTCTGGATCCTCACGCAGCGCGCGCTCCAGTGCATCCAGCGAAACGCGGCGTTCTTCGATCTTGACGATGCGGTCGGCACGGCCCAGCAGGCGGAAGCGGCCATCGGCCAGTGCTTCCACGCGATCCTGGGTGCGCCACCAGTCCAACGTCTCCAGGTGCGGCGAGGCCACCGCCAGGCAGTCCTCCTCGATCCGCCACTGCACGCCCGGCAACGGTTGCCACGGCGGTGCATCGGTGTCCCAGCGGCGCCAGGCGATGCCACCGGTTTCACTGCTGCCGTAAACCTCGGTGGGCGCCACGCCCAACCACTGGCGGACCTGGCGCGCGGCGTCCTCGGGCAGCGGGCCGCCGGAGGAGAACACCGCACGCAGGCGGCCGTGCAGGCTGGCCCAGTCGAGCTGCTCGGGCAGGCGCTTGAGATGGGCCGGGGTCGCCACCAGCACCGTGTCGGTACCGGCCAGCGCGCCCACCAGGTCTTCGTGGAAGAAGCGCCGGGGCTGGATCGCACGGCCGGCAGCCAGCGGCCACAGCACGCGGAACAGCAGGCCGTAGATATGCTGGTGGGACACGGTGCCGTGCACCTGGGCCCCATCGAGCTGGGCGCCGAAGGCGGCCTGCAGCGCATCGACTTCGCGCGCCAGCTGGTCCAGCCGCTTGCTGATCGCGCTGGGCTGGCCGGTGCTGCCGGAGGTGAACACGCACAGTTCGCAGGCGCGCTCGTCCAACGGCAGCAGCGCCACGTCGGCGGCGGCGCTGTCGGTGGCCTGCAACGGCTGGTAATCCGCGGACAGGTCGCCTGCGAAGCCACTCACCTGCGGCTGCAGCGCCTGCAATGTCGCGGGCAGGTTGTCGGCGGCCAGGAACACCCGCTTGCCGGCATGCCAGGCACCGAACAACGCTGCAGCGAAGGCCACGGTGTCATCGAAGTAGAGCGCCCAGTCACGACCTTCGGCAGCGCTGAAAGCGTCATGCCAGGCCAGTACGCGCAGGCGGAAGGCGACATGGTCGAGGGCAGTGCCATCGCAGATACCGATGTCACGACCGGGCTGCGCCGCGATCAGCAGCCGGTCCAGGGCAATCCAGTCAGCCATGCGCGTGCGCTGCCTTGACCCGACGCCGTACCAGCCATTCGCCCCCGAACAACAATCCCATCATCACGTACGCCAACAATCCGTTGTAGAGCATCCAGACCCGGTCCGACGCATACAGCGCGGTGAGCAGGGCGAGACCACCATTGAGAACGAAAAAGCCGCACCACACCTGGGTGACGCGGCGGGTATAGACCACCGCGAACGGTGGCAGGTCCGGCTCCTGCAGGCGCGCCAGGCGCTCCACCAGCGGCGGACCGAAGCGCAGGCTGGTGGCGAACACCGTCAACATCACCACGTTCACCAGCGCCGGGTACAGCTTCAGCGGCAGGGCCTGGTTGAGCACGGTGGCCAGCCCGGCCAGCAGGCCCGCGCCGGCGGCGGCGGCCCACCACAAGGGCTGGCGGGTGCTCAGCGCGCGCAGCAGGGCCAGCGCGAACAGCAGCAGCGACAGCCAGCGTGGCTCGAAGCGGCCCATCGCCAGGTAGACCAGCACCGGATAGGCAAGCGAAATCGCTGCCACCACGACCATGCGTGCCCGTGCCATGGTCGCGGCGTCCGTGCTGCTGTCAGGCAGCGGCCTGACCGGGCAGCAGGCCATGCACGACATCAACGATGTCCTGCACGGTGCGCACGGCCTTGAACGCTTCAGGCTGCAGGTTGCGGCCGAGCAGCGGCTTGAGCTGCACGATCAGGTCCACGGCATCGATGCTGTCGATGTCCAGGTCGTCGTACAGGCGCGACTCCGGGCTGATCCGCGCCGGCTCGATCTCGAAGCTGTCGGTCAGGATGCGGACGATGCGCTCGAACAGTTCATTCTTGGTCATGGCAGTTCCTGGCGCCTTACGACTGGCGGGCGGCGACGAACTCGCCGAGCGCGCGCACGCTGGAGAAATGGCGACGGGTTTCTTCCGAGTCGGCCGAGAGGCTGACACCGTACTTCTTCTGCAGCGCCAGGCCCAGTTCCAGTGCATCGATCGAGTCCAGGCCGAGGCCTTCCACGAACAGAGGCGCGGTCGGATCGATGTCCTCCGGGGTGATGTCCTCCAGTGAAAGCGAGGAAATGATCAATTCCTTGATCTCGTGCTCAAGTGCTTGCACGGGTCGGATCTCCAGACAGGTCGAAATAACGAGTGAGGTGGTCGGTGACGCGACGGGCCGCCAGGGCATCCCCCCTTGGCGAGTCATCTTCGGCCAGGAACGGCGCGATCGGGATATCTTCGCCGATCTGCAGCTGAACGTGAAAACGACGTGAGGGTACACGATACCACTTCTGGCCCTTGGTCAACGTCGGCGGGGTGCAGGTGATGCGCACCGGGGTGATGTCCAGGCGCCCGCGCACGGCGATGTTGGCCGCGCCACGCTGCAGCCGCAACGGCTGCCCCGGCACGCTGCGGGTGCCTTCCGGGAAGATCACCAGGGTGCCGCCGGCGTGCACGGCCGCCGCGCAGTCATCGACCAGCCCAGCGCCGTCGTCATTGGAGATGTAACCGGCGGCACGCACCGGGCCGCGCATGAACGGGTTGCAGGCCACCGCCCGCTTGACCACGCAGTCGGCATTGGGCAGCAGGGCGATCAGGCAGACCACGTCGATCAGGGTCGGGTGGTTGGCCAGCACCAGCAGGCCGTCGCGCTGCAGGCGTTCGCGCCCGTCGACCTGCAGGGTCATCACCCCCAGCCGGCACATCAGCCACACATGGCTGGCGAAGGCGCGCTGGACCAGCCGGCGGGCCCGGCGGCGACGCGCCACCGGGTCGCGCATCAGCAGCAGCACCGGCATCACCAGCACGCCCAGCAACAGACCGCCGACGCCAAACGCGGCGAAGCTGAGGCCGGTGCCGAACACCCGCCAGGCATGATCAAGGCGGCGCAGCGCCTCAGCCACGGCGGCGCCAGGACCAGCGTTGGCCCTGGGTCACGTGCTGCAGCTGCGGATCCCCGGCCAGCAGGAAGCGGTGCAGGTCCAGCGCATGCGGCAACACGCCCGGCGCGGTCGGCTCGGCGTCGCCGGCGACCTGCCAGGACAGCGAAAGATCGGTGCCGCCGGCAGTACCGGCGGGTGCCAGGCGCCAGCACCAGGCGAAGAACGGGTCGGGTTCGTCGGCGAATTCGGCGTAAACGTCGGGCAACGGCGACTCATAGACCACGATCCGCACTTCACTGGCACCATCACCAAGCAGGCCGACGGCCTCCAGGCACGCCGCTTCCACCGTCGACTGGCCAGCGGACAACGCCAGGTAGTTGCCCCGGTGGCCGCGGGCGATCGAATACAGCGCGGCGATCGCGTTGTGCACCGACAGGCCGAAGCCGGTGGGCGACAGCGGCTGATCGGCCACCAGCGAGCCCAGCAGGTCCATCGATCGGGCGACATCGCCATGGCGGCTGGCGAACACCAGCGGCACCTGGCTGTCAGCGCCCTGCCCGTCCTCGCACCAGCACGCGGCCTGGATCGCCATGCGGCCCAGGCGCTCGATCCGGCGGCGCTGCATGGCCGGAATCTCGGCCAGCGCCGGCGTGTCCTCACCCTGCGGCAGGAACGGTGCTCCGGCCCAGCCCATCCATTGGCTACGCTCGGTCAGGCCAGGCGCCCAGGCGGCCCAGTCGACAACGGAAAATTCGATCATTACCGGTGATGTTTCGATGGGCGAACGAGAGTCTCGAGCCATTACGGCGACACGCGGCTGCCCCCCATTCCTGCAGCCATGCATCCGTCCAGGACGTCGCCGGCTGCCCCCCTGGCTGCCGGAAAGGAGCGCACGCTAGCACGTCCGACACAGGGATGACATGTTTCACAAAGCACAACGGGGAGCGGTCAGCGACCGCCCCCCGCATGGACCGATCCAGCGAGCCGGTTCAGTGGTAGCCGGCGTCGGCGCGTACCTTGCCGCGGAACACCCGGTAGGACCATGCCGTGTAGCCCAAGATCACCGGCAGCAGCACCACCAGCCCCACCAGGGTGAAGCCCAGCGACGAGGCCGGCGCGGCGGCCTGCCACAGCGTCATCGACGGCGGCAGCAGGTACGGCCACATGCCCAGCACCAGGCCAGCGAAGCCAAGCACGAACAAGGCCAGGCTGAGCAGGAACGGCGGCAGGTCGCGACGCGGATGGGTGGCGCTGCGCCACAGCGCGATGGCCACCGCCAAGGTCAGCAGCGGCACCGGCGACAACCACCAGAAGTTGCCGTCGCTGAACCAGCGGTCCATCAGCCGCGACTGCAGGAACGGCAGCCAGCTGCTGACCAGGCCCATTGCCGCGATCACCGCCACCACCAGCGGGCGGGTCATCTGCCGGGCCAGCGCCTGCACGCGGCCTTCGGTCTTCAGGATCAGCCAGGTGCTGCCCAGCAGTGCGTAGCCGGCTACCAGCGCGGCACCGGTCAGCATCGCGAACGGGCTGAACCAGCCGAACGCGCCGCCCTGGTACACGCCATCGACCAGCGGCAGGCCCTGCACCAGCGTGCCGAGGATCACGCCCTGGGCGAACGTGGCCAGCAGCGAACCGAGGCCGAACGCCACGCTCCACAGCCGCCGTGAACGGTGCGCCTTGAAGCGGAACTCGAAGGCCACGCCACGGAACACCAGCGCCACCACCAGCAGCAGCACCGGCAGGTACAGCGCCGACAGCAGTACGGCATACGCCTTCGGGAAGGCGGCCATCAGGCCAGCGCCGCCGAGCACCAGCCAGGTCTCGTTGCCGTCCCAGATCGGCGCGGCGGTGTTCATCATCAGGTCCAGCTGTTCCTCGTCCTCGGCGAACGGGGCGAGGATGCCGATGCCGAGCACGAAGCCGTCCAGCACCACGTACATCAGCACGCCGAAGCCGATCACCGCGAACCATGCCACCGGCAGCCAGGTCATCAGGTCCATGTCAGCGCTCCTCCAGCGGTTCGTCGGCGGCCGACAGCGGCCGCGCCGGGGTGTGGCTGCCATGGTCCAGCGAGGGGCCTTCGTCGTACGGCTGCGGGCCGTGGCGCAGGATCTTCACCAGGTACCAGATGCCCCAGCCGAACACGAAGGCATAGCCGATCACATAGACACCCAGCGACAGCGCGGTCATCCATGCACTCTGCGGGCCAACGGCATCGGCGGTACGCAGCACGCCATAGACCACCCACGGCTGCCGCCCCATCTCGGTGACGAACCAGCCCGACAGCAGCGCGAAGAAGCCGCTGGGCAGCATCCAGTTCCAGCCACGCAGCAGCCACGGCGAGGCCAGCAGCTTCTTCCGCCACAGCTGGAAGGCCGAGACCCAGGCCAGCACCAGCATCAGCGTGCCCAGCCCGACCATGATGCGGAAGGCGAAGAACACCGGCGTCACCGGCGGCCGTTCGCTGGCCGGCACCGACGTCAGCGGATCGAACGTACCGTCCAGGGTGTGGGTGAGGATCACGCTGCCGAGCTTGGGAATGGCGACCTCGAAATCGTTGCGCTCCTCCTTCTCGTTGGGCAGCGCGAACACCACCAGCGGCACGCCCTCGCCTTCCTTGGTCTCATGCCAGTGCGCTTCCATCGCCGCGATCTTCATCGGCTGGTGCTTGAGCGTGTTCAGGCCATGCATGTCGCCGACGAAGATCTGCACCGGCACGGTCAGCGCCGCGAACGCCACCGCCGCGATCAACATCCGCCGCCCCGCTTCCACGTGCGTTCCCCTGCGCAGATACCACGCGCCCACACCACCGATCACGAAACAGGTGGTGATGAACGAACCCAGCGCCATGTGCGCCAGCCGGTACGGGAAGGACGGATTGAACACCACCTGCCACCAGTCGACGGGGTGCACGATGCCGTTGACCATCTCGTAGCCGGCCGGCGTATGCAGCCAACTGTTGGACGAGAGGATCCAGAAGGTAGAGAACAGCGTGCCCAGCGCCACCATGCAGGTGGACAGGAAATGCAGGCGCGGCGACACCCGGCCCCAGCCGAACATCATCACGCCGAGGAAGCTGGCTTCGAGGAAGAACGCGGTCAGCACTTCGTAGGTCAGCAGCGGGCCGATCACCGTACCGGCCACTTCGCTCAGCCGCGGCCAGTTGGTGCCGAACTGGAAGGCCATGACGATGCCGCTGACCACGCCCATGCCGAAGGACACCGCGAAGATCTTCTGCCAGAAGAAATACAGCTCGCGCCATACGGGCAATTTCGTGCGCAGCCACCGCCACTCGATGAAGGCCAGCCAGCTGGCCGTACCGATGGTGAAGGCCGGGAACAGTACGTGGAAACTGATGACGAATCCGAACTGGATCCGCGACAACAACAACGCGTCCAAGGGACGCCTCCTGCCAGGTGCCGGTGGGATACCAGACCACTTTAGGGGGATATCGTTAAGCCGGGATGCGACCGGGTGACGCGCTGCTTCACTTTGTCGCAGGGTGCGTGGAAGCCGCCGGGCATGGCCCGGCGCTACACGTCATTTCATCATTGGTGGCTCCGGGCCATGCCCGGCGAGGTGCTGATTCACGCGGTAGCGCCGGGCCATGCCCGGCGGGGCGTTCACCGCCAGAAATACCAGACGCCCATCGCCAGCAACGCGCCCAGCAACACGATCTGCACCACCGCATAGCCCACGCTGCTGTCGCGCGACTCGGACGCAATCCGCTTCTGCAGCGCTTCGCTCACATCCGGCACCTCGTCCTGCCTTACCTGTTCATGCAAGGCCTGCGAGAGCGCACGCTCGTCGGGTTCGCGGGAATCGGTTGGTCGGCTCACAACAGTTCTCCGGCGGTGGCGTGCTTCACCAACTCCTGTTTCAGGACCTGGCGCGCACGGTGCAGATGGCTCTTGATGGTACCCCGGGCCAGTCCGGTCACCTGTTCGATCTCGGCCAGATCGAAGTCTTCCAGGTAGTGCAGGCCGACGATCAGCCGCTGCGGTGCGCTCAGCCGCTCCAGCGCTGCTCCCAGGTGGCTGCCAGCCTGCAATGCCTCGCTGAGTTCGGAAGGGCCCGGCCCTTCATCGCCGATACCCAGCTCTTCAGGTACCTCCACCGCCACCATCCACTGCGCTTCCAGCCGCCGCCGCCGCAGGTGCTGCAGCGCGGTGGTGTAGGCCACGCGCGAAATCCAGGTCCGCAACGAAGATTCAAAACGGAACCGGTGCAGCTGGCGGAACACGGCCAGGAAGGTTTCCTGCAGCAGATCGGCCACCTGGTCGCGGTCGCCGACCATGCGCCCGATCACATGCGCGCAGGTGCGCTGATGTGTTTCCACCAACTGCGCGAAGGCCGCTTGCGAGCCGTCGATGATCGCGCCCACCAGGGCGCGGTCGTCCGACCACGCAGAGGGCTCCTCCACGGGGACATTGCGCCGCCGCCCCCGCAGTGCAGCCAGCGCTTCCCCCAGCAGGCTCATGCGTGGGACTCCCCCTGTGCCCGCAGCATGCGCCGGCTCAGCCCTTGCGCGTGGCGGGGCGGGTGAAGTGCCAAGCCAGCAGCTGGCCCAGCCCTGCGCTGCCGACCAGCGCGGCAGCTGCGCCGAACGTCAGGTTGCGTGCACCGATGGCCTCCAGCAGCGCCATGGCCAGCGCCAGGCAGACCAGGCTGATGCCCCAGCGCAGCGCGCCCTGGCGGCGGCGTTCCTCTTCCAGCACCGCCAGCGAGCGGATGACTTCCTCCGGCACGTGCGGTGCCACCAGCTTGCTGCGCGCACGCGCATCGGCGATGGCATGGATCGCATAGGCGATGCAGATGAAGAGGGTGATCGGGATGAGTTCCTGCATGTCGTGCTCCTGTCCGGTAGATGATGCGGGTTCAGGAGATTGGATGCGCGACCCTGCCGACCGGTTGCACCGCTTTGCCGATTCCGCTGCCATGACCTGTGGCCCCTGCCCGGGGCCGGGACGGCTGCTACGCTTGCCCGGTTTCCTCTTCTGGTGCTGTCCGCCCATGTCCCGAGTGCTGCCCCTGTCCCTCCTGCTGTCTGCCGTGCTGGCCGCTCCGGCCGCGCAGGCTGCGCCGACACCGATCACCATCGAACAGGCCATGGCCGACCCGGACTGGATCGGTCCGCCGGTGGAGAAGGCCTGGTGGTCGTGGAACAGCCAGCAGGTGGAGTACCAGCTCAAGCGCAACGGCAGCCCGGTGCGCGACACCTTCCGCCAGCCGATCGCCGGTGGCGTGGCCGCGCAGGTGGCCGATGACCAGCGCGGCAGCCTGGACGTGGCCGATCCGGTGTACGACCGCAGCCGCACGCGCAGCGCGTTCGTGCGCAACGGCGACGTGTTCGTGCGCGACCTGCGCAGCGGCGCACTGACCCAGCTGACCCGCAGCAACGAGCGCGCCAGCGGCGTGAACTTCGCCGCCGACAATGGCGTGATCTGGCGCGTCGGCCAGAACTGGTTCCACTGGACCGCCGCCAGCGGCGTGCAGCAGGTGGCCAGCCTGAAAGCCGAAAAGGATCCCAGCACGCCGCCGAAGGCCGACGTGCTGCGCGACCAGCAGCTGCGCACGCTGGAAACCCTGCGCCGCGACCGCGAACAGCGCGAGGCGCTGAAGGACCAGGACCAGCGCTGGCGCCAGGCCGACCCGACCCGCGCACCGGGTCCGGTATTCCTGGGTGCCGACGTGGAGATCGTCGACAGCGTGCTGTCGCCGGACCTGGGCCACCTGATCGTGACCACCAAGCCGAAGGACTTCGATGACGGCCGCGGCGGCAAGATGCCGCTGTACGTGACCGAGTCGGGCTATGAGGAAACCGAGGACACCCGTCAGCGCGTCGGCCGCAACGGCTTCGAGCCGCACACCCTGTGGTTCGTGGATGTACGCAGCAGCAAGGCCGAGAAGCTGTCGCTGTCGAGCCTGCCGGGCATCGGCACCGATCCGCTGGCCGAGCTGCGCCGCAAGGCCGGCAAGGACGCACTGAAGGGCGACCGCAGCGTGCAGGTGATGAGCGACTTCATGGGCGGTGGCATCCGCTGGAGCGCTGACGGCCAGCAGGCCGCGGTGATGCTGCGCGCCAACGACAACAAGGACCGCTGGATCGTCAGCGTTGCTGCCGCCGACGGCCGCGTGCAGAACCGCCACCGGCTGACCGACAACGCCTGGATCAACTGGGGCTTCAACGATTTCGGCTGGATGGCCGATGGCCGCACGCTGTGGCTGCTGTCCGAGGAATCCGGCTTCTCGCACCTGTACACCCAGGCCGGTGGCGGCAAGCCGCAGGCGCTGACCAGCGGCAAGTGGGAAACCTCGGCGCCGGTGCTGTCGGCCGACGGCAAGGGCTTCTACTTCCTGTGCAACCAGCAGGCCCCGCATGACTACGAAGTCTGCGCGGTCGATACCGCTGCCCGCCAGGTGCGCGAGCTGACCAACCTCAATGGCGTGGAAGATTTCTCGCTGTCGCCGGACGGCCAGCAGCTGCTGGTGCGCTATTCCGGCGCCTACCTGCCGGCGCAGCTGGCGGTGGTGCCGAGTACCGGCGCTGGCCAGGCGCGCGTGCTGACCGATACCCGTACCGCCGAGTACAAGGCGCGCCAGTGGATCCAGCCGAAGCTGGTGGCGGTGCCGTCCAAGCATGGCGCCGGCGTGGTCTGGGCCAAGTACTACGAGCCGGAAAACAAGGAACCCGGCAAGAAGTACCCGGTCGTGATGTTCGTGCACGGTGCCGGCTACCTGCAGAACGTGCACCAGCGCTACCCGGCCTACTTCCGCGAGCAGATGTTCCACAACCTGCTGGTGCAGAAGGGCTACATCGTGCTGGACATGGACTACCGCGGCAGCGAAGGCTATGGCCGCGACTGGCGCACGGCGATCTACCGCAACATGGGCCACCCGGAGCTGGAAGACTACAAGGACGGCCTGGACTGGCTGGTCGACACCCAGCAGGGTGACCGTGACCACGCCGGCATCTACGGCGGCTCCTATGGCGGCTTCATGACCTTCATGGCCCTGTTCCGCTCGCCGGGCACGTTCAAGGCCGGCGCCGCGCTGCGCCCGGTGGTCGACTGGCACCAGTACAACCACGGCTACACCAGCAACATCCTCAACACCCCGGACATCGATCCGGAGGCGTACCGCGTGTCCTCGCCGATCGAGTACGCACAGAACCTGCAGGACAACCTGCTGATCGCCCACGGCATGATGGACGACAACGTGTTCTTCCAGGATTCGGTGAACCTGACCCAGCGCCTGATCGAGCTGCACAAGGACAACTGGTCGATCGCGCCGTACCCGCTGGAGCGCCATGGCTACGTGCGTGCCGATTCCTGGCTGGACCAGTACAAGCGCATCCTCAAGCTGTTCGAGCAGAACCTGAAGTGAGTGCTGCCGCGGCCACGATCCACATCGTGGCCGCGGTCATCCTCGATGACCGTGGCCGGGCACTGGTGGTGCGCAAGCACGGTGCCAGCCGCTTCATCCAGCCAGGCGGCAAGCCCGACCCGGGCGAGGCACCCCTGCAGGCACTGGCACGCGAACTGGACGAGGAACTGGGTGTACAGCTGCACACCGCTTCGGCCATCGCACTCGGGAGTTTCGAGGACTGGGCGGTGAACGAGCCCGGCCATCGCGTGCAGGCGCAGGCCTGGCGGGTGTGGATCGAAGGTGAGCCGTGCGCGCGTGCGGAGATCGCCGAACTGGCCTGGGTGCCGCTGCAGCCGCCGCACGGCCGGCCCTTGGCACCCTTGAGTGAACACCATATCCTGCCGGCGGTCGCTGCCCTGGCGACGGCCCGCTGACCCGGCGGGCATCGCTCACCCGGACAACGGATGTCAGCTTCGATTCCCTCGATTCCAGCACCTGCCCCACCGCCACCCAACAACTGGGTCGGCGCAGTGGCGCAGGGCTCGTTCTGGCTGAGCCTGCTGGTCACCCTCTATTTCCTCGCGCAGGCGCTGATGGCCGCGGTACTGGCCCGTACCGGGTTCTGGACCACGCTGGTGACACTGGCATGGGAACAGCAGCTCGACGGCAGCCTGTGGTGGATGCTCAAACACCCGGCGGCCACCTCGCTGCTGGTTGCCCTGCTCTGCCTGTTCTCGACCCTGGCCAGCTGGGGCCTGTGGCGCGAGCGACGCTGGGGCCTGTGGGCCTATGTGTGGATGCTGGGCCTGAGCGCGCTGGCCAACTTCGTGATCGCCTGGTGGATGGATCGCCTGCTGCTGGTGTTGATCGCGCTGCTTGCCAGCGACCCCACGGCGCAGCATGAGCTGCAGGTGCAGCGTGTGCTGTTCACCCTGACACTGGTCGGCACCTCGGTGCTGTTTGCGGGGCTGCAGGGCTGGCTGGGTTGGCGCCTGCTGCGACCGGACATCCGCTGCCGCTTCCGCTGACTCCCCTCCCGCGTTCCGCCTTCGACAAGGATGTCGCATGCCTGCCCTGCTCCGAATGTTTCTGGTCGTCACTGCGCTGCTGCTGGCCCCCCCGCCGGCGCCGGCCGCAGCCTCCGCTTCCACGCCCGCGCCGCTGCGATGTGGCCGGTACGTCAATGCGCAGAATGATGCCGCGCTGGTCATCGACTCACACAACCGGGGCCGTCGCCTGGCGACGGGCTTTGATCTCGAATCGCTGCAGATCGAACGCGATGGCAACGGCCTGGTGCTGGTCAACCTGGATGACGGCGTGGCAACAGCGCTCACTGCCAGTGCTGATGGCAGACGCATCAACGACACGCTGCAGGACTACCAGCTGCGTGCACCGGCGGTCTGCCAGCCGGTGGCCGTGAACGCCGCCGGCAGCTGCCTGGCCGATGCGAACCACTGCATGGCTCGCCTGCACGCGGCGACGCCGCCGCAGCTGCTGACCGCCTGCCAACAGGGCGTGGGCGCGGCCTGCAGCGGCCTGCTGCTGGGCTACGTGGACGATGCGCTCCTCGCCGCCGCGTCTGCCAAGGGCGTAGCGCTGGCTACCGCTCCACCGGCGCCCTGCACCACCGATGCGGAGCGCGAGGAGGTACTGACCTGCCGTGATGCCCGTCGTGACGCGTTGGCCGCCGCGGTGGCACAGGCCAGCGGCCAGGCGTTCGCCCGTGGCATCGATCCAGCGTGGGTGGAACTGCCGGCGGCGCAGCGCGACCAGTTGCAGCAGCTGTGCCTGCAGCAGCGCGCTGGCCGCTTCTGCACCGAAGTGGCCGAGCAGCAGTTGAATGCGCGCGATCCGCAGGCGGCCGTGCAGGCGTTGCAGGTGGTCTGCGACAGCGGTCGCTACAGCGCATGCGAACGGGTCGAGCCCCTGCAGGCACTCGGTGCCGCGCTGCGCCTGGTCGATGCGACCGAGCCGCCCTGTGGCCTGTACCGGGCCGACGGCGGCACGATCGATGCGGTTGCGTTCGGCGACGATGGCCACGCGACGATCGGTAGCCAGCGCTCGCAGGTGCGACTGCTGGACGGTGCCATCCATCTGCGCAATGACCACGGCAGCGATCATGTGCTGCGCCTGCTGGCCAATGGCGACCTGCTGGGCATGGATGCCTGGACCGGCTACCAGCGTTACCAGCGGCAGCCGGGTGCTGTGCGCTGCAAGGCTGCGCCCACCCGTGATACCGCACCGTCTGCCCGCCGATGATGACCATCGTTCCACGTACCGTTTCTGCAAGGAGTTCCTGCATGCCCCCCTCCACTGCCCACCGCGGCCACCTGTCACGCGGGTGGATCGCCGCGCTGCTGTTGTCGCTCGGCCCGGCAGCATCCGCGCAACCACTGCTGTGCGGCACCTTCAAGGACGCCGACAGCGGCGCCCGGCTGACGGTGGAAAGCCCAGTGCAGGGCTCCCGCCTCATCCCCGGCGCGGCCCCGGAGCCCTACAACCTGGAGCAGCTGCAGGACGTGCTGATGCTGGCCAACCTGGCCACCGGCGACATCGAGGCCCTGCAGATCATCGACGAGGGCCACGCGCTGGCCGGCGAAGAGCGTTACTACACGCTGGAAAGCACGGCGGTCTGCCAGGCGTCACCGGTGTTCGCAGCGGGCAGCTGCCGCGCCGATATCGCCAGCTGCATGGATGACATGGCAGTGGCCGGACCCGAGCGCTGGCGGCAGTGGTGCCGTGAAGGCGTGCCGGCCGGCTGCAATCGCTTGATCGAGGATTATCGCAGCGACGCCCGCAATGCCCTGGTGCTCGACATCGCCCTGGCCAGCAATCGCGAGGAGCCTGCTGAACCTGCGGCATGCCAGCGTGGCAGCACGGACGTCGACGCAGAAGCATGCAGACAGGCCGAAGCGGTGGGCCGGGTCCGTGACGCGGCCTGGGCGTTCTCGGTGGCGCGAAGCATCCCGCGCGACGTGCCGCTACCTGCAGCGCAGCTGGACGAGGTGAGCACACTGTGCCGCGAGCATCCCAGTGCCAGTTCCTGCCATGCCGCGGCCGTGGCGCTGTGGGCATCGGCGCGCCTGCTGCCGGCCCGCGATGCCCTGCAGCTGGCGTGCAGCATCGGTCGGGACCCGCAGGCCTGCAGCAGCGTCGCCCCCTTGGCCGCACTGAGCAGCGCAGACCTGGTCATCGTGGACGTGGCCACGCTGCCCTGCGGCCGCTATGCGGCGCAGGGCCACTCCCTGGTGTTCGGCGACGACGCCCAGGTCCAGGTCGATGCGTCCGGCAGGCAGCCGGCGGTCATGCGCGAGGGCGCCATCCGGGTGCGGAACGAGGAAGGCGAGGACCACATGTTCTGGCAGCTGGCCAATGGCGATCTTGTCGGCAACGACCGTTGGGCCCGCTTCGCCCGCTACCAGCGTGACGGTTCGTCGCCGACCTGCGGGGCGCGCGCCAGCGCAGGCACGGCGCTGCGGTAAAGTACGCGCCATGAACGAATTCGAGCGCGTGCGCGCCTACCTCACCGACCTGCAGGACCGCATCTGCGCAGCGATCGAATCCGCCGATGGCCGGGCACGCTTCCAAGAAGATCTGTGGCAGCGCGCCGAAGGTGGCGGTGGCCGCACCCGCGTGCTGCGCGATGGCGCGGTGTTCGAGCAGGCCGGTATCGGCTTTTCCGATGTGGCGGGCAGCCGCCTGCCGCCGTCGGCCTCGGCCAACCGGCCGGAACTGGCCGGTGCCTCGTGGCGCGCCACCGGTGTGTCGCTGGTGTTCCACCCACTCAACCCCTACGTGCCGACCACCCACGCCAACGTGCGCTTCTTCCAGGCCCAGCGCGACGGCGAGGTGGTGGCCAGCTGGTTCGGCGGTGGCTTCGACCTGACCCCGTTCTACCCGTTCGACGAGGACATGCAGCACTGGCATCGGGTGGCGCGCGATCTGTGTGCACCGTTCGGCGACGAACGCTACGCCGCGCACAAGCGCTGGTGCGATGAGTATTTCTTCCTGCGCCACCGCAATGAGACGCGCGGTGTGGGTGGTCTGTTCTTCGATGATCTGCACGGCGATTTCGAACGCGATTTCGCCTACCTGCGCGCGGTCGGCGATGGCTTCCTCGATGCCTACCTGCCGATCGTGCAGCAGCGCAAGGACACGCCCTACGGCGAACGCGAGCGCGAGTTCCAGCTATACCGCCGCGGCCGCTACGTGGAGTTCAACCTGGTCTACGACCGTGGCACGCTGTTCGGCCTGCAGAGTGGCGGGCGCAGCGAGAGCATCCTGATGAGCCTGCCGCCGCGGGTGCGTTGGGAGTACGGCTTCAGCCCCGACGAAGGCAGCGCCGAGGCGCGCCTGGCCGATTACCTGGTGCCGCGCGACTGGGTGTGATGTGTGGCGCCCACAGCGGTCGAGCAAGCTCGACCACTACCGGGACCGGGCCGAGGCGACAGGCGGTCGGGAACGCTTGATATCGACCGCAGCGCCTACCCGTCCTTGCGCTTGGGGATGATGGTGATGTGGCCGTTGGTTTCCAGCAGTGCCAGTTCCACTTCTTCCACGCCGATGCAGCTCTGCTGGCGCATGGCGACATCGAAATCGGCGCGGCTGACCAGCTCGCGCCGCAGCACACTGTCGAAGAGCTTGCCGTTGCGCGCGATCACCACCGGTTCGCCCTCGATCAGCCGTTCCATGCGGCGGCTGCGGGCGGTGATCCAGCCGACGCCATAGTTCAGCAGGATCAGCGTGGCGGCCAGCAGCAGGCCGCCGGCCAGCGAGGTATCGGTGCCCAGCAATGCGTTCTGCACCGCATTGCCCAGCAGCACGATCAGCAGCACGTCGAACGGGGTGACCTGTCCCAGCGCGCGCTTGCCGCTGAGCCGGACCATGCCCAGCACGACTGCGTAGACCACCACCGCGCGCAGGATGAATTCCCACCACGGCATCGCCAAGTCGAACAGATCGGGCATCGCGGGTTTCCCTGCTGGGCGGTGGCCCAGCGTGGCGCAGCAGCGCACAAATAAAAAGCCCCGCTGACCAGGGGGAGGTCAACGGGGCCGGGGAACGGGCGCTTGGGGAGGAGCCCCCGTTCCGAGATCTGCTCCAGGGGATGGGAGAGATCCACGACAGGCATTGCGCCTGTCGGGAGTTATAGAAGCACTCCGAACACTAACGGTTCGTGAAGGGGCCCAATTTAATAAGCACCCATCAGGGAAACATTCATGTTTGAGTCAGAAATATCATGCAAATGAACGAATTCACGGCGTTTTCGGCCTGAATGCGACTCAGTGCGCCTCATCCCAATTGCTGCCAGTACCGGTATCGACCACCAACGGCACCCGCAATTGTGCCGCTTGCGACATGCGCTGCACGACATTGCTACGCAGTTCTTCGATGAAACCGGCCTCGGCTTCGAACACCAGTTCATCGTGCACCTGCAGGATCATCCGCGCCGGTGCGCCGCTGTCACGCAGCCATTTGTCCACATCGACCATGGCGCGCTTGATGATGTCGGCGGCGGTGCCCTGCATCGGTGCATTGATCGCCGCACGTTCAGCGCCAGCACGCAGGCCCTGGTTACGTGCATGAATGTCGTTCAGGTACAGCCGGCGACCGAACAGGGTCTCCACGTAGCCCTGCTCGCGGGCCTGCTCGCGCATGCGCTCCATGAAGTCACGCACGCCCGGATAGCGGCTGAAGTACAGCGCCACGTAATCCTGCGCCTGGCCGCGGTCGATGCCAAGGTTGCGGGCCAGTCCGAACGCGCTCATGCCGTACATCAGGCCGAAGTTGATCGCCTTGGCCGCGCGACGCTCGTTGCTGGTCACTTCTTCCAGGGTGCGGCCGAACACCTCGGCGGCGGTGGCGCGATGCACGTCGGCGCCCTGCTCGAAGGCCCGCACCAGGCCCGGGTCTCCGGACAGATGCGCCATGATCCGCAGCTCGATCTGCGAATAGTCGGCCGCCAGCAGCTGGAAGCCTTCCGGGGCGATGAACGCACGGCGGATGCGGCGGCCATCCTCGGTGCGGATCGGGATGTTCTGCAGGTTCGGATCGGACGAGGACAGGCGGCCGGTGGCGGCGCCGGACTGGTGGTAGCTGGTGTGCACCCGGCCGGTTTCGGAGTTGACCATCTCCGGCAGCTTGTCGGTATAGGTGCTGCGCAGTTTGGCCAGGCCACGGTACTCGAGGATCACCCGGGGCAGCTCGTGCTGCTCGGCAATCGCCTCCAGCGCCTCTTCATTGGTGCTGGGCTGGCCCTTGGGGGTCTTCACCACCGCCGGCAGCTTCAGTTCGTCGAACAGCACCGCCTGCAGCTGCTTGGGCGAATCCAGGTTGAAGCTGCGCCCGGCCAGTTCGGTGGCCTTCTGCTGCGCGGCCAGCATGCGCGAGGACAGGTCCTGGCTCTGCCGGCGCAGTTCGTCGGTGTCGATCCGCACGCCATTGGCTTCGATGCTGGCCAGCACCGGCACCAGCGGCATCTCGATGCTGCGGTACACGCTGTCCAGGGTCGGTTCGGCCAGCAGCTGCGGCTGCAGCGCGTGGTGCAGGCGCAGGGTGATGTCGGCGTCTTCGGCGGCGTAGCGGCCGGCCTCGTCGATGCCTACCTGCGAGAACGAAATCTGCTTGGCGCCCTTGCCTGCCACGTCCTCGAACTTGATGGTGTTGTAGCCCAGGTAACGCAGGGCCAGCGAATCCATGTCGTGGCGGGTGGCGGTGGAATTGAGCACGAAGCTCTCAAGCATGGTGTCGTCGTGGTAGCCCTGCACGTCCACGCCATGGCGGCGCAGCACGTGCAGGTCGTACTTGCCATGCTGGCCCAGCTTCTTCTTCGCCGGATCCTGCAGCACCGGCCGCAGCGCATCGAGCACCTGTGCCAGCGGCAACTGTGCCGGCGCGCCGGGATAATCGTGGCCGACCGGGATGTAGGCGGCCTTGCCCGGCTCCACCGCCACGCTGATGCCGACCAGGCGCGCACGCATCGCATCCAGTGCGTCGGTCTCGGTGTCGAAGCTGATCAGGTCAGCCTGCTGCACGCGCGCAACCCAGGCCTGCAGCTGCTCGGTGGTCAGCACGGTCTCGTACTCGCCGGGCGCCGACAGCGCCGGATCGAGCTCGCCAACGGGTGGCGCTTCGGCGCTGCCACGGGCAAAGCCGGCGGCGGTGCCACGCAGGCTCGGCGTCGCGTCGTTGGCCACTGCAGGCGCCGGTACCGGCCCGCCCAGCTCCTTCAACGCCTGGGTGAAGCCGTAACGCAGGTACAGCTCGCCCAGGGTGGGCACATCCGGATCGCGCAGGGCCAGCGTGGTCGGGCTGGCGTCCAGCGCGACGTCGGTGCGGATGGTCACCAGCTCCTTGTTCAGCGGCAGGCGCTCCAGCGCGGCGCGCAGGTTTTCGCCGATCTTGCCCTTCATGGTCGGCGCCGCTGCCATCACCCCGTCCAGATGCTGGTATTCGGCCAGCCACTTGGCGGCCGTCTTCGGCCCGCACTTCTCCACGCCGGGCACGTTGTCCACGGTATCGCCCATCAGCGCCAGCAGGTCGACGATCTGGTCGGCGCGCACGCCGAACTTTTCCATCACCGCCGCGTCCGAATCCATGCGGCTGCCGGTCATGGTGTTGACCAGTTCGATGCCCGGCCGGACCAGCTGCGCGAAATCCTTGTCGCCGGTCGAGATGGTGACCTTCAGGTCCTGTGCCACGCCCTGCAGGGCCAGGGTGCCGATCACATCGTCGGCCTCCACGCCGTCGATGCGCAGGATGCTGATGCCCAGCGCTTCGACGATGCGGCACATCGGCTCGACCTGGCTGCGCAGTTCATCGGGCATCGGCGGGCGGTTGGCCTTGTACTGGTCGTACAGGTCATCGCGGAAGGTCTTGCCGGGGGCATCGACGACGAAGGCGACGTAGGCCGGGCGCTCCTTCAGCGTCGAGCGCAGCATGTTGACCACGCCGAACAGCGCGCCGGTGGGCTCACCCTGTGCATTGGACAGGGGCGGCAGCGCGTGGAACGCGCGGTACAGGTAACTGGACCCGTCGATCAGGACTAATCTGCTCATGTGTCGATTCTACGCGCCTGTTCCTGCATCGCGGCGACACGGCAGCGACGCGGCGTTGGGGCATAATCAAGGCTCTTTCCAGGCAAAGGCCCCGCCGATGAAGACCCTGATGCTGGCTTCCCTGCTCCTGCTTGCTGGCTGCGCCAGCATGGGCGGTGCGGGCGCTCCCCCGGTGGACGTCAAGGGCGCCGATGTTTCCAAGCGCACGATGGACAACGGCGACACCATCGAGGAATACCGGGTGTCCGGCCAGTTGCGCATGGTCAAGGTGACGCCGGCACGCGGCGCCCCGTTCTACATGTATGACAAGAACGGCGATGGCCGCTTTGACAATGACAAGGATGGCGTGTCGCCGGTGTACTGGAAGCTGTACAGCTGGTGATGTGGCCGGGGTCGGATCCCTTTCCACGGGAAAGGGCTCTGACCCCATCAAGGCGCACACATGGCGTGGTTCTACTGGGCATTGCGGTGGCCCTATCCACGCATGGCGTGGATCTACTGGCATTGCGGTGGCCCCATCCACGCATGGCGTGGATCTACTGGCATTGCGGTGGCCCTATCCACGCATGGCGTGGATCTACTGGCATTGCGGTGGCCCTATCCACGCATAGCGTGGATCTACTGGCATTGCGGTGGCCCCATCCACGCATGGCGTGGACCTTTGACGGTGAACTGGAGTAGATCCACGCCATGCGTGGATGCTCTTCGGGCCGCCGATAAAAAACAACGCCGGCGCGCATCCTGCGGCCGGCGTCGGGTCCCCTCCCCGGGAACGCTTCCGTATCAGCGGATGACCAGCACCGGCAGCGTGCTGCGCGCCAGCACCTCGGCGGTCTGGCTGCCCAGCAGCACGCGGGTGACGCCGCGGCGGCCGTGCGAGGTCATTACGATCAGATCGCTGTTGCGCTGGCCCGCCGTCTCGATGATGCCGTCGGCCGCGTAGCGGTCCAGCACATGCACCGGATTGGCGGTGATGCCCTGCTCGGCCGCCTTGGCCAGGGCCGGCTGCAGCACCTTCTGCGCGCCTTCCTCGCGGTCGGCCTTGTACTCCGGGCTGTTCATGTAGCCCACGCTCCAGCCCATGGCGTCGTACATGCCGACGGCCCAAGGCTCGGAGACGGTGACGATGTCGACCTCGGCGTTGAGGTCCTTGGCCAGCTCCAGGCCCTTGGCCAGGCCCTTGTCGGCCAGCTCCGAGCCATCGGTGGCGATCAGGATGCGCTTGTACATGGTGGGGCTCCGCGGTGATCCAGCCAGTGGGAACGACACCATTACACAGCCTGTGTGGAGATCGTGCCTTGCGCAGGATCAATCCGGCAGCGCGCAGCGATGCCTGCGCAGCGCGGCATGATCGGCCGACGCGCCCAGGATCGACAGACGGCTGGGATGCTCCGGTAGCGCCGGGCCACGCCCGGCGGGCACTCAGGCCTGCACCGTCACCCGCCAGCCACCGTCGTGCGGCTGCCAATCGAATTCCACCGGCAGGAACTTCTCGATCAACCGCGCATTGCTGACCAGGTGATCGCTCAGCACGTGGGTGGTGAACGCGCCGCCGCCTGCCAGCGCCATCGGCAGCAGCAACTGGTCGGACAGGTACTCGCCAACAGCACCGGTCCCGTCCAGATACTGCTTGACCTGCCCGGCCAGGCGCGCCCCGACCTGCTCGGCGGAGACACTGCGCTCGCCGTGGCCGCTGAACACCTCCACGTGATCACCATGACGCACGCGCACCAGGGCGACATTGCCCGGTCCCAGCGCCGGCCGTATCGACTGCACGTTGCGCGGGTGCGGGTCCACGCCCAGCGTCTCGGCCAGTACCTGCAGTTCGCGCAGGCCGATGCCGCTGGACAGGCCGGACATCAGCACCTGTGCCTCGATCGCCTGCAACGGTGCACGCACCTCCAACGACGGCGGCTGCAACGCCGCGCACGGCTGCACCTGCACCTCCATCACGCCGCCACCGGCTGGATGGAAACCGTGCTGCAGCAGCTGCATCGACGCCTGCACGCCCATCCGGCCCAGCGCCGGCAGATAGCTTTGCGCGATGAAATCCGCGCTGGGTGCCAGCGGATTGTGGGTACCGCCTTCCAGGCGCAGCTGCGACGGCCCCTGCGCGCGCCACAGCGCGGGTAGTACGGTCTGCAGCACCAGCGTGGCCGAGCCGGCGCTGCCGGTCGCGAAGTGGTAGGTGCCGGCGCTCACCCGCCCCGGCTCGAAACGCAGCGAGGTAGCGCCCAGTTCTGCACCGTGCACGCAGGCGTTGCCGACCCGCGCCGCAGCGTTCACCGCGGTCAGGTGCTGGCGCATCAACCCCGGCTTGCGCCGGATCGCGCGGATGTTGTGCAGCGTGAAGCCGGTGCCGGCGCACAGGCTCAGGGTCAGTGCCGAGCGCAGCAGCTGTCCGCCTCCGTGCCCGCCATCCAGTTCAATCATGTCCATCTGTCTGTTCCTCCGTGCCCGTTGTTCGATGCCGGGCCTTGCTGCCGTGCGCGGCGCAGTGTACGCCGCGCACGGGTTGCCTCATCCCTTCACGCACACCACCTGGCGCAGCGTGTGCACGATCTCGACCAGATCGCGCTGGGCCTCCATCACCGCCTCGATCGGCTTGTAGGCCGCCGGCGATTCATCCACCACCTCCGCATCCTTGCGGCACTCCACGTGCGCGGTGGCCTTGGCGTGGTCATCCACCGTGATCAGCTTGCGTGCCTGGGTACGGCTCATCACGCGGCCGGCACCGTGGCTGCAGCTGTGGAAGCTGTCCTCGTTGCCGAGGCCACGCACGATGAAGCTCTTGGCCCCCATGCTGCCCGGAATGATGCCCAGTTCGCCCTTGCGCGCACTCACCGCGCCCTTGCGGGTCAGCATCACTTCCTTGCCGAAGTGGGTCTCGCGGTTCACGTAGTTGTGGTGGCAGTTCACCGCCTCGGCCTCGGCCTCGAACGGCTTGCTGATCACCGTGCGCACCGCGGCCACCACGTTGCGCATCATCACCTCGCGGTTCATGCGTGCGAAACGCTGCGCCCAGTCCACCGCGAACACATAGTCGCCGTAGTGCTGGCTGCCCTCGGGCAGGTAGGCCAGGTCCTGGTCGGGCAGGTTGATCATCCAGCGGCGCATTTCCTGCTTGGCCAGCTCGATGAAGTAGGTGCCGATGGCATTGCCTACGCCACGCGAACCGGAGTGCAGCATGAACCACACGCGCTGCTCCTGGTCCAGGCAGACCTCGACGAAGTGGTTGCCGGTACCCAGCGTTCCCAGGTGCTTGAGGTTGTTGGTGTTCTTCAGGCGCGGGTGACGCTCGCAGATCAGTGCGAAGTCATCCACCAGCTGCGCCCAGCCTTCCACCGCCAGTTCGGGCGGCGTGTCCCAACTGCCCTTGTCACGGCCCCCGCGGGTGACGCTGCGGCCGTGCGGCACCGCCCGCTCGATCGCGCTGCGCACCGCCGACAGGTTGTCCGGCAGGTCGCTGGCAACCAGCGTGGTGCGCACCGCGATCATGCCGCAGCCGATGTCCACGCCCACCGCTGCAGGAATGATCGCGCCGATGGTCGGCACCACCGAACCCACGGTCGCGCCCTTGCCCAGGTGCACGTCGGGCATCACCGAGATCCACTTGTGGATGAAGGGCAGCTTGGCGATGTTCTGCAGCTGCTCGCGCGCCTGGTCTTCCAGCGGCACGCCGCGGGTCCACAGCTTGATCGGTGCAGCGCCCGGCTGCTGGATCACGTCGTAATTGAGGGTGGTCATGGTGATGTTTCCTTTCATCCAAAGCAAAAACAAAGAAGGTGCGGTGACAAAGGGGGTGGAACATTCCGTCACCCGCGTTGCCGCGGAGGACGGCCGGGACTTGAACCCGACCCCGAAGGGCTTCCGATGTAGTTCCACCTGCATTCCCCGCGCAACGAAAGCGAAGGTGCCGGCAGCACGACAAGAATCTGGAGGAACATCCTGCTCTACCACTGAGCTACTGCCGCGTTGCCGTGGCAGGCGGGAGTCGAACCCGCGACCTGGAGCTTAAGGGGCTGTAGTTCCTCCGGCATTCGCGCTGCCGGCATTGAAGCGGTGGCACCGTTGCCGGTGCCGTTTGAAAAAGTGCGGTGACAAGGGAGGTGGAACGTCTGCTTCCTCACGACAGGCAGGAAACGCGGGACTCGAACCCGACCCCGAAGGGACAACCAATGTAGTTCCACCAGCATTCACCGCGAAAACGAATTCCTGGCCCTGCCCGGCTGGCCCCATTGCCAGCCGGGCGGTCCGTGCGGCCTCCCTGCCGCCTTACAACGCCATGTCCTGGATGCGCTCGACCCAGCTGCTGCCGTCCTCGGCGGCAGCGGCGTACTGCGCCATCAGGTCGAACACCGCATCGCTGAAGCCACCGATGTGCAGCACGTCACCGCGCTGCACGGTCTGGCTGCTGGCCACCGGCTGCAGGTCGATGCACACCAGCCGCGCCTGTGGGCAGCGACGCTTCAATGCATCCCACTGCAGCATCGTGGCCGTCTGGCCGCCCTGGCGGGTGTCACGCCAACTTTCGTTGTCCGACACCAGCACCACCAGGTCCACCGGCTCGCGCCGCAGGTTGAGGTAGTGCAGCGGCGCGCTGACCGACGTACCACCGCCGTTGATGGCCAGCTGGCGGGCCAACGTCATCACGCTGTCGCGCGGGTTCAGGCGCACGTGGCGCACCTCGGTATCGAACGGCAACACCTTGGCCTGCGGCTGGCCGCGCAGCACGCAGGCTGCAACCAGCGCCGCCACGTCCACGCAGCGCGCCGCCGTGCTGGAGCCCTTGCGGTAGCCGGTTACCGGCGACTGCATGGAACCGGACACGTCAACCGCCACCACCACCCGCCCGGGCAATGCCGGGGCCGACGCCGTGGCGATCTCCATCGCGTCCTGCAACGCTTCCAGGATCGGCGCCGGCAAGCCACCGCCGGCGTGGAAGGCCATCAGCAGCTGGTAGGGCAGTACGCGGGCACGACACACCTGCTGCGGATCACGCAGGCGCTCTGCGATCACCTGCACCATCGCCGGATCGTCGAACACGCCATGGCGGGCGAACGTGTTGAGGTTCATCCGCATCGACTGCCACGATGCATTGCGGGCCAGTGCCGACCACTGCGCCGCGTCCAGCGGCAGCGTGCTGTAGTACTGGAACGGCAGGTCCGGCGGCAGTCCGCGCGGGTCACGCTTGAACGCCTCGTACGCCTGCACCACTGCCGGCAGCTGCGCCTCGTCGTAGGGACGACCGATGATCCATGCATACAGCGCCTTGCGCTCGGCGTTGGCCGGCTTCGGGTGCACCATGCGGATCACATCGGCCAGCGACGGCTGCTGGCCGATCGCCGCACGCACCAGCGTTTCCGCCGACGCCTGCTGGATCCACTCACGCACCCTGCGCTTGGGCAGCGAGCCCAGCGAGCGGCGCCCCACCTGGCCGCTGCGCATGATCTGCACGAAGGTGCGCAGCTGGCGGCCGTTGTCGATCACCCGCGGGAAAACCAGGGCGAACGCCTCCGGGTCGCGCAGGCTCAGCACCGCCAGCAGCAGCGCCGGCATGTCCTTCATGTGTGCGACCTGGCGGGCGTACAGGGCGGTACGGGCGATGAAGCGCGGCTCGACCTGCGCGGTCAGCGCCAGCACCTGCTGCAGCTGTGCCTCGGCGTCGCTGTAGAAGGTGTTGTTCAGGCACCCGGTGGCCGCATACAGCGCCAGCGCCGCACGCGGGTCGCGGCGGTAGGCCAGGCCACCGGCTTCATTGACGGTGTCTGCCTGCGGCGGCTGCGGCGTGCGCATCCAGGAGAAGAGCGAAAGGTTGGCCATGCTGATGTCCTCGGCGGGAACAGCCCGCGTCGTGTCTTGCCGGATATAGAGCAATGGCCGTGCCAACTTTTGCGAAACCATCGCATGCTATTGATTTTGAAGTTATTTCAATAGAAGAAGGCCATCCTGCCCAGCGGACACCGGCGAAAAGATATATATTTCCTGCGCATCTTTTATAGGCATGGATATGGCGCGTCGGCAGGTGGTATTCGGCATGCTGGGCACCCAGCTCGACGCAGGCGAGGGTCCGGGCCGCTGGCAGAAGTGGCGCCCGACCGTTTCGCTGGGCATGCATGAGGATTTCCTGCCCGACCGCATCGAGCTGCTGCTGGATGAGCGCCGCTACAGCAAGCTGGCGCGCGTGGTCTGCGAGGACCTGGCGCAGGCCGCGCCGGGCATCAGCGTGCAGCGTCACGACACCTACCTGGCTGATCCATGGGAATTCGAGGGGGTCTACGCCTCCCTGCACGACTTTCTCGCGCGCTACCCGTTCCAGCCGGAGGAGGAGGACTACTACGTCCACATCACCACCGGCACGCACGTCGCGCAGATCTGCTGGTTCCTGTTGACCGAGAGCCGTCATTTCCCCGGACGGCTGCTGCAGACCTCGCCACCGCGCAAGCAGGACGGTGCCGCCGGCACGTACGCGATCATCGACCTGGACCTGTCGCGCTACGACCACATCGCCCAGCGCTTCGCCCAGCAGCAGCTGCTGGATCGCGACCTGCTGAAGGGCGGCATCGCCACCCGCAACGCCGCCTTCAACCGCATGATCGAGCAGATCGAAACGGTGGCCACCCGCTCACGTGCGCCGATGCTGCTGATGGGACCGACCGGCGCCGGCAAGAGCCAGCTGGCCAAGCGCGTGTTCGAGCTGAAGAAGCTCAAGCACCAGCTGCCCGGTCGCTTCGTCGAAGTGAACTGCGCCACGCTGCGCGGCGACGGTGCGATGAGCACCCTGTTCGGTCACACCAAAGGCGCCTACACCGGCGCTTCCAGCGACCGTGCCGGCCTGCTGCGCTCAGCGCACCAGGGGCTGCTGTTCCTGGACGAGATCGGCGAACTCGGCCAGGACGAACAGGCGATTCTGCTGCGGGCGCTGGAAGAGAAGCGCTTCCTGCCGGTCGGCAGTGACCGCGAAGTGGAGAGCGATTTCCAGCTGATCGCCGGCACCAACCGCGATCTGCAGCAGTCGGTGCTGGAAGGCCGCTTCCGCGAAGACCTGCTGGCGCGCCTCAACCTGTGGACGTACCACCTGCCCGGGCTGGCGCAGCGCATGGAAGACATCGAGCCGAACATCGAGTTCGAGCTGGAGCGCTGGTCGCTGGACCAGCACGCGCGGGTGCGCTTCAACACCGAGGCGCGCACGCGCTATCTCGCATTCGCCACCAGCCCGGAAGCGGCGTGGCGTGGCAACTTCCGCGACCTGGGCGCGTCGATCATGCGCCTGGCCACGTTGGCCAGCGCCGGGCGCATCCAGATCGAGGGCGTGGAGGACGAGATCGCGCGCCTGCGGGCACAGTGGCGCGGCGGCGATGCGCCGTCTCCACTGGATGCCCTGCTGGGCGAGGCCGTGGACGCGCTGGACCGTTTCGACCGCGTGCAGCTGGAAGAAGTGGTGCGGGTCTGTGCACGCTCGAAGTCGCTGTCCGCCGCCGGGCGCGAGTTGTTTGCGGTCTCGCGCACGCAGCGCGCCAGCACCAACGACGCCGACCGCCTGCGCAAGTACCTGGCGAAGTTCGGGCTGGACTGGGAGCAGGTGCGGGGGCCGGCCCGGTAGCGCCACGGCCCGGCTTGCGCGTGCACCGGTCACGGCGCATGCTCCGGCTGCGACCCCCTACCTGAACGGAGATTTCCCATGCAGGACCGCCCCCGCTCGACTTCCAAAACCGGCCTGATCATCGTGCTGGCCTGTGTCGCTGCCTTCGTCCTGCTCGTGGGTGGCTACCAGTTCGGCAAATCACTGGCCAAGGCCGACAACGCTCAGCAGGCTGCGGCCGCGCAGCCGGCACGCTGACCGCGCTCCGGTAGTGCCGGCCGCTGGCCGGCAGCCGCCGCTATCCCGGCACCTGGAGCAGCCGGCCTGCTACACCCGAAACCGCAGCTTCAGGCGATCTGCACCACGCGTGCGTTCTGGCACAGCGGGTAGCTGCCGACGAACTCGGCGATCGCCTCACGCATCGCCTCGAACGACTGGCCGTACATGTACAGCGCGGTCTCGCTCGGGCCCTGCCACCAGCTGCAGATCTCGCCCAGGCCATCGATGCGCTCGGACAGCTGTTCGAATACGTGGTTCGAATCGCACTGCTCGTACACCTCGTCCGGCAGGGTCAGGCCATCCAGGTAGATGCCCAGGCCTTCGGTCACGCCGAAGCTGCGGTCGGCCTCGCCTGCGCCCTGCACCTGCGAACCCTTCGGTGCCCCCAGCTGCTCCAGCAGGTCGACCAGCTTCGGCACGCCCGCGGCATCGACCAGTGCCACTTCGATATCGCCGTACTCGACTTCGCCCTCGTCGGACATCGCAGTACCGCCTCCGGTGATCCCGCCCAGCTCGGCCGCCTGCAACAGCGCGTCCAGCGGATCCTCGAACAGCTCATGGCGATGCTCGGGCTGCAGCCTGGCGTTCAACTTCACGGTGACATGCAGCGTGGGTTCGGTCATGAGGGCGTTCCTGGGAGATGTGGCCGCCATTGTAGAGCCGTGCCATGCCCGGCTGCTTTGCGGCATCGGCGCCTCGTCCTTTCAGGCGATGTGCAAGCGATAATGCGCGGCGCAAGGACACCATTCCAACAGGGGGAATACATGAAGTCGATCATTACGCTGGCACTGCTGCTGTTGCTCACCGGCTGTGGCATCCGCACCGAAGTGGTGCGCGTGAACGTGCCGGACATCCGGGTGAACCCGGAGCAGGGCCCGGTGGTGGTGGTGGCCCCGGTGCGTGACAACCGCCCCCAGTACTTCCCGCAGGTGCAATCGGCGGCGCGTGCGAAGAACATCGGTGGTGTCATCCGTGCCGGCAATGGCGTGCTGGTGGAGCTCGAAACGTCCACAGCCCCGGACAAGGCACGCGAGATCATGATCCAAGCGCTGCGCAACATGGGTTACAGGACTGCCGACAAGTGCGAGGCATCGTGTACGCATCTGGACCCCACGCTGAACGATTTTTCGGTAAGTGCTCCGGTGAATGTTTGGCGCGCCGCGACGTACACCCAGCAGATGCTTGCAGACATCGCGGTACAGGTGACGGCACGCAAGGATGGCCAGACGCGCACCTTCACGACTACCGGCCATGGCGCAAACATCTTCCAGGTAGCCTCGCGGGAGAACTGGGAGATCGCCCTGGAACGCGCGGTGAAGAGCTTCAGCAGCAGCCTGCAGCAGTCGATGTCCGAACAGGACACGGCCGCGCAACCGCAGGCGCAGGACTGATCGCCGCCCGGGTCAGCGCAGGAACGGGATCACTTTGCGCTTGAGCAGTTCCACCAGCACCGGGTCCATGTACTCGTAGTCATCGGGAATATCCAGGCAGATCACCCGCTTGCCGTTCAACCATGCCTTGTAGCGGCTGGAAAGCCGGTTGCGGTGCGCCCGCTCCATCACGAACACCAGATCGGCCCATTGCAGCAGCTCGGGGCTGAGCACTTCCTCGGCGTCGGCGAGCAACCCGGCCGAGGCGGTTTCGACGCCCGGCCAATCGGCGAACACCTGCTCGGCCGTCGGGCTGCGCAGGCGGTTCTGGCTGCAGAGGAAGAGCAGGTTGCGGGTCATGAGCACTCGCCTTTGTAGAGCCGAGCCCGTGCTCGGCTGCTTTCCATCGCGTCGGGGTCAGAGCCCTCCTACGGGAGGGATCCGACCCCGGCGGTGATCAGATCACCGTCAGGTTGGCATACGCCATCACCAGCCACTTGCTGCCGGCGTCGGCGAACTCGATCTGCACGCGTGCGTGGGCACCGTTGCCTTCGTAGTCGGTCACCATGCCTTCGCCGAACTTGGGATGGTTGACCAGCGCACCCAGCTTGATCGGCGGCGTTTCGATGGCGGCGTGTCCCATCACCCGGCTTGCGCCCATCGACGCCGGCCGCGACACCTGCACCTTCGGCCGCACTTCGTGCAGCAGCTCGCGCGGGATCTCGCGCAGGAAACGCGAAGGCAGGCTGTAGTTGTCCTGGCCGTGGATGCGCCGCGATTCGGCGTAGCTGAGCACCAGCTTCTGCCGCGCGCGGGTGATGCCGACGTAGGCCAGCCGACGCTCTTCTTCCAGCCGCCCGCTTTCCTCCAGCGACCGTGCACTGGGGAACAGCCCCTCTTCCACGCCGGCCAGGAACACCAGCGGGAATTCCAGGCCCTTGGCCGAGTGCAGCGTCATCAGCTGCACGCCTTCCTCGCCAGCCTGCGCCTGGCCCTCACCGGCCTCCAGCGCCGCGTAGGCCAGGAACGCGACCAGCTCGTCCATGTCCTCGCCCACTTCCTCGATGTCGTCGGCACGGCGCACGAAGCGCGAGGCCACCGACACCAGTTCGTCGAGGTTGTCGGTGCGCGATTCCGAGTCCAGCGCGTTGCGGCTTTCCTTGCTCCAGTGCTCGCGCAGCTGCGAGCGCACCAGCACATGGTCCACGCGCTCGGCCAGGGTCATCTGCAGGGTCTGCGCCTGCAGTTCGTTGACCAGCACCAGGAAGCCGGCCAGCGCATTGCGGGCTCGTGCCGCCAGTGCGCTGCCCTGGGTCACCAGCATGGTGGCTTCCCACAGCGAGATGCCCTGGGCGCGCGCTTCGCGGCGCACTTCGTCCAGCGTGCGGTCACCGATGCCACGCGTGGGCGTATTCACCGCGCGCTCGAATGCAGCGTCGTCGTTGCGGTTGGACAGCAGGCGCAGGTAGGCCAGCGCATCCTTCACTTCGGCGCGCTCGAAGAAGCGCATGCCGCCATACACGCGGTACGGCACCTGTTCGCTCAGCAGCGCTTCTTCCAGCGCGCGCGACTGCGCGTTGCTGCGGTAGAGCACGGCCACTTCGGTGTAGCTGCCGCCGTCGCGCACCCACTGCCGTGCGCGCTCGACGATGTAGCGCGCCTCGTCCATCTCGTTGTACGCCGCGTACAGGTCGATCGGCTCGCCGTCACCACTGTCGGTCCACAGCTGCTTGCCGATGCGGTCCGGGTTGTGCGCGATCACCGCGTTGGCGGCACTGAGGATGTTGGCGGTGGAACGGTAGTTCTGCTCCAGGCGGATGGTCTGCGCGCCCGGGAAATCGCGCAGGAAGCCCTGCACGTTCTCGACCTTGGCACCGCGCCAGCCGTAGATGGCCTGGTCGTCATCACCGACCACGAACACGTGGCCCTCGTGCCCGGCCAGCACGCGCACGAAGGCGTACTGGATGGCGTTGGTATCCTGGAATTCGTCCACCAGGATCTCGCGGAACCGCGCGCGGTAGTGCGACAGCAACGGCGGATTGTCGCGCAGCAGTTCGTGCGCGCGCAGCAGCAGCTCGGCGAAATCGACCAGGCCGGCACGGTCACACCGCGCCTGGTACTCGGCGTAGGCCTGGCGCATGGTTTCCAGCCACGCATCGTTCGGCTCGGGCTGGATGTGCTGCGGGCGGCGGCCCTCATCCTTCTGCGCGTTGATCCACCAGGCAATCTGCTTGGGCGGGTACTTGCCGTCATCCAGCTCCAGCGCCTGTACCACGCGCTTGACCAGCCGCAGCTGGTCGTCCGAATCCATCACCTGGAAGCCTTCAGGCAGCTTGGCATCCTGCCAGTGCAGGCGCAGCAGGCGGTTGGCCAGGCCGTGGAAGGTGCCGATCCACATGCCGCGACTGCCATGCGGCAGCTGCGCGTCGATGCGATGGCGCATTTCGCCGGCGGCCTTGTTGGTGAAGGTCACCGCGAAAATGCCGTGGGTCGGCACGCCTTCGACTTCATGCAGCCAGGCAATGCGGTGGGTGAGTACGCGCGTCTTGCCCGACCCGGCACCGGCCAGCACCAGGTGGTGACCGAGGGGAGCGGAGACGGCTTCGCGCTGGGCCGGGTTCAGGCCATCAAGCAAGTGGGAGACATCCATGCCTCCATTTTACGGCATCGACGTCGCAGCTCCTGCGACCACCTGCGTGGCAAGTGCCTGCGCCTGCTGACGCAGTTCAGGCACCGCCAGGCTTTCCCACAGGCTGCCGATGCGTAGGCTGCCGAGTACCCCCAGGCGCGCCTGTGGCTGGCCACCCGCTGCACACAACCGGTCGCCCGGCACACTGCTGTCCAGGCCCAGCCCATGCGGCCCGGAGCGGGCCAGGCCATCGGCCTGCAGTTGCTGCAGCAAGGGATTGCGCAGTGCCGAGGCGCGGGTCTCCACACCGGTGGCATTGACCACCGCAGCGATCGTCCACTGCACGTTGCCGCCGCCCGCCTCGCGGCCCGACAGCCGCAGGGCATCACCGTCGCGCCACACGCGCTGCAGGCGGGCGCGGTGAACGCGCAGCTGGCCGCTGGCCTGCAGCGCCTGCAACTGCTCGGCCACCGGTTCAGCAATGCGATGGCGGTGCACGTCCCAGTAGCGCACCACGTGGCGCAGGAAGCGGCGCTGGTCGGCGGCGTCCATGCTCTGCCACAGCGCTTGGCCGTGCGGGCGGATGCGATCCATCACGCCCTGCCAGGGCATGCCGTCGACCTGTGCCTTGCGCGCGTGCTGGCGCAGCGCGTGCAGGCGCTGGCGCAGGCTCATCGTCAGCAGCTCCTGCGGGTCGAACGCCGGCAGACCGCCGTGGGCGTGCGGCAATGGCAGCAGCCCGTGGCGCGAGATCACGTGCAGCGGTCCGCTATGGCCGCCGGCCACCAACGCCAGCACGGTGTCGGCCATGCTCAGCCCGGAGCCGACGATGGCCAGGGCATGGTCACTGGCCAGCGTGCGTACGCCGTCGTAATCCCAGGCCTCGACCACGTCATCGGCGGGCAACGCATCGGCGCCGTCCACCGGCAGCGGCCGCATGCTGTTGCCGGTGGCGATCACCACCTGCGCTGCATGCAGTGTTTGGCCATCGCCCAGCTGCAGCTGGTAACCGTGGTCATCCGGATGCAACGCCAACACCGGCTGGGCCACGATCTGCAATCGCGCCGCACCGGCCGCTTCGGCCTCGCGCAGGCGCTGCTGCAGGTAGGCAGCGAAGTAGTGGCGACACACATAGCGTTCGCCCAGCACTTCGCGCGCCTCGCCCGGGTACGCGTTGGCGGCCTGCAGGAAATCGAGGAAGTCGCCGGGCTGGTCGGCAAAGGCGCTCATCTTCGCCGCCGGCACGTTCAGCAGGTGCTCCGGCCACGGCGTGGCATAGGCAATGCCCTGTGCCAGCTGCGAGGCAGGTTCGAAAATGGCCAGTGCCAGCGGTGCCTGGGCCTGGCGCAACACCTGGATCGCCACCAGCACCCCGGCCGCACCACCACCGATGATCGCCAGGTCCAGTTCGCCACTACGCGGTGAATCAGTCATGCGCCGATTGTAGGCCATCGGCCCTGCCCGGCTGGCGCTGGCCTACATCAAGGCATCGGCCAGGCGCGCGATGCCCTCGCGGCTGCGCAGCCACGCGGGACGCTTGCGCCACTGCTCCAGGTCCAGCAGGCGCGACTGGCGCAGATAGTCGTCCTCGATGGCACACAACTGCGTGACCAGTTGGCGGTCGTAGCAGATCAGGCCGATTTCGGCATTCAGCGCGAACGAGCGGATATCCATGTTGATCGACCCGAGCACGGCGATGTCCTCATCCACGCTCATGTGCTTGGCATGCAGGAACTGCGGCTCGTACAGCGCGATCTGCACCCCGCAGCGCAGCAGCTCATCGTAGTAGGCCTCCTGCGCCCACGAGGTCAGCCGCTGGTTGTTGCTGGCCGACAGGATCAGCTGCACCTGCACGCCGGACAGCGCGGCGATGCGCAGTGCACTCAGCGTTGCTTCGTCGGGCACGAAGTAGGGCGTGACCATCACCAGCCGGCGCCGGGCAAGATGGATCAGCGCGGCCACCGCATCGCGCGCGTTGCTGTACGGGTAGGCCGGGCCACTGGGCAGCAGCTGGGTGGCGATGTCCTCGCTGCACACCGGCACGTCGGCGATGACCTCCAGGCGCTGCCCGCTTTCGATGTACCAGTCGCTGGCGAACACCGCTTCAAGGTGCGCCACCGCAGGCCCGCGCACGCGCGCCACCAGCTCGCGGTTGGGGTGGCCGGCAACGAATTCAGGGCGCGCCAGGTTCTGCGAACCGACATAGCCCACTTCGTTGTCGATCACTGCGATCTTGCGATGGTTGCGCAGGTCCATGCGCCCGCTGCGGCGCCAGCGCAGGCCGCCGGGCAGCATCGCGCGCACTTCGATGTCACGTGACCGCAGCCGCTTGCTGTATGCGCGCAGGCCCCGCTTCGCGCCCACTGCATCCAGCAGCACGCGGCACTGCACGCCGCGCGCTGCGGCACGCTGCAGGGCTTCGACGATGGCCTCGCCCACGGTGTCATCGAACATCAGGTAGTACAGCAGGTGCACCCGGTCCTGGGCCTGGTCGATGTCGGCGATCAGGTTGTGCAGTGATTCGTCATAGTCGGTCAGCAGGTCGATCGCGTTGCCGTGCACCGGCATGAAATCGCCTTGGCGCTGCACCAGCGGCACCACTTCGGCGCTGGCCGAATCGGGCTGCGGCGTCCAGCGCAGGCGGCGCTGCAGCGCCTGCTCCTCGCGGATCACCTGCGAGGCCTCGGCCTGCCGGCGGATGCGCTCGCGCGACAGCCACGGGTGCCCGAACAACAGGTACAGCGGCAGGCCCAGCAGCGGCACGAAGCCGACCAGCAGCAGCCAGCTGCGCGCCGCGCCCGGCGTGGTGCGGGTGGGGATCCAGCACAGCGCCACCAGCCGGATCAGCCAGTCGATCAACAGCAGGTACGAGCCCAGCAGCCACTCGAACAGCATCGCGTCGCCCGTTGGGAGGTGTGGGCCATTCTGCCCAGCGGGGTGGGTAGAGTCGAGCGGCGCTGGGCACAGCGTGCCAACCAACGGTCGGCACCCACGGGGTCGGAACGTGTCGACCAAGGTCGACACCTACCGGGGGCGGGGGCACAAAAAAACCCGCCACGAGGGCGGGTTTTTTCGGAAGCGACCCGCAATCCTTGCGGATTACTTGATCTTGCCTTCCTTGTACGGGACGTGCTTGCGCACGACCGGATCGTACTTGGAGAATTCCATCTTCCCCGGGGTGTTCTTCTTGTTCTTGTCGGTCGTGTAGAAGTGACCGGTACCAGCGGTCGAAATCATACGGACCTTATCGCGCTTGCCTGCCATGATCGTCTACTCCTCAGACCTTTTCGCCGCGCGCACGCAGCTCAGCCAGAACGGAATCGATACCGTTCTTGTCGATGGTGCGCAGTGCATGCGCGGAAACACGAAGCTTCACCCAGCGGTTCTCGCTGGCAACCCAGAAGCGGCGCTCGTGCAGATTCGGCAGGAAACGACGACGGGTCTTGTTGTTGGCGTGCGAGACGTTGTTACCCGTCTGCACTCGCTTGCCGGAAACCTGGCATACGCGGGACATGGCGCACCTCGATAGTAAGTTGTGTCTCCCCGTAGCCCGGGGGACGGCGGCCTCGGTGGTTGCCCACCACACGTCAAGAGAATCAAAGGGTTACGCTGACGTTGGGCGGCCGGGGACGTGCTCCCGGGGGCGCCGCCCGGCACGAAACCGGACACAGCGAGCCGCGCATTATGCACGCAATCAAGACCTTGCGCAACTTACCCACAGGCCACGCCTGAACGTGATGGCGGCGCCCTGCCCTCAGCGCAGGTGCGGCACCACCTGGGCCAGCAGGTGGGCATCCTTCAGTGCGCCATGCAGGCCGCGGGTGCCGGGAATACGCAGGCGCTGCAGCACATCGTCGAGCTTGTTGGGCATGCCCGGCCAACGGCTGCGGGCCAGCTTCAGGCTGCAGGTCACGCGGCAGTGCTGTGCCAGCCCTTCGGCGATGCCGGCCAGGCGCAGCTCGTTGTCGAGGAAGCCGACATCGAAGGTGGCGTTGTGCGCGACCATCTCGCTGCCACGCAGGAACTCCAGCAGTTCGGCGGCCTTGCTCGCAAACAGCGGCTTGCCCACCAGCATTGCATCGCTGATGCCGTGCACGCGCTGCGCGCCCCAGTCCACCTTCCGCTGCGGCTGCAGGTAGGTGTGGAACTGGCGGCCGCTGAGTTGTCCATCGACCAGTTCCACCGCCCCGATTTCAATCACCCGATGGCCCAGGCGATGCGAGATACCGGTGGTTTCGGTGTCCAGTGCGACGACGCGGCTCACGGCGCACGCCGGTATGCAGCGGCCGGCATGCGGCAGACAAGGGACGGTAGAGATGGCAGTGCGGTCATGCGGTGCTGGATCCTGTTGCGCGCGCCCCGTGCGGCGGGGGCAGATGAGGCGGGATTGTCCCACGCGGTGCGTCGGCAGGAGCGCGGACGAACACAGCGATGTCGGCATACTGGTGATTCACTGCGGAGGCTCCAATGCGACTGCTGGCCCTCACCTACGGCACCGAAGGCGATACGCGCCCGCTGGTCATGCTCTGCCATGGGCTGATCGCGGCCGGTCACGAGGTCATGCTGCTGGCCGACGGCGGCACCCTCGACAGCGCGAAGGCCTTGGGCGTCCCGCACGCCGCGCTGGAAGGCGACATCCACGACGAAGTGGTGGCGCTGGTCTCACGCGGCAATGGCGTTGCCGCCGCCAGCACCGGGCTGGCACGGATGGCGCTGCAACACGTCGCCGGTTGGATGCGCCAGGCCGATGCTGCAGCCGACGGCTGCGATGCGATCCTGACTGGTGGCCTGGCTGCGTTCGTCGGCATGAGCGTCGGCGAGCGTCGCGGCCTTCCGGTGATCGGCGCCGGCATGATCCCGCTGACGCCGACGCGCGCGTTCCGCTCGCCCTTCCTGCCGCCCGGACGCTCGCCGGGCTGGTTGAACCGGGCCAGCTATGGCCTGGTCAACGGCCTGATCTGGCGACAGTTCCGCGGCCCGATCAACACGGCCCGCCAGCACGCCGGGCAGCCGCCACGACGCTCGCTCTGGACCGGCTTGCCAATGCTGTACGGCATCTCGCCGCAGCTGCTGCCACCGCCTTCGGACTGGCCGGCCGACCACCTCGTGTGCGGCCAATGGTCGGCCCCTGCTGCGCCGTGGCATCCGTCGTGCGAACTGCAGGCTTTCCTCGATGCAGGACCGCCGCCGGTCTATCTGGGCTTCGGCAGCATGACCGGCTTCGAGCGCGAACGTGTGCTGCCGGCGCTGTTGTCGGCGCTGGCGCCGCGCCGCGTGCTGCTGTTTCCCGGTTGGGTCGGCGTGCCCGACATGACGCTGCCCGACTCGGTACGGGTGATCGGCCCGACCCCGCATGAAGCGTTGTTGCCGCGCTGCGCACTGGCGATCCACCACGGCGGCAGCGGCACCACGCATTCGGCATGCCGCGCCGGCATACCGTCGATGGTGATGCCGTTCGCCGCCGACCAGTTCTTCTGGGCCGATCGACTGCAGCACCTGGGCGTGGCACCGGCGCCACTGTCACCCAAGCGGTTGCAGCCGAACGTGTTGGCGGATGCACTGGCGTTCGCCGAGCATGCCGATACACGCGCACGGGCGGCCGCGCTGGGCGCTGCAATGGCGAACGAGGATGGAGTGGCATGCGGCGTGGCCGCACTCGAGCGGTGGCTCAGCCCAACGTCTCCACCACCCAATCAATGAACACCCGCAGCCGCTGGCTCATGTGCCGGTTCGGCGGGAACATCACGTGCATCGGCATCGGCGGCAGCTGCCAATCGTGCAGCACGGGCAGCAGCTCGCCGCGCGCCACATGCGGTTCGGCCATGTAGCTGGGCAGCGCGACCACGCCGAGGCCGGCCAGGCCAGCGGCCAGATAGGCGTTGCCATCGTCGAAGCCGATTGAATAGCGCCCCTGCACCTCGACGCGCTCGGCGCCACGCTGCGCGGTGAACACGCGGGCGCGGCCACTGCGTGGGCTGAGAAAACCGACCGTGTGGTGGTCCGGCCCTTCCAGCGCGCGCGGGTGTTCCGGCACACCGAACCGCTGCACATAGCCCGGGCTGGCATGGAAGCCGATCGGCAGGCGCGCCAGCGGTCGTGCCACCAGCGCGGGATCGGCAGGCGCGCCACCACGGATCACGCAATCGACGTTGTCGGCGATGACATCGACCTCGCGGTCGCTGACGCCGATGTCCAGCTGGATCTCCGGATAGCGCGCCTGGAAATCCGGCAATGCCGGCACCAGCCGCAGGCGCGCATACGGCCCCGGCACGTCGACGCGCAGGCGCCCGCGCGGTTGTGCGGCGGCCTCGCCCAGCCCCCCTTCGACCTCTTCCAGCTCGGCCAGCAGGCGAGCGATGCGCGGGTAATACGCCGCGCCATCGGCAGTGACGCTGACCCGGCGCGTGGTGCGGTTGAGCAGCCGCAACCGCAGATGCGCCTCCAGCTGCTGCACCAGCTGGGTGACCGTGGTGCGGCTGAGCTGCAGGGTGTGCGCGGCGCGGGTGAAGCTGCCGGTCTCCACCACCCGGGCGAACGCGCGCATCGCTTCGAAACGGTCCATGGCCGTGGCTGTGATTGTTTGGAATTTGCAATTAATCTAGACCGATCATCACGGTTTATCCAGACAGCGACAGCGGGGAGGATGGTCCGCTCCCGTCTGGAATCCGTCCCATGTCCCACCGTGATGTTGTCTTTCCCGCTGGCCGGCAGGCGCTGTACGAGCGAAACCGCTATTCACCGGCGATTCGATCGAATGGCTTCCTGTTCGTTTCCGGCCAGGTCGGCAGCCGCGAGGATGGCTCGCCCGAACCGGACTTCGAAGCGCAGGTACGCCGCGCTTTCGACAATCTCAACGCGGTGCTGGCCGCGGCCGGCTGCACGTTCGATGACGTGATCGACGTCACCGTGTTCCTGGTCGACCCGGAAACCAACTTCGAAAAGGCCTGGGCGATCGTGCCCGAGTACTGGGGCCAAGCGCCGCACCCGACCCTGACCGGCATCGGCGTGACCTGGCTGTATGGGTTCCAGTTCGAGATCAAGGTGATCGCCAAGCTGCCTGCGGACAGGTAGTGCCGGCCGCTGGCCGGCAACGGCGGGCGATTGCCTGCGCTCATGAGGTTGCCGGCCAGCGGCCGGCACTACCTGGGATCGCAGGCTGGGCGTCGAAAGGCATGCCGACCAAGCTCGGCACCTACCAGAGCGGAAGGCGGCATCCAGTGGCGTACCCCGCACCTGAACGGGAGGTTCCGACGAATTCCCGAGGTGGTCATTGATATTGTATCCACCGAAAACCGCTTGCTAGCCTCCCCTCCATGCGCCGGATCGCCCGCCACCTTCGTTCGACCCTGCTGATGCTGCTGATGGCGGCATTCGTGGTCGTGCCGGTGGCTGATGTGCTGGCGTGTGCGGTGGAACCGCACGACAGCACCGTGGTGCATGTGGAAGCCGGTGCCGAAGATGCCGACGGTGACACTGACAACGACGGCAAGCACGCCGCTGCCTGCAGCCACAACCACTGCCACCACTCCAACCTGAGCCTGCCGGCGAGCACCTTCGCCGCCTTTGGCACGCCGCAACCGGCGCGCTGGACGAATGCAGGCGATGCGGCGACCTATGCGGTCGCCCAGGACGAACTGGCACGTCCTCCCCGGGCGTGAGTTGAGCGCGTCCCGCAATCGCGGGCTCCCGTTTCACTCACAACCGGAATCCCCCTATGTCGATCCTGACACGTCGGTCGCCGCGCGCGGCCGGGCTGGTCGTCGCCGTGCTGCTGGGCCTGATCCCCGCCGCACAGGTCGCCGCACAAGCCGCACCTTCGTACGACACCCTGCTTGAACGCCTGGACCAGCTGCCCGGCGCCCGCGTCGGCGCGGCATTGGCCGAGGCGGCCGACGCCCGCGCCGACCAGGCCCGGGCGCTGCCCAATCCATCCCTTTCCTGGTCCGCCGAAAACGCTTGGGGCACAGGCTCCTACGGCGGCATGGGCCGGGCCGACACCGTGCTTACCCTGTCCCAGCCTCTGGAGGTCTGGGGCCAGCGCGGCGCGCGCGTCCGCGCCGCCCGCGCCGAGGCACAGGCCGCTGCCCTGCGGGGTTCGCAGAGCCGCAGCGATGTCGCCAGCCAGTTGGCGGCGATCTACGCACAGGCGGAAAGCGCCCTGCGTCGCTACACGCTGGCCGAAGAAGCGCTGAGCCTCACCCGCGACGATGCGGCGGCGGTCACCGCCATGGTCAAGCATGGCCGCGAGCCACAGTTGCGTGCCGTGCAGGCACAGAGTGAAGTGGCCAATGCCAGCGCCGCGCTGGATGAGGCGCAGGCCTTCCGCGACGCCGCGCTGGCCCGCCTGGCCGGTGCGGCCCTGCTGGATGCACCGGTGCAGACCATCGACAACAGTCTGCTCGATCGCGCACCGCCAGCACCGCGTGGCGCCACCGATGTGGCTCTGGCCGTGCGTGTGGCCGAAGCCGAAGTTGATGCGGCCGGTCGTCTGGTCGACGTCGAGCGCAAGCGCGCCCTGCCCGACCTCAGCGTTACCGCCGCGCAGACGCGTTTCCGCGAGGACCGCGAACAGGCCTACACGCTCGGCGTCAGTCTCTCGATCCCGTTGTTCGACCGCAATCGTGGTGGCATCCGCGCCGCCAGTGCCGAACAGCGCGCGGCCGAAGCGCGCTTGGACCAGCAGCGGCGCGACAGCGAAGCCGAACGCTTGTCGGCGGTGGCGGGCCTGAAGGCCGCCGGCAGCCGCACCCGCGCCGCCGACGAAAGTGTGGTCGCCGCCGAGGAAGCCTATCGGCTGGCGCGCATCGGCTTCGACGCCGGGCGCATCTCGCAGCTGGAACTGCGCAGCACCCGCAGTGCCCTCATCGCCGCCCGCGGCACCGCTGTGGACGCGCGCCTGTCGCGCGTTGGCGCGGAAATCGATCTCGCCCGCCTCGAAGGGCGCGCACCCTTTGTGGAGGCCCGATGAACCTGTCCCGTTCTTTCCCGCTGGTTGGCGGCTTGTTGCTGACTGCATTGCTGGCCGGTTGTTCTGGTAACACACAGGCCCCGGCAGTCTCGGAGCCCGCCGGCAAGGCAACGGCCGACGATGGCCATGGCCACGCCGCCGACAGCACCGACGCCAAGGCCGAAACCGGCAACGCAGCAGATGCCGATGAAGGCGTGGTGCAGCTGACGCCAGAGCAGATCGAGGCATCCGGCATCGACGTGGTGGCCGTCGGCCGCGGCGGCGGTGGTTCGACGCGGCTGTCCGGCCGGGTGGAACCGTCGATCGGTGCACGTGCCTCGGTCGCTTCCACCGTGACCGGTCGCGTGGAGCGCGTGCTGGTCGCACCGGGCACGGCAGTGAAGCAGAACCAGACGCTGGCGATCGTGGTCAGTGGCGAGGCGGCGGTGTTCCGCGCCAATGCGGTTGCCGCCGCCGCGGAGGCCGAGGCGGCGCGCTTGGCCCACGGCCGCGACAAGGCACTGGTCGAACAGGGCGTGGTCGCTCGCCAGGAACTGGAAACCTCACGCGCGCGCTCGCTGGCGGCGCAGGCGCAGGCCGCTGCCGCGCAGGCACAGGCCGCCGCCAGCGGTTCGCCCGACAGCAGCGGCCGCGTGCGCGTCACCAGCCCGGTGGCCGGCATCGTCGGCAACGTGCAGGTCACGCCCGGCGGCGTGGTGGCGGCCGGCAGCCCGGTGGCCGACGTCGCCGATCCGTCGATGAACGAGCTGGTGTTCACCGCGCCACCGGCGCTGGCCGCGCAGGTCACGCCGGGCATGACGCTGGAAGTGACCGTGCCGGGCGGCAGCTTCAGTGCCACCGTCACCGGTTCGGCCGCCGATGTGCGCCAGCAGGGTGGCGTGGCGGTGATCCGTGCCATGCCGGTGGATGCCGCATTGCCACCGGCCGGTTCGCCGGTGTCGGCGGTGGTGGTCACCGACGGCAAGGACGGCGCGTTGAGCGTGCCGGCTGATGCAGTACAGAACGTCGGCGGCAGCAGCGCGGTATTCGTCGCCGTCCAGGGCGGCTTCAAGGTGCAGCCGGTACTGGCCGGCCGACGTGCCGGTGACCGCATCGAGATTCTCGGCGGCTTGAACGGCGACGAACGCATCGTCGGCGCCAACGCGTTCCTGCTCAAGGCCGAACTGGCCAAGGGCGAAGCCGAGCACGGGCACTGAGGACCTTCCATGTTCAAGCTCATCATTGAAACCGCGGTACGCCACCGCTGGCTGGTCGTGGCCCTGGCTGCACTCGTTGCCGCCGTGGGCCTGTTCCAGCTCGGCAAGCTGCCGATCGATGCGGTACCGGACATCACCAACCGCCAGGTGCAGATCAATACGGTGGCACCGGCACTGACGCCCGAGCAGATCGAGCGGCAGGTGACCTATCCGCTGGAAACCGCGCTGGCCGGCATCCCCGGCCTGACCACCACCCGTTCGCTGTCGCGCAATGGCTTCTCGCAGGTCACCGCGATCTTCACCGATGCCACCGATATCTACTTCGCCCGCCAGCAGGTGGCCGAACGCATGCGCGAGGCCGCCGAAGCGCTGCCCGAGGGTGCCTCGCCGATTCTGTCGCCGGTCACCACCGGCCTCGGCGAGGTGTTGATGTGGACGGTGGACTTCACCGCGTTCGACCCTGCGAAGCTGGCCAAGCCCGGTGAAGCTGGCTGGCAGGCCGGCGAGGTCTACCGCACGCCGGAAGGCAACCTGCTGCGCACGCCGGAAGAACGCGCCACCTACCTGCGCACCGTGCAGGACTGGATCATCGCGCCGCAGATGCGCTCCAGCCCCGGGCTGGCGGGCGTGGACACCGTCGGTGGCTACGTGAAGGAATACGGCGTGCATCCGGACGGCGCGCGGTTGGCCGCGCATGGCCTGGGCCTGGCTGATCTGGTGACGGCCCTGCAGCGCTCCAACGTGCAGGCCGGTGCCGGCTTCGTGCAGCGCGCCGGCGAAGGCCTGGTGGTGCGTGCCGACGGTCTGGCACTGACCACCGACGATCTGGCACAGGCGCCGGTAGCCACCCGCAACGGCGTGGTGGTGCGGGTGGCCGATGTGGCCGATGTCGGCCTAAGCCGCGCACCGCGCCTGGGAGCGGCCAGCCGCAACGGCCATGAAGCCGTGCTCGGTACCGCGCTGATGATCGCCGGCGGCAACAGCCGCACCGTGGCCCAGGCGGCCGCCACACGGCTGCAGCAGGTGAATGCTTCGCTGCCGGCGGACATCGTGGCCGCGCCGGTGCTGGACCGCAGCGTGCTGGTCAATTCCACCATCAAGACCGTGGCCAGGAACCTCACCGAGGGCGCGCTGCTGGTGGTGGTGGTGCTGTTCCTGCTGCTCGGCAACCTGCGCGCGGCGACGATCACCGCACTGGTGATCCCGCTGTCGTTCCTGTTCGCGGTGATCGGCATGAACCGCTTCGGCATCAGTGGCAACCTGATGAGCCTGGGTGCGCTGGACTTCGGCATCCTGGTGGACGGCGCGGTGATCGTGATCGAGTCGACGCTGCTGATGCTGGGCCAGCGTCGTGCCGAACTGGGCCGTGCGTTGACCGCGATGGAACGCCTGCGCGTAGCGGCCGATTCGGCGCGAAAGATGGCGCGCCCGGCAGCGTTCGGCCAGCTGATCATCCTGCTGGTGTTCGCACCGATCCTCACCCTGGAAGGGGTGGAGGGCAAGACGTTCCACCCGATGGCCGCCACGTTCATGCTGGCCCTGGTGGGTGCCTTCATCTTCTCCTTCACCTTCGTGCCGGCAATGGCCGCGCTGATGGTGCGCGAGCCCAAGCCGAAGGAAGGCGAGGCACACAGTGATGATGGCCAGCACGAAACGAAGCTGATCCGCGTGCTGCGTGCACGCATCGAGCCGATCATCCGCCAGGCCGTCGCGCGGCCGCGCGCAGTGATCGCCGGTGCAGCGTTGATGCTGCTGGTGGGCATTGGTTCGTTCGGCCTGCTCGGCCGCGAATTCATGCCTACCCTGGATGAAGGCAACGTGGCGATGCAGGCACTGCGCGTCCCGTCTACTTCGCTGGAGCAGTCGCTGGCGATGCAGCTGGCACTGGAGAAGGCCATCGCCCAGCAACCGGAAGTGGAAACGGTGTTCTCGCGTACCGGCACCGCCGAAGCGGCAATCGACCCGATGCCGACCAACATCTCCGACAGCGTGATCGTGCTCAAGCCACGTGCGGACTGGCCCGATCCGACGCTGGGCAAGGAGGCGCTGGTGGCCCGCTTCGAAGAACTGGCCGGCCAGCAGCTGGGCAACAGCTTCGAGTTCAGCCAGCCGATCGAGCTGCGTTTCAACGAGCTGATTTCCGGCGTACGCACCGACCTGGCAGTGATGATCTTCGGCGATGACTTCAGCCAGCTGCAGAAGGTGGCCGACCAGGTGGCGCTGAAGCTGCGCGCGGTGGAGGGCGCGGCCGATGTGCGGGTGGAGCAGATTTCCGGCCTGCCCACGCTCAACGTCAAGATCGACCATGTAGCGGCAGCGCAGTACGGGCTGACCGCCGCCGACGTCAGCGATGCGCTGTCCACCGGCATCGGCGGCACGGCAGCCGGCAAGATCTTCGAGGGCGACCGTCGCTTCGATGTGGTGGTGCGTCTGGATGACAGCGCACGCAACGACCCGGATCAGCTGGCCTCGCTGCCGATCGCCACGCCGGCCGGCGTGGTGATTCCGCTGTCCTCGGTGGCACGCATCAGCGTCAGCGAAGGGCCGAACCAGATCAGCCGCAACAACGGCAGCCGCCGGGTGGTGGTGCAGGCCAACGTGCGCGGCCGCGACCTCGGCGGATTCGTTGGCCAAGCACAGGCCGCCGTGGCCGACGTGGCACTGCCGCCCGGTGCGTACCTGACCTGGGGTGGCCAGTTCGAGAATCTGCAGCGCGCGGAAAAGCGCCTGGCCACGGTGGTGCCAGTGGTATTCCTGCTGATCGGCAGCCTGCTGTTCATGGCCCTGCGCAGCGGCAAGGAAGCGGTGCTGGTGTTCAGCTGCGTACCGCTGGCGCTGGTCGGCGGCATCCTCGCCCTGCTGCTGCGCGGCATGCCGTTCTCGGTGTCGGCCGCGGTGGGCTTCATCGCCGTGTCCGGCGTGGCCACGCTCAACGGCCTGGTGCTGATGCAGGCGATCCGCGAGCGCCTGGATGCCGGTGACGTGCCGATGATGGCCGCAATCAACGGTGCATCCAGCCGTATCCGCGCGGTGCTGACCACCGCACTGGTGGCCATCGTCGGCTTCATTCCGATGGCGATCGCCAGTGGTTCCGGTGCGGAAGTGCAGAAGCCGCTGGCGACGGTGGTGATCGGTGGCCTGATCACCGCCACGGTGCTGACCCTGCTGGTGCTGCCGACCTTCGCCGCGCGCGTGGCGAAGGTGCGGACGGCGGGCTGAAAGATCACGGGGTCGGATCATGTGATTCGTCCCCGTCTACCGCGCTTCGCGCTCGCCGGGCATGGCCCGGCGCTACCACCGCACGTTCCGGTAGCGCCGGGCCCTGCCCGGTGGCGCGGCGATCAGGCCTTCTTGCGCTCGGCAATGTACGCCTGGATCTGCTGCTCCAGCACCGGCAACGGCACCGAACCCTGCTTCAGCAGCGTGTCGTGGAAACCCTTGACGTCGAACTTGTCGCCCAGTTCCTTCTCGGCCTGCGCACGCAGGCGCACGATGGCGATCTCGCCGAGCTTGTAGCTCAACGCCTGCCCCGGCCAGGAAATGTAGCGATCCACTTCGGTGGTCACTTCGTGCTCACTCAGCGCCGTGTGGTCACGCAGGTAGGCCAGCGCCTGCTCGCGGCTCCAGCCCTTGCTGTGCACGCCAGTGTCGATCACCAGGCGCGTGGCGCGCCACATCTCGTAGGTCAGGCGACCGAAATCCTCGTACGGGGTTTCGTAGATGCCCATTTCCACGCCCAGCTTCTCGCAGTACAGCGCCCAACCTTCGCCATAGGCGGAGATGTAGGCATTGCGGCGGAACTCCGGCAGGTTCTTCTGCTCGGCAGCGATGGCACCCTGCAGTGCATGGCCCGGGTCGGATTCGTGCAGGGTCAACGCCGGCAGGTTGTACAGCGGGCGCGACGGCAGGTTGTAGGTGTTGAGCCAGTAGGTGCCCATGCCACCACGGCCGGCGGTCCAGAACGGCGCGATGTCCGGCGGCACCGGCACGATGGTGAAGCGCGCGCGCGGCAATGTCATGTACTTGCCGAGCTGGCCATCGGCGCGCTTGGAGATCCATGCGGCGCGCGACAGCAGTTCTTCCGGCGTCTTGGCATAGAACTGCGGGTCGGTACGCAGGAAGGTCAGGAACTCGGCAAAGCTGCCCTTGAACTTCACCTGCTTGATGATGTCGTTCATTTCCTTCTGGATGCGTGCCACTTCATCCAGCCCGATGCGGTGGATCTCGTCCGGCGACAGATCCAGCGTGGTGTATTCGTGGATCTGCTGCTTGTAGTACGCCTTGCCGTCAGGCATCGCTTCGGCGGCCAGGGTGGTACGCGCCTGTGGCACGTATTCGTTGACGAAGAAAGTGCGCAGTTGCTGGAACGCCGGCACCACCTTGCCGCTGATCGCCGCGCGGGCCTGTGCCTGCAGCTTGGCCTGCTCGGCAGCCGGGACGGTGTTGGGCAGCTTCTTGAACGGCGCGTACAACGGCGATTCGGTCGGGTCCTTCAGTTCGGCGACAGTGGCGATGGACACCTCGCGGCCATCGAGCACCGCACGCGGCACGCTGAAGCCGCGCTTCAGGCCGGCACGCATGTTCCCGGTCTGCTGGTCGAAGTAGCGCGGCACATCATTCAGGCGCGCGATGTAGTTCTGGTAGTCCTGCACGGTCTTCATTTCGCGCCGGGCCATGAAGGACAGGTTGGACCAGAACGAGGAATCGGCGTTGAACGGCATCTCGTAGCCGCGCAGGCGCACTTCTTCGGCCAGGTTGAACACCTGGTCGCGGTAGATCGCGTAGTTGACCTGGTTGTCGGGCGAAAGGGTCTTCGGGTCGATCTTCTTCAGCGCGGCCAGGGTCTCGTCCCATACCTCCAGGCGTGCCTGCTGCGCGGCCGGGCCGACGTCGGGCATGCGGGTGGCATTGGCCGGCGCGTCTTCGTCCTCGCTGGCCTCGCCGCCGCCTTGCTGGCGCCACTTCCATTCCTTCTCGTACAGCGCGCGGAAGGCGGCATCCGCGGGCGACTCGGTAGCCACGCTGGCCGGCGCGACGGCGGTGGGTGCTGCGGCCAGGGCCACGGCAGGGGCAGACAGGGCGATCAGCAGGGCTACGGCAAGACGGGTTTTCACAAGCACAGGTTCCCGGGAAGGCAGACCCCGATCATGGCACCCCGCACCGCGCATGGCATGGGACGAAGGTCCTGCCTGGGCCTAGCCCTCGTAGCTGCCAACCTTGGTTGGCAGGCGGGGAGACCCAGCGCCGAAGGCGCACGGTAGCGCGGGGCCATGCCCCGCGAGCGCGCAACGCGGCCGATGTTGGCCGCCATCCCACAGCCGCCGGGCATGGCCCGGCGCTACCACAGCGGTGCCTGCGTGGCCGCTCTGGTAGCTGCCAACCTTGGTTGGCACCCGGAGAAAACCAGCGCCGACCAAGGTCGGCGTCTACCGGGGCGTCAGTGACTGGCCTTGTCCCGCTTCCAGCCGCGATGCTTGATGTCCAGCTGCAGGCTGTACAACGCGGTGAACGCCGGGAACAGGTTCTGCAGCACGCCCACCGAGTCCTGCTTGGCCGAGAACAGGAAGTAGCTCAGCGTCATCAGGCTGCCGACCACGCTCATGTACCAGAACAGCCGCGGGATCACCGGCTTGCCGGCGCGCTTGGAGGCGACGAACTGGACCAGCCAACGGCCACCGAACATCAACGCGCCGGTGTAGCCGATCAGCTTCCAACCGGTCACATGCAGGCCGGTCCAGTACAACCAGGTCAGCGGCTGGTCCAGCCAGTGCAGCTCCAGATCCATCAACGCTCCTCCACCGCGGTGCGCTTGCTGCGGGTGATCAGCCAGGCCACGCCGCGCAGATCACGGATGCCGACCAGCGCGCGGCCCAGGTTGTTGTACTTGGACACGCCGGCCGTACGGTGGCGATGGTTGACCGGCACGCTGGTGGTCTTCCAGCCGGCACGCTGCATCAGCGCCGGCAGGTAGCGATGCATGTGGTCGAAGTACGGCAGATCGAGGAAGGCGTTGCGCTCGAACAGCTTGATGCCGCAGCCGGTATCGGGGGTGTCATCGCGCAGCATGCGCGCGCGGATGGCATTGGCCCACTTGCTGGCCCAGCGCTTGCTGCCGCTGTCCTGGCGGTTGACGCGCCAGCCGGCGAACAGCTTCACCTGGGCATCGGCCGCATCACGGGCGTCCAGCAGCTTGGGGATGTCGGCCGGATCGTTCTGGCCATCACCGTCGAGGGTGGCGATCCACGGCGCACGCGCGTGCTTGACGCCGGTACGTACCGCGGTGCTCTGCCCGCTCTGCGAGACGTGGTGCAGCACGCGCAGCTCCGGCGTGGTGGCCTTCAGGCCCTGCAGCACGGCCAAGGTGTCATCGCGCGAATGATCGTCGATGTAGACGATCTCGAACGGCAGCCGTCCGCGCAGTGCAGCGGTGATTTCGGCCACCAGGGGCGCGACGTTGTCGCGCTCGTTGAATACGGGGACAACGACGGACAGCTCGGGTTGGCTCATGGGGGGGACTCGGCCAAGGAGGGACAAAGACCGCGCATTTTCCGAAGCCGAGGTTATCCGAAGATGAATCCGGCGGCGTGAGGATCGGTTTTCAGGCGCGATCAGCAAAATACTCGCGACACCACTGCACCACCGGCGGCAGGCCCTGTTCGATCGGCATGACCGGTTCGTAGCCAAATGCGTCATGTGCGCGCCGGGTATCGGCCATCGTGCGCACCATGTCACCCGGCTGCATCGGCTTGTAGACCTTCTGCGCGGGGCGACCGGCGGCCTGCTCGATCACGCCGATGAAGCGCTCCAGCTCGACCGGCGTGTGGTTGCCGAGGTTGAACACCCGGTGCGGCACCGGACCATCAGCCGGATGCGCGAGGGCGCCGAGAATACCGGCCACGATGTCGGAGACATGTGTGAAATCGCGCTGCATGCGGCCTTCGTTGAACACATCGATCGAACGACCGGCCAGCACCGCGCGCGAGAACAGCAGCGGCGCCATGTCCGGCCGGCCCCACGGGCCATACACGGTGAAGAAGCGCAGGCCCGTGGCACGCAGGCCATACAGCTGTGCGTAGGTGTAGGCCATCAGTTCATTGGCGGCCTTGGTGGCGGCGTACAGCGAGCGCGGCTGGTCCACGCGCTGGTCTTCGGAAAACGGCGGCGTGGCCGAATCGCCGTACACCGAACTGCTGGACGCATACACCAGATGCTGCACGCCACGGTGGCGGCACAGCTCGAGCATGTTGACGAAGCCGACCAGGTTGCTGTCGACGTAGGCGTGCGGGTTTTCCAGCGAATAGCGCACGCCGGCCTGCGCAGCCAGGTGGATCACCGCGGTCGGCTGTACTTCCTCGAACAGCGCGGCCAGGCCGTCGCGGTCGGTCAGGTCCAGCGTGCGCAGATCCAGCGTCGGGCACAGCGCGGCCACACGGTCGCGCTTGATCTGTGGGTCGTAGTAATCGTTGAAGTTGTCCAGGCCGACCACCGACTGGCCCGCATCAAGCAGGGCACGGGCGGTGTAGGCACCGATGAAGCCGGCTGCGCCGGTGAGCAGGATGGTCATTGCGGTGGGCCTGGAATTCAACGGTCAATTCAGTAGTGATGGCGTCTGATGGTACGCGCAGGGCCTAGAACAGGCCGAAACGCTTCTTGGCCACATTGGTGCGCCCCGGCTGGATGACATCCTGGATGTTCTTCGCATCGAAGCGATCCAGCAGGGTTTCCGAGTCCTTTTTCAGCTTCAGGTCCATCTCTTCCGGGTACAGCGGCACGATCGCCATGAACTCGATGGTGGTGCCGTCTTCCAGTGCCAGCGTGCCGAAGTCGTCCGGGGTCGTGACCGGCGGCAGCACGATGGCGCCATCGAACCCCACGCCCGGTGCATAGGGCTCGGACGGATGGCCGTTGGGAATGGTGTGGCCGAAGCCCAGCCAGGTGTCGTACTCGTGCGGCAGCCGCGCCAGGGTCTTCAGCAGGCGCACCGGCCAGTAGTTGCGCTCATCCTCGAAGGCATCCTGGGTGATCGGCCAATCCGCCGGCAGGGTCACCATCAGTTCCATGTGCCGGGGGGCGTCCACCTCGTCGGGCACGGCCATCGGCAGATCGCTCATGCCCGAGGTCACCAGCCGCAGGTACGGGCACTCGTCGGTGGCGGGCACCACATGCACGTCGATGTGCACGATATCGGAGATGATTTCGTGGAAGACGCCGGAGATCGGGCCAAGATGGCGCTCGATGTGCGCGCTGATCTCCTCGATGTGCGACTCCCCCTGGGCCGGGGTGAAGTCCTTCTCGCGGCTGTGCACGAGGATCGGGCTGCCGCCCGGGCTGACGTCGTCTACTTCAATGGTCATGTCCTGCTCCCTGGATGAGCCACGGGGCGGAGCGGCCCACCTGCGGTGGACGACGCGGCCTCCGGCACGCGCGGCGGTGCGTTCCCTGCAATCGACGGCATACGGCAGGAACGGGCCGTGCGCCCATGAAGATGCGCCGGGGTCAGCCCTGGCGCGTGCGCAGCCGCTCCAGCACGCCATCGAGCGTGTCCAGGTTGGCGTAATGGATGATCAGCTTGCCCTTGCCGCCGCGGCCATGATTGATGGCAACCGAGGTACCCAGCACTTCGGACAGCTCGGTCTCCAGCGAGGCGATGTCGGCCTGCTGCACCTTGGCCACCGGCTGGGGACGGTTGCTCGGCACCTTGCCGGCGGCAAACGCCTGCGCGCGGCGCTCGACCTCGCGCACCGACCAGCCTTCGTCGGCCGCTTCCTGGGCCAGCTTGCTGGCCAGTTCCGGGGCCAGCGTCAGCAGCGCGCGGGCGTGCCCCATCTCCAGCCGGCGCGTTTCCAGCAGCAGGCGGATGGCGATCGGCAACTCCAGCAGGCGCAGCAGGTTGGACACCGCCGCGCGCGAGCGACCGACGGCCTCGGCGGCCTCGGCATGGGTCAGGGTGAATTCGCTGATGAGGCGCTGCAGCGCTTCGGCTTCTTCCAGCGGGTTGAGGTCTTCGCGCTGGATGTTCTCGATCAGCGCCATCGCGATGACGGTGCGGTCTTCCAGCTCGCGCACCACCACCGGCACTTCGTCCAGGCCGGCCAGCTGCGAGGCGCGCCAGCGACGTTCACCGGCGACGATCTCGAAGTTGCCTGCCGGCAGCTGGCGCACCAGGATCGGCTGGATCACGCCCTGCGACCTGATCGAGTCGGCCAGTTCGGACAGCTTGCCCTGGTCCATCTCGCGACGCGGCTGGTACTTGCCCGGCTGCAGCTGGCCTACCGGCAGCTTGCGCAGCACTTCACCGGGCAGCGGCTCGATCACCGCCGTACTGGCCTGCACCTGGCTGACCGCGCCCTTCGGACCGAGCAGTGCGTCCAGGCCGCGGCCGAGGCCTCGCTTCTTGGCTGCAGGCTTGCTGCTGGTCATCAGACAGTCTCCACGGCCTTGCTGGCCTTGTTGCGTTCGTTGTTGCGACGGATGATCTCGCCGGCCAGGCCGAGGTAGGCCACGCCGCCGCGCGAAGCACGATCGTAGCCGACGATGCTCTGCCCATGGCTGGGCGCCTCGGCCAGGCGCACGTTGCGCGGCACGATGGTGCGGAACACCCGGTCGCCGAAGTGCTCGGTGAGCTCGGCCGACACGGCATTGGCCAGGTTGTTGCGCACGTCGAACATGGTGCGCAGCACGCCTTCGATCTCCAGCGCCGGGTTGAGGTTGGCACGCAGCGCTTCGATGGTTTCCACCAGCGCGCTCAGGCCTTCCAGTGCGTAGTACTCGCACTGCATCGGCACGATCACCGAATCGGCGGCGGCCAGTGCGTTGAGGGTCAGCAGCGAGAGCGCCGGCGGGCAGTCGATCAGGATGTAGTCGTACTCATCGCGGATCGGTGCCAGCGCGCGCTTCAGGCGCTGCTCGCGCTCGCTCTGCGCCATCAGCTGGATCTCGGCCGCGGTCAGGTCGATGTTGCCCGGCAGCAGGTCGTAGCCTTCGGCGGTCTGCACGCGCACGTCGGCGGCGCTGGACTCGCCCAGCAGCAGGTCGTAGGTGGAGGAGACCAGCTCGCGCTTGTCCACGCCACTGCCCATGGTCGCGTTGCCTTGGGAATCCAGGTCGACCAACAGCACGCGCTTGGGTGCGTTGGCCAGGGAAGCGGCCAGGTTGACGGCGGTCGTGGTCTTGCCGACGCCACCCTTCTGGTTGGCGATGGCGATGATGCGGGCCATGCGGGTGTGCCTCGTCGACGTGTGCTGGGACCGGTCATTATGCGTACAACCGGGCCCGTGCGGAAATCGTGGATCGCCAACCGCTTGTTCCACAAGGGGCGGGCGGCGGGGTTCAGGGACCTGTGACGGTGACCAGATGGCGTTCACCGGCCAGGCCGGGCACGCTCAGCGGGACCACCTCGCGCACCTGCCAACCGGCCGGCAGCGCTGCGATCTCCTCATGCGGGTAGACGCCTTTCATGGCCAGCAACACGCCACCGGGGCGCAGCAGGTGGCCACCGACGCGGACGATGCCGGCCAGGGTGTCCATCGCGCGCGCGGTCAGCTGGTCGTAGCTGCCCGGCTCGGCCAGCGCTTCGGCGCGCGATTCGGCCACGCGGGCATTGCCCAGGCCCAGCTGGCGCACGGCCTCGCGCATGAAGCGGGCCTTCTTGCCGTTGCTTTCCACCAGGGTGACCTGCAGGCCCGGGCAGGCGATCGCCAGCGGGATGCCCGGCAACCCGGGGCCGGTACCGAGGTCGGCCAGGCTGCCATCGGCCACGAACGGCTGCATCGCCAGCGAATCGAGCAGATGGCGGGTGACCATTTCCTGCGGATCGCGGATGGCGGTGAGGTTGTAGGTGCCGTTCCAGCGGTGCAGCAGCGCCAGGTAGCGCAGCAGCGGCGGGGCCAGCTCGGCGGCCAGGCCCATGCTGGCCAGGCCCTGCTGCAGCGTGTTCGCTACGCCGGCGGGAAGATCGTGTTCGCTCATGCCGGCATTATCGCCGGTTTTCGCCGTTGATTCGCCGATTCACTGCGGATACCAGGCCAATGCGGCGCGGAATTGTCCGCTGGCCTGCCATTCGTGCAGGTGCCAGCGCGCGGCCTCGCCCAGCTCCGGGTCACACCAGCGCAGGTGCAGGGCGCCATCGTCGGCCGGGGCCAGCTGCAGGCGGTGCAGGCCGAAGGAAATGCCCTGCCCGTGCGCCTTCAGCATCGCTTCCTTGGCACACCAGACGCGGAAGAACCAATGTTCGCGGTCGGCCTCGTCCAGGCCCTGCAGCCAGGCCACTTCGTCGGGATGGAAGAAGCGCTGGATGATTTCCAGCATGCGCGGGCGCGGCCGCAGCAGTTCCAGGTCCACGCCCAGCCGCACGCCCTCGCCCAGCGCTACCAGCAGCACCTCGCCGCTGTGGCTCCAGCCGGTGCCGTAGTGGGCGAGCGCGCCGCTCAGTTCCGGCCGGCCCTTGTCGTCGCGCACCAGCGGCAGCGCATCCGGATCGCCCCCCAGGGCCTGTGCCAGCACCTGCCGGGCCTGCGGCTCACCGCGCTGGCCGGGGACGTGCGGGCAGCGCCAGACGGTAACCGGACCAAACCGCCAGGGGCCCTCAAGGGTGGCTGGCAGGCTCATCCGCACGCGCCCATCACAGGATTGCACAGCGGGTTCACGGCATTGCGCGTCAACTGGACGCGGTTATCCACCGGAGAGTCGATCATGGGCATCATCATCTGGCTGATCGTCGGCGGCATCGTCGGCTGGCTGGCAAGCATCATCATGAAGCGCGATGGCCAGCAGGGCATCATCCTCAACATCGTGGTGGGCATCGTCGGCGCACTGATTTCCGGCTGGCTGTTCGGCGGCGGCATCAATGAAGCGATCACCCTGCGCACGTTCCTGTTCTCGCTGATCGGCGCGGTGATTCTTCTGGCCATCGTCAACCTGTTCACCCGCAAGAGCATACGCTGACGCGGCGGTAGTGCCGGCCGCTGGCCGGCAGATGCATCGCAACGGGCCCGGCAATCGCCGGGCCCCGTTCGTTCAACCCAATTCCACCCACGCCGGCGCATGATCGCTGGGACGTTCCCAGGTGCGCGGCTCGCGGTCGATGCCCGAGGCCACCGCAGTGCCCTTCAGCGCGTCGGAGACCAGGGTGAGGTCGATGCGCAGGCCGAGGTTGCGGCGGAAACCCGCTGCGCGGTAGTCCCACCAGCTGAAGGTGCCGGCCTCCTCGTTGTGCAGGCGGAAGCCATCGTGCAGGCCCAGCTGCAGCAGCTTGTTCAGTGCGCCGCGCTCGGCAGTGGAGGTCAGGATGTGGTTGTCGTTCCACACCTCCGGGTCATGCACATCGCGCGCATCGGGGGCAATGTTGAAGTCGCCCATCACGATCAGCTTCGGATGCCGCTGCAGTTCTTCGGCGATCCACGCGTGCACCGCCTCCAGCCAGCGCAGCTTGTACTCGTACTTGTCGGTGCCCACGTCCTGGCCGTTGACCACGTACAGGTTGATCACCCGCAGGTCGCCGAAGGTGCCGGCGATGACCCGCTTCTGCTCGTCCTCGAAGCCGGGAATGCCGATCTGCACGTCCTGCGCCGGCTCGCGCGACACCAGCGCCACGCCGTTGTAGGTCTTCTGCCCGGCGAACACGCTGCGGTAACCGGCGGCGACCAGCGCCGAGTCCGGGAACTTGTGGTCCTCCAGCTTGGTTTCCTGGATGCCGACGATGTCCGGGCCGAAGTCCTTGAGCCACTGCTCGAGGTGCGGCAGGCGGACATTGAGCGAATTGACGTTCCACGAGGCGATTTTCATGCGGGCATTCTACCCGGGTGGGCTTTGGTAGAGGCCGACCTTGGTCGGCGCCATGCTTCCCGCTGTTGCCTTGATAGAGGCCGACCTTGGTCGGCGCTTGGGGTTCAAGCGCGCCAACCAACGTTGGCCCCTACCGGAAACGGCCGCGCGGGTTGGCCCCTACCGGTAGTGCCGGCCGCTGGCCGGCAGGTGCAGGTCCCCGCCGAAGGGTCATGAGGTTGCCGGCCAGCGGCCGGCACTACCACTGGATTCACGCCCTGCCTGGATTCACCGCAGCAGCAGTTTCAACAATCCCGCAATCTTCGAATACGGTGGCCGCAGCCGATCACTGGCCGCCCAGCGCGACTGCCACAGCACCGGCAACAGCTTGCTCATCGCATCAAACCCGGCCCGCCCGTGGTACGCCCCCATGCCACTGGCGCCCACCCCACCAAACGGCAAGCCATCGGCGGCGAAGTGCAGCAGCGTGTCGTTGACCGTGACCCCGCCGGCCAGCACCTGGCCGAGAATGCGCTCCACCGTGGCCGTGTCGTGGCTGAAGGGATACAGCGCCAGCGGCCGGTCGCGGGCCACGATGTCGGCCAGCGCCGTATCCAGGTCCGGATAGGCGCGCACCGGCAGGATCGGGCCGAAGATCTCATCGCGCATCAGGTCCAGGTCATCCGGCGGGTCCAGCACCACGGTCGGCACCAGCAGCCGCTCGCGATCGGCGCGCGCGTCATCCACCTGCGCCAGCGGAATCACCGGCACGCCGCGTTCGCGGGCCTGCACCAGATAGCCCTGCAGGCGCCGGTACTGGCCCTCGTTGATGATTCGCGTGTAATCGTCGGCATCGCTGAAATCACCATAGCGCTCGCGCACCTGCTGCTGCAGCGCCTGCACGAACTCACGCTGGCGCACGCTGTCGATCAGCACGTAATCCGGCGCAATGCAGGTCTGGCCGGCGTTGAACCACTTGCCGGTGGCCAACCGCGCGGCGGCTTTGTCCAACGGGAAATCGCGGCAGACGATCGCCGGCGACTTGCCGCCCAGTTCCAGCGTCAGCGGCACCAGATGCTCGGCCGCCGCCGCCATCACCTTGCGGCCGACCGCGGTGGAACCGGTGAACACGAGGTGGTCCAGCGGTAGCGAAGACACCGCCGCAGCCACGTCCGCGTCACCCTGCACCACCGACACACGATCGGGCGGGAACACGCTGGCCAGCAGATCGGCCAGGAACGCGCTGGTGCGCGGGGTGTGCTCCGAAGGCTTCAACAGCACATGGTTGCCAGCGGCAATCGCGGTGGCCAGCGGCACCAACGCCAGCGTGACCGGATAATTCCACGGCGAGATCACCCCGACCACGCCCAGCGGCATCGGCCGCAGCTGCGCGCGCGCCGGCCATAGTCGCCAGCCGGCGCCCACCCGCTGCGGCTTCGACCAGCGCCGCAGGTGGCGACGCAGGTGGTCGATGGCCGACAGCACGCTCATGCCGTCGGCCAGCTTTGATTCCACGTGGGCACGATGGCCGAAGTCCTCGGCGATGGCCGCAGCCATTTCGTCCAGGCGGTCCTTCAACGCCGCGCGCAGGCGACGCAGGTCGGCTTCGCGCTGGTCGAGCGAGGGACGCTGGGTCTGCCAGGCAGTACGCAGGGTATGCAGAACGGCGGGGAGGTCGGCTGGGGCGGTGGTGGTCATGGGCCGACTATACGGCGTGCTGTGCAATGTAATGGTAGTGCCGGCCGCTGGCCGGCAGCCTCATGGATCTCCGGCAGACATCGTGCAGTTGCCGGCCAGCGGCCGGCACTACCAGGGTGCGGGCCGGATAAGCGCCCCCACAAACAGAAAGGCCGCGGTCTGCACCGCGGCCTTTCCTTCATGCAATGAAAACCACGTGTTACTTGGTGATGTCCACGTTCTTCGTCTCGCGCAGGAACAGGCCGCCAATCACCACCGACATCAGCGCGATGATGATCGGATACCACAACCCGTAGTACAGGTTGCCGGTACCGGCCACCAGCGCGAACGAGATCGCCGGCAGGAAGCCACCGAACCAGCCGTTGCCGATGTGGTACGGCAGCGACATCGAGGTGTAGCGGATGCGGGTCGGGAACAGTTCGACCAGATAGGCGGCGATCGGGCCGTAGACCATGGTCACGTACAGCACCAGCAGCCACAGCATCAGGATCGTGCCTGCGTAGTTGATGCGCGAACCATCAGCCTTGGCGGGATAACCAGCGCCGGTCAATGCTGTCTTCAGCTCGGCACCGAACGCGTCGGCCTTGGCCTTGCCTTCTTCCTTGGTCAGGCCAGCGGCCTCGTACGAGGTGACGCTGGCGCTGCCCACGTTGACCATCGCCAGCGAACCGGCAGCGGCCGGCTGCACGTCATACGGCACACCGGCCTTGGTCAGCGCGGCGGTGGCGACGTCGCAGGAGCTGGTGAACTTGCGCAGGCCCACCGGATCGAACTGGAAGGAGCAGGTGGTCGGGTCGGCCACGACCAGGGCCGGCGAACTGCTGCGGGCTTCTTCGATGGCCGGGTTGGCGAAGTGGGTCAGGCCCTTGAAGATCGGGATGTAGGTGATTGCGGCCAACAGGCAGCCGGCCAGGATGATCTTCTTGCGGCCGATACGGTCGGACAGCCAGCCGAAGAAGATGAAGAACGGCACGCCCAGCGCCAGCGCGGCGGCGATCAGCAAGTAGGAGGTGGTGGCATCGACCTTCAGCATGCTGCTGAGGAAGAACAGCGCGTAGAACTGGCCGCCATACCAGACCACCGCCTGGCCCGCTGCGGCGCCGAGCAGCACCAGCAGCATCAGCTTCAGGTTGCCGCCCTTCAGGCTGTCACGGAACGGCGTCTTGGAACCCTTGCCCTCCGACTTCATCTGCTGGAACAGCGGCGACTCGCTCAGCTGCAGGCGGATCCACACCGACACACCCAGCAGCACGATCGAGACCAGGAACGGAATGCGCCAGCCCCAGGCTTCGAACGCTTCGTTGCCGAGGAAGTAGCGGCAGGCCAGGATGATCAGCAGCGACATGAACAGGCCGAGGGTGGCCGTGCACTGGATGAAGCTGGTGTACAGGCCACGCTTGTCGTCCGGCGCGTGTTCGGCCACGTAGGTCGCCGCACCACCGTACTCGCCGCCCATGGCCAGGCCCTGGGCCAGGCGCAGGATGATCAGGATCACCGGCGCGGCGAAGCCGATCGAGGCGTAGTTGGGCAGCACACCGACCAGGAAGGTCGAGATGCCCATGATCAGGATGGTGACCAGGAAGGTGTACTTGCGGCCGATGCGATCGCCGAGGCTGCCGAAGAAGGCCGCACCGAACGGGCGCACGAAGAAGCCGGCCGCGAAGGCCAGCAGGGCGAAGATCATGCCCGTGGTTTCATTGACGCCACTGAAGAACTGCTTGGCGATGATCGCCGCAAGCGAGCCATACAGGAAGAAGTCATACCACTCGAAAACGGTGCCCAGGCTGGACGCGAAGATGACCTTCTTGTGTCCCTGGGTTAGTTGGGCTTTCGCCGGTGCAGGTGTTGTGGACATGGGAAGCTTTCCCTCTGTAGGTGCCGACCTCGGTCGGCACGCAGTCTAGGTAGGTGCCGACCGTTGGTCGGCACTCGATCTCTGTAGGTGCCGACCTTGGTCGGCACTCCTTTAGAAGCTGTACTTCGTAGTGAACTGCAGACGGGTGATATCGCCCTTGTTGCCGTTCTCGATCTCGCGCTTGCCGTACATCAGCTCGGCACCGACATCGACCTTGGGCAGCGGCGAGTAGAAGATGTTGCCGCGGATGCTCTGCACGCTCTTGGTCACCAGCGGGCCGAGGATGCTGTCGTTGTCGTAGTCGCTGCGCGCGTAGATCAGGTTGGTGCGCAGCTTCGGCGAGAACGCATGGCGCCAACCGACATAGCCGGCGATCACACCGGTCGGGTTGAGCTCGTCACGGGCCACGTCATAGGCCGAATCGGCGGTGATGCCCAGGCCGATGTAACGGGCGATGCCCTCGCCACCGGTGAACTGGTAGTGCAGCGAATCGCTGTCACCCATCACCCACTTGCCGCCCAGGGTCAGGCCACCGGCCACCTTGTCGGCCTTTGCGCCGGTGGCCTGGTTGTCGACCTTCAGCTGACGGACGATACCGCCAACACCGAACGTGCCCCAGTCACCCTTCCAGCCATAACGCAGGGTCAGGTCCGGCAGGCTGCCGCGATCGGAATTGGCGCTGGCATTGGTCCAGGCGCCGGTGACCGGATTGCGCGTACCGGTGAGGGTGGTCGTTTCCGGATTCTCCAGCGCGACGCTGAAGCCACCCTGGGTGTAACGCACCTGCGCCTGGCGCACGAAGATCACACCATCGGTGGGACCGACGAAGTCGACCGCTTCCGGCAACGACGCCGCATCCATGAAGTTCGACCAGGTCTGGCCGGCCATCCAGTTGTTCCAGTACATGTACGCATGGCGCAGGGTCACGCCATAGGTGTTGGTGGCGGTCTGGTTGCCCAGCGAGTTGCCGAAGAAATCCATCTCGAAGAACGCGCCGGCCTTGTTGCCCGACTCGCTGACGTTGTCGATGCCCAGGTTGAAGCGCGAGAACTTGGCGTGGGCGTTGTAGTCCACGTCCGAGCGCTTGCCGCTGCCGCCGGCGCCTTCCACCGGAGTCTGCCCGGGCAGGTACAGCGAGCGGCCGGTGGCGTCGTCGGCCAGCTGGCCATCGCTGGTCTGGGTGGCCAGGAAATCGGCCTTGATGAAACCGCCGATCTTGACCGTGGTGCCCGGCGCCGCGCCGGGGGTGATGGTGGTGACCTGGATCGGCTGCTTGCCCGCAGGCACCGCCGGCTTCTGTTCGGCCTGCAGCGTGCGGACGTCGGTGACCGCCTGCTGGGTCTGCACGATCTGGGTCTGTTGCTGCTGCTGCGACGCCAGCAGCGCCTGCACCTGCCGCTCCAGTTCGGCGACGCGTGACTCCAGTGCCTTCTCTTTGGCGGTCTCGGCGAACGCCATGCCCGGTGCGACCAGGGCGACCAACAGGCAGGCCGCCAAAGGTGTGCGCACGGCTTTCAACGTACGGTGGCTCATGTTGCCCTCTCTCCCAAGTGGCAAGGTGATGCCGCGCGTGGGGCACGGTCGAGCCGAGACTGCGGGGCGTTTGCACGCACCGGCTATTGGCCATTGGTCGAACCCGGGCCTGCAGGGGCCCGACTTTCGACCAAGGTCTAACCGAAGTGGTGACGCGACCGGGGGTGGATGGGGCAAACTGAGGGGGAACGGCCGCTGCAATGCTGCGGCTGCACACACAAAGTCAACGTGCAAGTGAGGGTGCCATGGCTGATCTCTACCCTGTCGATCCGCAGTTCGCCGCCAAGGCGCGTATCGACAAGAACACCTATGAACAGCAGTACCAGGCCTCGGTGTCCGATCCGGATGCGTTCTGGGGCAAGGCCGCCGAGCGGCTGGACTGGTCGCGCAAGCCGACGAAGATCAAGAACGTCAGCTACGACCTGTCCGACTTCCACATCAAGTGGTTCGAAGATGGCGAGCTCAACGCCAGCGTGAACTGCCTGGACCGCCAGCTGGAAAAGCGCGGCGACAAGACGGCCCTGCTGTTCGAGCCGGACAGCCCGGACGCGCCGGCCCAGCACGTCACCTATCGCGAGCTGTACGAGCGCACCTGCCGTCTCGGCAACGCGCTGCGCAACCTGGGCGTCAAGAAGGGCGACCGGGTCACCATCTACCTGCCGATGATCGTCGACGCTGCCGTGGCCATGCTGGCCTGCGCGCGCATCGGTGCGATCCACTCGGTGGTGTTCGGTGGCTTCGCCCCGAATTCGATCGCCGACCGTGTCAGCGACTGCCAGAGCAAGCTGATCATCACCGCCGACGAAGGCCTGCGCGGTGGCCGGAAGATTCCGCTGAAGGCCAACGTCGATGCGGCGCTGAAGCTGCCCGGCACCAATACCGTGGAAACCGTGCTGGTGGTGCGCCACACCGGCGGTGCGGTGGACATGCAGGCCCCGCGCGACCGCTGGTTCCATGATGTGGTCGACAGCCAGCCGGCCAGCTGCGAGCCGGAACCGATGAACGCCGAGGATCCGCTGTTCATCCTCTACACCTCCGGTTCCACCGGCAAGCCGAAGGGCGTGCTGCACACCACCGCCGGCTACCTGCTGTACGCGGCGTACACCCATGAAGCGGTGTTCGACCTGCGCGAGGACGACATCTACTGGTGCACCGCCGACGTCGGCTGGGTCACCGGCCACAGCTACATCGTGTACGGCCCGCTGGCCAACGGCGCGACCTCGCTGATGTTCGAAGGCGTGCCGAACTACCCGGACACCTCGCGCTTCTGGAACGTGATCGACAAGCACAAGGTGTCGATCTTCTACACCGCTCCCACCGCCATCCGCGCGCTGATGCGCGAAGGCGAGGAGCCGGTGAAGAAGACCTCGCGCGCCTCGCTGCGCCTGCTTGGCAGCGTCGGCGAACCGATCAATCCGGAAGCCTGGCGCTGGTACTACGAAGTGGTCGGCGACAGCCGTTGCCCCATCGTCGACACCTGGTGGCAGACCGAGACCGGCGGCATCCTGATCTCGCCGCTGGCCGGTGCGATGGATCTGAAACCAGGTTCGGCCACCCTGCCCTTCTTCGGCGTGCAGCCGGCCCTGGTCAATGCCGATGGCGAGATCAAGGACGGCCCGACCGAAGGCAACCTGATCATCCGTGACTCCTGGCCGGGCCAGATGCGCACGGTGTACGGCGACCACCAGCGCTTCATCGACACCTACTTCCGCACCTACCCGGGCAGCTACTTCACCGGTGACGGCTGCCGCCGCGACGAAGACGGCTACTACTGGATCACTGGCCGCGTGGACGATGTGATCAACGTGTCCGGCCACCGCATCGGCACCGCCGAAGTGGAAAGCGCGCTGGTCTCGCACCCGAAGGTGGCCGAAGCCGCCGTGGTCGGCTTCCCGCACGACGTGAAGGGCCAGGGTATCTATGCCTACGTCACCCTGGTGGCCGAAGAAGCGCCCAGCGACGAGCTGCAGAAGGAGCTGGTCGCCTGGGTGCGCAAGGAGATCGGGCCGATCGCCACGCCCGATCACCTGCAGTGGGCGCCGGGCCTGCCGAAGACCCGTTCGGGCAAGATCATGCGCCGCATCCTGCGCAAGATCGCCGAGAACGCACCGGACCAGCTCGGCGACACCTCGACCCTGGCCGATCCGTCGGTCGTGGCGTCGCTGGTGGACGAACGCAAGGTGCGTTGATGTGCTACCCGGGGTCGGATCCCTTTCCACAAGGAAAGGGCTCTGACCCCATCTGCTTTCCCCCCACGGTTCCCCCCGACCATGACCACCCTCCTGATTGCCGATGACCATCCGTTGTTCCGCGAAGCCCTGCGGGGTGCCGTGCAGCGGGTCATTCCGGGCGTTCAACTGTTCGAGGCCGACAGCGTGGAGGCGCTGTATGCGCTGGCCGACCAGCACAACGACGCCGACCTGGTCCTGATGGATCTCAACATGCCCGGCGCACAGGGCTTCAACGCACTGGTACACATGCGCTCGCTGCATCCGCACCTGCCGGTGGTGGTGGTGTCCGCACGCGAAGAAGCCACGGTGATGCGCCGTGCACTCGACCATGGCGCGCTGGGCTTCATTCCGAAATCCGCTGATTCGGACACCATCGGCCATGCACTCGGCACCATCCTCGATGGCGAGACCTGGGCGCCGCCGGAAGCACACAACGTGCCGCCGACCGGCAGCGAAGAACGCGAAGTCGGCCAGCGCCTGCGCGAGCTGACCCCGCAGCAGTTCCGCGTGCTGCAGATGTTGGGTGCGGGCCGCTTGAACAAGCAGATCGCCTACGACCTCAACGTCTCCGAAGCGACGATCAAGGCTCACGTGACCGCGATCCTGCGCAAGCTGGGCGTGACCAACCGCACCCAAGCGGTGCTGATGGCCGGCAAGCTGGCGATCGACGACGACGCCATCGTGCTGCCGCCGGAAGAAGACTGAGGTTTCGTGCCGGCCGCTGGCCGGCAATCGCCTGTACCTGTATCACCGCTGCGCTCGCCGGGCATGGCCCGGCGCTACCGGAAACTGCTTTGGTGGGTGCCACGCTTGCTTGGCACGCTCTCGCCGTTGCGCGTGCCGGCCAGCGGCCGGCACTACCCGCTACGCTCGCCGGGCATGGCCCGGCGCTACCGTATCGCCCGTGATATAGCCATCGCTATACAAACCAGCCGTGCCTGCGCGTTTCGCGGGAAATGCGCCACGCGCGGATCGCGGTGCTAAGCTTCGCGTCCCCTTGGGGAGTAGCCGGATTCCTACGCAGGAATCGTCCACGTCAACATACTCGGCCAGTGCGCCGTGGCGTGGACAACCATGATGGTTGGCGAGACCAGCGGCCCGCGCGCGCAACGTCAGGTTGGGCGCGAGCGCGAGCCGTGCGTCCGTCCTTGCCCGACCTTCTGCTGCCGCCCATGTCTCCTGTTTCGATCCTGCTGATCGGCTTTGCCATGTCCACCGATGCCTTCGCTGCCGCGATCGGCAAGGGTGCCGCCATGCGCAGGCCGGTGTTCCGTGATGCGCTGCGCGCCGGCATCATCTTCGGCGTCATCGAGGCGATCACGCCCATCATCGGCTGGCTGCTTGGTCGTGCCGCCCTGCAGTACGTCGAAGCCTTCGACCACTGGATTGCCTTCGGCCTGCTCGGCGCACTGGGCATCCACATGATCTACAACGGCCTGCGCCCTGACAGCGGCGAGGACGATGAGGATCCGTCGCAGCATCATGGCTTCTGGAAGCTGGCACTGACTGGCTTCGCCACCAGCATCGACGCGATGGCGGTGGGCATCGGCCTGGCCTTCATGGACGTGCATATCGGCGTGATGGCGGCGGTCATCGGCCTGTGCACGCTGACCATGGTCACCGCCGGCATCATGCTTGGCCGCGCACTCGGCAGCATGGTCGGCAAGCGCGCCGAAATCATCGGTGGCGTGATCCTGGTGATCATCGGTGCGACGATCCTGTACGAACATCTGCACGGCGTGGCGTAACCTGCCGGCGATTGCGAGGTTGCCGGCCAGCGGCCGGCGCTACCGGGCGTCGCGCAACGCGCCCAGGAATGCCCGCAGCGACGCCGGCTTGATCGGCTTGGTCAACAGGCGATAGCCGCGCTCGCGTGCCATCCGCTTCAGTTCATCGCGGCCATCGGCGGTAAGCAGCGCGCCGGGCAATGGATAGCCCGCCGCTTCGCGCAGTGCCACCAGTGCATCCAGGCCATCCATGCGATCGTGCAGGTGGTAGTCCACCAGCATCACCTGCGGACGCTCGGCGATCTTCTGCAACGCCTGGTCCACCGTCGATGCGGTGATCACCTGCACCTGCCAGCGCCCCAGCAGCGCGCGCATGCCATCAAGGATCTCCTCGTCGTTGTCCACGCACAACACGCGCAGGCCGGCCAGCGAATCGCTGCGGATCGGCGGTGCGGCCTGCGCCACGGTGAGCGCTTCGGTATATCCCGGCAACGGCGCTACCCGCGGCAGGATGATCGAGAACATCGATCCACTGCCAACCCGGCTGCGGGCATTCAAGCGATGGTCAAGCAGGCGCGAGATGCGCTGGCAGATCGACAGGCCCAGCCCCAGGCCCTGCTCGCCCCAGTCGAACGGCTGCTGGTAGCGGTGGAACTCATCGAAGATCTGTCGCATGTGGTGTTCGGGAATGCCGGGGCCGGTATCCCACACCTGCAGCTCCACTTCGTCGCCGCGCTGGCGTACGGCCAGCACGATGCGCCCCTGCCGCGTGTAGCGCAGCGCATTGGCCAGGAAGTTCTGCAGCACGCGGCGCAGCAGGCGGCGATCACTGCGCACCCAGGTGGTCCGCGCGAACAGATCCAGCCGCAGCCCACGCCCGGCCGCAACCGGCGTGTACTGCGCGGCCAGCTCACGCATCAACGCGCTGACATCGAATTCACCGATCACCGGATGCAGGCCACCAGCATCCAGCCGCGACACATCCAGCAGCCCATCCAGCAGCTCTTCGGCCGCACGCAGCGACGCATCCACGCGTTCGGCCAGGTGCCGCTGCTCATCACTGACATGGTCGCTGTCGCGCAGCGCCGAAGCGAACAGCCGCGCCGCATTCAACGGCTGCAGCACGTCATGGCTGATCGCCGCCAGGAAGCGGGTCTTCGATTGCTGTGCGACTTCCGCAACATGCGAGCGCTCGGCCACACGCTGTTCCAGTGTTTCGTTGGCTTCCAGCAGCGCCCGTTCGGCGTGCTTGTAGTCGGTGATGTCGTTGTAGCTGGTGACGTAGCCGCCGCCGGGCAGTGCCTGGCCACGCATTTCGATCACCTTGCCATCGCTGCGGGTGCGCTCGAACACGTGCGGCGAACCGGCGCGCATATAGCCGATGCGGCGGTTGATCTGCACTTCGATGTCGCCCTCGCCCAGCTCGCCACGCTCGGCGTTGTAGCGGATCAGATCCGCCACCGGGCGGCCCACGTAGAGCATGCCGTCGGGGTAGCCGAACATGTCCTGGTAGCGCCGGTTCCACGCGGTCAGGCGCATGTCCGGGTCGACCACGCTGACGCCGGCGCTGATGTTTTCCAGGGTGGTCGACAGAATCTCGCGGTTGAAGCGCAGTTCCTGCCCGGCTTCGTCCAGCACCGCCACCACTTCGCCCAGGTCCATGCCGGAGCCACGCAGCAGGCTGGTCAGCAGCAGGCGCGCGGACGCCGCACCGATCGATGCGGCCAGCAGGCGCTCGGTGAACTGCACCCACGGCCGGTCCGCCGGTGCCGAGGACTGCAGCTCGCGCCCCAGCGACTGCGCCTGTTCGAAGAACGAGCGCCGCGCATGGCGCTCGCCGACCACGCGCGAGGCCAGTGCCAGCAGGTCGCCCACGTGCACGTGGCCCGGCCAACCACCGGCCACTGAAGGCCGCTCGGCATAGGGATCGAGGAAGGGCGCAGCGCGCAGACGCTCATCCACGCCCGGACGCCAACGCGCCGATACCAGCATCATCGTCGCCGCGTTGACCAGCAGCGACCAGAACGTGCCATGGGTCAGCGGGTCCCAGCCGGTCATGCCGAACAGCTGTTGCGGCCGCAGCCAATCGATGCCGAACGGACCATGCTGCACCCAGCCTGCATCCATCCAGCCGGCCATGGTCATCGCCGGCAGCAGCAGGGTGTACAGCCAGGTGGCGAAGCCGAGCAGCATGCCGGTCTCGACGCCACGACGGCTGGCGCCGCGCCAGTACAGGCCACCGATCAGGCCCGGCGCGAACTGCGCCACCGCGGCGAACGCCATCAGTCCGTAAGAGGCCAGCGTGCTGTCGTTGCTGCTGCTGCGGTAGTAGCTGTAGGCCATCAGTGCCAGCAGCAGGATCGCCAGCCGGCGGATCCACAGCACCCGCGAGGCGACATCGGCCGCTTCCTGGTGGTCGCCACTGCGACGCAGCAGCACCGGCATCACCAGATCGTTGCTGACCATCGTCGCCAACGCGATCGAGGACACGATGACCATGCCGGTGGCGGCAGAGAACCCGCCGATATAGGCGATCAGTGCCAGCGCGTTGCGGCCCTCGGCCAGCGGCAACGCCAGCACCATCGAGTCGTCGGCCACGCCGCTTCCGGTCCCGAACAGGCTGATGCCGGCCGTGGCGATCGGCAGCACCATCGCCGAGATCAGGACCAGGTAGCCGCCGAACATCCAGCGCGCGCGGCGCACGTCGCGCACATCGCCGCACTCCACCACCGCCACATGGAACTGGCGCGGCAGGCAGATGATGGCCAGGAAACTGAGCAGCGTCTGCGAAATGAATCCCACCGGCGGAAGCCCGGTGAACAGCGTATGCACCGACTCCACCACCGCCTCGTTGCGGTCGCTGAGCCAGACATAGGCGAACACGCCCACCGCCACCATCGCCACCAGCTTGATCACCGACTCCAGCGCGATGGCCAGCATCATGCCGTGGTGGTGTTCGGTGGCGTCCACCTGGCGGGTACCGAACAGGGTGGCGAACAGCGCCATCAGCAACGCCACGTACAGGGCCGGATCGCTGAAGAAACCGGTCGGGCCGGTGTTGCCGGTCAGCACCTGCAGGCTCATCGCCACCGCTTTGTACTGCAGGGCGAGGTAGGGAATGATGCCGATCAGGGCGATGATCGCCACCAGCGCCGCCAGCCGCCGCGAGCGGCCGAAGCGCGAGGAAATGAAGTCAGCGATGGAGACCACGTTCTGGCTGCGCGCGATCAGCGCCAGGCGCTCGATGATGCGCCAGCCGAACAGCAGCAGCAGCAACGGACCGATGTAGATCGGCAGGTAGCCCACGCCATTGCGCACGGCGGTACCGACTGCGCCGTAGAAGGTCCACGACGAGCAGTACACCGCCAGCGCCAAGCTGTAGACGACCGGCCGCAGCCACGGCCGGTCCGGGTACATCGGCCGACGGTCGCCCCACCACGCCACGCCGAACAGCAGCGCAGCGTAGGCAACCGAGACCAGCAGCAGGATCCAGCTGGAGACCAAGCGCGTGTTTCCGTCGGAGGAGGGGCCAGTAGATCACGACCGTTGATCGTGATGGTAGGTCACGACGGGGGTCGCAAAGGTGGGTCACGACCGTTGGTCGTGGCAGAGGCGTCCGTGCCCACCAACGGTGGGCACCCACCAGAGGGAAAGGTGGGCACCCACCAGGAAACGGTGGGGACCTACCGGAAGACGGTGGGGACCTACCGGAAGACGGTGGGCACCTGCCGGGAGATCGTGGGCGCCCACCGGGAACCGGCGTTATTCCGCCGGAACGCCCATTTCCTTCAGCAGTTCAGGTGCCGGGTAGACCTTGGCCAGCAGCCAGCGCAGGTAGCGCATGTCCACGTGCACGGCGCGCTTGTAGCGGGGGTCGAACCACCAGCTGGCACTGACCGACTCCCAGTTGCTGTCGAAGTTCAGGCCGATCAGTTCGCCCTTGGCGTTGAGCACCGGCGAGCCGGAGTTGCCGCCGGTGGTGTCCAGGTTGGTCAGGAAGTTGACCGTCTGGGTCTTCAGCGCGGGGTCGGCGGTGCTGCCGAAGTCACCCTCGGCAATCGCGGCCAGCAGCGGCTTGGGGGCATCGAACGGATAGGCGTTGGTGTTCTTTTCGACGATGCCGGCCACGGTGGTCACCGGCGAATAGGTCACGCCATCACGCGGGTGCAGCGCTTCCACCTTGCCGTAGCTGATGCGCAGGGTGCGGTTGGCATCCGGGTACACCGCACGGCCCTGCTTGGCACGCCAGGCGAACAAAGCCTGCATGTAGGCCGGGCGCAGGCGCAGCTGTTCGCCTTCGCGGGTCTTGCTCTCGTTTTCGATGCGCAGCTGCGCGGCCACCAGCGGGCCGGCCACGGCAATCAGCGGATCGGCGGCCAGCGCCTTGCCTTCGCGGGCAGCGGCGAAGCGGGACAGGCGCTGCGCTTCGTCACCCAGCTGGGTGCCGGCATACAGCGTGTCCAGCGCCTGCGCCAGCTGTGCCGGGGTACGGCCGAAGGCCGTGTCGAACTCGGCCACGCGCTGCGCATCCGGCAGCTGCTGGTAGCGCGTCAACAGGGTGGTCAGCAGCGCCTTCTCGACCTCGGGTGCATAGCGGCGCTGCACCTGCTTCAGCACGCCCTCGATCATCGCCTGGTCGCGCTGCTGGTAGCCGGTCTCGCGCTGCGCATCCGGCTTGGCCGATTCAATGCGCAGGCGTTCCAGCAGCAGCGCCGAGCGCAGCAGCTGGCTCTGGCCGGCCATCTGCTCCAGCAGCAGGTCGCGCTCGCCCACCGCCGCGCCCTGCGACAGGTTGGCCAGCAGCGCCTTGATGTCGCCCTGGTACTTGCGGTCGGTGGCGGCCAGCATCGCCTGCTCGTCGGCCGCACGCTGGGCCTTGGCATCGCTGCGCAGCAGCCCTTCCAGCTCACCGGCGGCGCGCTTGCGGTTGTTCTTCAGCGACTGCAACTGCGAGGCATAACGGGTACGTGCCTGCGCATCCTTGGCACTGGACGCTTCGATGGTGTCGATCATCTGCTGGAACACCGACACCCGGCGCGGCAGCACGGTATCGATCTGGCCAGCGAATTCGGCGGCGGTGCGATGGCGGTAGGTGATGCCCGGGTAACCGGCCAGCATCGCGTAGTCGCCCTCCTTCGGGCCTTCCACCGACATCTGCAGGTGCGCCGGTGCCTGGTAGGGCACGTTGTCCTTGCTGTAGGCGGCCGGCTTTCCGTCCTTGCCCACGTAGGCACGCAGCAGGGTGAAGTCGCCGGTGTGGCGCGGCCACATGAAGTTGTCGATCTCATCGCCGTAGTTGCCGATCGCGCGCGGCGGCGCATAGACCAGGCGCACGTCGCTCAGCTCAAGCTGGGCGATGCGGTAGAAGTCGGTGCCGTAATACATGTTGGCCACCGAGCAGCGCACGCTGCCGTCCTTCTCGCAGTCGGCCACGATCTGCTTGCTGGCTGCATCCACCGCGTCGAAGTACGCGCGGCCGGTCTTGCCCTTGGCCTGTGCCAGCACCTGGTCGGTCACCTTGTCGAAGCCGACGGTCACCAGCACTCGGAAGTCCGGATTGGCCGGACGCTCGTCGGCGCGACCCTTGGCGATGAAGCCATCGTTGATGAAGTTGTGCTCGGGCGAGCTGTTGTACTGGATCACGCCCATCGCCACGTGGTGGTTGGTCAGCAGCAGGCCATCGGCCGACACGAACGAGCCGGTGCCACCGCCGGCACGCACGACCGCACTCAGCGGCGGCGCGGTCACGTTGGCCAGATCGGCCGGGTTGCCCTTGAAGCCGGCCGCCTGCAGCGGCTTGGCCAGCTCCGGCAGCTGGGTCGGCATCCACATGCCTTCATCGGCGTGGGCGCCAGCGGCGAGGGTCAGGCCCAAGGCCAGGGCGGTGGGGAGGGCTTTGCGTGGCGACATGAGGCAATCCGGTACGACAGAACAGCCCGGGACCATAGCTGCTGGGGCCGGATGGGGCAACGGCCGATGGTTGGGGGCACCGATGCTGGCTAGAATCAGGCACGGATACCAGGGAAGGACCGATGATCGCAGGAATCGATCTGGGCACCATGCATTCGCTGATCGGCGTGAAACGCGCCAATGGGGCAGTTCTGTGAACAGGCCCGCTACGCACAGCTCGGCAGCGGAAATCCTGCGTGGCACGCCGCAAGGAAATCACGACGCATGAATGATGAAGCCGCAGTGACGGGGTCATCTGCCGCCGAAGCGCTTGCCGACCGCATCGTCCGCCACGGGCAGCAGCACGATCCGGCAGATTTCGCAGCCTGGCTGCAGCAGTCCCCGGAACTGCAGGCACCCGCGGATGTCAGCGCAGTGAAGCTGGCAACCTGGCAACGGCTGATGAATGGCACCACGCCGTTTCCGCAGGCGAACTTCGAGCAGCTGGCCGACCGCTTCCAGTGGTATGACCGGGGCAATATCCGCGAGTGCTACGACATGGCCGCCCTTGGCCACAGCATGCACGTGCGCTGGTTGCTGTTGCGAGGTAACGAGGTTGCTCTTGCGCGCTACATGCATCGCGATGATGCACCGGTTTCCGTAGCACAGGCCCGCGTGCGCGTGGCTCGGTTGAGTGGGCGCTGGCGACCACTACGTGCACGGTGGCAGGCGCGGTCAGCGCACACGCGACGCGAGATGCGCGACACTCTGCACTACCTGGTCGGCGAGCCGATCATGTGGTTCGTGGTTCCGCCGCCGCCGTTGCAGCGCAAGCAAGTCCTGTTCTGGGCGGCAGCGGCCGGTAATCGGCTGCATTCAGCGCCGCGCCGCCGACTGCCCCTGTGGCAGCGTGTTGTCGTGGCGCTGCTGTTGGCGTGCACCCTGCTGGGCGCCTTGGCGATAGCCCACAGGGCTTCTATCGCCAGCCCCAGCGATACAAGGGGAGATCGCTTGGTATTGCAGGCACCCGCCAGTACGTGAGCGATTGATCGACAGCGGCACTGTACTCGGCATCATCCACCAGTGCTTCTTGCAACGCTTCGCTCCGATGAGGCAGGGCGCACCAAGACCGGGGCTGGTGGACGCAGTCGCTATGATCGCGCAGGCACTGGTGCAGGCCTGCTGGATGAAAAGCCTGCATGTCCAGTGCGGCCGTCCGCGCTGGCCCAACCGTGGATTACGGCAGCGCCGGGCTCGGCGCCACCGCAGCCACGCATGGCGTGGCTCTACTTCTCCCGCCGCCAGTTCAACGAGCCACGGTTTTCCACCGTGCTCGATTCCACTTCCACGTCGAAGCCGCGGCGCAGCAGGTACTTCAGGGTGATCACCGAACCGGCGCCCACCAGCGACACGCCGTAGCCCACGTAGAGCTTGGGCGAGATGTACTTGCCCACACCAATCACCGAGCCGCCCAGCGCGCGCGACTGGCTGACGCCGGCATCGTCCAGGCCCAGCTTGGCACCCAGCTGCGAAGCCAGCAGGCCACTGCCCGCCGACAGCGCGGCCGATGCGGCGTTCACCTGCTGGGTCTGGTCGCTGCTGGCACCGGTCAGGCTGCGCCCCAGCACCAGGTAACCCAGTGCTTCGGACTGCGACATCGCCGGATCGGACCAGACATCGGCGCGCGGTTGCTGCGCGCGCCCGGTCACGTCGATGCCGGCGGTGACATCACCGATCCGGCGTTCGGCGCGGATGTTGATGCGCGGGTCGGACACCGCGTTGTAGTTCCAGTTGAGGTTGCCGCGCGTGATGGTCAGGTCCTGGCCATAGGCCTTGTAGCGGCCACTGACTTCCAGGCCGCCGTTGGCGGTCATCTCGCGGCCGGGCTTGGCCCAGACCTGCATCTTGCCGGTCAGCGCGCCCTTCAGGCCGAAGCCGGTCATCTTGACCTTGTCACCCAGGCTGACGGCCAGCTCCATGTCCAGCGGCGAGGTGCGCGACTCTTCCGGATCGGCCGGGTCCAGCACCACCACGTCCTCGGACACCGAGGTGCCACGGTCCAGGCGCTCCAGATCGATGTCGGCCTCGGGCACGTGCACCGTTCCGCGCAGTTCCATCGCGGCCTTGGCCAGGGTGAAGTCCAGGTTGGGATTGGCGATGATGCGCAGCTCGCTGGTGTTGGACAGCAGCACATTCTCGCCGTGGATCTTCAGCTGCAGCGGCTGTGCATCGCCGAACCAGGACAGGCCGCCGTCGACATACAGCGTGCCCTTGCCCGAATTGGCCTGTGCGGTGATCTTGGCCGACCCATCGGGCTGGGCGACGAAACTGCCCTTGCCCTGGTCGAAGGTCAGGCCCAGCGCCGGGAACTCGCCCTTGAAGTTGCTCAGCTGTGCATCACCGCCCAGCGACGGTTGGCCGCGCGTGCCACGCAGGCTCACGTGGCCTTCAATCAGCCCGGTCGGGCGCACCACATCCGGCGAGAACAGTTCCAGCCAGTACAGGCGCGACATGTTGAGGTAGAGCTCGCCGTTGAGCGGCGCACTCGGTTCCCAACCAGTCTGCATCTTCGCATCAACGAAGCCGTTGCCCTGGAAGCCCATGCCCAGGTAGCCCTTGATGCTGGCCGGGGTCATGTCCAGCTTCAGCGAGAACTGGTCATAACGCACCAGCTCGCCACGGTTGGCATCGCCCACGCCGGTGTTGCGGTTCTCGCCCAGGCGTACGCCACCTTCGGCCGAGCGCACTTCCACATGCCCTTCCCATGCGTTGCCACGCGGACGGATCTGCGCGTCCAGGTTGAGTTCGCCACGCAGGTAGATGCGCCGGCCGGACTGTGGCGGCAACCACGGCTGCACCAGCGCCAACGGCAACGCATCGCCGCGCACCACCAAGCCTTCGCGCGGCCAGTTGGCATGCGCGCACAGGGCGCCACCGGTCGCAGCACCCAGACAGGTTTCGCCCAGTGTGTAGTTGCTGCCGTTGATGGCGAATGCCGCAGGCGCACGCAGTGCCCACGCATCGCCCTTCACCGGTGCGATGCGCAGCGCGGCCAGTTCGCCACGCCATTGCTCGCCCTGCTGGCGCACGCTGCCCTGCAGCTCGATCGCGCCCAGTTCGTTGCGTGTCTGTGCGGCCAGGCGCAGGTTGGAGACACTGCCCTGCGCATCGATGTTCAAGCGTTCCAGCAGCATGCCGGCATTGACCTGCTGGCCCTGTATCGCCAGCGTGCCACTGTCGCCACGCCACGGCAGGCGACCCTTGATGCTCAGGCTTTCAGCGCCATAGCCGTCCCAGTTGAGATTGTTGCCGACCAGATCTGCAGTGATGTCTGGTGCATCGCGCGGACCTTTCACCTGCACCTGGCCACGCAGGCCACCATCGGCGCCGGGCAGCAGATCGCTCAGCTGCAACGGCTCGAAGCGCGCATCGATGTCCAGGCGGTCGCCGACCTTGCCCGAGGCGGTCACCCGGCTGCTGCCGACGGCCAGTTTCAATTCACCCTGGCCCTGTTCACCCTGCAGGGCGAACTTGCCTTGGGCATCCACATTGCGCTGGCGCAGGATGCCCTTCAGCGACGGCAGGTCCACCGTGGCCTCCAGCGTGCCCGCAGTGCCCGGCGGCGCGTTGGCCGGCGGCGGCAACTGACGTCCCTTGGACGCGAGATTGCCGGACAGACGGCCATCCCAACCCGGTGCGAAGTAACCCGGGTCGAAATCCTTCAGCGTGGCCTTGGCATCCCAGTCCAGCTGCGGTGCCCAGGCCACCTTGCCTTCCACCTGCAGCTGGCCACCCGGGGTCTGCGCCTGCAGTTCGCGGATCTCCGCAGCCTGATCGTTGCCACGCACATCGAAGCGCAGCTGCGCCTTCTGCTTTTCGCGCTCGACATCGGCACGGCCGATCGCCGCCCACGCCTTCAACGTACCGGCCAGACCGAAGCGCGCTTCCTTCAGCGTCACCGGCACCGGCGAACTGCCGGCGGTGTTCGGGTCCGGTGCAGGCACCCAGGTCAGGTCCTGCGCGATCACCGAGAAGTTCAGCTTCTGCTGGTCTTCCTGGCTGAAATCGGCGGTACCTTCCAGGCGTGCTTCGCCGCCCAGGCCCTTGACCACCAGCGGCGAGACCTTCAGCACCTGGTCCTGCAGCGAAACCACCGAGGGCGCCAGCTCCAGTTCCTGCTCACCCTGCTTCACCCGGCCATGCAGGTTGGCGTTGCCGCCCTTGCCGGAGGCGGTGAAGTCCAATGCCAGCGGCGCGATGGCCGAGCTGGCCAATGCCGGCGACAACAGCGCCAGATCCAGCTCGTCGCTGCGTACAGTCGCGTTCCAGGTCGGATCGGTGCGGCCATCGAACACCAGCATCGCGTGCAGCGGCTTCGGCGCGCGGCCGGCCAGCGCCACTTCCATATGCGCCAGGTCACCGCGCGCGACCAGGCCGACCGTGGCCGCGGTACGCCCGCGCGGTGCCGGCAGCACCGCGGTGACGGTGACGTCGGTGTCGTAGTCCTTGGCCGGGATGTAGCGGCCCTGGGCAGTGAAATTGCCCATGTCGCTGTCCACCACCAGCTTGCGCGCCTGGAACTCGCCATTGGCGATCTCGATGCCACCGCGCACGCGGCTGATGTCGATCACCGGCTCGTTGGCCTGGCTGATGCGGAAACTGTCGATGGCGATCACATCAGCCTGGATCGCCAGCGGCATTTCGATCTGCGGCAGCGAATCGGGCCACGACGGCAGCTTGAACGGCTCATCGCTCTTGGCCAGATTGAGCGTAGCGTTGGTCAGCTCCAGCTTGTCCAGCAGCAGCTTGCGGCCCAGCAGCGGGCGCAGGTCCGGCTCCAGGTGCGCGCGCTCGGCGTGGAAATGGATGTCGTCGTAGCGGAAGTCGACGTTGTACAGGGTCAGCGGTCCGGCCACCGGGCCATCGACCTTGTCCCAGGTGAAACTGGCACCGACCGGCAGGCGCGCCACCACCTGCGCCAGCAGCACGTCGCGGCCGGCCACCGTCTGCAGCAGCCAGTACACGGCCAGCAGGGCGACCAGCACCAGGCCGACCACGCCCGCGCCGGACCATGCCCAGAAGCGGCGACGGCGGTAGAAGCGCACGCGCCGTGGCGGCGTGTTCGGCGACGGAGTCGGTGCGGACGTGCTCACAGGTCCGCTCCGATGTTGAGGTACAGCTGGAACTGCGAATCAGGGTTGTTCAGACCGTGAGCGATATCGACCCGCACCGGGCCCACCGGCGATTTCCAGCGCACGCCGAAGCCGACGCCGGTGTGCAGGTCGATGTCGGTATCGAAGGCGCTGCCGGTGTCGACGAACACCGCTGCACCCCACGGACCGCCATTGAAGTAATGCTCGTACTCGGCCGAGCCGACCACCAGGTGCTTGGCACCAAGCGCGTACTTGTCCGGCTTCGGCGTGCGCGGGCCGACCTCACGGTAGGCATAGCCGCGGATGCTGCGGTCGCCACCGGCGAAGTAGCGCAGGCTGGGCGGCATCGCCACCAGGTCGCTGGTCCAGGTGGTGCCGCCTTCGCCGCGCAGGATCAGGCGATTGGTCGGCCCCACCGGGATGTACCAGCGCAGCACGGCATTGGCCTGCACGAAGCTGGTGTCCGAACCGGCGCCTTCGACGCCGGCACGCACCGTCGCGGTGCCACTGATGCCGCTGCGCGGGAACAGCTCGTCATCCACCTTCACGTAGTCGGCCACGATCTGCGGGTAGACCAGCGTGGACGTGTTGTAGACCGCATCGGTGAATTCGGTGCCCGAGGCATAGCGCCAGCGCTCGCGCAGCGCGTTGATCGAGGCGATGGCGGTCCAGTTCTCGTTGATCTCGCCGCTGCGGCTGGCGATCAGCTTGAAGTTGCGCAGATCGATGTAGTCGGTCTGCTCGTCATAGGCACTGGCGGCGAAGGTGTACCAGCCATCCAGCCAGTTGAATGCGGGAATGCGGTAGCTGGTGATCAGGCTCTTGCGCTTCTGCGCATAGTCCAGCTGGGTGTTCATCTTGTGGCCGCGGCTGTTCAGGTAGCGCCGTTCAAGGCCACCACGCACACCGGCGCCACTTTCGCTGCCGTAGCTCAGGCCGTAGGAATAGATGCTGCGCTTGGCCCGCGTCAGCTTCACATCGACCGGCACCTCGCCGTTTTCATCGGCCTGGTCCGGGCGCGGCTGGATGTCGATCACGCTGAAGTAATCGAGCTTGGTCAGCGACTCGCGCAGGCGGTCCAGCTTGCCTTCGTGGAAGTAGCTGCCCTGGTCCCAGTAAACCAGCGGGTCGAACAGCTTGTCGTCGAAGTAGTTCTGCTCGAAGGTCACCGGGCCCATGTTGTAGCGGCGGCCGCTGTCCCAGGTCAGGTCGATGTCGGCAGCGTTGTCCGCGCGGGTGATCTGCACCTGGCGCTGGGTGTAGTCGGCGTCGAAGTAGCCGCGCTCGGCCAGGCGCCGGGTCACGGTGATCTTGCTGGCTTCGTACTGGGTGTGTTCGAAGCGCTGGCCCTTGCGCGGCTTGAACGCGGCCAGGTCGTCCTGCAGGTACTGGTCGTACATCGCCGGACCGGTGATGTCGATATGCTCGCGGCGCACCAGCACCGGCTGGCCCTTGTCGACATGGATCAGCACGGTGACGTGCTCGTCCTGGCGTGGCGCCTCGACCTTGATCACCGGGTTGTAGTACCCGAACGGTTCCAGCGCCTGGCGGGTCTGCCGCTCGGCCTGTGACAGCAGGTATTCCAGGCGCGACTCGCCCTGCTCCTTGCCGATCGTGTCGAACAACGACAGCGATTCCTGGATGTTCTCGATGATCGCGGCGTCGTCGCCCTTGTCCAATCCCTTGATGTCCACCTTGTCGATGGTGCCGCGCGCATGGGCCACGGAAGTGGCGCAAAGCGAGAGGACCATCAGCGGCAGGGCGTATTTCGTTGGCTGCATGCGGCACAGCATACCGACCGGAGGTGACGATGCGAAATGCATCACGTCAATCCGGATCGGTTGTTAAGTGGCGGTCAAAATACGCGCCTTTGTGGCGATCATCGCGGCCGCATGCGGAAATATCGGCATCGCGTCGCTGCCGGCCAGCGGCCGGCTACCCAGTAGATCCACGCCATGCGTGGATACGGTCTGATTCATGGCGAGCGCGCAACGCGGCCTGCAGAAAAACCGCCGGGCATGGCCCGGCGCTACCCATCGCGGGCGATCAGCTGGACAGGTGCTCGATCGCCGCGACCTTGCCCAGGCGCTCGCCCAGCATCGTCAGCAGCGCCAGGCGGTTGCCGCGCAGTGCCGGATCCTCGGCATTGACCATCACCCCGTCGAAGAACGCATCGACCTGTGGACGCAGGCGGGCCAGGCGCGCCAACACGGCCACATAGTCCTTCTGGTGCAGGCTGGCGCCGGTATCGTCGATGGCGGCAGTCACAGCTTCGGCCAGCGCGCGCTCGGCATCTTCCTGCAGCAGGGCCGCATCGATCTGGCCCGGAATATCGCCTTCGGCCTTGCGCAGGATGTTGCGGATGCGCTTGTTGGCCGCTGCCAGCGCCTCGGCTTCCGGCAGCGCCGCGAAGATCCCGATCGCGTCCAGGCGGCGGTCGAAGTCGTACAGCGAGGCCGGCTTCAGCTCGGCCACCGCGTTGAAGTGGCTGGCCGGCACGCCCTTGTCGCTGTAATAGCCCTTCAGGCGGTCGAGGATGAAGTCGTACAGCTCGGCCACGTCGGCCTGCACGTTGCGCGCGGCCAGCCCGGCGTTGGCGCTGGCCAGCAGCGCGCGCAGGTCCAGCTCGAAGCCGCTTTCGATGATCGTGCGGGCCAGGCCCAGCGCGTTGCGGCGCAGGGCGAACGGGTCCTTGTTGCCAGTCGGCTTCAGGCCTGCGGCGAAACCGGCGGCCAGGGTATCCACGCGCTCGGCGATCGCCAGCACCTTGCCCAGCGGCGACAGCGCGATGTCATCACCACCGAAGCGCGGCTGGTAGGCCTCGTCGATGGCCAGCGCCACCTCCGGCGATTCGCCACCGGCCACCGCGTAGTGGCGGCCGGCGATGCCCTGCAGTTCCGGGAACTCGTTGACCATGCGCGACTGCAGGTCATTCTTGGCCAGCTGCGCGGCACGCTTGGCCAGCAGCGGATCGGCGCCGACCTGCGGCGCAATCACTTCGGCCAGCGCCACCACGCGCGCGACCTTGTCGGCCACGCTGCCCAGCTTGGCCTGGTAGGTCACCGTCTTCAGGCCCTCGCCCATCGCCTGCAGGCCCTGCTTCAGGTCTTCGTCGAAGAAGAACTTGGCATCGGCGAAGCGCGGGCGGATCACCCGCTCGTAGCCCTTGGCCACTTCGGCCACGTCCTTGGACTCGATGTTGGCGATGCCGATGAACTTCTCGGTCAGCTTGCCGCCGTCATCCAGCACCGGGAAGAACTTCTGGTTGATCTCCATCGTCTCGATCAGCGCTTCCTGCGGCACCGCCAGGAACGCGCGCTCGAAGCTGCACAGCACCGCCGACGGCCACTCGACCAGGTTCACCACCTGCTCCAGGTTGTCCTCGGTGATGCGTGCGCTGCCACCGGCGGTGGCTGCAGCGGCTTCCACCTCGGCGACGATGCGCTGGCGGCGCTCTGCCGGGTCAACCAGCACGAAGGCGGCGCGCAGCGATTCCACATAGTCCTGCGGCTGGGTCAGCCACACGGTCTTGTCGTGCAGGAAGCGGTGGCCGCGGCTCATGCGGTCGGCCTTCAGGCCGAACAGTTCGGCCTCGACCACGTCACCGCCGTGCAGCAGCACCAGCCAGTGCACCGGGCGCGCGAAGCCCCAGCTGTGGTCGCCCCAGCGCATCGGCTTGGGAATGGGCATGCCGGCGATGGCCTCGCGCAGGATCTCCGGCAGCAGCGCAGCAGTGCGCGCGCCCGGGGTCACCGCACGGTGCACGAAGCGCTCACCCTTGTTGTCGGTGGTCTTTTCCAGCGCGGTCCAGTCGATCCCGGCCTTGGCCGCGAACCCCTGCAGCGCCTTGGTCGGCTGGCCTTCGGCGTCCAGCGCGATGTTCAGGTACGGGCCCAGCACTTCGCTGTGCTGTTCCGGCTGCTCCAGGCCAACGCCCGGCAGCAGCACGGCCAGGCGGCGCGGGGTCGACAGCGGGCGTGCATCGCCCAGCTCCAGTTCCACGCCGCGCTTGCGCAGGCCGTCGACAACACCGTCGAAGAAGGCCTGGGCCAGGCCCGGCAGTGCCTTGACCGGCAGCTCTTCGGTGCCCAGTTCAATCAGCAGGGGAGACAAGTGGCTCATCGGTTCGATCCTGTGGGGGGGGCGCAGCGCGCGACGCGGCCGGCGCCCCTGGGGTAGTAGGTGAAACGCGTGATGGGAGAACGGGCCGTCAGGCCTTCTTCGCGCCCGGGAAGCCCAGCTTCTCGCGCTGCTCGTAGTAGGCCTTGGCCACCGCCTGGGCCAGCGCGCGCACGCGCAGGATGTAGCGCTGGCGTTCGGTCACGCTGATCGCACGGCGCGCATCGAGCAGGTTGAAGGTGTGGCTTGCCTTCATCACCTGTTCGTAGGCCGGCAGCGGCAGGTTCACTTCCACCAGCTTCTGCGCTTCGCGCTCGCAGGCATCGAAGCGGTGGAACATTTCTTCCACGTCGGCGTATTCGAAGTTGTAGGTGCTCTGCTCCACCTCGTTCTGGTGGTAGACGTCGCCGTAGGTCACCGGCTGCCCATCGGGGCCGTAGGTCCAGACCAGGTCGTAGACGTTGTCGCAGTTCTGCAGGTACATGCACAGGCGCTCGAGACCGTAGGTGATCTCGCCCAGCACCGGCCGGCACTCCAGGCCACCGGCCTGCTGGAAGTAGGTGAACTGGGTCACCTCCATGCCGTTGAGCCAGACTTCCCAGCCCAGGCCCCAGGCGCCCAGGGTCGGCGATTCCCAGTTGTCCTCGACAAAACGCAGGTCGTGCACCAGCGGATCGATGCCCACCGCCTTCAGCGAATCCAGGTACAGCTGCTGGATGTTGTCCGGTGCCGGCTTCATCGCCACCTGGTACTGGTAGTAGCGCTGCAGGCGGTTCGGGTTCTCGCCGTAGCGGCCATCGGTCGGGCGCCGCGACGGCTGCACGTAGGCCGCGTTCCAGGTTTCCGGACCGATCGCACGCAGGAAGGTGGCCGGGTGGAACGTACCGGCGCCCACCTCCAGGTCGAGCGGCTGGATGAGCACGCAGCCCTGCTGGGCCCAGAACTGGTTCAGGGTCTGGATCAGGCCCTGGAAGGTGATCGGAACGGTCGGGGTCGCGGACATGCGGACGAGTCTTGGCCGGCAAAGGGGTGCGCTAGTATAACGGCCGACCTGCGGGGCATTCCGTACCCGGAAGGAGCAGGTGGATGGAACATCGGCTGCCCACGGGCACGCCCGGCGAGCCTGGCGCGGCACCATTGCCGCCCGGTCGCCTGCAGTTCGAACAGGTTGCGGCGGCCCTGCTGGCCGACGGCGTGGTGGCTGCGCACGAGCGCGAGCGCATCCGTTTTTCCGCACAGGGCGCCCGCAATGCCAGTGAAGTGCATCCACTGGTGCTGCTGTCCAACCTCAAGCTGGCCGCCAGCGACGGCGGCGACCTCAATCTGGAACGCCTCACCGAGTGGCTGGCCCAGCGCACCGGCAGCCGCTACCTGCGCATCGATCCGACCCGGGTCGACGTCGCCTCGGTCACGGCCGTGGCATCGCACGCCTACGCGCGCCGCCATCGCTTCCTGCCGCTGGCGGTGGATGGCGAGCGCGTGCTGGTGGCCACCAGCGAGCCGCTGGCACAGGAATGGCTGCGCGACCTGCAGCACCTGACCCGCCTGCGCATCGAGCTGGCGGTGGTCAATCCGCTGGACCTGCACCGCTACACCATGGAGTTCTTCGGCGTCACCCGCTCGGTGCGCGGTGCCCGTGGCGACGTACGGGGTGAGGCCAACACCACCCTGCCCAGCTTCGAGCAGCTGGTGGAACTGGGCCGCACCGGCGACGTCAATGCCGACGACCAGCACATCGTGCACATCGTCGACTGGCTGCTGCAGTACGCCTACGAGCAGCGCGCCTCGGACATCCACCTGGAGCCCCGCCGCGAAATGGGCCGCATGCGCTTCCGCATCGACGGCGTGCTGCACAAGGTGTTCGAAGTGCCGCCGGCGGTGATGACCGCCGTGGTCAGCCGTATCAAGGTGCTCGGACGCATGGACCTGGCCGAGCGCCGGCGCCCGCAGGATGGTCGCATCAAGACCCGCTCGCCCGGCGGCCGTGAAGTGGAAATGCGCCTGTCGACCATGCCGACCGCCTTCGGCGAGAAATGCGTGATGCGCATCTTTGACCCGGAAGCGGCCTTCAAGAGCATCGACCAGCTCGGCTTCAGCCCGCAGGAAGCGGCCGGCTGGACCGCCCTGGTCGAGCGCCCGCACGGCATCGTGCTGGTCACCGGCCCGACCGGTTCGGGCAAGACCACCACCCTGTATTCCACCCTGAAGCGGCTGGCCACGCCGGACGTCAACGTATGCACGGTGGAAGACCCGATCGAGATGATCGCGCCGGAATTCAACCAGATGCAGGTGCAGACCAACATCGACCTGGATTTCGCCAGCGGTGTGCGCACCCTGCTGCGGCAGGACCCGGACATCATCATGATCGGCGAGATCCGCGACCTGGAAACCGCGCAGATGGCGGTGCAGGCCTCGCTGACCGGCCACCTGGTGCTGTCCACCCTGCACACCAACGACGCGCCCTCGGCCATCACCCGCCTGCTCGACCTGGGCGTACCGCATTACCTGCTGTCCTCCACCGTCAACGGCATCCTCGCCCAGCGCCTGGTGCGCACCCTGTGCCCGCACTGCAAGCAGCCGCACACCCTCGGCCGGGCCGATTGGGCAGTACTGGCTGATAGCGAAGCTGCATATCCAGATGCCGCCACGCCCTGTCGGCCGGTCGGTTGCCTGGAGTGCCGGCGCACCGGATTCCTCGGCCGCATCGGGCTGTATGAGCTGCTGCCATTGGGCTCGCGCCTGCGCGGGCTGATCCGTGCGGACATGGATCTGGCCGGTTTCAACCGTGCCGCGCGTGCTGAAGGAGTGCGAACCCTGCGCCAGGCCGGGCTTGAAAAGGTGGCACAGGGGCTGACTACAATCGAGGAAGTCCTGTCCGTACTACCTCCCCCGGATGAATCCAGCGCCCTTCCTGATCCTTGAAACCGGCCGCCCCGTGCCGTCGTTGCGCCGCTACGGGCGCTTTCCGCACTGGATCCGGGTCGCCGCCGGCCTGGAAGAACACGAGACCGTCGTGGTCGACGTCGAGCACGGCGCCGACCTGCCCGATCCACGCCAGTTCGCCGGCGTGCTGGTAACCGGCTCGGCCGCCTTCGTCACCGACCACGCCGAATGGAGCGAACGCAGTGCCGCCTGGCTGCGGCAGACCGCGCACGACGACGTGCCGGTGTTCGGCATCTGCTACGGCCACCAGCTGCTGGCCCACGCGCTGGGCGGCGAAGTGGCCTACAACCCCGCCGGGCGCGAATCGGGAACGATTGAGTTGGCACTGGACCCGCAAGCCGCGCAGGACCCGTTGTTCCAGGGCCTGCCGAGCCACTTCGCGGCCCACGCCACCCATCTGCAGACCGTGCTGCGCGTACCCGAAGGTGCCGCCGTGCTGGCGCGCTCGCCGCTGGATGGCTGCCATGCCTTCCGCTGGGGCCGCCAGGCCTGGGGCGTGCAGTTCCATCCGGAATTCGCCACTCACCACATGCGTGGCTACGTGCGCGCACGCGCCGACTGCATCGGCCGTCATGGCGGTTGCGCGCGCAGCATCGAGCGCGCGGTCAGCGCCGCGCCGCTGGCGCGCCAGCTGTTGCGGCGCTTTGTCCGCCAGGCCCGGCTGTCTTCAGCCCAGCCGGTGGCAAAACAGGGATAATCGGCGGCACGGGCACACCGCCCGGCCCCTCCTGTCCCTCCCCGGATGTCCATGAAAGAGATTCGCAAGCTGCCAGCCTCGGCGGGCGCCCAGTGGTTGCTGGATACGTTCTCGCTGTATCGGCGTGCGCCGCTGCAGCTGGCCCGGATCGGCCTGACCTGGCTGCTGGTGAACTGGGTGGTCACCCTGCTGGGAACGATGCTGCCCGGTACCGCCGGCCTGGCCCTGCAGATGATGACGCTGGTGATTTCACCGGTGATGTTCGGCGGCATGCTGTACGCCATGGGTGAGATCGACCAGGGTCGTCCCGGCCTGGCCACCCATCTGCTGCAGCCGATCCGCGACCGTCGTGTCAGCCACCTGCTGGTGCCGCTGGCGATCCAGGTGCTGGCCGTGCTGCTGCTGGGCGCGCTGCTGTACCTGATGATCGGCCGCGAGGGCTTCACCGCCTTCAGCGACACCATGACCAAGATGCAGGAACTCGGCCGCAGCGGGCAGCAGATCAGTCCGGAAACCGCCGCCGAACTGGTCGCCAACCTGCCCGCGCAGCGCATCGCGCTGTGGATGCTGCTGGTGTTCTGCACCGCCGTGGCGCTGACCCTGGCGATGTTCACCCAGCCGGCACTGGTGGTGTTCGACCGCCAGAGCGGCATGCACGCGCTGCGCCTGAGCCTGCAGGGCTGCATCGAGAACATCGGCGCCACCGCCGTGTTCACCGTGCTCGGCCTGATCGCCGCGTTCTGCGTCTATGTGCTGTTCGTGATCGTGGTCCAGCTCGGCATGCTGCTGGGCGGCCCGCTGGCGGCGGCCTTCATCGCGCAGCTGGTGTTCACCACGGTGCTGATGCCGCTGTATGTCGGCGCCGTCTATGCGGCCTGGAAGCAGATGTTCGTGCATCGCGGCAGCCGCGGCGCACCGCCGGTGCCGCAGTCGCCGCCTGCCAACGACGTCTTCCACGCTTGAGCGGCGCTCAACGGTAGCGCCGGGCCATGCCCGGCGGATGGATGTCACCTCACCCCACGAACGCCGGGCATGGCCCGGCGCTACCGGGGATCAGGCCGCAGGCTTCTTGACCACCGAAGACGGCACCAGCCAGCGCGCGGCGTGGATGCCCAGCTCGTACAGCAGGCACATCGGGATCGCCAGCATCAGCTGCGACACCACGTCCGGCGGGGTCAGGATCGCGGCGAGCACGAAGATGCCGACGATCGCGTAACCGCGTCCTTCCTTGAACTGCTGCGGCGTGATCCAGCCCAGCAGCACCAGGATCACCATCGCCACCGGCAGCTCGAAGCTGCCGCCGAAGGCGAAGAAGATCGCCAGCACGAAGTCCAGGTAGGCATTCGCATCCGGCGTGATCGCGATCACTTCCGGGCTGAAGGTGGTGAGGAAGTGGAAGACCGCCGGCAGCACCAGGAAATAGGCAAAGGCGCAGCCGGTGTAGAACAGCAGCACCGAGGAGACCAGCAACGGCATCGCCAGGCGCTTCTCACGTGCATACAGGCCCGGCGCGACGAAGGCCCACAGCTGGTACAGCAGCCATGGCACGGCCACGAACAGGGCCACGAAGAACGTCAGCTTCAACGGCGCGAAGAAGGCGCCGGCCGGGTTGGTGGCGATCATCGTCTGCCCATTGGGCAACTGCGAGATCAGCGGCTCGGCCAGTGCGTTGTAGAGCTTCTGGGTAAACGGCAGCAGGCCCAGCAGCACAACGCCCAGCCCCAGCAGCGCACGCACCAGGCGCGAGCGCAGTTCAACCAGGTGTTCCACCAGCGAACTTTCGCCGAAGTCGTGTTCGCTCATGACGGGCGCTCCGTGCGCGCGGGCGTTTCGGTCGCGGTATCAGCAACGGCATTGCCCGCAGCGTCAGCGGTGGCGGGCGTAATGGCTGCACCTTCAGTCGACGCCCCCCCCTGCTCGGGCGCATCCGCCAGATGTGGGGGCTGTTCGGCCGGGGCCGGTGCACGCACCTGCTGCGCCAGTGTGTCGCTGTGCTGTTGCATCTGCTCGGCTTCGCGGCGCATGGCTTCGCCGCTGGCACGCAGCTGGTTCTCGGTGTCCTGCATGCCCTGGCGCACGTCCTGCATCTGCCGCTTGATGTCTTCGGCCTGCAGTTCGCGTTCCAGTTCCTGCTTGACCGAATCCCATTGATTGCGCGCGCGGCGTACCCACAGCCCGGCGAAGCGGGCCGCCTTGGGCAGGCGCTCAGGTCCGAGCACCACCAAGGCGACAACCGCGATCACCAGCAGTTCGCTGAAGCCGATATCAAACACCGCAACCGCTCCGGATCAACGCGGCTTGCGGTCGTGCTCGTCCTGCGCGGTGCGCGAGGCGTCCTGGCTGCGCGACTCGTCGCCCAACTGCGCGTTCGGCTTGTCGTCGTCGTGCATGCCCTTCTTGAATTCCTTGACCGCCGAGCCGAGGTCCTTGGCACCACTGGTCAGGCGCTTGGTGCCGAACACCAGCAGGACGATGGCGAGCACGACCAACCAATGCCAGATGCTGAAACTGCCCATAAGTCGCTCGTTACGTTAGTGATCAGATTGCCGAGCATAGCGCACCGGCTGTTAGCCGGCGCGCGTGACGAAAGTCAGTTGTTGCCCAGTGTTTCAGTGCGGATTTCACCGTCGTTGACCGGCTGGAAACCCTGCTGGGCCGGCGGCGGGGTCTGCGGCACGGCCTGCAGCGGCGCCGTGGTCGCTTCAGCAGGTGCCGCCGGCGCTGCCTGAACAGGCTGCGGGGCAGGCGCTGCAGCGGCCGCCGGACGCGGTGCGTCATTGCCACCATTGCGGTTGTTGCGCGCCGCGTAGGTGGCCTCTTCCAGGCGATCACGGAAAGCGACCACATCCATTGAAGGCGAGCCAGCCGCGCGGCCCTCGAAGATCATCCGCGGGGTGGTGTTGCTGCCGTAGGCGTCAAGGTTGGCAGCATCGTCGATCTGCAGGATCGCACCATCCAGGGCCACGCCAGCGAACAGGCCGCGGGCGCGCGACCACGACCAGATCTCGGCCTTCAGCTGGCCATCGGTGGCGGCGGCGGCATTGCGGCCGACCGGACCGGCGGCCACACCGGCATCGGCGCCGAGGGTGAACTTGCCGTTGACGAGGTTGTCCAGGCTGCGGTCGTTGCGGAACACCAGCACAACGTCGGAGGACTGCACACCCGCCTGGAAGCCGATACTGCCGCCGGTGAGCTTGATGAATACCGGGTTGGACCACGCACCATTGGGCATGCGCACCGACATCAGGCCGTGGCCACGACGGCCGCCGATCACCAGACCGGCCTTGATCGTGTCGGGAATGACGATGACCGCGCGGCCTTCGTCGAGCAATTTGTCCGGAATGCCCTGTTCAGGGATTCCCTGGATTTCAGCCAGTACACGCACCGCGTTGCGGGCGCGCTGGTCTTCCTGCGGTCCGGCCATGGCCTGGCTGGACAGCAGGCTGGCGGCGATCAGCAGGGCTTGGATCGGGCGACGCATGGCAGGCTCCAGAAGTCAGTCCATAGGAAGATATAGCAAGTGACTGAAATTAGTAGTGTTGTGATGAATCCCCAATGAGCGTTGCCTGCTCATATTGGCCTTATCGATGACATCCATCCGAACCCTGCATGCCGACGTGACGATGGAATCGGCGACAATACCGCCCATGCTCGACGCACCCGATACCGCCGTACTGGCGGTCAACCTAGGCACGCCCGAGACGCCGACGGCTCCCGCCGTTCGTCGTTATCTGGCCGAATTCCTGTCCGACCGGCGCGTGGTCTCGCTGCCGGCACTGCTGTGGCAGCCCTTGCTGCGCGGTCTGATACTGCCGCTGCGCAGCAGCCGTTCAGCCGCCAAGTACGCCCAGGTGTGGCTGCCGGAAGGCTCGCCGCTGATGGTCCACACCCGCCAGTTGGCGCAGGCGATGCAAGCATTGCTGCCGACGCTGCGCGTACGCCACGCGATGCGCTACGGCGAACCCGCGCTCACCACCGAACTGGATCGGCTGGCCACCGAGGGCGTGCGCCGCATCGTGGTATTGCCGCTGTATCCGCAGTATTCGACCACCACCACGGCCTCGGTCGAGGATCGTGTGGATGCCTGGCAGCGCAGGAACCCACAGGTCACCGTCAGCCTGGTGCAGGACTATTCGATCGATCCGGACTGGGTCGCCGCCGTTGCCGGCTCGATCCAGCGCTACTGGCAGCAGCAGGGTCGCGGCCAGAAGCTGATGTTCTCCTTCCATGGCATTCCGCAGCGCCTTGCCGATGCCGGCGATCCCTATCCGCAGCGCTGCGAGGCCAGTGCGCGCGCGATCGCCGCAGCACTGGGCCTGGGCGCGGACGACTGGCAGATGGGTTACCAGTCGCGCTTCGGCCGCGAACGCTGGCTGCAGCCCTACGCCGAGCCCAGCCTGTGGGAGCTGGCCGAAACGGGGGTGAAGCAGATCGACGTGGTCTGCCCCGGGTTTGCCACCGACTGCCTGGAAACGCTGGAAGAAGTCGCCATGGGCTTCACCGAAACACTGGCAGAGCGCGGCGCACAGATGCGCTACATCCCCTGTCTCAACGCCGCACCGGAACACGCCCGCGCACTGGCTCGGCTGGCCGTGGCCTCGCTGGCATGAGCCTGCAGCCGTTTGAGCTGCAGGTCGCGGGCGTCCGCGTCGCCGGCCTGCGCCGGCCGGGTGAGGGTCCGCGGGTGCTGGCCCTGCACGGCTGGCTCGACAATGCGGCCAGCTTCGTTCCGCTGACGCCGCATCTGCCGCACCTGGACTTGGTGGCGATCGATCTGCCCGGGCACGGCCACAGCGCGCATCTGCCGATCGGGGCGGTGTACACCACGCCAGCAGCGATCACCCATGTCCTCGATGTCGCCGATGCACTGGGCTGGGACCGGTTCACCCTGATCGGCCATTCGATGGGTGCCGGCATCGCCAGCCTCGCCGCAGCGGTCAGTGATCGCATCGAACGGCTGGTCGCCATCGAGGCACTCGGCGGCCTGCGCGGGCCGGAGGAAGAAACTGCCAGCCGCCTGCGCGAGCACGTCGACGCCACCCGAGCACTGGCACGCAAGCAGCTGCGCGTGTTCCCGGATCTGGCTGCACCGATCCGGGCGCGGATGATGACCAACCAGCTCAGCGAAGGCTGCGCACGCCTGCTGGTCGAACGCGGTGTCGAGCCGGTCGAAGGCGGCTATCGCTGGTGCAGCGATCCGCGCCTGATGCTGCCCACCGCGATCCGCCTCAGCGAAGGCCAGATCGACAACCTGCTGCAGGCCATCACCTGTCCTACCCAGGTGATCTATGCCACGCCTGCACAGTCGTATTATCCCGAGCCGATGCGCAGCGAGCGCCTGCAGCATCTGCGTGATGGCCGCCTGGCGGTATTCCCCGGCAACCATCACCTGCACATGGAACACCCGGCGCGTATTGCCGCCGTCATCGATGCGTTCCTGAGCGAAAACGCCAACGCACGCTGACCATCGTCGGCCGCGCGCACTTCACTCTGCGCCAGTGCGGCCGATAGAACGGTGGTGGGCCCTGCGTCCACAGCACGCAGGTCCTTTGTGCCTGCGGCTCGTTCCTGGTTCTACAAGGAAGACCGCATGTCCCGTCTGCTGCACCGTCATCCACAGGATGTGGTCACGGTGTCCGTCCTCCGCGTCGCTGCCTGCGCCGCATTCCCCGAATTCCCCGACCGTGCCGTCGTTGCGCTCATCCGCGCAGCGCGTTGCATGGCCGCTGCCGTCCGTTGATCCAGGAGTTGCCGATGTCCATTGCGTCCTCCCGCCCGCCCGACCAGGGCCGTCTCCCTTATCTGCAACAGCTGGCCGAGCGAGGCGATCGTCGCCTGCTGCTGGGCAGCGTCGTACTGGCAGCGATCGGCCTTGTGCTTGCCGTGCGCGGCACGTCGCTGCCCGCTGCGAGCGCCGTTGCCGCCGCAGTGCTGCCAGCCGCCTGGCTGGGCTGGCGCCAGGCCGGCCATTCGCTCGCGCGCAACGGCCTGGCCGTAGTGCTTTCACTGCAGTTGAGCCTGCTCTGTCATATCAGCGGATTGAATGCCGCATTGCCCATCGCGCTGCTGCTGGGCGTGCTGCTCATCCAGCGTGACCGTATGCCGTTGTGGCTGGCCGGCGCCGTGGGTGTCAGTGCGTTGCTGGCGCCGTTGCTTGATGGGGCGGCCGTCCTGCCGCCGCTGTTGAATGCCATGGCCCTGGCGGTGCTGACGCTGGTGCTGGGCCAGACCGCCGCGCGCCTGCGCCAACAGAGCGAAGCGCTGGGTCACGGACCGCACCGCCTGGCGGCATTGGCACGTGACATCGCCACGGGCGCCGACCTCGGCGCACACAGCGATGCACGCAACTACGCACCCGGTTCCCTGGCCCACGCGCTGGCCGATACCGCACGCCATGTGCAGGCGCAGCGCGGCCGCGAGGCCGAAGCACATGCCGAGAACGCGCAGATCCGCCAGGCACTGGATGCCTCGCGCACGGCGATGATGATCGCCGACAACGATCACGTCATCCGCTACGTCAACCGCTCGGTGGTGGCGCTGCTGCGCAACCAGCAGGCCACGCTGCGCCAGGCCTTCCCCGATTTCGACGCCGAGCGGCTGGTCGGCAGCAGCATCCATCGCTTCCATGCCAACCCTGACCGCATCCGCGGCATCCTCAATGGGCTGCAGGCGACACACAACGGCAAGGTGCGGATCGGGCCGGTGCACTTCGCCCAGGTCGTCACCCCGGTGTTCGACGCACAGGGCGCGCGCTTGGGTTTTGCGGTGGAATGGCATGACCGTACCCACGAACTGACGCTGGAGAATGCCGTCGCCGGGATTGTCGATGCCGCCGCGCAGGGTGATCTGGAACAGCGCCTGCAGGCCAGCGAAGGCGCCAGCTTCCTCGACGGCCTGACCGGGGGCATCAACCAGCTGCTGGACACACTGGGCAGCACGGTCGACGAAGTGCGGCAGATGCTTTCGGCGATGGCCAACGGCGATCTCGACCGTCGCATGCAGGGCGAGTACCACGGCGCGTTCGCCGCCATCCAGCGCGATGCCAACGCCACCGCCGGCCAGCTGGCGCGCATGGTCGGCCACATCCAGCACTGCGCCACCACCATCAGCACGGCCGCCAGCGAAATCGCTGCCGGCAACGGCGCGCTGTCCGAGCGCAGCGAGCGACAGGCCGCTCATCTACAGGAAACGGCCGCCTCGATGGAGGAGCTGACCGCCACCGTGCGCCAGAACGCAGCGCATGCGCGCCAGGCCAGCGAGCTGGCCGCCTCCACCCAGGGCGCAGCAAGTGATGGCAACCACGCCATGCAGCGGGTGGTCGACACCATGCAGGCCATCGAGGGCGCGTCGAAGCGGATCGGTGACATTACCGGTGTAATCGACGGCATTGCCTTCCAGACCAACATCCTCGCGCTCAACGCAGCGGTTGAAGCGGCACGCGCCGGCGAACAGGGACGCGGGTTCGCGGTCGTCGCCAGCGAGGTCCGTGTGCTCGCACAGCGATCGGCGGCGGCGGCCCAGGAGATCAAGGTCCTCATCGACGAGGCAGGACGTCAGGTCGGCGAGGGCGCCCAGTTGGTGGCCGATGCCGGACAGCGCATGCAGGGCATCGTCGGCGGCGTTGAGAACGTAAGCCACCTGATGCGCGAGATCTCGGCGGCGTCACAGGAGCAGTCCTCCGGTATCGAGCAGATCAACCAGACGGTGGTGCAGATGGACCAGGCCACGCAGCAGAACGCGGCGCTGGTGGAAGAAGCCACTGCGGCGGCACGTGAACTGCAGTCGCAGGCCGGTGCACTGAACCAGGCGGTATCGGTGTTCCGCCGGCGCGAGGCCGCGTTGATCGACTGATCCAGGCCTGCGTCTGCTGCATGGAAGGCGGCGCCCGCAGGGCGCCGCCTTTTTGTTGGGCGCAGTTCCCGGCGGAGTTGTTTGACTCAACGGGTACGAAGGCGGTCCGTTTGAGGCTGCATGCGACACGATGATAAGTAAGAAGGCCAGAGCACCTGCCGCTGCGGCGGAGTATGTCCGCCAGCTGCTGTGCTCCAAAGAATGCGGCACCGCCTGGGCGCCGCATCTACGCGTGGGTATTGAGTTCCGGTAGTGCCGGCCGCTGGCCGGCAACCTCATGAACATCACGCGGCTGCACGTGGTTGCCGGCCAGCGGCCGGCACTACCCTTGGTTTCTCGCGCACAAAGAAAAACCCCGCTGCGTGAGCAGCGGGGTTTTTGGGTATAAACCCTGGCGATGACCTACTCTCGCATGGCTTAGGCCACACTACCATCGGCGCAGCTACGTTTCACTTCCGAGTTCGGGATGGGATCGGGTGGTTCCATAGCGCTAATTTCACCAGGGAG
>NZ_JAHXYV010000002.1:0-884132 GCF_019969775.1 Stenotrophomonas sp. OVS01A | reverse complement strand
CTGCGAGTGTCAGCTCCAGCAACTGTTCGGGCGGATCAAGGGAGATTCCGGCGTGGGCGCCAAGCTCCATGGCGATCGTCGAGATCCAGGCTTACACGGCGGCCCACGCCGGCTCTCGACACCTACGTTGCCAGATTCCAATCAGATAAGGCTTGGCCGCGGCATCCATGCCGCGGACACCCCCGCAACCGGACCCACCCCGCCTTCGACAGATTTCTGCGGTCTGCCACCCACGGAAAAGAAAAAGAAGATCAAAAGCAAAAACGGCCTGGCCGGCCGTTTCCTGTAGAGCCGAGCCCATGCTCGGCTCTATACGAGCAAGCGCAGCGCGCGACCCGCTTCTGCTGTTCTTTTTCTCCTCCGTGGCTGGAGGCGCCCGGAAACTGTCAGGGGTCGGGCAGGTGGGTTGCGCAGGGGCGTGAGCCGCATGGATGCGGCGACCGAGCTTACAGGGACGTACTTGCAGCGGCCCCTGCGCAACCCACCTGCCCGGCCCAATCACATGAATCGCATTTCGCGCCCCACCCACGAGGGGCTGCGCCGTTGGCTGGAATCTACGGCCACCAGCCGTGCCCGAACCGCGCGTAATGATCGGCCGCACGCTCGAACGGATTGCGCGCACTGACACCACCACACAGCAGATACACCGGCAGGTACAGCGGCCCCAGCACCAGATACTGGTACACGTGCGCACGCTCATGGTCATCCAGCCGGATCAACGGCTCCACGCCCCACCCCGCCTGATGCGCGTAAGTACGGCAGCACATGCCCAGATCGTGGCCGGTGTGCAGGATCACGTTGCCCAGGGTGATCGCTCCGCCCGGGCCCCAGGGCCAGTGATCGAAAACCACCGCGCAATCACGACCACTCCAGCGCATCTTCGCACCACCCAGCAACCCGGCCAGACCGCCAAGCAGGCCTATCAGGGTATTGGGCACGGTCCACAGCGCGCCCAGCACCTGCAGCGCGCGCAGCCAGATCGGCCAGGGCCGGGACGCGGTGTTCAATCCGCCTCGTTGGGGATCAGCAGCCACAGCAGCAGGTAGACCAGGATGCCGGGGAAGGCGGCCGACGCCAGCGAGACCACCACGTACAGCACCCGTACCAGGGTCGGGTTCCAGCCGAAACGATGGGCGATGCCGCCCATCACCCCGGCAATCATGCGGTCGTTCAGCGAGCGCGACAGGGTGCGCGGCACAGCGTTCATGGCGAGGTCTCCCGGCTGACTGGCTGTTGCCACTGTAGCGCCTGCAATGTCTACGGCGTGCGTTGGCGCAAGGCCTGCAGGCGGGCGCCGAACCACGCCGCGGAGGTCTGTTCGGGCTTGCCGGGGCAGCGGATCCGGTAGGCCTTGCCACTCATGCTGCTCTGGCTCGCGGCACGCTCGATGAACTGCTCGGCGGTGTCGACCATGTTCTTCTTCAGCAGGTAGTCGTACTTGCGCTGCAGGTGGGAACGCGCATCGGCGGGACCGTACCAGCTGCCATTGCGCTGGAACTGGCACTGGGAGCCATCCAGGCTTCCGATCAACTGCGCGATCTCGCGGCGCGCATCGGCGCTCGGCGCAGCGCTGGCGACGCCGGGCGCAAGGGCCAGAGCAAACGCGAGCAGAGGGGAATGTTTCATGGCGTGCGTTCCTTCAGCCAGTTGTCGATGGTCGCCGGCACTTCGCGCTGTGCGCGGCCGGAGACGTAGATGCCGATATGCCCACCGCGGAAACTGGATTCGGTGTAGTCCTGCGTGCCCAGCCGGCCACGCATCGCGCGCGATGCATCCGGTGGCACCAGATGATCCTGTTCGGCGTAGATGTTCAGCACCGGCAGGGTCACCTGCGACAGATCCACCGCCTCTTCGCCGATGCGCACGGTGCCGTTGACCAGGCCGTTGCCCTGGTAGAACTGCTTGATGAACTCGCGGAAGGCTTCACCCGCGAGGTCCGGCGAGTCGAAGATCCACTTTTCCATGCGCAGGAAATCCTCCAGCGCCGCCTTGTCATCGAGGATGTCGAGCAGGCCCACGTACTTCTGCACGTTCAGGCGGAATGGCTTGAGCATCAGGTAGCTGGCATTCATCAGATCGGCCGGGATGTTGCCCAGCGTATCCACCAGCAGATCCACATCCACCTGCTGGGCCCAGTGCGACAGCATGTTGTCGGCGGTCTGGAAGTCGACCGGGGTGACCATGGTGATCAGGTTGCCCAGCTTCTGCCGCCGCAGTGCGGCGTAGCACAGGGCGAACACGCCGCCCTGGCAGATGCCGAGCATGTCGACCGTTCCACCACTGCGCGCGCGCAGCGCATCCACCGCGCCATCGATGTAGCGCAGCAGATAGTCCTCAAGCGTCTGGTAGCGTTCGGAACGGTCCGGATAACCCCAGTCCAGCACATATACGTCCTGGCCCAAGGCCAGCAGCTTCTGCACCAGCGACCGATCGGCCTGCAGGTCCACCATGTACGGGCGGTTGACCAGTGCGTACACGATCAGCAGCGGTGTGCGCCGCACCGGCGCGTTCTCGCCGACGAAGCGATACAGCACCACTTTGCCATCGCGCCAGACTTCTTCGCGGGCGGTGGCGCCATAGTCGACATCCTCCACCTGCGGCAACAGCTTCAACCCTTCCATCAGCTTGCGCTGCATGGCCAGGGTCTCCTGCATCAGGTCATCGGCATTGAAGCCCAGCGGTCCTTTCATGGCTTACGACTTCCGCGTGGTCGCGCGGGTGGTGACCTTCTTCGCTGGCGCTTTCTTCGCAGCAGCTTTCTTCGCAGCAGGCTTCTTCGCTGCAGCCTTCTTCGCTGCAGGCTTGCGCGCGACGGGCTTGACCCTGGCAGGCGCCGGCTGGGCCACCGGATCGACGGCATCGGTACCGGCAAGCACCGCCACCTGTGCCTGCACCCGGCGCAGGCTGCGCTCGAGCTCGGCAATGCGACGGTGGGCGGCATCCATCTCGCTGCGGGTGGGCAGGCCGATGCGTTCACTCATCTGTTCAACCTCGCGCTGCAGGCCTGCGCGCAGGCGCATCTGTGCGTTGCCCAGCGAGGCATACACCTGCTGGAACGGCTCGGACATGGCGACCTTGGCGTAGGCCTCCTCGGCGACTTCAATCCACAGATCGAACATCGCCCGGGCGCTGGTCAGCTGGCTGCCGGGCTGCTCGTGTTCGGCCAAGCGCTGTTCGAACAGGTCGAACGCCTCTTCCAGTGCCTGCTTGATCTGCTCGACATAGGCCTGCGAATGCTGCTGGTATTCCTCCTGCGCGCGCAGCAGAGCCTGCCACCGCGCCTGGTGCTCGCGGCCGGGCCCGAACGCCGGGCTCTGCAGCCAAGGGCCAGCCAGCGTCTGCAACTGCTGGAACCACGCCGTGAACTCGGGCGGAGCAGCGTCCACATGGGTGCTGCCGCGGGCCCCCTGCAGCATCCACTGCAGCATGCCGTCGCCCTGCCCCTTCACCGCTTCACGCCAGGCCTGGGCAACCTCAGCACTGCTGGCATCGCGGCCGGCAAAGCGTGCAGCGACTTCCTGCATGGTGCCGTACCAGCTGCCAGCCTGCTCGCGGAACCGCCGCACTGCCTCTTCGGGCGCGGCAGCACCGGTCCCGGGCAGCAGTTGGCCCCACCAGTCGAACAGGCGCTTCCAGCTGCCCGGGTCGTCGCCAGCCGGGGTTCCCGGTACGGCTGCATGGCGCAAGGCATCACCCCAGGCGCCGAAGTACTGGCGGGCCAGATTTTCGAAATCGCTGCTGCCGGCGTCGTTGGCCGAGCTGGTCATCGCGCTCCTCCGCAGGGCTGGGTCATGGCTTGGGAATGCGCAGGGTCTTGCTGATCATCAGCGACCCGGACAACGCGAACAGCAGCACCAACGGATGCAGCTGCCAAGGGCCAATCTGCCACTGGCCCAGCCACAGGTCGTGGCCGATGGCATCGGTGCCGGCGGCGATCGCCAGCACGATCACCAGCGCCAGGCTGGTGGGAATCGGCGTTCCCTCGAAGTACTTCACCTTGCCTTCGTCACCGCTCATCGCCTCGGCGGTTACGTTGTAGCGAGCCAAGCGGCTGACGCCGCAGCAGACGAAGTAGCTCAGCACCAGCCAGTCCCAGCCCCCCTGCATGCCACAGGCATAGGCCAGCGCTGCGGGCGCGACCCCAAAGGAAATGACGTCCGACAGCGAGTCGAGCTCGCGGCCCAGGGTCGAACTGGATTTGCGCCAGCGCGCGATGCGGCCGTCCAATGCGTCGAAAATGAAAGCCAGCGGGATCAGCGCCATGCCGAACAGCAGGTAGCCGCGCTCGCCATCCTGCAGGAAACGCATTGCGGCAAACACCGCGCCGGTGCCGCAGAAAGCGTTGGCGAGGGTGAACCAGTCCGCCAGATGGAACTCGCGCAGCATCGAGAAGTGACGTTTCATGAAGTCTCACGGGGCATCAAGGCCCACAGGGTACCGCGAGCGCCGCCACCGGCAACAGCGTGGGCTGCCCCTGTCCTTCACCCGTCACTCACCGATCCTCACCAGCGGTGAATTTTTCGCCACCCATCTTGACAGCCTAGGGGGGTGGCGCCTGTCAGCGCTTATCCACAAAGTTGCCCACGCGTAATCCACACCCCCTGTGGACAACTGGTTCTCACCGACTGCGACGCTGGACATTTCCTCATCACCACAAGCCGGGGTTTCCCTACTTCCCAAGCCGATCCGCCAGCGCTATGGTCTGCGGCGGACCCGCCGCCGCCACGTCCGACTCCTTACCGACGGACGATGTTGATGCTGGATGCACGCACCCTGGCCGCGCAGTTGCGGCAGCCCCATGGCGAGGCCGCGCTGGCCGTGGGCGAATCGATGAACCGCAGCAACGACGCCCTCAACCAGGCGGCGATCGCACTGCTGGCCGTCGCTGCCGGAGAGCAGGTGCTGGAAATCGGTCCTGGCAACGCCGCCTTTGCGCCGCTGCTGCTGCAGGCCAGTGGCAGTCGCTACGTGGGTGTCGAGCTGTCCAGTGCCATGGTCGACGCCGGCAACCAGCACCTTGCCGCCAGCGGCCTGGCTGGCCGTGCCGCGCTGCGCGAGGGTGATGCCCATGCCCTGCCCCTGGCTGATGCCAGCGTCGGTGCTGCGCTGGCGGTCAACACCCTGTACTTCTGGCCGAACCTGGCCCCGGTACTGGATGAACTGGCACGGGTGCTGCATCGCGGCGGCCGGCTATGCCTGGCCTTCGGCGATGCCGGATTCATGCGTAGCCTGCCCTTTGCCGCCGACTTTGAGCTGCATGAGCTGGACGCAGTGGAGCTGGCGCTGCGGGTGTCCGGCTTCACCGTCACGGCATGGCGCTCGCATCGCGAATGCACGGCCGGCAATGACGGCCAGCAGCGGGAAAAGCACTTCCACCTGCTGCTGGCGCGCCGGCGCTGAAGCTCTCCCCGCCGGGCATGGCCCGGCGCTACCGAGGCTGCGCCGGATGGTAGCGCCGGATGGTAGCGCCGGACCATGTCCGGCGAGCGCAGCGGCCTCCGGAATGCCTCAAAGCCGGCTGAAGGACCAGCTCTGCATGCGACCATCCCGGTAAGGCATCACCCCGTGGAACGGGCGCGGATCGGCATCGAACACCAGCGGCAGGAAGTTGCGGTCGCCCTCCCACATCGGCAGCTGGTCCAGCTTGTCCACGTCCACCCACTCCAGGGTGCCTTCATGGTTGCCGCCGTGCGGGGCACCCTCGAAGCTGTCGATGACGAACACGAAACCGAACCAGTCCTCACCGTGCTTGCCGAAACCCGGCCAGCTGATGGTGCCGCGCAGGCGCATGGCCGTGCAGTCGATACCGGCTTCCTCGGCGATTTCGCGGCGCATGCCGGCGGCAACGTCCTCGGTCGGCTCGACCTTGCCGCCCAGGCCGTTGTACTTGCCCAGGTGGTGGTCGCCCGGCCGGGTATTGCGGTGGATCATCAGCACCTGGCGGCGATCGGGCGAGAGCACATAGCCCAGGGTGGCGACGATCGGGGTATACGGCATGTGCGGGTCCGGCGGCGGGTCAGCCGTGGATTATGGCCGATCAACGCACCAGCGACAGGCGACGGTCGCCGGCACCCACGGTGTTGCCGTCTGGATCACGGCGCAGGGTGGCCACGCCGTGGCCGCGTTCGGCCAGGTATTCCAGCCATTTGCCGAGGAAGGTGTTCATCCGCATGCGATGGCTGATCAGCTCGGCCGGCGGTGGGTACAGGCCCATCGTGTCCTGCCAGCGGCGGCCGACGTAGCAGTGGGTGGTCTCGGCCTGGCGCGCGTCCCGGTACAGGCGGACGAAGGCCGATGGGTCCGGTTCACCGGTCACCGGGTCGGCCAGGTCATAGGTCAGGCGCAGCTCGACCGTGTAGCGGTGGCACTCGATCACGTCCAGGCGCACGTCCAGGCCATCACCCACCGAAGAGACGTAGCTTCCCGCCACCAGCTCGGCCGGCGCGAACAGGCGCACCAAGTGACGGTAGTTCTCTGCGTACAGCCCCATGAGCCAGCTCAGCCGGCTCAGGCGGGGAATGCGCTCGGTACGGGGCAATGCTCGGGCCATGGGTTGATCCTACACGTTGGCCCTTCAACGTGGGGACTGATCGGCCCCGGCCAAAGGGGCCCTGTATCGACCAACGGTCGATACCCACCGCGCAGGTGGGCCACGACTGTGGCTCGTAGCGCCCCGTCAACCGCGCAGATGGGCCACGACCGTTGGTCGTGGCGCCCCCGTCAATACAGTTCGCGCTGCAGCCCCAGCGTACCGAGCACCTTGCTGGAGATCTCCTCGATCGAGGTATGGGTGGTGCTGAGGGTCGGGATGCGTTCCATCTGGAACATGACCTCCGCCGCAGCCACCTCGCGCTTGCAGGTGTCCAGGTTGGCGTAGCGCGAATTGGGCCGGCGCTCCTGGCGGATCTGCTGCAGGCGGTCCGGGTCGATGGTCAGGCCGAACAGCTTGCGCCGGTAGTTGCGCAGGCGGGGCGGCAGGCGGTCGCTCTCCAGATCCTCGTCGGTCAACGGGTAGTTGGCCGCGCGCACCCCGTAATGCAGGGCCAGGTAGATGCAGGTAGGCGTCTTGCCCGCCCGCGACACCGCCACCAGGATCACGTCGGCATCGTCGTAGTTCACCGCGATGCCATCGTCGTGGGTCAGCGCGAAGTTCATCGCGTTGATGCGCCGGTGGTAGGTGTCGAAGTCGACCATGCCGTGGGCCTGGCCGACCCGGTTCAGGCGCGAGCTGGACAGTTCGCGCTCCAACGGCTCGATGAACGGGGCGAACACATCCAGCATCAGCGCCCCGCTTTCGGCCAGGATCAGGCTCAGGCTCTGGTCCACGCAGGAGTTCACCACGATCGGCCGGACCTGGTAGCGCTCCCCCGCCGCCTGGATCCGGGCACAGGCTTCGCGGGCTTTTTCGGGGTCATCGACAAATGACATCCGGTCGGTAATGAAGCTGAACCCGGAGAACTGGGTCAGCAGGCTATGCCCAATGGTTTCAGCGGTGATACCGGTTCCATCGGAAACGTAGAACACCGGACGGATGGTCGACATGCGCGCATTTACCCCCTACGAAGCCTAAAAGGGCCGCCAACACAAGCTTGTGCCGACGGTGGTCTGCCCGGCATCATATCGGCTTCTTCCTACGGACGCGGCCATCAAAGCCCGCCTCGGGCGATGGCCAAACGGAGCATCGCGCTTGAACGAGAACATCCTGTGGTTGCACGAACTGCGTCTGGCCGACCTGGCCCGCGTAGGCGGCAAGAATTCCTCGCTGGGCGAGATGATCGGCAACCTTGCCGGTCTGGGCGTCTCCGTTCCGGGGGGCTACGCGACCACGTCTGAAGCCTTCAAGGACTTCATCGCGCACAACGACCTGTCCAAGCGCATCTTCGACAAGCTGGCCACGCTGGACGTCGAGGACGTCAACGCGCTGACCGCAGCCGGCAAGGAGATCCGCAGCTGGGTGATCGACGCGCCGCTGCAGCCGCAGCTGGACCAGGACATCCGCACCGCCTATGCCAAGCTGAGCGCCGACAACGGCGGCGGCGACGTGGCCGTGGCCGTGCGCTCCTCGGCCACCGCCGAAGATCTGCCCGATGCTTCCTTCGCCGGCCAGCAGGAAACCTTCCTCAACGTCACCGGTGCCGACGATGTCGTGCACAAGGTCAAGGAAGTGTTCGCCTCGCTGTACAACGACCGTGCCATCGCTTACCGCGTGCACCACGGCTTCAAGCACGAGGACGTGTTCCTGTCCGCAGGCGTGCAGCTGATGGTGCGTTCGGGCGTGGGCGCGTCCGGCGTGCTGTTCACCCTGGACACCGAGTCCGGCTTCCGCGACGTGGTGTTCGTCACCTCCTCGTTCGGCCTGGGCGAAATGGTCGTGCAGGGCGCGGTCAACCCCGACGAGTTCTACGTCTACAAGCCCACCCTGCAGGCCGGCAAGCCGGCGATCCTGCGCCGCTCGCTCGGCAGCAAGGCGATCCGCATGGTGTACTCGGATGTCCCCGGCGAGCGCGTCAGGATCGAGGACACCCCGGCCGAACTGCGCAGCACCTTCTCGATCAACGATGAAGACGTGGCCGAACTGTCACGCCAGGCGCTGACCATCGAAAAGCACTACGGCCGCCCGATGGACATCGAGTGGGCCAAGGACGGTGTCAGCGGCAAGCTGTTCATCGTGCAGGCGCGCCCGGAGACCGTGAAGTCGCGCAGCCATGCCACCCAGATCGAGCGTTTCGCGCTGACCGAGAAGGGCGGCAACGTTCTCGCCGAAGGCCGCGCCGTGGGCGCCAAGATCGGTGCCGGCGTGGCGCGCGTGGTGAAGACGCTTGAAGACATGAACCGCGTACAGCCGGGCGACGTGCTGATCGCCGACATGACCGATCCCGATTGGGAGCCGGTGATGAAGCGTGCCTCGGCGATCGTCACCAACCGCGGCGGCCGTACCTGCCACGCGGCGATCATCGCGCGCGAGCTGGGCGTGCCGGCCGTGGTCGGTTCGGGCAACGCCACCAAGGTCATCGAGGATGGCCAGCTGGTCACCGTCAGCTGCGCTGAAGGCGATACCGGCTTCATCTACGAAGGCAAGCTCGGCTTCGAGCGCACCACCACCGATCTGGGCAACATGCCGCCGGCACCGTTGAAGATCATGATGAACGTGGCCAACCCGGAGCGTGCCTTCGACTTCGGCCAGCTGCCGAACGCGGGCATCGGCCTGGCGCGTCTGGAAATGATCATCGCCAGCCACATCGGCATCCACCCCAACGCGCTGCTGGAATACGACCGCCAGGATGCGGCGACGAAGAAGAAGATCGACGAGAAGATCGCCGGTTATTCCGACCCGGTCGGCTTCTACGTGGACCGTCTGGCCGAAGGCATCGCCACCCTGACTGCTTCGGTCGCGCCAAACCCGGTGATCGTGCGACTGTCGGACTTCAAGTCCAACGAGTACGCCAACCTGATCGGCGGCAGCAACTACGAGCCGCACGAAGAGAACCCGATGATCGGCTTCCGCGGCGCCAGCCGTTACGTCGATCCGAGCTTCTCGGCCGCCTTCGCACTGGAGTGCAAGGCCGTGCTGCGCGTGCGCAACGAGATGGGCCTGGACAACCTGTGGGTCATGATCCCGTTCGTGCGCACTCTGGAAGAAGGCCGCAAGGTCGTGGAGGTGCTGGCCCAGAACGGCCTGAAGCAGGGCGAGAACGGCCTGAAGATCATCATGATGTGCGAAGTGCCGTCCAACGCACTGCTCGCCGATGAGTTCCTGGAGATCTTCGACGGCTTCTCGATCGGGTCCAACGACCTGACCCAGCTGACCCTCGGCCTGGACCGCGATTCGTCGATCGTGGCGCACCTGTTCGATGAGCGGAACCCGGCGGTGAAGAAACTGCTGTCGATGGCGATCAAGTCGGCACGGGCCAAGGGCAAGTACGTCGGCATCTGCGGCCAAGGCCCGTCCGATCATCCGGATCTGGCCGAATGGCTGATGCAGGAAGGCATCGAGTCGGTGTCGTTGAATCCGGATACCGTGGTCGATACCTGGTTGCGCCTGGCCAAGTTGAAGGCCAAAGGTTGACCTGTTGACGTGTGATGGCTGACGTCGCTTTCATCGACGTCTGCCCATACTGAAGCTGCACGCAAGCCCCGCCTCTGCGGGGCTTGCTGTTTCTGGCGTCCGCGTACGCCATGTTTCCGTCGCACCTGTTCCCGTTGCAAAGGAGTCCGCATGATCGCCGCTGCCCCACCCTCCCCCGCCACGACCTCCTGGTTCCGCTCACTCGACTGGGAACGCCTGCTGGAGACCTACGGCGTGCCGTTGCTGGCCGCGATCGTGGTGCTGCTGGTCGGCATGTGGCTGGCACGACGGCTGTCCAATGCCATGCCGCGCGCCACCTCGCGCATGGGCGTGGACCCGATGCTGGGCAGCTTCCTGCGCAACGTGGTCTACGCGGCCTCGCTGGTGATCGTGGTGATCCTGGCCATCGGCACGCTGGGCGTGCAGATCACTCCGCTGCTGGCCGTGCTCGGTACCGCCGGCTTGGCCGTTGGCCTGGCGCTGAAGGATTCGCTGTCGAATATCGCCTCCGGCGTGATGCTGGTGACCCTACGTCCGTTCCGCGTAGGCGATGTGGTGACCATCGCCGGGCAGACCGGCACGGTTCGCGAGGTACGCATTTTCCAGACCGTGATCACCGGCGCGGACAACCAGCACACCACCATTCCGAACACGCTGATCACCGCCGCACCGATCATCAACCTCACCGCAGAGCCCACCCGCCGCGTCGAGCTGGTGGTGGGCATCGGTTACGAAGACAACATCCAGTTGGCGCGTGATACCGCACTGGCGCTGATGAAGGCCGACCCGCGCGTGCTGCAGACGCCGGCACCGGATGTGGTGGTGTACGAGCTGGGTGCGCACGCGATCAACCTGGGCATCCGCTGCTATGTGAAGTCGGCCGATCACTTTGGCACCAAGGTCACCCTGCTCGAACAGATCAAGCTGGGCTACGACAAGGCCGGCATCAACATCCCGTATCCGCAGCAGGACATGCACCTGTACCTGCATGGCAAGGATGGCGGCGTGGTCGAGGCCGACGCACTGGTGCGCGACAAGCCCTGATCGGCAGTGCCGGCCAGTGGCCGGCACCCATCCGCCGTCATCGGTAGCGCCGGGCCATGCCCGGCGGACGCTGCTTCAGGCCTCGACTGCCTCTTCCAGCACCGGATAGTCGGTGAATCCCGCCGCGCCACCACCGAAGTACGTCGCGCGATCGGGCGAATTCAACACCGCGCCGCTGCGCAGGCGCTCGGGCAGATCGGGATTGGCGATGAACGGCCGACCGAAGCCGATCAGGTCGGCCCAGCCCTCCGCAAGCGCCTGCGCGGCACGCTCGGCGGTGTACTTGCCGGCGTAGATCAACGTGCCCGGATAGATCATCCGCAGCGCCTGCTTGAACGCGACGGGCATCACCGGGGCATCCTCCCAGTCGGCCTCGGCGATGTGCAGGTAACCCACACCCAGCTCGCCCAGCAGGTGTGCGGCAGCCAGATAGGTCGCCTGCGGCGTGTCATCCACCGCCCCCTGCAGCGTGGTCAGCGGCGCCAGACGCACGCCGACACGCTCGCCGCCAGCGACATCGACCACCGCCTGCACCACCTCGCGCAGGAAGCGCAGGCGATTGCGCAGCGCGCCGCCATAGCCATCGGTACGCTGGTTGGCCTGCGAGTCGATGAACTGGTTGATCAGGTAGCCGTTCGCGCCGTGCAGCTCGACGCCATCGAATCCGGCAGCCAGTGCATTGCGGGTGGCCTGCGCATAGTCGGCCACGATGCCCGGAATCTCGTCCTCGCCCAGCGCGCGCGGCATCGAGTGCTGGATCATTTCGCCCACGCCGGATTCCGGACCGGCGCCGGTCGGGTCGACGAAGACCTTCACCCCTTCGGCCAGCAGTGCCGAGGAAGAGACCGGCGCCGCGCCGTCCGGTTGCAGGGCCACATGGGAGACACGGCCGACATGCCAGAGCTGGGCGTAGATGCGCCCACCGGCCGCGTGCACGGCATCGGTGACCCTGCGCCAGCCCTGCACCTGTTCGTCGCTGTGGATGCCCGGGGTCCAGGCATAGCCCTGGCCCTGCGGGCTGATCTGGGTGCCTTCGCTGACGATCAGCCCGGCACCAGCGCGCTGGGCGTAGTACTCGGCCATCTGCGCGGTGGCGACATTGCCGGCCGCCGCACGCGAGCGGGTCATCGGTGGCATCACGATACGGTTGGGCAGCGTCAGCGCGCCCAGGCGGTGGGGGGTGAACAACATGGCGGCACTCTCTTGCGGGGGACTGCCGGCAAGGATGGGGATGGCGCTGCGCGCGCAACAGGCGCGTCCACGCAAAACAGTTGTGCCTGGCAGGCAAGGGTCAGAGCCCTTCCCTGCGGCGGTCGGGGTCGGATCCCTTCCCGCAGGAAAGGGCTCCGACCCCATCGTTACAACGTCGGCTCGATCAACGCCCCGCCGTGGGCGACACGGTCATAGCAGGCGCGCACGACATCTTCGCCGTACTTCAACTCCAGCCGGCGCACGATGAAATGGCCGCGGGCCATGTCCTGGTAGTAGTCGGTGAACATGGTGTTGAGCGTCGCGCCGGCCGCCGCACCGACGATTGGTACCGCCTGCGCGGCAAACTTCTCGGTGACCACCACGCCGAAACGGGCGGCGACCTTTTCCACCAGCTTGGCCAGCAGCTTGCCGGCTTCCTTCGGCGCCACGCCCAGGGTCAGGTCACGTCCGGTCACCACGCGCCCGGCCAGTTCGGCCGAGAGGTGGCGCATGACATCGGTGGTGAAACCACGGGCGAGGTAGTAGCCGGTCTCGCTGGCATCGTCGCGCGGCGAATTGCCACCCAGTGCGAACACCTCCAGGCAGGCCTGGCGGGTGCTGAACTGCGATAGATCGAAGCCTTCGCTGCGGGCGACGTCGGCTACCGCGCGCATCATGATCGTGGTCGACACCGGCAGCTCGATGAACAGCGCAGCGAAACCGAACGCCCCACCCACCGCGCCGGACGTCGCCGCCGCCAGCTTGTGCCAACGTGTCGAGGCGCCCTTGCCAGGGGTGTTGTCCATGCTCCACAGCGCGGCCTGCACCGATTTGGACAACGCCGCCTGCACCGCACCGTGGATGCGGTTGGACACCGAGGTGGGAAGCGCCTTCACCGCGAACTCCAGCGGCGTCCCGACCAGGTTGGCCATGCGCGCGGTGATCGTGGGGGCTTCCAGCAGCGCTACCGCCCGCTGCAGGTCAGACCAGTCACCAGCGTCGTGGGCGATATCGCGGGGCAGCAGGATGGGCTCGTTCATGCGGCCGATCTTAGCGCCAGGGAGTTGAACGCAAGGTGGTGCCGGCCGCTGGACGACGACCCTGCGCCGCCGGCTGGGATCAGGCGATTGCCGGCCAGCGGCCGGCACTGCCCCTCACGGGCTCGGCAGCCCCGACAGCGCGCCCATGAACTGGCGGTAGTGGCGCAGTTCGTTGATCGAATCGTGCACATCGCTCAGTGCGGTGTGGTTGCTGTTCTTGCCCACGCCCGCAGCCACGCTTGGCGCCCAGCGCTTGGCCAGTTCCTTCACCGTGGACACGTCCAGGTTGCGGTAGTGGAAGTACTTTTCCAGCCGCGGCATCTGCCGGTGCAGGAAGCGGCGGTCCTGGCAGATGGAGTTGCCCGACATCGGTGACACGCCGGCCGGAATCCACTGCGCCAGGAAGGCCACGGTCTGCGCTTCGGCCTGGCCAAGCGTGGTGGTGCTGTCGATGACGCGCTGCCACAGGCCCGAACGACGATGCTGGTTGCGGTTCCACTCGTCCATCGCTTCCAGCGTTTCCAGGGGGTGATGGATGGCGAACTCCGGGCCCTCGGCCAGCACGTTGAGCTGGGCATCGGTGACCACGGTGGCGATCTCGATGATCGAATCGTTGTCGGTATCCAACCCGGTCATTTCCAGGTCGATCCAGATCAGCCGCTCGTTGGCCGCGCCGTTCTCTGCCATCGTGTCGCCTCGTTGCTGGGCAGGCACGAGGCCGGCCGGTAAAGGGAAGTGGCGGCCATCATACCCTTTCGCCACTCAGCCCTCGCCAGCGTGGTCCTCCAGCAGCAGCGGCGGCTTGCCACGCTTGGCCCTGAAGTAGTTGGTCAGCCGGTTGCCCGCTTCCTTGGCCAGCACACCGGCATGGACCTCCACGCGGTGATTGTGGCGGGCATCAGCGACCAGATCGAATACGCTGCCGCAGGCGCCGGTCTTGGGGTCGCTGGCACCGTAGACCAGGCGCGCCACGCGTGCGTGCACGATCGCCATCGCACACATCGCGCACGGCTCCAGGGTGACATACAGGGTGCTGCCGATCAGGCGGTGATTGGCCAGCATCCGCCCGCCCTCGCGCATGGCCACGATCTCGGCATGCGCGCTGGGATCGTGCGAGGCAATGTTGAGGTTCCAGCCCTCGCCCAGCAGCTGACCGTCGGCACCCACCAGCACCGCACCGACCGGGATCTCGTCAAACTCGCGTTGCGCACGTTCGGCCAATGCCAATGCGTGGCGCATCCAGCTCTCGTCGACGTCGTGCACCGGCACGCCCAAGGCATCAGTCATGGCGTTTCTCGGATTCAAGGAATGAGCGCGCGCGTAGTGTAACGCAGGCCTTTTGGCGCTTCCGATGCGCGGATGCGAAGCGCCGCACCGGCAAACGCTGCATCGCCGCTTGATCTGCTGTGAAGACTCCTTCACGCTACGACCGCGTTTTCGTCATCTGACGACTGTGCACTGCTGCTTGCTGGCAGCGATTTCACCTTTCGATCTCTACAGGGGGTAGTTTTGAACGCAGTTGCAGAAACCACCGTGCAGGCCAGCCCTGCCGGAAAAGCCGCATGGATCACGCTGGCGATCGCTTGGCTGTGCTTCCTCGTCCCGTTCCCCGGCCTGGGCCTGTTCCTGGGCTGGCCGCTGAACCTGGTGGCCTTCATCCTCGCCATCGTCGCGATGGCCAAGGGCGGCGCCATGAAGGGCCTGTTCCAGCTGCTGGGCTCGATCATCGTTTCGCCGATCGTGTACTTCGTCGGCCTGGCGATCTTTGCCGGCACCGTGAGCGGCATCAGCGCGCAGAGCAAGGGCCAGTACGATGCGGCCGTTGCTGAAGCCAGCGTCTCGTCCGCCGCCGCGGAGGCAGACGCTGCCGCCAAGGCTGCAGAACCGGCAGCCACCGCCGTCACCAACGATGCCGCTGCGGCCTCCGCCTCGGCTGTGGAAGTGACCGCCACCACGATGTTCAGCGACTACCAGGACAACGAGATCGCTGCCGATGGCAAGTACAAGGGCAAGGCGCTGCTGGTTTCCGGCACGGTCGACTCGATCAGCTCGGACTTCATGGACAAGCCGGTCGTGCAGCTGAGCGCCAAGCCGTTCGGCTTCGTACAGGCCAGCGACCTGCCTAAGGACGTGGCTGCCAGCCTGAAGAAGGGCCAGAAGGTCACGCTGGCCTGCACCGGCAATGGCGAAGTCATCGGCTTCCCGGCACTGTCCGCCTGCACCGTGCAGTGAGGCGCAGCGAACGGTGACATCCAAGGCCCCGCTTCGGCGGGGCTTTCTGTTTGCGGGGGTCGCACCGGTACAATCCGGGTACTGCAAAGCACCTTGGCCGATCCCATGACCACCCTGCGCCCTTCCCGCACCACCGATGGCGACGCTCTCGTCGATCTCTGGCGCCGGGCCGTCGACGCCACCCATGATTTCCTCAGTACCGAAGACCGTCAGGCTATCGATGCTGAAGTTGCCGGCTTCCTGCCACAGGCCCCGATGGTCGTGGCCGTCGGCGACCAGGACCAGCCGCAGGGTTTCATGCTGATCGACGGCTCGCACATGGAAGCGTTGTTCATCGATCCCGACGCGCGCGGAACCGGTATCGGCCGCCAGCTGCTGCAGCATGCGCTGGCACTGCAGCCGCAACTGACCACCGACGTCAATGCGCAGAATGCGCAGGCCGTGGGCTTCTATCGGCGCATGGGTTTCATCGAAACCGGACGCTCGCCGGTGGATTCGCAGGGTCGTCCGTATCCCCTCATCCACCTGCGCCATCCAGGCTGATCGGCGGTTGGAACGCCGGCCGTTCCCCGGTCAGGCAACCACGTCGAACGCCGGCGAGTAACGCACCTCCCCCTGTGCCATCGGTGGCTGCAGGCACAGGGCCTGGAAATACGCCGCCGGCACGCCGGGTAGTACCAGATCCGGCACGGCACGGAAGCCGAAGCGCCCGTAGTAGGCCGGCTCGCCCAACAGCACGCAGCCCCGCGCGCCCCTCTTGCGCAGAGCCTCGATCGCGACCCGCATCAATGCCGTGCCCACGCCGCGCCCCTGCTGCTGCGGCAGCACCGAAATCGGCCCGAGCCCGAACCAGCCCTGGCTGTCGTCCTGCACGCTGACCGGGGACAGCGCGACATGACCCACCAGTTGGCCCGCATCCTCTGCCACCAGCGAGATGCTCAGCTCGCCACGCTCACGCAATGCGTCGACGATGTGGTGTTCGGTGTGGCTGCTGTGCGGCGCGTTGCGGAAGGCCGCCTCGGTCAGGAAGTGGATTCCAGCAGCGTCTGCGGGCAGTTCAGGGCGGATGGAGAGCATCGTCGGCACGTCGTCGGAACGGAGTAAGCACCTTGATCATGCCGCATCGAGGAAGCAACGGCCCGCGCCTGATGCCCGTACCCCACGTGTGAAATCCGGATACGAATCACAGTTCGCTGCATCCAATCCAGTTTGATAGCGTCAGAATTTCGACTATTTCACTTTTCTGCCGCGAGAATCGCGCAATCTAGCCTTCCCGGGTCCGGGATCGTGGTCACCAAGGAAAGGAGACATGCCGTGATTGCCCGTCTTTCCTCGCCAGTGCGGCGCGCACTTTCGTCGCCCGCAGCGTGCCCCGTCGCGAACGCGCTCACTCCTTCGACCGGAGGCTGACGGTGCGCCGCACATCCCTCCCGTGTCTTGCCTTGCTTCTACTGATTGCCTGCAGCCCGGAGACCGCCATGAACCAGGAACTTGCTTCCGCCGAGTCCGACGTCGCCCAGGGAGGACGTGGCCTGGCCAAGCTCAACCCCTCACCGCGCAAAGCCTATGAACTGGTACTGCGTCTGCACAACCCGCCGGGCAGCTTTGCCGTGGTCGAAGGCGTTGCCCAGTACGATGTCAGCAACGAAGCGCAGTGCGGGTACATCGAGCCCGCCACCGGCGCTCCCGCCCGCATCACCAGCCAGGAGCCGGTGACGCTGCGCAGGGTCACCGATAACGAGTACCGCGGCACCGTCTACCTGGACCGCATGCTCGACGAGGACTACTACGGCCGCGGCGTCTGCCATTGGGCCTTCAGTGGCGCCGGCGCGATGTTGAAGGCGACCGGCGCCGATGGCGAGACGCGCTTCCTGTCCTTCATCGAGGCCGATCCGTTCGTCAAAGGCCAGAGTGAGACGCGCCATTATCCGCAGGGCGACTACCCACGCGTGGCGGACCTGCCCGACTACGGCGCTACCGGCCAGAAGGACGCCAGCCGGTTCCGCCCGGAACTGCAGGACACGCTGTTCTCTGCCACCTTGACGGCCGATGAGGTGCAGCCGTGACCCTCGGCAGCCAGGACTACGCCGCGCTGTCCAACGATGCCTATCGCGACCTGAAAGTCGGTCGCCGCGCCCCCGGACAGGAAGAGCATGTTTCCCTCAATGGGCATGACTACAAGGTGCTCGAGCACGTCAGCAACCGCTTCAATGGCTATCAAGGCACGATCTACCAGCGCGTGGACACGCAGGAGATCGTGGTCTCCCATCGCGGCACCGAGCAGATCGCCCGCGATGGCCTACTCGCCGATGGCGGCATGGTGGTCGCCCGCTACAACGTGCAGGCCGCCGATGCGCTGGCACTGACCCAGCGCGCCCTCGCCTACGCTGCCAAGGAAGGACGCGACCTCGGCCAGGCACCTGAGGTCACCGTCACCGGGCATTCGCTAGGCGGCGCGCTGGCCCAGATCAGCGCGCACCACTACAACCTGAAGGGCGAGACCTTCAACGCCTATGGCGCGGCCAGTCTTGGCTACCGCATTCCCGAAGGCGGCACCAGCGTTGTCAACCACGTCATGGCAGCCGACCCGGTCAGCGCCGCTTCGCCGCACTTCGGCCAGGTGCGCGTGTACGCCACGCCCCAGGAGATCGACACGCTGGGCGACTGGGGCTTCAGCAACAGCCGCCTGCGCATCCTGATTCCCGACAGCGCACTGGGCGCGGCCGCCAACTCCTTCGGTTCGCACAAGCTGGTCAATTTCCTCGGCGAAGACTCGGTGCTGGGCAGGCCGGAGACGCAGGCGTTGGCACGCGACAACATCAAGATGATCGACGAGTACCGGGACAAGATGGAACTGCTGCGCAGTGGCGTCACCACCGGTACGCGCGGCCTGCCGGGCGGCGTCAAGGATCTCTTCGACCATCTGCGTGGCCCCCTGGAGCCGGGCGAACCCGCGCGCCGTGAAGCCGAAAGGCAGGGGCGCCCGATCGGCATGCTGCGCATCGACGACGCCGGCCACGTCGGCAACCCCTTGTTCAATGATGCCCTGCGCGGCGTGCACGCACAGGACGCCCGCGTCGGCCGCACACCCGATGGCATGAGCGCGCAACTGGCAGGCTCGCTGGCTGCGGAAATGCATGCCGCCGGCGGACAGCGGATCGACGAGGTACTGATGAGTGCCGACGCGTCACGCAGCTTCGCCCTGCAGGGTGAGGGCGGTGACCCCGGCCATCTGCGCGTGTCCGTCGACACCACCCGCGCGATGAACACGCCGCTGGAGCAGAGCAGCCAGCGCATCGAGCAGCAGGCTGCCGGCCAAGCCCTTGCACGCGAGCAGCAGCTGGAACAGACCCAAGCGACCCAGCGCAGCCTGCACGCCTGAGACGCTTGCTGGAATGAAAACGGGAGCCGGCACTGCCGGCTCCCGTCATTTCTCCGGTCGATCAGGGGCTGGAGACCGCCGAGTTCGCCGCCGGCCCTGCCAGCACGTACGCATCCGGGCCCGAGTCCGGGAAGCCGCCACAGGCCTTGTCGCCCGGCGCCACCGGATCACACGGCCACTGCGCGCGCGTCACGGTATCGCGCAGCTCGAAGCGGGTGCCGTTCCACACCACAAAGGCCAGATGTTCGCGGTTCCAGTCACTGAAGCTGTGCGGACCGGTCTTCTGCGGTGATTCCGGGTACTGCACGAACCAGCGCATGGCCGGCCCGTACTGCAACTTGCTGTGGTCGAGGCTGATCCTGCCTTCGCGGGTGCGGTGACGGGCACGATCGGCCTCGGCGATCGACGGTGCCGCCGGCATTGCCATTGCAGTGATGTCCTGCGGGACGCCATCGCTGCCCACCTGGTACACGCGCTGGCGTACGTAGGCCTGCCCGCAACTGCCGGCTGCGAGTCGGACGGGCTCTGCGGTGTTCTCGTTTGGCAGTGCGCCATCGGCACAGTCGAACGGCGCCGAGACCAGGTAGGTGGTCGTCGACGCATCCGCGGCTTCAAACGAGCGGACCCAGATGTCTCCCAGGCGGGCGATGAAGTCCGGGCGCTGGCCCATGCCGGCCACAGCCTTGAACCATGCCTTCTGGCGCACTTCACGCTCGCGCCAGCTGCGCGGCAGGTGGATGTCCTGCTCAGGCAATGCCACCAGCAGCGCCGCCAGGTGCGGCGGCAACGTGCCCTGGCAGGCGCCGATCATCAGATCGCCCTGCGGTGCGAGGCGACCGGCCAGATCGACCGGGCAGCGCGCACCGAGCTGGCGCTCGGCGGCCTGGTCCGGTGCCAGCGGGATGATCGGCGGTGCGACGGGGGCTGGGGCCGGCGGCGGAACGGGTGCCGGGGCCAGTGCGGCGTCGGGCACCTGTGCAGCAGCGGCAACGGGCGCAGGCACCTGCGCGGGAGCCGGCGATGGGGCTGCGACAGCGGCTGTTGCGACAGGCGTAGCTGGCGCAGCATTGGTGGAGGCAGCTTCGGCCGCTGGTGGTGCCGGTGCTGCTGCGGGCGCTGGCGCAATCGCGGGTTCGGCGGCAACAGCTTCTTGAGCGACGTCCGTCGCCGCCGCCGGCTGCGCTGCGGGTGCGGGCGGCATGGACGACTCCGCCGTAGGCACAGGTGCAGCCACCACGGCAGGCACCGGTTCAGGCGCGGCGACGGGAGCCGGTGCAGCTACGGCATCAGTTGCGGCGTCAGCGGGCGTCTGCGCGTCCGCCGCGGCCACCACCGCTGGCACCGCCTCCTCGACGGCGGGAGCCGCCGGGGCGTCCGGTGCCTGCTGTGCGTGGGCCATGGCGGCAGCCAGTCCCAGCGGCAGCAGCCACAGTGCCGGAGCGCGGCCACGCTGGGCCGCTTGGGAACGCAGGAAAGTGTTTCGCATGTTGTGTCCTTACAAAGAGATCCATGTAGGCACCCGAGGGTGCTCGGTGTCGTGCGATGGGCCCGCCGGTCTCCGACCTGCCGGGCGGTGCCCAGATTACAGCGATCGCGAGCGATTCTGCTCCTGCTCGCGGATGACCGAAGCGGTCTGTTCCTGGCGGGAAGAGGCTTCGGCCGCCAACTGCTGGCTGCTCTGCTCGAGCGGCAGCTGGGCAGCGGCCTCACGCTGCACCATCGAGCGCTGCATCGCCGGGTCCCCCATGACGCCCTGCACCGCAAACAGCGCCCTGCCGTCGGTACCGGCCACCACGTGATCGATACGGCTCATCCCTGCCTTCTGTGCGCTCAACGCCAAGGCCCCGGCCGCATTGTCCAGTTCCTGCTGGCTGCGCAGGCCACTCTGCGGCCCCATCTGCTGCAGATGCCCCCGTGCGTCGGTGAACAACCGGTTGCCGGCATGGGCCGGATCGGACATGTCGCGCGCGCGCTCGGGCAACTGTGCAGGTTCGCCCACTTCGCCGCGGGCAAGCCGGTCCATCACGTCCGGGGTCAGCTTCTGCTGCCACGCCTCGAAACGCTTGAGCCGGTCCTCCACCCCGTTGACGGCACCGTTGATGGCGTACGTAGCCTCGCGCACGTCCTCGCGCGCGTGTTCCGGCACACGGTTCTGCCATTGCCACACCGCGATGCGACCTGCGTGCTCCGGCTCCGATGCCAGCTCGGGCTGGTTGACCAGATCCAGATCCAGCGCACTGCCGGCGCGCTCGTAGCTTTCCTTGCCGGTCAGCGGCAGATAACCGCGCCCGTGGTACTTGAGCGCATCTCCGGGCGCGTCATTGCCCATCCGGCCGCCATACATCAGCTCGGCCAGATCCTCCGGACGCCCTCGCAGGGCTTCCTGGCGCGCGGACTCCAGCGCCTCGGTGCCATTGCGCCACGCCGCTTCGACCGGGATCTGCGAGATGCCCCGGGTATAGTTGAAACTCTCGTTGAGCCGGCTCAGGCCGCGCGACTCGTGCCCTGCCTGGGCCATGAAATTGGCCAGTTCAAGGGGGGAGTCGATGCCGGCTTTCGTCGCCTGCCGCAGCAGTTGCGACTCTCTATCGGTCGACACAGTGCAACTCCTGGATGTTCATCAGCGCGGATTCCTTTCCGCCGGTTGGAGCTTGGCTCATGGAAGCGACACCTCGGCGACACTGGACGGATCGAAGTCCTCGAACCGCACCCTGCCCAGTTCCGCCACCGAGAAATCCCGGATGTTGGTCGCCTCGGTCTCGATATCCACGACCTTGCGTCTCACCCCATCCACCCAGCACGCCTTGTCCGCCGATGCGTAACGGAACCGGTACGTGCTGCTCCAGCGCTCGCGGCTGCCGCCGTTGGTGATCACGCTGAAGGTGTCTTCCTCAACCATTGCATACGCAAAAGGGTCGCCAGCCAGGCCACCGCGGGTGGAACACGGCACCAGCTTGTCGTTGCGCGCGGCCAGCTGCCAGCGCCCGCGCCCGTCACCGCGCAGCAACAGCAGCACCCGGTTTGGGCCGTGCTGGCCGGGCACCAGCCCTTCCGGCGTCGGCTGGTCGATGACCAGCAGCTGGTACTCGATGCCATCGCCGTTGAGCTCGCCCCTGACGGCTTCCAGCAGGTTCGCACCGGACGGAACGAATGCCAGGGCATCGTCCATGTGTGCGCCAAACCTGTCGTCCATCCCCTCCCACTCCTTCAATGTCGTCTTGCCGATGCCCGCGTTGATGACGGGCACGGTGGCGTTGCCCGGTCGCGCCGGTCACCCTGCAGATGCGGATGATAGCTCCGGGAGCACTGTGGCAGCGATGGTGGCAAGCGTCACCCGTCGGACGGGCAGACAGGGTCCTCATGGACGGAAAAGCTCCTGCAATCGGTAGCGCCGAAGCGTCATTTTTCTGACGCCAGGAGAGCTTAGCGCGAGGAGGTCTATTGCGTCGAAGAGCAGGAAAAGCGAAAAGCGGAATTGATCACAAAAAAAATGGGCTAAGCGTGAACGGTGCCTTACCTGATGAACAGACGCGCCGTGCAGACCGTGGTGGCAATCCTGCACTGATCCTGTGACATCTGCTTCCATGCCGCCTTCGCGCTGCATTGCAGCAGGGCGACAACGACCGCGCGCTGCTCCGGAATGACAGCGACAACGCTGGCGGTTTCATTGAACCGCCCCGCGCGGGATGTTGCACGCAGGGTCCGTGATGCTCGCCGGATGGCCGCGCAGCCCGGCACGCCCTGGCCACCTATTGGATACCTGCCCGGCGTGCGATTGCCTTCCGCCAAGACAGGAAAAGGCAGCAGGCCTGCAATCCACAGAAGTCACGGCTAGAAACGTGTTGGATTCGTCTCATGGCTTTCCTGCCTCCTGACAGCTTCAGGCCGTGGCCGTGGCCGACAATCGCGGTCAGCGCAATTGCTGCGCGCAGGTAGCCCCTTGGGTGGCGTAGTCACGGATGTAGCCGTCCATCGTCAGCACCGTGATATCGCAGCGATTGTTCACGTCACTGACGACATGCCCGTATACGTTCAACCCCTGAACGCGCTCACCACGATGGAGGTACAAGGTGCGCGATCCATCAGACCCGTTCTCCACGCGGTCCGGCGTTCCCCATGTCCGCACGAACTCCTGCTCGGTCTTGCCGATCCACATGTCCATGAGGTTGTTGCGACCCACACGGTTGGCTGCACGAACCGACTCATCCAGCACGCGGGTCGTTTCCCGCTGACCGCGTGCCAGGTTTGCTTCCAGGTTACGCTCAATACGGTCCAGCTCGGCGTCGGTCGGCCGATAGGTGAACGCCGGACGCGTGCCGTCCTTCCAGAGGTTCCCCCAGACGAAATTCGCGGGTGATTGGCCGACGTCACCGATGGGCAGGAAGCCCCGCTTCATCATTTCCGCGGGCACTTTGGCCTCGGGGTCAGGTCCAACGAGACAGGCAAACCGCACCAGTTGCACCTGCCACGGCTCGACCGCCTCGCTGGTCGGATCGAATCTCTCCGGTGGAACATCCTCGATTGCACGGTCGCGCCATTGCACCAGACTCATCTTCATGGCCACAGTGTTACGCGCACAGTTCACCGAGTACTTCCTGATCAGTCGATTCGGCTTGGTCGCGTTCTCGTAAACCGTATTGACCTGGATCTCGTATACCGGATCCGGGCCAGCAACGCGCTCGCCGGGCTTTGGCGGCTTCTTCCGGCGCAATTGCTTCAGGTACGCGTTCTGCTCTTCCTGCGTGGCGGTCTGCAGGAAAGCCATCAGGTCCGAGCGGCTGCTGAGCGTTTGCGCATCCACCACCCACGCCTCGCGATTGGGCTTGTCGCCACCGGCGAAAATGACCCAGCTATCGGCGGCGTGTGCTGACGAACCGAGCACCAGTCCGCCGACCAGCATCACTACACGGAAGGGATTCTGCATGATTCGTTCCTTCGAATGGTGTGGAGACTTATGCAACGCGGATGGTGCTTCCCAGCACAGCCAACCGTGTCACGTTGACTGATGTGATCACGATATGTCCATGGCGAGAGATCTTGCGTTGACTGAGTCCTGTTTCTAAGCAGTCGCACCCGAGCAATGGTCCGGCGCAGCGTCGTGAGGATCAACCCCATGCCGCCATTGGGGGGCGCAGTAAGGGTCATGAGGATCAATCCCATGCCCCCGCTGCGGCATCGCCTGGCTGGGCAAGCCGTCGCTGGAGGCGCCATCGAGCAGGAATTTGTTGACCGACGCAGTCGATCAGAGCGCTGCCGACACACCATGTACGGCGAGATTGAGATCATCGCTGCCAGCCAGGAAGAAGATCGCCATCATTGGCGCTGCAGCCAGCGCCACCATCGGGATGCCAGCTATCGATGCGTCAAAACGCTTCGAATTTTGGCTCTGTGCAGGCTGAGTAAACAACATCACAGCCACGTCCGCCGCGGGAATCGCACAATTTAGTAGCTACGCCTTTGGCAAGCTCTTCCGTAGCTGCACTGCCAAAGCTAGTCCCAGGGGTTCCAGAGCTAGGAACAGCCGCCGCAGCGCACTGATTATTGTAGGTAAACGAAACTCGGCAATCTCGCGCCCCTGAGCTAGCACATTCAGAAACTGCATTCTTCGCGGCGTCTGATTTCTTAACCTCACCAGTGACTGTTCCCGAGGCGCCGGTAGAGGAGGTTGCAATCGCTCCCCATGTCTTTATCCAACGGCCAGTGGCACGCGGCCCTTCCGCAGCTCCGCCACCACCAGCAGGGATTGGAGCGCAGCCTGGAGCGCGGCTGTCGCCTATTGGATACTGGCCAGGAGGACATTTACCCTCGGCAAAAGTCAAGAATGTCACTAGGCACAACAACAAAATCAAAATAGCCCTCATGAAATCCTCTTCTCAAGCTTGAAGGCAGATCGCATCCGATCAAGAGGCCGAGAATCCCCCTTCAACGCACCTATTGTCGCGGTGCGGCTGCAAAAAAATTATCTAGAAAGCCTCGAACTTTGGTTCTGTGCATGCCGAATACACGACACCACAACTCTGTCCCCCTCGAGACTGACAGAGTTCAGTAGCGACCTTCTTGGCAACATCAACAGTCTCTCCGCTCCCAAAGTTCGTACCTTGAGTGCCCGAGCTCGCAGTCGCGGCCGCCGCACACTGGTGCTTGTACGTAAAAGCGATGTCGCAATCACGTGCGCCGGTCGCTTCGCACTCAACCATTGCTGCTTTTTCAGCCTCCCTCTTCTTTACCTTCCCGACCGAAACACCTGATGCCCCAGAATTGGACATTGCGATGGCGCCCCAAGTCTTGATCCACCGGCCCGTCGCTCTGGGTCCAGTATCTCCGCTGCTACCCGCAGGAATTGGCGCACATCCCGGTGCCCGACTGTCACCTATCGGGTACTGGCCAGGCGGGCATCGCCCTTCTGCCACAGAGGATTCAGCAACAAGAAAAAGTGCCGAAAGAACGAGCAATTTGGAAATCAACTTTCCAACTGATTTTTTTGGCATGGCTACGCACCTTCAACGGATGTAACTAATAGCATTAATCACTAGATCTGGCAGCACCTATCGTACTCGGGGCAGTTCTTGTTTCGCCGGTTGAGCTCGGAGGCATCGAGTTCCTCACCATATTTCCTGAATGAACCTCGGTCTGCCGCACGTCACTATTCGAAGGTGCTGCCGGCGTATACGACCCCGGCGGCTGCCCCTGCGGACCTGGCTGGCCCGCTGCCGATCCACCGATCTGGGAGTATGGCGCGAAACCACCCAAGGTCCCCTGGAAGAACATCGCCGCCATTGGGGGAGCGGTCAGGATCAGGGTCGTGAGGATCAGGCCCATGCCGCCCTGCTGCATCGCTTGGCTGGTCATGCCGTCGCTGGAGGCGCCGTCGAGCAAAAACTTGTTGACTAGGGCGGTGGACCAGAACGCGGCCGAGACACGGATCACCATGTCCAGCGCGATCGATACCATCGCTGCCAGTACCGCCATCGAGAACATCGTGCCGATGCCGTAGAACAGCCATCGCTGGAACAGCTGCTTGGTCTGGTCGAACAGCAGACACAGAATGAACAAGGGACCCAGGCCGATGAACAGCGCCAGCGCGACCTCGTAGAGCAGCAACATCGCACCAGCGGTGACCGCCGGGCCGCCCGTGCCCAGGCCGATGAACCACAGCGCCCGGGTCTTGTCCGCCTGCAACCCTGGATCATTCAGGATCTTGATGCCATCAATGCTCGACAGCGCCACCTGCATCCAGGCCAAGCTCTTGTCGATCTGATCTTCCGGCTGCTGGTCCTTGCCGGTCACCACGTGGGTGATCAGGCCTTTGACGTCCTCGTTGAGGAATTTCTGCAGGTTGCTGCCGAACATCGCCATGCTGGTGGCAACGCTCACAATCAACGCGGCGCGCGCCATATTGGTCACCAGCACCATCATGGAGTCGCGGCTGCGACCGGTGACGATCCGGAAGCCCTGGATCAGTACCCACAGCGTCATCAGCACCAGGGCAATGCCGCCGACCCAGGACATCATGCGCCCCATCAGGTCGATGCCGTAGTCACTGATCCTGTCGCGCAGGTAATCCATGATCAGCTTGAAGAAGACGAAATCGCCGATCGACTGGACACGCACCGCGTAGCCCAGCAGATCCTGCAATCCGCCTGAGAAATCAAAGTTGGCCAGCCACCTGATCGTCATTTCCACAATCCCTTGGTAATTCCGTTACTACAAGAAACGCCGCATTGCTTTGCAGCGCCTGTCCACGTATTAGCGGCCTGCAATCACTTGACGCTGAGCGCGGCCTTCAGTGCGGTGGTCTTTACCATGTCGCTGATCAGCTGCTTGGTCGGGTCCCCCTTCAATGCGGCCTGCGCCACCACCTTCTGGTTGGCCTCCATGACCTCGATATAGGAATCATAGGATTTCATCCGTGCTTCCCAGCTCTGGGCAAGTGCGGCAATGTCATTGGCGGTGCGGATCGATTCGCTGTCGGCACCCTGCACGGTGCCCTGATCGTTGTTGGTCAGGCGGATCTTGAGGATGCGGTTCAAGGAGTTGTTGATGCGCGGAACGGTCTGGGTCAGGAAATCGATCGCGTCGTTGTACTTGCGGTTCTGCATCATCCGGATGTTGACGCAGATCTGCATCTGCTGCTCCTTCACATCCGCCTGCGGATTGAACACGAACACCTTGAAGGCGGACTCCAGGCTGAAGTCCAGCGCCTTGCCGCAGGTTTCGGCAACCAGATAGTTAGGCGCCACCGGCACCAGCGGCGCGCTGTCGGGCATGCCGAAGCTGTTCACCGCCGCCTGCACCTGGATCAGCGCTTGGCGATACTGCTCCAGCGTGCGGATCCAGCGGGTGTTCTGCTCGATGTACTCGGCCGCGTCCTGCGCTTTGGCCGCGTAGGCGGTCGCCTCAGTCTTATAGGTGTTGATCTGATTGAGCAGGTGCTGGATAAGGCTGGTACCGGTCTCCTGCACGGGAATCCAGGCGCTGACATTGGCGGTGCCGAGCGCCATCATGGCTGCCACGGTCATCGCTGCAAGACGGGGCCCGCGGCGGCGGGGCGAGGAAGTTTGCTTGGTATTGTTCATATCAGTCTCCATTGATCGGAACTCGTAGTCTTCGGGCAGACCGTCTCGCGGATCAGGTAACAGTGTCGCGCGCTGCGACAGCCGCCTTGCCCGAGCCCTTTCGATTCTTGTAGAAATCTTCAAGCCACTGTTCCGGCGTCAGTTCATCCACCGTCACTCGTGCGCGTACCGCAGCCGTCTGCAATACGCGATGCATGATGTCGATGTTGTCAGTGGACGCCGAGATCACCGACAGAATGTCGTCCATCCCGCGCAGGTTGAGCTGGCACACGCTGGACGCGTGACCCTGCTTGACCAGGAAGCAGCGCGAGCGCTCATCCAAGGCGGTGACCACCTTGAACTCGGCCTCGGTCAGCTTCAGGCCGTCCATGTAGTCGCTCTTGCTGGCGTTCGGGTTCGGAAGCAGGATCAACGTGGCAGTCTGCTCGATCAGCGCCGCCGAGATGTCGCTCTTCAGCGCGTCCTCCGGGCTCTGCGTCGCGAAAATGCCCAAGCCATTCTGCTTACGGATGGTCTTCTGCTTGTTCTTGGCGAATTCCTTCAGGCCACCCTCACCGTCCAGAATCTTCCAGAATTCGTCCATTACGTAGATCAACGGACGACCGTCGATCAGCGACTCCAGACGGTGCAGCAGGTAGTTGATGACCGGCACGCGCACTTCGGGGTTGTCGATGATGTCGGTGTAATCGAAACCGATGATGTTGGCCTTGCTCAGGTCCACGGTATCCACCGGGTTATCGAACACCCAGCCCAGCGAGTTGCCTGAGGTCCAGCGGCGCATGCGCGCGTACAGTCCGTCGTCGCCCATGTTGGGCAGGCTCTTCTGGAAATTGGTCATGCTGCGCAGGTGCATCGGCGTGTCAAGCATGCTCTCGACCGCGCGGTAGATATCCTCTTCTTCGCGGGAGCTGTACTCACGCTTGCCTGCCAACACCTTGATCAGGTCAGCCAGGAACTGCACATTGCTTTCGTTGTTCTCGCACTGGAACGGATTGAAGCCGGTCGGCGCGCCGTTCTCCAGGGCCAAATAGTTGCCACCGCAAGCGCGCACGAAGATCTCCGCGCCGCGGTCCTTGTCGAAGAAGAAGATAGTCGGCGATGGCTCGTACTTCTGCACCTGGCTGAGCAGGAAGTTGATCAGCGCGGTCTTACCGGTACCCGACTTACCAATCACCATGGTGTTGGCGATCGCCTTTTCACCCAGCGAGTTTTCCGACGGATGGGTGGCATGGAAGTTGAAGTAGTACGGCTGGCCGTTGGTCGTCTGCAACGTGGTGACGCAGTCGCCCCACGGATTGTTGTGCTGCTTGCCGGTGGCGAAGTTGTGCAGTGGCGATAGACCGAGGAAGTTCAGCGAGCTGACGTTGGCCAGGCGAGTGCGGAAGCGCCAGTTGGCCGGAATCTGCGAATAGAACGACGAGGTGACAGCCAAGTCTTCCTTGGTGGTCACGAAACCCGCATTGGACAGCTCGGCACGGGTGGTAGCCACGTTCTGGGACAGCTTGGCCTGGCTGTCGCCATAGACCGCCATGATGAAGTGGTACTCACCCAGTACGAAGTTGCCGGATGACAGATGGTCCATCGCCTGGTCGAGCTCGACGATCTGGCTGACGGCCTTGTCACCGGAGGAAATCATCATGCCTTTGGTGCGGTCGAGCACCTTCAGCGCGTCCTGGCGCCCCATCGGGCTGAACGAATGGGTGATGACATACTCGAAGTCCAGATACTTCAGGCCGTTGAGGATGCCCGGGTAGGTGCCCTCGGCATACTCCTTGATGTTGAGGATGGCGCCGAAGTGATTGACGCCGTTGGGCGTGTTGATCACGAAGTCGCCGGTCTTGGCCGAGAACATGTGCCGGCTGACCGGCAGGTAGTCCTTCACTGGTGCCGACAGCACCGGCACGGGCTCATCGATGCGATTGATCAGGTAGCCGAAGAGCTCCAGGGTCTCGGAGAACACCACGCCGTTCTTGGCTTCGTACATGCCCAGGCGGTACGGCGCGTAGTCGCGGATGACGGCTTCGACGTTGCCAGCCAGTTCCATCAGCTTCTCGACGGCCTGTTCCTGCTCGGCGCGGAGCTTGTCGACGTTGGCCGACTTCTCCACGAAGCGCTTGCCGGCCACTACCGGCCGGTAGAGCATGGTCAGGTACAGCTCGTTCTGCATGATGCGCTGCGAGGACAGCATGCCCATGTACTGGTCGGACACGTCCTGGTTGAAGCGCTGCTTGTAGCTGCTCTTGCCCTTCAACGTGCGGCGACGGCGGATGTCATGCACCCAGAAGGCGACGTTGACGAAATCCGGCGCGCGCAGCGTCTGCAGCAACCGATTGAAGGTGTTGTGCCGATGTTCCAGTTCCCACTCCTCGCGCCCCACGAACGGCAACCCTTCCAGGTGCCAAGTCAACAGATAGTCGCCGCCCGTGGTCTTCACCACGTTCGGGGCTACATGCGAGGACAGAGGAATGAATTCGCTGATGGACGTATCTGGGCTGAACATACGACTGCTTCCAAAGGGTACTGCCGACGAAGATTCGGAGTGGACGAGGTGGGCGTCTGACGCCCACCTTGTCCGATCCAGCCCTCAATCCATTCGGGCTGGTTTGTTGCGGTAGTGATTCGGGTTGAACACCCACATTCCTTCGTGTTCCTGCACGTTGCGAACCCGGAGCTTGAACATCAGCCTCAGGCCCAGCAGCCGGAAGATCATTTCGTCACGCTTGGCCATCTGACGCATGATGAAGATGGCCACCGGAATGGTCAGCAGGAACCAGAAGTTCGTGTACATGCTCAAGAGCAGCAACCCGCCGGCCACCATAAAGAACGGCAGGTAGGGAACGCCCAGAAACATCGCTGGGCGTGTGCAACCCCGGAACAGAACGTTCTTATGCACTGTAGTACTGGATGGCGTTCTGAATCAGGTAGGTCGTGCCGCCGCTGCCGCCACACTTACCGTCGCTGCCATCACCCAACAGCATGCGCGCGATCTGACCTGCGGCACCGATCAGCACGCCACCAATCAGGATCGACGCGACGTCAGAGATGCGCTTGTGTGCGAACGCAATCTGGTAACCGGCGAAGATGACCGCGATGGTCACCACGGCGATCGAGGCAATATTCAGCAGGCCATTGATGTTGTTGAAGAAGCCGCAGACCTTTTCGTCGGTGCCACCGAAATCGGTGGCGCCGGAGGCAAACACCTGCGGAGCAAACACGGCGCCAGCAAAGAAGGTGGCCATCAGCAGGGTCTTCAGCGTGCGCTGGGCCTGGACGAGGTCGAGATTGGATCGCTTCATGGATTGATTTCCTTGTTGATGGACTAACACAACTGAATCGACCAGCCGGGGGACTGGCCGTACCACGACTTCGTCAGAACACGAAGGCCGCATCCCCTGCGGGAATCTGTTGCACCGGCGCTGCCGCTGGCGCGTTGTATACGTTGCCGTCTCCCGCCACAGGTGCGTTCCGCTCGCTCCATGGGCGCAGCATGACCGGGGCATCGTCGCCGGCGACCGCTCCGGGAAGCTGCTGCGGCATGACAGGCACACCCTGCCCTTGCCTGACTTGCGGATTCTGCTGCGGCGGAATCTGCTGCCGCGACTGCGGATAGCCTGCGCCTGCCGGGCCTTCCGGCTGCATCATTCGATCCACCGAGCCCAGCACAACGCGTGACAGCGCCTGATCGGCAAGATTGACCAGACTGCTGCGCGCCATCGCACCGGTGGACGGATAGACGGTATAGGCTCGTGCCGGATCGTTGGACGGCACATACACCGGAGTACTGGCCTGGGCGACGATGCGTGCCTGTGCTGGAGACGCCAGTTGCGGGTGGTGCTCCACCTTGACGGTACGGCGCTCACCACGATTGATCACGTCGATCGGCGCAACGCCATTGGAGGCAACCTGCTGTCCACGACGGATCGAGTCATACACTTTCTGCACATAACCGTGGCGGAAGCCGGTTTCGAAGTTGCCCGAGTAGTAGCAACTGAACGACTTGCCCCAATCCTTGCCCGAGCGCTTGTAACACTCGGCAAGGATGCGCGAACCCGCCTGCAGGTTCGGACACTGCTGGAAGGCCTTTTCGTACGAATCCAGGCCGTACTTGGCCAGGTTGTAGCGATTGACCTGGGCCAGGCCGATCGAGAAGTTGTAACCCTTCTCCTCCAGCATGCGCACGGTGGCGAGCGCTTCGTCCAGCGCCTTGGGCTGGCGCACCAGTGCACCACCAACCACGCCAATGGCGTAGGGGTTGCTCGAAGATTCCACGTTGATGACGTGCTGCATGACGTCCATCGAGACGGCCATCTCCGGGCACGCCATCATTTCAAGTCCTGGCAACATTGCTCAGCCCTCCTGCCCCTGGGCGCGCCCAGGATTGAAATCGATACCGGTGATATAGCGCGAGCCTGCATGCGCCTTGATATGCACGACGATGTCGATGGTCATCATCAGCAGACGCTTGATGACATTGAATTCCAGACCCGAACCTTCGGTCGACGCCTTCACCATCAGCGCCAGCTGATCCCAGGTCTGTTCCGGGCTGCCAGCGTGGCAGCTGGTAATCGAGCCGGGGTGACCAGACGCGCAATTACGGATGAAGTAGAACGCCTCATCGCCACGCAGCTCGGCGAGGATGATGCGTTCGGGCTTCATGCGCAGGCAGGCTTCCATGCAGCTCTTGGCCGTCACGTTGCTGGCGCTCTGCCCGCCCTTGGAATAAAGCAGGTGCACGACATTGGGTTGAGTCAGAAACAGTTCGCGCGCATCTTCGATGGTGACCAAGCGCTCGCTGTCCGGAATATGGTTGACCAGCGCCTTCATGAAGGTGGTCTTGCCGCTACCGGTGGCGCCAGAGACGACGATGTTCTTGCGGTACATCACCGCACGCCTGAAGAACTCGGCGTACTCACGCTGCTGCCGCAGCTCCAGCAGTTCGCGATCCTGCTCGCTGAGGCTTCCATCCTGCTCAAGAATCTGGTTGAAGAAACCATCTTCGTGATACTGGGTAAGTGACTTGGTGTGCTTGGACGGCAGACGGATCGTGATCGACACCTTGCCCGCATCGCAGGCAGGCGGGATCACGAACTGTGCGCGCTGCCCGGTCGGGAAGGTCAGCGACACAACCGGGTCGGCATCGGTAATGCGCTGACCAGTGTTGCTCTCGTTGACCACCGCGGTGCAGAACTGCCGGGCCCGTTCGAACGTCAGGCCCGGCACATCCACGTGCTGCCACCCCGCCCGCGTCTCCAGGTACAGCTCACCCGGACGGTTGATGCAGATTTCCGTCACTTCCGGCGAAGTCATGTACTCGGCGATGCCCAGCACTTCGTACTGATAGCGCAGGAAATCGCTGGAGACGAGGGCGAGGGGCGACACTTCGGCGTCCATGATCGTTCTGGTTTACCGGCGTGGGTTCAGCACGCTGGTGAAATCAACGTCCTTTGCGACGTAGACATTCACGATCGTGCCCTGGTTGATGGTGACAGTCGGCGGACGACGACCTTCGCTGAGGGCCTCATTGGCCAAGCGCTCCATGGTGCGCGCGGTGGCGCTCTCATAGGGCGAGCGGACAGCGAAGCCGTTGCTGGCGACGGTGGTCGACTCTGGACCGTGCTCTGCGGCAGCGTATTTGAAGGCGTCAGCGATCAGGCTGATCATCAGGGCCGACGCGATGCGGCTCCCCCAGTGAGCGCTGTACTGACCCGGATGACCGGCGCCACCCAGCTGGTCCACGCCAGGACTCGACATGGCCACGTCGATGCCGTTCGGGGTCGTGATGCGATCCCAGATGACTTCCACGCGCTTCCCGGTTGGGCCGCCACCGTATGCGCCATAGATCTTCGAACCCTTCGGCAGCAGCAGGTTGCGGCCGTTGATCGAATAGACCGGCTCGGTGACCAGGCAGGAGGTATAGCCGGCGATATCGGTGATGATGCGGGTTTCCAGCACGCAGCGCAGATAGGTGCCGCGCACCAGCAGGGCATCCGGGCTGCGGATGAAGCTGGCGCTGGACACGTCTTCCACGTCCGGTCCGCGACGGACCTTTGCCGGCGCCGCCTGGTTGTTGGGCAGCTGGGCCAGCATGGCACGGGTGTACTCATCCATGCCGCGGCCGCCATTGCCCCCGTTGCCATCCTGTCCATCACCACCACCCACCCCGCTCCCGGAGCCGATGCGGCGGTCCAGCAAAGTCGGGCCACGGTCCATCTCGCGTGCCGAATCGGACTGGGGAACGAACAGCGGGGTGGAATCCAGCGGCGGCGGCGGCGGTAGCGGCGGCACCATCTGGATCGGATCGGCAACAGCCTGCGGCGGTGGTGCAGCCGTCGGCAGCTCAGGCGTCACTGCGCGCGCGGTCTTGTTGACGTCCGCCGGGGCATCCTTGTCTTCCTGCCCCTTGCGGAACAGCAGGAAGCCCATGGCCACCAGCAGAACCACGATGCCGCCCAGGAACAGCAGTGCCTTGCGGTTCAGGCGTTGTTCTTCGGCCGAGCGCAGCTGCGGCGCACTGGCGTCCAGATCCGGCGCAGGGCCGGCCTGGGTGTTGCCGAAATAGGGATTGGACGACGCCTCGGGCGCAGCGCCAGAAGCGCTGCCGTAAGGGCTCTGGCTGTCGTCGCGCCCGTTGTTTGGATCGCTTCCGGGAGTGTTCTGCTGGCTCATTTCTTCACGTTCCTTCGCAGACCAACGACGAAATCGCCGTGGCGGATGACCAGGTACGGGTAGGTCCCGTGGACGATCAAGGTATTGCCTTCAACGGTGGTGTTGACCACGAAATCCTCGCCGTACTCTTTCTCACGGCCGAACACGGCCGGGAAAATGCCGGTCTTGTACTCCGGCGAGTTCGGAAGTTTCAGGTAGGTGAAACGACCATCGTCGTACGCGTTGACCGGAATCAGCCACCCCATCTTCTTCGCCTTGCTGGTCGAATAGGAGTAGTTGAAGTTGTACTGGCGATCCTTGGCCAACTCCGTGCTCAACAGCGGCTGTGCCTCTTCCTCCACGGCCTCCTGGGCAACACCGAACACGGTGTCGTTCGGGTAGTTGAAGGCGATCTTGTACTGCACGCCGGCACGACGGGCCTGCTCGAGCTGACGCCAATCGGTCGCCACCACCTTCAGTTCGAAGATGTACGAATGGGTCTCGGTGCGCACCATCATGTTGGTGTCGACATCGACGTTTTTCGGCTTGATGTAGAACACGTTCTCGCGGCGGGTCAGCTCCCAGCCGCTGCTGAAGCCGGTGCTGTAGTCGAGGATTTTTTCGTTCGGGCTCAGTTCGATCTGGGTGGTCAGACCCAGGCCGGTGCGAACCGGATAGATGCGGTCCTTCTCATACTCGTAATGGTCTACCGCCTGTGCCATCGCCGCGGTGGAAAACACCAGCGACAGCAACGACAGCAGCGCCAATGCGCTCCCCCTGACTTTTCGACTACTCATCGGTTGCTTGCTCCATCAGCATTTCCGGTGGAATTGTTCGGCGCCGGCGGCATGACCTGCCCCTGCTGCATCGGTTGCCCCTGCATCGGTTGCCCCTGCATCGGTTGCCCCTGCATGGGCTGGCCTTGCATCGGCTGCCCCTGCTCATTGACTGGCACTGCCACAGGTTGGCCCGTTGCAGGATCAATCATGGTTGCTGCGGCAGGGTTGTTCGGATCATAGATGCCCTGTGCCTGCTGCGCGGCCTGCTGCGCCTGCGCCTGCATCGCGCCATCGTCCGGCACCGGCACGCCACGTGCGTAATCGTTGTCCACGCGGTATTCGGTGACCTGGAAGGCCAGCGGATTGAGTACACGATCCTGTTCGGACAACGCCAGCTTCTGGTTGTACTCGAAGCGCATCGTCACCAGCTGGTTGTCCAGATAGGTCGCCGCGCCACTACGCTTGTCGAGCAGGCTGCGCTGGATGCGCACCGAAGCGCCGCGGAAACTGCCGTTCGCCTCAGTACCCAAGGGGGTGATGCTGAGGATCTTGACCCGGATCGCTTTCTCGCGACCGTACATCACGAACGGGTTTTGCGGGTTGTTGCCGGCATAGCGCTGACGCATGCTCTGGGCGACAGGACCGCTGGACATCACAAACACCAGCTCCCAGTCGCGCAGGCCCATCACCGCCGAGTCATACGACTCACGTGCCAGCACGTACTGGGCGACGTTGCTGCGATTGACCGCTTCGTTGGTGGTGATGGTTTCACCCTGGAACGTGCCGCGCAGGCGCGCAACCGTCGCCGTACCCGTATAGGCATCAGCCATCACCAGGAACGGCACCTTCTCCTTCAACGGCAGCATGTAGTAGTAGCCACCGGCCAGCGCCAGCGACATCAGCAACGAACCGGTGGCGACCCACCAGGCACGACGCTCGCTGCGCCGGGCCATGTCGGCCACGGTGATCTCGTAGCTGACCGCCTTGGCGACCGACTGCTCGACCTTGGGGCTGTTGCCTGCATCCTTCTTGCGGAACATGGGTTCTTCCGTACTGCTGAAACATCAATGGGCGCGACGCCCCTGCGCCAGACGCGGGGTGCGGCACGTTCGATGATTTCGACGCGGTCTCAGCTGCCGCTGCTGGCTTCGGGATCCTGGGCCGACGCGGTCGGCGTCGATCCAGCGCTCTGCACGACGATCTGGTTGCCGACGATGGAGACGGAAACGCCCTGCGCCGCATAGGCCGCCGTGAGATCGATCACGGCCTGCTGTGCGTTGGTGGTGTCGATCTCCGACACCGCGCCATACAGGGTGAAATCCGAACTGAGGCGATAGTCCAGCGTGCGGCCGGAATCCTTGGCCCAGCGCTCGAGCATGGCCTTCAGCGTGCGATCCATTGGCGACGCCTGATAGACGTAGCTGGAGTACAGCGGAATCTCGGTCGGAGCCGTCGCGAAACGGTTGACCGGCTTCCAACGCCCTCCAAAGTCGGGTGCGGGCTTGGTAGCACAACCGGCCACCATCAACGCCGCCACTGCGGCGATGGACATTTTTGCAATAAACGCCTGATTCATACGGGCTTCACTTTGACGTACGAAAAAGCAGTCCCGATGTTGGTCCCTTGGTCGTCCGGCACTGCGCGATGCACGCCGGAAACGTAACGAATGCACTGCTTAACAGCACATGGGCACGGTTCCCCTGCAGCTCGAAAGCTGCCAACCAAGTCGCGTGAAGCGACCTCATCCGAGGCCCCTCTCACGCACCCTCACCAACGTCGGAACCATCCCTGTTCCCATGGCTGAAACTCCTGGCCACTCTGAAAGCATGACGAATCACACAGATCCGCAAGCCACGCATAGAGTCGCACAACTACGCGTCAATTCGATGTCAGACAAATCTGAATTTTGACCAACGTATGGCGTTTCTTTGACGCGCTTCACTAATTCACCTCAATGAATGCGTGCATTCGTCACACTTTCAAGTCTGCAACTTAGACATCCAGCATCGGCACGTCAACCTTTGGCAGTAGACGTGACGTGAAATAGCGATCCTTGTAATAGCGAATCTTGTCGCACTTGACCGGATGCGGGATGCCTTCGTACAGGAAGACTTCCTTGTCCGGTCCCATCGCCTTGAGCTCCTGCGGCAGCATCAGCGCGCGACGCTCCTCGGTGAAGCTATGGGTCTTTTCACGTGCGTGGGTGACGTTCTTCTTGCGGATGGTGGTGTAGCCCAGCATGTCCGAATAGTCGTTGGCATCCTGCTGTTCGCGCGGGGCGTACAGGATCTGCAGCGCATGGTTGGTGATGATCGTGCGCGAGACCTCGCGGCCGTAGGTGGCATCCAGCTGCGACATGCTCTGGATGATGGGCAGCAGGCGCACGTTGTAACCGGCCATGTAGGACACCGCCGAGGCGATGATTTCGACCTTGCCGATCGAGGTGAATTCGTCCATCAACAGCAGGCACTGGTACTTCAGGTCCGGATTGGACTTGGGCAGTTCCTTGGTGTTGAGGTTGATCAACTGGCTGAAGAACAGGTTGATGATCAATCGGCTTTCGGCCAGCTTGTTGGGCTGGATGCCGATGTAGATGGTCATCTTCTTCTTGCGCACGTCGGTGAGCAGGAAGTCGTTGGTGCTGGTGGCCTTGTCCAGGACCGGATTGATCCAGGGGTTCAGCGGTTCCTTGAAGGTACCCAGGATCGAGGCGAAGGTCTCGTCGGCCTGGGACAGCATGTTGGCGAATGCCGAGCGCGCGTTGCTGCTGAGGAATGGGCGCTCGGACAGGCCCTTGAGGAACTTCTTCAGGTCGCTGCCATCGCCGGAGGACAGGCGGTAGACCGCACCCAGGGTCGGCGTGCCCTGCCCGCCCGGGAAGCCGCTGCTGCGCTCGTCATCCCAGTTCTCGAACAGGTACAGGGTGAAGGCTATGAAGGCATTGCGCGCCTGGCTGATCCAGAACTTCTGGTCTTCCGAGCCATCCGGATACAGCATCGCACCGATGCTCATCAGGTCCGAGACTCGGAACGCCGGGTCGTCGGAGACATAGCTGAGCGGGTTCCAGCGATGGGTGCGGCGATCTTCGGCGAAGGGGTTGAACAGGTAGATCTCCTGCCCCTGGCTGGCGCGCCAACCACTGGTCAGGTCGAAGTTTTCCTGCTTGATGTCCAGCACCACCAGCGATTCGCCGTACTCCAGCAGGTTCGGAATGACCACGCCGACGCCCTTGCCCGAACGGGTCGGGGCCGCCAGGATCACGAATTGCTGGCCGTCCAGCCGCACCAGCTTGCCGCCATGGCTGCCGACCACGATGCTCTGGCCGCTCTTCTTGAACATGCCATGCTTGGCCAGATCGGCGCTGGTGGCAAAGCGCGCATCACCATGCAGCGAGCGCTTGTCCTTCTTCAGCAGCACGACCAGGCCGACGATGGCCAGCACCAGCAGCGGCAGGCCGAAGCCGAGGTAGCCGGCCCATTTGATCTTGCCCACGAACGGGGCAACCTGCGGCTGGCCGATGGCGTGGAAATACTGGTAATAGGTATTCCAGGTGAGCAGCTTGGTATCCAGACCAAGCAGCAGCAGCGTCAGGTAACCGGAAAGCACGAACCCAAGCAGCAGGGTCGCCAGCGTGATGATGGCGATGAGCAGATACTTCTTACTGGACAACACCCGAATCCTCCATGATGCGCCCGAGGGCGCGACGGCTTAGCGGCGGCGTCGCTGCGACGCCTTCCTCCGCAGGTTGACTTCATTCTCCAGCCCGGGCTCCACGCCCTCTTCCCGCACCAGTTCCTCAAGGTACCGGCGCGCATCGGCCAACGACATCAGGTCGGTCAGACGCTCCCCACCGTCGACGATGACCGCATGGCCGACCACATCGCCGGGAGCGTACACCGGCTCGTGGGTCACCGCTACCAGACGGAAGCGGCCGCGTAGTTCCAGCTGATGGGTGTATTCCTGCATGTCTCATCTCCCTGATGGAATCCAGATGCCATTCCTGCAGCGTCCGATGATGCCTGCACGGCCGTGGTGGCGGCATGCAGACAGTCCGTACGACAATACACGCTTGCACCGGGGAGATCGCAATGGACTGGGTAGCACGTGCACGCATGCTGGCGCTGGAGGCCCATGCCGGCCAGGTCGACAAGGCAGGGCACCCCTACATCGGCCACGTTGGCCGGGTGGCCGCTGCCGTGCGCGGCGATGATGAAGCCGAGGCGGTGGCTTGGCTGCATGATGTGATCGAGGACTGCCCGGCCTTCGCTGGGCAGGTGCAGGCCTTTCCCGCTCCGTTGCAGGACGCGGTCCGGCTGCTGAGCCGGACGTCTGCGGCGGATGCCGACACGTACTACGCACGAATTTCGGCGGATCCGCTGGCACTGAAGGTCAAGCTGGCCGACATCGCCGACAATGCCGATGAAGCGCGGCTGGCATCGCTGGATGCCGCCACCGCCGAGCGCCTGCGTGACAAATACCGACAGGCCTTGGCGGCGCTTGGCCAGCCGGCCACGCCGGCAGCACCACCCATCGAACACTGATTTACCCCCAGCCCGGCTGATGCCTGTTGCGGTGCAGCAGTACAATGGGGCGCTTCCCCGCCCCTTTGCGCCCCCGAATGAGCCCCAACTCCCCTCTGGCCGCTCGGCTGACGCCGCGCCAGCGTACCCTGATCATCCTCGCCCTGTCGTTGGGCGGCTTCGCCATCGGCACCAGTGAATTCGCCAGCATGGGCCTGATGCTGGAGATCAGCCGCGGCCTGTCCATCAGCGAGACGCAGGTCGGCCACCTGATCAGCGCATACGCCATCGGCGTGGTGGTGGGCGCACCGATCCTGGCCTTCGTCGGCGCCAGCTTCCCGCGCCGCAAGCTGCTGCTGGCGTTGATGGGGTTCTATGCCGTCGGCAATCTGGCCAGCGCATTGGCCCCGAACTACGGCACGATGCTGGTGGCGCGCTTCGTCGCTGGCCTGCCGCATGGTGCCTACTTCGGCGTGGCGATGCTGGTGGCCGCAGCGATCAGCCCGGCCGGCCAGCGCGGGCAAGCGATGTCGCGCGTGCTGTTGGGGCTGTCGGTGGCGATCCTGATCGGCAATCCGCTGACAACCTGGCTGGGCCAGCAGCTGAGCTGGCGTACCGCCTTCGCCCTGGTCAGCGTGCTGGCCATCGCCACAGTGGCGATGATCGCGCGCTTCCTGCTGCCCGATCCGGATGAGGTGCGGACCTCGCCGATGCGCGAGCTGCGCGCATTCAACACCACCCAGGTTTGGCTGGCGCTGTCGATCGGTGCGGTGGGCTTTGCCGGCATGTTCTGCGTGTTCACCTACCTGGCACCGACCCTGGTGCAGGTGACCGGCGTGGCCGAGTCGTGGATGCCGCTGGCGGTGGGCGTATTCGGCATCGGCGCGATCATCGGCAACATCGCCGGCGGCTGGCTGGTCGACAAATTCCACTTCAAGGCCGCCGCCGTGGTGCTGGTGTGGTCGATCGTGATGCTGCTGCTGTACCCGCTGGCCGCCGAATCGGTGTGGACCATCGGCCCGATGATCATCACCGTGGGCACGATGGGCGCCCTGGCTGCGGTACTGCAGACGCGCCTGATGGACGTGGCCGGCGAGGCGCAGACCCTGGCCGCCGCCTCCAACCATGCGGCGTTCAACACCGCCAATGCACTCGGCCCGTGGCTGGGCGGCATGGCGATCAGCGCCGGCTTCAGCCCGGCCACCACCGGTTACGTAGGTGCGGCGACGGCGGTCGGCGGCCTGCTGCTGTGGTGCGTGTCGGTGATGCTGGAGAAGCGCAGGGTTGCCATCGCCGGCAGCCGCTGAACTGCGCACGGTTCGTCAGCCGTCGCCCAGGCGACGGTGTTGCCCTGGAGGCAACAGGCAGCACCGCGCTGGCAGCGGCTGCACACCGAACCTACCGCAGGCAATAGCTGAAGCGTTCGCCCAGTGCCATGGCCTCATCCTGGCGCTGCACCCGCTCAAGCACGCCGACGATCTGCTGGAAGCGAGGCCCCAGCGCCTCTCTGGAAACCTGATGGCCGTTCCAGGTCAGCTGCAGCGGGCGCTCGACGCTGGCACTCAGCAGATCCCAGAGGGCGTCGAGATTGTTCCCATAACCGCGCTCGACACCCAGTGCGAGCGCCAGCGTCTCGTGGAATGCCCGCTCGCTGTGGATGCGGTTGCCGTCCAGTTCGATGTCCATTGCGGGCTACTCCGTTGCCAGCGGCGAGTGGAAATTCAACCTGCATGCTATCCCAGCCGCATGCGCAGCGCTGAAGCGTAGCAGCGGACCTCGTTGACTTCGCCACCGCGCTGGCCTGACAGCCTCATCACGGTAGGAAAACGAGGATGGAGACACCTGTCTGCAACCGAGAACACCATGCCGGACACCGGCCACTTCGCCATCCATGCCTTCGAGGCCGCGTTCAATATTTCCGGCGACGTGGAGCGCATCATTTCGCTTACCGTGTCATGCCGTCATTGTGCGGAAATCACCTGCGCCCAGGATGCAAACCTGTTGCACCTGCCGGGCGGTACGCTGTTCCGTTGTGATGCCTGTGGCTGCCATCAGGCCATCAGCAATGCGCGCCTTTCGGACTGGCAACTGCCGCCCCTGCTGGGCGTATGAGGACGTGCCATGCCGTTGACTGAAGAACAGTTCACCATCCTGCGCGCCATTGCCGATGCGCACCCTGTGGGAAGCGATGCGGCGACGTGGGCCGTGAAGGAAGGCCTGGCGGTGCAGGCGGAAGATGCGGATATCGATCTGACCCCACACGGGCGCGACATGCTGGCCTCCCAACCGGCACGCTGACCGGGCAGCACTGGCATGCAGTATGCACATGCCGTGGTCAGCTCATCACGGCATTTGCCCGCTGGCGGTGCGACGAACACGCGGCGTAGATCTGCGTTGTTGCAGAGTTGCGCACGCCAGCCCCCCAAGCGCGACACAGTCCTCATGCACCGCCAGCTTTCCCCCACCTGCCACGATGCGATTGCCCTGCGGGCCGGCGCGCTGGGTAGCGTGCTGGGCGTGGCGCTGTTCAAGGTCTTTGCGCTGTCTGCCGCAGCGGCCGGCTCGATGATGACGGTCGGGCTGTGGCTGCTGGGATGTGCACTGCTGGCGGCTTGGGCGTTGGCGGCCTGCCTGACCTGCCTGGCCTTGAGCCGGCGCGTGTTCGTGCTGATGCTCGCGCTGTCGACGGTGTTCCTGATCTGCATCGCCTGATAGGCAGTCAGCGGCCTCAAGCACCTCCACAATTGTTATTCAATAACAAGTGCTGCCAGTCGGATTGCGCGTGAGCCAGGTCACGGATTGAATTCGATAGCCAGACCGGCCCTCTTGAGATCCCCCCATGCGCCTGCTGCAGCCCCTGCTCCGCTCCGCCCTCTGTTTCCTTGCTCTCGCTTCGATCAGCGCCTGTGCCACTTATGACGATTCGGCCATGCACGCAGCCTGCCAGGAGTCGCCGCATGTGAAGGACCTGCCGCCTGAGGTTGCCGCCCGCGAAAGCCGATGCAGCAAGAGCGTTGAGGTCTGGTCGAGCGAGCGCAAAGGCAGTGACCAGCCGCTGGACCTGAGCGGCAAGAAGAAGGATCTCTGAAAGATGGCGGCGCAGCCCCGCGCGGGCTGCGCCGGAACTCAGGCAATCGCTTCCCTGCCAGCTGAGCTCGTCCATTCCTGTACCGCCCGCGCCAGTCCTGCCGCATCGGCGCCATCACTGGCCCAGGCGACAATGCCGTCCGGACGAACCAGCAGCGCCGACAGGCCCAGTGAATCGACAGCGGGCTGCGCGATGGACAGGATGCGGGCCCGTTCAACATCAACCGCCTCGCACAACGAGGCAGCAGCATCGAACACCAGCAGCACCGCCTGCCCTGCCCGCAGTAGTTCACCCATGCGGCGACCATCGACCAGCAGGAAATCCGGCGTGCTGCGGCCCACCAGCGGATGGGTATGGCCGAGGTCCAGCTGCTGGCCCACACCCCACACGCGCTCGGCGAGATACGTGGCGCCATCACGTGTTTCTGCCAGATCGGCCACGATGGCAGCCAGTGCACGTGAGCCCGCGCTTGGGCGCATCAATGCGACCTGCGCGCGCGACCATTCCAGCACGCGCGCGCCGATCGGATGGCGTTCGGCCTGATAGGTATCCAACAGCGCATCAGCTGCCTCGCCGCGAACGACGGCGGCGAGCTTCCAGCCAAGGTTCATCGCATCGCCCAGGCCCAGATTCAGGCCCTGCCCACCCAGCGGCGAATGCACATGCGCGGCATCGCCGGCCAGCAGGACGCGGCCACGACGATAGGCGGTGGCCTGCCGTGCGCCGTCGGCCCAGGTGGTGGCCAGATGCAGTGCGGTGATCGTTGCTTCGCGGCCGGAGATGCGGCGCAGCAGCGCCTGTGCCGATTCGCGATCAAGTGGCTGGCGGTGGCCCGCGCCGCCGTCGAAGTCGGCCAGGGCGATCGTGCCCGGCGGATTGAAGTTGCACATGCCCTGCGCGGTGGTGTGACGCCCCGGGCTGAGTACCGTCGGATCTTCCAGTTCAACACTGAGCGAGTGGCCGGTGAACTCTGGATCGGTACCAGCAAAGCTGAAACCACACTGCTTGCGCACGGTGCTGCGGCCTCCATCGCAGCCGACCAGCCAGCGCCCGCGGAAGGCCTGTCCGCCCGCCTCGACCTGGACCTCGTCGGTCCCCATCTGCACGCTCTGCACGCCTGCACCACGCAGGATCACTGCGCCCAGCGCCTGCGCGCGCTCGGCCAGCACGGCCTCCAGCGCCTGCAGTTCCACCGCCATCTGCGTGCCGACCGGGCTGGGCAGGCGCCACGGCCAGCGACCGCTGTCGACGTTGTCCAGTGCAAACGGAATACCCGCGAAGTGCCCACCCAGCTTGCGTGGCTGCGAGAGCCAGTGCGCGGTTCCCGGCGGCGGCGGGCCTTTCTCCGGCTTCAGCACCTGGCCGGCTGCCACCGCGTCCAGCAGACCGCGCCGGTCGAGCGCCTCCAGCGTCGGGGCATTCAAACCGCGCAGCCCGAACGGCAGGCGCTTCAGCGGCGAATCCGGCGAGGCCGCCTGCTCCAGCACCAGCACCGCGCTTCCTGCCTGACACAGTTCACAGGCCAGCAGCAGTCCCACCGGGCCAGCCCCGGCAATGACGACGTCGTACCGCATTGGAAATCCTCGTGAGCACCGGTTCGGCGCTCTGGCGGTCGCAATGTTACACTCGGTGTACTTTTCCACAAGTGACCCACCCATGCACCCGCCACCCGGCCGCCGCGAGCAGCGCAAAGCCGAGACCCGACAGGCGATTTCCGACGTCGCCACCCGGCTGATCATCGAGCGCGGCTTCGAGGCGGTGTCAATGAGCGAGATCGCCGACGCCGCCGGGGTTTCGCGCAAGACGGTGTTCAACTACTTCGCCAGCAAGGAACAGCTGGTGTTCGACCGTGATGAGGAAGCGCGCCAGTTACTGCGCGAGGGCATGGGGGCGCGCATGTCGATGACGCCGCTGGCCGCCTTCCAGGCACTGGTGCGGGAACTGCTGGACACCGGCCATCCGCTGCTGCGGATCAACGCCGGTGCGGCGTCGTTCTGGAAAACCGTGGCCCAGAGCACCGTACTGGTGGCCCATGCGCGGCAGCTGCAGGCGCTGCTGACTGATGACCTGGCGCAGTTGATGGCTGAGTCAGCGGGGCGACCCGTCGGCGACGCCGACGCGCGACTGGGTGCGACGATGCTGATGGCGTCGATGGTGGCCGCCTACGAACAGGGGCTGCGCGCCCTGTCGTTCGGCGGCGATCCGCGGCAGGCGATGGTGCCGCTGATCGTGCGCGGCGCCACCGGCGTGCTGGTGGCTTTGGCCGGTACACCGTATACGGATCCGTCCGCGCGTCCATGACGCAATCGGGGGATGGGCACCCGCTCATTGCAAATGCTACTCTTTCTCATTTGCAGACAAGCCTGATACGCCCATGCCCCACTTCCTGCCCCGCCGCAGCATTCTGTGCCTGGCGACGACACTGGCTTTTGCCACTCCCGGATACGCCGCCGACGCCACGCCCAGCCGCGTGCAGGAGCTGGACAAGGTGGAGGTGCGTGGCCGCGCACAGACGTTGTACCGGGTGGATGACGCGGCTGTCGGCACCCGCACCGATACACCGCTGGAACTGGTGCCGCAGTCCATCCAGGTACTGCCGCGCGAGCTGATCGACGACCAGGCTGCACGCCAGGTGACCGATCTCTATCGCAGCATCAGCGGCATCAGCTACTTCAGCTATGCCGGGGTGACCCTGCGTGGTTTCCGCCAGGAGAACGTGCTGTATGACGGCCTGCGGGGCGACCCCTATGCGGGATTCTCGGTACCGCAGTTGTTCAACATCGAGCGGGTGGAGGTGCTGAAGGGACCGGCCGGTGCGCTGTACGGGGGCGGCGACGCTGGTGGCGTCATCAACTATGTGACCCGCAAGCCGAAAGCCACTGCCGAACGCCGCGTTGAACTGCAGATGGGAAACAAGGATTTCCGCGCCGGCTCGATCGAAGGTACCGGGCCGTTGAATGCAGCCGGCACGGTGCGCTACCGCGCCGGCCTGTACGGCGACAACGAGCAGGGCGTGCGCTGGAACACCGACAGTGAAAGCGTGATCGGCGATGCCTCGCTGGCCTTCGACGTGGGCGACACCGGCGAGCTGGTGCTGCAGTTCACCGACATTGCCCAGAACCTGGGCGGCAATCGCCTGCGCGGTGTTCCGGTCGATGACAGGGGCAATTTCCTGACCGACCGCCGCTGGAACCACAACGAGGCCAGCGACTTCCTGGACATGCGGGCCAAGGTGGCGCTGGCACAGTACCGTTTCGCGCCGCGCGACAACCTGGACGTGGATATTGCCGCGCGCTGGTTCAGCAACAACGAACACCAGATGTACCACGAGCCGATGGGCCTGATCGACCGCGACCGCGATGGTGTGGCCGAATGGATGACCCGGCAGCTGCGCAACCAGATCCGCGACAACGAGGCGTTCACCGCCAACGCCAATGCGGTGTGGCGGGTAAGCACCGGTCCGGTGGAACACAAGGTGCTGTTCGGTGCGGACGTATACCAGCTGGATGCGGACTTCACCGCGCAGACCGCCAACAGCGCCGACCTCGCGCGCGGCGCCGGCCCGGTGCGTGGCATCGACCTGTTCAATCCGGTGTATGGCGCCAGCACCTGGCACGATTACAACCTGTCCAGCCTGCCCTGGCGCAGCACCAGCACGCGCAGCAGGCGTTATGGCGGTTACCTGCAGGACGAGCTGGCCCTGACCCCGCGCTGGCACGTGCTGGCCGGCCTGCGCTGGGACGGTTTCAAGGACGACGACCGCCTTGCCGGCAGCAGCGTGGATGGCAACGACATCAGCTGGCGCCTGGGCAGTACGTTCACCGTTCGCGATGGACTGAACCTGTATGCCAACGTGGCCAGCGGCTTCGTGCCGCAGTCGGCGGCCAACCAGAATTCCGCCGCGGGCGGCCCGTTCGATGCCGAGCGCAGCAGGCAGTGGGAAGTGGGCATGAAATCGCTGCTGGCCGAGCGCCTGAGCCTGAACCTGGCGGCCTACCGTATCGACCGCAGCAACATCGTGCAGGCCACTGGCGAGGTCATCAATGGAGTGAACCAGCTGGCGGCGTTGGGCCTGGTGCGCAGCACCGGCATGGAACTGGATCTTCTGGCCGACGTGACCGAGCGCTGGGTGCTGAACCTGACCTACGCCTACAACGACGCGCGGGTGAAGGACGCGGGCCCCAATGGCATCACCAATGCCTCTGGCGATCGCTTCGCCAATGCACCGCGCAACAAGCTGGGCCTGTGGACGCGCTACGACCTGCCGGCGATCAACTCGGCCATTGGCTTCGGTGCCGACTACGTGGATGAGCGCATCAGCCTGGATGGCCAGCGCGTGAAGCCGTATACCGTGTTCGACATGAGCTGGAAAACCACGTGGAAGCAGTGGCAGTTCCAGGCCAACGTCAAGAACCTGTTCGACAAGGTGTATGCCGCCAGCGGATTCATCGAGCGCAACGGCCATTTCCCGGGCGAGCCGCGCCGGGTGTATGTGCAGGCCGGTTACAGCTTCTAGGCCAGCGCTATTGAGCAACGCCTCAGGGAGGTGGAATGGCCACCTCCCCGGCCTGCATCAGCCCGAGCAGGACACCAGCATCGAGCGCGTGGCCATCTGGGTGGAGGTGAAGCCGTTCTTGTTGCCGACCGCGATGGCGTTGCCCTCGTCGCCGTCCTTGCTGAAGACCACGTAGCCGCCCGGGCACATCTGCCCGGCCTTCTCGTAGCAACCGCTCCAGGAACTGGAGCCGCTGCAGTCGATGGAAACGCCGCGGCGGCCATCCGGGGTGACGGTCATCTTGGCGGTGGTGCAGCCGGTCAGCGTGGCGAGCAACAGCAGCGGAACGAACAACTTCATGGTGACTCCAGGGATGGGAACTGCGAATGGGCGCCAAGGCTGGAGCGCCTGGATTGCGTGAACCTTGCGCCGTCCCCGCGGCGTCATCGCATCCCTGCATGACCTGCCGGCGGCTGTGCAGGCACGCCATGTTCACGCAATGTTCCTGTAATACGGTGCCGGCGCGTGCCGAACCGCCCTTCTGCGGCCTCTCCCTGCCCAAGCCCTGCTGATGCACATCCTGCTGATCGAAGACGAAGCCGAACTGGCCGCCACCCTCAAGTCCGCCCTGCAGCGCGAGCGCTATGTGGTGGACGTGGCCAATACCCTGGCACTGGCCCGGGAGGCGGCCCTGTACGGCCTGCACGATCTGGTGCTGCTGGACCGCACCCTGCCCGATGGCGATGGCCTGGCGTTGATTTCCCTGCTGCGCGAGCGCAATCCCGGGGTGCCGATCATCGTGCTGAGCGCGCTGGGCCAGTTGCCGGACCGGATTGCCGGGCTGGATGAAGGCGCCGATGACTACCTGGCCAAGCCCTTCGCGCTGGAGGAGCTGTTCGCGCGGATACGTGCTGCGGGCCGTCGCCCAAGCGGATTGCAGGTGGAGTCCATCAGCATCGGCCGATTGGTGTTCGACCCCGCCTCGGGCGAGGCCAGTGTGGGCGGCCAGCGGCTGGAGCTGCCGCGGCGCGAGATCCGGGTGCTGGCCGCCCTCGCACGGCGCCTGGGCCGCACCGTGCTGCGCGAATCCATCGAGATGGCGGTGTATGGCTTCGACGACGGCATCCATTCCAACACCCTGGATTCGCACGTCTCGCGCCTGCGCCGAAAACTCGCTGACGCCGATGCGGGCGTGGAGATCCACGCCATTCGCGGGGTTGGCTATCTGATGCGGGAAAGCAAGTGATGGCGCGTCGCCCGTCGTTGAAGCGCCCACTGATCGTCAAGACGCTGATCTACCAGTTGCTCGCACTGCTGGTGGCCTTCTTCGCCCTGCTGATGGTGCTGGTTCGTGCCGACAGCGGTGGCTACTACACCATCCAGACCTTCGCACCGGTGGCGGCCGAGGCGGTGCACCGCGACCGCAACGGCGAACTGTACGTGCAGCACACGCCGGAGCTGTCCGAACTGCTGAAGATCGTCCCTGGCGCATGGTTCATCGCCGAGGACGAGCATGGGCACTACGTCACCTTCGGTCATGTGCCACCGGCCTATGCCTCGCTGGTCGGCGCCCTCGATGGCATCCCCTATGGCGACCTGCGCGGGCGTGATCGCAGCGATGGCCTGGCGGTGGTAGTGCGCCAGCACAGCGGACCGGCCGGCAAGCTGACCATCATGGCCCATGGCGAAACCGATTCGCTGACCATGCAGATGGCGTTGGCCGCGCACATCATCACCCTGCCGATCTTCCTGCTGCTGGCGCTGGCCACCATCATCCTGACGCCGATCATCGTGCGGCGGGCACTGGCCGGTGTCGAGCGCATCGCGCAGGAAGCCCGCAACATCTCGGCCAGCCGTCGTGGCATCCGCCTGACCGAGACCGCGGTGCCGGTGGAAATCGCGCCGCTGGTAACCGCCGTCAACGATGCATTGGACCGGTTGGATGAAGGACACGAGCGGCAACGCCGTTTCATCGCCGCAGCGGCGCATGAGTTGCGCACGCCGATCGCGATCCTGCGGGTAAAGATCGATGCCGCTGATGATTCGACTTCGCGCAGCCTTGCCGTGGAAGTCGCGCGTCTGGCGACCCTGGCCGAGCAGCTGCTGGACCTTCACCGCATGGAAGAGGACGGTCCAAAGGAAACCCTCAACCTGGCCCGGGTGGCCAAACGGGTGGCCGCCGATCTTGCGCCCCTGCTGATCCAGTCGGACAAGACGGTGGCGGTGGCGGTGGAACCCCACTTCCCGGTGCTGGGTGAGGCCGGCGCGGTCGAACGGGTGATCTCCAACCTGGTGTTGAATGCCGCCGAGCACGGTGGCCGCCAGATCATCGTGCGGGTGCAGGGCAGCTGCCTGGAAGTGGAAGACGATGGCCCCGGCATTCCGGTGGACCAGCGCGAACGTGTGTTCGAGCCGTTCCAGCGACTGCGCCCACGCCAGACCGGCGCGGGCCTGGGACTGAACCTGGTGCGGCAGGTGATCGACCGTCACCGTGGCCATGTCACGATTCTGGATGCCCCCGGTGGCGGCGCGCTGATCCGCGTCGAATTCCCACAGCACCCGGGCGTTGCCTCTGCGCCATCGCTAGAGCAGTGAGGACGTCCGCACATCGGTGACTGCCGCCTGTCCGTGCGCTGCAGACAGCGATGACACGCAAGGTTGCGGCAATGTTCGCTGCGCAGCATCGAATCGATGGCATCTGCGGTGCCATCGCGTTCCATCCTGACAGGAAGCCTGTACGTGACCGAAGGAGTTCCTCCACCCTCCTCTTCTAGCCGATCCCGCGCGACACCAGCTACATCTGGTTTGACCGCGGCTGCGTGGAATAGACGCTCGCATGCCGATCGCGCGCGCGGACTGCCGCATTGGCCACAGTGGCTTCGCGCGATCCCTGCGGTGAAGCGTCCGAACGTGCTGATGCGCCTTTTTGCCGCGCTGTTCCTGTTGCTGCCCGGCAGTGCACTGGTGGTTTCGACGCACCACCATGCACACGCAGCCCTGACCAGCGCAGTGCTGCTCTTCGTCGTCGCACATGCCGTGCTGCACGCGCTGTCCGCATGGCGATCAACTACAGCGCGAACCCTCCCTGCTGCTCTGCGCAACATGGACAGGCATGCAGCGTGGATGATGCTGGCCAGCGCGTGGGTCCCGCTGGTGATACCTCGCGTGCACGCGCAGCCGACCAGCACACTCGCTGCCGCAGGGCTGGTGATCGGCACGCTGTGCCAGCTCTGCAGCCTGGGCATGACATCCGACCGTCTGCGCAGCGCATTGCTGGTGCTGGGCAGTGCCTTGCAGTTCATCACCGTGGCGCTGGTCATCGCCATGGAAGTGACCTGACAACTACGACAGCGCCGCAAGGTTCACGCAATCCATCACCTTGAGACTCGACGGCCAACCACGCCCGGTACTCGGAGCGTGCATCTCTCCTGCCGCGAGGACCACCGATGACCTGCCCCTTCTGGATGCTGTGCGAATGAGCACGGCACCGCGTAAACACCGCCGACTGCTGATGACCGCCGGTGCCGTACTGTGCACTGCCATTGCCGTCTGGTTCTGGCTCCGACCGGCACCGCCACCACCGCTGCAGCTCGCGTCCGTGGTGCGTGGGAACATCGAGCAGGTGGTGGAAGCCACCGGCACCCTCAAGCCATCGCGGCTGGTGAGCGTGGGCGCGCAGGTTTCCGGACGCATCGAAACCCTGTACGTGAAGCTGGGCGACAAGGTGAAGGCAGGTGACCCGATTGCCGACATCGACTCCCGTACCCAGCGCAATGCACTGCTGAGTGCGCAGGCAGCGCAGCGCACCGCACGCGCCAACCGCGATGCACTGGCCACCGATCTGCGCCAGCTCGAACTGACCCTGCGGCGGCAGCAACGGCTGGTCGCATCGCAGCTGGTTGCGCGCGCGGACTTCGACGCAGCCACCGCCAAGGTGGAGGCGACACGCGAACAGATCAAAGCGCTGGATGGAGAGATCGTGCAGCGGCAGACCGAGGTGGACATCGCGCAGACCAATCTGGAATACACCCGCATCACCGCGCCTACCGATGGCACGGTGCTGGCGGTGGTCGCCCGTCAGGGGCAGACGGTGAACGCGGTACAGAGCGCACCCACCATCGTCATGCTGGGCAACCAGGACGTGATGACCGTCTATGCCGAAATCTCCGAGGCCGACGTTGTGCACACCACGGTCGGCCAGGAAGCCTTCTTCACCATCCTTGGCGATGCGGGCCGCCGCTACAGCAGTACCCTGCGCGACATCGCGCCCGCGCCCGAATCGATCACCAACGAAGATGCGTCCAGCCTCACGTCACCGGCGTTGTCCGCCGGCAGCCGTACCGCCATGTACTACAACGGCCAGTTCGACGTGGACAACCGTGATGGGCGCCTGCGCAGCTACATGACCGCCCAGGTACGCATCGTGCTCGGCCGTGCCAACAACGTGCTGACCATCCCCTCCGCCGCGCTGGGTGCGCGGGCCGGCGATGGCAGCTACAGCGTACAGGTTCGCGGTGCGGACGGGCGCGCCGTGGCGCGGCGCATCGCCATCGGGCTGGATGACCAGATCCAGGTGGAAGTACGCAGCGGCTTGAAGCAAGGCGAGCAGGTCGTTCTGGCTCAAGCCGGCGACGAAGACGCCGCCGCACCCGCGCAGCCCCGATGAGCGCCCCCATGAGCGAGCCTCTGCTGAGCGTACGTGGGCTGCGCCGTGAATTCGCCGCCGGCGAGCAGACGCTGGTGGTACTGGACGGTGTGGACCTGGACATCCATGCCGGTGAACTGGTGGCCATTGTCGGCCAGTCCGGCTCGGGCAAGTCGACGCTGATGAACATCCTCGGCTGCCTCGATCGGCCCTCTGCCGGCGAATACCAGATTGCAGGACGCCAGACCGCGCAGATGTCGCCCGATGAACTGGCCGAACTACGCCGCGAACACTTCGGCTTCATCTTCCAGCGTTACCACCTGCTGGCCGACCTGACCGCGCTGGGCAACGTGGAAGTGCCGGCGATCTATGCCGGCATGCCCTCCCCCGCGCGCCACGCGCGGGCCGCCGAACTGCTGGCGCGGCTGGGCCTGGGGGAACGCATGCAACATCTGCCCGGCGAGCTGTCGGGGGGCCAGCAGCAACGCGTGTCGATTGCCCGCGCACTGATGAATGGCGGTGCGGCGATCTTCGCCGACGAACCGACCGGCGCCCTGGATACACAGTCGGGCAAGGAAGTGATGAAGATCCTCGGCGAGCTGCATGCCGAAGGCCACACCGTGGTGCTGGTGACCCATGACATGGCGGTGGCCGAACACGCCCAGCGCATCATCGAGATCCGCGATGGTCGGATTGTCGATGATCGTGCCACGGGTGCTGGCTCGGCAGCGGGCATGGCGCCGACCGCGATGGCGCAACGTAACGATGGCATCGGCTGGCAGGCCGTGCGTGATCGCTTCTCCGAGGCCTTCCGCATGGCCCTGCGCGCCATGAATGCACACCGCATGCGTACCTTCCTGACCATGCTCGGCATCATCATCGGCATCGCCTCGGTGGTGTCAGTGGTCGCGCTGGGTACGGGTGCGCGTCAGGCCATCCTGTCCAACATCTCTTCGCTGGGTACCAGCACCATCGAGATCTATCCAGGCTCCGGCTTTGGCGACCTGCACGCGGCGCGGGTGGAGACCCTTACCCCGGGTGACAGCGTGGCCCTGGCCGGGCAACCGTTCGTGGACAGTGCCACCCCTGGCGTAGCCACCACGGGTACCGCGATGCGCGGCAACCGCTCCGCCAGCGTGCAGGTGCAGGGCGTCAGCGAACAGTACTTCCGCGTGCATGGATTGAAGCTGGGCGAAGGCACCTTCTTCGGCGCGCAGGGTGTGGCTGTCTACCAGCAGGTGGCGATCATCGACGCCAACACCCGCGCGCGCTTCTTCGCCGCAGCCGAGAATCCCATCGGGCAGACCCTGCTACTGGGCACCGTGCCGGTGCGCGTGGTGGGTGTGGTGAAGAAAGATGCCGGCGCCGCCGGCGACGCCTCGCTGCTACGGGTGTGGATGCCCTACACCACCGCCATGGCGCGGGTGTTGGGCCAGAGCCATGTATCCAGCATCACCGTGCGCGTATCCGATGCGACCAGCATGGACGCGGCCGAGCAGGCCATTGCGCGGTTGCTGACCCGCCGCCACGGCAGTACCGACTTCTACATGAGCAACAACGCGCAGATCCGCCACTCGATTGAACAGACCACCGGCATCCTCACCATGATGATCAGCTCCATTGCCGCCATCGCGCTGGTGGTCGGCGGTATAGGAGTGATGAACATCATGCTGGTATCAGTGACCGAGCGCACCCGTGAGATCGGCGTACGCATGGCCGTGGGGGCGCGGCGCAGCGACATCCTGCAGCAGTTCCTGATCGAGTCGGTGCTGGTGTGCCTGCTTGGTGGTGTGCTGGGCATTGGCGTGGCGTTGCTGCTGGGCACGGTGCTGGCACTGGCCGACGTGGGCTTCAGCCTGGTGTTTTCAGCAAGTTCAATCATCGCGGCGTTCGCGTGTTCCAGCCTGATCGGCATCGGCTTCGGCTTCCTGCCGGCACGTCGCGCGGCGCAGCTGGATCCGGTGGAAGCTCTGGTCCGGTAGGCGCTGCAATTACCTGTCGTGACGGCAGGTTCGCGCAATGTCTGCGGTGTGTACTGCAGCTACCGACGATGTCCGCACAGGAGCTGGACGATGTTTCTGAAAACAGGAAGGACTGTGCTGCTGCTTGTGGCGGCCGCACAACTGCTGGTGCTGCTGCCCTACTCGGGCGATGCCCATGCGCAGCGTGGCGACCGCCACAACCCGCAGTGGAACCAGGACTATCGTGACCGCGAGCGCGATGACTGGCAGCGCCGCGAGCGCGAGCGGGAGCGTGACCGGGAACGTGAGCGCCGACACGACGCCAAGGCCACAGGCGTAGTGGTAGGCGTCGTGGGTGCGGCCGTGGTGGCGGGCGTGATTGCGGCAGCGGCGAAGCGCGAGCGGGAAACACGTGAGCGCGCCGATTACTGCATGAACCGCTACGGCAACTACGACCGCCGTACCGACAGCTATCGCGACCGCGATGGCTACACCTACCCCTGCCGCTGACTCCCTCGCTCAAGGAATACATGCAATGCATATGAACAAGACCGCCCTGCTGATCGCGCTATGCGCCGCCCCGCTGCTTGCACAGGCGGCGCCAGCCGACCCGAAACAGGCCTATATCGATTCCACCTTCACCGCGATGGACAGCAACAAGGACGGTCGCGTCGACAAGGGCGAGTTTGCTACGTATCAGCAGGCACGCTTCAGCAAGCAGGCTGACTCGATCGATGCCGCGTTCGCTGCGATGGACAAGAACAAGGACGGAAAGATCAGCAAGGAAGAAGCGACCGTGGTGCCGGAAATCACGAAGTACTTCACGGGGCTGGATACCGACAGCGATGGCTACCTGTCGCTGAAGGAAATGCAGCAGGCGATGGTGGCGGCGCAGACTGCCGACGCACCGGGGAAGTGACGGGTGCGGGGGCAATGGGAATACCCCACTGCCCCTTGCTGTGCACTATGCCAGGCGCATTGCCGGATGCTCGCGCACCTGGTTGTCCAGTTCCTGCTGCTGACGCTGGGACTGGGCCTGTTGCCGTTCTGCACTGGCCAGCTCCAGACGCTGCAACGACTGCTCTACCGGCGTCTTCACGGCCACATCGGTGGGCATGGAAGCCCTCAGGTGTGCCGGGTCGTTCATCTCGCCCTGCACCACGAACACGTTGCGGCCAGCTGGGCTGTCCGCCGTCTGCGCGCTGAGCAGCACATGGTCGGCACGGTCCAGGTTGTTCTGCCGGGCCAGGACCATCACGCTGGCGGTCAGACGTTCACTGCTTGCATCCGGCGTGCGTCCTGCTCTGGCATCGATGCCGGCGACATGCCCGCTGACCTGCTGCAGCAGACTGTACTCGGCGTGGTCCGGGCCAATGTCCGCCAGACGCGTTGGCGAACGCTGGGGGCCTGGCATGCCATCGACCGATGCAGTGAGCGGGCTGCGGGTGATGGAGCGGTAGGGATCTTCCGGGTGGAAGTGGGTGGCCTTCTGCTGGCGCTCAAGGCGGACTTCGCGCGCGTCGTTGAGTTCGGCGATGCGGGCCGGTTCCGTGACATCGCGTTTGATCAGCAGGCCATCCAGTGAGCGAAAGTGAACCCACTTGTTGTCCTGTTCGAAGTACAGCGAAAAATCGTCATGCCTGCCGATAGCATTGGGACTGACTGCGGAAAGCTCGCCAACGGCTTGGAACTCATGCCCACCGAGCTTCGTCAGATACTCCCCTCCCGCCTTCCAGCCCAACTGGGTAATGGCATCCACGCTGGTGTTCTTTACACGCGGGATGCCACCCCCGTCGTTGTCGAGCATGTTGCTCCAGATCTGCTCGAGCTTCTGCGGGCCACTCTTTTCCAGTGCGGCCTGAAGCAGCACGCGGGGTGTCCAGCAATTGGGATCCAGATGATGCTGATCGAAGGCGCGATCGTGGGCCAGCATCACGTCAGCCCCAGGCAGGTTCAGCGCCAGGTCCGGGCGGCGTTCCGCCATCCACCTCTGCCGTAGTTCCAGATCTCTATCAAGCAGTGTCTGACCAAACGATTCCCACTGGCGCTCGGTCAATTCGGCGTTGGGGAACCGGGAACCTTCATCTTGCTGCGTCCTGGCGAAGCTCTGCGCATAGCTGTTCGCAACCCTTCCTGGCAGGCTGTCATTCCTGACGACACCCAATGCCAGCGTTCCGTATCCGTCGGCGCCCGGCAACTGCGACAGGTAGTTCCAATAGAGCTCGCGGTTGCCATCCTTGGCATAGCTGCCAAGGATCCTGAGGTCATGTTCGGTCAATCCACTCATGCCTGAATCCTTCCTTGGATCAATTGGATCGGGTGCGCGTGATGACATCTCTGATAGCGTCTTCCATACGCTTCCAGTCCTTCAGGAAGGCTCTCTTGTAATCCAGGGTAACGGAGAGCTTGTTGTCACCATCGACGAAGTAGTGAACACAGCCGGCGGCAACCTCACCTTGCACGCTGATCACCTGATCACCCTCCAGGCGCACGCCGTCCTGACGAAAGCCCTCGGCATCACACTTGATGAACGTGCTGATCCGGCCATCGGCCTGGCGTGCGACGTACCAGTCCCTTTCGTAGGCTGGATTCCGGACGGGAGCCTTCCCATATCGCGCCTCGTAGCGCTTTGCGAACTCCTTCATTGCCGCCTCGTCGATGGCGTACGGCGTCAACCCCATCGTCTCAGACAGCGGGATTCGGAGATCGAGCCTATCCCTGGGATCTCCGCGTTCCACCGAATCCGCCTCGGTAAGAGCCTCGTTGGACGCGTAGCGCTCCATCAAGCCCTCGATGGGAACGCGATCAACGTAATTGATCCGAACGGAAATTTCCTTGCGGAAATCATTGGTCCTTGGATTAGCCCGCGCCCCCGGCAACGTCGGCGTCATGTCCGGCCATTCAATGACCAGCGAAACGCCTTCACCGGGCCAAGGCGCAATCTGGCTGTCCAGATAGTTGGCGGGGATGCGGAAGGTATTCGGCCCCAGCTTCACATCCACGGGCGCGTCGGTGTAGGTGTGGCCGTTTAGGGTGCGGCCGGTCTGCGTTGCGCCAGGCATGGCGGGATTCCTTTCGTGTTCGGTGGATGGCGGTCGTGCGCAGGCACTGGCGCTCACAGCGACGGCGATTGCGAGTGCCAGGCACCGGCCGGAGGACATCGGGTGCATCGGGCCATTCCATTGCAGGGTTTGGCTCCACTATAGAAAGATTGAGATCGGTGGAACAGGCCCCGGGAATATCCCTTCAGGCATTTCGAACACTTCCGAAGTCGGCGTGACCTCGGTCCTCCGGTTCACAGACTGCTCAACGATCGAGCGACCCGGGATCCAGGTTCCGATGAATGAATCGACCAGCTTCATCCCACTCGGGCGGTGAAAGGTCCATTGATTCCGGATCGACAGCGTATTGATCCTCTGTCAGCGCCTGCAGGCTCTGCTGAATCGCTGTACGGAATGAGGAGACGTCAAAGTCCTTCGGCTTGCGTGACTGGCGACTCCAGTTGTCGACCGCGTACAGTAGAGTGGAGCTATAGGCAACCCATTGAGCGACTGCATCGAGATGGCAGACCTGCGTCCATTCAAGCTGACCAACCGCCAGGAACGCGTGTTTGGATCGGTAATAGCGCGTTAGATCGCGTGTCGCCGCCATGGATTGCAGAACGGCTTCATCGTCCAGCACACCGCCCATGCGATGCATCTCAAATCCGAAAATGAAACGGGTAACGGCGGTACCGAACTCCTGGGCGGCCAGATCCTTCTGCAGGTGCGCTTCTACCCGATTGATGTCGATCCGCCAAAGTCCTTGACTGGCATCGAAACGCCATCCCTGCCTAAGGGCAGTGGCTTCGAAACATCCAGTTGACCAAGTTATCCGGTGCTCGAATTCCATCGGGGAATGTTCCTCTGCGATCCGTGCAAGGGCTACAAGAGGCAGCGCGTCGGCTTTGCCGGGAAAATGCCCCGCAGCTTACTGGTCTCGGGTCAGGCGAAGATTACCGTCGGAGGGAAGCAGCACGCGGTACACCTGACGCTCGCCAGCGCCCAGCGTCAGATTCTGCGAGGTGGAAATGTTCGGGCAGAGACCACCGCCCGTTTCCAGTTTGAGGAAGTAGGCTCCCGGAACAACATGGAGCGTAGCTGCCTCGCCCTGCCTGATTGCCATCACCTTCTCGTTGTTGAGAGAGATGTCATGCGAGCAACCGGAGCCAAAGTAACCTTTGTCACGGCTGATATAGATCGTCGCCGAGCGCTCAGCAGACTTCTGCAAGTACTGCGGCAGGTAGACCCGCTCGGAAGGGATCGGTTTGGCCTGGGCCTCCGTCACTGGCACCGTGGAGCATCCGGCCAGCGAGAAAAGAGCGGCTGCAAAGGTCAGCGCTACGACGTTCCTCATCCATTTCCCCAGATCGTTTTCCCAGAGTTTACCTGAGAGTCCAGCGGATCAGAGGGCGGGAAGCACGGGTTCACCGCCCTCATCCTGTCCGTGGCAATGCGCCGGCAAGTCAAGGGACAAGACAGCGCTCTACTTGCAACGACAATGCTTCGCAGGCGTCGAACAGACCATCGACCAGCGCTGCCGACGGATAGGAGCCCGGATCGTCGTTCTCCCGCGCTACGTGTGCGGCGTGCAACATGGCAGTGAGCGCGGTGATGCCCGATGCGCTTCGAGTGGCCAACGCCAAGTCGAAAGCACGACCGGGCGTGAGGCGGTTTTCGGACCACGGTGTGCCGTCCGCACGATGGCCTTTGCCGTGGCCTTGCAGGAACGTGAAGAACGCAGAGGGAGGCGCGGACTCGGCGACATCGCTGAGTGCGTCTTCCATCTTTTCGGCGAGAGCATTGGGAAGATCGCGCACGGAATCGCCGAGCAGCGCGTGCAGACGGGGATAGTCGGGAAGCAGGTCAGACATGGCGGCAACCTCACGGTGTGGCCACCTGCAGATGCAAGGTGGCGGACGGTGCGGGTTGGCGTGCCGGATACGTACCACTAAAGCCGGCGGATCGAGAGATCCCCACGCACCGCCCGCCATGGACTGGCAGACGGTGCATTGTCGTGATTACAGTTGCGGCTGCAACACGATCCGTAGTGATACGTAAGTTCGGGACGCCAATCCCGGCCTAGGCAGGTGCCTTGGCGAGGCCATGATTCGCGCGCCGTCCGGCGCTGAAAAGAGGCAGAGACAGCATTGTGTGCAGCCTGCGACAGCCGGGGCCTTCTGCGAAGTGGAGCCGTGACGAAGCGCACGCACCGGAGCAGTCGACCGTCGCCCACGGCATGGCCGATTACGACGATCGGATTACCCAAAGCGCCGCCATCATGCAGATCACGACCCGCCTACAGGTTCGACGCGTTCCGCCACAGACTGCTACGGGCGCGCATGGGGCATGGCCACGGTCACTACTGCCCCATCATGATGGGCGCCTTGCATTCACTGCGGAAGTTCGCCGCCTTGCGGTCCAGCGCTACGCGCAGTTGCGGAACCCGCGCCATCTTGCCGCGCATCGCTGACACGGGCAGCGCGCCCGCAAACTCGGACTGAGTCACTCCCAGCGGATCGGGACCACGACGGATGTTCCAGACAAGGGCGTCCAGGTTCGTGCCAAATGCCAGCACCGTGTCCAACGACAACAACGCTCGTCCATACAGGCCTCCATCCTGAAGGCGCGTCCAGTCCATGGTGTTGGTCAGGCTGGTGGAGTGAACCGAGAACCGTCTGGCCGGATCGGCGGAGCGGTACAGATGAATCCACGTATGCCCCGGGTCTTTCAGTGGCTGGCCGATCTCCTTTGCGTTGAACCGGAACTCCATGCCTACAACCACGTCGCGCTCGGGAACGGCCTTCTGACGGATCGCATCACGTGGCCAGTGGTAGGTCAGGTTCCAACTGAACGAGGCACCGGTGCCGAAAGAGACCTGCTTCGATGTCCATTGATAGGTGTCGCGCGATTCCGTAGCCCCGGTGGCTCCATCCACATAGCGCAGGGCGTCCCAGATCCCGTCAGCCTCTTCCGACCAGAGACCACACGCCAATGATTGGACGGCTGCTTGCGCAGCGGCGGGCAGTGCTGCGGCCAACAGCGCGACGGCCAACACACGGATTCGGCGCGGGAAATGCTGCATCAGCTTCGACATGGGAATCCTTCCTGGATTGCAACCATTGAACGACGGCGAGCTCGGGTTGCGGGCCCCATGGTAACCCGGTGCAAGCCTGCGTTCGCCCAGACGGAGGCGGTACAAGCCGCAAGCGACACCAAGCCCGCTTATCATTGGCTCGTAAGGGCACTTTACGCCCATTGACGTATGCAAGGCAGTTTCTGGATGTCTATGGAATGGCGCCCCTCGGGCTGGGGCCAGCGTTTGACCCGTTCAGCACACTGGTTGCTGCGGCTGGAAGGCGAATACGTCGAGATTCGCATGGGTGGCAAGCACTACCGCCAGCACGTGGACGATGATGCGCGCGTGCGGATCATTCCGGGCCTGTTCTGGGCCCGGGTCGAGCTGCAGACTGAAGACCATCACACGGTGTCCGTCGATGGCCTGCCCAACCGCCAAGCATCCCAGCTTTCGGCCGCCGTGCAGCAGGTCCTGTTTACCTGCACGACCCGCGGTCGCAAAGCGCTCTTTGCAGACATCCTCGCGCAGATCCACTGCTGGCTGGCCAAGGCAGACACCCTGACCGACCGCGGCAGCGCCGACCGCCGCTGGATCACCCACGAACAGCAGCAAGCACTGCTGGCCGAGCGGCCCGCCCTGCCCCTGCAGCCGTCCGAGCTGCAGCAGCTGTTTCTCGATGACGCCGTACACGAAGACCTGCACGCGCACAGCCACCGTGCCGCGCTGGACGCCCTGCGCGACTGGGAACTGGATTGGCCATCCGTCTGGGCCGAGGCCAACGCGTCCATGGCAACGCGCGAGCTGGTGCTGGCCAGGAACTTCCTGCAACGGGTGGAGAGCAAGCCGCTTACCGAAGAACAAGCCCGCGCGGTCATCTGTTTCGACAACCGCGTGCAGGTGGTCGCCTCAGCCGGCTCCGGCAAGACCTCCGCTATGGTGGCCAAGGCTGCTTACGCTATCGACCGTGGCTTTGTGGCCCCCGAGCGCATCGTGATGCTGGCCTTCAACAAGGATGCCGCCAAAGAGCTGGAAGATCGGGCACAGCGATCCTTCGAGCGGCTAGGCATCGGCGATACCGTGGTGGAGGCGCGCACTTTCCATGCACTTGGCCTGTCCATCATCGCCAAGGCGACGGGGCGCAAGCCCGATATTCCCGAATGGGCCGTCGAAGCAACGCTGGGGTTCAACAAGCTGGCCGAGCTGGTGGACGACCTGAAGGACCGTTCGACCCACTTCCGCACCCAGTGGGACATGTTCCGGCTGGTATTCGGGCGCGATCTGCCGCCACTGGGCGCGCAGATGCTGGCCGATGGCTACGACCGAGATGGCACCCCCTACATCCGCACCCTGCAGGGCGAACGGGTGAAGAGCCTGGAAGAGTGCGTGATTGCCGATTGGCTGTTCTACAACGGCGTGGCCTACAACTACGAGCGGCGCTACGAATTCGATACCGCCACCGATACCCATCGCCAATATCGCCCGGACTTCTATTATCCGGACGCCAAGCTGTATCACGAGCACTTCGCGCTGGATGCCGACGGCCAGCCGCCGCAGCAGTTTGCCAACTACGCCGATGGCGTGCGCTGGAAACGCGAGCAGCATGCCGCACGCGGTACCGCGCTGGTCGAGACCACCTCGTTCGGGCTACGCAGTGGCGAGGCCCTGCACCACCTGTCGGAACGGCTGGGCGAATCACGCATCGAGCTGGACCCCAACCCGGACCGCGAACTGCCCGATACCGGCGCCAAGCCCATGCCCGATGCCGATCTGATCGGGCTGATGCGCACTTTCATTGCACACGCCAAGAGCAACTGCCTGAGCCTGGAAGACATGGCCGAGCGTCTGCGGCAGATGCCCGAGGATCAGTTCAAGGAACGTTACCGGCGCTTCCTTGAAATCGCCGGACCCGTGTTCCAGGCGTGGGACGACGCGCTGGCAGACGAACGCAGCATCGACTTCGAAGACATGTTGAACATGGCCGCCGAGCTGCTGGAACAAGGCCACTATGAATCGCCCTACGAACTGGTGATGGCCGACGAATTCCAGGACGCCTCGCGCGCCCGCGCCCGCCTGTGCCGCGCCTTGGTCAACCGCCCGGGCCGCTATCTGTTTGCCGTGGGCGACGACTGGCAGTCGATCAACCGCTTCGCCGGCGCCGATGTTTCAGTGATGACCGATTTCCGCGAATGGATGGGGCACGGCCAGGTGCTGAAACTGGAGCAGACGTTCCGCTGCCCACAGGCACTGTGTGATGTTTCCAGTCGCTTCATCAGCCGCAATCCGACGCAGATTGCCAAGACGGTTTGTTCTGCTACACCGGCAATGGGTCCGGTGCTGCAGGCGTTCCAGATGAACCGGCGTGAGGAGGTGCAGGATGGTGTTCGCCAGTACCTTGCCAAGCTGCACCAGCAGCTGTTGTCAGGTGCGGTTCCGCAGGGACGCGACGGGCGCGTTAGCGTGTTTGTTCTGGGGCGCTACCGCGCGGATCGCGGTGCAGTGCCTTCGGATTGGAAGACGGCCTTCGGCAGCACGATGGAGGTCGAGTTCCTGACCGCACATCGATCGAAGGGCCGCGAGGCGGACTACGTGATCCTGCCAGGCATGATCAATCGCAGTTTCCCGAGCCTACGCTCGGATGACCCGGTGCTTTCGCTGGCAATGCCGGATGGTGATACCTATCCACTGAGCGAAGAACGACGGTTGTTCTATGTCGCGCTGACGCGTGCGCGACGGTCGGTTGCGATGTTCACTTTGCTGGGGAAGCACTCACCGTTCCTGGACGAGCTGGTGAACGAAGGTGCCGTAGAGGTCACCGGGATTTCAGGGACGGCTATCAACGACGAGCGCTGCCCAGTATGCAAGGTGGGGGTGTTTGTCGACAGAACGGGACCGCATGGGCCTTTCAGGTCATGCTCCAGTTACCCGTTGTGCCATAGCAAGCCCAGAAGTGGGCGTCGCGGGTAAGCACAGCAGCAGCCAGGAGCGCAGAACACGCGCCGCACGAACCATGATGCGGGAGCGGACACCGGGTGCCATGGACTCACAACCATGAGCAGCTGAACATGGCGCACCAGCAATGACACACACCCATAGCACTGCACCTCGATGACAATATTCGCTTTGATCGCACTTTCCCTCTCCACCTGCATGACACTTACCGGTTGCATCGCACCCTTCCGGGTAAAGCTGCACGATCGGGCGACTTCCGGTATGGCCCCGTCAGAAAAGTCGGCAACCCTCCCGTCGTCAGCGCCCCCGCAGCACTGAAACCGTAAGTCGCTGCGCCGGACATGCATCCGCTGGCCAAGCAGTACAGTTCGTGTGCACGCAGGCGCGCGACGCGGCGTACTCACTCACAGGGCAGCCTTCGCCGATGCTGCAGCCCCCAGTGATTTGGACAAAGCACCGGCACTGATCGATCAGAAGTGGGACGTTCTCGCCTCGTCCGACCCGGCGGTAATCGAAGCCGGCGCTTCACGCGAACTCCCGATAGAACCAGCCGACGGCGTTGCATTCGACATGACGGGCAGCGAACATGCGGCGAACTGGGCAACGCCGCAGTTCAATTCTCATCGTTTCACCGCGACAGTATCCTGCGCCGATGTCTGCCTGCCTTCAGAAGCGGGGCTCTTTAGAGTCCAGATTTTGTCGTAGCGGCCTTTACCGGGATCTGTTGTGCATAGGCGGCCGGCGTCAGGGCACCTAGCGTCTTCTTCGCTCGTTCCTCGGTGTACTCCCGCCGCCAGGTTTCGATAACGTTGCGGGCGTGCAGCAATGTCGGGACGGGGCATAGATACGCGCCCCGCCTCTCGTGTGGAATTTCGGCGACTCGCTGTCATTCCTGAGCCGGGCGCTCCACCACCAATCCATTTCGCAAGTCCAGAGCACCACATGCCAAAAGCGACTCGGTCCGCCCCACGAGAGCCGCACGCAACTGCGCGCTCGTGGTTCGGAAGCCCAGCCGGCGCGACACCTGGAGCGCGACTTCGTCCAATGTCGCGCCTAGGTTCTCGCGCACCAACTCCAAGATCGCGACATCCATCTCCATGGGTGGAAGCAGTTCGGGGCGCCGCAGGCTCAGGGACTGAACGCTGCTTCTGTCACGCACTCGAATACCGCGTCCAGGCCACAGAAGGAACTCGCCATCCTGCAGCACCAGACCGTCTTCGACTGCCCGCCGGATGCCCTCATCAACCGCGCTCTGGATGCGCCCTCCTGCCCGTTGCAAGCCCCATAGCGAACGAATGCGCACGACGACCTCTGACCGATGGATTGGGCTCTCGATGTGAACCAAGTCGCGCACAAAACCTGCCATCCGCATCGCAGGAACTGTATGCAGCTCCTGTTGCTGGCTGGGCACCGCGAAGTTGGCTTCCACGTAAGGATCGGTGTTGGGTAACTCGTCAGAGCTGACCAGACCCACCTCGACGAAATCGTTGTGGTCCACGCTCTCGATGTTGATTGGAACGGCGCGCGATCGAGAGACCGTCTCCGCCTCAAAGGGATCCGGCTCCAGTTTTGAGCGCTCGATGACGCGCACCAAGGCGTCAAGCTCCGCGGCGGGCCTCAGGAACCATTCGGCACTCCACACCCTGTGGACTTGCCAGCCCTTGTCGCGTAGCGCCTGGTCACGCAGACGATCTCTATCGCGCGCACCGTTCGACCTTCGGTACGAGTCTCCGTCGCATTCGATACCAATGACATAGCGTCCCGGCTTCTCCGGATCGGCGATGGCAATGTCGACGAAGAACCCGGCCACGCCCACATGCATATGAAGGTCGTAACCACGAGCGATGAGCGCTTTGGCGACCTCCTGCTCGAACGTCTTCTTGCGCTCCTCGACAGCTTCGCTTGCGATATGGAGACGTCCGGTGCGGGCATAGTGCAAGAACAGTTTGAGCGCGGCAGTGCCTTTACCCTTGCCCCGACTGAGGTCGATGTCTTCATCGGTGATAGACGAAAAGATCTCACATCGTGATTTGGCCCGACTGATGAGCACGTTGAGACGGCGTTCGCCGCCCTCGCTACTGACCGGACCGAAGTTCATGCTCACGCCGCCGCGCGCATCTCGGCCATAGCCGATAGAGATGAAGATGACATCGCGTTCGTCGCCCTGGATGTTCTCCAGACTTTTGACGAAGAAAGGCTCATGGGCATGCGCCGTGAAGAAGCCTTCGGTTTCAGGATGTTGGCGACGCAGCAGTTCCACTTCGTCGAAGATTGCACGCCGCTGCTGGGTCGAGAAAGCGGCAGCCCCCAACGTGAGATGTGGTGTCGTTTGTGCGTGAGCAATAACGGCCATGGCAACCGTCCTCGCTTCACGCGCGTTGGTGCTGGTCCCGCCCCGGTCATAAACGGCGTCTGGCAAGTGGTGAAACCGCAGACCCACTCCCGCCTCACTCGTGTAGGGGCTTGGCACGATCAGCAGCTTGTTCTCGTAGAACTGACTGTTGGAAACCGCGATTAGAGACTGGTGGCGGCTTCGGTAGTGCCACTGGAGCATTCGATCCGGCAACCCACGCGCCAAGCACAGGCCCAAGATACTCTCCACGTCGGCAGGCGCTGCGGAGTCATCCAACGGTGTGGACGAATCGCCCAACGCTCTTGAGAAGAACCGCGTGGGGGGCAATTGACGCTCGTCCCCCACGATGACCAGTTGCTTCGCACGGGCAATAGCACCCAAGGCATCGATTGGCTGGACCTGGCTTGCCTCGTCGATGACCAAAAGATCGAATTCCACCGCGCCGGGCGGTAAAAACTGCGCCACCGACAGCGGACTCATCATGAAGACTGGCTTGAGTGCCTGGATGGCAGGCGCCGCCGACACCATCAGTTGGCGAATAGGGAGGTGGCTTCTCTTCTTCGCCATCTCGCCGAGAATCACCGCCACAGGGCCAGCGGCCCCGCTCTTCGATGGGATTCGTTCGCGATGCGAGCGCGAAACCTGCCGCCGAGCCAGGTCAATGCGGCTTCGGTCCAGCTCGCAAAACGACTCGACAATCTCGGTCTGCTTTTTGCCGTCGAACGTCGCCAGCTCCGGGTCCCGGGCCACCATTGCCGACAGAACCGCCTCGTAATAGGCTAGATCGAACGTGCCGCGAGCCTCATCGGGAGCCAGCGAACCGGTCGCCAGCGCATCGACGAAGTTCTTCAGGCCACGTCGTTCAGCCACATTTGCTTGAGCGATATAAGCAACCCATTGCGGGAGGCCTTCCGGATCTGCTTCCCACGCTTTGAGCTGGACCATCGCGGCATTCACGGAGACCTCAGCGGGATCCGGTGCGACCTCTTCGTTACCCGCAAATCGCAGGGCAGTGAATAGCTCAGAAAGCTTGATGCCCAGCCTTTCAGCTTCCTCAAGCTGATTTGTCGCCTGCTCGAGCTTCTGCTGGGGGTCGGCAGTGCGCGAGGCCAGCACCCTCAAGTCAGTATTGGTAGTCATCCAGAGACAGGCTTCTTGGAGCGCAGCAGCATCCGAAGCAGCGCCTAGCCATAGGTCACCGAACGCGGCTTCACCTTGCGGGTCGATTTGAGCAAGTGCGGCAAGTGCTGCCTGAGTGCTGGTGAGAGCGTCGATGCGTTCAAGGGCAAGTGACGCGGTCAACGCCTTGGCGTCATTCAGCGAATCGCACACCAAAATGGCCTGCCCGAACGGGGCCGTGTCGTCCAACAATCGAAGCAGCGGAACCCTCGGAAGCGAGGACTCTACCGCACTCCACAGCATCTGCCCGCTGGTGAGCAGTGATTCGTGTATGGGAGACAAAAGGGCCTGGACTTCGGCAAGCCCGGGGACCAAACGATCCGCCAACTCAGCCGCTAACCCCCTGTCACCAATAGCAGCAACTTGCTCGCGAGCGCCCAGCCCGAGCGGGCGCATGCCGCGCATCCAAGCTACTACGCCCCTCAAGAAAGCAGTATCAGAGCGATCACGCTCCCAGTTAGCACCGAATGCCTCCTCGCCCTGAGCATTGCCCTCCTCGACCCGACGAAGCGCTGCCTGTGCGTCAAGGAGTTTGTCCAATTCTGGAAGCAACTGATCAGCCGGCAGCTTGGGATTTCGAAGCTGCGCGCGGACCAGCCGATTCGCAGCGCGCCACTCGCCGCTTACAAAGCGGAAGAAACTGCCAGTGCGGCTTGCGATTTGCAGCCGGGCGTCCTCAAGGTCAGCGGACCAGGCAGACTCCCGGAACACCCCGCTGAGTTCACGGCGGGCCGTCTGGAATTGCTGCACCCAATCAACCAGGTTCTGGACTGAGTCAACGCCTCGCTCCCAAATACGGGCAACTAGAGCATCGCGATCGATCTGCGGCGCTGAGCTAGCGCGCTCCGCAAGCGCGCAGACATGAGCCATTACCTCAAATGTTAGCGGTCGCTGCTCCCCTACCAGTTGGGCTAGCCGGGCTAGGTCAGAAGTCATGCCCGACAGCTTCTGGTGCGCATCGCGCATCGCAGACAGTTCCTTGCCTAGGACGAAGTCTCCAGGAACATTCGACAAGTCTTGCCTCGTCTGCCCCCACTCCTGTTCAAGTGCGGATTCGCATGCAAACTCGTTACAAGTTTGGCGCAGCTCCTGCGCCCGCCGGACATCTTCGATGAGGCTTTCGGGGCCTGCAGGCGCCTCCCACGAGGCGTCTGCGAGTGCGTCGGACCCGAGGGGCGGTGCCGTCAGCAGAATCTTGGCTCGCTCGATTGCGGCTTGTGGCGCGTCGAGGCGGTCGGAGAACTGAAGATCGAGCATGCCGGTCAGCTCAACGGCGCGTTGCCTCCAGTCCTCCAGTTTATTGGCAAGGTCAGCGATCTCCCGAATCAACCGGTCCCGATCGTTCGGCAGGAGCGCCTCATTCTCCACACCGGCCCAGGCGTGCTGGTCGGGGATGCCCATGGTGAGGACACGGTCACACAGATCCTGAAGCAGCTTCTGGTTTTCTCCCACTCTGTCCCATGCCCACTCGAGCGGCGAATCGAGTCGGATGCGTGCCGTGACATGCCCCTCCCGACGCAGCCGAACAAGGTTGCCGAATACTTCGTAGGGCGTCAGTTTCGACGGCAGCAGTTCTTGATGTAGGCGCAAGGCATGGGCGTTAAGCAAATCGCGTCGCTCAGTGAGCTGACGAACGATCGGGCCGCTGTCCTCATCGGCCAGTGGGCTCAAATTCCATGTCAGTCGCAGTTCTTCGAGCAGGGCTCGCTTGTTCGCCTTGTTGCTGTGAAGCTCAAGACACGCGGCGCCAAGGCGAACTTGGTCCAAGCGCCTCTTCACAACTTCCAGTGCCGCCAGCTTCTCCGCCACGAACAACACGCGCTTCTTCTCGGCAATCGCCCCAGCAATAATGTTGGCGATGGTCTGGGACTTGCCGGTGCCCGGCGGCCCTTGGACCACGATGCTCCGCCCCTTAAGCACATCATGGACGACGAGGGACTGGGAGCTGTCGCTGTCGACGACATGGCGCATATGCTCCGGGCTAACAGTAGCGTCAATGTCCTCATCGTTGGTCGAAATAGCCGCGCCGGGGAAGCCGTCCGAAACTACGCCACGAAGTGCGGGGAGCGCTTCCAGGCCACCAGACTGCTCCCAACTCACGGGGTCCAGATCCCGATACATCATGAACTTAGCAAACGAGAATAAGCCCAGGACCGCATCGTCCGGCACAACTGCCCATTCGGGCTTGCCCTCAATCAGGGCGGCCACCTTGGACAAGTAGTCATCGATGTCGAGGCTTTCGAACTCATCGATCTCGGGGAGCTTTATCTCAAACTGACGTTGCAAGAAGAGCTGGAGCGAGAGGTTGGCAACAATCTCGTCACCCTGCCATCGAAGGTGAAATTTTTCGCCAGCATTGCTGCGCTCCAAGGCAACTGGCACCAGCACGAGGGGAGCATATCGGTCTATCTTAGGCGTGGTCGGAGCTCGCCATTTAAGGTAGCCAATACCGAGATAGAGCACGTTGATGCCCTGCTCTTCCTGAAGCGTGCGGGCGTCGACGTAGAGGTCTAAAAGCCGCTTCTGGAGGCCGGTCGGCGTCAAGCGCGTCGTCAGCTGGGCGTCCCAGTGGCTGACACGGCGTCCCTGTTCGTCCAGCTCTAGGTTGGGCTGCGCCAAAAGCTCAAGGTCGTCCGGCTCATCCTCGAGAAGCGCGAGGTCGGCTTCCGCATCAACAGCGTTGACCTGGACGAGGCTGGCTAAGTCGGACTGTTCGCTTTCCTCGCCAACGGTATCGTCTACGGCCGTCTTTGGATCAGCCCTACCAGCAACGAAGGTGAAGCGCTTTCCGTCGATGACGAGCGTCTGATACATCGCTCGTGCGAGCTCATTGACCACTTCAACCGTCTTGGCATGGCCGGAACGGGGAACGTTAAGCAACCGATTGCGGGTCGATAGGTCGAGCAGCTCCAGGCGGGCCCGATTGACCTTGTCAATCAGCGAGCCTCGCTCCCGGAGCACAGACCCGCTCTCCGGGGCGTCGACCGTCCCTTCCTCAAACGACCTTTCCATGTCTTCCCCCTATGGCCCGAAACTGGGCGCCAGAGCTATAGTGCCCCCATCTGGGCCGGCCTTCCACCCGGCGAGCGAGGGGCTCCATGGATGGCCTGCGTCCGACTGAGATCCACTGGATCGCCAACCACTACATTGGCGTGTCAGGCGGTTATCTGGGCGATTTCACCTATCCGTCCCACCGTGAGTTCTACGCCGCCTATTGCGACTTAAAAGTCGATCCGGAGGAATATCCGGGCACGACGCGCCAACGTTTCTTGGCCGTGCTCTCTTCCGTCGATCCGCAGTCTCAGGCGGCGATAGTGCGAGGCGTTGCCCGTCGGTTCCCGGTGGGGTCAGAGGTCCAGCGAACCCCGGAGGCGCGCGCCAAGTTGCTTGCAATGGCGAAGCGATGCAGCCAAATTGCCGCCGTAGAGCCGACGTCCCCGAAGCTGGCCAGCGAGCTTGTGCACCAAGCATTGGCCGACGCGGCATCGCTGTTGGAGGCACAGGGACCAGTGAGCGCCCTGGATCGCGTTCACACCGCTCTCCATGGCTACTTGAAAGCGATGTGTCGGTCGGCAGGGTTGGACATGGCTACGCTGCCAACGGACCCAGGAGTCACTCAGATTTTTAAGTTGATGCGTGAGAACCATCCCGCTCTGCGCGATATGGGCGTCCAAGACGATGCGATGCGCAAAATCGTCTTCTCCATTGGAAACATCCTTGACGCGCTCAACCCACTACGTAACCGCGCAAGCCTGGCTCATGCCAACGATCAACTGGTCGAGCGCGATGAGGCATTACTTGTAGTCAACCTTACGCGCAGCATTATCCAATATCTAGACGGTAGAACACAGGAAAAATAGAACAATAACGCAGGACAACAGCCAAAAAACGAGTAGACCCTGCTGTTTTTTCGCCCCCCCTGCCCTCCCTTAGCGCAAGGCCCTTCACAATTGCGGTGAAGCTCAAGAATGGTGCAGACGCAGGAGGCACCGCCGCCTTCAGTCGACTTCAAAGGTGAATTTAGGCGACCAAGCTCAGCTTAAAAAATGCCGCGATTCGGCTTTGGAGCACCAATAGCTTCTATGGTCCCAAATGCTCATCTAGCGAGCAGGACAATCGAGCACGACCGTCAGTCAACCGGTACACCCGACTATGCTCGGCGACCGATTAAGGATCAATTCGATCGCTGGGGGATGTGCATGCGAGAACTTTCTCAGCACAACTCCTGCCACTTAAATTGGTCAATTGACTTATTCGAGTTAAGAATCAACAGACAGGCATCAAGTGGCGGAGAGAGTGGGATTCGAACCCACGGAAGGTTTGACCCTTCGCCGGTTTTCAAGACCGGTGCCTTAAACCGCTCGGCCATCTCTCCGTATCGGCCCAGCCTGCTGGCCGGGCACGCATTCTCGCACGGCCGGGCGATTTGCCCAAGACCGTTGTTCCGTCGGGGCGGCGCCTCAGCCCGCGTCCACCGCCAACGCACCCAGCGCACTGGCCTTGATCCGCTCCTTGGCTTTCTCGCAGGCGCCACCGCAATCCAGGCGCGAGGCCTCCAGCTGCGGCGGCAGGTGTTCGGCCAGGAAGTCGATGAATACCCGCACCGCCGGCAGCAGGCCGCGACGCGAGGCGAACACGGCATGGCACACGCCCTGGGGCAGCGACCAGTCCGGCAACACCACTTCCAGCTCGCCATTGCGCACGGCATCGGCGCAGACAGTTTCCGGCAGCATGGTGATGCCGAAGCCGTCCTTCACCATGCTCTGCAGCAGCGGGAAGTCGAAACCGGCCACGCGCGGCTGCAGGTCCACCCGGCGCACGGCGCCTTCGGGTCCGTGCAGTTCCCAGCGCTGGCGCGCTTCGTCTTCGCTGATGCTGAGGGTTACGTGGTTGGCCAGCTCTTCCGGGTCCTTCGGGCGACCGGCGCGGTCCAGGTACTTCGGGCTGGCCACCAGCAGTTCCTGCACCTGGCCGAAGCTGCGCATCACCAGGCTGCCGTCGTCATCCAGCCGCGAACGCACGCGCAGGGCCACGTCGTAGCCTTCGTTGATGATGTCCACGCGGCGGTTGCTGATGTTCAGCTGCAGCCGCACCTTCGGGTACTGCTCGAGGAACTTGGGCAGCAGCTTGGGCAGCTGCATCTGCGCCAGCGACACCGGCACGCTGGCGCGTACCAGGCCGCGAGGCTCGGCGCTGAGGCGATCCACCACCTCGCGCGCGGCCTGCGCCTCGGCCAGCATGGTCTGGGCGTGGCGGTGCACGCTGGTACCGACGTCGGTGACGGCGAAGCGGCGCGTGGAGCGCTGCAGCAGGCGCACGCCCAGGTCGGTTTCCAGCTGGCTGATACGGCGGCTCAGGCGCGACTTGGGGATGCCCAGTGCGCGCTCGGCGGCGGCGAAACCGCCGTGGTCGACCACCATCGCGAAGTAGTACAGATCATTCAGGTCATGCATACCCGAGTTCCATTGATAGAACAATACGTGGCATTCAACCACCTTTATCCCGCCGATGCAACAACCTATCGTTCTCTCCGTCGGCGGCAAGCCCGCCACCTCTCCCGAACATAGGTACTGCCATGAAGCTTCTGCACATCGACGCCAGCGTGCTTGGCGACAACTCCGTCTCCCGCCACCTGACCGCCGCCGTGGTGGCCCAGTTCAAGCAGCAGATCGACGGCCTGCAGGTTGATTATCGCGATCTTGACGCCAATCCGGTACCGCATCTGCGCAGCGGCTCGCTGGCCAAGACCGACCCGGCCGAGGCCGCTGATGCTGAACAGGTGCTCGAGCAGTTCCTGGCCGCAGACATCGTGGTGATCGGTGCCCCGATGTACAACTTCAGCGTGCCCTCCACCCTGAAGGCCTGGATCGACCGCGTGGCGGTTGCCGGGCGCACGTTCAAGTACACCGAGAACGGCCCGGTGGGCCTGGCCGGTGGCAAGCGGGTGATCGTGGTCAGCAGCCGTGGCGGCATCTACACCGATTCGCCGGCGGACTTCCAGGAGCCCTTCCTGCGCCAGACGTTTGCCTTCTGGGGCATCAACGACATCGAGTTCGTGCGTGCCGAGGGCATCGCCTATTCGCCGCAGCATCGTGAAGACGCGATTGCCGGTGCGCTGGCGGCGCTGCCGTCGCATGAGGCGGCGGAAGTGGCAGCGGCGTAACGCGTTCCAGCGTTCGGCGCCTCTCTCCCTCGTCTGGGCGCTGAACGCGGGCCGGGATTCCCTCCCCCATCCCGGCCCACCCTACCCTGGCGGCCCTGCTTTTGCGGGGCCGCTTTTTTTTGCCACCATGGGGCGATGAACTACATCGTGATGGCTGCGCACCGCAGCGAATTTCCGCACCCGATCACCCTGCACCGTGGCCAGGCACTGGTGGTGGGCGAACGTTATGAGGGGCCCGAGGGTTGGGAAGACTGGTTTCTGTGCGAGGCCGAGGGACAGCAGCCGGGGTTCGTGCCGGCGCCGGTGATCGGTCGCGATGCGCAGGGTGGCGCGTTTGCCACGGAGGATTACTGCGCACGGGAGCTTGATGTGGACCCGGGGCAGCACCTGCGCGGCGTGCGCACGCTCAATGGGTGGGCGTGGTGTGTGCCGGCAGCTGGCGAGGCCGGTTGGGTACCGCTGGAGAAGCTGCGCATAGCAGGTTGATGGATTGCGGCATCCACGCATGGCGTGGATCTACTGCAAAGCCCTAAGCCCCAGCGCCTGGATGCAGCATCGCGCCAGTAGATCCACGCCATGCGTGGATGCCGCACCGCCTCAGTAGATCCACGCCATGCGTGGATGCCACACCGCCTCGGTAGATCCACGCCATGCGTGGATGCCGCACCGCGTCAGTAGATCCACGCCATGCGTGGATGCCACACCGCCTCAGTAGATCCACGCCATGGGTGGATGCGGTGCCGACATGGCCGGCACCCATCAGAAGGCCGCCGGGCATGGCCCGGCGCTACCGGCTGATCAGCCGATGGTTTCGATGCCGCCCATGTACGGGCGCAGTGCTTCAGGCACGGTGATGCTGCCGTCGGCGTTCTGGTAGTTCTCCATCACTGCGATCATCGCGCGGCCGACGGCCACGCCCGAGCCGTTCAGGGTGTGCGCCAGCTCCGGCTTGCCGGTGGCCGGGTTGCGCCAGCGCGCCTGCATGCGGCGGGCCTGGAAGTCACCACAGTTCGAGCACGAGGAAATCTCGCGGTAGGTCTCCTGCGACGGCAGCCAGACTTCCAGGTCGTAGGTCTTGATGGCCGAGAAGCCCATGTCGCCGGTGCACAGCAGCACCTTGCGGTACGGCAGGCCCAGCTTCTCCAGCACCACTTCGGCGCAGCGGGTCATGCGCTGGTGCTCTGCGTCGCTGTCTTCCGGGCGGCAGATCGAAACCAGCTCGACCTTCTCGAACTGATGCTGGCGGATCATGCCGCGCACGTCGCGGCCACCGCTGCCGGCTTCGGAACGGAAGCACAGCGAATGGGCGGTCATGCGCAGCGGCAGGCGCTCGGCATCGAGGATCTCGTCGCGGGCGATGTTGGTCAGCGAGATTTCCGAGGTCGAGATGAGGTAACGCTTCTGCTCACCCAGCTGGGTGATGAACATGTCCTCTTCGAACTTGGGCAGCTGGCCAGTGCCGTACAGGCTGTCGGCGTTGACGATCACCGGCACATTGGTTTCCTGGTACTCGTGCTCGCCGCTGTGCAGGTCGAGCATGAACTGGGCCAGGGCGCGATGCAGGCGGGCGATCGGGCCACGCAGCACGGTGAAGCGCGAACCGGACAGCTTGGCGGCGGTTTCGCCGTCCAGCCACTTGTTGCGGGCGCCGAGCTCAACGTGGTCCAGCACCTTGAAGTCGAACTGGCGCGGGGTGCCCCAGCGCGACTGCTCGACGTTCTCGCTTTCATCGGCACCGGCCGGCACGTCATCAGCGGGTATGTTCGGGATGCCCATGGAGATCGTGTCGATCTTCTCGCGCAGCTCGTCCAGGGCCACTTCCGAAGCCTTCAGCTCGTCGGCAAACGCGGCGACCTCGGCCATGATGGCCGAAACGTCCTCGCCCTTGGCCTTGGCCTGGCCGATGGCCTTGGAACGGCTGTTGCGCAGGCTCTGCAGCTCCTGGGTACGCACCTGGATGCGCTTGCGATCGGCCTCCAGTGACTCCAGGGCAGACACGTCGAGCTCGAAGCCGCGGCTGGTGCGCAGGCGTTCGGCGAGGTCGGCGGGCTGGTGGCGGAGCAGGGCTGGATCAAGCATGGCAGGCGTCGTGGTGGGTAACAGGAACGGGATTATCGCCTGTTATACGGAATTCTGCCGCCCGGTTCATTCCGGCCGTGGCAGAATCGAGGCATTCCGTACTGGTCTGGTCCATGTCTGCTCCCCGTCCGTCGCCTGCCAAGTCGTTCACCGTGCATATCCCGCGCAACGCCCTGAAGATCGCCGGCATCGCCTTCGGCGTGGGCATCCTGCTGTTCGTGCTGGTCTGGCTGACCGGACGCGACAAGGAATTCTTCCGTGCCGACCCGGCCGCGCAGACGCCGCAGGAAACCGCCCAGGTGGAACCGCTGCCCGAGCCGCTGGCCGCGGCCGCAGGTTCCAGCGATATGCCAGACGCCAAGCCGGCCCCGGTGCCGGACGAAGAAGATGCGCCGAAGCTGGTGGAAACCGCCCCGCCCCCGCCACCGGCCACGGTTGAACCCGCTCCGGCCGCGCCGGGCACTGCGGCACCGGCAACCGCCAATGCGCAGCCGATGCCGATTGCCGGCCAGTCGCCGCCGCCAGCCTACCCGGCCGCCGCCCTGCGACGCGGTGAAGCGGGCAGCGTGGTGGTGCGGGTGGAGGTGGACGCCACCGGCTACCCGAACAACGTGACGGTGATCCAGCGCAGCGGTTCGCGCGAGCTGGACCGTGCAGCAACGGACGCGGTGCGTCGCTGGCGCTTCAGCCCGGCAGTCAGCAATGGCCAGCCGGTGCCGGGCAGCATTGAAGTGCCGTTCGACTTCAAGCCGCAGTAACTGAACGCTTCCCCGCAGAAAAGCTGAACCTTGCAGGTTGCGTTGACGCAATGCTGACACGCTTCGACGCCGCCTCGGGCAACACTCTGGGCGTCGTTACTGACGTGAGGAGTTTGCGATGACTGCCACCACCCACGAGAACCTTCATTCGCCGCAACTGCAGCAGGATGGCGCGCTCGAGCCGCGCTCGACCTCCCCTTGGCTGTGGCTGGCCCTGATCGTGGCGATGTTCGCCGCGGCACTGGTCTGGCTGCGTTTCTCCAGCCATGACGACGTTGCGCCTGCGCCGGTAAGCGAGCGCATGCTGCCGGCCACGGAAACGCCGGTCGCCATCACGCCCACCCCGGCTGCGCGACAGGCCGTGCCCGCGCAGAGCGAGCGCAAGGCAGCCCCGGCCGTACGCAACCGTGAGGCGCGTCCGCTGGCCAGCAACAGCAAGCCCAGTTATCCGGCTGCTGCGCTGCGCAGTGGCGTGCAGGGCAGCGTGGTTGCCAGCTTGAATGTGGATACGCGTGGCAACGTGACCGACGCTGCGATCGTGTCGCGCAGTGGTGAGCGCAGCCGCGATCTGGACCGTGCCGTGCTGAACACCGTGCAGGGCTGGAAGTTCGAGCCGGCCATGCATCAGGGTCGTGCGGTCGCCAGCGTGGTACGCGTGCCGGTGGATTTCCGTACCGAACAGCGTTGATCACCGGCTGACGCCTGAAATGAAAACGGAGGCCTCGGCCTCCGTTTTTTTTTGCGCGCGCGTTGGGATTCCGCTGGGCATGGCCAGGCGCTACCGGGGCAGGCGCCGAGGGTAGCGCCGGGCCATGCCCGGCGAGCGCAGCGGCGCCGGGACTACCTCAGGCCAGGTTGAAGCCGGCGCTGCGAGCCAGTCCGTCGAAGTCCGGGAAGGACGTTGCGACGTTGGCGATGTCGTTGATGCGCACTTCACCATGGCTGATCTGGCCGGCAATGGCGAAGGCCATCGCGATGCGATGATCACCGTGGCTTTCAATGGTGCCACTGCCCAGCGATACGCCGCCGTGCAGGGTGGCGCCATCTTCGGTTTCGTCCACTTGCATGCCCAGCGCGCGCAGACCGGTCGCCATCGCGGCCAGGCGATCGGATTCCTTCACCCGCAGTTCGGCGGCGCCGGTCACCACGGTCTGGCCTTCGGCGGCAGCAGCGGCCACGAACAATGCCGGGAACTCGTCGATCATGTCCGGCACCAGCTCCTCGGGAATGCGCGCACCCTTCAGCGGCGCGTAGCGCACCAGCAGATCAGCCACCGGTTCGCCGCCCTGCTCTGCCGGGTTCTGTTCGGTGATGTCCGCGCCCATCAGGCGCAGCGCGTGCAGCAGGCCGGTACGGCGCGGATTGAGGCCGACCTGCTTCAGGCGCAGTTCGGAGCCGGGAATGATGCTGGCCGCGACCAGGAAAAACGCGGCCGAGGAGAAGTCGGCCGGCACCACGATATCGGTCGCGCGCAGGCGCTGGCCACCACGCAGGCGGGCCTTGCCCGGCGAGAACGCGATGTCCACGCCGAACGCGGACAGCATGCGCTCGGTGTAGTCCCGGGTCGGGTGCGGCTCAGTGACGCTGGTTTCGCCGTGCGCGTACAGGCCGGCCAGCAGCACGGCGGACTTGATCTGCGCACTGGCCACCGGCGAGGCAAAGTCGATGCCGTGCAGCGTCTGCCCGCCATGCACGTGCAGCGGCGGCGTGCCGTCTTCCTCGGTGTCGATCTTCGCACCCATCTGCGACAGCGGACCGGTGACGCGGCGCATCGGACGGCCGGACAACGATTCGTCGCCGACCAGCGTGCAGTCGAATGCCTGACCGGCCAGCAGGCCGGCCAGCAGGCGCATGCCGGTGCCGGCATTGCCACAGTCGAGCGGTGCGCTGGGTGCCTGCAGGCCATCGATGCCGACGCCGTGCACGATGCGCTGCGACGCACTGGGGGTTTCGATGCGCACGCCCAGCTGGCTGAAGATGCGCGCGGTGGCGCGGGTGTCTTCGCCTTCCAGGAAGCCTTCGATATGCGAGGTGCCATCGGCCAGCGCGGCGAACATCACCGAGCGGTGCGAGACCGACTTGTCGCCGGGAATGGTCAGGCTGCCCTGCAGGGGCTGGCCCTTGCGGGCGATCCAGTGCTGCGCGTTGCTCATCGTTGAATGGTTCCGTAAACGCCGGCTCGCCGGCGGTGCATCAGGGGCGGCGGCCGCAGCCGCCGCAGCAGGGATCAGGGCACGGCTACCGGATAGGAGCCAAGCACCTTGATCTGCGCCGAGTGCGCTTCCAGTTCGGCCAGTGCGGCCTGCATCGGCGCGTCGTCGATGTGACCGGCCAGGTCGATGAAGAAGCCGTATTCCCACTTGCCGTGGTGCGAGGGACGCGACTCGATGCGGTTCATGCTGATGCCATGGCGCGCGAACGGGCTGAGCACATCGAACAGCGCGCCGGGCTTGTCATGGATGAACACCAGCACCGAGGTGCGGTCATGGCCGGAGGTCGGGAAGATGTTGCGCCCCACCACCAGGAAACGGGTGGTGTTGTCGGCATCGTTCTGGATCGGCTTGGTGACGACCTTCTTCAGGCCGTACACATGGCCGGCGCTCTCGCCGCCAATGGCCGCTGCATCGTCGGCGTTGCGCGCACGGCGCGCCCCTTCGGCGTTGCTGGCCACCGGGATCTTCTCGGCCTTGGGCAGGTTGGCGCGCATCCATGCCGAGGTCTGCATGAACGACTGCGGATGGCCGTAGACGCGCTCGATGTCCTCGATGCGGCCACTGCGCGACATCAGGTACTGCTGCACGCGCAGTTCCACTTCGCCGCAGATCTTCAGGTTGGAGGTGAGGAACATGTCCAGGGTGATCTGGATGGTGCCCTGCCCCGAGTTTTCCACCGGCACCACGCCGAAATCGGCGTTGCCCGCTTCCACTTCCTGGAACACTTCTTCGATGCTGGCCATCGGCAGGCCCAGCGCCGAGCGGCCGAAGTGCTTGAGCACGGCCTGCTGGCTGAAGGTACCTTCCGGACCGAGGTAGCCGATCTTCAACGGCTCCTGCTGGGCCAGGCAGGCCGACATGATTTCGCGGTAGACGTGCACCAGCAGCTCATCGCTGAGCGGGCCTTCGTTGCGATCCACCACCATGCGCAGCACCTGCGCCTCGCGCTCGGGGCGGTAGTAGTCGACGGCGGCGGCGAGCTTGCCCTTGGCCTTGCCGACCTGGTGGGCGAACTGTGCGCGCTCGGCAATCAGGCTCTGGATGTCACGGTCGATCTGGTCGATCTTCGAACGCACATCGGCCAGTGCCAGTGGCGCCAGGGTCGGCACCGCGGTTGCCTTCGACTTGCCCTTGGGCTTGGAAGTGGCGCTGTCCTTGGCCGGCTCGGCCTTCTTCGACGCCTTCTTGCTGGGTTTGCTTGCCATCGGAATTCCTTGTTGCGGGGCGCGCACCCGACGATGCGCGCCGTTCATTGCTCAGCCGTGACGCTGCTGGAAATCGGCCATGAAGGCGACCAGCGCCTCGGCCCCGGCCAGCGGCATGGCGTTGTAAAGCGAGGCGCGGATGCCACCGACCACCTTGTGACCCTTCAGCGCCAGCAGGCCGGCGGCCTTGGCATCGGCGACGAAACGGGCATCGAGGTCGGTGTTGGGCAGGAAGAACGGGATGTTCATCCGCGAGCGCGCCGAATGGGCGACCTCGTTGCGATAGAAGCCGCCGGAGGCATCGATGGCGCCGTACACCAGCGCGGCCTTGGCGGCGTTGCGCTTGGCGAACTCGACCACGCCACCTTCGGCCAGCATCCACTTGAACACCAGACCGGCCAGGTACCAGTTCCAGGTGGGCGGGGTGTTGAGCATGGAATCGCGGGCGACGTGCGAGCGGTAATCGAAGATGTCCGCGCGGGGCTGGCCAGTACGCTCCAGCAGGTCGCGACGGATGATCATCACCGCGATGCCGACCGGGCCCAGGTTCTTCTGCGCACCGGCATAGATGACACCGTAGCGGCGCACGTCCAGCGGCTCGCTGGCGATGGACGAACTGAAGTCGGCCACCAGCGGCACGTTGCCGGTCTCGGGCACATCACGGAACTCGACGCCGTGGATGGTCTCGTTGGCAGTGATGTGCACGTACGCGGCGTCGGGAGAGAGCTGCCAACCGGCGCGCTCGGGCAGCTGGCGATACCCTTCGGCCTCGCTGCTGGCGGCGATGTTGACGTCCACGTAGGGGCTGGCCTGCTTGACCGCGGTCTTGCCCCAGTGGCCGGTGACCACGTAGTCGGCACGCTGGCCGGGGCTGGCGAAGTTGAGCGGGATCAACGCCTGCTGGGTGGTGGCGCCACCGGGCAGGAACAGCACCGCATAGTCCTCGGGAATGTCGAGCAGGCGACGCAGGTCGGCCTCGGCCTCGGCGGCCACGGACATGAACTCCGGACCGCGATGGCTCATTTCCACGATGGAGGCACCGCTACCGTGCCAGTCCAGCATTTCCGCCTGCGCCTGGCGCAGGACCGATTCCGGCAACGTTGCAGGGCCGGCACTGAAGTTGAACGCGCGCGTCATGGCACACCTGTGGGGCAAGATCCCTAGTATGCCGCACTGCACCAGCCTTGCGGCCTTGTGGCGCAAGGGAAATTTGGTTGCATCCGTATCCATTGCCGCGGCGGCACTGGTAGTGCCGGCCGCTGGCCGGCAATTGCAATCACCTTGGTTCACCAGGTTGCCGGCCAGCGGCCGGCACTACCCAAAGCGGGTTGGTCCGGGCGGTAGCGCCGGGCCATGCCCGGCGGAACGAATTCAGCGCGCGCCGAACCAGAGCAGCAGGCTGAGCACGGCTGCCAGCAGCAACGCACTGCCCAGCAGCCACGGCCAGCGCCGCACCCGACGCGGAGCGACCGGTACCACCGGTGCCTGTTCGGCTTCGTCGCTGCCTTCGTCATCGGCCAGTGGCGGTCGCCGGCGCGGGTCGTGCGGCACTTCCAGCACGAACCGGTGCTGGCCGTCGAACACGACCTGGTCGCCGGCCTGCAGCCAGCAGTGGCGTACGGCAACGCCGTTGACCCGGGTGCCATCGGCACTGCCCAGGTCGCGCAGCAGTACCCGCTCGCCCTGGACTTCCACCCGCGCGTGCTGTTCGGCGAAGGCGGGCTCATCGATCTCGATGTCGACATCGCTGCCACGGCCGATCACCCGCGCGCGCGACAGGGGGTAGCTGCGGCCGTGGTGCAGGCCGCCCACACCGCGCAGCAGGCGCTGCTCGTCGCCGCTGCCTTCGACGCTGGCTGCCGGCGCCGGTGCCTGCAGCAGGGTGTCGACCTCGCCCTGCAGGACCATTTCCACGCCATCGACGTAGACCGCGTCGCCCGCCCTCAGCAGGGCCATGCGCCGCACCGGGCGACCATTCACATGGATGCCACGGATACCGTTGCCGACCTGAAGCCAGAGGCCGCGGTCGTCCATGCAGAACTGCGCAAGCAGCAGCGCGCCGTTGCCGGCATCACCGAGGCGCACGCTGCCGTTTGCCTGGCGCACGATGCGCTGCACCCCGGGCCGCAGCGGCTGGTCGGGCTGTTGTTGTTGACTGAAGTGAACTAGCAGGTTCTGCACGCGGCGCAGACTAGCAGGTTGGCCGCCCACGAAGAAGAACCTGCGATGAGCGCTTGGCGTGGGCGCCGTCGATGCGCACAATGCTCGCCCTCTCAATTGATCCCCGCCCTGCGCCAGGAGCCTGCATGTCCACCATCGATGTCCGCCACGCCCACACCCTGCCCGACACCCAGGCACGTGAAGCGATCGAGCAGGTTGCCGCCAAGCTGGGCGAACGCTTCGGCCTGAAGTCGTCGTGGGCCGCCGACGTGCTGAATTTCTCCGGCAGTGGCGTGGACGGTGCGATCGAACTGCAGCCGGGCGCGGTGCGGGTCACGGCCAAGCTGGGCTTCCTGCTGTCGGCAATGAAGGGCATGGTGGAAAGCGAGATCCAGCGCGTGTTGAAGGAAAAGCTGGGCTGAACCTGCGCTGCGGCCATCACGGCCCAGCAACGGCGCGCCGCGCTACTCTCGGGGATAGGCCCAACTCCCACGGGGAATGCAATGAACCGTTACGAGAATGACGATCGCCGCGACGACGATGCCGGCTTCGGCGACCAGGCAGAGCGCTTTTCGCGCAAGCTGAGCGATTCGGCACAGCAGGTCTGGCTGGCTGGTCTGGGCGCCCTCGGGCGCGCGCAGGCAGAGGGAGGCCGTTTCTTCGATGGCCTGGTGAAGGAAGGCGAAGCCTGGGAAGCCCGCCGCCGTGAACGCAGCGGCGAGCAGGAACCGGGCTGGCGCGACAACGTCGAACACTCGCTGGACGAAGCCCGCGAGAAGGCGTCCGGAACCTGGGACAAGGTCAACAAGGCCTTCGATGACCAGGTGCAGGGCGTACTCAAGCGACTGCACGTGCCGACCGCCGATCAGGTGACCGCGCTGGAAGCCCGCATCGATGCCCTGACCGCGCGCCTGGCCAAGCTCGAACACCGTGCCTCCACCGACGTGGACGCCCCCTCGCCGGGCAGCCACCAGTCGCCGGGCAGCACGCCCTGAACCGCCTTTGTTGCAACGCAATAAATTTTCGTTGACAATCGCGTAGAACCCGCCAATCGCTTCGGCTGCCGTTTGTTCCCTCCCCTCACGGCTTCAGGATTGGCGGGTTTTTTCGTGTCTGGCGCGTGCGGATCTGCGGGCTGCATCACGCTTGCTGTCGGGGACACCCTGACGCAATCGACCGGTCGGCCCTTTACACTGTGGGCTTCCGTTTTCGCCCCTTCCGTCGTCGCCCTGCATGCTTCCCTGGATTCTGGCCCTGCTGTCGGCCCTGCTTACCTGCACCCTGGCCACCGTCTATCTCTGGTGGTTCAAGCGCCGACGTACCGAAATGCAACTGGGCCTGCAGGCCCTGGCGGGCATGCACTGGCGCGAGTTCTCCACGCTGATCAAGCGCATGCTGCGCGAGCAGCGCGGCCTGCGTGAACTACAGGATCCGAGCGAGGAAAGCCGCGAGCCGAGCAGCGATTTCCTGCTCAGCGATGGACCGAACACCTGGCGGGTGTCGTGCAAGCACGGCCTGGCCTATCGCATCGGCACCGCTGCGGTGAACGAACTGGGTGCTGCCGCGCGACTGGCAGGCGCCAAGGGCGGCATGCTGATCACCGAAGGCCGGGTTGAACGCGATGGCCTGGGCGCGGCGGAAAAGCAGGCAGTGGAAGTAATCGATGGTCCGCGCCTGTGGCCACTGCTGCAGCCCTACCTGCCGGCCGATGTTGAGACCCGCGTGCGCGCGATCGCCCGCCATGAGGCGCTGCGCCGCATCGCCATTGCCGCACTGGCCTCAGTGACGCTGGGCCTGCTGGTCGGACTTGGCCTGCAGGGCCTGCGCCCGGAACAGGCGGACTCGGTCCCAGCACCGGCCGTTGCACCTGTAGCGCCGCCGGCTGCACGTCCTGTGCCGACGCCCGCCGCGCCGGAAAGCGCCGCGAATGCGCCCGCTCCCATGGTCGCCGCAGCCGCGGCGCAGAATGGCGACGACACGCGCAGCAATCCCAACCCGGACGCTGCCACGCTGGACCGCTACCAGGCCGAACTGGCCCGCGCGCTGGCGGGGCAATCCGGTATCGCCAGCGGCGTCTGGCTGACCCGGCAGACGCTGGCCATCAACCGCACCGGTGAACTGGAAACGGTGTGGCCACGCGTGTGCCAGGAAGTGCTGCGCTACCCCGCCCTGCGCAACGTGCGCGTGCAGCTCAACGCCCGCCCCGGTGTGGATGAGCCGGTGCGCTGGCGGCAGTGCGCGACGTATTGATGGACTGAGGCGTGATGGTGCCGAGCTCGGCTGCTCGGCACCACATCCACGCATGGCGTGGATCTACTCACGGCGATTCATTCCCGCTTGGCTGAAAGCGCCCAGGGAAGAAGCCGAGCGTGGGTTCGCCCCTATCGCGCCCCAGGCGCGAAACGGGCGACCAGGTCCCAGGCATCGCCCAGGAACATCTGTCGCACGCGGGTGATCGGCTGTTCGCCGCGCCAGGTCAGGCGCTCGATCACCAGGCAGGCGGTACCGGGCTTCACGTCCAGCAGCTTGGCGGTGGGCGCATCGGCGCCCCAGGCGCTGATGCGGTGCTGGGCGCGCGTCCACGACACGTTCTGCAGCAGCCAGCTGCCCGGCGCGGTGGTACTGAAATCCACCTCCAGCACCTCGGGCACGCCGACCGGGCTGATCAGGCGATGCTCCAGCGCCAGCGGCCGGCCATCGGCCAGATGCAGGCAGCGCATCGCCAGCAACTGCTCACTGCCGGCCAGTTCCACTTCGCCGGCATTGGCTGCCTCGGCCAGGCGCAGTTCACGCTGCAGCAGCCGGTAGCCGTACTGATGTCCGCGCGATCCGACCTCCATTGCGATGTCAGGGATCTCCAGCGCCACCTGCTCCAGATGCGGTGGCTGCCGAGCCACGAAGGAGCCCGCTCGGCGGCGGCGCTCGATCATGCCGCTCTCGGCCAGCGCCGTCAGCACCTTGTTCACCGTCATCCGCGAGCAACCGTACTGCTCCATCAGTTCGTGCTCGTACGGGATACGGAAGCCCGGCGCCCACTCTCCGCTGAGGATGCGGCTTTCCAGGTCGCTGCGGATGCGCTGGTTGAGCGTGGCGGACTTGCTGGCCTTCACGTGGTGGAGTCTCGATGGTGGGAGGCGATCAGCCCAGCACGCCACGCAGGGCAGCGGCGAAGGCGCTGGTGATGGCCTCGCGCTGCAGGTGGCGGCCCTCGGCCACGTACTGGCGGCCATGGCGCCAGACCGATCGCAGCGCGCCATTACGTGCGGCGAACACCCAGCTGTCAAGCCATGCGTCACCGTGTCGCGCCTGCAACGCGGGGTGCGCGGCGTCCAGTTCAACCATGTCTGCGCTGGCACCTACCTGCAGGCCGGCGGCCACACCCAGCGCCTGGGCACCGCCCTGCAGCGCACCCTCGAACAGGAAGCGCCCGGTGCTGCGGCCGGCATCCGGGGCCAACACGTTGCGACCCCGCAGGGTCAGCCGCTGGCCGTACTCCAGCAGGCGCAGCTCTTCTGCGGCATCGATCAGCACGTTGGAATCGGAGCCCACGCCGAAGCGCCCGCCCTCGCGCGCGAAGGCCTGCATCGGGAACAGGCCGTCGCCCAGGTTGGCCTCGGTGATCGGGCACAGCCCGGCCACGACCTTGCTGGCGACCATCTGCTCGCGCTCGTCGTCGGTGATGTGGGTGGCGTGCACCAGGCACCAGCGCGCATCGACCGGGGCATGCTCGTACAGCCACTGCACCGGTCGCCGGCCACTCCACGCCAGGCAGGCCTCGACCTCGCGCACCTGCTCGGCGATATGGATGTGTATCGGGCCATCGGTCAGCGGCAGCAGTGCGCTCAGCTCCTCGCCCGTCACCGCGCGCAGGCTGTGCGGGGCGATGCCCAGCACCGCATCGGGCAACGTGGCCAGCGCGGTGCGGGCGCCATCAAGCAGCTGCGCGAACCCGTCTACGTCATGGATGAGGCGGCGCTGTGCCGGGTTCGGCGGCGCCCCACCAAAATCGGCGTGGGCGTAGAACACCGGCAGCAGGGTCAGGCCGATGCCGGTCTGCGCGGCCGCAGCAGCGATCTGCACACTCATCTCGGCGCGATCGGCGTAGGGGCGGCCATCGGCATCGTGGTGCAGGTAGTGGAATTCGCCGACACGGGTGAAGCCGCTTTCCAGCATTTCCATGTAGGCCTGGGCGGCGATGGCCTGCACTGCGTCCGGGCGCAGATGGGCCAGGAAGCGGTACATCAGTTCGCGCCAGCTCCAGAAACTGTCGCCGTCGCCGCCACCGATCTCGGTCAGGCCGGCCATGCCGCGCTGGAAGGCGTGGCTGTGCAGGTTCGGCAGGCCCGGCACCAGGATGCCCACGCGGGTATCACCCTGCTGCGCAGCCTGCCCACGCGTGACCTCGGCGATGCGCCCGTCCTGCACCTGCAGGCGGACGTCGGCGGCCCAGCCGTCGGCCAGCAGGGCGTGGGCGGCATGGAAGGAGTGCGCGGAACGCGAATCGGACATGGCTGGACAACCCGAATTGGACGCCTATATTGTATAGACATATAAACACAGCCGCGTTGTGGATGCCATGCACGTCGATACCCTCTGGTCCAACGTCCACCTGATGACCCTCGATGGCGAGGGCCTGGGTGTCCTGCGCGATGCCGTACTGGCCGCCACCGATGGCCGCATCGTGCACGTCGGCCCCGCCGGCAGCGATGCCCATCTGCAGCCGACCACCCGCATCGACGGCGAAGGCCGATGGATCTCGCCTGGTCTGATCGATTGCCACACCCACCTGGTCTACGCCGGCAACCGCGCCAACGAATTCGAGCAGCGCCTGCAGGGCGTGAGCTATGCCGAGATCGCCCGTGCTGGTGGCGGTATCGTCTCTACGGTGCGCGCCACCCGTGCTGCCTCGCCAGAGCAGTTGGCACGCGAGAGCCGGCCGCGCCTGCTGGCGATGCGCGCCGAAGGCGTAACCACCATCGAGATCAAGTCCGGCTACGGCCTGACCCTGCAGGACGAGCGCAAGCAGTTGCAGGTGGCCCGCGCGCTGGGCGAGGAATGCCGGGTGAACGTGGTGCCGACCTTCCTCGGTGCGCACGCGGTGCCGCCCGGTCGCGAGGCGCAGGAATACACCGATGAGGTGTGCGAGGTGATGATTCCGGCCATCGCTGCAGAAGGCCTGGCTGAGGCCGTGGACATCTTCTGCGAGAACATCGCGTTCTCGCCGGCGCAGGCCCGCCAGGTATTCGACGCTGCGCGTGCGCATGGGCTGGCGATCAAGATCCATGCCGAACAGCTGAGCAACCAGCATGGCGCCGAACTGGCGGCCGGTTTCGGTGCGCTGTCGGCCGACCATATCGAACACCTGGACGACGCCGGCATTGCCGCGATGGCCGCCGCCGGTACCGTCGCCGTGCTGCTGCCGGGCGCGTTCTACTTCACCCGCGATACCACCCTGCCGCCGATCGCTGCGCTGCGCGCGGCCGGTGTGCCGTTGGCACTGGCCACCGACAGCAACCCCGGCACTTCACCGCTGACCAGCCCGCTGCTGGCAATGAACATGGGCGCCACCCTGTTCCGCCTGACCGTGGACGAGTGCATCGCCGGCTTCACCCGTGAAGCGGCGCGTGCGCTGGGCCATGGCGAGCGCATCGGCCGCCTGGCCGTCGGCATGGACTGCGACCTGGCGATCTGGGACATCGACGCCCCCGCCGACCTGGTCTATCGCATTGGATTCAACCCGCTGCACGCGCGCGTGGTGCGCGGACAGCCCGACCTGCCTGCCTCCTGGAGCAACACATGAGCAACACCCTGGTTCTTCGCCCCGGTCATGTCACCCTCGCCCAGTGGCGGCAGGCGTATCGCGGTGCGCCGCTGTCGCTTGACCCGGCCGCGTTGCCGGCGGTGCGTGCCAGTGCCGCAACGGTGGCTGCCATCGTCGCCAAGGGCGCACCGGTGTATGGCATCAACACCGGTTTCGGCAAGCTGGCCAGCGTGCGCATCGAACGCGAGGACCTGGCCACCCTGCAGCGGAACATCGTGCTCTCGCATGCCGCGGGCGTGGGCGAGCCGATGCCGGCGAATGTGGTGCGGCTGATGATGGCGTTGAAGCTGGTCAGCCTGGCCCAGGGTGCTTCCGGCGTGCGCGAGGAAACGCTGCTGCTGCTGGAAGCAATGCTGGTGAAGGGCGTGCTGCCGGTGGTGCCGGCGCAGGGCTCGGTCGGTGCCTCGGGCGACCTGGCACCGCTCTCGCATCTGGCCAGCGTGATGATCGGCGTCGGCGAGGCCTTCGTCGGCGAAGAACGCCTGCCCGCCATGGACGCACTGGCTCGCGCCGGCCTGCAGCCGGTGGAACTGGGCGCGAAGGAAGGCCTGGCCCTGCTCAACGGCACCCAGTTCTCCACCGCGTACGCACTGGCCGGCCTGTTTGAGATCGAAACCGTGTTCCAGGCCGCACTGGTCACCGGCGCGCTGTCGGTGGAAGCGGCCAAGGGCTCGGATACGCCGTTCGATCCGCGTATCCATGCGCTGCGTGGCCAGCATGGGCAGATCGCCACCGCCGCCACCCTGCGCACGCTGATGCAGGATTCGGACATCCGCGAATCGCACCGCGACAACGACGTGCGGGTGCAGGACCCGTACTGCCTGCGTTGCCAGCCGCAGGTGATGGGCGCGGCGCTGGACATCCTGCGCCAGGCTGCGACCACGCTGGAAATCGAAGCCAACGGCGTGTCCGACAACCCGCTGGTGTTCACCGATACCGGTGAGGCGCTGTCCGGCGGCAACTTCCACGCCGAGCCGGTGGCCTTCGCCGCCGACATGCTGGCGATGGCCGTGTGCGAGATCGGCTCGATCAGCGAGCGCCGCTTGGCGATGCTGGTCGACCCTGCGCTGTCCGGTCTGCCAGCCTTCCTGACCCCGCGCCCGGGCTTGAACTCCGGCTTCATGATTCCGCAGGTGACCGCCGCTGCGCTGGTCTCGGAAAACAAGCAGCGCGCCTACCCCGCCAGCGTCGATTCGATTCCCACCTCGGCCAACCAGGAAGACCACGTGTCGATGGCCGCGCACGGTGCGCGCCGCCTGATGCAGATGGCCGAGAACGCGGCCAACGTGATCGGCATCGAGCTGCTGGCCGCTGCGCAGGGCTGCGACTTCCATGCGCCGCTGCGCTCCAGCAAGGCACTGGAAAGCGTGCGCGCCACGCTGCGTGCACAGGTGCCGATGCTGCAGGACGATCGCTATTTCCACCCGGACATGGTGATCGCAACCGATCTGGTCCGCAGCGGCGCATTGGCCAAGGGTCTGGCCGAGCTGTTGCCCACGGTGGAACCGCAGGCATGAACGGCCATCCCGAATGGCTGACCGTGCACGAAGGCGACGCGCCGCTGATCGTCAGCTTCCCGCACACCGGCAGCGAGCTGCCGCATGACCTGATCGGCGATTTCCACTCGCCGTGGCTGGCGCGCCGCGATGCCGACTGGTGGGTGCATGAGCTGTACGACTTCGCACGCGGCATGGGCGCGACCACCGTGCGCTCGGCAATCTCGCGTTCGGTGATCGACCTCAACCGCGACCCCAGCGGCGTGTCGCTGTACCCGGGGCAAAACACCACCGGCCTGTGCCCGCTGACCACCTTCGACAACCAGCCGCTGTACCACGCCGGCCGCGAGCCGGACGACGCTGAGATTGCCCGGCGCCGCGACACGTATTTCGCGCCGTACCACAACGCACTGGCCACGCAGATCGCACGCCTGCGTGCACGCCACGGCACCGTGGTGGTGTACGACGCGCATTCGATCCGTTCGCACATCCCGCACCTGTTCGAGGGCGAGTTGCCGCAGTTCAATCTCGGCACCGCCGGGCCGTCCGGTGCACCGGACACCTCCTGCGACAACGCACTGAGCGATGTGGTGGAGAACCTGCTGGCGCTCAGCGGCATGAGCCAGGTGCGCAACGGCCGCTTCAAGGGCGGCTGGATCACCCGCCACTACAGCAGCATTGCCGGTGGTGTGCACAGCCTGCAGATGGAACTGGCCTGCCGCGGCTACATGCACGAACCACTACCCGACCAGGTGGACGAGCACAGCTGGCCCACCCCGCTCGACCCCGAACACGCCGCACCGCTGCGCCACACCCTGGCGCAGGTGCTCAATGCCTGCCTTGAATTCGCTACGAACCGGAGCGCCGCATGACCCGCAACGACCCGTCCCGCACCATTGCCGCACCGACCGGCACCACGCTCACCGCCAAGAGCTGGCTCACCGAAGCGCCGCTGCGCATGCTGATGAACAACCTGCACCCGGACGTGGCCGAGCGGCCGCAGGAGCTGGTGGTGTACGGCGGCATCGGCCGTGCCGCACGCGATTGGGAGAGCTTCGACGCCATCGTCGAAACCCTCAAGCGCCTGGACGATGACCAGACGCTGCTGGTGCAGTCGGGCAAGCCGGTGGGCGTGTTCCGCACCCATGCCGATGCACCGCGCGTGCTGATCGCCAACTCCAACCTGGTGCCGCGCTGGGCCAACTGGGATCACTTCAACGAGCTGGATAAGAAAGGCCTGGCGATGTATGGCCAGATGACTGCCGGCAGCTGGATCTACATCGGCGCGCAGGGCATCGTCCAGGGCACCTACGAAACCTTCGTGGAAATGGGCCGCCAGCATTACAACGGCAGCCTGGCCGGCAAGTGGCTGTTCACCGGCGGGCTGGGCGGCATGGGTGGCGCGCAGCCGCTGGCCGCGGTGATGGCCGGCGCCTCCTGCCTGGCGGTGGAATGCCGCAAGAGCAGCATCGAGATGCGCCTGCGCACCGGCTACCTGGATACCTGGACCGACGATCTGGATGAGGCCCTGCGCCTGATCGAAGAATCGTGCACCGCCAAAAAGCCGCTGTCGGTGGGCCTGCTCGGTAACGTTGCCGACGTGCTGGACGAACTGCTGATCCGCGGCGTGAAGCCGGACCTGCTGACCGACCAGACCTCCGCCCACGACCCGGTGAACGGTTACCTGCCGCAGAGCTGGACGGTGGAAGAATGGGATGCCAAGCGCGTGACCGCTCCGAAGGAAGTGGAAAAGGCCGCGCGTGCGTCGATGGCCAACCACATCCGCGCCATGCTCGGTTTCCACTCGCTGGGCGTGCCTACCGTGGATTACGGCAACAACCTGCGGCAGATGGCGCTGGAAGAAGGTGTCGAGGACGCGTTCGATTTCCCGGGCTTCGTGCCGGCCTACATCCGGCCGCTGTTCTGCCGTGGCATCGGCCCGTTCCGTTGGGCGGCGCTGAGCGGCGACCCGGAAGACATCGCCAAGACCGATGCCAAGGTGAAGGAGCTGATTCCGGACAACCCGCACCTGCACCGCTGGCTGGACATGGCCGCCGAGAAGATCAAGTTCCAGGGCCTGCCGGCGCGCATCTGCTGGGTCGGTCTGGGCGATCGTGATCGACTGGGCCTGGCCTTCAACGAGATGGTGGCCAACGGTGAACTGAAGGCGCCGGTGGTGATCGGCCGCGACCATCTGGACAGCGGCAGCGTGGCCTCGCCGAACCGCGAAACCGAAGCGATGGCCGACGGCTCCGATGCTGTGTCCGACTGGCCGCTGCTGAATGCCCTGCTCAACACCGCCAGTGGCGCGACGTGGGTGTCACTGCACCATGGCGGCGGCGTGGGCATGGGCTTCTCGCAGCACGCCGGCATGGTGATCGTCTGCGATGGCACTGAAGCGGCGGCCAAGCGCATTGCACGCGTGCTGTGGAACGACCCGGCCACCGGCGTGATGCGCCATGCCGATGCGGGGTATGAGATCGCGATTGAGTGCGCGAAGGAGAAGGGTCTGGATCTGCCGGGAATCCTCGGCTGACCCAGCACCCGGGTAGTGCCGGCCGCTGGCCGGCACCGCCCGATGCGCTTTGGCTCTGGTAGATGCCGACCTTGGTCGGCACAACCCTCCTGGCTTGACCCTATCCCCCGCCGTGACCAAGATGCGCCATCGCCGCTGACGGATCACCGCGATGTACCGCACGCTCGCTGCTGCATTGCTCTGCGCCCTGTTCGCCACCCCGTTCGCTTCGGCGCGGGATGTTCCGCCAGATCTTGCTTCCCAGCTCAACAGCCAGCTCCAGGCCAACCGCGAACGCTACGGCATCGCCGGCCAGGCGGTGCTGGTCGCACACAACGGCCAGGTGCTCTACCAAGGCGCCAGCGGTGAGCGCGACCCGGCCACCCACGCGCCCACCACCGTCGATACCATCTTCGCTGCTCAGTCGATGGCCAAGCTTCTGACCAGCACGCTGGTGATGCAGCTGGTCGACCAGGGCAAGGTGGATCTGGATGCCCCCGCCAGTCGTTATGTGCCGGACCTGCCGACCGCGTGGCAGGCCATCCACGTGCGCGACTTCCTCAACCACAGCTCTGGCATCGGCGAATACTACGACCGCGTGGACAACCGCTGGGTGAGCAAAGGCTACCCGGGCGTGGCACCCGATCTTGCTGCTGCGTTGAAGGTGGCCGGTTCGGCGCCGCTGCAGTTCAGAACCGGCAGTCGCGTGCAGTACACGCAGGCCAACTACCTGGTGCTGACTGCGTTGCTGGAGGCGCAGTACCGCCAGCCCTATCCGGTCATTGCACGCGAACGCATCCTGCAGCCGCTGAAAATGACCAATACCTCGTGGGGAGCAGCCAGCGTGCCGGCGCAGCGCGCGGCAATGCCGTACATCGGCAAGGACGGCCAGCTGCAGCCGGCCAATGAAGATCCATGGCCGAACTACGGTTGGGGCCACGCCGATCTGCAGACCACCGTGGGCGACATGAACCGTTTCCTGCAGGCACTGGCGACCGGCAAGCTGGTGCGCACTGCCACGCTGGAAGCGCTGTGGCAGCCACAGACACTGACCGGCGGTGGCAGCAACTTCTTCTCCACCGGCTGGGATACGACCCGCAGCGATGGCTACACACAGGTCGGCCACGACGGTGGCACCCGCGTGCGCGCGCGGCTGGCCTTCAAGGGCACGCTGGCCAGCGGCTACTGGGTGTTCGTGTACCTGACCAATGGCAGCGCCCGCAATGCCTGGTCGAGCACGCTGGTGGAAAGCACGATGGCAGTGGCTGCGCCAGGCGAGTTTCCGCATGCAGCACTGTCCGAACGTTTGATCGGCTATGCCTTGACCGGCGACAGCAGCAGTGAAAGCAGCCTGCGTGCGTGGCTGAGCGAAAGCAGTGGCATTGCATCCGACGAACTGGAGCGGGCCATCAATGCAACCGGCTACGCGATCCGCAACAATCTGGGCAACCGGCCCGCGCTCAAGGTCTTCGCCCTCAATACTGCCCTGTATCCCACCTCGGCCAATGCCTGGGACAGCCTTGCCGAATGCCATGCTGCGCTCGGTAACGCTGAGATGGCCAAAACGCTATACGCCAAATCAAAAGCACTGGTGAAATCCGCTTTGTAGAGTCGAGCCTCTTCTACTGGAATTTGCTGTGGGGCACACCGGAAAACCAATCGGAAGGCTCGACTGAACAATGGCGAGCACGTCGGAGAAAAATGCATGGGACGCAGGCGCAACAGTCTTCTGGATGTCATGGCCACATGGCCGTGGTACATCAACGCAGCGGTGGGCGGGCTCGGCTTCGCCACTCTGCGCTGGTTGTTACCGGCTTGGCGCCAACCTGTCACTGCCGCCACTGGCGACATCCTCCTTCAGGTTCTTGCCCAACCGGTATTTGCCGGGGCCTGGTTGGCGATCTGCATGCTTGCCACCTTGTTTTCCTTGGCTGGCGCCTATAAGCGACGCCAGCTGCTGGATACCCGAACCGGGTTGGAAAGCCTGGCCACGACGGGCTGGCGAAACTTCGAGCTTCTTGTCGGCGAAGCCTTCCGGCGCCAAGGCTATGCAGTCGAAGAAACCGGACTGGGCGGCGCGGACGGTGGCATCGACCTGATCCTGCGACGCAACGGCAAGCGCACGCTGGTGCAATGCAAGCAATGGCGACGGCAGCAGGTAGGCGTGGCGGTCGTGCGCGAGATGTACGGGCTGCTCGCGCACCACAAGGCGGACGCGGCAATGGTTGTCAGCTCGGGCAAGTTCAGCCGTGATGCCCAAGCCTTCGTGGCGGGCAAACCCGTCGCATTGGTGCCCGGCGCCGAGCTACTGCGGATGATCCGCGAAGTGCAGACTCGGCCGATCACCGAACCGTTGGAACGGCTGGAGCCAACCCTGGCAACGCCCACGGAAGCCGCAACTGCCGCAACCTGCCGGAAGTGCGCTGCGCCGCTGGTTGAGCGCAAGAACCGGACTACTGGCGAGTTGTTCATGGGATGTAGCCGATTCCCGGCCTGCCGGGGGTGACGTACGGCATCTGACCTGTTAACTTTCGCGCCTGTTTTGTGGTTTACAGACTCTCCGCATGCCCTTCCTGCCGCACCGCCCCGCCCCCTCCCTGCTGTCGCTGGCCATCCTGCTTGGCCTTTCCACCACCGCCCACGCCGCCCCACAGGCCACCACGCTGGACGCGGTGCAGGTCACTGCCGCCGACGCCAGCATGCAGGCGCGCGAGGCGCTGAAGCGCGTGCCGGGCGCCAGCAACGTGATCGACGTGGCCAAGGCGGACAGCCGCCTGTCCAGCAGCGCCGACGTGTTGGCCTACCAGCCCGGCATCAGCGCGCAGTCGCCGGGCAACGAAGGCACCAAGGTGTCGATTCGCGGCTCGGGCATCAACCGCGGCCCGGGTGCACACGCTTCCGGCATCGCGGTGTCGATCGACGGCCTTCCACTGACCGGCCCGGGCGGCACACCTTACGAACTGCTGGAACCGTTGTGGCTGTCGCGCGTGGAAGTGCTGCGCGGTGCCAACGGCTTCGAACGCGGCGCGCTGGCACTGGGCGGAGCCATCGACTACATCAGCCGCAGCGGTCGCGACTCGGCGGGCGTGCAGCTGCACTACGAAGCCGGCAGCCGCGGTTACCAGAAGCGCGGGATCAGCTGGGGCGGCGTCAGCGGCGATGTCGATTACTTCCTGGCCTATACCGATACCGAATTCGATGGCTACCAGCGCCATGCGGCCGGCGATGGCAAGGGCGCGATGGCCAACATCGGCTGGCAGATCACCCCCGATCTGCAGACCCGCTTCTTCGTGCGCTATCGCGAAACCAACCACGAGACACCCGGGCGCCTGACCCGCGAGCAGATCCGCAATGATCCGCGCGCCGCGAACGCGGCCAACCTGGCCATCGATGCGCGCCGCCCGCAGCCGGGCAGCACCTGGGTGGGCAATCTCACCACCCTGCAGATCGACGAGGATTCCTCGCTGCAGGCCGGGCTGGTCTATCACAAATACCCGATGGACTTGAACGAGAGCCTGTACCGCCAGCAGCTGGACTACGCCAATCTCAATGCCACGCTGGACTACCGTCGCCGGCACACGCTGTTCGGTTTGGACAGCGAGACCACCATCGGGCTGCGCATTACCCACGACCTGGATGCCGATGTGCGCGAGTCGCTGCGCTTTGCCAACAACGGTTATGCCGCCGGCACCCGCACGCGCGACTTCCGCCACCACGGCACCGACAGCACGCTGCACATCGGCAACAACTTGGCCGTGAATGATCGCCTGCGCGTACAGACCGGTTTTGCACTGATCAACACCCGCCGCGATGTGCAGGTCACGTGGCCGAGCAGCGGCGGCCGCCTGCGCGACCACGACTGGGATTACGCGCCGCGGCTGGGCTTCACCTGGCAGCAGACGCCGCAGACGCAGTGGTTCGGCAACCTCAGCCGCTCGGTGGAAGCGCCACATCCGTGGTCGATGATCTGGGGCTCGAACCAGTACTTCGGCGCGGGCAATGGTCCGTCCACCGGCCGCCAGCGCGCGCCGGTGCCGATGCAGAACCAGACCGCCACCACGCTGGAACTGGGTGCACGCGGTGAAGCGGCCCTGGGTCATTGGGAATTGACCGGCTACTACGCGCACGTGAACCACGAGCTGCTGAGCGTGGAACTACAGCCGGTGCCGAACCTGTTCATCGCCGAGAACAACGCCAGCCCCACCGTGCACCGTGGCATCGAGGCCGGGTTGGACAGCACCTTGTGGCATGCCGCACCGGGTCGTTTGTCGCTGCGCCAGGCGTATACCTTCAGCGACTTCCGCTACCGCCACGATGCACGTTTTGGCAGCAACCGCCTGCCCGGCCTGCCGCGCCACGCTTACCAAGCCGAACTGCGCTTCGACCACGCCTCGGGCCTGTATGCCGCACTGAACACCGGGTACGCCTCACGCATCGCGGTGGACTACGCCAACAGCTATTGGGCGGACAGCCACGTCATCTTCGGCAGTCGCATTGGTTACGACGCACCGGGCGGCCGCTGGCAGCTGTGGGCGGAGATGCGCAACATCGCTGACCGCCATTACGCCGCCACCGTCACCCCCGGTTACAACGATGCCGGCAAGGACGTGGCGCGCTCGACGCCCGGTGAAGGCCGCGGCGTGTATGCAGGCGTGCGCTGGCGCTTCGACTGATTGATAAGGGGAGCGCCGGGCATCGCCCGGCGCCCCATGGATCATGCAATGCGCCAGGACGGCAGGCGCTCGCTGCGCCGCCACACGGTTGGCGCGAAACCAATCATCAACAGCCCTGCCAGCCACTTCGGCGACGTGCTGAGCAGGGTAGAGGCCAACGCGGCATCCAGCGGAGCGGCGTGCTCCTGCCACGGGTTATAGCCCAGGTAGATGATGCTGCCCGCCCACCACAGCAGGGCCACCCCGATGCCCACCAGCAGCAGGGCCATCGTGCGGCAGGTCCAGCGCTGCGAGGTCGTCCCCCATTCGCGGGAAATGGCCACCAGCAGGCCGACCACCAGCAGCGACACCAAGGCCACCAGGCCGATGTCGACCTTGTGCCCGATGCGTTCATAGGTGCAGGCGCGGCACTGGGCTTCTTCGGCGGCCGCATCTGTTGTAGGCGGGGTGGCCGTAGGCCCGGACTGGGCCAGCACCGCGAAGGGCATCAACAGGGCGAACATCGCCACCATCAGCCAACGAACGAACTTCCTGTTCCTGCGTGCAGCGACATCCATGCGCTTCTCCTTGCGTGTGATTGATATTAAACGTCGTGGCAGATCCTGTTACAACGCCTTGAATACCTGCATCAGGCTGACCGCATCCGGCGCCAACTGCTGCGCAAGCCAGCCCAGCCCGGCGAAAAACACCAGCAGGCCCAGCAGCGGCCAGATCGTATGGGACAGGCACAGCCGCCACCACCCCTGCGCCTGCATGCCCTGCATCCGCTTGTACAGCCCCCCGGCGATGGCCGCATCCACCAGCAGCTCGGCCATCAGCACCGGCGCCGACCAGACCACCCAGGCACTGGCCACGAGCACTGTAGCCACCAGCGCCATGATGCCGAGAATGGCCAGCAACGGCAGGCCTGCCTCGCCGTCGGCCACGTCCAGCAACGATGCGCTGTCGGCGCTCGCGCTGGAGGACGCTGCGGCTTCACCCCAGGAAGCGGACGCGCCACCACCGCCGGAATGCCCGCCGCTGCCGGTCCACGGCGATGCCTGGCTGTCACCGCCGCCGGGCGCGGAACCCAAGCCATCGGCCACCGCATCCCAGCGCCACCGGATCCAGACCCACATCAGCAGCAGGAACACGCCATAGGCGATCAGCACGGCCAGCGGATAGCGCAGCAGCATCGCGTCCATGCCTGCCAGGCGCAGCACGTGCGAGGCGAGGAATCCGGCGGCACCGGTCAGCACGACAATCACGGCCATCTGCAGCCGCGGCCAGCCACGATGCTGCAGCTGCCGACGTGCACGCATCGCTTCGCTGCTGCGGCTGCCCGTCATCGAAACGCGCTGGCGTGCGTGTTTCATTCCGCCGCCTTGGTCACCGCCTCGATGCGATGGCCATCTGGATCGATCACGAACGCAGCGTAGTAGCGCTCGCCATAGTCCGGGCGCAGACCGGCAGGTCCGTTGTCCTGGCCTCCGGTGGCCAAGGCAGCACGATGGAAGGTATCAACGGCCGCACGCGTAGTTGCCGTCAACGCCAGATGGAAGCCAGGTCCCGGCGCAACCGCATCGTCGCGCAGTTTCAGGCACAACAGGTCTTCATCCTCGACCAGGCCATAGCCGATCGCGGTGTCGTCTTCGAAAACGCGGCGGTAACCGAGTGCTGCAAGAACGGCATCGTAAAAGCGACCTGCACGCTCGAGATCGCGGACACCCAACGAGAGGTGGTGCAGCATGCAGACATCCTTGCCAAGCACGCGCGGGCTGCGCTGGCCGGATTCTACCCTGCCGTGGCGCCGCGTCTACAGGTCACGTCCCGTCCAGTTCCCGGCCGATCCACGGCAACCGCAGTCCGGTGTGGATCCTATATTCTGGGCAGCCACGGAACGGATCGGCTCCTGCATGCAAGCGTCCCAGTTCACCCGCCCTGTTGCCATCGTCATGTTCCTGCCGATGATCGGCCTGGCAGGCTGGGGGTCGTGGTTCGCGACCTATTGCATGAGTGACGGCTGCCTGGGCGTGTTTGCGCTTTGGCTTGGCGCAATGGCGGCCTTGTTCCTGCAGGCCCTGCTGGTCTTGCCTCTGCATGCCTGGACACTGAAACGGCAAGGGGCCGATGCGGCCAGCCGCTATGTACGCTGGCTGGTGGCATCCAGTATCGCTGTGATGGTGCCCATGTTTGCCGGGTGGGTCTACATGTTCTTCAAGTAGTCCGCGCGCCGCTCAAGCAGGCGGTGCGGCTGCCTTCAACAGCTGCGCAGCCACCTGGTCGAACGGGGCGATGTCCTGCAGTGCGCGGCTCATCGCCACTGCGCCTTCCACACTGGCAATCACCAGGCTGGCCAGGCCGGTCGCCTGGGCAGGCGCGTGCCCATCGGCGACGAACGCCTCAGCCAGGTGCCCCTGCCAGCGGGCAAACACCTCGGCGGCCGCCGCACGTGGCTGGCTCGGCAGGGCCTCCACCGGCTCCTCGACGGCTGCCGCCAGCACCGGGCAGCCGGCACGAAAACCGGTGCGCAGCAGGCGCTCGCGCCACAGCGCCAGGAACTGCTGCAACCCCTGCACCGCGCCGCCCTTCAGCAGTTCGATCAGCAGCGCCTCCACCTTGTCGCCGGCCATCGTGGTGGCCCGTGCCAACAATTCCTGCTTGCCGCCCGGGAAGTGGTGATACGTGGACCCGAGCGGCGCATCAGCCAGTTTGGTCACTTCGCGGATGCTGGTCGCGTTGAGGCCCACCCGCGCGAGCATCTGCGCTGCGGCATCGATCACACGCTGGGGGGCATCGGACGATCGCGGGCTCACGGCCGGCTCCTTGCTAAGACAGTCGTCATAGACTAGCGTATCGCCCGTTCTATAACAGTCGTCATAACCATGAATCTCTGGTTCCGCCTGCTCCACCTGCTGCTGTGCAGCCTGTTCCGGCTGAAGCTGGACGCCCCGTTCGGCGTCTCCCGCCTGCAGTTCCGGGTGCTGCCCAACGACCTGGACAGCAACCTGCACATGACCAACGGCCGCTACTGGAACATCTTCGACCTGGGCCGGCTGGACCTGATCCTGCGCATGGGCCTGGGCAAGGTGGCGCTGCGTGAGAAGTGGGCGCCGATTGTTGGCGCCGGCACCATCCAGTTCCGGCGCGAGCTGAAGCCGTTCCAGCGCTTCACCCTGGAAACGCGACTGGTCGGCTGGGTCGGCACACGCGGCATCATGGAGCAGCGCGTACTGATCGGCCCGGAGCAGAAAACCGCCACGCGTGCACTGCTGATCACCGGCATCTACGATCGCCGCGCACGTCAGTTCGTCGGCATGCCACAGATGATGGAATCGATCGGCGTGGTTGCTCCGCCCTCGCCGGCCCTGAGTGCGGCAGCCGAGGCGCTGCTGGCTGCCGATCTGGCGTTGAAGCAGGACCATGATTGACCCCTGCCACGCAGATCAGGGGGCAGACGCCTCCACCATCATGGGGGTCACGAAGGTGATCTGCGTGCGGCCACCCACATGCAGCACATACTCGAAGGTCTGCCGCATCTGGCTGTACGCGCCACCTTCGGGCGCGCCATAGTTGGCGCCGACGCTCACGGTGTGCCGACCGGGCGTCAGTGGCTTGAGCATCAGCCAGTAGCCGTCGGCTGCAGCCAATCTCGAGTCGTCGTCATCCGGATCCATGCGGAAGCAACCTTCGCTCTTCACCCGGTGCAGGCGCATGTCACCCAACGGCTGCCCGTCCAGCAGCACCACAGCGCTGACAAGATGGTCGTTGTTGATCGCCGCGCCGGCCTGCAGCTCCTCGCAGGAGACGTCTTCCCCGGTCTGGTAGCTGGCCATGTTGATGATGGGCAGCAACAGGTGCCTGCCTTCGGGCACCACGCACTGCCTGCGTGGCTGGAAGCGGCCATTGGTTCCTGCCAGGTTCCAGACCGGCCCCTCCTGGCCCAGTTCGCACAGGCGACCATCGGGATCCAGGTAAGGCGCAACTCTCTGCTCGTCAGCCCAGCGCCACCAACGCGCTGTCCATTCGCTCAGGGAAATGCCGGCCACCGCCTCACGTGTGACCGGTGACGCTGCAGGCGCGGCAATGGCGCTCGCCTGACCTGCAAACATCAGTACCGTGGCCACGCCGGCCAAGCGCAGCCTGCTGCCGATTCCGTTCTGCATTCCCTGCCTCGTCGTCCCTGGCGGCCACCGTGCGCGGCCGGCTCGGTGGACACTCTATCGCAGCGGCGCCGCGTCCGTTGGTGATGCGTTTCTGTGAGTGGCTTCTGGCGGAACTGGCGATAGGGTAGTGCCGGCCGCTGGCCGGCAATCCGTTCGGCATGCAGATCGAGGTTGCCGGCCAGCGGCCGGCACTAACCCAATCTCAGCGCTTGGGCGCGTTCGCCTGCGCGCGCTTGATCGCCGCCTCGGCCAGCGGCGCCATCAGCGCATAACCCTTCGCCGTCGGATGCACGCCATCGGTTGCCAACTGCGCATCCAGTCCGCCGGCACGGTTGGCCATCGGCGTGTGGTAGTCCAGATAGACCAGCCCGCGCGCATCGGCCTGCCGCTTCAACGCAGCATTCAATGCACGCACCTTGGGCGCAGGTGCTATGCCCGGGATCCACGGGTACTCGCTGACCGGCAACACCGACGCCAGCACCACCGCAATGCCATGCGCTTTGGCCAGATCCAGCATGGCCCGCAGGTTGTCCTCGATCATCGCCTGCGTGGTCGGGCCGGTGTTCCCGGCGATGTCATTGGTGCCGGCCAGGATCACCACCACATTCGGGCGCAGCGCCAGCACATCCTGCGAAAAGCGCACCAGCATCTGTGCGGTGGTCTGCCCGCTGATGCCGCGATTGAGGTAACCCTTGCCGGGGAAGAACGTGCTGCTGCCTTCCTTGCCCCAACCTTCGGTGATCGAATCGCCGAAGAACACCACACGTGACTGGCCGGCCCGTGGCGCGGGCAAAGCAGCATTGGCTGCGCGGTACTTCTGCAGTTGCGGCCAATCGGACAGACGCTGCTGCATGAAGCGCACTTCGTCTGGCTGCACCTGCTCCACTGGCTTGGTCAGCAATGGATTGCTGGCCGCCTGCACCAACACTGGCGTGGCCAGCCCCGCCATGAGCGATCCGGCCAGCAGCCAGGCCAGTGAAGTCCTCCTGCGCATGAGCATCCTCCGTTGTCGACCTGGGCAGTCTAGCGCGGCCTGCCAATGGTCACTTGGCCGATGCAGCCGCCCTTGCCGCCACACCCGTCACCTTCGCCGGCATCCACATCCCTGGCGTCCAGCCGCTGGCCTGCAGGATCGCCTTCGGGTTGTCCTGCTGGATCAGTGCGCGCACGGCATCGCGCTTGTTGCCGGCCTGCAGGTAATACGCCTTGGCGATGCGGTAGCCCACCCAGTAACCCAGATCGTAGGGCTCCTGCGACCCCGGCGTGTAGTTGTACAGCCAGGGCGTCAGATCGGTGCTGTCCACGTCCAGCGCGAAGGCACTTTCGATATGCACTTCCCTGCCCCGCGTCCAGCCGGCATGCCGGCCATTGCCAACGTTGCCGGAAATCAGCTCGGCGATGAACTCGGCGATCCCCTCGCCCAGCGACTCGCGGAGCACCGTCGCCCGCGGGTCGCCTGCTTCGTACTCGCTCACGCCGGTCTGCTGGATATGCACGTACTCATGCGCGATCACGTGCACGAAGCGGTCCTGCGCGTTGGCGTTCATGAAATCGGCCGCGCACAGTGCTTCCAGGCCGATCACCACGCCATCGGGGTACGTCATGCCCACCGGCTTGCCGCGCCCCACCACGATCGCCACCGGCGGAAACTTCGCCTGCGGATAGATCGCCTGCAGATTAGCGAACACCTGCACCAGTCGCTGCCGCACCGCCGGCAACTCCGCCAGGCAGGCCCGTCCATTGGCGTACAGCGCAGGGTCGCGCGCCATCGCTTCGGCCATGCGCTGGGCGGTCACCCGGCGCAGCTTGGCGAACTGGGCCAGGCTCGGCGTGCCCTGTGCCAGGTACTGCTCAAGCTGGGCCACGCTGGGCTTGCCGCCAGCGGCCTCGTACAGCGCGTAGAAACGGGTGGCATCAGCGGTCAGGATTTCCGGTCCCGGCGCGGCCGCCTGGGCAGTGCCGATCACCCCGCCGAGGGCCAGGACAAGCAGGCAACGCAATGACACGAACATGGCTCCGTCCTTGGTGGAGTGCACGCGAAGCGCGCAATCTACCACCGCGTCGGCGCATGCGCTGCCGTATCGTGCAACGCACTCTGCGGCTGTGCCAGACTCGTGCCGACCGGCTGCCAGGGAAGCGAGGGGAATACAGGATGATGATCGTTCCAGCGTACTGGGCCGAAGCCCGCCTGCAGGACAGGTACAAGGGACGCCCGCTGGTGGTACGCCGGTTCGGCTGGTCCGACGACGACCAGGACGCCGCGCAGGCCCACGCCGATGCACGTGCACGCGAAGCGCTTGATGCCATCCTCAGTGGCCAGTCCGTGCCGCGTCGCGAGCGACGGACCAACTACGGTGTCGAAGGCATCCCGATCCGCGAGCAGATCGTGCAGCGCAGCGATGACGTCATCGTTACCCGCAACAGCTACGGCGCGCTGTGCCTGAACACCCCGGACGTACTGTTTGCGGATATCGACCACGTGTCCACTCCGTCAGGCTGCGCATTGCCGCTGCTCGGTGCGCTGGGGCTGCTGGCGGCCGGTGCGCTGATCGGCGGTGCGCTGGGCAACTTCAACATCGGCCTGGCCGCCGGCGGCATTACGATGGTGGTGGTCAACCAGGTCCTGTCGTGGCGGCGCAATCGACGGCTGGCCCGGTCCGGCGGCGTCGAAGGCATCGCACTGCAGCGCGTGCAGGCATTCGTCGAGCACCACCCCGACTGGCACCTGCGCGCTTACCGCACCCCGGCCGGGCTGCGCATACTGGCGATGCATGCCACGTTCGAACCACAGGATGCGCAGGTGCATGCCTTCTTCAAGGCATTGGGCACCGACACGTTGTATGCACGCATGTGCACGCTGCAGCATTGCTTCCGTGCGCGGCTGACACCCAAACCGTGGCGGCTTGGCATCATCACGCACATCCGTCCGCCGGTGGCGGCCTGGTCGGCCGAGCAGGCCAGCAACCCCGACCGCCTGGCGTGGGTCGCCGACTACGAAAGGGAAAGCGCCGGCTTCGCTGCATGCGCCTATGTCCGCAGCTTCGGCGATGAGCGCCGCGTGCATGCCAAGGCCGAACGCGTGCGCGACCTGCATGATCGGATGTCGCGTGCGCTGGAGAACCTGCCGCTGGGCTGAGTGCCCGTCGTGCTCAGCGGCCGCCCTGCACGAAGGGTTGGCCCGCCAGCGTGGTTCCCACCTGCAGAGCGACCTGCTGCCCATCCTTGGCGAAAGTGCTGCTGCAATTGTTGCCGCCCTTTTGGCAGCCCACTTCCGGAAAACCGTCCAACACTTCCGGCGCATCGCGTGGCGGGCTGGCCTGCCACCCTGCGGCATCAAGAAGGCGCTTGGCCTTGCTGTAGGGCATGCCGGCAGTGATGCCCAACGCTGCCAGCTCGGCCGGCAGCGGCTGGGCGAATGCAATGCCCGGGACAACGGAAATCGACAGCGATACGGCGAGGATGAAGGCCTTCATGGAGCGAACCCGTAGCGGACATCAGATGCGCAGCGTACCGCAGCTTTGTGGCCGATCCATGCCTGCATCACAGATGGTTACGCAACACCCACAAGGGGATACCTGGACTGGATGCCTGAACCAGAAAGGCCGCCCCGGAGGGCGGCCTTGCCGGATTACTTCGCGTTCTTCACGTAGGTGTCGAACCAGTTGAGCATTTCCGACACCAGCTGCTCGTTCGATTCCAGCGCGGTATACCAGTGCGGTTCGTTGGGCAGCATCACCAGGCGGGTGGTACCACCATTGCCGCGGATCGCCTGGTACAGCTTGCGCGACTGGAACGGCTCGGTGCCCGGGTTGGCGTCGTCCTCGCCGTGGACCAGCAGCAGCGGCAGCTTGATCTTGTCGGCGTAGAAGAACGGCGAGGCCTTCAGGTACACATCCTGCGCCTGCCATACCGAGCGACGCTCGTTCTGGAAGCCGAACGGGGTGAAGGTCTTGTTGTACGAGCCACTGGTCGCCACGCCGGCCTTGAACAGGTTGGTGTGGGCGATCAGGTTGGCGGTCATCAGGCCACCATGGCTGTGGCCGGTCACGCCGATACGGTTGCGGTCGACCACGCCCAGCTCCACGGCCTTGTCCACCGCCGCCTTGGCGTCGGCTTCCAGCTGTTCCAGATAGGTGTCGTAGGCGTTCTTCGGGTCACCCACAATCGGGAACGAGGCGTTGTCGATGATCGCGTAGCCGGCCAGCAGCATCAGGCGGTACGGCTGCAGACGGGTGAACGTCTGCTGCGAACCGGAGACTTGGCCGGCCTGTGCGGCATTGGCGAAGTCGGCTGGGTAGGCATACAGGATCGCCGGCACGCGCTGGCCTTCCTTGTAGCCCGGCGGCGTGTACAGGGTGAACGACAGGTCCACGCCATCGGCGCGCTTGTAGGTCACCAGGCGCTTCTGGATCTGCCGCACTTCCGGGGCCGGGTCGACCAGCTTGGTCAACGCAGCAGGCTTGGACTGGAACTGTGCCTCGCCGGCCTTGGCATCGTTGATGCGCTCACCGAGCAGACGCACGAATGCGTTCGGCGGGTCCATCACCGACTGGTGCCAGGTCAGGAAGCGACCCGGTGTATTGCTGAACCCCAGGAACTGCTCGTACGCATCGGCATCACTGCGGAACAGGCGTTCGCTCTTCAACGTAGCCAGATCGAGCGCATCCAGGAACGGACGGTCGCCCTGCGGCGACGCCCCCTGCCCGCGCAGGAACACGGTGTTGCCCTCCTGGCGCACCACCGGCGCACCGCTGGGCAGGCGCTTGAACACCAGGTTGCCCGGGTTGCCGTACAGCTCATCGCTGGACATGTCCCACAGCAGGCGACCTTCCTTCTTCGGCTGGTCCACATCGACGATGCGGGCCTGCATCCAGTGGCGGTTCTCGTCGTTCTCGAACTGGAACGACACGGCCGGGTCGGCCGACCACGCAAACCCCTCGAAGCGCTGTGCAGTGCGGGCGATTTCCACCGGCTTGCCGGTGAACGGGGCCTTCAGCATCAGCACGCGATCGCGATGCGGGACGCTCACCTTCCAGTCGCCCTTGTCCAGCGCTTCGGCATAGACCAGGGTGGCCGGATCGGTGGAGCGCCAGTCGTAACCCCGCGGACCTTCCGGCACACCGTGTACCGGCACGCGATCGGCCAGCGGCAGGCTCGCCAGAACCGTATTGCGGCCATTGGCCAAGTCCAGCACCGCCACATCATTGGCGAAGCGCTGGTAGGTCACCGCATGCGAGAACGGCGCCTTCAGGGTCTCGGTCAGCACATGCACGCCATCGGGTGCGGCGTTGACGTCGTTGTACAGCGCCGGCTGGCCAACCGGGCGCACGCTGCCGACAGCGGCATCGACCACCGCCAGCTGCGAGGCACCGTAATAGGCGAACAGCTTTTCATCGTGCACGCTGGTCAGCGTGTCACGCGCTTCATAGGTGCTGCTCTCGCCACTGCTGCCCAGCGACTCCTGCGCGTCCGGACCGGTGGGCGTACCGCCGTTGGACGGCGCCGGCCCCTGGTTGGCCGGCACCAGCTTCACCAGCAGGTTCTGGCTGCCGCCCAGCCACTGTACCGTGCTGCCGAAGATGGGGTTCAACTGCACGTTCGGCACCTGCTTCACCTGGCCGGTGGCGGCGTCGCCCACCCACAGCTGCACGCTGGTATCGACGGCATTCTGGAAGGCGAAACGGCTGCCATCGGCTGACCACTGTGCGCCACCTGCGCACCCCTGCGGCAGGTTCACCTTGGTGCTCTTGCCGCTGACGATCTCGACCAGGGTGAAGTCGGCCACACAGGCCGGAATGCCATAGCCACCGGGGGTGTCGTGGCGGCTGCGGTTCTTCGGTTCCAGGCGCACGCCAGCCAGCTTCAGGTACGGCTGGGCGACGCGGGTGATGGACGGATAGGTCTGTGCGGTGGTCAGCAGCAGGCGCTGGCCGCTGGGGTCGATGTTCGGTGCCGGCGGCGGCGGCGCCTTGAGCACCTTGAGCAGGTGTTCCGGCGGCTTGGCGTAGTCGGCGAAGGCCGGGCCGGCGGCCAACAGGCCGAGCGTGGCAACGGCAACGGCCGCCGCCAGAGAGGTACGACGGATGAGCATCCTTTTCCCCTGGGGTGTGAGTTGGGTACCCGCACGGCGGGCATGGGCCGAATCTAACACCCCCTGCGCACCGGGAAATGGGCCGGAAGGGCTAGTCGCCCCATCCTGCAAAGCGTGGCTCTGCCTGGACCGGCCCCTCTCTGGATGCCCTTCGCCTACTGCCGCGCGTGCAGTTCCCAGGTGGACAGATAATCGGGATCGATCACCGTCACCCCGCTGGACCGCAACTGGTACTCGCCTGGCGCGGCCGGCAGATACTGGTCCAGCATGGGCGGCAGGTAGCGCTCATGGCCGTCATCGCCATCGGCCAGCACCAGTCCTTCTTCGGCACTGACTCTCAGCACGGTGCCGGCAAACTGCTCCAGCCCCTGCACCTGGCCATCGCCACCAAAACGGGTAACGCCCACCAGCACCAGCTTGCCAATCATCTGCGCGGCCTTGGCATCATCCAGATCCAGGGGCGGCAGGGCTCCTCTCGATTCGTTGCTCATCGTGCACCTCGGAAGCCTGCGTGGACATCGTGGACGAGATGCGCGCCCAGTGCTGCGAACGAAGCAGCGCCATGGGGCGACTCGCATGCATGTAGTGGCTCTGCGCATTGCGGGATGCAGAGCCAACCATCGGTGCTCAACTCACGGAAGAATTCTGTCTGAGGCTGCATGAACCGCAGCAACGTCTTCAGCATGTCTGCCAACACCAGCGCACGCTGCCTGCGCGATAGGCTGGTTGCTGATGCGGTAGGTATACGCGTGAACAGGACTGTGCATCGCGGGCCTCCTTGCCGAGGGGAGTGGCCTCGCAGGACCACGTTCAACGCTGCGCAAATGTGCCGGAAACAAGCTGGCGGGTGTCGGTCGCGGGAAAACGGCAGGGAGGCCCGCAATTCAAGGCCACGCCAGTGCTTGATCGACTCACGGCTGGATGCTGCCACCTCTCAAGGAATGAGGAAGTGAAGAAAATTCCATGGCATCCAGAGCCGACTGCGCGCCGCCAGGGAGAGCCCGGCGGTGGCAACTCCGCTTGCAGCAAACACCTGAGGTCCGAAGCGCCCGGCCCCGGTGCCAGCAATCGTCAATTGCATTTAACCTGTGATTCACCTGGCCCACTTTAGGGTCAGCGCTCAACATGCAGGGAACGCTTATGCTTGGGTACGCATTCACACGGCCGTGGACAATCGTCCTAAGTGCGGCCTCGCTCTGCGCCTGCGCACACGCGACTGACCATTCGTCGACTTCTCAAGGACCCGCTCCCATGGCATCGACTGCCTCCGACGCCGCAACGCCGTCTGCGCTCACCGCAGATCAGCTTCTTTTGCGCCTGCTGGATCTGATCAAGGACACCACCTCCACCCGTGAACTGACCCTTGAACGGGTATCGCAGGCCATGCAGGCGCCCGCGCAGAGTTTCGGCCCGGGTCATTTCGGCTACGGCGGCACGCTGACGCCGGAATGGAGCTACGGCCTCGAAATCAAGACGGCTGGCGCTGCCGATACGCGTCTCGATCTCAATTTCATCGACACCACTGCCGAGCGCAAAGCCAACGCATCGGCGATCTGCCAGGTCGACTTCGATCAGTTCGCCTCGGGTCTGCAGGCCGCGGGCTTCAAGCGTGAAACCATCCGCGGCGAGCACGGCCGCGTCATCCATGACCGTTTCGATCGCCCGAACCTGAGCATCAAGGTCGACACGATGGCTGAGAATCCGACCCCGTCTGGCGAGCCGGCACATGCCTGCGTCCGCCTTGTCACCGTGCAGTAAGGAGCAGCGCACCATGCCTACGCTTTCAGCGGATACGGAACGCCTGCTGACCGAATTTGCAGGAAAACCCGATGTAACGACCGATCAGGTCGACAACCTTCGCAGGGCCATCGCCAACTCTCCGGCGCTGGCAACCCAGGTCGACTCGGCCATCGCTGCCGGTCATCTGCAGCGCTTTGAGCTGCTGCCTGCCGACAGCAGTGTGGGCGGCGAGTACGACGGCGGCGCAAAGACGATCAGCCTGCCGGCATCCAGTCTGTCCACACCAGCGGGGGACAGGCACGACGCTGCAGAGCTGACCTTCGTACTGGGCCATGAGCTGCAGCATGGGTTCAATGATGCAGCGACCGAACGGGCCTATAAGCAGTTTGATTCCGATATTGCAGACATTGCCGCACGCGATTCGACCCACGACTACACCCAGGCCATCGGCACCCTGCTCGCAGCCAACCGGCGCGACGAGGCATCGGCGAACATCGAGGGCTGGAATGCGCTGGTCGGCATGGTCAAGACCGCCAAACCGGACGCCACGCTGGAAGATCTCTACAAAGCAAGTACCCGTGCAGAGGAGTTCGTGCGCGTGCAGCCCGGCCCGCCGATGACCTATGCCGCGCATCCGGACCTGACGCTCAATGCAGACCTGAGCATGACCGCCACTGCCGCCAACATCGAGGGCATGGGCAAGCACTACTACGACGAAGGTGTGTCGTCGCGGCTGGGTCCCAACGGCAATTCGGATTACCAGAACTACTACGCCACCGATGCCATCGGCCGCGCCTGCAAGGAAGAAGCCAAGAACCCCGCACCCGATGGCATCAGCCGGATGTCGGTGAACATGGCACAGCTCGGCCTGCAGGAAAGCCTGCTGGAACAGAACGGTCTCTCTCTGGGTAAAGGCACGCCACCACGGCAGCCCTACTTCGATACCAGCACCTCGCCGTCCACGCTGCACTATTTCGACCACACCGAGGGCACCTACGCCCACGTGCCCATCACTGCACAGGCAACCACACCCGTGCCGACCGAAGCGCAGGCTGCGCCGTTGGCGGGTGGCAACGACCGTGCCCTGCACGATCAGATCCGCGGCAAGGTGGCAGAGCTGGATGCCGCCAACGGCCGCAGCTTCGACGCCTCCAGTGAACGACTGAGCGCAAGCCTGCTGGTACTGGCCCGCGAGAACGGCCTGGACCGCGTGGATCATGTGGTGCTCAGCCGGCAGGCAGGCGATGTCGCTGCGGCGCAGAACGTGTTCGTGGTGAAGGGCGCGCTGGATGATCCTGCGTCGCTGCGTGCATCGGCAGCCACGGCCGAAGCCGCGCAGCGGCCGGTGCAGGAAAGCCTGGACAGCCTCGCTATCGTCAACCAGCGCCAGGCCGACCACGCCTCGCAGGAACAGACGCGCCAGCAGGTGCAGGAACAGCAGCGCAGCGCGTTGTCGCACTGACGTCAGGGACAGCGCCGGGCACCACCCGGCGCAACCCAAGCATGGGCCACGCTAGAATGCACCCATGCGTACCGTCCATGCCCTCCGTTATATAACCCCCTTGCGGGAAGGTGGCTCGCTGCCTGCCGTGGTCGAGACCGACGACGACGGTATGGCGGTGCTCAAGTTCCGGGGCGCTGGCCAGGGGCCCAAGGCGCTGATCGCCGAGCTGATCGCAGGCGAGATGGCACGCGCGGTGGGCCTGCCGATTCCGGAGATCCTGTTCGTCGAGCTGGACAGCGAGTTCGCGCGGACCGAGCCGGACCCGGAGATCCAGGACCTGATCCGCGCCAGCGAGGGCCTGAACCTGGGTCTGGATTACCTGCCCGGCGCGATCAACTACGACCCGGCGGCGATGCCGGTGGACGCTGACCTGGCCTCGCGCATCGTCTGGTTCGATGCGTTCACCAGCAACGTCGACCGCACCACGCGCAATCCGAACCTGATGGTGTGGCATCGCAAGCTGTATCTGATCGACCACGGTGCGGCGATGTACTTCCATCACGACTGGGCCAACGCCGGCGATGCCTGCGAGAAGCCGTTCGTGTTGATCCGTGACCACGTGCTGCTGTCATTCGCCAGCCGCATCGCCGAGGTGGATGCCGAGCTGGCCGCGCGCCTGCCTGATGCGGAGATCGAGCGCATCGTCGGCCTGGTGCCGGACAGCTGGCTGGTCGATGAGCCGGCCTTCGACAGCCCGCAGGCTTACCGGCAGGGCTACATCAACTACCTGAAGCATCGCCTGAAGGTGCGTGCGGTGTTCGTGCAGGAGGCCATCCGTGCCCACGCTGCACACGTATGACTATGCCGTCATCCGCGTAGTACCGCGCGTGGAGCGCGAGGAGTTCATCAACGTCGGTGTGATCGTGTCCTGCCCGGGTGCACGGCACCTGGAAGCGGCAATCGAGATCGATGCCGCGCGCCTGCACGCCTTCGCGCCGGCGCTGGATATTGAAGCGCTGCAGCCGTGGCTGGATGCCATCGTGGCGATCTGCCGGGGCGATGCCGGCGCCGGCCCGATCGCGCAGCTGCCTGCGCGCGCGCGCTTCCATTTCCTGACCGCCAAGCGCAGCTCGGTGGTGCAGATGTCCAGCACACACGTAGGCCGCACGGCGGACCCGGCGGGCGTGGTCGAACACCTGATGGCAAAGATGGTTCGGGTACCTACCTAGCGCACTACTTGCCACCGCCCCAGCGTGCAGTCATTTCGCTGCGGATCGGCGTGCGCTCGGTGTTGCTGTCCGTTGCCGTGAAGCGCATCGCCTTGACCGCATTCAACGCCCAGCCACTGAAGGCCGTCGACGGCTTGGCCTCCACCACCTTTACGTCATACGTCCGGCCGCGCTTGTTGACCGAATAGGCCACGGTCACCTCCTCCGCGAACGGCACACGGCCGGGGTCGACATTGAGTTGTGGGCGGAAGGTTCCCTCCACCGGCTTCCAGTACGTCAACGCTTCGGCCTGCGGCAGCTGCAGCGGCTCGGGAGATGCGGCGGCGGCGGCCTGGCTCAGTGCCAGGGCAAGCGTGATGGCAGCAACACGGAGCAGCATCGGGGGCATGGTTGTCATTCCTTGTACGCCAGTGGTTGGTTTCAAGCGTACGCCATCAAGGGCCTTTGCGGTTCACCGCAACGGTTACCGTGAAGTAGGGAATCGCGCTCCACTGCGTGCGCGGATGGTGCAGCGATTCCACGCCCATGCCGATCTGGTACTTCACGCTGCCCGGCTGCTCATGCCAGAAATAGGGCGCGCCGCTGCTCCAGCCACAACATACATATGTCAATGACGGCATGCCAAAGGTCTGCTGCAGATAGGCTTCGATCTTCGCCGCCGAGGCGCCGCTGACGCGATACCGCGCTTCCATCGGCTGGATGTAGGAATCGTCGTCCTGCGTGCAGCCCACGTATTCCAGCTCGGCTGGTTTTCGTCCCATCGCCTGCAGGAAGTCCTGGCAGACGGTGTCGGGGCGGGCCAGGCCTTCGGAGCGGCCGTGCAGTTCCCATTCTGCGATCGCACTGGTAGGCGCCTGCGCGCTGGCAGTGACGGCGCTGCCGATCAGAAGCAGCAGCCCAGCACTGCTTCCGAGGCGGACGAAACAGGAGGCAGACAGACGCAACAGGGTGATGGCAGATCCTCCGTGGGCGTGACGACATGCCATCGTAATCGACTGGCGCAGCCACCCGGTGCGAACGCTTCGATCAACGCTCCCCCACAGCAGCGACGGACCCACAACGGGCACGTCGCTGTTGTCGGCTCAGGCCAATGAAGGCCCGCGGTTCTCGTGCTGGCGGCTGTCGAGGGCGAGTTGCTGCTCACGCTGCCGATGGTCACCGGCCAGATCGCGCACCATGTCGTCCATCGAGCGCGCGGGCTGCGCCGTATCCACACTGGCGCGCTCACCGGGAATCAAGCCGGCGACCCACAGGCGATCTCCGGCCATCATGACCCGGTCGACGCGCCCGGCATCGTCGATACCGTTGCGCTTGGACTCCAGCACGGCCTGCATGACGTGCTCATCGCCGATGGTTCCGGGTACTCCCTGGCGGATGCGCTCGAACAGCGCTGCATCCCTGGGCGACAGCGAATCCACGCCACTGTGCTGTGGCAGCGGTTCCTGCGTGGCCGGGCCAGCGACCGGTGAATTCGCCGCAGCCTGCTGCCGCGCCTGTACCTGCTCCGGCTGGAACTCCGCCCGCGTATAGGGCGGACGCTGTGGCGGCCAGTTCTCTGCTCGGTCGAATTCGGTGGTGGGGGCAAACTCGCGCGCCACCGCTGCATCGTTCAACTGCCGGCGCGCATCTTCATCGATGGTGTTGCCCGGGCGCAGGGGCAGGCCGTAGTCCTGCTGGAAACTGCGCATGGCCGCCTGCATGCCGGCATCAAACGTGCGCGCCTCGCGCTCGGCACGTGGGTTCGGTTCGGCAAGGTACCCCAGCTCCTCCAGCTGGCGGCGCATCTCGAACACCGGCTCGCCCTTCTCACCTGGGCGCAGGTTACCGTCGGCCAGCGGCCCGGTCAGATCGGTCACCGTCCGGCGCTTGAAGTCCGGATCGACCGCCAGCGTGTCGGTGCGCATGCGCTCCAGCAATGCATCGTCGATGCGACCATTGGCCGGACTGATGCCCCGCTCGGTCTGGAAGCGGCGCACGGCCTGCTCGGTGGAAGAACCGAAGTCCCCATCGGGCTTGATCGCGGCATTGGCGTTGTTGCGGATGTCCAGCCGCTGCAGGTACTGCTGTGCTTCCAGCACCTTCTGGTTGGCATCACCACGGTGCAGGTCCATCGTCCCAGCGGGCCCCTGCTGGATCGGCACCGGCATCTGGAAGCCCGGCTGCTGAACGCGCTGGACCAGGCCGGCGACCTGCGATTCCCATCCGGTGGCCAGCGTGGCGATGGCGTCCGGATAGGGACTGTCGTTGTTCAACTCACCTCCATTGACCGAGGCTCTCGCCTGTCGGTAGTCGACATGGCTGGCGTTGACGTTGTCGGACAGCCGCGCGCCGAACATGCCATCGCGCATCCCCACCACCAGCACCTTGGTGGCGATTTCCGCTTCGGCCGCCCGCTCCGGGTGCTCGACCAGCTCGCGGCCCATTCCCAGCGCCTCGCCCAGCCGCTCGTAGTTGTTGACGTGGGTAAGGTGGGCAAAACCCCGGCCGAAATACTCTTCACCGCCGAAGTAGCGCAGATCCACCGCCTGCTTCCTGCCCCAGTCTTCCTCGGGCGCGGCGAAATTGCGCGATTCGTGCTGCGCCGTGGCCAGCACGTAAGCAATCTGCCGGTGGTCGGTAACGCCATTGTCGATACAGGTGCGGACGATCATCTCGACCGACTGGTCCCGGGTCAGGCCGAAGCCTGACCCACCCTTTCCATAGCCTTCGCTCATCCTTCAGCTCTCCAGTTCCGGAACGCATCCATTCGTCAGGGAAGGACCTACTTCAGCAGGTCCGATTCAGTAGGGACCTGACCCTTGCAGGTGTCATAGCGGCGCATCAGCAACGTGCGTGGTTCGGTTCCGCGCAGTTGGATGACCTTGTCTTCCCGCTCGCACGGGCTTGCCTTGCCGCGCAGTACGAACCGGCCGTTGTCGATATGGTCGATGTCACGTCCACCGATGGCCGCTTCCAATGCCTTGGCACGCACATAGCGGTTGCCCTTGGCATCAAACAGGTAGAACGCGTGGACGGGAGCGTTGTAGACACCGTTGTTGTCCTGCCATACCTGCAGGTCTGGCAAGCCATCGCCGTTGAAGTCGGAAGCGGTCAGCAGCACGGCGGCCGCAGCATGGGCATTGGCACCGGCGCGGGTCAGGCGTGGCTGCACGTCCGTGACGGCCACCTTGCGGCCGCCACGGGTCACGCCCATGCTCCGCACCTGACAGGTCATCACGTTATCGGTGCCGCTGCAGTCGGCCACCTGGAAGACCACCTGCAGCGCAGGCGTGATCCTGCCCTCGCCGGGCTGCAGGACGATCCTGCCCTGCCTATCGGGTTCGCCATCTGCGGTATGAGCGGCGACCTGCGTGGGTGCCGGGGCCGCCTTGGCTTCAGCAACCAGGGCCGCCGCACCACCGCCCTGCAGCTGGCGGGCACGCAGCAGAGTCATGTGTGTACGGCACTGCTGCGAATCCAGTTGGGCAGCGGCATTGCCACCTTCCGGGCAACGACGGTCACGCTGGCGCAGCCATTGCCGCTGCAGATCGCGCAGTACCTGCTGATCATTGGCCGTCATCGTGGAGCGCGCCGCGCTGTAGGCGGCGTTGAGCGCATCGTCGTGCGCCTTGAATTCAGCGTCGACACAGCGACGACGAGCGTCCAGCGCCGTGCCCGCATTGGCCATGCACGGCGCATAGGCGGGGCTCAGGTAACGCACATCGCCGGCGATCAGTTCGGCACCGCTGGGCAGCTTGCGTACGGTGGGCGGGGGCGAGGCCTGTGCCGATGCCCACAGGCAAGGGCCAAGCAGAAGCAGCCCAGCCAGCAACCGGGTGGCACGCCCCGGCAGGCGTTCTGAGTTCAGCATGCGATTCCTTCCGTGGGGCTTGGCCAGCCCCGTCCTGTTCCGATGATGGATCCTGCACGCTCACCCACGCAACTTCAGCGACAGCGGTCACATCCCGCATGCCGGCCTCGGAGCCGGACGCTATTCCGGCAACGCATACGCCATCACGTAATCCCCGGCCGGCGTCTCCATGAAATGGTGCCCGCCAGCCATGATGACCACGTATTGCCGCCCGCCCTGCTCGTACACCATCGGGTTGGCCTGGCCACCGGCTGGCAGTTTGGTGTGCCACAGCTCCTTGCCGGTCTTCAGGTCGATGGCACGCAGCAGGTCGTCGGTCGCTGCGGCGATGAAGATCAGGCCGCTGGCAGTCACCACCGAACCGCCATTGTTCGGCGTGCCGATTTCAATGGGCAGGCCGGAGCGGATGCCGAAGGGGCCGTTGCCACGCGCGCTGCCGAACGGCCGGTCCCACAGCAGCTTGCCGCTGCGCAGGTCGATCGCACGGATACCGCCATAGGGCGGCTGCTTGCACAGCAAGCCAGTGAACGGCAGCCGCCAACCGGCGTTGACGTCGATGCCATAGGGCGTGCCGACCTGCGGATCCCCTGCGCCTTCGGCACCGCCCTTGTCGGCGCGCATCTGCTCGCGCGGCAGCCAGCCCTTGCGGTCGGCTTCGGCGCGCGGCACCAGCCGGTTGTAGTTGGGCATGTCGTTGTAGTTGGCCACGATCACGCCACGCCGCGTATCGATGGCCACGCTGCCCCAGTCCGAGCCACCGTTGTAGCCGGGGTATTCGATGGAGTGGTGATCGCTGCTGGGCGGTGTGTAGAACCCTTCGTAATGTGCCTTGCGGAACTGGATTCGGCAGACCAGCTGGTCGATGGGGGTGATGCCCCACATGTCGCGCTCGGTCAGCGCGTCGTCGCGCCGCAGCGTGTGGTACAGCGAGAACAGCTGGGTGGCGGCACGCTGCTCGGGCTCCACGCCGCCCTGTGGCACCTTGCGCTCCTCGGCCGGGGTCAGCAGCTGGCCATTGCGACGGTCGAGGATGTACATGTCGCCCTGCTTGGTGGGCAGCAGGATCGCCGGCACCTTTCCCGATGCCGTCGGGTAGTCGATCAGGCTGGCCTGCGAACCCAGGTCGTAGTCCCAGACGTCATTGCGCACGGCCTGGAAGTGCCAGACCGGCTTGCCGGTAGCCACATCGATGGCGACCAGCGAGGTCGCGTACCTGTTCTGGTTTTCGGTGCGCGAGCCACTCCAGTAGTCGCCTGCGGAATTGCCCATCGGCAGGTACACCAGGCCCAGTGCTTCATCGCCGGTAGCGGTGGTCCACATGTTCGGTGTGCCACGTGTATAGGTCTGCTCGCGCGGTGGCAGGCCGCTGCGCTCGGGCTGGTCCATGTCCCACGCCCAGCGCAGCTTGCCGCTGATCGCGTCGTAGGCCTGGATGACGCCGGAGGGCGCGTCGCGGCGCTGGCCGTCCAGTACCTGGTGGCCGGTGACGATGACACCGCGGACGATCGCCGGCGGCGAGGTGATCGATACGTAACCCGGCGGCACCTCGCCCATGCCCAGGGTGATGTCGACCTGGCCGTTGTTGCCGAAATTCGCGCAGGGGCGACCGCTGTCGGCGTCCACCGCGATCAGGCGGCCGTCCAGCGTGCCTTCGATGATGCGTGCGCTGCAGGCTGAGCGGCTCCCTGGCGCCGCGCTCTGGTGGGTGCGGGTCGGCGGCGGTGCGGGCAGCGCGAGATCGGCAGCCACGTCAGCCAGTGCGGCATCGGCAAGGGTGGGCGCGCTGCGCAGCTCGTAATAGGACACGCCACGGCAGGCGGCCGTGTACGGGATCGACGCATCCTTCACCTTCGGGTCGAAACGCCATAGCTCCTTGCCGCTGCCGGCATCGAGGGCGATCAACTGATTGCGTGCGGTGCACAGGTACAACCGATCACCGATCTTCAGTGGCGTGGTTTCCGCACCCCAGCGCTTCTTCGGCAGGTCGCCCGTGCGGAACTGCCACGCCAGTTGCAGGGTTCCCACGTTTTCCGGGGTGACCTGCTGCAGGGGCGAATAACGGGTGGCGGCATTGCTGCGCCCCCATGCCGGCCAGTCACCCTCGGCCGGCTGGTCGGCAGGCTGCAGGCCGGTGGTGTCACGGGTGGGATCAAGCCCGGCGCTGACCGCCGGCTCGGGGAACGGCTGATGCCCGTCGACCACGCCATGCGGGGTGAACGCGAGGCCGAAGGCGGCCACGAAGACCAGCATCAGTACAGCGGCCACGCTGCGCGACAGCCGCCTGGGCACCGGCGCCTGCAGGGTCGGCGCCAGCAATGCCAGGACGATGCCGAGGGCGGTCACTAGGCCCAGCCGCGGTACCCAGCGCCAGTAATCGCTGCCCGACTCCCACCAGGTCCACAGCAGGCTGCCGATGAACACCAGTGCGTACAGCAGTGCACCGCTACGCCGATTGCCCCACAACAGGATGCCGCAGACCAGCAGGCCCAAGCCGGCGATGGCGTAGTACCAGGAGCCACCGAGGCTGAGCAGCCACGCACCAAGGCCGCCGATGACCAGGCCGAGCACGATCAGCAACAGGGCCAGCACGGTAACCAGAGGATGGCGGGGCGGAGGCGCGGAAGCAGACTGCGGCGTGGCGGACATCGTCGATCTCCGGGGGCAGCATGCGCCCTTATGCCACCGTCACCGTGAAGTGCGTGCGTATTTTCGACTGCAGGCACGACGACGCCGGCACAAGGCCGGCGTCGTCGGGTACCTCAGCATCGCGGCAGGATCACTCCTGCGCGGCGTCCTCGCTGCTGGCAGCAGCCGGTGCGCCGTCGGTCGCGGCCGGGGCGGCGGCGGCCACCTCGTCCTCGTCCTCGTCGATCGAGGCATCCATGCGCTCCACCGCCTGCAGCTTCTCGTCCTTGGACAGGCGGATCAGGGTCACGCCCTGGGTGTTGCGGCCGACGCGGCTGATTTCCGAGCCACGGGTACGCACCAGGGTGCCGCCGTCGGAGATCAGCAGGACTTCATCGTCGGTACCCATCAGCACCGCGGCAACCAGCTTGCCATTGCGCTCGGTGGTCTGGATGCCGATGACGCCCTGCGTGCCACGACCCTTGCGCGGGTAGTCCGGCAGCGGGGTGCGCTTGCCGTAGCCGTTTTCGGTGGCGGTGAGGATGTAACGCAGGTTGGCGTCGTCGGCACCTTCGATCAGCGCATCGCCCGTGGCGATGGCCTCCTCGACACCGTTGTCGTCCTCGTTCTCGTCCTCGATGCCGCCAGCACTCTCGGCCACGATCAGGCTGACCACTTCCTCGCCGGCCGGCATCCTGATGCCGCGCACGCCGGTAGCGGTACGACCCATTGAGCGGACCTTGTCTTCACCGAAGCGCACGGTCTTGCCGTTGGAGGCGAACAGCAGGATGTCGCGCTCGCCATCGGTCAGGCCGACGCCGACCAGGGCATCGCCCTCGTCAAGGTTGATCGCGATCTTGCCGCGGGCCAGACGGAAGGCGAACTCGCCCAGCGGGGTCTTCTTGACCGTACCGCTCTTGGTGGCGAAGAACACGAACTGGCCATCGGCGTACTCGCGCACCGGCAGCACGGCCTGCACGCGTTCGCCCGGCTCCAGCGGGATCCAGTTGATGATCGGACGACCGCGGGCATTGGAACCGGCTTCAGGCAGCTGGTACACCGGCAGCCAGAACACCTTGCCCGAACTGGTGAAGGTCAGCAGCGTGTCGTGCGTGTTGACCAGCCACAGCTGCTCGATGAAATCCTCTTCCTTGGTCGACGCCGCGCTGCGGCCACGGCCGCCTCGACGCTGGGCGCGATAGGCGCTGACCGGCTGGCGCTTCACGTAACCGGCATGCGACAGGGTGACCACCACGTCTTCCGGGGCGATCAGGTCGAGGATGTCCAGGTCTTCTTCGCTGTGGCGGATCTCGGTACGGCGCTCGTCACCGAACTCTGCGCGCACGTTGATCAGCTCTTCGCGGATCACCTGCAGCAGGCGATCGGGATCTTCCAGGATATGGATGAGCCCGGCGATCAATTCCAGCAGCTGCTTGTATTCCTCGGTCAAGCGGTCCTGCTCCAGCCCGGTCAGGCGATGCAGGCGCATTTCCAGGATCTGCGTCGCCTGGATCTCGGTCAGCTGGTAGCCGCCTTCGATCAGGCCCACGCCCTTGGGCAGGTCATCGGGACGCGAGGCTTCGGCACCGGCGGCGCCGAGCATCGAACCGACCAGGCCCGGTTCCCACAGGCGCGCAAGCATGCGCTCGCGTGCCTCGGTGGGGTTCGGCGAGGTCTTGATCAGTTCGATCATCTCGTCGATGTTGGCCAGCGCAACGGTCAGGCCTTCCAGCACGTGGGCACGGGCGCGCGCCTTGCGCAGCTCGAACACGGTGCGGCGGGTAACCACTTCGCGGCGGTGGCGGACGAAGGCCTCCAGCATCTGCTTGAGGTTCATCAACTGCGGGCGGCCGTCGACCAGCGCCACCATGTTGATGCCGAACACCGACTCCATCTGGGTCTGCTGGTAGAGGTTGTTGAGCACAACCTCGGCCGACTCGCCGCGCTTGATTTCGATGTAGATGCGCATGCCGTCCTTGTCGGACTCATCGCGCAGCTCGCTGATGCCTTCGATCTTCTTTTCCTTGACCAGCTCGGCGATCTTCTCGATCAGACGCGCCTTGTTCACCTGGTAAGGAATTTCAGTGACGATGATCGATTCGCGGCCGTTGTCGGCCACTTCGACATCCGCCTTGGCACGGATGCGCACGCGGCCACGGCCGGTGCGGTAACCGGCGATGATGCCGGCGGTGCCGTTGATGATGCCCGCAGTCGGGAAATCCGGGCCCGGGATGAACTCCATCAGGCCGTCGATATCGATTTCCGGATTGTCGATCAGCGCAATGCAGGCATTGATCGATTCGGTGAGGTTGTGCGGCGGAATGTTGGTCGCCATGCCCACCGCGATACCGGCCGAACCATTGACCAGCAGGTTCGGGAACCGGGTCGGCATGACCGTCGGCTCCAGTTCCTTTTCGTCGTAGTTGGGCTGGAAATCGACGGTTTCCTTGTCGATGTCCGCCATCAGCTCATGCGCGAGCCGCGACATGCGCGCCTCGGTGTATCGCATCGCCGCGGCGGAGTCGCCGTCGACCGAACCGAAGTTACCCTGGCCATCGACCAGCATGTAGCGCAGCGAGAACGGCTGTGCCAATCGCACCAGCGTGTCGTACACCGACTGGTCGCCATGCGGGTGGTACTTACCGATGACGTCACCGACGATACGTGCCGACTTGAAGTAGGGCTTGTTGCTGTGCGCGTTGAGTTCATTCATCGCAAACAGCACACGACGATGCACCGGCTTGAGGCCATCGCGCGCATCTGGCAGCGCGCGCCCCACGATCACGCTCATGGCGTAATCGAGGTAGCTCTTGCGCATCTCGTCTTCCAGGTTGACCTGGATGATTTCCTTGGCGGTTTCTGCCATTCGGGTTCCGTTGTCTGGTAGCGGTCCAGTCCGGCGCATCCACCCGGGGGTGGTCGTGCCGGAACCTCGATTCAACCGCTGAATTCTACCACACGGGGCCGTTTTCCGCCTGCCTTTACGGTGATTTTACCGGCACAAATCAGGAACTTAGGGGGTTGCCGGCCAGCGGCCGGCACTACCGGACGCCGGGGTCGGAGCCCTTTCCAGCGGAAAGGCACCCGCCCCTGCCCGCGTCAACCGCCGAAGGCGGTACGCATGTTCTCCGCGGTCGGGTTCAGGATCACCCCCCGCTCGGTCACGATGGCATCGATCAGCTCGCCCGGGGTGACATCGAACACCGGGTTCCAGGCGGCGATGCCCTCGGCCACGGTGCGGGTGCCGCCCACGCCGTATAGTTCGCCCGGGTCGCGCTGCTCGATCTCGATCTGGCTGCCGTCCACGGTATCCATGTCCACCGTCGAGGACGGCGCCACGACCATGAACTTCACCCCGTGGTGGCGGGCCGCGATGGCCAGCTGGTAGGTGCCGATCTTGTTGGCCGTATCGCCATTGGCGCAGATGCGGTCAGCGCCTACGATCACCCACTGCACCGCACCGGTCTTCATCAGGTGCGAGGCGGCCGAGTCGGCGATCAGCGTCGCGTCGATGCCGTCCTGCTGCAGCTCCCACACGGTCAGGCGCGCACCCTGCAACCACGGCCGGGTCTCACCTGCAAACACACGGGCGATGCGGTCCTGGGCCATGCCGGCGCGGATCACGCCCAGCGCCGTACCGAAGCCGGCGGTGGCCAGCGAGCCGGTATTGCAATGGGTCAACACGCCGCTGCCGGCCTCGATCAGGCCGGCACCGAGTGCGCCCATGTGGCGGTTCGCGGCCAGGTCTTCTTCGGCGATCGCTTGCGCTTCAGCCTCCAGCAGCGCCTTCCAGTCGGCACCGGCAGCGCTCAGGCAACGTCGCATGCGTGCCAGCGCCCAGGCCAGGTTCACCGCGGTCGGGCGAGAGGCATTCAACCGCTGCAGCGCCGGTTCCAGCTGCTGCAGGGCATGCGCGCCATCGGCCGCCTGCACATCACGCGCGGCCAGCACCACACCCCAGGCGGCAGCGATGCCAATGGCCGGCGCACCGCGCACGGTCAGGGCGTGGATGGCCGCGGCCACCTCATCGCTGTCATGGCAGGCCACATGCTCGACCACGAACGGCAGCTTGCGCTGGTCGAGCAGTTGCAGGGCATCGCCGGTCCACAGGATCGGGCGGATGTGGTCGTAGCGGGCGTAGTCGAGGTCGGTGGCGGTATTCATGGCCCCATTGTAGGGCCACGCCACGCACGGATGGACCCCGTCCGGGATCAGTTCACCGAGAATTCTGCGCGGCAGCCGCCGTCGACCCAGATGCCGTTGCGATTCCAGCCCCAGGTGCTGCCTTCCTCGCACGGGGTGCTGGAAAGCTGGTTGGACAGGGTGGCGTTGGTGGAGATGCTGGCGCCACAGAAGCGGCGCTTTTTGGACTTGGATTCGCAGGTCAGCCGGCGCGGCATGTCGACGAAACGGCCCTGCTCGTCGGCCACCTCGAAGTCACCCTGGCAACCCCGGGTGGTCCACACCTCATTGCGCTTGTAGCCCCAGCCCTGCCCTTCCCGGCACGGCAGCACCGACAGCTGCCGCAGCAACCGTACCGGCGCGCCGTCCAGGCGTACCGGGCAGCTCTGCGGGCGGCCATTGGACTCACAGCGCACTACCCGCCGCACCAGTCGCTTGCGGCCCTCGGCCGAGGGCACGGCATCAGTCTCTGCACCGCGCGCGCGGAACTCGGCGCGGCAGCCCAAGGTCACCCACACGCCACTGCGGTCGGTGCCCCACTCGCTGCCACGGATGCAGCTGTTGCTGGACAACTGGCGGATCAGGTCAACGCCGTTGCTGACATCGATGTCGCAATGCACCCAACCCATGTCGCGGGATTCGCAGGTCACCACTTCGCTGTCATAGCCAAGCGACTGCGCCGATGCGGTCGACGGAAGCAGGCCACCCCATATCGCCACGGAGTACATCGGTGCCGCTACGACCGCAAACCACTTGACCAAAGCCTTCCCCATGAATGGATGAACCACGACGCAAGTGTGCGGTATCGGCTGTGATAAGAGCATCATCGTGCTTGCTGAATCAAGCGCGCAGACGCGTGTTTTCGTTCAGCCTGCCAGGTGCAGGGGAAATCGGCTCATGCGTGGGCGAAATCGAATGCAAGCACGTCGGCGATGCGCGGTGTGCGGTGCATCGCCATCAGCAGGCGATCAATGCCAACGGCAACACCGGCACAGGCGGGCATTGCAGGCAGTGCATGCAACAACGCTTCATCCAGCGCGGGCTGTACCTGCCCCCGTGCATGGCGACGCTGCAGGTCATGCTGGAAACGCGCGCGCTGTTCAGCCGCATCGTTCAGTTCGTTATAGCCATTGGCCAGCTCCACCGCGCCCAGGTACAGCTCGAAACGCTCGGCCAGCGGCGGTGTGCCGGGGCGGATGCGCGCCAGTGCCGCCTGGCTGGCGGGCCAGTCGTGGACCACGGTCATGACCGTGTCATCGAAGTGCGGTTGGATACGGTGGGTCATCAACAGATCCAGCCAATCATCGCGGGTCAGGCCTACCGGATCGATGTGCACCTCGCCCAGCGCAGCGCGCAGTTGGCCCTCATCGGCATCGAACGGGTCCACGCCGGCCTGTTGCTGGAACAGTTCGCGATAGCTCAGCACGCGCAGCGTCGCGCTGCGGCCAACCAGCGCCAACGCCTGCCCCACCAGTTCCGCGGTTTCCTGCAGCAACCGATGGTGGTCCCAGCCAACCCGATACCACTCCAGCATGGTGAACTCGGGATTGTGGCGGCCACCGGCTTCGCCATTGCGGAACACCCGGCCCAGCTCATAGCAGTCGCCCACGCCGGCAGCGAGCAGGCGCTTGAGCGGGAACTCCGGCGAGGTGCGCAGCCAGCGGCGGCGTCCGCCCGCATCGACGTGGCCGCTGAAATCGGTGTGGAAGCTGTCGATGTTCGGCTCGGTGTTGCCGGCCACGGAAAGGATCGGCGTTTCCACTTCCAGCACGCCACGCTCGGCAAAGAAGCGTCGCACCAGCGCATTGAGGCTGGCGCGCTGTTGAAGGCTGCGCAGCAGTGCCTCGCTCACAGGATGCCCTCCGGGCGCGGATGGTCCAGCGGCAGGGTCAGCAGATCGCGCGTGTCATCGATGTAGCCACTGGCCAGGTACAGGCGGCGCGCCAGTTCGTTGTGATGGTTCACCTCCAGCCGCAGCCGGCTGACCCCGCGCCCGCGCGCGCGTTGTTCGCAGATGGCCAGTGCCCGCTTGCCACGGCCACGGCCACGCGCGCGGTGGCTGAGGTAGAGCTCGTCGAGCAGCATGAAATGGCCGCCCTGCTCCAGGCTGAAGCCCATCGCGATGACCGCATAGCCAACGACGGCCGCGGCCTCGTCCAGCCACAGCAGCACTTCCCCGTTGCGCGGATCGGCCAGCAGCGCATCGACACCACGGCGCACGCGCGCATCGTCGAATTCGATCTTGTCTTCGGCGTAGAAATCGCGCATCAGCGCGATCAGCAGTTCCTCGTCGGCACGGGTGGCCAGGCGGAAATCCAGCGGAGCGGTCTGCATCAGTGTTCCTTTGCGGTTGCGTGCCGGGTGCCTGCGCACCCGGCCGGTTCATCACTCGTGTTCGGCCAGGTAGGCCAGCAGGCGCTCTTCATCCCACACCGGAACGCCCAGCGATTGCGCCTTGTCCAGCTTTGAACCCGCTTCGGTGCCGGCCACCACGAAACTGGTCTTCTTCGACACGCTGCCCGACACCTTGGCGCCCAGCGCCTCCAGGCGCTCCTTGGCGGTATCGCGATTGAGCTGGGCCAGCGTGCCGGTAAGCACCACCGTCTGCCCGTCCAGCGGGCCGGCCACCACTTCGGCCAGGGCCGGCGCACTGGACAGGATGTGCTTCATCTCCACTTCGGCGGCCAGCAACATCGCGCCATGGCCCTCGCTGTCCAGCCAGTCAGCGACGCCGCGCGCAGTGTCATCGGGCAGGCCGGCGTTGACGAACTGGCCGTGCTCGGCGTCCAGCACCGCCTGCGCGCTGGGCAGTACTGCGACCAGTTTTTCGGCGCGCAGGCGGGTAATGCCGGGAATCTCCGCTTCGACCAGCAGCTGGGCAAGGTCCAGCCCCTCGCGCAGCTTCGCACTTGGCGGGTGCACGTCGCTGATGCGCACCTGCCCCACCTGCAGCAGCGCGTCGATGGCCTGCTGGTTGCCTTCCTGTTCGAAGAAGTGGCCCAGCGAGCGCGCCACTTCGCCACCGATATCCGGCACGCGCTTGAACAACGGCCACGGCAGGCGGCGGATCAACGCCAGATCGCCAAACCACTGTGCCAGTGCCTTGGCGGTGCTCTCGCCGACGTGCTCGATGCCCAGTGCGAACAGCAGTCGCTCCAGCGTCGCATCACGGCTGGCATCGATCGCTGCGATCAGGTTGTCAGCCCACTTGGTGGCGATCTTCTTCGTGTTCCATTCGAAGGCTGCCGGCTGCGCCAATGCCTGCGCGCGCCACCCCGCATCGTTGCCATCCAGTTTCAACACAGCGTTGAGCACCGCGCCGCTGCCTTCGGCCGGCAGGTGCAGTTTCAGGCTGGCCGCGAGCGCGGAAGGATCTTCTGCGTCCAACACCAGCTTCAGGTGCAGCAGCTGGTCGCGGGTGAGGCGGTACAGATCAGCCACGCTCCTGACGATGCCGGCGTCCACCAGGGTTTCGATGTACTTGTCGCCGAGACCGTCGATATCCATCGCCCGTCGCGAGGCGAAGTGGGCGATGGCCTCCTTGCGCTGCGCCGGGCAGGACAGCTCACCGGAACAACGCCAGGCAGCAGCCCCTTCCTCGCGCACGATTTCCGAGCCGCACACCGGGCAGCTCGTCGGCATCTGCCAGGGTGTGGTGCCGGCGGGACGACGGTCGAGAATGACGCTGACCACTTCCGGAATCACATCGCCGGCACGGCGCACGATCACGCTGTCGCCCACGCGCACATCCAGGCGCGCGATCTGGTCGGCGTTGTGCAGGGTGGCATTGGAGACGATCACACCGGCCACCGCGACCGGCGCAAGGCGCGCCACCGGGGTGGCAGCACCGGTGCGGCCGATCTGGATTTCGATGGCCTCCAGCGTAGTGCTCTGTTCCTGCGCCGGGAACTTGTGCGCGATGGCCCAGCGTGGTGCGCGCGACACGAAGCCCATGGCCTGCTGGCCGGCGCGGTCATCGAGCTTGTAGACCACGCCATCAATGTCGAATGCCAGGCCGTCGCGACGCTCGCCGATGTCACGGTAGTACGCCAGCAGGCCGTCGCTGCCTTCCACCACCTTGCACAGGTCGCTGACCGGGAAACCCCAGTCGCGCAGCTGCGCCAGCGTGCCCGAGTGCGTATCGGGCAGCTCACCGCCCTGCACTTCACCGGTACCGTAGGTGAAGAAACTGAGCCTGCGCTGCGCGCTGATCTTCGGGTCAAGCTGGCGCAGCGAACCGGCCGCGGCATTGCGCGGATTGGCCAGCACCTTGCCACCGTGCAGGCGCGCGCGCTCGTTGTAGGCCTCGAAGTCGGCGCGGGCCATGTAGACCTCACCGCGCACTTCCAGCACATCCGGCCAGTCCCTGCCTTTCAGGCGCTTGGGAATGTCGCCGATCTCGCGCAGGTTGGCAGTCACGTCCTCACCGGTGCTGCCATCGCCCCGGGTGGCGCCCAGCACGAAATGACCGTCCTCATAACGCAGGCTGATCGCCAGGCCGTCCATCTTCGGTTCGGCGGAAAAACGCAGGGTGCCGCGGCGCAGGCGCTCATCGATGCGGCGCACGAAGTCGGCCACTTCCTCATCGCTGAAGGCGTTGGACAGCGACAGCATCGGTACCGCATGGGTGACTTCGGCGAAGCGGCCGGACGGGCGTGCCCCGACCTGCTGGGTCGGGCTGTCGGCACGGGCGAGCTCCGGATGCTCGCGCTCCAGCGCCTCCAGCTCGCGCACCAGGCGGTCGTAGTCGACGTCAGGGATCTCCGGCGCATCCAGCTCGTGATAGGCGCGATTGGCCTGGGCGATCTGCCGGCGCAGGTCTTCGGCACGTTCGGCGGGGCTGGGGCTCATCGGAATCCGCGGGTTCTGGGATGGCCGTGAATTCTACCGCGCCTGCGCGCAGCACCTTGTAGAGCCGGGCCATGCGGGACTGGCGGCGAGCAACGGTCGCGCATGATTGGAGACGCTGCGCACCCCCTTGCCCGCGCTGACCACCAGCGCTAGCGTGCGTCGGTCGCCCTTCCGGAACCGCCCCCTGTGACCTTGCCTGCCTCCCGTCGCCACTTCCTGCAGCTGGCCGGTGCCGGTCTCGCCCTCGCCAGCAGCGGCCTGCCCCGGTCGGCCCAGGCACAGCCGGCGACCATTGCGCCGCCACCCGCCGATGCGGGCGCGGTGCTACTGAACTTCAACGAATGCCCCTATGGCCCCTCGCCGGCCGCCCAGCAGGCGGCGCGCGACAGCATCGCCAGCTGCGGCCGTTACCGCTTCGCCCTGGCCGGTGAGGTGCGCGACGCATTCATCGCCCAGGCCGGCATTCCCGCCGACCACGTGCGCCTGTATCCGGGCTCCAGCGAACCGCTGAACCGTGCGGCGACACTGTGGACCGGCCCGCAGGCGGGCCTGGTGGTGGCCGACCCGACCTTCGAGACGCTGGGCGAGATGGCAGCTGCGCGCGGCGCCCATGTGCAGAAGGTACCGCTGCGCGGCGATGGAGCGCACGACCTGCGCGCGATGGCGGCCGCCGCGCACGCGCGACCGACCGGCCTGCTGTACGTGTGCAATCCCAACAACCCCACCGGCTCGATCAGCCCGGCCAACGAGCTGGCCTGGCTGCTGGCCAACAAGCCCGCAGGTACCCGGGTGCTGCTGGACGAGGCCTATCTGCAGTACAGCGAACAGCCCAGCCTGATTGCACAGGTGGCCCAGCGCGATGACCTGATCGTGCTGCGCACCTTCTCCAAGCTGTACGGCATGGCCGGCCTGCGTCTTGGCGTGGCTGCAGCGCATCCGGAGCGCCTGCGCGAGCTGGCGAGCCTGGGCGAGAACCCGCTGCCGGTGCCCGCCCTTGCAGCGGCACTGGCCAGCCTGCGCGACCCGCAGTTGATCCCGCAGCGACGTCTGCAGAACGCCAAGGTCCGGCAGGCCACCATCGCCTGGCTGGGCAAGCGTGGTTTCGACTGCCTGCCGACCGAAGCGAACTGCTTCGTGGTGGATGTGCAGCGCGACGGCGCGGCCTTTGCCAAGGCGATGGCGGACAACGGCGTGGTGATCGGCCGCAGCTGGCCGATCTGGCCGCAGCGCGTGCGCGTGACCGTGGGCACCGAGGAAGAGATGGCGCGCTTCCGCAGCGCGTTCGCGAAGGTAGCCGGCGTACCGGCCTGACCCTATCCACGCATGGCGTGGATCTACTGTTGTGGGTGCCGACCGTTGGTCGGCACGCCAGGACCTGCCGCGCTTACCAGCGCGGGGTCTTGGTCAGCGGCGGCGCCTGGTGCTGGCGGTCATAGGCGCGCAGCTCATCACGGATGTGGGCGATGCGCTGGCGGCCGAGCGCGTTGCGGCTGTCATCCAGCACCACGCCATCGAGCAGTTCAGCCATGCGCTGCACGGTCGGCAGCATCTTCTCCCAGGCGTCCAGCGCGGTCAGCGGTGCCGGCAGGGTCAGGAAGAAGGCGATGGCCGGGGTTTCCATGGCGCGGATGTTGCCCATGTCGAAACTGCCCGGCTTCATGATGCTGGCCATCGAGAAAATCGGGCCTCGTTCGGGATGCCCCTCCACCAGCCGGTGGAAGACATTCATGTGGCCAAACACCAGGCCGGTCTTCTCCGCTGCCACGACGATGTCTTCGCCGCGCAGCTGCTCACCGGCGCGGGCGGCCACGAACAGCGAAACGATCTTGTCGAAATCCTGCGTCGCGCGCTTGCCCAGGTCGCTGGCCGCGCCATCGACATCGGGCAACCCCAGTTCGGCCTGCTCGACCGTCTCGCCCATGCCAGGCTCGACGCGGTCGCCGGCCACAGGCACGCCATCCTCGCCCAGCACCGGCTCGCGACGCTCGCCGCTGGTCGGTTCGGCGCTATCGAGGCGACGGCCCTGGGGCTTCTTTTTCGGGCGGCCAAACAGGAAGATCGCAGCGACCAACAGCAGGCCGGCGGCCAGGATGCCGATGCGCAACAGTGCCGTGTCGGACATTCGTTAGGTTCTCCGGCTAGTTCATTCAGGTAACTAGGATGGCACGTCAGGCCGCGCCCGCCAATCGCGCGGCTTCTTCCAGGTCCACGCTGACCAGGCGGCTGACTCCCGGCTCGCGCATCGTCACGCCCGACAACTGGTGCGCCGCTTCCATCGTGGCCTTGTTGTGGCTGACGAACAGGAACTGCACCTTCTCGCTCATTTCCTTGACCATGTTGGCCAGGCGGCCGACGTTGGCTTCATCCAGCGGCGCGTCCACCTCGTCCAGCAGGCAGAACGGTGCCGGGTTGAGCTGGAAGATCGCAAACACCAGCGCCACGGCGGTCATCGCCTTTTCGCCGCCGGACAGCAGCGAGATGCTCGACACGCGCTTGCCCGGGGGACGGGCCATGATGGTCACGCCGGTATCGAGAAGGTCTTCGCCGGTCAGCTCCAGGTAGGCGTGGCCGCCACCGAACAGGCGCGGATACAGCGCCTGCACACCGGCGTTGACACGGTCGAAGGTGTCCTTGAAGCGGCCCCGGGTTTCGCGGTCGATCTTGCGGATCGCATCTTCCAGGGTCTCCAGCGCGGTGGTCAGGTCCACGTGCTGCGCATCCAGATACTCCGAGCGCTGCGAGGCTTCGCCATACTCGTGGATCGCGGCCAGGTTGACCGGCTCCAGCCGGCGCATGCGACCGTCGATCTGGTGCACCGCCTGCTCCCAGTCGCCCAGGCGGGCCTCTTCGGGCAGCGCGTTGATTACATCCTGCAGCACGAAACCGGCCTTCTCCACTGCGCCCTGCAGGGTTTCGGCACTGAGTACCAGCGCCTGCTGGTCCAGCTTGCGCTGCGAGATGCGCTCGCGCTGGGACAGCGCCTGCTCGTCGCGCTGGTGGCGGGTCTGCTCGTAGTTGCGCAGTTCGGCATCGATGCCATCCAGCAACGTGCGCGCTTCGGTCAGCACGCGATCGGCACGGACACGCTCTTCCAGCGCGTTCTGGTGCTCGGCCTGCAGCGATTCGACCGGGGTATCGCCTTCGTCCAGCTGCGAATGCAGTTCGCCCAGGCGTGCATCAAGCTGGCCACGCTGCGTACTCATGCGTTCCAGCGCCTGGCTCAACGACGCCACCTGGGCGCGCTGTGATTCCAGGGTCAGGGCCAACGCGTGCGAGCGCTCGCGCACCGCACGGGCGGCGTCGCGGGCCAGATCACGCGCCTCGGTCAACTGACGGCGTTCGCCCTCCAGGCCCTGCCGGTTCGACTCCAGGTCACCCATGCTGTTGACCGCATTCTCCAACCGCGCACGCGCTTCACGCGCCTGCTCGCGATTGATGTCCAAGGTCTCCAGCAACTGGCTGAGCTCGCCTTCGATACGGTCGATGCGCGTACGTGCCGCCTCCACCTTGCCCTGCTGGCCCTGCAGCTGGCCGGCCAGTTCGGACACCGCGCGGTGCGCCAGGTACAGCGCACGCTGCGCATCCTCGCGCTGCTGTTCGGCGGCCAACAGGTGCTCGCGGAAACCGGCCAGCTGTTCTTCCAGTTCGGCTTCGCGCGATTGCAGCTGCTCGATCTGCTCGCGCAGTTCGTTGATTTCGCGTTCGCGCAGCAGCGCGCCCTGCTTGGCGGCGCCGGAGCGCGACACGCGCACCCAGCCCTCGCCCAGGCGTTCACCGCCCTGGGTGATGATGGAATCGCCCTCGGGCAGGCTGGCCTGCAGTGCATTGGCTTCGGCAAGGTCACGCGCGCCGTGCAGGCGCGCAAGCAGGCGCCGGATCGGCGCTGGTCCACGCACACGTGCAGCCAGCGAGGTCGGCGCGACCTTCAGGTCCGCACCGTCATTGGCAACCAGCGCGATGCGGCCTTCGCCCAGCTCACCCAACGCATCGACCAGGCTGGCCGGGTCGTCGACCAGCACGCCTTCGATCAATTGACCGAGCGCGCTTTCCACTGCGTTTTCCCAACCCGCATCAACATCCAGGCGCTCACCTACGCGCGCGGCCGAATCCAGCCCACGCGACTTCAGCCACGCCACCGCCGCGCCCTGCTCCTGGCCGAGTGCAGCCTGCTGCAGGGTTTCCAGCGAAGACAGGCGCCCGCGCAGGCCATTGACCTGCTTGCGCAGCTCGGCCAGCTCGTTCTGCCCGTTGCGCTGCTGCTCCTGCACGGCGGCGACACCGTGCTTGCGCTCCTCGACCTGCTCGGTCAGCTCATCCAGCGCGGTCTTCTGCGTATCGTGCTGCAGGTGCAGCTGCTCGAAGACTTCATCCAGTGCATCCACGTCCAGCCCGGCACGTTCGGCCGCCAGCGCTTCGCGGCGGCGATCGGCATCAAGGATCTGCTTGTCCAGGTAGTCCACGCGGGTGCGCTCGACCTCGCCGGCGCGCGAGGCTTCCGAGCTCTGCGAGGTGTGCTGCTCCCAACGCTGCTGCCAATCGGACAATCGCGCTTCAGCCTCACGCAGGCCTTCCTGCTTGATCTCGTTTTCTTCCTGCAGCGCTTCCAGCTGCGGGGTGGCCGCATCGACCGCTTCGCGCAGCACCATCAGCTTGGCCTCGTCGCCGCTGATGTGCTGGCCCAGTTCGGCCAGTGCCTGGCGGGTTTCATCGCGCGCCTTGTGCAGGCGCTGCGACAGTTCGCGCTGGTGCTGGATCTGCTGTTCGAGGCGGGCCAGCGTGCTGCCCACCTGGTAGACCTCGGCCTGCGCGGCATTGAGCGCGTCGGCAGCCTCCTCGCGGCGCACGCGGGAAGTCTCGATCCGCGCCTCAGCGTCGCGCTGGTCGGCAATCAGCTGCTGCAGCTTGGTTTCTTCCTGCGACAGCCCTTCGCGCAGCTTGGACAGGCGACCATCCAGGCCACGGTATTCCAGCGCCTTCCACTCCGCATCCTTGACCCGCCGCTCTTCCTGCAACGCCTGGTACTGCTCGGCCTGCTTGGCCTGCCGCTTGAGGTGCTCGAGCTGCTTGGTGATTTCCTCGCGCAGGTCGCCAAGGCGGTCCAGGTTCTCGCGGGTGTGGCGGATGCGGGTCTCGGTTTCCTTGCGGCGCTCCTTGTACTTGGAGATGCCGGCGGCCTCTTCCAGGTACACGCGCAGGTCTTCCGGGCGCGCTTCGATGATCTGGCTGATCATGCCCTGCTCGATGATCGAGTAGCTGCGCGGGCCCAGGCCGGTGCCGAGGAACAGGTCGGTGATGTCGCGACGGCGGCACTTGGTGCCGTTGAGGTAATAGTTGCTGCTGCCGTCACGGCTGACGGTACGCTTGACCGAGATCTCGTTGAACGAGGCGTACTCGCCGGAGATCGTGTGGTCGGAGTTGTCGAAGATCAGCTCGACGGTGGCCTGCGAGACCGGCTTGCGGGCATTGGAACCGGAGAAGATCACGTCGGTGAGCGAGTCACCACGCAGGCGGCTGGCCGAACTTTCGCCCATGACCCAACGCACCGCGTCGATGATGTTCGACTTGCCGCAGCCATTGGGGCCCACCACGCCGGTCATGTTGGTCGGCAGGTGCAGGGTGGTCGGATCGACGAAGGACTTGAAGCCGGACAGCTTGATCGTGGAAAGACGCATGGCGTGATTGGGTTCCGGGCAAGGGCCTTACGGCCGCCACCATAGTGGATGTCAGGTCAGCCAGCACCTCAAGCCCTTGATTTCAAAAGAATTCAACAAGGACAAGGGTGACGCAATGGAATGAGTATAGCGGGGCCAATGTTCCACGGGCGGGATGACCGTGGGAGGAGGCTCAGCGCTCACGCCCGCTCGTGCTTCCCGGCTCTGCCGGGGGCCGCCCCGTAAACCGACCCGGGTCCGGAAAATGAGGCCAACGCATTGATCTTCATGGATTCATCCAGGATCTGTCGGCACGGGCGCAGCAGGCCAAGCACCGGCCCGGCCGGACGGGCCGCCCCAAAACAAAACGGGCACCCTTGCGGGCGCCCGTTCTGGTGATACCAGGCCTTGCGGCGTGGGATCAGGCCTTTTCGGCTTCAACCACGACCTTGACGGTGGTCTCGACGTCCGCGTGCAGGTGCACCAGGACTTCGTACTCGCCAATGTTGCGGAAGGCGCCTTCGCCCAGGATGACTTCGCTCTTGCTCAGCGCCAGACCGGCAGCGGTGAAGGCATCGGCGATTTCGCGCGCGCCGACCGAGCCGTACAGCTTGCCTTCGGTCGAAGCGTTGGCGGCGACGGTCACGCTCGCGCCTTCCAGCTTGGCCTTGCGGGCTTCGGCTTCAGCGTGGATGGACTGGGCCTTGGCTTCGTAATCAGCGCGCTTGGCTTCGAACTCGGCCTTGTTGCTCTCGGTGGCCGGAACGGCCTTGCCCTGCGGCACGAGGAAGTTACGGCCGTAGCCCGGCTTCACGTCGACCAGGTCGCCCAGGTTGCCGAGGTTGGTGACTTTCTGCAGGAGGATCAGCTGCATGGTATTGCTCCAGATAAGTTATTCGTTAGCGAGGCGCGGGCCCCGCAACAAAGGCTGTCCGAATAGCTGGCACAGCGGGGGCAGCGCGAAGCTGCCCCGCCGGCATCAGACGTCGTGGTTGTCGGTGTACGGAATCAGGGCCAGGAAGCGAGCGCGCTTGACGGCGGTCGCCAGCTGACGCTGGTACTTCGACTTGGTACCGGTGACGCGGCTCGGCACGATCTTGCCGTTCTCGGTCAGGTACTGGCGCAGGGTGTTGAGATCCTTGTAGTCGATCTCCTTGACACCTTCGGCCGTGAACTTGCAGAACTTGCGGCGACGGAAGAACTTGGACATGTCAGTGCTCCTTAGGCGGCCGAAGCGGCGTCGTCGCCGGCATCGTTGTCAGCGGCGGGGGTGGTTTCGCCTTCTTCGTCATCACGACGACGACGCTCACCACGCTCGGGCTTGTCGCCCTTCTCGTCCTTGCTCTTCATGATCAGCGACTGCTCGGTGTCAGCCTCGTCACGCTTGATGACCAGGTTGCGCAGGACGGCGTCGTTGAAGCGGAAGCTTTCGGTCAGCTCGGTCAGCACGGCCTGGTCGACTTCGATGTTCAGCAGCACGTAGTGCGCCTTCACCAGGTTCTGGATCGGGTACGCCAGCTGGCGGCGGCCCCAGTCTTCCAGACGGTGGATGGTGCCGTTGCCGTTCTCGACCAGCGACTTGTAGCGCTCGATCATGGCCGGGACCTGCTCGCTCTGGTCCGGGTGGACCATGAACACGATTTCGTAATGACGACTCATGTTTTTCTACCTTTCGGATGTGGCCTTGCGGCCGGACAGCCCCCCGCCGTTGATACCGCGGTGGGGCAAGGGATCCTGCCAGGGAGGCAGGAAGCCGCGCATTATGGCGCAGATGGGGCTGCCGGGCAACCGGCGAGCCGCAGAGCGACCTGAACCTGGTAGCGCCGGGCCATGCCCGGCGAACGCGGAAACCGCCCCGGGCTACCCCAGGTCCACATGCAGGCGGTGCTGGCCGCATTGCAGGCACTGGAACAGGCAGCCAACCATCTCCCCGTCCCGGCTCAGGTGTTCCAGCAACCAGTCGGCGTCGCGCGGGTTGACCTCGGCCACGTCCGGCCGGACCTGGTCGAGGATGGGCAGGAGGTCCTCGCTGCCGGCAAAGCCGAGGAAGGCGCAGGGCCGTTCACAATGGCTCAGCCAGACCGATTGCTGCCAGGACGAGTAACCCGGGGTGCGCTCGCAGATCTCCAGCAACTGCCCGCGGGGAATGGTCGGTGGCGGATCGGCCGGGTCCGGCGACACCCCCTCGATATCGCTCCAGCCGGTGAATTCACCCTCGTAACTGGCCGCTGCCCTGCCATCGGCGATACACCAGGGGCACAGGTAATCGGGACGCAGAGGTGTGTAGAACGGCCCCCGGTAACGAAGCGTCCGCGACTGACCGCAGCAGTCACAGATCCCGTCGACCTCTTCGAAGGAGAGGGCGTAGGCGTTGGGGTGATAAATGAAAAGCGGTCGTTCCATCCGTGGATCCCTTCCCTGCCGACCAAGGTCGGCATCTACCAGAGCAGGTTCCGATAGCGCCGGACCACGTCCGGCGGACGCCAGAACCGGCCGTCAGGCCTTGTCGGCGTCGGTGGTGAAGCTCTCGCCGCAGCCGCACTCGGCGGTGGCATTCGGGTTGCTGAACGTGAAGGTCTCGCTCAGGCCGTGCTTGCCGAAGTCGATCACGGTGCCGTCCACCAGGGCCAGGCTCTTGGCATCGACATAGATCTTTACCCCGTCCTGGTCGAACACGGTGTCGTCCACGCGCTCCTCGCGGGCCAGGTCGGTGATGTGGCCCCAGCCCGAGCAGCCGGTCTTGGTCACGCCAAAACGCAGGCCCAGCGCGCCGGGGGTCTGGGCGACGAAGCGCTGCACGCGCTCGAAGGCAATAGGGGTCAGGCTGACAGCCATGGTGGATCACTCCAGAGGTACCGGGACATTATAGGGAGCCGATGACCGCAGAAATGCCTCGCAAGCAGAACGCTGCAACCGGTAAACTCCCGTGTTCATAGATCGAGTCGATCAGCAGAGGATTCAAGTCATGACGGTGGTCAGCGTTGAACATGCGCTTGCCGGGAAGATCCCGGAAGGTGGCGAAGTCACGGTACGCGGTTGGGTGCGCACGGTGCGCGGTTCAGCAAATCTGGCTTTCGTGAATGTGACCGACGGCTCCTGCTTCGCCCCGATCCAGGTCGTGGCCGGCGACGCGCTGGCCAACTTCGACGAGATCAAGCGCCTGACCACCGGCTGCTCGCTGGTGGCCACCGGCACGCTGGTGAAGTCGCAGGGCAAGGGCCAGTCGTTCGAGATCCAGGCCAGCGCGGTCGAGGTGGTCGGCTGGGTCGAAGACCCGCTCACCTACCCGATCCAGCCCAAGCCGATGACGCCGGAGTTCCTGCGTGAAGTGGCGCACCTGCGCCCGCGCACCAACCTGTTCGGCGCGGTCACCCGCATCCGCAACTGCCTGGCCCAGGCTGTGCACCGCTTCTTCCACGAGAACGGCTTCAACTGGATCAGCACCCCGATCATCACCACCTCCGACGCCGAAGGCGCCGGCCAGATGTTCCGCGTATCCACCCTGGACATGGTGAACCTGCCGCGTGACGCCCAGGGCGGGATCGACTTCAGCCGCGACTTCTTCGGCAAGGAAACCTTCCTGACCGTGTCCGGCCAGCTGAACGTCGAGGCCTACTGCCTGGCGCTGAGCAAGGTGTACACCTTCGGCCCGACCTTCCGCGCCGAGAACAGCCACACCACCCGCCACCTGGCGGAGTTCTGGATGATCGAGCCGGAAATCGCCTTCGCCGACCTGGCCGAAGACGCACGCCTGGCCGAGGAATTCCTGAAGTACCTGTTCCGCGCGGTGCTCAACGAGCGCGGCGACGACCTGGCCTTCATCGCCGAGCGCGTGGACAAGAACGCGATCACCAAGCTGGAAGACTTCATCAACGCGCCGTTCGAACGCATCGATTACACCGATGCGGTCAGCCTGCTGCAGAAGTCCGGAAAGAAGTTCGACTTCCCGGTCGAATGGGGCCTGGACCTGCAGACCGAGCACGAGCGCTGGCTGACCGAGGAACACGTCGGTCGCCCGGTGGTGGTGACCAACTACCCCGAGCACATCAAGGCCTTCTACATGCGCCTGAACGATGACGGCAAGACCGTCGCGGCAATGGACGTGCTGGCCCCGGGCATCGGCGAGATCATCGGTGGCAGCCAGCGCGAAGAGCGCCTGGACGTGCTGGATGCACGCATGGCGCAGTTCGGCCTGGATCGCGAGCACTACAGCTGGTACCGCGATTTCCGCCGCTACGGCTCGGTACCGCACGCTGGCTTCGGCCTGGGCTTCGAGCGCCTGGTGGTGTACGTCTGCGGTCTGTCCAACATCCGCGATGCGATCCCCTACCCGCGCGCCCCGGGCAGCGCGGACTTCTAAGCCCACACGCACGACCACGGAGGTACTGCCCCCATGACCCTGTTCTTCGCCCTGTGTTTCGTCGGCGTTGCAGTGGCCGGGTTCAGTGCCTTCGTGATTTTCTGGCCGCTGACCCTGGTGCATGTGCGCGATCGCCATCCGGCGCTGGCGCAGCGCTTCGGCAGTGGCGCCTTCCTCAAGCCCGATGCGCTGGGCTGGCTGCTGCGGCGCGAATACCGCACCCAGCCGGACCGCTCGCTGTCCGGGCTGGCGACGCCCGCCTGGGTATCGCTGCTGACCCTGCTGGCCGGACTGGGCATGGCTGCCCTGCTCTGGCTGGCCTCGCTCTGGTAAGACACACATGAACGACCTTTCCCACGTCCGCGACAGCTGGTGGCTGGCCAGCCTCGGCAACACCCTGATCTGGGCACGCCTGCGCATCCGCGAGGCCGGCACTGCCGAAGTGCTGGACAGCGATGGCAATACGCTGAGCTACGACAGCGAAGACACTGCACGCTCGCAGCTGTTCGATGCCGAGTTCGTCGAGTACGACGGCCTGGATGAAGAAGATGCGCTGGTGCGCGGCTTCTCGCTGCATGAAGTGCAGCCACCGCAGGCAGGCAGCGACGAAGGCCTGCGCGGGCGCATGGTGCAGTCGCTTGGCAGCCGCGCCTGAGGCCAACCGATGTTCACCCCGCGCGCTTTCGCCGAGACCGACCTGCTGTGGCTGGATCGCCTGCTGGCGCGTGATCCGTTCGTCACCGTGCTGACCGCCGGTGGCGATGGCCTGCCGGAACTGACCCGGCTGCCGGTGCTGTACCAGCGCAACGGCGACCACATCGAGCTGCGCGGCCACTGGGCCCGTGCCAACCCGCAGGCATGCCACAGCGGTGCGGCCAAGGTGCTGGTGGACGGGCCGCATGGCTATGTATCGGCCAGCTGGTACCCGGACAAGGAACCGATGGCACGGGTGCCCACCTGGAACTACGCCGCCGCCGAGCTGCGCGGCCAGTTGCAGCCCTTCGACGATACCGATGCCCTGGCCCAGCTGGTCAGCGATACCGGCGACCACTTCGAAGCCAGCGTCGGCCAGGACTGGCGGTTCGAACCCGAGCGTGACGACCACCGCCGCCAGCTGCGCGGCATCGTCGGCTTCCGTTTTACCGTCGAACAGGTGCAGCTGACGCTGAAGCTGAGCCAGAACCACCCCGAGGCCAACCAGCAGGCGGTGATGGCCGAACTGGAACGCCTGGACAATCCCCATTCCACCGAACTGGCGCAGTGGATGCGCCGGTATCGCGACGAAGCCGCCGCAGGCAGCTGAGCGCTCTGTTTCCCGCGACGACGCGACCAGAACGGCCGCGCCTTGCCCCCACCCGACGTCAGGGACCCCGAACATGAAAGACATCCACAAGCTGCTGCAGAACAACCGCGAATGGGCTGACCGGATCGAGAAGGAAGATCCTGACTTCTTCCATCAGCTGGCCAAGCAGCAGCATCCGGAATACCTGTGGATCGGCTGTTCCGATTCGCGCGTGCCGGCCAACCAGATCATCGGCATGGCCCCGGGTGAGGTGTTCGTGCATCGCAACGTGGCCAATGTGGTGGTGCATACCGACCTGAACTGCCTCAGCGTGATCCAGTACGCCGTGGACCAGCTGAAGGTGAAGCACATCCTGATCGTTGGCCATTACGGCTGCGGCGGCGTGCACGCCAGCCTGAACAACACGCGGGTGGGCCTGGCCGACAACTGGCTGCGCCATGTCGGTGACGTGGCACAGAAGCACGCCGCGATCATGGATGCGATCGAGGAGCCGGAGCTGAAGCATGCCCGCCTGTGCGAACTGAACGTGATCGAGCAGGTGGTCAACGCCTGCCGCTCGACGATCGTGCAGGACGCTTGGGCCCGCGGCCAGAAGCTGATGGTGCACGGCTGGGTGTACAGCCTGAAGGACGGCCGCGTGCGCGAAATGGGCATCGACGTGGGCGCACCGGAAGAACTGCAGCCGGCCTACGAGAAGGCCCTGTCCTACGTTCCGCGCCGCGGCCGGCGCGACTGACCCTCCCTTACGGATACCCCCATGCTTGCCTCCCCCATCAACCTGCTGGGCTGGATCGAGGAAAACCGGCATCTGTTGAAGCCGCCGGTCGGCAACAAGATGATCGACAACGGCGATTTCATCGTGATGGTGGTCGGCGGGCCGAACAGCCGCACCGATTTCCACTACGACGAAGGCCCGGAGTGGTTCTACCAGCTGGAAGGCGAGATGGTGCTGAAGGTGCAGGAGGATGGCGCGGTGCGCGATATCCCGATCCGTGCCGGCGAAATCTTCCTGCTGCCGGGCAAGGTGCCGCACTCACCGCGGCGCCCGCCCGGTGGCATCGGCCTGGTGGTCGAGCGCAAGCGCCTGCCGCATGAACGCGATGGCGTGATCTGGCATTGCGAGCGCTGCAACCACAAGCTGTACGAAGAGTACTTCACGCTGCAGAACATCGAGACCGACCTGCCGAAGGTGTTCGCGCACTACCAGGCCAGCCTGGAACTGCGCACCTGCAGCGCGTGCGGCCACGTGGATCCGTTGCCGGCGCCAGTGGATTGAACGTTCGCCGGGCATGGCCCGGCGCTACCCAAGCACGCGACCTCCGGGTAGCGCCGGGCCATGCCCGGCGAGCGTACCGCGAGGCATCATGCATGCCCCAGGCGCTACACTGGCAACCCCGTTGCAGCCTGTTGCCCGACCATGTCCGACCTGCTCAGCCGCACACACGCCATTGCCCTTGATGCCGCCGATCCGCTGCGGCCGTTGCGGCAGGAATTCCTGATTCCGCGCCACGGTGGCGGTGAGCAGACCTACTTCGTCGGCAACTCGTTGGGCCTGCAGCCGCGCGGCGCACAGGCTGCAGTGCAGGAAGTGATGAAGCAGTGGGGCGAACTGGCGGTGGAAGGCCACTTCACCGGGCCGACCCAATGGCTGTCATACCACCGCCTGGTCAGCGCACAGCTGGCCCGCGTGGTCGGTGCGCTGCCCAGCGAAGTGGTGGCAATGAACACGCTGAGCGTGAACCTGCACCTGATGATGGTCAGCTTCTACCGGCCCACGGCCGAACGCCCGGTGATCCTGATGGAAGCCGGCGCGTTCCCGACCGACCGCCATGCGGTGGAAGCACAGATCCGCTTCCATGGCTTCGACCCGGCCGACTGCCTGGTGGAAGTGCAACCGGATGAAGCCAACGGCACGATCTCGATGGCCGCCATCGAACGCGCGATCGCCGCGCACGGTCCGCGCCTGGCGCTGGTGCTGTGGCCCGGCGTGCAATACCGCAGCGGCCAGGCCTTCGACCTCGATGCGATCACCCGCGCAGCGCGTCTGCAGGGCGCGCGCATCGGCTTCGACCTGGCGCACTCGGTCGGCAACCTGCCGCTGCGCCTGCATGACGTCGCCCCGGATTTTGCCGTGTGGTGCCACTACAAGTACCTCAACAGCGGTCCCGGCGCAGTAGCCGGTGCCTTCGTGCACGAGCGCCATCATCGCGACACCACGCTGCCGCGCTTTGCCGGCTGGTGGGGCCACGACGAAGCCACCCGCTTCCAGATGGCACCGCAGTTCACGCCGGCGGTCGGTGCCGAGGGCTGGCAGCTGAGTAACCCGCCGATCCTCGGCCTGGCGCCACTGCGGGCATCGCTGGACCTGTTCGAACGCGCTGGCATGGAATCGCTGCGCAGCAAGTCGCTGGCACTGACCGGCATGCTCGACGCACTGGTACGCGCGCGCCTGCCGCAGGTGCTGGAGATCGTCACCCCGGCCGAGCCGGAGCGCCGCGGCTGCCAGCTGTCGCTGCGGGTGATCGGCGGCCGCGAGCGTGGACGCGCCCTGTTCGAACACCTGCGCGCCATCGGCGTGCTGGGTGACTGGCGCGAACCGGACGTGATCCGCATCTCGCCCACCCCGCTCTACAACCGCTACCTCGACGTGCACCACTTCGTCGAGGAAGTGGAAGCCTGGGCTGGCCTGTAAGCCGCCCTCCCCTACTGCTGGACAGTTCGTTGATCGCACATGCATCCCGCTCGCTGAGCATTGTCGGCGCCGGCCTGGCCGGATCCCTGCTGGCCATCCTGCTGTCACGGCAGGGCTGGCGCATCACCCTGTACGAACGCCGTGGCGATCCGCGCATCGCCGATTACGAAAGCGGCCGTTCGATCAACCTGGCCCTGGCCGAGCGCGGGCGCAACGCGTTGCGCCAGGCCGGCGTGGAAGACGAAGTGATGGCGCGTGCGGTGATGATGCGCGGGCGCATGGTGCATCCGCGCGAGGGCGAGCCGCAGCTGCAGCGTTATGGTCGCGACGACAGCGAAGTGATCTGGTCGATCCATCGCAGCGACCTGAATACCACGCTGCTGGAACTGGCCGAGCAGGCCGGCGCCACCGTGCATTTCCACCGCCGCCTGCACACCGTCGATTTCGATGCCGGCTACGCACGCTTCATCGATGATCGTGACGACAGCCCGCACGATATCCGCTTCGATACGCTGGTGGGTGCCGACGGCGCCGGCTCGGCGCTGCGTGCGGCGATGAACCGGCGCGAACCGCTGGGCGAGGACATTGCCTTCCTCGACCATTCCTACAAGGAACTGGAGATTCCGCCGAGCGACGATGGCGGCTTCCGCATCGAGCGCAATGCCCTGCATATCTGGCCGCGTGGCCACTACATGTGCATCGCCCTGCCCAACCACGAGGGCACGTTCACCGTCACCCTGTTCCTGCCCAACGATGGCGATCCGAGCTTCGCCACGGTCACCACCGGCGCCCAGGCCGAAGCGCTGTTCGCGCGTGAGTTCGCCGATACCCTGCCGCTGATTCCCAACCTGCGTGCAGACTGGGAGCAGCATCCGCCCGGCCTGCTCGGCACCCTCACCCTGCAACGCTGGCACCAGCAGGCACGTGCCGTGCTGATCGGTGACGCCGCGCATGCGATGGTGCCGTTCCACGGCCAGGGCATGAACTGCGCGTTCGAGGACTGCGTGGCGCTGGCCCGCCATCTGATGGAGGCGGATGACCTGCAAAGTGCGTTCGCCGCATTCGAGGCCGAGCGCAAGCCGAACGCGCGTGCGATCCAGCAGATGGCGCTGGAAAACTATCTGGAGATGCGTGACAGGGTGGCCGATCCGGCCTTCCTGCTGCAGCGTGAGCTGGAACAGGAACTGCAGCGGCGCTGGCCCACGCGTTTCGTCCCGCACTACACGATGGTGACGTTCCTGCACACGCCCTATGCCGAGGCACTGCGCCGCACCGACCTCCAGCGCGCGATGCTGATCGCCGCCACCGCAGGCCACGACACCCTGGACAACATCGACTGGAACGCACTGCAGGCGCAGATCCATGCGCAGCTGCCGGTGCTGGAGGGCGCGCACTGATGGCCGACAGCTTCCTGTTCTACGACCTGGAAACCTTCGGCCAGGATCCACGTCGTACCCGTATCTCCCAGTACGCGGCAATCCGTACCGACAGCGACCTCAATGAGATCGATACGCCGGTCAGCTTCTTCGTTCGCCCAGCCGATGATCTGCTGCCCTCGCCGATGGCGACGATGGTCACCGGCATCACTCCGCAGCAGGCGCTGGCTGAAGGCATCAGCGAAGCCGACGCGTTCGATCGCATCAACGAGCAGCTCTCGCGTCCCGGTACCTGCGCACTGGGCTACAACACCCTGCGCTTCGACGACGAGTTCATCCGCTACGGCCTGTTCCGCAACTTCCACGACCCGTACGAACGCGAGTGGCGCAACGGCAACTCGCGCTGGGACCTGCTGGACATGCTGCGGCTGATGCATGCCATCCGCCCGGACGGCATCCACTGGCCCAAGCGCGAGGACGGCGCCACCTCGTTCAAGCTGGAGCATCTGGCCGAGGCCAACGGCGTGCGCGAGGGCGATGCCCACGAAGCGCTGTCGGACGTGCGCGCGACGATCGGCATGGCGCGCCTGTTCAAGCAGTCGCAGCCGCGCCTGTGGGACTACGCGCTGAAGCTGCGCGACAAGCGTTTCGTCGGCAGCCTGCTCGACATCACTGCATTGAAGCCGGTGCTGCATATCTCGATGCGCTACCCGGCCAGCCGCCTGTGCGCGGCACCGGTGTTGCCGCTGGCGGTACATCCGACCATCAACAACCGGGTGATCGTGTTCGATCTCGACGGCGACATCGATGACCTGCTGGAACTGCCCGCCGAAGTGATCGCCCAGCGCCTGTACCTGCGCGCCAGCGAACTGCCCGAAGGCGTGGCCCGGGTGCCGTTGAAGGAAGTGCACCTGAACAAGGTGCCGGCGCTGGTGGCCTGGAACCACCTGCGCGCTGATGACCACGCACGACTCGGGCTGGACGTGGCGGCGATCGAAGCCAAGGCCGAACGCCTGCGCGCGTTCGCGCCGCAGTTGGCCGAGAAGGCGCGCCAGGTCTACAACCAGCCGCGCGCGGCGAGCGTTTCCGATGTGGATGCATCGCTGTACGACGGCTTCCTCGGCGCCGGCGACAAGCCGCTGCTGGCACTGGCACGGACCACGCCCGCCGAGCAGCTGGCCGCACTGGAAGGTCGCTTCCGCGATCCGCGCCTGCCGGAACTGCTGTTCCGCTATCGCGCCCGCAATCATCCCGACAGCCTCGCACCGGAAGAACGCGAGCGCTGGAAAGCCTATCGCCGCCAGCGCCTGTTCGGCGAGGAAGGCATGGGCGAACTCAACCTGGCCCAGTTCCAGCAGCAGCTCGACGCGCTGGCAGCCGAGGCGCCCGACGATGCCCGCCGCGCCGCGCTGCTGCAATCGCTGCGTGACTGGGGCCAGCACCTGCAGGAGGACCTGTGAGCACCTATTTTTCCGATGCCAGTTTCAAGTTCCTGCTCAGCCTGGCGCTGCACAACGACAAGACCTGGTTCAACGACCATCGCCAGCAGTACGAAGACCACGTGCGGCAGCCGTTCCTGCGCCTGCTGGGCGACCTGCAGCCGGCCCTGGCCGAGGTCAGCGGACACTTCCGCGCAGACACGCGTGGCGTGGGCGGCTCGTTGTTCCGCATCCACCGCGACGCGCGTTTCTCCAACGATAAATCGCCCTACAAGACCTGGCAGGGTGCGCGCCTGTTCCATGAGCGCCGCCGTGAAGTGGCCGCGCCCTCGTTCTACGTGCATCTGCAGCCGGGCGAGAGCTTCGTCGGTGCCGGGCTGTGGCATCCCGAACCGGAAACCCAGCGCCGCGTCCGCCACTTCATCCTCGACAACCCCGGCAGCTGGAAGGCGGCTGCGCACGCACCGGCGCTGCGCAGGCGTTTCGACTTCGAGGAAACCGAGAAGCTGGTGCGCCCACCGCGCGGCTTCCCGGCCGACTTCGAGTTCATCGATGACCTCAAGCACCGCAACTGGGTGATGTGGCGTTCGCTGGACGATGCCACGATGACCGGCCCGCGCCTGCTGTCCACGCTCGGCAAGGACCTGGCGGCGCTGGGCCCGTTCGTGGACTACCTGTGTGCCGCGCTGGATCTGGAGTTCTGATGGCACTGGCGCGACAACGCCGCACGCTGGGCCGCACGAACCTGGCCGTTTCGCCGATCGGTCTGGGCTGTTCCGGTTTCTGGGGACACCACCGTTTCCCCGAGGCAGCGGCGGCCGAGGTGGTCGAGCACGCCCTGGCGCATGGCGTGAACCTGCTCGATACGGGCCATAACTACTCGGGCTTCCACGCCGAACCACGTCTGGGCCGGATCCTGCGTCCCCTGCTCGCGCGCTACCCGCGGCATTCACTGGTCATCTCCAGCAAGGGCGGCACGCTGACCGGCCAGGCCGGCATCAGCGGCGCCGAGCAGCGCAACTTCTCGGCCGCAGCGATCACCACCAGTTGCGAAGCCTCGCTGCGCAATCTCGGCCTGGACTACCTCGATATCTACCAGTTGCACGGCGCCAGCGAGCACGACATCAACGATGACCTGCTGGCCGCCCTGCAGCGCTTGCGGCAACGCGGCCTGATCCGACACACCGGCATCAATACACATTCCGCATCGACATTGCGCTGGATGATCGCCAATCCGACGCTCTTCGACGTGGTTCTACTGGACTACAACGCCCTCCAGCAGGACCGCGAGCCCCTGATCGACCAGCTGCAGGCAGCCGGCATCGGTGTGCTGGCTGGCACGGTACTGGCACAGGGCCATCTGCTGCCCGCGCGACCACGGCTGCCGCGCCTGGCCGACGCCTGGTACCTGGCCCGCGCCTGGCTCAAGCCGAGCAGCCGGCAATTGATGCGCAGCGCACGCCAGATGCGCAGGGCTGTCGCCGCCATCCACAGCCAGCGTCCCGCCCAGACCGCCTTCGCCTATGCACTGGGCCACCCTGGCGTGGCCAGCGGCATTCTCGGCACCACCCGCACCCAGAGCCTGGACGAAGTACTGGCGACGCGACTGGACGCGTTGACCGTGGCAGAGCGCCAGCTGCTGATCGACGCATTCGGAGATGGCCGCGGCTCGCCCAGTCATTGAGCCTTCACCCCTTACTGCGGCGGTTGCGGCAGTCTGGGCCTCATGAAGAAACTTACTGCACTCGCAATCCTGCTGGTCATGGCCTTGGCGGCCTGGTGGTTCGGCGGCCCCTACCTGACCGTGCATGGCCTGTCCAAGGCCATCGAACAACGGGACACCGCCCGTCTGGAGCGCTACGTGGATTTCCCACGCGTGCGTACCAGCCTGCGCGCCCAGCTCAATGACTACCTGGTGCGCCAGGCCGGCCCCGAGGTGGCTGCCAGTCCCTTCGGTGCCCTGCTGTACGGGCTGGGTGATCAGTTGGGTGGCGCCGCGGTGGACACGATGGTCACGCCCACCGGCATCGGCGCGATGTTGCAGGGCCACGTCCTGTGGAAGCGCGGCCGCAACGAACTGCAGGGCGGCGAGGCCTTGGGTGCAACCGAGCCGGCGCGACCGCTGAAGAACGCCGAACACCACTTCGAAGCCCTGGACCGCTTCGTGGTCGACGTCGATCGCGGGCCCGGCCAGCAACCGTTGAAGGTAGTGCTGGAACCGCAGGGCCTGCGCTGGAAGGTGGTGGACCTGCAGCTGGGGATGTCAGGCAGCCCGTAACCGGTAGCGCCGGGCCATGCCCGGCGTTTCCATGGGCGCCGCTGCGCTCGCCGGGCATGGCCGGCGCTGCCACCTCACCCTTCGTTGGCGACACCATGCGGCACGTGGCCGGCGGCTACGTGTTCACGCGCACTGTCGATGTTGTGCTGCGAATCGTCAAAGAAGATGTCGGCACCGAACGCCTGCAGGAACGGTCCCTTGTGTCGACCGCCCAGGAACAGCGCCTCGTCCAGGCGCACGCCCCATTCGCGCAGGGTGCGGATCACCCGCTCATGCGCCGGTGCAGAACGTGCGGTCACCAGCGCCGTGCGGATGGGCGCGCTGTCGCCGGCCGGGAATACTTCCTGCAGCGTGTGCAGCGCAGAGAGGAAACCGCGGAATGGACCGCCACTGAGTGGCTCGCGTGCACGCTCGCGTTCGTGCCGGCCAAAGGCTTCCACGCCCTGCTCGCGCGAAATGCGCTCGCTCTCGTCCCCGAAGATCACCGCATCACCGTCGAAGGCGATGCGCAGCTGCCCGGCCGGGCGGGTGATGTCGATCTGGTCGGCGGCAGCGGCAGCGGTCTCACCCGGCGGCTTGGGCAGGATGGTCGCCGCGGCGATGCCATGGCGAAGCGCGCTGCGCACCGATTCCGGATTGGCCGACAGGAACAGGTCGGTGCCGAACGGCTTCACGTACGGCCAGGTCGGCTCTCCGGCGGTGAAGGTCGCGCGGATGATGCCCAGCCCGTAGTGCTGGATGGAATTGAAGATGCGCAGGCCGGTATCGGCCGAGTTGCGTGACAGCAGGATCACTTCCACGCGCGGGTTCTCGGGACTGGCGCCCTGGTTCAGTGCCAGCAGCTTGCGCACCACCGGGAAGGCCACGCCCGGCCCGAGGACGTCGTCCTCGTGCTGGCGCTGGTACTCGGCATAGGCGGCCACGCCATCGCTCTCGAACAGCGCATGGCTTTCTTCCAGGTCGAACAGCGCACGCGAGGTCACCGCGACGGTCAGCAAACGGGGGGAGTTGTCGCCCATCGGTGGGGTCCTTCAAGCGGTCGGCAGTGCCGGCCGCCTATTGTCGTCAAAAAACGAACTGTTCGCTCAGGATCCGGTCTTCGAGGTTGTGCTCCGGGTCGAACAGCAGGGTCACCCGGTGCTCGCGCGACTCACGGATCGTCACTTCGACCACATCGCGGGTCTCGTGCGAATCGGCGGTGACGCTGACCGGACGCTTGTAGGGATCGAGCACGCGGAAGCGCACTTCGGTGTCGGCCTTGAGGATGGCGCCGCGCCAGCGCCGCGGGCGATACGGGGCCAGCGGCGTCAGGGCGATGGTGTGCGAGCCCAACGGCAGCACCGGCCCATGTGCGGAATAGTTGTAGGCGGTGCTTCCGGCCGGGGTGGCCACCAGCACGCCATCGCCGATCAGTTCGCCCACCCGCTCCTGGCCATTGAGGTCGATGCCGATATGCGCCGCCTGCCGGGTCTGGCGCAGCAGCGAGACGTCGTTGTAGGCCAGCGACCCGGTGGTGGTACCCGATTCGGTCAGCGCCATCATTTCCAGCGGGCGCAGGTGGGCCGGCTCGGCACGGGCGATACGCGCATGCACGTCGTCGTCGCCGCGGTACTGGTTCATCAGGAAACCCACCGTGCCCAGCTTCATCCCGAATACCGGCCTGCCCAGGTGTCCGTGACGATGCAGGGTCTGCAGCATGAAGCCATCGCCGCCGAGCGGGCACAGCACGTCGGCCTGATCCGGGGCGTGGTCGCCGTAGCGCGAGACCATCGCCGCACGGGCCATCTGTGCAGGTTCGGTGGTACTGGCCAGGAAAGCGATGCGGGGGGTGTCGCTCATCGGTGGATCCGGGGGAAGGCTCGGTGGAGAGCATAACCGAGCGCCGCTGCGCTCGCCGGGCATGGCCTGGCGCTACCTGCTCCGCCGTACATCGGTAGCGCCGGGCCATGCCCGGCGGTCGTCCGCAAGAAAAAACGGCCCCGCTTTCGCGGGGCCGTTCCGGTTCACGCATGCCAGGCGTGGCCTGGCACTACATCACTTACGCGCCGTGGGCAGCGAGCTGACCCAGGCGCTGCACCGCGACCGAAACGGTCGGGTAGTCCAGGGTCTTCTGCTCGGCCAGTTCGGCCAGCATCGCCAGGGTGAAGCGCAGGCTGCTGTCGTCTCGACCGATCCACGCGGCCACCTTGGCTTCAGCGGTGCTGCCCTTGGTGGCCAGCACCTGGCCGGCCAGGCTGCGGTGGTGTGCGGCCAGTTCGTCGCGCAGCACGCCACGTGCCACCGCGTGCCAGCGGCCGTTGACCTCCAGCGCGTCGATCTGCTCGAACAGCCACGGCAGCTGCAGGGCGTCGCCCAGGCGGAAGTGGATCTTGGAGACATCCACCGGCTTCAGCTTGCGGGTACGGGCCAGTTCGATGATGTCGAACGCCGGTTCCAGGAAGTGCAGTTCGGCCAGCTGCTGTGCCAGCGCCGACGGCAGGCCCTTTTCCTTCCACTCGGCCACCAGGGCTTCGTAGGTCGGACGCTGCGAATCCGGCAGCACACCCGAAGCAACACGGATGTCGTTGAACGGACCCTGGTAGCGGTTGACCGCCTCGGTGATGCCCGGCATCGGGCCCGGGCGCGACAGCAGCCAGCGTACGAACGAACGCTGCAGCTTCCAGATCACTTCCAGCGCGTCGATCTGCACCGACTCCGGCAGCGTGCCATCAAGAGCGTCGATCTGTGCCCACAGCGCGCGTGCGTCCAGCGTTTCGCGGCTGATGGTGTAGGCCTTGGCTACCTCGGCAATGGAGCGGCCGGTGTCTTCCTGCATGCGCATCAGGAAGGTGGCGCCCATGCGGTTGATGGTCTGGTTGGTCACGGCCGTGGCGATGATTTCGCGCTTCAGGCGGTGACGCTCCATCGCGTCGGCGTACTTCTTCTGCAGCGGCGTCGGGAAGTAGCGCTGCAGTTCCTTGGACAGGTACGGATCTTCCGGGATGTCCGAATCCAGCAGCTGCGCGAACGCCACCAGCTTGGAATAGGACAGCAGCACCGACAGTTCCGGACGGGTCAGGCCCTGGCCGCGTGCCTTGCGCTGGGACAGCTCGGCGTCGGACGGCAGGAACTCGATCTGGCGATCCAGCAGGCCCTGCTGTTCCAGGGTGCGGATGAAGTGCTGCTTGGAACCCAGGCGCTTGACCGCCATCCGCTCCATCAGGCTCAGGGCCTGGTTCTGGCGGTAGTTGTCGTTGAGCACCAGCGCGGCGACTTCGTCGGTCATCGACGCCAGCAGCTTGTTGCGCTGCTCGACGGTCAGCTTCTTGGCCCGCACCACATCGTTGAGCAGGATCTTGATGTTGACTTCGTGGTCGGAGGTATCCACACCGGCCGAGTTGTCGATGAAGTCGGTGTTGAGCAGCACGCCGGCCTGGGCAGCTTCGATGCGGCCCAGCTGGGTCATGCCCAGGTTGCCGCCCTCGCCCACCACCTTGCAGCGCAGCTCGCCACCATTCACGCGCAGGGCGTTGTTGGCGCGGTCGCCGACATCGCTGTGCTGCTCGCTGGCGGCCTTGACGTAGGTACCGATGCCGCCGTTCCACAGCAGGTCGACCGGTGCCTTCAGGATCGCGCTCATCAGATCGTTCGGCGACAGCGCCTTGACGTTCTCGTCCAGGCCCAGCGCTTCACGCACCTGCGGGGTGATCTCGATCGACTTCAGGCTGCGCGGATACACGCCGCCGCCCTTGCTGATCAGCTTGGCATCGTAGTCCGCCCAGCTCGAACGCGGCACGGTGAACAGACGCTCACGTTCGACGAACGTGGTCGCTGCATCCGGGTTCGGGTCCAGGAAGATGTGGCGGTGGTCGAACGCAGCGACCAGGCGGATGTGGCGCGACAGCAGCATGCCGTTGCCGAACACGTCGCCGGACATGTCGCCGACGCCAACCGCGGTGAAGTCCTGGGTCTGGCTGTCACGGCCCAGTGCACGGAAGTGGCGCTTGACCGACTCCCATGCGCCGCGCGCGGTGATGCCCATGCCCTTGTGGTCGTAACCGACCGAACCGCCGGAGGCGAACGCATCGCCCATCCAGAAGCCGTGCGCGATGGCCAGGCCGTTGGCGATGTCGGAGAAGGTCGCGGTGCCCTTGTCGGCGGCCACCACCAGGTACGGATCGTCCATGTCATGGCGCACGACATCCACCGGCGGCACGATCTTGTTGTTGACGATGTTGTCGGTGATGTCCAGCAGGCCCTGGATGAACAGCTTGTAGCAGGCCACGCCGTTGGCGAAGATCGCATCGCGATCGCCGTTCACCGGCGGCATCTTGGCGAAGAAGCCGCCCTTCGCGCCGACCGGCACGATGACGGTGTTCTTGACCATCTGCGCCTTGACCAGGCCCAGCACTTCGGTACGGAAGTCTTCGCGGCGATCCGACCAGCGCAGGCCGCCACGGGCGACGGCACCGAAGCGTAGGTGGGTACCTTCCACGCGCGGGCCATACACGAAGATTTCGCGGTACGGGCGCGGCTTGGGCAGGTCCGGCACCAGGGCCGAATCGAACTTGAAGCTGATGACATGGCCGTGCTGGCCATTGGCATCGGTCTGGTAGTAGCTGGTGCGCAGGGTCGCATCGATCACGCCCATGAAGGAACGCAGGATACGGTCCTCGTCCAGGCTCGACACGCGGTCCATCAGCTTAAGCAGCGCTTCGCGCGCGGCCTGCATCTGCGCATCGCGGTCACCCTTGCGGGCGTCGACCACGGTCTTGAGCACTTTCAGGGTGGCCTCGTCGCCGGCAGCCAGCACCTCGAGGTGGGCTTTCAGCTGCGCTTGGCCGGCGGCGATGTCTTCCTTGCTTTCATGGCCGGTGGCCGGATCGAAGCGGGCTTCGAACAGTTCCACCAGCAGGCGTGCCAGCAACGGGTAGCGGGTGAAGGTGCCTTCGACGTAAGCCTGCGAGAACGGCACGCCGGTCTGCAGCAGGTACTTGCAGTAGCCACGCAGCATGGCGACCTGGCGCCAGTGCAGGCCGGCAGCCAGCACCAGGCGGTTGAAGCCATCGTTCTCGGCATCGCCGTGCCAGACGCGGGCAAAGGTCTCACCGAAGGCTTCATCGACGCTGGCCGCATCGATCGCACCAGCGGTCGACTCGACCTCGAAGTCCTGCACGTACACCGGCGCGTTGTCCACCGACAGGCGGTACGGACGCTCGGCGATCACGCGCAGGCCCATGTTTTCCATCATCGGCAGCGCGTCCGACAGCGGGATGTCATCCAGCTGGCGATACAGCTTCAGGCGCAGGCCATCGCCGGATTCGCGCGGCACGGCCTGCAGGCTCAGGCGCAGGTCGTCCGGGCCGGTCAGCGCATCGAGCTGGCTGACATCGTTGGCGGCAACGGCGGTGCTGTTGTCTTCGATGTAACCGGCCGGCAGCGCCTTGCCGATACGCGCAGCAATGCGCAGGCCTTCGGCTTCGCCATGGCGGGTGACCAGCGCTTCGCGCAGGTCGTCCTGCCAGTTGCGCAGCACCTGGGCCAGCTTCTGCTCCAGTTCGGCGGTGTCGACGTCGAGCATTTCGCCCGGCTTCGGACGCACGATCAGGTGCACCTGGGCCAACGGCGATTCACCCAGCACCACCGAGCTGTCCACGTACTCGCCGTGCAGCGCTTCCTTGAGCATCGCTTCGATGCGCAGGCGCACGTCGGTGTTGAAACGCTCGCGCGGCAGGTAGACCAGCGCGGAAATGAAACGGCTGTATTTGTCGCGACGCAGGAACAGGCGGCTGCGCACGCGCTCCTGCAGACCCAGCACGCCCATCGCGGTGCGGAACAGTTCATCCTCGCTGGACTGGAACAGTTCTTCGCGCGGCAGGGTTTCCAGGATGTGGCGCAGGGCCTTGCCGCTATGGCTGGAGCCGGCCAGGCCGGACTGCTTCATCACGTGTTCGTAGCGCTGGCGCACCAGCGGGATTTCCCACGGGCGGCGGTTGTAGGCGCTGGAGGTGAACAGGCCGAGGAAGCGCTGTTCGCCGATGATCCTGCCCTTGGCGTCGAATTCCAGCACGCCGATGTAATCCATGTAACCGGCACGATGCACGCGCGAACGGGCATTGGTCTTGGTCAGGATCAGCGCGTCCTTCAGCCCGGACGTGGTGTTCAGGCCCTGCGCGGCCAGGGTCTTGACCGGACGTGCAGCGGACTTGTCCTTGCCGCGCATCAGGCCCAGGCCAGTGTCGTTCAGCGGCGCCAGCACGTCTTCCTTGCCCTGCTTCTCGACGCGGTACTCGCGGTAGCCGAAGAAGGTGAAGTGGTTGTCGGCGGCCCAGCGCAGGAATTCCTGTGCTTCCTTGCGCGAGGCAGCGTCGACCGGCAGCTGGCGGCTGCCAAGGTCGTCGGCCAGCGCCAGCGCCTTGTCCTGCATCGGCTGCCAGTCGCGCACGATGGCGCGCACTTCATCCAGCGCCTTGTTGATGGCCTGCTCGATGTCTGCCATGGCTTCGGCCGGCTGGCGGTCGATCTCCAGCAGCATCACCGATTCCAGCTGGCCCTCGCCGACCTTGGTCAGCTTGCCGGCCTTGTCACGGGTGAAATGCAGCACCGGGTGGCCCAGCACATGCACGCCAACGCCATGCTCGGCCAGCGACATGGTCACGGTGTCGACCAGGAACGGCATGTCGTCGTTGATGATCTGCAGCACGGTGTGCGGCGATTCCCAACCGTTGGCCTTCGCCGTCGGATTGAACACGCGGACATTGGCCTTGCCGGCCTTGCGGGCACGGGCGAATTCCAGCGTTTCGGCTGCGAGCGCGGCCCACTCCTCAGCGCTGTGATGGGGGAACTCGTCGGCCTCCATGCGCTTGTAGAAATCGGCTGCGAATGCCACTGCCTCGGCCTGGGCGGCCGCGGGGTAACGCTTGCGCAAGGCCGTGTACACCGGCTCCAGGGAGAAACCAGCGGTCACTGCGACCTCCGACTCAACTGGTTTGCTTTTGTTTTTCACGGTCTTGGCTGCGGTTTTTTGCGGTTTCATGGCAGAGCGGCGCGCTTGCTCAGTTGGGAAAATGAAATTGTAGCCCTACCGCACGAAAAGGCCTTGCTGCAGGACGGAATAACCAGATTCGGGTTTGCTGCGGTTTAGACGCCCTATTCAGTTCGCACCGGTATGGGCATCGCAGTGGCGCAGCGTTGCCGACAGGATCGGCAAAACGTGTTACCGGAAGACACATGCGGCAACATCGGCGCGATTCCACAATCCTGAACTGGACGGTATAGTCCACCGCGTGAATCCGGCCTACCTTCCTGTCGCCCTCGACGCGCGTGATGAGCGCGTGTTCGACGCCGTGCGCGAACTGCTTGCCCGACAGGGCATGCAGATGAGCATGGACGCGGTCGCCCAGCATGCAGGCTGCTCGAAGCAGACCCTGTACTCGCGCTACGGCAACAAGCAGGCCCTGCTGCGGCGGGTGATGCAGCGCCACGTCGACCACGCCACCGGGGCCATGCTGCGTGCACTCCGCGGTGACGACCTGCGTGGCAGCCTGCTGCAGTTCGCCACCGACTTCCTGGAGCACTTCAACCAGCCCCACGTCGGCCAGGCCTGCCGCCTGATCGCCGCCGATGCAGCACAGTTTCCCGAAGAGGCGCGTACGCTGTACCGGCATGGCGCCGGCGCGTTGACACTTCATCTTGCTGAATGGATTGAAACCGTTTGCAGTCGCGGGCTGCTGCGGCATGACGACCCGCACTTCATGGCCGAACTGCTGCTGAGCATGATTGCCGGTCAGGATTTCGACAAACAGCGCTTCCATACCCCCCATCGTGATGACGCTGCATTGCGTCGGCGCTGGGCAGAGTTCTCCGTCGATGGCTTCCTGCGCGCGTTCGCGCCGCAGCCCTCGCCGGCCCCGTCTTCAAACCAACCCCGGAGTTCCTCCTGATGACCGCCCCACTCCGCACCCTTGCCTTGACGTGCGCCGTTGCTGTCGCCGTAGCTGCCTGCAAGAAGCCGGAACAGCCGACGCCCCCACCGCCGGAGGTGGGCGTGATCGACGCCAAGCCGCAGACCCTGCCGCTGCAGCGCGAGCTGGTCGGTCGCCTGTCGCCGTTCCGCAGCGCCGATGTGCGCGCCCGCGTGCCCGGCGTGCTGCTCAAGCGCGTCTATCAGGAAGGCAGCGAGGTCAAGCAGGGCCAGACCCTGTTCCTGATCGACCCGGCGCCCCTGCGCGCCTCGCTCAACGCCTCCGAGGCCCAGCTGGCTTCGGCCCGCGCGACCTACGCCAACGCCAAGGTCGCCGCTGACCGCGCCCGTTCGCTGGCGCCGCAGAAGTTCGTGTCCAAGGCCGACCTGGACAATGCCGAGTCGGCCGAGCGCACCGCGCTGGCCGCGGTCAAGCAGGCCGAAGCCACCGTTACGTCCTCACGCATCAGCCTGGGCTACACCGAAGTCACCGCCCCGATCAGTGGCGTGGCCAACAAGCAGCAGGTCACCGAAGGCGCGCTGGTCGGCCAGGGCGATGTGACCCTGCTGACCACCGTGGACCAGCTCGACCCGCTGTACGTGAACTTCTCGCTGAGCGTGGATGAACTGACCCAGCTGCGTGCGCAGCAGGCCAAGGGCACCCTGGCCCTGTCCGGCGACGGCAAGGCCACGGTCAACGTCAAGCTGGCCGACGGCAGCACCTACAGCGAGCCGGGCACGCTGGACTTCTCCTCGACCACGGTCGACCCGGCCACCGGCGCGGTGTCGCTGCGCGCGGTGCTGCCGAACCCGCAGAAGATCCTGCTGCCGGGCGCCTTCGTCAGCTTCCAGGCCAACCTGGGCGAGCGCAACAATGCCTACCTGGTGCCGCAGCAGGCCCTGCTGCGTGACACCAACGGCGGCTATGTGATGGTGGTGGGTGCCGACGGCAAGGTCGTCCGCAAGAACGTCAAGACCGACGGCGCGCAGAACGGCAACTGGCTGGTCAGCGAGGGCCTGGCCGCGGGTGACAAGGTGGTCGTCGCCGGCGTGCAGAAGGTCAAGGAAGGTACGCCGGCCACGGCCAAGCCGTGGACCCCGGGCCAGGACGCCAACGGCAAGCCTGCCGCCGGCGGTGCTGCTCCGGGCGCGCCTGCCGCAGCTCCGGCCGACGCCAAGGCACCGGCCAAGGCTGACCAGGCCGACAAGGCCGAGCCGGCCGCCACCGAATCGAACAAGCAGTAACGGGACCTTCCGTCATGCCTAAATTTTTCATCGAACATCCAGTCTTCGCCTGGGTGGTGGCGATCCTGATCTCGCTCAGCGGCGTGATCGCGATCCTCAACCTCGGCGTGGAGTCCTACCCCAACATCGCCCCGCCGCAGGTGACCGTCTCGGCCACCTACCCGGGTGCAAGTGCGGATACCACGGAGAAATCGGTCACCCAGGTGATCGAGCAGCAGCTGACCGGCATCGATCACCTGCTGTACTTCAGCTCCTCATCGGCCTCCAACGGCCGCGCCTCGATCACCCTGACCTTCGAGACCGGTACCGATCCGGACATCGCCCAGGTGCAGGTGCAGAACAAGGTCTCGCTGGCCACGCCGCGACTGCCTTCGGAAGTCACCCAGCAGGGTGTGGTGGTGGCCAAGGCCAACGCCGGCTTCCTGATGGTGGTGGCGCTGCAGTCCGATACGCCGACGATCAACCGTGACGCACTGAACGACATCGTCGGTTCGCGCGTGCTCGACCAGGTCTCGCGCATCCCCGGCGTCGGCAGCACCCAGCAGTTCGGTTCCGAGTACGCCATGAACATCTGGCTCAACCCGGAAAAGATGCAGGGTTATGGCCTGTCGGCCAGCCAGGTGCTGGCGGCGGTACGCGCGCAGAACGTGCAGTTCGCCGCCGGTGCGCTGGGCTCCGACCCGTCGCCGGAAGGCCAGCACTTCACCGCCACGGTGTCGGCCGAAGGCCGCTTCAGCTCGCCGCAGGAGTTCGAGAACATCATCCTGCGCGCCAATGCCGATGGCTCGCGCGTGCTGTTGAAGGACATCGCCCGCGTCGCCTTCGGTGCCAACAACTACGGCTTCGATACCCAGTACAACGGCAAGCCCACCGGCGCCTTCGCCATCCAGCTGCTGCCGGGCGCCAACGCCCTGAACGTGGCCGAGGCGGTGCGCGGCAAGATGGACGAGCTGCAGCCCAGCTTCCCGGCCGGCGTCACCTGGTTCTCGCCGTACGACAGCACCACCTTCGTCAAGATCTCGATCCAGGAAGTGGTCAAGACCCTGTTCGAAGCGGTGTTGCTGGTGTTCCTGGTGATGCTGATCTTCCTGCAGAACTTCCGCGCCACCCTGATCCCGACCCTGGTCATCCCGGTGGCCCTGCTGGGTACGTTCCTGGGCATGTGGATGATCGGCTTCACGATCAACCAGCTGACCCTGTTTGCGATGGTGCTGGCGATCGGCATCGTGGTCGATGACGCGATCGTGGTGATCGAGAACGTCGAACGCATCATGACCGAGGAAGGCCTGGCGCCGAAGCCGGCCACGCAGAAGGCGATGACCCAGATCACCGGCGCGGTGGTGGCCATCACCGTCGTGCTGGCGGCGGTGTTCATCCCCTCCGCCCTGCAGGGCGGTGCGGCCGGTGAGATCTACAAGCAGTTCGCCCTGACCATCGCCATCTCGATGGCGTTCTCGGCGTTCCTGGCGCTGGGCTTCACCCCGGCACTGTGCGCGACGTTCCTCAAGCCGACGCACAACGACAACCCGAACATCGTCTACCGCACCTTCAACAAGTACTACGACAAGATCAGCCACACCTATGTGGGCCACATCACCTCGGCGGTGCGCCATGCACCACGCTGGATGATCCTGTTCGTGGTGCTGACCGCGCTGTGCGGTTTCCTGTTCACCCGCATGCCGGGCAGCTTCCTGCCTGAGGAAGACCAGGGCTATGCACTGGCGATCGTGCAGTTGCCGCCGGGCTCGACCAAGAGCCAGACCAACGAAGCGTTCGCACAGATGCGCGGCATCCTGGAAAAGCAGGATGGCTATGAAGGCATGCTGCAGGTGGCCGGCTTCAGCTTCGTCGGTTCCGGCGAGAACGTGGGCATGGGCTTCATCCGCCTGAAGCCGTGGGAAGAGCGCAAGTTCACTGCTCCGGAATTCATCCAGAACATGAACGGCGCGTTCTACGGCATCAAGGAAGCGCAGATCTTCGTGGTCAACCTGCCGACCGTGCAGGGCCTTGGCCAGTTCGGTGGCTTCGACATGTGGCTGCAGGACCGCAGCGGTGCCGGTTACGAGCAGCTGACCCAGGCCCGCAACATCCTGCTCGGCCAGGCCGCGCAGAAGCCGGACCACCTGGTGGGCGTGCGCCCGAACGGCCTGGAAAACGCCCCGCAGCTGCAGTTGCACGTGGACCGCGTGCAGGCGCAGTCGATGGGCATGTCGGTGTCGGACGTGTACAGCACCATCCAGCTGATGCTGGCCCCGGTGTACGTCAACGACTTCTTCTACGAAGGCCGCATCAAGCGCGTGACCATGCAGGCTGATGGTCCATACCGCACTGGCCAGGAGTCGCTGAAGAGCTTCTACAGCCCGTCCAGCCTGACCACCAATGCCGATGGCACCAACGCGATGATTCCGTTGAGCACGGTGGTCAAGTCCGAATGGGTCTCGGCACCGCCGTCGCTGAGCCGCTACAACGGCTACTCGGCGATCAACATCGTCGGCTCGCAGGCACCGGGCACCAGCTCGGGTGAAGCGATGCAGACCATGGAAGGCATCGTCAACGACGACCTGCCGGCGGGCTTCGGCTACGACTGGTCCGGCCTGTCCTACCAGGAAATCCTGGCAGGCAACGCCGCGACGCTGCTGCTGGTGCTGTCCATCGTGGTGGTGTTCCTGTGCCTGGCCGCGCTGTATGAAAGCTGGTCGATCCCGGTGGCGGTGCTGCTGGTGGTACCGCTTGGCGTTCTGGGCGCACTCGCCCTGTCGATGATGCGTGGCCTGCCGAACGATCTGTTCTTCAAGATCGGCCTGATCACGGTGATCGGCCTGGCCGCGAAGAACGCGATCCTGATCGTGGAGTTCGCGGTGGAGCAGCGTGCGGCGGGCAAGACCCTGCGCGATGCCACCATCGAAGCGGCGCGCCTGCGATTCCGCCCGATCCTGATGACGTCCTTCGCGTTCATCATGGGCGTCATCCCGATGGCGATCTCCACCGGTGCCGGCGCCAACTCGCGCCACGCCATCGGTACCGGCGTGATCGGCGGCATGCTGTTCGCCACCCTGCTCGGCCTGCTGATGATCCCGGTGTTCTTCGTGGTCGTGCGCCGCATGCTGGGCGACAAGCTGGATGAACCGTCGAAGGAATTCCTCGGCCGCCAGCGTGATGCGGAAAGCGCCCACCGCCCGGATCGTTGATCCGACGGTAAGTTGAAATGAGAAAGGCCCCGGAGCGATCCGGGGCCTTTTTCTTTGCTGCTTTTGAATCCATGCCAACCAAGGATGGCATCTACCAAAGCAGCGGCATGCCCGGTAGCCGCCAACCTTGGTTGGCGCTCTCCAAGGCGACGTGTCAGCGCAGCAGCGAGATCATCACGCACACTGCAACGATCACCAATGCGACCCACTGCATCGGCACGAAGAAGAAATGATGGGGTGCGGCCTCCCCCTTCAGCCGCGGCGCACGGTTGAGCCACAGGCCCAGCAGCACGTTCACTGCCGCACCGATGCCACCACCCAGCAGCACCTGCTGCAGCGGGATGTTGCCCTTGGCGCCGTCGTGCGGGAAGAAGTACGCCAGCAACAGGATGCCTGCGATCGGCGTCACCAGCGTCATGAAGCCCCAGCCGCGGTAGATCATGCGGTATCTCCAGAAAAAACGATCCGCATTGCAGCAGCATGCATCCTGGAAAGCCAGAGGGGCATGCCATCTGGGCACAACGCCATCCACGCATGGCGTGGATCTACTGCCGCGCCGCCATTGCAGCGGCGCGGCGCAGGAAAATCAACGCAGCCCGGTTTCGTTGCGGGCAATCACCAGGCGCTGGATTTCAGAGGTGCCTTCGTAGATCTCGGTGATCTTGGCATCACGGAAGTAGCGCTCCAGCGGCATTTCCTTGGAATAGCCCATGCCGCCATGGATCTGTACGGCCTGGTGGGTGATCCACATTGCAGCTTCCGAAGCGGTCAGCTTGGCGATGGCGGCCTCGTTGCTGAAGCGCTTGCCCTCGCCCTTCACCCATGCCGCACGCAGGGTCAGCAGCAGCGCCGCATCCAGCTTGCACTTCATGTCGGCAATCTTCGCCTGGGTCATCTGGAACGTACCGATGGCCGCACCGAAGGCCTTGCGGTCCTTCACGTACTCCAGGGTCGCTTCATAGGCGGCACGGGCAATACCGATCGCCTGCGAGGCAATGCCGATGCGGCCGGCGTCAAGCACGCCCATGGCGATCTTGAAGCCCTCGCCTTCCTGCCCCAGCACGTCTTCTGGCTGCGCCACGTAATCGTTGAACTCGATCTCGCAGGTAGCCGAGGCACGGATGCCCAGCTTCGGTTCGGTCTTGCCGCGGCCGAAACCGGCCTTGTCGGTGTCGATCATGAACGCGGTGATGCCACGCGCGCCCTTGTCCGGCTCGCTCATCGCGAACAGCACGATGTACTTGGCCACCGGGCCGGAAGTGATCCAGCTCTTCTTGCCATTGATGACATAGCTGCCGTCGGCCTGCTTGACCGCGCGGCAACGCATGGCAGTTGCGTCCGAGCCCGACTGTGGCTCGGTCAGCGCGAATGCACCGATGGCCTCGCCTTCGGCGATGGCGCGCACGTACTTCTGCTTCTGCGCTTCGCTGCCATGGGTCAGGATGCCGTTGCAGAACAGCGAATTGTTGACCGACATGATGGTCGAATGCGCAGCATCACCGGCGGCGACCTCCACCATCGCCAGCACGTACGCGATCGGGTCCATGCCCGCGCCACCGTATTCGGTCGGCACTTCGATGCCCATCAGGCCGTTCTCGCCCAGCAGGCGGATGTTGTCCAGCGGGAACTCACCGGTACGGTCATGGTGCTCCGCGCTCGGGGCGATCTTTTCCTGCGCGATCCGGTGCGCAACGTCCTGCAGCATCAACTGCTCTTCGGTAAAGCTGAAATCCACAACACCCTCCCGGGAAAATGGTTCGCCGATTGTACCGGGGGCGGGGCATTGGCGGCTGACTCGACCCTGGCGGCGGCTTGACCGGGCAGCCCCCCGTCAGCGAATATATCTCTATATCGCGATAGGTAGATGTTTATGGATCTGGAAGACTGGTCGACCCGCCTGAAGGTGTTCGCCGATGCTACCCGCGTGCGCCTGCTGGCGCTGCTGGAGCAGGAAGAGCTGACCGTGGCCGAGCTTTCGGCCATCACCCGGTTGGCGCAGCCGCGGGTATCGACTCATCTGGCGCGCCTGAAGGAAGCCGGCCTTGTGCGCGACCGCCGTGCGGGCGTGTCGGCCTACTACCGCTTCGACGAAGCCCAGCTGGACCCGGCGCAGCGTGCATTGTGGCATGCCCTGAGCAACGGAAGCGATGACCCGTTGCTGCGCCAGGATGCTGAACGCGTAGCGGCGGTGCTCGCCCACCGCGCGGCTGACCAGAACTGGGCCGACAGCGTGGCCGGCGACATGGAGCGCCACTACTCCCCGGGCCGCACCTGGGAAGCGCTGGCGCGCACCGCGCTGCCATTGCTGGAAACCGGCGACGTGCTGGATATCGCCTCCGGCGACGGTGTGCTGGCCGAACTGGTCGCCCCGCACGCCAGGCGTTACGTCTGCATCGATACCAGTGCGCGCGTGGTGGCCGCCGCCAGCGAACGCCTGCGCCGCCTGCCGAACGTGGAAGTCCGCGAGGGCGACATGCATGCCCTGCCCTTCAAGGACCGCAGCTTCGACCTTGTGGTGCTGATGCACGCCCTGACCTACGCCAGCAAGCCGGCGCAGGCGGTCACCGAAGCCGCGCGCGTACTGCGCCCGGGCGGTCGCCTTCTGCTGTGCAGCCTGGCCCGCCACGAGCACAAAGCCGCGGTCGATGCCTATGGCCATGTCAACCTCGGCTTCAGCGACAAGGAGCTGAAGAAGTTCGTCGACAAGGCCGGCCTGCAGGTCTCCAACCTGGAAACGGTCACCCGCGAAAAGCGCCCGCCGCATTTCGAAGTGATCTCGCTGATCGCCAACAAACCCTGAGGTCGACATGCCCGCATTGCCCTGGCTGCACCCGGAACGCGTGGAATCGCTGCTCGCTGCCCTGCGTGATCGGATCCTGATCATCGACGGCGCGATGGGCACGATGATCCAGCGCCACGGGCTGCAGGAAGAGGATTACCGGGGCGAGCGCTTCGCCGGCGGTTACGACCACGCCCATGGGCCCGGCTGCGACCACGGCGGCACACCCGAAGGCCACGACCTGAAGGGCAACAACGACCTGTTGCTGCTGACCCGGCCGGAGGTCATCGCCGGCATCCACACCGCCTACCTGGAAGCGGGCGCGGACCTGGTGGAAACCAACACCTTCAACGCCACCTCCGTCAGCCAGGCCGACTACCACCTCGAACACCTGGTGTACGAGCTGAACAAGGCGGGTGCGGCCGTCGCACGTGCCTGCTGCGATGCGGTGGCGGCCACCACACCGGACAAGCCGCGCTTCGTCATCGGCGTGCTCGGCCCGACCAGCCGCACCGCTTCGATCAGTCCGGACGTCAATGATCCCGGCTTCCGCAACACCAGTTTCGATGAGCTGCGCGGCACCTACCGCGAAGCCATCGATGGCCTGATCGATGGTGGCGCCGACACGATCATGGTCGAGACCATCTTCGATACGCTCAACGCCAAGGCTGCGCTGTACGCCATCGAGGAGGCCTTCGATGCACGTGGCGCGCGGCTGCCGATCATGATTTCCGGCACCATCACCGATGCTTCCGGGCGCACCCTGTCCGGACAGACCGCCGAGGCGTTCCAGGCGTCACTCGCGCATGCACGGCCGTTGTCGATCGGCCTGAACTGCGCACTCGGCGCCGATGCCATGCGTCCGCACGTGGAAACCCTGTCGCAGGTGTCGGACTGCTACGTCAGTGCCCATCCCAACGCCGGCCTGCCCAATGCATTCGGTGAGTACGACGAAACACCCGAGGAAATGGCCGCCACCCTGCGTGGCTTTGCCGAAGATGGCCTGCTCAATCTGGTCGGCGGCTGCTGTGGCTCCACCCCGGACCACATCCGCGCGATCGCGCTGGCGGTGGCCGGGCTACCGCCCCGCGCCCTGCCTGCCGCCCAGGTGCAGGCGGCATGAACACCTCCACCCCCTCCCGCACGTCCCCCTGTTGCCGCTGAGTTGCCGCCGATCATGACGCCTGTCCGCCCTACCCGCCTGTCCGGCCTGGAACCGCTGGTCATCACCCCGGATCTGCTGTTCGTCAATGTCGGCGAACGCACCAACGTCACCGGCAGCGCGCAGTTCCGCAAACTGATCAAGGAAGGCCGTTACGAAGAAGCGGTGGACGTGGCCCGGCAGCAGGTGGCCAGCGGCGCACAGATCCTCGACGTCAACATGGACGAGGGCCTGATCGATTCGGAAGCGGCGATGACCCGCTACCTCAACCTGATCATGTCCGAGCCGGACATCGCCCGCATCCCGGTAATGGTCGATTCCTCCAAGTGGAGCGTGATCGAGGCTGGCCTGAAGTGCCTGCAGGGCAAGAGCGTGGTCAATTCGATTTCGCTGAAGGAAGGCGAGGACCTGTTCCGCGAGCACGCGCGCAAAGTGCTGCGCTACGGTGCGGCCGCAGTGGTGATGGCCTTCGATGAGAGCGGGCAGGCCGACACCTGCGCACGCAAGGTTGAAATCTGCACCCGCGCCTATCGCCTGCTGGTCGATGAAATCGGCTTCCCGCCACAGGACATCATCTTCGACCCGAACATCTTCGCCGTCGCCACCGGCATTGAAGAGCATGACAACTACGCGGTCGACTTCATCGAAGCCACCCGCATCATCAAGCAGACGCTGCCGCACTGCCATGTGTCCGGCGGCGTGTCCAACGTTTCGTTCTCGTTCCGTGGCAACGAGACCGTGCGCCAGGCGATCCACTCGGTGTTCCTGTACCACGCGATCGCCGCAGGCATGGACATGGGCATCGTCAACGCCGGCGCCATGCCGATCTACGACGAGCTGGAGCCGGAACTGCGCGAGCGCGTGGAGGACGTGATCCTCAACCGCCGCTCTGATGCCACCGAGCGCCTGCTTGAAATCGCCGAGCGCTACAAGGGCAGCAAGGGCGCGGCGAAGACCGAAGACCTGGCCTGGCGCGAGAAGCCGGTGGACGCACGGTTGGCGCATGCACTGGTGCATGGCCTGGATGCCTGGGTCGACGCCGATACCGAAGAAGCCCGGCAACGTTCCAGCCGCCCGCTGGACGTCATTGAAGGCCCGCTGATGGCCGGCATGAACGTGGTCGGCGACCTGTTCGGTGCCGGCAAGATGTTCCTGCCGCAGGTGGTGAAATCGGCACGTGTGATGAAGAAGGCAGTGGCCTACCTGCTGCCCTACATCGAAGCCGAAAAGGCCCGCAGCGGCGACACCGCCAAGAGCAACGGCAAGATCATCATGGCCACGGTGAAGGGCGATGTGCACGACATCGGCAAGAACATCGTCGGCGTGGTCCTGGCCTGCAACAACTTCGAGGTGATCGATCTGGGCGTGATGGTGCCGGCGCAGAAGATCCTCGATGCCGCCCGCGAGCACCAGGCCGACATCATCGGCCTGTCCGGCCTGATCACGCCGTCGCTGGAAGAAATGAGCCATGTCGCCCGTGAAATGCAGCGGCAGGGCTTTGACCTGCCACTGATGATCGGCGGCGCGACCACCTCGCGTGCGCACACCGCGCTGAAGATCGACCCGCACTACAAAGCCCCGACGGTCTGGGTGAAGGACGCCTCGCGCGCCGTGGGCGTGGCGCAGTCGCTGATCTCGCGCGAGCTGCGGGATGCGTTCGTCGCCGCCAACGAGGCGGACTACGCCGAGATCCGCACCCGCCACCGCAACCGCGGTGACGCCAAGCGCCTGGTGTCGCTGGAGCATGCACGTGGCCAGAAGTTCCAGTGCGACTGGCAGGCGTACACGCCACCCGCACCGAAGCAGCCGGGCCTGCATGTATTCGATGACTACCCACTGGCCGAGCTGGTGCCCTACATCGACTGGACGCCGTTCTTCCAGGCGTGGGAGCTGGCCGGCAAGTACCCGGCCATCCTCACCGATGAAATCGTCGGCACCCAGGCCAGCGAGCTGTACCAGGACGCGCGCGCGATGCTCGACCGCATCGTCAACGAGAAGTGGCTGCGGGCCAAGGCCGTGTTCGGCCTGTGGCCTGCCAACAGCATCGGCGACGACGTACGCGTGCAGCATCCCGATGGCGAGGCCACCCTGCACTTCCTGCGGCAACAGGTGGACAAGCCCGCCGAACGCCCGGATTTCTGCCTGGCCGATTTCATCGCTCCGGCCGACAGCGGCAAGCAGGACTGGATCGGCGCCTTCGCGGTGACCGCCGGGATCGGCATCGACGCGCACGTGGCCCGTTTCGAGGCCGACCACGACGACTACAACGCAATCCTGCTGAAGGCGCTCGCCGACCGCTTTGCCGAAGCCCTGGCCGAACGCCTGCACCAGCGCGTACGCACCGGGTTCTGGGGGTACGACCACGCCGAAACGCTCGACAACGAAGCGCTGATCGACGAAAAGTACCGCGGCATCCGCCCCGCGCCCGGTTACCCCGCCTGCCCCGAGCACAGCGAAAAACGCCGGTTGTTCGACCTGCTGGGCGCGGAAACCAACGCAGGCATGCAACTGACCGAGAGCTTCGCGATGCTGCCGACCGCGGCGGTGTCGGGCTACTACTTCAGCCACCCGCAGAGCCAGTATTTCGTGGTCGGCCGCCTCGGTCGCGAGCAGGTCACCGACTACGCACGCCGCAAGGGCGTGGACCGTGCCCAGGCCGAACGCTGGCTGGCCTCGAACCTGGATTACGATCCGGAATGATCCGCCGACAGGGTTGGCCCGGTGCCAGCCCTGCCCGCGATTGCTCAGGAAGGCAGGGTCATGTCCGGTTTCACGGTTGCAGAAGCACCTGCTGCAGCGACGGCAACAACATGCGATTGCCGTATGCGCTGAGGTGGTCGCCATCGAAGTACAGCGGCCTGCCCTCCCGCTGCGCCGGGCACTTGGCGGCATCGCACAGCACCGGCAATGGGTCCCACAGCACCGCACCGGGCAGGCCATCGACCACCTGCCGCAGGCTGCCCAGCATGGGGGCACGCAGGGTATCCATGGCCACGCGGGTGCTGTCCATGCCGTTGCGGCAGACCTCGTTGCGGGCATTGAAGCGGTCCGAGCAGCGATAGGGTGGCGCCGGCAGGACTGGCTTGGGTGCTTCCAGCACGATCCGCACACCGCGCTCGGCCAACGGCGTCCACTGCGTGATCGACTCAGCCACTTCCGCCTCGCGTCCGGCGGCGGCTTCCGGCGTCAGTTCACCGGCCAGCTGCGCCTGCGCATCGAACAATACAAACTGGTCGGACAGGCGCGGGATCCGCAATGACACCAGCACCACCACATCACCGGGCTGCGCCCGCTGCGTGATGTCGGCCAGCACGGCCGCATCGAACGCAGCACAGCCAGCGCCGGCGCCTCGCCACTTCTGCAGGCTGATCTGCGGGCAACCGCCACGTCCATACAGCGATACCTGCGTCCCGGTATCCAGGGCCAGGCGCTGCAGCAGTTCGATATAGGCCATGGCGTGTGAATCACCGGCAACGAATACCTGCGCCGGCGCGCCTGCGACCACCGGACGGCTGCATTGGCCGCGGGCGAAGGTGCGTGCACTGCCTCCTTCGAAACGGTGCTTGCCGACGTCCAGCTCGCAGTCCGGGTAGTCGCGGGCCACGCTCTTGCCATTGGGGTACCAATCGGCCGGATGTCGACTCACCGTACTCAACGACAGCAGCGGCGCCTGCGCGTACAGCAGCATCTGCATGCCCCCTGCCAACAGCAGCACCACCCCACCGGTGACTACCCAGCGTGCGGACGTCAGGTGCTGCGCGAGTGGTCCACGGAAGGGGCGTTCCACCCAGCGCCAGGACAGCCAGGACAACACCACCACCAGTCCGACGGCGGCAGCCATCTGCGCAGGCGTCTGCAAGCCGACGGTCCAGCGCATCAGCACGAACACCGGCCAATGCCACAGGTACAGCGAATAGGAAAGCAGACCGATGCGGCGCATCGGCGAACTGGCCAGAAGACGGCCGATCCACGCCTGCGGGTGATGATGGAGGGACCACAGCAGGCCGGCGGTGGCGAAAGCCGGCAGCAGACCGTCGGGCCACGGCGAGTGCCCCGCGCGCGCGGACCACAGGGCCCACCCCAGCAGCGCCAGCGACAACATGGCCAGCAGCGAGAACAATGGCGCACTGCGTTTCGCGGGCAGACCGGTCAACGCAATGTGCGGTTCGCGCACATGAAGCAGTTGGAACAGCAGCACGCCCACGCCCAGCTGCCACAGACGGGTACTGGTGGCATAGAACGCCCACGGCGGCGGCGCCTCGCGCGTGCCCAGCGCGGCGGCATGCGAGAGCGACGCCACGCTGACCAGCGCGAACAGGCCCAGGCTGATCCAGCGCCCGTGCCGGCCGCGCGCCCAAGCCAGGAACAGCAGCGGGAACAACAGGTAGAACTGCTCTTCCACGCCCAGCGACCAGGTATGGGTATACGGATTGAACTCGGCCCTGGGCGCGAAATAGTCGTTGCCGATGGCCGCCAGCACCCAGTTGCTGAAACCGAAGAAGGCCATCAATCCGGTCTTGTCGCTGGCCTCGCTGAGCCAGGATTCGGGGATGAACAGAACGCTTGCCACGGCGGTCGCCAGCAGGCAGGTCAGCAGTGCCGGTGCGATGCGGCGGATGCGGCGCGCATAGAAGCGCAGCATCGACTGCCCCAGCGAAAGCGCCGGCAACCGATGTACGGAGGCACTGACCACGAAGCCGGAGATGACGAAGAACACGTCAACGCCGGTGAACCCGCCCGGCAGCCAGACCGGGTCCAGGTGGAACACGATGACGGCCAGCACGGCAATCGCACGCAGGCCGTCGATGTGCGGCACGTAGCCGCGGCTTGGATCAACGGTCATCCCTTCCCTCGCGGCCGCGATGACACTGGGCCCGCCGCGGCCATCCTGTGCTTACCAGACCAGGTCGTCGGGCACCTGGTACTGCGGGTCGGCGTAGGGATCGTCCTCGGCCGGTGCATTCGGGTCGACCTTCAACGCCACCGAAGCGGCGAACACCGCTTCAGACTGGGCCAGGACTTCAGCCGTCACCAGCAGGTAGCGACCGTTGAGCTGGACCACGCCCAGTTCACCGGCATTGAGTGCCTTGAGCTGCTCGGCGGTGACGTAGATGCGCTTGATCTTGCCGCCGTACGGGAAGTGGCGCGCGATATCGGCCGCTTCGGCATTGAGGCTCTTGTCCTTCAGCAGTTCCTCCAGCTTCACCTTGGCCTCACGGCGCTGGCGGGCTTCTTCCTGCTTCAGGCGCTCGGTCTCGATGCGCTCTTCCTTCTCCCGCTGCGCACGGATCGCGTAAGCCTTGGCCAGATCCATTTCCTCGGCGGTACGCGGCTTGCGCGGCCCCTGCCCGTGGCCCTGGCCACGCTGCTGGCCAGGCCTGCCCGGGCCGCCATTGCCATGCGCCCGCCGCTCGCCGGGTTTGTGTTCGCCCTTGCCAGCGTGCTGCGGCTTTCCATTGCCAGCGCCACCCTTGCCCTGCGGGCGGCCATCACGGCGGGGGGCATCATTCTTGCGCTCGGGCTTGGGCGCGGGCTTGAAGCCCAGGCCCATCAGCTGGTCGCGGAGGGTATCGCTCATAGGATATGGATCAGTAGTGCGGCGGCGGCGGTTCGCTCGCCGGATCAGAAGAATTCAATGCATTGCGGACCTTGCCCAGGTCTTCCAGCAGCACGCGCAGGATGCCGGCATTGCGGCTGCCTTCCATGCGCGCGTCTGCAAGTGCATCGCTCAGTTCGGCCAGCGCGTGTTCCTGGAAGGACACGCGCATCTCCAGCTCGACCAGGCGCGCTTCCAGCGCCTGCTCACGTTCGGTCGGTACTTCAGACATGCAGCGAACGCCCCCGGCCAATGCCGTAATACGCAAGGCCGGCGGCCTCGACTTCAGCCGGCTCGTACAGATTGCGGCCGTCGAACACCACCGCATCCTTCAGCCGCTCGCGCAGCATCTGGAAATCGGGGCTGCGGAACTGCTTCCACTCGGTCACCACGACCAGTGCATCGGCGCCCTGCAGCGCATCGTCGGCGCTGTCACAGAACACCAGATCGTCGCGCTCGCCGAAGATCCGCTGCGATTCATGCATCGCCTCCGGATCGTAGGCGCGCACTGTCGCACCGCCTTCCCACAACTGGGCCAGCAGGCGGCGGCTGGAGGCCTCGCGCATGTCATCGGTGTTCGGCTTGAACGCCAGGCCCCACACGGCGAATGTCCTGCCGCGCACGCCTTCGTCTTCGCCCTTGTCGTAGTGGCGCTGGATCAGGGCAAACAGGTGCCCCTTCTGCGATTCATTGACCGCCTCCACCGCGTTCAGCAGCTTCGGCTCCAGGCCGGCCTGCTGCGCGGTGCGCGCCAGTGCCTGCACGTCCTTGGGGAAACACGAACCGCCATAACCGGCACCCGGATAGATGAAGTGCCAGCCAATACGCGGATCCGAACCGATGCCCTGGCGGACCTGCTCGACGTCGGCGCCCACGCGCTCGGCGATGTTGGCGATTTCATTCATGAACGAAATCTTGGTTGCCAGCATTGCATTGGCGGCGTACTTGGTCAGCTCGGCCGAACGCACGTCCATCTCCACCACGCGATCGTGGTTGCGATTGAACGGTGCGTACAGGCGACGCATCACTGCGACCGACTCGGCGCTGGTCGCACCGATGATGATGCGGTCAGGCCGCATGCAGTCGGCAACGGCGTCGCCTTCCTTCAGGAATTCGGGGTTCGACACCACATCGAAGGCGATATCCGCCCCACGCGCCGCCAGCTCCTCGGCAATGGCCGCACGCACTTTGTCGGCGGTGCCTACCGGCACCGTCGACTTGTTGACCACCACGGTCGGCACCGAAATGTACCGACCGATGGTGCGGGCCACGGCCAGCACGTACTGCAGATCGGCGCTGCCATCCTCGTCCGGCGGCGTGCCCACGGCGATGAACACCACCTGGCCGTGGCCGATGGCGGTCGCCGCGTCGGTGGTGAACACCAACCGCGACGCGGCGTGGTTGGCCTTCACCATCGGCTCCAGGCCGGGTTCGTAGATCGGGATGATGCCCCGGTTGAGGCCATCCACCTTGGCCTGGTCGATATCGACGCAGACCACCTGGTGGCCAACGTCGGCCAAGCAGGTGCCGGTCACCAGACCTACGTAGCCGGTACCAAAAATCGCAACGCGCATATCCGTGCTGACTCCGTGTTGGCTTACGGCAGAACGCCCAGCAGTTCGACGTCGAAGGTCAGGGTGGAGTTCGGACCGATCGGACCACCCGGGGTGCCGTTCTCGCCGTATGCCAGTTCACCCGGGATCCAGAAGCGGTACTTCGAGCCGACCGGCATCAGGGCCACGCCCTCGGTCCAGCCCTTGATGACCTGGTCCAGACCGAATTCGGCCGGGCCACGGCCCGCGGAACTGTCGAACACCGTGCCGTTGAGCAGCTTGCCTTCGTAGTTCACGCGCACCTTGCTGGAGGGCAACGGACGCTCGCCACTGCCCGGACGGATCACCTGGTACTGCAGGCCCGACGGGGTGGTCACCACGCCCGGCTGGGTCTTGTTCTTGGCCAGGAACGCGTTGCCTTCCTGACGGTTGGTCTGCGCTGCCTGTGCGGCCTTTGCCTGCATCTCGGCCTGCTTGGCACCCATGAACGACTGGATGGTGGCAGTGGCATCGGCTTCGCTCATCTTCGGCTGGCCCTTGCTCAGGCCAGTGTTGATTGCGTCAAACAGCGAAGCGGTATCGATATCGTCCTTCAGCTGTGCCAGCGACGGACCCACCGAATAAGCACCGATCATCTGCGCGACCTTGACCCGATCAACCTTCGCCGGCTGCGAGCCCGGCGCGACGCCCGGCACCTGCTGGCCGCTGCGGGCCATCACCACCTGGCGCAGGGCGGCATCGGTCGCCTTGGCCTGTTCCTGGGTGATCTGCGGCTGCAGGCCTTCGAAGGAACGCTCCACGGCAGTGCGCAGCGCGGCTGCATCGATTTCATCGGCGATCGGCGCGAACGACTTGGCCACATCCAGACCAATGGCGTAGCCGAGCTTCTGCTTGGGGGAATTCAAGGGTGCGGTCTCCTTGGCGGCCGAAGGAGCGGCCGGTTGTTGCGACAGGGCGACACCGGAGGTGCCCATCGCCAGAATCAGAACCGACGCCGCGGCGCCGCGCATTCCCATTTTCATTCGCTGCATTCCTGGAAGTGACTGGACGCCGACGTCGGCGCGAAAACACGTATTGTCGCACGCATGCCGTCGATGTCGAGGCATCCGTGCCGGCATTCAATGTGCGGCCGGTGCCGCCAGCGCCTTGTCGATGGCCGCTTTCAGCTGCGGATCATCCGGGGTGACCTTGCTGGCGAACTGGGCAATGACCGTGCCATCGCGTCCGACCAGATACTTGTGGAAATTCCAGGCCGGCGCCACGCCGGTGGCGGCGGTCAAGCGCTGATACAGCGGCGTAGCCTGCGCGCCGGTCACGTGCACCTTTTCGAACATCGGGAACTTCACACCATAGGTAAGCGTGCAGAAATCCTGGATCTGTTTTTCATCACCCGGCTCCTGCCCCTTGAAATCGTTGGACGGGAAGCCGAGCACGGCAAATCCCTTGCCGGCGTACTGCTTCTGCAGCGCTTCCAGACCCTCGTACTGCGGGGTATAGCCGCACTTGCTTGCCGTATTGACCACCAGCAGCACCTGCCCGTGGTAACGCTGCTGCAGGTTGACCTGCTGCTTGCCCGCCAGCGGCCGGTACGACAGATCCAGCAGATCGGCGGCCGAAGCGGCGGCCGACGTGGCCAGGCCTGCGGCCAGCAGGGTCAACAGGGACAGGCCGCGAAGGCGGCGCGAGGAGGCAGTCGACAAAGGCATGGGAGACGGTCCGCGGTAGCCATTCCAGGGGTCCGGCCGTGACCGGCCGGGAATCGGCCGAACTATAGCACCGGGGTCTGCACGTCTCTGGAGCGCATGCGTTGTCGCGCTTTGCACGGCGTGGCGGAAGCAGTCTGCCGCGCGTCCCAGCCCGCTGCTGATGACATAGCATGGACATGGCTGAATGGGAGGCCGACTGAAAACGCCCCTCCGCAGTTTCTCTTTTTCGATGCATATCAAGCGGTTGAACGAATATTGCGGTGCCGTGACCACCCCTGCCATCAGTTGGGTGGGGGCAGGACTTGCACACAGGCGTGCCGGTGTTATAGTTGCATACAACACCAGTCACCTGAGACAGGGGGAATCATGAACAGCCGGATGCGTCGCAGCCTTGCCGCCCCCGCGGTCACCGCGGTATCAACCCTGTTCGTACTGGTCTGGCTGGCCATGCCGGCACCGCCGGCCGCGTCCTCCCCCACCCTCTCCGAAGACAGTACGCAGGACGCAGCAGCACCCACGGCAGGGAATGCCGCTCCCTCCCCCTCCCCCCCGCGTCGGCTGCACAGCTCCCTGTCCATGCCGTATTTCTCGTTCGCACAGCCGCTGACCCCACGGAGCTGAATATGAGCGACATCCAGTGGAGCGACGGCGCTCCCATCTACCGCCAGCTGAAGGAACGCGTGATCGCCATGATGCTTGACGGAATCCTCAAGCCGGGCGATGCCCTTCCTTCGGTGCGCCAGGTGGCCGCCGATTACCAGCTCAACCCCATCACCGTTTCGCGCGCCTACCAGGAGCTGGCCGATGAAGGCCTGGTCGAGAAGCGCCGCGGGCTGGGCATGTTCATGACCGAACAGGCGGCCACGCAGCTGCGCAGCAGCGAGCGCGAACGCTTCCTCAATGAAGAATGGCCGGCCGTACTGGAGCGCATCCAGCGACTGGGCCTGAGTCTCGACGAATTGTTGCCCCAGGGGAAATTCTGATGAATGCCAGTCCCACTACCGCTGTGCCAAGCGACGCTGTCATTACCGCCCGTGGCCTTCGCAAGGCTTACAAGAACACGCTCGCGCTCGACAACGCCAGCTTCTCCATTCCGGCAGGCCGCATCATCGGCCTGATCGGCCCCAATGGTGCCGGCAAGACCACCGCGCTGAAGGCGGTGCTCGGCCTGACCTCGGTGGAAGGCGAGCTGAGCGTGCTCGGCCGCGACCCGCGCGTGCACCGCGACGATCTGATGAACGACATCTGCTTCATCGCCGATGTCGCCGTGCTGCCGCGCTGGCTGAAGGTGCGTGAGGCGATCGACTTCGTCGCCGGCGTGCACCCCCGCTTCGATCGCGCCCGTTGCGAACGCTTCCTGGCCAACACCAAGCTGCAGCCGAAGCAGCGCGTGCGTGAACTGTCCAAGGGCATGATCGTGCAGCTGCACCTGGCACTGGTGATGGCCATCGACGCCAAGGTGCTGGTGCTGGACGAACCCACGCTCGGCCTGGACATCCTGTACCGCAAGGAGTTCTACCAGCGCCTGCTGGAAGACTACTTCGACGAGCAGAAGACGATCATCGTCACCACCCACCAGGTGGAAGAGATCGAACACATCCTCACCGACGTGATGTTCATCCGCGATGGTCGCATCGTCCTCAATGCGGAAATGGACGAAGTTGGCGAGCGCTATACCGAACTGCTGGTCGGTGCCGACCAGCTTGAAACCGCCCGCGCACTGAAGCCCATCGACGAGCGCAGCCAGGCCTTCGGCAAGACCGTCCTGCTGTTCGACGGGGTGCCACGCAGCCAGCTGGCCAGCCTGGGTGAAACCCGCAACGCCGGCCTTGCCGATCTGTTCGTCGCTGTCATGAAGGGGACCTACGCATGAATGCCGTCAACCATCCTGTCAGTCCCGCAGGCACCCTGCGCTGGCTGCTCAAGCGCGAATACTGGGAGAACCGCGGTGGTTTCCTGTACGCCCCGGTGATCGCCGGCATCGTCTCGCTGCTGATGAGCGGCATCGGCATCGGCCTGGGCCTGTTCGCCCTGCATCGTGCCGCCCGCGACGGCGGCCTGCACATCGACGGCGAGAGCGTGAACATCAACGGCCTGGATCTGGCCGTGCTGACCCGCGACATCAGCGCCAAGGACATGGCCGACCTGGGCAACGGCCTGGACCTGGCGATGGTATTGACCTCGTCCTGGCCACTGATCGTGCTTGCCTTTGTGGTGTTCTTCTATTGCCTGGGCGCCCTGTATGACGATCGCCGCGACCGCAGCATCCTGTTCTGGAAGTCGCTGCCGCTGTCGGACACCCAGACCGTACTGTCCAAGGTGCTCAGTGCACTGATCGTCGCACCGCTCATCGCCATCATCGCTTCCAGCCTGACCCTGCTCGTTTTCATGCTGATACTGTGCCTGGTGGTGGTCTCCCACGGCGGCGACGCGATGCAGTTGATCGTGGGACCTGCCAATCCGATGAGCCTGGTCATGGGCATGTTCGTGTCCATCCCGGTGTACGCCCTGTGGGCGCTGCCCACTGCGGGCTGGCTGCTGCTGTGCTCGGCCTGGGCACGGAGCAAGCCGTTCCTTTGGGCAGTAATGCTGCCGCTGTTCGCCGGCATCATCGTCAGCACCACCAAGCTGATGCACCTGTTCGACCTGACCACCGGCTGGTTCTGGCAACACATCGTCGGCCGTCTGCTGCTGGGTGCGATGCCGGGAATGGATCTGCTGTACCGCGCCGGTGGCGGTGAATCCAGGCAGGATCTGGACTCGATCGTGGCGCTGATGGCGCCCTCTGCCCAGCTCAAGTCGCTGGCGATGCCCGACCTGTGGATCGGCGCGGCCTTCGGCGTGGCCTTCATCTTCATCGCCATCCGCCTGCGCAAGCGCGCTGGTGAAATCTGATCGTCAACCTGGAGGCACCACCCATGCGTTCCTTGATTGCCTGTACTGCACTGTTGCTGTTGCCGCTGTCGGCGCTGGCCGCCGATGCACCGAACTGCAAGTTCTCCGCGCCGCGCGCGTTGAAGATCGACGCGGCCGGTGCCAAAGCGGTGGTGTTCGAGATCAACCAGCATGACCTGAAAGTGGTCGCCAGCGCCGGTGGCGGCCAGCTCGAAGGCCGCGCGTGCGCGTCCAACAAGGACTGGCTGGACCAGCTGGTGCTGGACCAGCGCCGCGTGGGCGACAAGCTGGTGGTGAGCCTGCGCCGCGACAGCCGCGACGCGCTGTCGATGGGTAACAGCTACGCCTGGCTGGACATCCGTGGCAGCGTGCCGGACAACCTGCCGCTGCAGTTCAAGATCGGCTCGGGCGATGGCAGCATCGAGAACGCGCAGTCGCTGAGCATGGACGTGGGCTCCGGTGATGGCATCGCCCGCGGCACCCGTGGCAGCGTGCATGCCGCCGTGGGTTCGGGCGACCTGGACGTCGATGGCGCCGCATCGTTCAACCTGCTCTCGCTGGGGTCGGGCGACGTCAACGCCCGCAACATCGGCGGTGATGCCAGCGTCGGCACGGTCGGTTCCGGTGACCTGAAGGTGACCGACGTGCGTGGCAACGCACGGCTGGATACCGTCGGTTCGGGCGACATCGGCTTCAAGCAGGTGCAAGGCAACGTCGAGGTCGGCGTGGTCGGCTCCGGCAACGTCGATATCGAGCAGGTCGGCGGCAACGTCCGCGTGCGCAGCCACGGCTCGGGCGACATCGATGTCGACGGCGTGCGCGGCAACCTCACCGTCGAGCACAGCGGCAGCGGCGATGTCCAGCATCGCAACGTGTCCGGCACCATCACCCTGCCGCGCGGCAAGTAACGTCCAACCATCCGATCCGAGGGGAATGCCATGAGTCTGCTGCGCCTGCTGCCTGCTGCCCTGCTGTGCCTGCCGCTGATCGCCTGTGGCGACACGTCCAGCCCCGACAAGACCGCCGGCAAGGCGGTGGCCGAGACCGCGGGCGGCGTCGGCCAGACCGTCAAGGAGGCGATGGATGACGCCCGCAGGGAAATTGCCGAAGGCAACATCAAGATCTCGGCCGACAACCAGCCACGCGCGGAGATCACCCCGCAGGGACAGCTGCTGATCGGTGGCAAGCCGGTTGCGCTGGACGATGGCCAGCGTCGCCAGCTGCTTGATTACCGTGGCCACGTGGTGGCGGTGGCGATGGACGGCATGGACGTCGGCCTGGCAGGTGCCAAGCTCGGCGCCAACGCTGCCGGTGAAGCACTGAAGGGCATCTTCAGCGGTGACAGCGAAGGCATCGAGAAACGGATCAACGCCGAGGCCGCCAAGATCGAAGCGCAGGCCAAGCGCATCTGCGACCGCATGCCGGCCATGCTGGCCAGCCAGCAGGCCCTGGCTGCCTCGCTGCCGGCGTTCAAGCCCTACGCCACGATGGACCAGAGCGATGTGGACGACTGCGGCAAGGACACCGTCGTCAACCGCTGACCCCTGTGACAGATCAGCGCACCCGGCCGGCCGCGCAACTGCGTTGCCGGCCGCTGCGCCCCGGCGGGCTTACAATGGCAGCCCCGGATGCACTTCATCGAACCGCCATGAAAAAGCTGTTTCTGCTGCTGGCCGCCCTGCTCTGCCTGGGCCTGGTCGGCTGTGACCAGGACTACCGCAACCACCGCGCCGAGCGTGGCAAACCCAAGATCTCGGTCAGCGAGAGCATCGTGACCGTTCGCCGCCAGCCGGCACCGAACATCATCATCCTGCCCGACGGGCAGATGAAGATCGACGAGATCCTGATCCCGCTCAACGCCGAACAGAAGCAGATGCTGCAGACGATGTTCGGCAAGCTTCAGGTGCTGCGCCAGAACACGCTGGTGGCCGCACCGGCCGACCCAAACATGCAGCCGGTGAAGATCGTGCCGCCGGAGGGCATGCAGGTGATTCCGCCGGACCTGGTGCAGACCATTCCCGAGTTCAAGGATTACACCGAGACCTTCGGCAACATCGTCGCCGACCGTCGCTGAAACGAACAACGCCGCCCTTCCGGGCGGCGTTCTTCCTTCTCGCCTGTGGTGGCTGCGGACCTCGGCCCGCACACCGTTCGATCAGCCGCCGGCACCACCGCCACCGGCTTGGATGCCGCCGGCCGTCAACGCGGCCGGATCCAGCAGGCGGCGCAGCTCGGCTTCGGCCAGGCCACTGTCTTCCAGCGCCACGTCCAGCACCGGGCGCTGCTCCTTGTAGGCACGCTTGGCGATCGCTGCGGCCTTCTCGTAACCGATGATCGGGTTCAGCGCGGTCACCAGGATCGGATTGCGCGCCAGCGCCTCGGCCACACGGTCCTCGCGCACCTTCAGGCCGGCAATGGCGCTGTCGGCCAGCAGGGTCGACACATTGGCCAGCAGGCCGATGCCATCGAGCAGGTTCACCGCGATCAGCGGCAGCGTCACGTTGAGCTGGAAATTGCCGGTCTGGCCGGCCACGGTGATCGCCGTGTGGTGGCCGATCACCTGCGCGCAGGCCATCACCGTCGCCTCCGGGATCACCGGATTGACCTTGCCCGGCATGATCGAGGACCCCGGCTGCAGTGCCGGCAGTTCGATCTCGCCCAGGCCCGCCAGCGGGCCGGCGTTCATCCAGCGCAGGTCGTTGGCGATCTTGATCAGGGCCACCGCCAGCGCATTGAGCTGGCCCGAAAGTTCCACCGCATCGTCCTGCGCGGCCAGCCCTTCGAACTTGTTCTCGGCGCTGTCGAACTTGAAGCCGGTCTGCTGCTTCAGCGCCTTGGCAACCTGCGCACCAAAGCGCGGGTCGGCATTGATGCCGGTGCCGATGGCGGTACCGCCCAGCGGCAGGCGGCGCACGCGCTTGAGGCTGTCCTCGATGCGCTCCTGGGCCGAGGCCAGCTGCGCCGACCATGCACCGAATTCCTGTTCGAAGGTCAGCGGCATCGCATCCATCAGGTGGGTGCGGCCGGTCTTGACCACCTTGCGCAGGCTGCGGCCCTTCTTGTCCAGCGTCCGGCGCAGGTGCACCAGCGCCGGCAGCAGCTGCTCATGGGTGGCCAGCACGGCCGACACGCGCAGCGCCGTTGGAATCACGTCGTTGGAGCTCTGCCCCTGGTTGACGTGATCGTTCGGGTGCACCGTGGTCTTGCCGGCCTTGCCGGCGCGATTGGCCAGGGTGGCGATGACCTCGTTGGCATTCATGTTCGAGGACGTACCCGAGCCGGTCTGGTAGACGTCGATCGGGAACTGCGCGTCCCACGTGCCGTCCGCCACTTCAGCCGCGGCAGACTGGATGGCCTTGGCCACGGTCTTCGGCAGATGGCCCAGCTCGGCATTGACGCCGGCGGCAGCGCCCTTGACCAGGCCCAGCGCACGGATGAAACCGCGCGGCATGCGCTGGCCCGACACCGGGAAATTCTGTACAGCGCGCTGGGTCTGCGCGCCCCACAGGGCGTCGGCAGGCACCTGCAGCTCACCCATGCTGTCGTGCTCGATCCGGAATCCCTTGGGGGCACTCTTGCTTGCAGCTTTGCTCATTGCATCAACTCCGCACTACTTCAGTTGGGGAAAGGAAAGCGGCGGCTGGCAGGGTGTCGCTTCCCGGGCTGGCGGCTGCGACAACGATACTCCCTTGTCCGCAGCGTGGGATGGCGAGGACGGGCCAGATCGTTTCATCCGCAGGGCCGATTGAACGGGCCGCGCCGGGCCGCGCCCGGCGAGCGCGCAGCGCGGCCACCATCCGCCGGGCATAGCCCGGCGCTACCGAGCATGCGAAGGCCACGCGTCGTAGAATATCGGCCCCGCCGCTCGTCCCAGCCCTGCCGACATGTCCGAATCCGCCCTGCTCGCCCTGTCCCCGCTCGATGGCCGCTATGCCGGCAAGGTCGACGCCCTGCGCCCGATCTTCTCCGAGTACGGCCTGATCAAGGCCCGTGTCACGGTCGAAGTGGAGTGGCTGCTGGCCCTGGCCGCCGAGCCGGGCATCGTCGAGCTGGCCGCGTTCTCCGACGCTGCCATCGTCCGCCTGCGTGCACTGTCCAACGACTTCAGCCCGGCCCAGGCCGCGCGCGTGAAGGAGATCGAGCGCACCACCAACCATGACGTCAAGGCGGTGGAGTACTTCATCAAGGAACAGCTGAAGGACGATGCCGAGCTGGCGCCGGCGCTGGAGTTCGTGCATTTCGCCTGCACCAGCGAAGACATCAACAACCTCAGCTACGGCCTGATGCTGGAACAGGCCCGTCGCGAGGTGCTGCTGCCGACGCTGGACGGCATCGCCACTGCACTGCGCACGCTGGCCCATGCCCAGGCCGGCCAGCCGATGCTGTCGCGCACCCACGGCCAGACCGCCTCGCCGACCACGCTGGGCAAGGAGCTGGCCAACGTGGTCGCCCGCCTGGAACGCCAGCGCCGGCAGATCGCCGCGGTTGAACTGACCGGCAAGATCAACGGCGCCGTCGGCAACTACAACGCGCACATCGCCAGCTACCCGGATGTGGACTGGCCGGCCTTCGCCGAGCGCTTCGTGACCGGGCTGGGCCTGGTGTTCAACCCGTACACCACCCAGATCGAGCCGCACGACAACATCGCCGAGATCGGTGATGCCGCCCGCCGCGCCAACATCATCCTGATCGACCTGGCCCGCGACATCTGGGGCTACGTCTCGCTGGGCTATTTCAAGCAGCGCCTGAAGGAAGGCGAAGTCGGTTCGTCGACGATGCCGCACAAGGTCAACCCGATCGATTTCGAGAACGCCGAAGGCAACTTCGGCATCGCCAACGCGCTGTTCGAGCATTTCAGCGCGAAGCTGCCGATCAGCCGCTGGCAGCGTGACCTGACCGATTCCACCGTGCTGCGCGCGCTGGGCACCGCGTTCGGCCACAGCCAGGTGGCGCTGGATTCGCTGGCCAAGGGCCTGGGCAAGCTGGAAGTGAACCCGCAGCGCCTGGACGCCGATCTGGATGCGGCGTGGGAAGTGCTGGCCGAGGCCGTGCAGACGGTGATGCGCCGCCATGGGCTGCCGAACCCGTACGAGCAGCTGAAGGCGCTCACCCGTGGCCAGGGCATCACGGCCGAGTCCATGCGCACCTTCGTGCAGGGGCTGGAGCTGCCGGCCGATGCCAAGCAGCGTCTGCTGGAGATGACCCCGGGCAGCTACACCGGCCTGGCCGAGTCGCTGGCGAAGAAGATTTAAGGGTTTTCCTTGCGGCGGCGGCCGCGGGCGCTGCCTGCGGCAGGCAACAGCAACGGCAACAGCAACGTCAAAAGCGGCTCTGGGTTTTTGCCGTGTTTGGCGGGGCGGGTTGGGTTCGCGGGACACGCCGTAAACCCGTCCCTGGGGGCTCGATGGCGCCATCCATGGCGCCAACGGTCCCGCGAACCCAACCCGCCCCACCTCTGACAGATTCCCGGTGACGGATCGAAGAGCGTTGGGTTGTCGGGACGGAATTTTGAAAGAGGGACGCGGCTTCGCCGCGTCCCTCTTTTTATGGCGAAGGCAGGGCGAAGCAAGCGCAGCGCGCGACCCGCTGTTGCCTTTGATTTTCTTCTTCCATTCCATGGCGGACCCCGCAGGAAACTGTCAGGGGCCGGGCGGGTGGGCTGCGCGGGGGTGTCCGCGGCATGGATGCCGCGGCCAAGCCCCCAGGGACGGGTTCACGGCGTCCCCCGCGCAGCCCACCCGCCCGGCCAAGCGCAGCTTTTGCTTTGAACTCGACCGCCACGAGGGGCTCCGCCGTTGGCCGGACACCCCGCGACAAACCAGCACACGTGCGCAATCCCATCGAACGTCGGACAATGGAGCCCTTGGCGGCCCGCCACGCCGCCCCTCCCGCTTTCCGCTGCAAGGAACTCCCCCATGGCCGCCCGCAAGTCCTCCTCCCCCCTGATCGAAGTCACCGCCCGCCGCGGCCAGCCGCTGGGCATGGCACCGGCCACCTTCCTGCGTGACTTCTGGCAGAAACGCCCGCTGCTGATCCGCAATGCCTTCCCGGATTTCCAGACCCCGGTACAGCCGGAAGACCTGGCCGGCCTGGCCTGCGAAGAGGGCGTGCTGGCCCGCCTGATCGAGCACGACAAGGCCCAGGACAGCTGGCGCGTGCGCAGCGGCCCGTTCCAGGAAGACATCTTCCCCGCCCTGCCCGACCACGACTGGACCCTGCTGGTGCAGGACGTGGACAAATGGGACAAGGACGTGCGCGCCCTGATCGAACACTTCAGCTTCCTGCCGCGCTGGCGCATGGACGATGTGATGATCAGCTTCGCCGCTACCGGGGGCTCGGTCGGTGCCCATGTCGACCAGTACGACGTGTTCCTGCTGCAGGCCCACGGCCACCGCCGCTGGCAGATCGATGCCAGTGAATCGATCAAGGGCAAGCGCCCGCCGCTGGGCTTCCGCCCCGACGTGGAACTGAAGCTGCTGGAAGTGTTCAAGCCGACCCACGACTGGGTGCTGGCGCCGGGCGACATGCTGTACCTGCCGCCGAACGTGCCGCATCACGGCGTTGCCGAAGACCCGTGCCTGACGTTCTCGTTCGGCATGCGCGCACCGTCTTCGGCCGAGCTGATCAGTGACTACCTGGACACGTTGATCGCCGAAGCCGACGAGAACATCCGCTACCAGGACGCCGACCTGAAGGCGCCGGCCGACCCGAACGAAATCGACACCGTGGCGATGGCGCGGGTGATCACCGCGCTCAACGCCATCCGCATGAACGATCCGGACAAGCTGGGTGACTGGTTCGGCCGCTTCATCACTACCTACCGCGCCGCCGGCGAGGTGATGGCCCACCAGGCCGCGCCGCCGCAGGAAGAAGTGCTGGAGGCCCTGCAGTCGGGCCTGCTGCTGCAGCGCCACCCGTGGGCGCGCCTGGCCTGGCGCCGGGCCAAGCGCGGTGCCAGCCTGTATGTCAGTGGCCAGGACTTCGCCCTGCCGGTCAAGGACGCGCAGCGCCTGGCAGGTGCCGAGCAGCTCGACGCCGCCGCCTACCGCGGTCTGTCCGACAAGGGCCGTGCGGTGGTCCAGCAGTTGCTGGTCGGCGGCGTGTTCCAGCTGATCGATCCGAACGAGGTGTACGCCGACGAGGAGGAAGAGGTGCTGGGTGAAGTGATCGAGGGCCACGAGCAGGTCGAGGTGATCGAGGCTGACTCGATGTCCGATGACGTCCATCTGGTGACCGTGCACGACGACGGTATTGAAGTGATCGTCAACTTCGATGACCACGATGAAGACGACAGCGACGCCGGCCGCGGCTGAGCCATGAGCCCGCTGCGGGTCCTGCAGGTCAGTCACGCCGAGGCCCACGTCGCCATCCACGACGTGCGCCAGCGGGTGTTCGTGCAGGAACAGGGCATCGACGCCGCCCTGGAGCGCGATGCCCTGGACCCGGTCTGTGCCCACGTGCTGGCGCTGGATGCCGACGGGCATCCGGTCGGCACCGGGCGGCTGGCGCCCGATGGCCGCATCGGCCGCATGGCGGTGCTGGCGGCGTATCGCGGCCACGGCATTGGCGAGGCCCTGCTTGAGGCACTGGTGCAGGCCGGGCGCCAGCTCGGCCTGGCCGAGCTGCACCTGCATGCGCAGCTGCCGGCACGCGACTTCTACGCCCGCCAGGGCTTCCTTCCGGAGGGCCCCGAATTCGAAGAAGCCGGCATTGGCCACCAGCAGATGCGGCGCCGCCTGCAGGCCGTTTCCGCCATCGACAGCCGCGCTGAAGCGGTGGCGATCACCACGGCGATCATCCACCGCGCCCGCCGTCGATTGTGGCTGCACAGCCGGCAGCTGGACCCCGGCCTGCTGGATGCGCCACCGGTACAGGCGGCCCTGCGCCGCTTCGTCACCGCCCGCCACGACAAGCAGCTGCGGGTGATCGTGCATGACGCCGCAGCCATCGCCAGTGCCGGTGCGCCGCTGCTGGCGCTGTTCCAGCGCCTTCCCAGTGTGATCCAGTTCCGCGAGGTCGCCGATCCGATCGATCGCGCCCTGGCCTCGGCCTGCCTGCTCAACGATGCAGGCGACTTCTACTTTCGTCTCATCGGCCATCGCCTCGACGGCGAATCGGCAATCGCGCTGCCGGCACGTTCGCAGCCGTTCGAGCAGCAATTGCAGCGTGTCTGGGACCGTTCGCGCGAATGCAGCGAATTGCGCGCACTCGGCATCTGACCGCGACCGGTGCGCTCAACCTGTCTGGGACCGACACCGGGGGACGCCCGATGCCCTCGTCGCTGCCCCTTCGTGTCCGGATGGGGGTACAATTTGGCCGTTTGAACGCGCCCGTGCATGGCTATTCATCTTCGTGCCGGGTCCTTCTGAAGCCATACCCCACAAAGCGAATCAGCACCCTCCATCGTGGACAATCAACTGAAGCAGTTTGCGCAATCTTCGCAACTCGCCGGCGGCAACGCCTCCTATGTCGAGGACCTGTACGAGCAGTACCTGGTCTCCCCGGATAGTGTCGATCCCAAATGGAAAACCTACTTCGACGGCTTCAAGGGCCGCGAAGCGGGCGACATTCCGCACTCGGCCGTCATTTCCCACATCGCGGACGCGGCCAAGGATGCGCTGAAAGCAGGCACCGGCACCGGTGCAGGCGATGAGCGCGAGCGCAATGTCGGTCGTCTGATCACCGCCTACCGTTCGCGTGGTCATCTGGACGCCCGCCTGGACCCGCTGGGCCTGGCCTCTCCGGTCAACACCCCGGACCTCGGCCTGCCCTTCCACAACCTGTCCGATGCTGACCTCAACAGCGAGTTCAGCACCGGCGGCGTGGGTGGCCAGCCGCGCATGAAGCTGCGTGACCTGCTGGCGCGCCTGAAGGCGACCTACACCGGTTCGATCGGTGCGGAGTTCATGCACATCTCCGAGGTCGAGCAGCGCCAGTGGATCTACAAGAAGCTGGAACTGGCCGGTGGCAACTACCAGCTGGACGCTGACACCCAGCGCCGCACGCTGGAGCGCCTGACCGCCGCCGAAGGCCTCGAGCGCTACCTGCACACCAAGTACGTCGGCCAGAAGCGCTTCTCGCTGGAAGGCGGCGACTCGCTGATCCCGATGATGGACACCATCATCCGCAGCGCCGGCAAGGATGGCGTCAAGGACGTGGTGATCGGCATGGCCCACCGCGGCCGCCTGAACGTGCTGGTCAACACCCTCGGCAAGAACCCGCGCAAGCTGTTCGACGAATTCGAAGGCAAGTTCGAGCACGACGAGCACGCTTCGGCCGGCGATGTGAAGTACCACATGGGCTTCTCCGCCGACGTGGCCACCGAGGGTGGCCCGGTGCATCTGGCGCTGGCGTTCAACCCGTCGCACCTGGAAATCGCCGACCCGGTAGTTGCCGGCTCGGTGCGTTCGCGCCAGGAACGCCGCAAGGACACCGCGCGCAAGCAGGTGATGCCGATCCTGATCCACGGCGACGCGGCCTTCTCCGGCCAGGGCGTGGTCATGGAGCTGTTCCAGATGTCGCAGGCCCGCGGCTTCGCCGTTGGCGGCACCGTGCACATCGTGGTCAACAACCAGGTCGGCTTCACCACCTCCAATCCGCAGGACACGCGCTCCACGCGCTATGCCACCGACGTGGCGAAGATGATTGCCGCCCCGGTGCTGCACGTGAACGGCGATGATCCCGAAGCGGTGGTGTTCGCCGCGCAGCTGGCGTTCGAGTTCCGCCAGAAGTTCGCCAAGGACGTGGTCATCGACCTGATGTGCTACCGCCGTTGGGGCCACAACGAGGCCGACGAGCCGGCGATCACCCAGCCGCTGATGTACCAGGTGATCCGCAAGCACGCCACCACCCGCGAGATGTACGCCGAGCAGCTGGAAAAGGCAGGCGTGATCGCCGCCGGCGCCGGCAAGGCGATGGTCGATGCGTACCGCGAGAAGCTCGATGCCGGTGAAGTGACCACCGAGCTGGCCAAGGTCGAAAAGACCCCGCCGACCAGCCCGCTGTTCGTTGATTGGCCGAAGCTGCTGGAAGGCAAGCTGTCCGATCCGGTGTCGACGAAGGTCGACAAGGACAAGCTGGTCGCGCTGGCCAAGCTGATCAACACCGTGCCCGAAGAAGTGCAGCTGCACTCGCGCGTGTCCAAGGTGTACGACGATCGCCGCAAGATGGCTGCCGGCGAGATCCCGGGCGACTGGGGCTTTGCCGAGAACCTGGCCTACGCCACCCTGCTGGATGAAGGCAGTGCGCTGCGCCTGGTCGGCCAGGACGTCGGCCGCGGCACGTTCACCCACCGCCACGCGATCCTGCACGACCAGAAGACCGACAACTACTACCTGCCGCTGCGGCAGCTGGTGGATTCGCCGGAGAAGGCCACCGTCATCGATTCGCTGCTCAGCGAAGAAGCAGTGATGGCCTACGAGTACGGTTTCTCGACCACCGATCCGAACACCCTGTGCATCTGGGAAGGCCAGTTCGGCGACTTCGCCAACGGCGCCCAGGTGGTGATCGACCAGTTCATCGCCGCCGGCGAAGCAAAGTGGGGCCGCATCTCCGGCCTGACCCTGCTGCTGCCGCATGGCTATGAAGGTCAGGGCCCGGAACACAGCTCGGCGCGCCTGGAGCGCTTCCTGCAGCTGTGCGCGCTGGAGAACATGCTGGTGGTGGTGCCGTCGACCCCGGCGCAGGCCTTCCACATGCTGCGTCGCCAGCAGCACCTGACCACCCGCAAGCCGCTGGTGGTGATGTCGCCCAAGTCGCTGCTGCGCCACAAGCTGGCCGTGTCGACCCTGGACGAGCTGGCCAATGGCGAGTTCCAGCACCTGATCGGCGATGCCAATGCAGATGCCAAGAAGGTCAAGCGCGTGGTGCTGTGCTCGGGCAAGGTCTACTACGACCTGCTGGAAGACCAGACCAAGCGTGGCCAGGACGACGTGGCGATCATCCGCGTGGAGCAGCTGTACCCGTTCCCGCGTGCGCTGCTGGCTGCCGAACTGAAGAAGTACGGCAAGGCCACCGACGTGGTGTGGACGCAGGAAGAACCGCAGAACCAGGGCGCGTGGTACCAGATCCGCCACCACCTGCAGTTCTGCCTGGCCGATGGCCAGAGCCTGCACTACGCCGGTCGCGCACGTTCGGCTTCGCCGGCTGCCGGTCACATGGCTGACCATGTCCGCGAACAGCAGCAGCTGGTCGCCGATGCACTGGTCAACCCGTTCAACGACTCGTTCGCTGAATAACTCTCCCCCTATTTAGAAGACAAACCAGGAAGCTCCCGCATGGCCACCGAAGTCAAAGCCCCGGTACTGCCCGAATCCGTCGCCGACGGCACCATCGCCACCTGGCACAAGAAGGTGGGCGACGCCGTCAAGCGCGACGAAAACCTGCTTGACCTGGAAACCGACAAGGTCGTCCTGGAAGTGCCGTCGCCGGTCGATGGCGTGATCAAGGAAATCAAGTTCAAGGAAGGCGACACCGTCACTTCCAGCCAGGTCGTGGCGATCATCGAAGAAGGCGCCGTGGCTGCTGCACCGGCCCCGGCTGCCGAAGAGAAGAAGGCTGAGGCCGCTCCGGCCGCTGCTGCTCCGGCCGCCGCCGCTGCTCCGGCCCCGGCTGCCAAGTCGGCTGCCGACGCGCTGCCGCCGGGCGCCCGCTTCACCGCCATCACCGAAGGCGTGAACCCGGCCGACGTCGACGGCACCGGCCGTCGTGGCGCCGTCACCAAGGAAGACATCGTCAACTTCGCCCGCAACGGCGGCGCCGGCAAGGCCGGTGGCGCACGTCCGGAAGAACGCGTGCCGATGACCCGCATCCGCAAGCGCATCGCCGAGCGCCTGATGGAGTCGAAGAACTCCACCGCCATGCTGACCACCTTCAACGAAGTCGACCTGTCCAAGGTGTCGGCGGCGCGCAAGGAACTGCAGGACGAGTTCGTCAAGGCACACGGCATCAAGCTCGGCTTCATGAGCTTCTTCGTGAAGGCCGCCGCCAACGCGCTGCAGCGCTTCCCGCTGGTCAATGCCTCCATCGACGGCGACGACATCATCTACCACGGCTACTCGGACATCTCCATCGCCGTGTCGACCGAGAAGGGCCTGGTCACGCCGGTGCTGCGCAACGTCGAGCGCATGTCGTTCGCCGACATCGAAAAGACCATCGCCGACTACGCCAAGAAGGCCCGTGACGGCAAGCTGAGCCTGGAAGAACTGCAGGGCGGCACCTTCACCGTGACCAACGGCGGCACCTTCGGTTCGCTGCTGTCGACCCCGATCATCAACCCGCCGCAGAGCGCCATCCTCGGCATGCACGCCATCAAGGAGCGCCCGATCGCCCAGAACGGCCAGGTCGTGATCGCGCCGATGATGTACCTGGCGCTGTCCTACGATCACCGCATCATCGACGGCAAGGACTCGGTGCAGTTCCTGGTGGACATCAAGAACCAGCTGGAAAACCCGGGCCGCATGCTGTTCGGCCTGTAAGAGACCTCCCGCCCCTCCGCGCCTGCGCGGAGGGGTTCTGGTAATGCAACAAGGACTATTTCAATGGCTGAACAATTCGACGTCGTCGTCATCGGTGCCGGCCCGGCCGGTTACCACGCTGCCATCCGCGCGGCCCAGCTTGGCCTGAAGACCGCCTGCATCGACGCAGCGCTGGGCAAGGACGGCAAGCCGGCCCTGGGTGGCACCTGCCTGCGCGTGGGCTGCATCCCGTCCAAGGCGCTGCTGGATTCCTCGCGCCAGTTCTGGAACATGGGCCACATCTTTGGCGACCACGGCATCAGCTTCAAGGATGCCAAGATGGACGTCGAAGCGATGGTTGGCCGCAAGGACAAGATCGTCAAGCAGTTCACCGGCGGCATCGCCATGCTGTTCAAGGCCAACAAGGTCGCCGCCTATTACGGCTTCGGCGAACTGCAGCCGGGCAACGTGGTCAAGGTCACCCAGCATGACGGCTCGGTCGTCGAGCTGAAGGGCACCAACGTCATCATCGCCGCCGGTTCGGATTCGATCGAACTGCCGTTCGCCAAGTTCGACGGCGAAACCATCGTCGACAACGTCGGCGGCCTGGACTTCACCGAAGTGCCGGCGCGCCTGGCCGTGATCGGCGCCGGTGTGATCGGCCTGGAACTGGGCAGCGTGTGGAAGCGCCTGGGTTCGGAAGTGACCATCCTGGAAGCGCTGCCGGACTTCCTGGCTGCGGCCGATACCGAAGTGGCCAAGACCGCCGCCAAGGAATTCAAGAAGCAGGGCCTGGACATCCGCCTGGGTGCCAAGGTCTCCAAGGCCGAAGTGACCGGCAAGGGCAAGAAGAAGGAAGTCGCCCTGACCTACACCGACGCCGAAGGCGAGAAGTCGCTGGTGGTGGACAAGCTGCTGGTGGCCGTTGGCCGTCGCGCCGCCACCAAGGGCCTGCTGGCCGAAGGTACCGGCGTCAAGATCAACGAGCGTGGCCAGATCGAAGTCGACGCGCACTGCCACACCGGCGTCAATGGCGTCTGGGCGGTCGGTGACTGCGTGCGCGGCCCGATGCTGGCGCACAAGGGCTTCGAGGAAGGCATCGCGGTTGCCGAACTGATCGCCGGCCTGCCGGGCCACGTCAACTTCGACACCATTCCGTGGGTCATCTACACCGAGCCGGAGCTGGCCTGGGTCGGCAAGACCGAGCAGCAGCTGAAGGCCGAGGGCATCCCGTACAAGGCCGGCAGCTTCCCGTTCGCCGCCAACGGCCGCGCCGTGGCGATGATCGAGCCGGCAGGCTTCGTGAAGGTTCTGGCCCACGCCGAAACCGATCGCATCCTGGGCATGCACCTGGTCGGCGCCAACGTGTCCGAGCTGGTGCACGAAGGCGTGCTGACCATGGAGTTCAGCGGTTCGGCCGACGACCTGGCGCGGATCTGCCACGCTCACCCGTCGCTGTCGGAAGTGGTGCACGACGCGGCGATGGCCGTGAGCAAGCGCGCGATCCACAAGGCGAACTGAGCCATCGGGTAGTGCCGGCCACTGGCCCGCGTTGCTGGATACAAAAAACCCCGCCTCGGCGGGGTTTTTTGTTGGCCGCTTGACCGCCCGCCTGCAACCCGGCCCAATGCAACCGGCCAGGGAATGCTGTGGCCGCCGCCGATTTCCATGGAGCCGTACGATCATGCACCTGTCCCGCTTCTACCGCCTGCCATTGCTGCTCGGCTTCGCCTTGGCCGGGTGCACTGCCACCCCAGCCAGAACCGACTACCGCGCAGCCGAGGTGCAGCCGGTCGAAGTGATGCCGCAACGCGATGGCGACGTGCTGATCCGCTACCACGTACCTGCCGAGACGCTCTTCCACTCACCCGGCGCAGATGTGCGCACGGCCAGCGATGGCAGCCTGGAAGTATCCCTGCGGCGCTGTGGGATCAAGCAGCCCTGCACGGTGACCCATCCGGCGGCAGCCACCGCCGGCGCGCCGCTGCAGGTTGAATTCGTAGTGCGCCCGCGTGGCCGCATCATCATGGTCTACCGCGATCTGCGCGAACAGGTGTTCCCGGCACCGCCGGCCGCCGCGGCGCCCTCATCCTGAAACCACCGCCGTACCGGCAGATGGCGGATCAACGCTGCACCGGCCGCGGCGCCGGCTTGGCGGCAGCCCTCTTCGGCGGATCGTCACAGATGCGGTGCTGGACGACCGTTTCCCCTGCCTTCCACTCCTTCACCACCCGGCAGGATTCCTTGGGCGCATCCTCTGCAGTCGCGGCGGTGGCGGCCAAAGCAGGATCATGCCCGCGCTCCAGGTAGGCCGACGGCGGTTCCTTGGCGGACGCGGGCGCCGCCACCAGCAGCGCCACCATCGCAATGACGAGCGCCCTCACGCGGTCACCGGGCCGCCGCCCAGCAGGCGTGCCGGCAGCATGAACAGCGCGCGCAGGAAGGCGAACAGTGCCGAGAAGGTGATGCCGAGCAGGCGGAACGGCAGGCTCAGCAGCCACACGAACGGCCAGGCGACCAGCGCCAGGATCGCCAACGGCCAGCACAGCACGAACAGCAGGCACCAGACACCAAGCGCAAACAAGGTCTTCATCAGAGGCTCCCTCGGCGGCACCCCGCCGCCTGCAACCACGTTGCTGCCCCGCCCTGTCGCCCGCAAACGGTTTGCGACGAAACCCGGTTGGGGGGCGATGAAACCTGCCGCTGGGGAGCAGATCCGCCGGGCATGGCCCGGCGCTACCGTAACGCCGTCGGCGCTATTCGAACGAACCGACCGAGTCGTGGGCCAGGTTGTCGAAACGGGTGTATTCGCCGAAGAACTTCAGCTTGCACGAGCCGGTGGGGCCACCGCGGTGCTTGCCGATGATGATCTCGGCCAGGCCCTTGTCCGGCGAATTTTCCTTGTTGTAGTAATCGTCGCGGTAGATGAAGACGATCATGTCCGCATCCTGCTCGATTGCGCCCGATTCGCGAAGGTCGGCCATCACCGGGCGCTTGTCGGTACGTGTTTCCAGCGAGCGGTTGAGCTGGGACAGTGCAATGACCGGCACGTGCAGCTCCTTGGCCAGGCCCTTCAGCGAACGCGAGATCTCGGAAATTTCGGTCGCGCGGTTCTCGCTGTTGCCCGGCACGCTCATCAGCTGCAGGTAGTCGATCACGATCAGGCCCAGGTCGTGCTCGCGCTTGAGGCGGCGGCACTTGGAACGCAGGATCTCCGGCGACACGCCCGGCGTATCGTCGATGAAGATCTTGGTTTCCTTCAACATCTTGATCGCACCGGTTACCCGGCTCCAGTCCTCGTCCTCCAGCTGGCCGGTACGCAGGCGCTGCGCGTTGATGCGGCCATTGGACGAGATCAGGCGCATCGCCAGCTGCGATGCGGACATTTCCATCGAGAACACCGCCACGCCCTTCTTCGACTTGATCGCCGCGTACTCGGCGATGTTCAGGGCGAAGGTGGTCTTGCCCATCGCAGGACGCGCAGCAAGGATGATCAGATCGGTCGGCTGCAGGCCGGCGGTCATCGCATCGAAATCGGTATAGCCGGTCGGCAGGCCGGTGATGTTGCCGCCATTCTCGAAGCGGTTGCGCAGCTCTTCGAACGCGTCCTTCAACGCACCGGGCATGGCCACGAAGTCGGTACGGCCGCGCGCGCCCTGTTCGGCAATGGCAAACACGCTCTTTTCCGCAGCGGACAGAAGCTCGCTGCTGTCGCGACCCTCGGGCTGGAAACCATCGTTGACGATGTCGGTGCCGACCTGGATCAGCTGCCGCAGCACCGCCTTGTCGCGCACGATCTCGGCATAGGCCACGATGTTGGCCGCCGACGGCGTGGTGCTGGCCAGTTCGATCAGATAGGCGCCATCGCCCACCAGCTCCATCTTGCCCTGTGATTCGAACCACTCGCCCAGGGTCACCGCATCGAAGGGGCGCTCGCGCTCGGACAGCTCGCGGATCGCCCGGTAGATCATCTGGTGGTCGCGGCGGTAGAAGTCGCCCTCGGTCAACTGGTCGTTGACCCGATCGTAGGCCTCCGGTGCCAGCATCAGGCCACCCAGCACCGCCTGTTCAGCCTCCACCGAGTGCGGCGGCACGCGCAACTGGTCGATACGCGATTCATCGCGATCGCGATCGAAGCCATCGCCGCGCTCTCTGCGGTTGGAACGGAAGCCGGAACGGGCGGACATGCTGCGGTGTTTCCTGCAAAAGGGGCCAGACGAGTGTAGGCATGCGCCGAGCCCGGCGGCCATGGACAAACCTGTGGATAAGCCGTGGAAGAACGGGGGATATCCGCCTGAGCCTGTCCAGACTGGCGCGAGGGCGTCGCATTGCCTGCGACGGGCGTCGTTGCGACGCCCGAAGCGGACCATTATCGCAGATGGGAACCGCCGCTGCCGGCGTCAATCGCCCTTGGCATGTACCGCGATCAGGGCCAGGAACCGGTCCACATAGCCCTGCAGGAACGTCTGCGTGCCCTCGTTGTGGATCGTGCCGTCGGCATCGATCAGGCCATCCTTGAAGTGGATGAACGCCTCGGGCTGGCCAAGCACGTGCATGTCCAGGAAGGCCAGGCTGTTGCGCAGGTGCTGCTGGGCCACCGCCGTGCCGATCTGGCCGATGGAAGCACCGATCACCGCCGCTGGCTTGCCCGCAAAAGCGCTGTCGCCGTAGGGGCGCGAGCCGATGTCGATGGCATTCTTCAACACGCCCGGCACGGAACGGTTGTACTCGGGGGTCACGAACAGCACGGCGTCAGCCGCGCGTACCTGGTCCTTCAGGCGCGTGCCCTGCGCGGGGTAGCTGGCGTCGAAATCCTGGTCGTACAGCGGCAGGTCGCCGATCTGCACGTACTGGAAGCGCGCCTTGTCACCCGCAAGTTTCTCCAGCGCGCGGGCCAGCTTGCGGTTGCATGAGTCCTTGCGCAGGCTGCCGACGAATACAGCAATGGTGGGGACGGACATCAGGACATACTCCTCACGGTGCGGGAGGGCCAGCCTAGCCGCCGCGCCCTTCCCCGCCGGTGAAGATCAAGCGCGCTTCACGCCTGCACGCACCTGCCGCCAATGGTCCTGCCAGGCCTGGAACATCAGCACGTTCCACAGGTGCGTGTGCCACTTGCGCTGGCCGCCCAGGAACTGCTGCCACAGTGGCTGCACGGCGGCGGCCGACAGCACGCCTTCGCGTTCCAGTCGCGCCGGCTGCAACAGTTCGTCCGCCCAGGGCTTCAGATCGCCCTTCAGCCAATCACTGACCGGGGCGCCGAATCCACGCTTGGGCCGGTGCACCATCGACTGCGGCACGTACCGCCCCAGCACGCGCTTGAGCAGCACCTTGCTGGTCGACTCACTGCGCTTGAAGCCCAGCGGCAGTGACCAGGCGAACTCGGCCACGCGCCAGTCCAGCAAGGGCGCACGTGCCTCCAGGCTGACCGCCATCGAGGTGCGGTCGACCTTGCACAGCAGGTCGTCGGGCAGATAGCTGACGAAGTCGGCCAGCATCATCGCGTCGGCCGGCGTACCGGCACCATGCAGCGGATCGGCCAGATCGTAGAAGCTGCCCGCCTCGCGTGCACCGATCACCGCGGCCGCCGGATCGCGCCAGCGCGAGATGCGGTTGCGATACACATCGCCGATGCCACGTGCGCCGGTTTCAGCCAGCAACGCGGCCAGCCCGCCGGTGCGCGACGCCTCGCCCTGCTGGTGCGCACGCGCGCCCATCCAGCGCCGCAGCGGCGCGGGCACCCGTCCCAGCATCTGCCAGTTGCGCAGCGCACGCACATAGCGGGTATAGCCGAAAAACAGCTCATCGCCGCCATCGCCGGACAGTGCGACGGTCACGCCCTGGCGGGCGAGGCGGGCGACCAGCGCGGTCGGCACCTGCGAGGCATCGGCAAAGGGTTCGTCGAACATCGCCGGCAACTGCGGCACCACCGCCAGCGCATCGGCGCCACTGACATACAGCTCGGTGTGATCACAGCCAAGGTGGGTAGCCAGTTCCCTGGCCAACGGTGCCTCGTCGTGGTGCGAGCCGCTGAAGCCGATGCTGAAGCTGTGCACCGGCTGCCCGCTCTGCGCCTGCATCAGCGCCGCCACCAGCGACGAATCGGTGCCGCCGGACAGGAACACGCCCACCGGCACATCGGCAACCATGCGCAGCGCCACGGCATCGCGCAGCAGGCCATCCAGCTGCTCCTCGGCCTCCTCGATGCGGCCCTGGAACGGTGCGGCCAGTGCCGCCTGCATGCGCGCGCGCGCGTCCCAGTACGGACGCTGCGCCTGCTCAGGGCGATGTGCGCTGGCCCCGGCCGCCACCGCCGCCGCATCCAGCCGCAGCACGCGCCCGGGCATCAGCTTGTAGCAGCGCTGGTGGATGCTGTGCGGTGCCGGGATGTAATCCAGCCGCAGCAGCAGCGTCAGCGCATCGCGGTCGATGTCGTTGTCGAAATCCGGGTGCTGCCACAGCGCCTTCAGCTCCGAGCCGAAAACCAGGGCATCACCGGCCCAGCCGTAGTACAGCGGCTTCTTGCCGACCCGGTCGCGGGCCAGCCACAGGCACTGTTCCTGGCGGTCCCACAGGGCGATGGCGAACATGCCGTTGGCGCGCTGCAGGGTGTCCTCGACGCCCCACTGCAGGATCGCGGCCAACAGCACCTCGGTATCGGAATGGCCACGGAACGCATGCCCCAGCGGCTCCAGTTCGGCGCGCAGCGTGGCGAAGTTGTAGACCTCGCCGTTGTAAGCCATCACATAGCGGCCGTCGGCGGAGGCCATCGGCTGGTGGCCCAGCGGTGAAAGATCGAGGATGCTCAGGCGCCGGTGGGCCAGGGCAATGCCAGCAGCGGCATCGACCCAGGTACCGCCGTCATCCGGCCCGCGATGGTGCAGCGCCTGGCCCATGGCCAGCGCCTGCGCCTGCAGGACCTCGGCCGGCGTCTGTGCCGCCGGCAACAACATACCTGCCAATCCACACATGCATCAGGGTTCCTGCGCCAGGTCGAGGGCGGCGCCAATCACCGCATTGTCGCTTGGAAGCCCGAACATTGCTGCCCCCGCCAGCGGCGTATAGGTATCGGCACCGCAGACCCGGCGCACGGGCAGGTGGCCATGGCCGGCCTCGACCAGCGCGGTGATCACGCCCTCGCCGACGCCGCCACTCTGGCGCCCTTCATCCAGCACCAGCACCCGTTGCGCGGTGGCGGCCTGGGCGCCGATGAAGGCCGCATTCAACGGCACCAGCCAGCGCAGGTCGACCACACGCACCTGCCAGCCCAGCTGCTGCTCGATGGCGATCGCTGCGCGCAGCGCCATCGGCACACCATTGCCATAGGTGAAGATCACCAGATCGCTGGCATCCGGCGCGTACACCCTGCCCTCGCCCAGCACCAGCGCGTGCCCGGGCGCGGGGTAGTCGAACAACCACTGGCCGTCGCCGACCGCGTGCAGATCCTTGGTCATGTAGAGGGCGATCGGTTCAAGGAACACCGCTACCCGGCCATCCACGCGGGCCAATGCCGCCAATGTGCGCAGCATCATCACCGCATCATCGCCACGCGACGGACAGCCCACCACCAGCCCCGGAATGTCACGCAGCGCCGTGATCGAATTGTCGTTGTGGAAATGGCCGCCGAACCCCTTCTGGTAGCCCAGCCCGGCCACCCGTACCAGCATCGGGTTGCGGAACTGGTCGTTGGAGAAGAACTGCAGCGAGCAGGCCTCGCCACGTACCTGGTCGATGGCGTTGTGCAGGTAGGCCAGGTACTGGATTTCCGGAATCGGCAGCATGCCCATGTTGGCCAGCCCCTGGGCCATGCCCAGGATCATGGTCTCGTCCAGCAGCGTGTTGAACACCCGGCGCGGGCCGAAACGGCGCAGCAGGTCGCGCGTCACCGTGTAGACGCCGCCTTTCTGCGCCACGTCCTCGCCAAACAACAGCGCCTGCGGGTACTTGCCCAGCAGCTCCTGCAGCGCATGGTTGATCTGTATCGCCAGATGCCGCGGTGGTTGCCGTTCGGGCAGCGCATCGGCGCCGCCGTACAGTGCCTGCCGGGCCTCGATGGGCGCCACGCGCTCGGCCTCGGCCTGCACCGCTGCGGGCGTATAGGGTGCCAACGGCGTGACCACTTCCTGCAATGTCTGCAGCTTCGGCCGCGAATCGGCATCAATGGCGGCGGCCATGCAGCGCGCGCGCAGGGTTTCATAGGCGGCCTCGACGCCCGCCGCATCCATCCAGCCCGATTCCAGCGCGATCTGCGCCGAGCGCAGCAGCGGGTCCTGCGCCTCGGCCGCACACAGCTCGGCCAATGCGCGCCATTCCACTTCGAAGTCGGTACCGGCGTGGCCCATCAACCGCGTGGTGCGCAGGTGCAGGAAGGTGGGCCGACGCATGCGCCGGCAATGCTCGACCGCCGCCTGCACCTGCGCGTGTCCGGCCGCCAGGTCCAGGCCATCGGCAAAGAAATAGTCCAGGCCCGGTTGCCGGCTGAAGCGCTCTGCGATCCATCCTTCAGGGGTCTTCACCGAAATACCCAGGCCATTATCCTCGCAGACGAACAGGATCGGCACCGGCAGCTTCTGGTAGGCCGACCACATCGCGGTATTGAACGCAGTCTGCGCGGTGGCATGGTTGGCCGAAGCGTCGCCGAAGGAGCACATCACGATGCTGTCGGCGGGAATCGGCAGCGGCTGGCTCAGGCGCCTGCCACTCTCGATCGCCAGCGCGGTACCCACCGCCTTGGGCAGGTGCGAGGCGATGGTCGAGGTCTGCGGCAGCACCCACAGCGGCTTGCTGCCCCACACTTTGTGACGGCCGCCGCTGGCCGGATCATCGGCACTGGCGGCGAAGGACAGCGCGGCGTCGCGCACCGGATCCATGCCGGGCACCAGCCGCGCACGCTCGGCCATGAACGCGCCGGAACGGTAGTGCAGGAAGGCGGGGTCGGTGTGGCGGCAGGCGCGCGCAAGCAGCGCGTTGCCTTCATGACCGGACGAGCCGATGGTGTAGAAGACCTTGTTCTGCACGCGCAGCACACGCGCCATCAGGTCCAGCTGGCGACTGAGCAGCTGCGATTCGAACAGTTCGCCGAAGGCGGCGGCGGTGAGGGTGCTGCCCGGCAGGATCGGCGCATCCGGCGCCGGGCGCGACCGCGGGATGCCGCGCCAGGCGCGTACGGCCTCGAGGAAATTGACGTCACAGACCTCGGCGCGGTTGAGACCGCGCATGCGTGCGGGAATGGGATCAGGAACCACAGCGAACATCGAACACCCTCCGTGTCGTTGTTGCGAACCATGGCGCCGGGCCTGCGCGACCCTTCCGCTGGTCGAGCACGCCCGACGCTGCAGGGGAATCAATCCGGTGCGTTGAACCGCGCGCGCACCTCGGCGGTCACCGCAGGCATGGGCACGAACCGAGGCTGCGCTCGCACCCGCTGCAACCAGGCCCGCACCTGCGGGAATGGATCCAGTGCGATGCCACCGTCGGCGGCGACATCGGAATAGGCAAACAAGGCGATATCGGCGATACCGTAGTCATCGCCGGTGAACCACTGCGCCTGGCGCAGATGTTGCTCCATCACCGCCAGCGCGCTGGCAGCGCGCTCATGCAGGCGCGGCAGTTCAGCACGGCGTGGCGAGTCGGCCGGTGTCCAACCGCGGATGAAGCGTGCCACCGCCACGCAGGGTTCATGCGTGTACTGCTCGAAGAACATCCAGCTCAATGCCTGCGCACGCTGCCAACCGTCAGCGGGAAGATACGGCGTCCCCTCGGCCAGCCAGAACAGGATCGCATTGGACTCGGTCAGCACGCGGCCATCGTCGCGCACGATCAACGGCACCTTGGCATTGGGGTTGAGAGCGAGAAATTCCGCGGTATGGGTCTGGCCGTGGGCACTGTCCACCTCCACCCAGCGGTAGCGGCTGCCAAGCTGTTCCAGCAGCAGGCGCACCTTGTGGCAATTGCCCGAGACCGACATGCCATGCACCGTCAACGCAATGCGTTCTTCCACCATTGCCTGCTCCAGGGAGGTCCCGGCCTGCAGCCGGCTGTCCGCAGTCTGGCAAGCAGCTTGGCGATTGCCAAGCGCGGGTGCAGCATGGCGATTCGGTCGTGCCGGCCGCTGGCCGGCAACCTTGATGCAGCTGGATTCGTGCGATTGCCGGCCAGCGGCCGACACTACCGAACAGCGCTCAGCGTGCGCGCTGCTGCCACTGCCCGCGCGATTGCCCCCAGATTTCCAGCGGCTTGCCTTCATAGGGCGGTGGCAACTGCCCCATGCGCAGCAGCGTACTGCCGAGCTTGCGTGCAACCACCTTCGAATTTTCGTTGTCTTCGGCGATGGTGTGGATCACCTCATCCCAGTCCAACGTATCGAACGCCCAGTCGATGGCTGCGATCGCCGCCTCCGGTGCGTAGCCCTTGCCCCAGCTGGCCCGGCGGATGCTCCAGCCGACCTCGGTGCCGGGCCAGTCCTGCGGCTGCCACGGCCCCATGCGGCCGATCCATTCACCGCTGGATTTCTCGATCACGCTGAACATCGAGAAGCCGAACAGCTGCCATGCGCCGGCCAGGCTGCAGAAGCTGCGCCATGCCACCGAGGGTGCCTGCACACCGCCCAGCGTGCGCATCACCTCCTCATCAGCGCAGAACGCCAGATAGGGGGCGTAGTCCTGCCGCTGCGGCGGACGCAGGATCAGGCGTTCGGTTTCGATGCGCAGGTCGAAGATGCTCATGGCGTCATGGTAGAGCCACACCACGCGTGGATGAACCCCACCCATAAAAAAACAGGCCAGCAGCGGCTGGCCTGTTCGTTACCGATGTTGCCGGAGAATTACTGACGGTTCGCGGTCGCGTCGCCGGCTGCAGCCGTCTGGGTGACCAGCTGCCCATCCACCACCGGCAGGCGATCGCTGGCCGGCTTGTTGTCCATACGCACGGTCTTCTCTGCGCCGTCGTAGCGGTAGGTCACGTTGTAGCCCTTGACCACGTCACTGGTGCCCATGGCAATGCGGTTGCCCGGCTTGCTGCCCATGCGCATGGTGCCGGTGGTGCCGTCTTCATTGCGGTAGGTCACGTTGTAGCCGGTGACACGGCTCGACTCGGAGGTCGCCGTTTCGGTGTGGCACTGGCGCTCGGTGCGGTTGACCACACGGCCACCCACATGGCGCTTGTCGACCTGGTTGCCGATGAAGCCACCGGCCACGGCACCGGCAGCGGTCGCGGCCTTCTTGCCATTGCCGCCACCCACCTGGTTGCCCAGCAGGCCACCGACCACGGCACCGACCACGGTGCCACCGACGTTGCCATCACGCTCGGGCAGGCGTTCCTGCACCACCACGTCCTGGCAGACCTCATGCGGGGTCTGGGTGGTGGACGTCTCGCGTACCGGATCGGTGCCGATCACGGTGGCATAGGCCTTCTGCTTCTCGGTGATCGGATCGACCTTCAGCACATCGGCGTATTCCAGGCCACGCGGCGCACTGGCGTCCACTGCGTCGCCACGTGCGCCATCGTCGGTGGCATTGCCATCGACCAGGCGCGATTCACTCGGGTTTCCGGCGCTCAGCTGCTCCGGCGACTTGTCGCCGCTCTTCATGAAGGCGGCGGTGGCGATACCACCGACCAGCAGCGCGCCCGCTGCGACCAGGACAGTTGTAGTTGTGCTTTTCATGACCTGCTCCTTGCGGACCGTCCGCAACGTTCTCAGGCCAGATTGCAGCATGCGGTGCCTGAACGGAATCTCCACATTTCCTGCTCACCGCCGTAACCCATTCAGCATCTGGAAATGCTGGGCCCGTGGTAGCGTTTGCACATTCCCCAGGAGGACCTCCGCCATGGCCAACCCGATGCTGCTGCCGGTCCTGCAATGGGCGCGCCGGCTGCGCTACCCCACCCTGTTCAAGCTGACCGCCGGCCTGTTCGCGCTGACCCTGTTCATCCCCGACCCGATTCCGTTCGTCGACGAACTGATGCTGGGCTTGGGCACCCTGCTGCTGGCCAACTGGAAGAACCGCAGCGCGACCACGCCACCGCCCCTGGAGCAGCGTTGAACCTGCTGGTCGACAGCCACTGCCATCTGGATGCCAGCGAATTCGATGGCGACCGCGCGGCGGTCATCGACCGCGCGCGCGCTGCCGGCGTGCAGTGGCAGGTGGTTCCGGCGGTCACTGCGGCCAGCTGGCCAAAGCTGCGCGAGGTCTGCCAGCAGGCGACGGGGCTCTATCCCGCCTATGGCCTGCACCCGATGTTCCTGGACCAGCACCGGCCCGAACACCTGCCGCAGCTGCGTGAATGGATCGAACAGGAGCGGCCCTGCGCGATCGGCGAATGCGGGCTGGACTTCTTCGTCGAGAGCCTGGATGCCGAGGTCCAGCATGAGTATTTCCTCGGCCAGCTGACGCTGGCGCGCGAGTTTGACCTGCCGGTGATCGTGCATGCCCGCCGTGCAGTGGATGCGGTGATCAGCGCGATCCGTCGCATCGGTGGCCTGCGCGGGGTGGTGCACAGTTTTTCCGGCAGCCCGGAACAGGCCGCACAACTGCACAAGCTGGGATTCCTGCTTGGCCTGGGCGGACCGTTGACCTACGAGCGTGCGCAGCGCCTGCAGCGGCTTGTCCGCGAGATGCCACTGGAGCAGTTGCTGCTGGAGACCGATGCGCCGGACCAGCCCGACGCGGGTATCCGTGGCCAGCGCAACGAGCCGGCGCGGCTGGCGGTCATCGCCCGCCACATCGCCGCACTGCGCGGGATGGAACTGGACACCGTGGCGCAGGCCACCACGGACAACGCACGGCGGCTGTTCAACCTGCCCGCCTGACCGGTAGCGCCGGGCCCTGCCCGGCGGCATTGTGCTGGTCGCGCTGTGCGCTCGCCGGACATGGCCCGGCGCTACCGATCACGCGTCGGCGTGATCCTCGGCCACTTCGGCCTTCACCTTCTTCGGCTCCAGCAGCATCTCCAGCGCCTTGCCCACGGCCGCGAACGCAAACGCGCCGGTGATGTGGGTGGCCGCGCCCAGGCCAGCGCCGCAATCGAGCTTCAGGGCCGCATCCGCGCCCAGGTTCGGCCGCAGGCCACAGACGCTGCCGTCGGCCTGCGGATATTTCACGTTTTCCAGCGAATACACCGCCGGCACGCCGAAATAGCGCTTGGCATTCTTCGGGAAGTTGAATTCGCTGCGCAGCTTCTTGCGGATCAGCGCCAGCATCGCGTCATGCTCGGTGCGCGAGACATCGCGGATGCGCACCAGGGTGGGATCGGTACGGCCGCCGGCCGCGCCGACGGTCAGCAACGGCAGCTTGCGGCGGCGGCACCAGGCGATGGTTTCCACCTTCACCCGGAAGCTGTCGCAGGCATCGATCACCAGGTCGAAACCGCGGTCCAGCAGTTCGGCCATGTTGGCCGGGGTCAGGAACGCCTGCACAGCGTCGACCTCGATCTGCGGATTGATCGCCCGGCAGCGCTCGGCCATGGCCTCGGCCTTGTTGCGGCCGTAGTTGCCTTCCAGCGCCGGCAGCTGGCGGTTGGTATTGGATACGCAGATGTCATCGGCATCGATCAGGGCCAGATGACCCACCGCCGAGCGCGCCAGCGCCTCCACCACCCACGAGCCGACGCCGCCCATGCCGACCACGGCAACACGGCTGCCCTGCAGGCGCTCGAGCGCGCCGACGCCATACAGCCGTTCAATACCGGCAAAGCGTTGTTTGACCTGTTCGTTCATCGGGCTATTTTAACGTGCAGGTCCCCTGACTACAGCACGACGACGCCGAACCCACCGTTGCACGCCCGGAGCGCCCGCCATGAGTGCCAGCCCACCCCGCCGCCCGTCCACCGCCTACCGCTATCTGTTCGTGCTCGGCCTGGGCCTGCTGATCGGCCTGATTGCCACGGTGATGGTCGGCCGCGCACTGCAGGCACGCCGCGATCCGTTCCCGGACAGCCTGATGCAGGTGATGCAGCGGCAGGCGGATCTGCTGCAGCAGGCTCAGCAGCAGAACCGCTGCAGCCTGGCCGACAGCGTCCCGCGCCTGCAGGTGCTGCGCCTGCTGTCCAACGATCTGGACCAGGCCTTCCCCGGATTGAAGGACAGCCGGCAGTTCCAGCAGCACGCCAGCCAGTACCGGGCCGATCTCAATGCGGCATTGGCCAGCCCGCCCATCGACTGCAACGCGTTGGCGCAGCAGGTCCAGGCACTGCAGGACGATTGCCGGGCCTGTCATCAGGACTTCCGCTGATTCATCTTCGAGTGGGTGAAGGCCGAGGTGGTTGGCGCCTTGTTCACGTTGGAAAGAGGAGGATTCGCTCACCCTGCTGCATGACGCAGTACCACCCAACGCACCCGCCTTCACGGCCAGGAGATGCCCCATGAAGATCCAGCTCATCGCCGCCAGTGTCATCGCAACCGTCGGCCTGGCCGGCTGTGCCACCTCGCCGGGCTACGGCGGTGGTGGTTACAACAACGGCGGCTACAACAACGGCGGCTACGGCAACAACTCCGGTTACAACCAGGGCCGCTGCGCCGACTGCGGCATCGTCACCCGCATCAATGCCGTGCAGTCCGGCCGTACCGCGCCCTCCGCCACCGGCGCGATCCTCGGCGGTATCGTCGGCGCGGTTGCCGGCCATGAGATCTCCGACCACACCGGCGGCAGCCGCGGCAACAAGAACATCGCCGCCGCCGCTGGCGCCGTGGGTGGCGCATTGGCCGGCAACCAGATCCAGAAGAACGTCACCAGCGATACGTATGACATCAGCGTGCGCATGGATGACGGCCGCACCATCGTGGTCAACCAGCGCGACCTCGGCGGCATCCGCGAAAACACCTATGTCCGCGTGGTCAACGGCAAGGTCATCCTGCGCTGAACCGCAGCGGGCCCCGGCCGATCAGAACCGGAGCAACAAAAAAAGGCCCGCTTGCGCGGGCCTTTTTCATGCCGGCAAGCGGCAGGTATTACGCCGGCTGGACCTTGTCAGCCTGCAGGCCCTTCTGGCCCTGCACCACTTCAAAGCTCACAGCCTGGCCTTCCTTGAGGCTCTTGAAGCCCTGGGTCTCGATGGCACGGAAGTGCACGAACACATCCTCGCCATTCTGCCGGCTGATGAAGCCGAAGCCCTTGGCATCATTGAACCACTTCACGGTACCGTTCTCGCGATCAGCCATCTCACTAACTCCCTTTGACTCTCTACTTGTTGTTGGATACGCCTGTTGGGCGGCTGACAAGCAAGGGGGAAGCGAGGTGCATCGATGCAGCGGATCGGAACGATCTTGCTTCATCAGGCCACGATCCACGGTGACCTTGCCAAGCTCAGCGACTGCAACTTAACCCGACCAAAACGAAAAAGCAACTGGCAAAAACCTTTCACTGTCAACCCCAAAAAGACAACCATACTGGACAGCATGGACCTCTCATTCATCTTGTATCTGCTAGCGGTCATTTTTGTCCTCATCGGCATCGCCGGCATCGTCCTGCCGGCCCTGCCGGGCATCCCACTGGTCTTCATCGGGCTGGTGCTGGCGGCCTGGGCAGACGGCTTCGTCCATGTCGGCTGGCCCACCCTGCTGATCCTCGGCGTGCTGACCGCGCTGTCGCTGCTGGTCGACGTGCTGGCGACCGTGGTTGGCGCCAAGCGCGTGGGCGCCAGCCGCAAAGCGCTCTGGGGCACCTTCATCGGCAGCATCGTCGGCCTGTTCTTCATGCCGATCGGATTGTTCGCCGGGCCGTTGCTGGGCGCGCTGCTGGGCGAGTACTGGCATACCCGCGAGCTCGGCCGCTCGACCAAGGTCGGGCTGGCCACCTGGCTTGGCATCCTGCTGGGCCTGGCGCTGAAGCTGGCGCTGGTGATCGCGATGCTGGGCCTGTTCGCCTTCGCCTGGTTCCTGTGAGCCATGCGGCCTTCACGCAGCGCGCACGCACACGCCGGGCATAAACCCGTGGGGCTGGCCGTTACCGGATGCAGCCGCCACACTGTCCCTCTTTCCGCATTCATTCCGAAGGGCCTGCTGCAATGACCCTCTCTCCGTTGTTTCCCCGCCTTGCACCGCTGGCGTTGGCCCTGGCCAGCGCGCCTGTGGCTGCCCAGGAATTCGCGCCCAGCGCCGAAGCCTCGCCGGCCGCCTGCGCGGCCATCACGACCGATGCTGCCCGTCTGGCCTGCTACGACCGCCAGTTCGGGCGCACGCCTCAGGCCACCGCCGAAGCTGATGCGGCCGCCGAAGCCGCCGCACAGGCACGTCGCGAGCAGCGCGACACCACGCGGGTGAGCCAGGGCGAGGAGAAGCTGCGCGAGCGTGTCAGCGATCTGTTCCGGTCCGAAGCGCCGGACAGCGCACTTGCCAATGCCGGCCGCGGTTCGCTGCTGGACAGCCGCTGGGAACTGGCCGAGGACTCCAAGCTGGGCCCGTTCCAGCTGCGCGCGTACAAGCCTGTCTACCTGCTGCCGGCATTCTGGACCAGCGACCGCAACACCATGCCGCACTCGCCGAACCCGGCCAACAGCGTGACCACCCCGCAGGTGCTGGACAGCGCCGAGCTGAAGTTCCAGATCAGCTTCAAGACCAAGATCGCCGAGAACCTGTTCGGCGACAACGGCGACATCTGGGCGGGCTATACCCAGAGTTCGCGCTGGCAGGCCTACAACGGCGAAGACTCGCGCCCGTTCCGCGAGACCAACTACGAGCCGGAAGTGATGATGGTGTTCCGCAACGGCTACTCGATCGGTGGCTGGCGTGGGCGGATGACCGGCATCAGCCTCAACCACCAGTCCAACGGCCGTGCCGATCCGCTGTCGCGCAGCTGGAACCGGGTGATCCTCAACGTCGGCCTCGACCGCGAGAACTGGGCACTGGTGCTGCGTCCCTGGTACCGCATTCCCGAGACCCGCAGCGACGACAACAACCCGGACATCGAGGACTACATGGGCCGCGGCGACGCGACCCTGACCTGGAACCACAAGGGTCACGAGGTCTCGTTGATGGCACGTCATTCGCTGCGCACCGGTGACCGCTCGCACGGCGCGCTGCAGCTGGACTACGGCTTCCCGATCAGCAACCTGCTGCGCGGCCATGTGCAGATCTTCGACGGCTATGGCGAGAGCCTGATCGATTACAACCACAAGGCGACCTACGTCGGCGTGGGCGTGTCCCTGCTGGAGTGGTTCTGATGGATGTGACGATCTGGCACAACCCCGCGTGCAGCAACTCGCGCGGGGCGCTCCAGCTGATCCGCGACGCCGGCTTCGAACCGGTGGTGATCGACTATCTCGGCAGCCCGCCCGACGTGGCCACGCTGCGCCAGGTACTGGCCGAATCCGGCCTGGCCGCGACCGGGCTGGTGCGCAGCAAGGAACCCGAGTTTGCCGCACTGGGTCTGCAGGGAAGCGATGACGACGCCCTGCTGGCCGCGATGGCCACCCACCCACGGCTGATCAACCGCCCGGTGGTACGCACCGCGAAGGGTACCCGCCTGTGCCGGCCACCGGAAACGGTGCTGGAGATCCTGTAACCCGCCCCGCTTTGGTAGAGCCGAGCCATGCTCGGCTGCGGTTCGCGTGCCACCCGTGAATGCAGCCGGGCATGGCCCGGCTCTACAGAACGGGTTACCGCCAGTCGGTGATACCTTCGCGGCGATAGACCTCGGCGAACGCCGGGCGCGCCTTCAAGCGATCCGCATACGCCTTCAATACCGGCCAGTGGTCGCTGGGCGTGGGCATGTTGCGTGACCAGCGCATCAACATCACCAGCATGAAATCGACCACGCCCGGCGCATCGCCGAGCAGGTAGGGATCGCCGTCCTGCAGGTGTGTGGCAACGTGCTGCCACGCTGCCTCCAGCTGCTGCCGTGCCATCGTACGCACCGCCTCGATGCACTCGCCACCCGCTGCTTCATGCGGATAGAACCAGGCGCGGTATGCCGGCTGCACGGTGTTGGCGCACCAGAACATCCAGCGATAGGCCTCGCCGCGTTCCGGTGTGCCGACGGCAGGCAACAACCCTGCCTGCGGATGACGGTCTGCCAGATACAGCGCGATCGCGGCCGCCTCGGTCAGTACCTGGTCGTCGATCAACAGGGTCGGCACCCTGCCCGCCGGATTGAGCGCCAGGTAGCCAGCTGATTTGTGCTCGCGCGTTTCGAAATCGAGCAGCACCAGCTCGTGCTCGATGCCGAGCTCGATCAGCAGCCAATGCACCACCAACGAGGCGGTGCTGGTGGAACCATACAAGGTGGTGCGCATAGGACCTGTCCTGGGCGGGGAACGGCTGATTATGCGCGCTGTCCCCGGCGTGGTCAGCCGCAGGTGCTCATGCAGGTATCACGACGCTCGCCGCAGCCCATCATCGGTGCGCGCAGCGTGCAGTCGTGCGCCTTCAACTCGCAGGAACGGCGCAGTTCCGGATGCTCGATGTCCTTGCAGCGCTGGTCCGGCGTCGGTGCCACCTGCTGCTCGCAGCTGGACTGGCGGCTGCCGATCCCCTGGCCTTCGGCCATGCAGCTGCGATAGCTGGCCTGGCACTGCATCTGGCACTGGGCACCGGCGCTGAAGCCGCCCCCACCGCCATACGACGAGGACGACGTACTGCAGCCGGCCATGACCAGCAGGGTGACAAGGGAAAGGCTACGCAACAGGTTCACAGGACGCTCCTTGTTCAATAGACCGGAAGACTGCCAGAAGAACGGGTTTCGCTCACCGATCCGCCGCAGTCGAGTACACACTGCGCCCGGGTCGCATCGCAGGCGCGCGTGTTGACTGCGGTGGCGCAGTATGCGCCGGCGCCACGTGCGCCCTCGCAACGATGCCGCATCTTCTCGTCAGCGATGTCACTGCATCTGTCGATGACGCGCTCCTTGTCCGACTGACAGCTCTGCTGCGCCATCTCGGCCATCGAACGTGCCTGACCCGCGCACTGCATGTGCCGCTGCGTACACCCCGCTGCACACACGCGGCCGGCCTCGCTGGTGGGTTGCTTGACGTAATACTGCGGCGCGCAGCCCACCATCAAGGCAAGGGCGACTGCGGCGAAAACATTGCGTATTCCTTGACGCACAAACAGCTTCCCTTGCCTGGCAACGTGCACACCCTAGCAAAGCCGCGCGGTTGCAATCGTTAAACGAAGAACGGCGCCACCCGGGCGCCGTTCTGAAATCGGACGGGCGTGGTCGACGCCGCGCCGATCACTCCACCACGACAGGAATCTTGCCGATGCGGGCCTGCCACTCGCGCGGGCCGGTCTTGTGCACCGACTCGCCGGTGGAATCGACGGCCACGGTCACCGGCATGTCTTCCACGGTGAACTCGTAGATCGCTTCCATGCCCAGGTCCGCAAAGCCGACGACCTTGGCCGCCTTGATCGCCTTGGACACCAGATAGGCCGAACCACCGACGGCCATCAGGTAGGCCGACTTGTGCTTCTTGATGGCCTCGATCGCGGCCGGACCGCGCTCGGCCTTGCCGACCATGCCCAGCAGGCCGGTCTGTGCCAGCACCTGCTCGGTGAACTTGTCCATGCGGGTGGCGGTGGTCGGACCGGCCGGGCCTACCACTTCGTCGCGCACCGGATCGACCGGGCCGACGTAGTAGATGAAGCGCCCCTTCAGATCGACCGGCAGTTCCTCGCCCTTGTTGAGCATGTCGACCATGCGCTTGTGCGCGGCGTCGCGGCCGGTCAGCAGCTTGCCGTTGAGCAGCAGGGTCTGGCCCGGCTTCCAGCTGGCCACGTCTTCCGGGGTGATCGTGTCCAGGTCCACGCGGGTGCCCTTGGACGCGTCGTAGGTCAGCTTCGGCCAGTCTTCCAGCGACGGCGGATCCAGCATCACCGGGCCGCTGCCATCCAGGGTGAAGTGCGCATGGCGGGTGGCGGCGCAGTTCGGGATCATCGCCACCGGCAGGTTGGCCGCGTGGGTCGGGTAGTCGTTGATCTTGATGTCGAGCACGGTGGTCAGGCCCCCCAGGCCCTGCGCACCGATACCCAGTGCGTTGACCTTCTCGTACAGCTCCAGACGCAGTTCCTCGATGCGGTTGGACGCACCACGGGCCTGCAGCTCGGTGATGTCGATCGGCTCCATCAGCGCTTCCTTGGCCAGCAGCATCGCCTTCTCGGCAGTGCCGCCGATGCCGATGCCGAGCATGCCCGGCGGGCACCAGCCCGCGCCCATGGTCGGCACGGTCTTCAGCACCCAGTCGACGATCGAGTCGGACGGGTTGAGCATGGCGAACTTGGTCTTGGCTTCCGAGCCACCGCCCTTGGCGGCAACGATCACCTCCACGGTGTTGCCCGGCACCACCTTGACGTTGACCACGCCAGGGGTGTTGTCCTTGGTATTGATGCGCTTGCCGGCCGGATCGGCCAGCACCGAAGCGCGCAGCTTGTTGTCCGGGTACAGGTAGGCGCGGCGGATGCCTTCGTTGGCCATGTCCTCCACGCCCATGGTGGCGTCATCCCAGCGCACGTCCATGCCGATTTCCAGGAACACGGTGACGATGCCGGTGTCCTGGCAGATCGGCCGATGGCCTTCGGCGCACATCCGCGAGTTGATCAGGATCTGCGCGATCGCCTCCTTCGCTGCCGGCGACTCCTCGCGCTCATAGGCGGCGGCAAGGTTCTTGATGTAGTCGACCGGGTGGTAGTACGAGATGTACTGCAGCGCGTCGGCGACGGACTGGATGAGGTCTTCCTGCTTGATCGATGTCACGGATTGCTCGCTTGCTGAAGGCTGGCGGGGGTAATCCGCCCATTTTACCCCCTCCCTCGACCGTGGGGTGGTGGTGCCGGCCGCTGGCCGGCAAGATCCGACCCTGCCCTCTGTCACGCTGCGCCCCGCTGGCGCGTCCTTGCCCACATGAACGCCGAAACCACCTTCCAGACCCACCGCCCACGCCTGATGGCGCTGGCCTACCGCCTTCTTGGCAGCCGCAGCGACGCCGAGGACGTGGTCCAGGACGCCTGGCTGCGCTGGGCCGGCAGCGATTCGGCCGCCATCGTCGACCCCGAGGCCTGGCTGGTGACCACCACCACCCGGCTGGGGCTGGACCGGCTGCGGGCAGCCAAGCGTGAACGCACCCACTATGTCGGGCCGTGGCTGGCCGAACCGCTGGCGATCACCCTCGAACCCGACCCGGCGCCCGGCCCCGCGCAGCTGCACGCGCTGGCCGACGACGTCTCCGTGGCCTTCCTGACCCTGCTCGAACAGCTCGGACCGGAGGAGCGCGCCGCCTTCCTGCTGAAGGAAGCCTTCGACCACGATTACCGCGAAATTGCCGAGCTGATCGGCCACAGCGAGGCCAATTGCCGCCAGCTGGTGCACCGGGCCCGGCAGCGCCTGCAGTCTGGGCGGCCGCGCTTCAATGCCGATGCCAGCCAGCACCGGCAACTGCTGGCGCGCTTCATGGACGCTTCCCAGCGTGGCGACAGCGAGGCCATCCAGGCGCTGCTGCATGCCAACGCGCTGCTGGTTTCCGATGGCGGTGGCGTGGTCACCGCGGCGGTGCGACCACTGCGGGGTGCCGAGCGTATCGGCCGCCTGTACTGGGCCATCGCCCGTCGCGGCGCGGCGCAACCGGCACAGCTCGGCTACGTCAATGGCGAACCGGCGATCCTGCGTTTCGAAGGCGACCACCTGCACTCGATCACCACCATCGAGGTGGTCGATGGCCGCATCGCCAATCTCTACAGCGTGCTCAATCCGAACAAATTGCCGTCGGTTGTCACGCGCGGCGATGCTGCGGCGTCCTTGTAATGAAAGGCGGCCACCGTGGCCGCCGTGGAGCCGAAAATGTCCGACCACGCCTCTCCCCGCGTTCCCTACACCCGCCTGGCCGCCGAGGCCTTCAAGGGCCTGCTGGCCACCAGCAAGGCAGTGCATGACAGTTCGATCGATCCGACGTTGATGGAACTGGTATTCCTGCGCGTTTCGCAGCTCAATGGCTGCGGCTACTGCATGGACATGCACGGCACCGCGCTGCGCAAGGGCGGCATCGAACCGCGCAAGCTGGATACGCTGCCCGCCTGGCACGAAAGCCGCTTCTTCGACGACCGCGAGCGCGCGGCGCTGGGCTGGGCCGAGGCGCTGACCCGGTTGACCGATGGCGCACCGTCGCAGGCGGCGTTCGATGCGCTGGCACCGCACTTTGATGAGAAAGGCATCAGTGACCTGAGCATGGGCATTGCAGTGATCAATGCCTGGAACCGGCTGGGGGCTGGGCTGCTGCCGCCGCTGCCGTAAAAGAGGCCAGCCCGGTGGGTCAGGTTCCTGCAGCTGCTGGTAGGTGTCGACCTTGGTCGACACGGTAGATCCACGCCATGCGTGGATGTGGTTGGGTCGGACCCCTTCGCAACGCGAACGGATCCGACCCCGGCGCCCACACGGCTGCCCTGACCCCACCTGCACGTATCAGGCGCGCACAATGGCGGCATGCCCGCCTCTCCCATTGCCGGCGCTGCCGGCGCCAAGAAACCCAGCCTGCGCCAACGCTTCAAGGCGATGCGCAACCTGCCGCCGTTCCTGCGCCAGGTGTGGCAGACCAGCCGCGCACTGACCCTGGCCAGCCTCGGCCTGCGCCTGATCCGTGCGCTGCTGCCGGTGGCGATGTTGTACGTCGGCAAGCTGATCATCGATACCGCCCTGCACCTGAGCCAGCACGGAGCCGGTTTTCCGCCGATGGGCGAGGCGCTGTCCAGCGGCCTGCTCAATCCACTGCTCGGCCTGCTGGCACTGGAATTCGGCCTGGCGATCGCCTCGGACCTGCTCGGTCGGCTGGTCAGCTACGCCGATGCGCTGTTGTCGGAACTGTTCGCCAACGCCACCAGCGTGCGCCTGATGGAACATGCGGCGACCCTGGACCTGGAGGATTTCGAGGACCCGGACCTGCAGGACAAGCTGGACCGTGCGCGGCGCCAGACCATGGGCCGGATGAACCTGATGAGCCAGCTGTTCGGCCAGGTGCAGGATGCGATCACCGTTGCCAGCCTGGCCGTCGGCCTGCTGGTCTACGCACCGTGGCTGATCCTGCTGCTGGCGCTGGCGCTGGTGCCGGCCTTCATCGGCGAGTCGCACTTCAATGCGGCCGGCTACAGCCTCAACTTCCTGTGGACGCCGGAGCGCCGCCAGCTGGACTACCTGCGCCAGCTCGGTGCCAGCGTGGAGACGGCCAAGGAAGTAAAGATCTTCAACCTGCACCGGTTCCTGGTCGACCGCTACCGCAGCCTGTCGGCGGCACTGTTCCTGGCCAACCGCGCGCTTGCCCGGCGGCGGGCGTTCTGGGGCACGCTACTGGCCGCGCTGGGCACGCTGGGCTACTACACCGCGTATGCGTATATCGCCTGGCGCACGGTGCGTGGCGATTTCTCGATCGGTGACCTGACCTTTCTCGCCGGCAGCTTCCTGCGCCTGCGCCAGTTGCTGGAAGGCCTGCTGATCGGGTTCTCGCAGGTGGCCAGCCAGGCGCTGTACCTGGACGACCTGTATTCGTTCTTCCAGATCGAACCGGAAATCCATTCGCGAAAGGACGCGGTGCGCGTGCCGCAGCCGATCCGCGAGGGCTTCGTGTTCGAGGACGTGGGCTTCCGCTATCCCGATGCCGAGCAATGGGCCGTGCGCCACCTGGATTTCCACCTGCACGCGGGCGAAGTACTGGCGCTGGTCGGCGAGAACGGCGCGGGCAAGACCACTCTGGTCAAGCTGCTGGCACGCCTGTACGAACCGGACGAAGGCCGCATCCTGCTGGATGGGCGCGACCTGCGCGACTACGACCTGGACGACCTGCGCGCCAATCTGGGCGTGATCTTCCAGGATTTCGTGCGCTACAACCTCAGTGCCGGCGAGAACATCGGTGTCGGCCAGGTCGAAGCGATGGACGACCGCGCGCGGATCTCCGATGCCGCCCGCCGCGGCATGGCCGAGGAAGTGATCGCTGCCCTGCCCGGCGGCTACGACCAGCAGATCGGCCGCCGCTTCCAGCAGGGCGTGGACCTGTCCGGCGGCCAGTGGCAGAAGATCGCCATCGCCCGTGCGTGGATGCGCGACGCACAGGTGATGATCCTGGACGAGCCCACCGCGGCACTGGACGCCCGCGCCGAGTTCGAGGTGTTCCAGCGGTTCAGGGAATTGGCGGATAATCGTACGGCAGTGCTGATTTCCCACCGCTTCTCTTCAGTACGCATGGCCGACCGCATCCTGGTGCTGGCCGATGGCCGGATCGAAGCCAGCGGCACGCACGAGCAGCTGATGGCACAGGGCGGCCGCTATGCCGAACTGTTCGAACTGCAGGCGGCCGGTTATCGCTGAGAACGCCTCTCGTTCCGTCTAATGAGAACCTGTCTCATTTGAGATAGAATTGTCCCGACGACTTCCGATAGATACGCCCATGTCCTCCGCTTTCGGCGCCGAAACGGTGCTTGAGGTCCGCCACTGGACCGACGCCTACTTCAGCTTCACCCTCACCCGTGACAGCGGTTTCCGCTTCGAGAACGGCCAGTTCGTGATGATCGGCCTGGAGACCGATGCGCGGCCGCTGCTGCGCGCGTATTCCATCGCCAGCGCCAACTGGGAAGAACAGCTGGAATTCTTCAGCATCAAGGTGCAGGACGGTCCATTGACCTCGCGCCTGCAGCACATCAAGCCAGGCGACAAGGTACTGGTCGGCAAGAAGCCCACCGGCACCCTGCTGATCAGCGACCTGCACCCGGGCAAGCACCTGTACCTGCTGGGCACCGGCACCGGCCTGGCGCCGTGGCTGTCGGTGATCAAGGACCCGGAGACCTACGAGCGCTTCGACAAGGTGATCCTGTGCCACGGTGTGCGCTACGAAAAGGACCTGGCCTACCGCGATTATTTCGAGAAGGAACTGCGTGAGCATGAGTTCCTGGGCGAAATGGTCGGCGACAAGCTGCTGTACTACCCGGCGGTGACCCGCGAGCCGTTCCCGAACCAGGGCCGCCTGACCTCGCTGATGGAAAGCGGCGAGATGCAGCGCACGCTCGGCCTGCCCGAGCTGAGCCCGGAAAACGACCGCGCGATGATCTGCGGCAGCCCGCAGATGCTGGCCGACCTGCGCACCGTGCTGGACAGCCGTGGCTTCCAGACTTCGCCGCGCATCGGTACGCCCGGGCACTACGTGTTCGAGCGCGCGTTCGTCGAGAAATAAGCCGCCTCGGTAGCGCCGGGCCATGCCCGGCGGATATCGGTCGCCGGGCATGGCCCGGCGCTACCGGTCAAAGCAGCGCCTCGATGCCGCCGCGCAGCTGCTCCGGCTTGGTGGTCGGCGCATAGCGATCCACCACCTGGCCCTGGCGATCGACCAGGAACTTGCTGAAGTTCCACTTGATGCGGGCGATACCCAGCAACCCGCGCTTCTCATGAGACAGCCATGCCCACAGCGGGTCGGCACCCTCGCCATTGACCTCGATCTTCTGCGACAGCGGGAAGCTGACCGGGTAATCGATCGAACAGAACTGGCGGATCTGCGCGGCATCGCCCGGCTCCTGCGCGCCGAACTGGTTGCAGGGAAATCCGATCACCACCAGGCCGCGATCACGATAGTCCTGCCACAGCTGTTCCAACCCGGTGTACTGCGGGGTAAAGCCACAGCGGCTGGCCACGTTGACCAGCAGCAGCGGACGGCCCTGGTACTGCGCCAACGCCTGCGGCTGGCCTTCAAGGTCACGGAAGCTGAAATCGTAGGCAGTGGTCATGGCGGATGGCCGTGGGCGGTGATTGCATGGTACCCGGGCAGCCACCCAAGGGGTGGCCCTGCTGCGGGGTGGCTTTGCCAACATGCCTTTTGACACAAGTGCGGGCGCGCCGGGCCGGGTTACCCTCGGGCCCTTGTTTGCCTTACCGGAGTATCGACCTTGACCACCCGCCTTGCCCTTGCCGTGGCCATGACCCTCGGCCTTGCCCTGCCCGCCTATTCGGCCAGCGCCGCCGCCCCGGCCACCGCTACCAATGCCCAGCAGGCCAATCCGTTCTTCGCCGACAGCCCGCTGCCGCTGCATTTCCCGCAGTTCGACAAGATCAAGGACAGCGACTTCGCCCCGGCCTTCGACGCCGGCATGGCGCAGCAGCTGAAGGAAGTGGAGGCGATCGCCAACACCAAGGCCAAGCCGACCTTCGACAACACCATCATCGCCCTGGAAAAGAGCGGTGACACCCTGGACCGCGCGACCACCGTGTTCTTCAGCCTGGTCGGCGCCGACACCAACGACACCCGCAAGAAGCTGCAGGCCGACTATTCGGCGAAGTTCGCCGCGCACAGCGATGCGATCGCGCTGAACGGCAAGCTGTTCGCGCGCATCCAGGCGCTGTATGACAGCCGCACCACCCTCGGCCTGGACGCTGAAGGCGTTCGCCTGGTCGAGAAGTACTACGACAACTACGTGCGCGCCGGCGCCAAGCTGTCCGAGGCCGACAAGACCAAGCTGAAGGAAATGAACGCCGAGCTGGCCAACCTCGGCACCAAGTTCAGCCAGAACGTGCAGTCGGAAGTGAACGCTTCGGCGATCACCGTCAACGACGTCAAGGAACTGGACGGCCTGTCCAAGGAGCAGATCGCCGCTGCCGCCGAAGCCGCCAAGGCCCGTGGCCTGGACGGCAAGTACGTGATCACCCTGCTCAACACCACCGGCCAGCCGCCGCTGACCAACCTGGCCAACCGTGCCCTGCGCCAGAAGATCTACGAAGCGTCCACCACCCGCGGCAGCCGCGGCGGTGAGTTCGACAACACCGCGCTGGTCGCGCGCATCATGCAGCTGCGCGCCGACAAGGCCAAGCTGATGGGCTTTGCCAACTTCGCCGCCTACAACCTGACCAACCAGACCGCCAAGACCCCTGAAGCGGTCAATGCGATGCTCGGCAAGCTGGCCCCGGCCGCGGTGGCCAACGCCAAGCGCGAAGCCGCCGACCTGCAGGCAATGATCGACCAAGAACAGAAGGCCGCCGGCAAGCCGACCTTCAAGCTGGAGCCGTGGGACTGGGCCTTCTACAGCGAGAAGGTGCGCCAGGCCAAGTACAACTTCGACGAATCACAGCTGAAGCCGTACTTCGAGATGAAGAACGTGCTGGAGAACGGCGTGTTCTTCGCCGCCAACCAGGAATTCGGCCTGACCTTCAAGCAGCGCACCGACCTGCCGGTCTACCACGATGACGTCACCGTCTATGACGTGTTCGATGCCGACGGCAGCCAGCTGGCGATCTTCATCTTCGACCCGTACGCACGCGCCTCCAAGCGCGGCGGTGCGTGGATGAACTCGTACGTCTCGCAGTCCAAGCTGACCGGTTTCAAGCCGGTGGTGGCCAATCACCTGAACATCCCCAAGCCGCCGGCCGGCCAGCCGACCCTGCTGACCTGGGATGAAGTGAGCACCACCTTCCACGAGTTCGGCCACGCCCTGCACGGCATGTTCTCGAATGTGAAGTATCCGTACTTCTCGGGCACCGCGGTGCCGCGCGACTTCGTCGAGTTCCCCTCGCAGGTCAACGAGATGTGGGCCGACAACCCAGCCATCCTGAAGAACTACGCCAAGCACTACCAGAACGGCTCGGTGATGCCGCAGGCACTGCTGGACAAGGTGCTGGCCGCGGCCAAGTTCAACCAGGGCTTTGCCACCACCGAATACCTGGGCGCCGCCATGCTCGACCAGCGCTGGCACCAGATCGGCCCGGACCAGGTGCCGGCCGCCAAGGACGTGATGGCCTTCGAGCGCGCCGCGCTGGAGAAGGACGGCATCTACTACGCGCCGGTTCCGCCGCGCTACAGGACCCCGTATTTCAGCCACATCATGGGCGGCTACTCGGCCGGCTACTACGCCTACATCTGGTCGGAAGTGCTCGACGCCAACACCCAGAAGTGGTTCCGCGACAACGGCGGCCTGAGCCGCAAGAACGGCGACCACTTCCGCGCGACCCTGCTGTCCAAGGGTGGCAGCGTGGATGCGATGCAGCTGTTCCGCGATTTTGCCGGCCACGAGCCGCAGATCGAACCGCTGCTGGAAAAGCGTGGCCTGACCGGCACCGGCAACTGATCGCCGGCACCGCATAGCGTGAAACGAAAACCGCCCGGGAGACCGGGCGGTTTTTTTTTCGCCGGGGCGGACCTGGCGCATTGCCGATGCTGGCCTTTTACCCGCTGTCGCATTCGCCTCTTGCCATGACGTAGGTGCAAGAAGATGGCCGCGTCATATACCCCTCATTCAGCCCGATACAGCAGTTCGCGACACCGCTTGTCGCAAATCAAATGGAGTTGTCAGGAGAAGATCATTCCACGACGAAATTTGACAGTGGCCCCAGAACGCGCGGTGCCGCTTGTGGCCCACTCGGCCCCGACCGACCACGGAGGGAGGCGAGCACAGGAGGTGCGAACGCCAGTCAATCGTCCTGACTTCCCGTTGTGAAAAAACATGAAAATGCGCTTCAAAGCTCCCTTGCTGTCTGCCAGCGTGCTGGCTGGCATCGCAATCTTTTCTGCATCCCAGGCCATGGCTGCAGGACGTGCGTACGACACGCAGGAGGTTGCCTGCAACGATCCGGCAGATGCGGTCTGTCTGTCGTGGAACCTGCAGACCGCTCCGGGCGGATCCCGCACGGCCGGCATCAATGTGACGCTGATGGAGGGCGAGAGCATTTCCGGCGTCGTCAAGCCCAAGGCAAACCGGTACACGACGACCAAGCTGCGCGCCAATCCCGACCTGGACATCTACATTGGCATGGGCTTTGAACCCACCGAGACGCAGTTCACCTGCAAGGTCGATGAGCTCGAGGAATGCCGCATGAGCGGACGCAATCTGCCGCCGATGCACTTCAAGGTCAGAGCCCGAACCGACACGGCCAACACGTCGTTGGGATACGTCTACACCGTCGCCAACTGACGCAAGGGTGATGCCGCAGCAGCCCGGCAAGACGGCGGGCTGCTGCGGTTGCGCGCCTCCGCCGGCGATCACCGCGGCGCTACATATCCCCCGGGCACGCCCTCCGGCGACAGCACCAGCTGCCACAGCTGCGCATGCCGGCAGCGGAAGCTGGCCATCGATCCGGCCAGATAGAAACGCCACATGCGCCGGAAATGTTCGTCATAGCGCGCGTCCAGCCGCGGCCACGCCGCTTCCACGTTGCGCCGCCAGGCTTGCAGCGTCAGGTCGTAGTCGGTACCGAAGTTGTGCCAGTCCTCCAGCACGAAGCGCCCTTCGAACGCCCGGCTGATCTGCACCGCCGACGGCAGCATCGAATTGGGAAAGATGTAGCGGGCGATCCACGGATCGGTGCGGTGACGCGAAATGTTGCTGCCGATGGTATGCAACAGCAGCAGTCCCCGCGGCGAGAGGCAGCGCCGGGCCACGTCGAAAAAGCTGCGGTAGTTCTTGTCGCCCACGTGTTCGAACATGCCGATCGAAAAGATCGCATCGAAAGGTTCATCAAGTTCGCGATAGTCCTGCAACCGGATCTCGATCGGCAGGCCAGCGCACAGCTTGCGGGCGAAGTCGGCCTGCTCCTGCGAGATGGTGATGCCCACGCCACTGACACCGTATCGTTCGGCGGCGAACTTCAGCGCCTCGCCCCAACCGCAGCCGATGTCGAGCACGCGTTGCCCGGGACGCAGCCCCAGCTTGCGGCACACCAGGTCCAGCTTGGCTTCCTGCGCGCCATCCAGATCGTCGGCATTGCGCCAGTAACCACAGCTGTAGACCAGGCGCTGGCCAAGCATCGCCTGGTACAGGTCATTGCCAAGGTCATAGTGGCGGCGGCCGACTTCGTAGCTGCCCGCCCCGGACTGCAGGTTGAACAGGCGCGCCTTCAAGGCGTCGGCCACCTCGCGCCAGCCGTGCACCCGTTCGTCCAGGTGCGCCTGCATCAGGTGGTACAGGAACTCGTCGAGGACGTTGGCATCCCACCAGCCGTCCATGTAGCTCTCGCCCAGGCCGAGTGACCCGTGCGCGATGACCCGCGCGAAGAAACGCGGGTCATGCACCTGGATATCCTGCGGCCGGGTTCCATCGATCTGGACCCCGGCCTCGTGGAGCAGGCCGGTGACCCGCTCCTGCAACCCTGTATCCACGTCACCTCCTCGTCTACGGTTACCCGCGTGCGAACAGCTCCACGTAGTCCTTGGCCACGTGTGGCAACAACACCGAAGCCGGCACATCGGCGGTCTGGGTGCCGTCCGAGTATGGACCCACCTGGTAGGGCGGGAACACGAAGCGCAGCGCGGTGATCTGTCCCTTGTCGTCGGTCAGCGGCTGGAACTGGCTGAAGTTGTCGGCCTGCGGACCGGTGCCGTCGGCGATCATCCGCGAGGCATTGCGCAGCGATTCCTGCAGCTGCGACGGGTCCATGTCCTCGCCGCTGAGGCGGGTGGCCACACGCTCGCGCAGCTGGTCGGCGACGAAATCGCTGATCGCTTTCCATCCCTTGGCATCGGCCACCAGCTTCTCGGCGCTCAGCATCTGCTGCTGCGCGGGCAGCCACACGAAACGAGCAACCAGCGGTTCGCCATGGGCGCCGCCGGTGTAGCGGCTGCCGTCGGCACTGACCACCACCAGCTGCGGCGTCTCCAGCAGCTTCTCGAAGCTCAGCGACAGCTCATAGGGCATGGTCGGCTTGTCGTTGCCCAGCCCGTCCAGCGCCTGCTGCAGATCGCTGCGGGCGGAGGTGGCATAGGCCTGCAGCGCGCGTGCCAGGCCCGGATAACGATCGATGCCCGCCGGGTAGCTGATGCCGACCACTTCACGTTCGTTGTTCTCGATCACATCGCGCAGATCCAACGGCGCTTCCGCCGCGGGTGCCTCGGCGGTGCCGGTGGTTTCGGCCGCAGGTGCGGCATCGGTGGCCGGAGCCGCCTCGTTCTCGCGCTGGCAACCGGCCAGCAACAGCACGCCCATAGCGCCGGCCAGCACGCTGGCGTGCAGTGGCCGGTTGTTTCCAATCTTCATCGGGATCCCCTGTTCATGTTCATGCATCATCGCCTGCCCTGGCTGAAGGGTGGCCCGCTGGATTCAGCCCACAAGCAGATCGTGGTACTCCTCGTGCCGCTGCAGGAAGGCCTCGGCATAGGCACATGCCGGCACCACCTTGTACTTCTGCTCACGGGCGAAACGCAGTGCGACCCGGGTCAGCTCACCGGCAATGCCGCGGCCGGCGATCGGCTCGGGCACTTCGGTATGGGTGATGACCATCCGCCTGCGCTTGATCTGGTACTCCAACAGTGCCACCTGCCCACGCACACGGGCGGTGAAACGGTGGTTGACCTGATCGTGTTCGACCTCGTAAGCCAGACCGGGGGGCGTGACCGAAGCCATGGGACTGTCTCCTGCGGCGACTGCGTGGATGGTGCGCACGCGGGCGCCATGATCGCGTGAAGCCTGAACAGGGACAAGTCTGCGCCCGTTGCGTCAGTTGTTGCCCTCAAGCTTCAGGCCAACCGGCCGCTAACCCCTCTGCAGGGGTGCGCCAGCCTGGCATGCCCCTTGCGACAGTTGACCAAGCGATCTGCCGTGGAGGCCCGTGATGCACCCCAGCGATTCCCAAACCGATACCGATCACGCCCTGCTGGAGGGCCTGCTGCAACTGGCCGTGGAGGGACAGACCGAAGACCAGGCGTTCCAGAGCATCGGCGAGGAAGTCTTCTCCCGCCTGCTCGATACCTACGGTCAGCAGACCCGGGCCTGACCCGGAGCGGGGCCGCAGCCCCGGGGGTCGGATCCAGTGGATCCGACCCCGGCCACCCTCAGCCGCCGCCGAGGCGGAAGGTCGGGTTGGACAGTTCGCGCAGGAAGTGACTGAAGATGCTCGGCTGCATGGCCAGCATGAAGATCACGCCGAACGCCGCACCGGCCAGGTGCGCGCTGTGGTTGATGCGATCGCCACCGCGCTTGTCCATCCAGATGCTGTAGCCGACGTAGAACGCGGCATAGACGATCGCCGGCGCCGGGATGAAGAACACCAGGATGATCGACCACGGCTTGATCAGGATGAAGGCGAACAGCACCGCCGACACCGCCCCGGACGCACCGAGGCTGAGGTAATTCGGGTTCTTCTGGTTCTTCAGGTAGCTGGGCAGGATCGAGACCAGCAACGCACCGACGTAGAACGCCGGATAGACCAGGTAGCTGCCGGTCAGCTGCACCATCACGCTCTCGATGAACCCCCCGAAGAAGAACAGGGTGATCATGTTGAAGATCAGGTGCGACCAGTCGGCATGGATGAAGCCGTAGGTGATCAGGCGGTCGTACTGGCGGTGGCGATCCACCGCCGGCGGCCACAGGATCAGGCGGTCGGCCAGCTTGCGGTTGTTGAACGCCATCCACGACAGGATGGCGGTGATGGCGATCAACAGCAGATTGACGGGGGTCATGTCAGGCTCAGGCGGTGCGGTAGTTGTCGACCATACGATAGCGTCGTGCATACCAACCAAAGGCCAACGCCGCGATGAAGGCGAAGCCGGCGAAGAAGAACATCAGGAATGCCGCCTCGCTCAACCCGGTCCCCGCGATCTGGTGGGTCACCGTCTCGTTGCGTACGGCCGCATTGGACAGCAGCACCCACAGGTTGCCGATGGTGGTGGTCAGGTTCCAGAAGCTCATCACCACGCCCTTCATCGCCTGCGGGGCCTGGCTGTAGGCGAACTCCAGGCCGGTGGCCGAGACCAGCACCTCACCGAAGGTCAGCAGCGCGTACGGCAGCATCTGCCAGAAGATCGACATCGCATTGCCGCCATCCATCACCACCTGGATGCCACCCACCACGATCCAGGCCAGGCCGCTGAAAGCGATGCCGGCGGTCATCCGGCGCAGCGCGGTGGGCTCGAAACCGAAGCGGCGCAGGGCCGGGTACAGCACCAGGTTGTTGAACGGAATCAGGATCATCACCAGCAACGGGTTCAGCGCCTGCATCTGCGAGGCGGTGAACCAGCTCGGCATCTGCATCTGCTGGCCCTGCAGCACCCAGGTCGAGGCTTTCTGGTCGAACAGCGAGAAGAACGGCGTGGTCAGGGCGAAGATCACCAGCACGCGCAGCACCGAGCGCACGCCTTCCACGGCTTCGGCCGGATGCTGGCCGCGCGCGCGGTCCAGCTGCAGCCAGGTGCCACCACCGATGCCTGCCAGGATCGAGACCAGCGCCAGGCACAGGCAGATCACGATGCCGAGCGAGCCGACCAGGCCGAACGAGGCCACCGCCAGCACCAGGCCGAGCACGGCGATCACCAGGCCCGGACGGCCCTGGCCGGCCACCCGCGTGGTCAGCGCGGTGCGCACCACATTGGCGAACGAATGCGGGTCCTTGGGCGGCAACGGCACCAGCACGTAGCGCTTGCGGCCCAGCCAGAACACGAAGGTGGCGATGAACATCAGGATGCCCGGAATACCGAACGCCCACTGCGGGCCCCAGTTCTTCAGCACCAGCGGGATCAGCAGCGAGGCGAACAACGAGCCGAAGTTGATGATCCAGTAGAAGGCGTCGAAGACGATCTTGGCCAGGTGCTTGTTGCTCTGGTCGAACTGGTCGCCCATGAACGAGGCCACCAGCGGCTTGATGCCACCGGCGCCCAGCGCGATCAGGCCCAGGCCGAGGAAGAAGCCGCCACGGCTGCCCTCGAACAGCGCAAGGCACAGATGGCCCATGCAGTAGACCAGGCTGAACCACAGGATGGTGTGGTACTTGCCGAAGAACTTGTCGGCCAGCCAGCCACCGAGCAGCGGGAAGAAATACACGCCGATCATGAAGCTGTGCATGATGTCCTTGGCTTCACCGGCACGGCCTTCGGCCGTGATTTCCTGCAGCAGCAGGGAGGTGATCAGGAACTGCACCAGGATGTTGCGCATCCCGTAGAAACTGAACCGCTCGCAGGCCTCATTGCCGATGATGTACGGGATCTGGCGCGGCATCTTTCCCTGGCCGGCGATGGGGGCGACTGCGTCGTGGCTCATCCTGTAAGGCATTCCTGCAAAACGAAAGGCGCAAGAGTACCGGAACCTGTGCGTGCGAAGCACGCTGCAGGGCTGCATGACAGGCGCGCCAAAGCATGGCAGGCATGGGCGGCCCTGCCGGAAGTCACGGAACCTGCACGGCAAAAGCGTAAACTTATCGTTATGCGCCCCCTCCCCTTTGCCCGCATCCTGTCCAGCTGCCTTGCCCTCATGCTGGCCGTGCCTGCATTGGCGCGACCGCAGGCGCCGCCGGCCGTCGGCGTTGCCACGGAGGTGCGGCAATTGACCGTCGCCGCGCTGGAACTGCCCAGCCGTGATGAAGGGCAATGGAAGCAGCGCCGCGAACAGGTGCTGCAGCTGCTGACCGATCTGCAGCCGGATGTGATCTCGGTGCAGCAGGTCCTGCAGCAGCAAGGGCGCAACCCGGCCTGCTGGCTGGCCAGCCGGCTGCGCTACAGCTGCGATTTCGTCACCGCAGACCCGCCGAGCCAGCCGGTCCGGCATGGCAACGCGATGCTCAGCCGGCTGCCGGTCAGCGAGGACGGCGTTACCCTGCTGCATCCGCCGGGCACCTTCAGTGCCGCCGGCATGATGCGCCTGCGGCTGGGCGACAACGACGTCAACGTCTACGTCGCGCGCCTGCGGCCGGAGCCGGATGAGGCCACGGCCCGGCAGCACCAGACCAGCGACCTGATGACCTGGATCGGCGCCACGGCCGAGGGCATGCCGAGCCTGATCGCCGGGGATTTTTCCGCAAGCACCGTCGAGCTGGTGCGCAGCACGCCCGGCTTCCAGCCGGCCCGGCGCAATCCCGGCGCACCGGCGGCCAGCGGCGGCGGCGCCAGTGGCCATGGGCTGGATGTGCTGTTCCAGGTCAAGCATTTCGGCGGCATCCGCCAGCAGGCGATCATGCTGCCCGCCGATGGCGACCTGCCCGGCCTGCGCCTGGGCGTGATGGCGACGCTGCGGCTGCAGGACGTGGCTGCCACCACCGAATGAGAGCCATGAGGTTGCCGGCCAGCGGCCGGCACTACCGATGCGCAAAAAAAAAGGCCGGGGTCTCCCCCGGCCTTCTGTTGAAGCCGCCGGGCATGGCCCGGCGCTACCGTTCTCAGGCGATCGCTTCCTGGTAACGGCGCTCGACTTCGTTCCAGTCGATGACGTTGAAGAACGCGCCGATGTATTCCGGACGACGGTTCTGGTACTTCAGGTAGTACGCGTGTTCCCACACGTCCAGGCCGAGGATGGGGGTGTTGCCTTCCATCAGCGGGCTGTCCTGGTTGCCGGTGCTCTCGACCACGACCTTCTTGTCCGGGGTCACGCTCAGCCATGCCCAGCCGCTGCCGAAACGGGTCAGCGCAGCCTTGGTGAAGGCGTCCTTGAACTTGTCGAAGCCGCCCAGGTCCTTGTCGATGGCCTTGGCCACGTCGCCCACCGGGTTGCCGCCAGCATTCGGAGCCATCACGGTCCAGAACAGCGAGTGGTTGGCATGGCCGCCACCGTTGTTGCGCACCGGACCCTGCAGGTTCTCGGGCAGCGACTTCAGCTTCTTCACCAGTTCTTCGACCGGCAGGTCAGCGTACTCGGTGCCTTCCAGCGCCGCGTTGACGTTGTTGATGTAGGTCTGGTGATGCTTGGTGTGATGGATTTCCATCGTCGCCGCATCGATATGCGGTTCCAGCGCGTCGTAGGCGTAGGACAGCTTGGGCAGGGTGTAGGCCATGATGCATCTCCTGATTGCGAGGGCACCCGACGGTGTCGGGCGTTGCGCGGTGAATGATGGGGACAGGCCGCCAGATTACCAAGGGGGATGTAAAGGAAATTGCGTCCTGCAGGTGAGCATGCCGGCAATTGTTACGCAGCGGTGACGCGGCGCGCGCCCTCATGCAGGGTGCAGCGCGCAGGCGCTACAGTGGGCGCACCACCCTCGCCTGCTCCTGCCCATGCGCAACCCCCGGCTGTTGATCACTGCCATCGTCCTGCTGCTGCTCGGCCTGGTCGTCAATCATTTCCTGCAGCGGCCGCCGCCGCCGCAGTTCGCGCCCGACCTGCAGGGCACTCCGGCGGCCAACGCACCGGCGCTGCGCAGCAACAGCGACAGCGACAGCGGCCTGCCCGGCTTCCTTCCGGCCGAGGCCCGCCAGACCATCGCGCTGATCCAGCGCGGCGGCCCGTTCCCGCATCGGCAGGACGGCAGCACCTTCGGCAACCGCGAACAACAGCTGCCACAGCGCCCGCGTGGCTACTACCGCGAGTACACCGTCGACACGCCCGGTGCAGGCAACCGCGGCGCGCAGCGCATCGTCACCGGTGGCAACCCGCCCGATGCCTGGTACTACACCGATGATCACTACGAATCGTTCCGCAGCTTCACCGTACCGGCCTCCGGAGAACGCCCATGAGCCACGATGATTTCGGCCTCGGCCTGCATGACATCAACAATGCCGGCGTCTACGCGATCGACAGCTCCGATATCAGCGCGCTGTCGGCAGCGATGCGCGATGCCGACCTGAAGGTGATCCGGATCGACCTGGATGGCGTGGGCGACAAGCGCACCCTGCTGGCGCGGCTGGCCGCCCAGCTTGATTTCCCTGCCGGCTTCGGCGGCAACTGGGATGCCCTGTCTGACAACCTGCGCGACCTGCAATGGCTGCCGGCCCATGGCTATGCGCTGTTCCTGGCCGACGTCGATGCCCTGCGCGCCGGTGCAGGCAAGGAGTTCGACACGCTGCTGGACATCCTGGATGAAGCCAGCCGTGACTGGGTAGGTCGCGACGTCCCGTTCTGGGTGTTCCTGTCGCAGAGCGAATGACCTGGTAGAGGCCGACCTTGGTCGGCATGCACGTGAAGCGCATGGATCATCCACGCATGGCGTGGATCTACCCGGCGCAGCTGGATGCACAGTAGATCCACGCCATGCGTGGATGCGGCACCCTACCGGCTGCCGTTATCTTCCTGCAGCTCTTTCTTGAACGGGATATCCGGCGGCGGACGCGCCACTGCCGGCTGGTCCTGCATGTTCGGATCGGTGAGGCCACAGCCGCCACCGGCCTGCAGGATCGAGATCACGCAGGAAATCTTCGTGCTGGTACCCGGCAACGGAATCTCCATTGCCTTGACACCCTTGCGCACCCATTCGGCAAGCAGCGATTCCTGCGGCACCCAATACTTGTCGAACGAGGTAGGCGTGTAGTCGTACGGCGGCCGCTTCAGCCATTTGCCGGACTCGGCGATGCGCTCCTTGCTCCAGCCGTCGTTGACCCCACCGGGTGCGCCGCGCTCGGCCTTGCCGGCCCCGTTCTGGCCGGCCACGCGTACGCTGCCGTCAGCGTTGAACAGACCATCGCCCTTGCCCGCACTGGTTTGCGCGGCGCCCTGGTTGGCACCGTCGCGATTGCGGCTGGAGGCGCCCCAGTCGTCACCGCGGGCGGGCGTTGCCCAGTTGCCCGGGGCCGGTGCCGGACGGGCGCCCGCCTGTGCGGCGGCGGTACTGGTCGTCGCAGGGCGCGCCACGCTGGCGCTGTTCTGGGCCGAACTGCCGGCGGATGCCGGCGTCGGCGTGGTCGCGCTGCCTGCCGCAGTCGACGCGGCAGGTTGCGGAGCGGCAGCAACCTCCCGTTCGCGCACCTGCACCTCGCGCCCGGCAGGCGCACGCACCGTGGGCTCGCGCCCGGCGACGGTGGCCATGCGCACCTGCGGATCGGTCATCGCCTGCACTTCGCGCTCGCGCACCTGCACGTCGCGCTGCGGCACGCGTACCTGGATGTCGGTGGTGCGCATCGGCTGCGGCGCCACCGGCGCTTCAACCGTGCTGATTTCGCGCTCCTGCACCTGTACATCGCGCACGCGGGGAGCCTGCACTGCCACCTCGGGCGTGCGTACCGGCGTTGCTATCGGCACAGACTGTACCGGCTGCACGCTGCGCTCGCGCACCGTCGGAATGGTGTCGCGAGGCACGATGCTGACCTCGGTGCGCGGCAGTGCGACCGGCGGCACCACGAATTCGGCGGTCGCCTCTGCAACCTCGGTGGCCTGTACCGGTGAGGGCGGCGGTGCGGCCACCGGCGCCGGCTCCATCTCGGGCGGCGGCGGCACGCTTGCGGTCGGTGCCGTGGCAGCGGCAGTGGAAGACGGCGCAGGTGCAGACGGTTGCGGCCGGGGCGCTGTCGCCGCTCCGGCATCCTGGCCTGCGGCTACAGCACCGGCCTCCGCGGCGGCAGCCGCCTCGGCACCGGGCTGGTCGCCGCCGCCTTCCTGTGCAGCACGGCCGACGAATTCAATCTGCACGCGCTCACCCTCGCTGCCCTGCTCGTCCGGCGAAGACGTGCGGATCACCGCCACCCACAGCAGCAGCAGGAAGAACAACAGATGCAGCAACGCGCTGAGCAGCGCCGAGGTCCAGCGCATCCAGCGCTGGTCACGCGGCGCCGGATCCCAGTCCTGCCAGAACAGGCGGCGCAGGGACGCCCATGGCCCCAGCCCCGGCAAGCGCCCCGGAGGCCCGGGCAGCGGCCGCGGCAGCAGCACTGCGATCACCTCGCGCGCGTGGAACGGACGCGGCAGCGGCGTCAGCGTCCGCAGCCAGATCGCCCAGCCGTACGGCAGGCCGGTGCTCTTCTCGAGGATGGGCGGTCGCTGCTGGCGCGCCAGCAGCAGGTCGATGAGTTGCTCGGCTCTGGGCAGAGGCACGCGTTGGCGATCAGGCGGCGTTGCCGCGCGGAATATACGGAGCGTGGCCGCTGTCGTGATCAGTAGCGTCACGCACCGCAGTCACCCCAGGCACACGGCCCATCAAGGTCTTCTCGATGCCCTGCTTGAGGGTGACGTCGGCCATGCCGCAGCCCTGGCAGCCACCGCCGAAGCGCAGCAGCACCACGCCGTCGGCCGAGACTTCCTGCACGGCGACCTTGCCACCGTGCGAAGCGAGCTGCGGATTGACTTCGTTTTCCACCACCCAATGCACGCGCTCGACCAGCGAGGCGGCATCGCCGGGCGCTTCGCCCTTGATCCGCGGCGCCTTGATCGTCAGCTGCTGGGTACCAGCGGTACCGGGCACGATGTCGATCTCCGCGCCATCGAGCCAGCCAACGCTGGTGGCGTCCACATAGAGGGTGAAGCCATCGCAGTCCACCGCCCACTCGTCGCCGAGCAGATCGGTCGGCTCGGCGAACTCCAGCCGGGCATCGGCACGCGGGGTGCCAGGATCGACCGCACTCAAGCGCACGCCCATGCCGGGCACGCCCTCGCGTTCGATCAGCTTGCGGAAATGGGTCTGGGCAGTGTCGGAGATCTGGATCATCAGGCTATTCTAGCCAAGTAAGCGTCAGCCGCTCATTCGATTTATACACCGGCCGGCGCATTGTTCAGTCAACACGAGGTGGAGGAACCCATGGCCGACCTGATTCCGCTGGCACAGGCCCGTTGCGTGCCACGCAAGGGCAGCGACCACAAGCTGGGCGAGGCCCGGCTGGCCGAACTGCTGCCGCAGGTTCCCGGCTGGGAGCTGGCCGAGGCCGGCCAGGCGCTGGTGCGCACGTTCCGCTTCAAGGATTACTACGCCACCATGGCCTTCGTGAACGCGCTGGCCTGGATCGCCCACGGCGAGGACCATCACCCGGACCTCGGCGTCCACTACGACCGTGCCGTCGTCCGCTATTCCACCCACGACGTGGGCGGCCTGAGCGAGAACGACTTCATCTGCGCAGCGAAGACTTCCGCCCTGACGGAGCAACTGAAATGAACGTGCGATTGCTGAGCCTGTCCCTGCTTGCCGTGACCGGCCTGGCCGGCTGCGGCACCTCCGAACCGCCGGCAGCACCGGCTGCCGCACCCACCGAAGTGGCTGCGGTGAAGACCCCGCCGCCGCAGTATCCGCTGGAACTGGCCTGCACCGGCGTGGGCGGCACCAGCACCTTCAAGGTGGTGATCGGCACCGACGGCAAACCCAGCGAGGTCACCCTGCTGACCGGCGCGGGCAACCCGCAGCTGGACGATCTGGCCAAGACCGCCGTGCAGGGCTGGCAGTTCAAGGCAGCCACCCGCAATGGCGAGGCCGTGCCGGCCACGATCCAGGTGCCGGTCAGCTTCAACCCGCCGCAGCCCAAGCCGGACCAGTGCTTCGCCATCGAAGAAAGCCTGCGCCGCGGCGGCTGATCGCCTGCCGGTGACGAGGCCAGCCGACGCCCGCCTCGCCTTTGCCGCCCCGGCCCGTGCCGGGGCGATTGCTTGATGACAAGGAACGCGTCGGTACATGCTGCAGATTCCCCCCGAAAACATCTGGATCGCCCTGGCGGTCACCCTCGCTGCGGGCCTTGCCACCGCCATCGGCAGCCTGCTGGTACTGTTCTCGCGTCGCCCCAATCCGCGCCTGCTGGCCTTCGGCCTGGCCTTTGCCGGCGGCGCGATGGTGTACGTCTCGCTGTCGGAGATCCTCAACAAATCCATCGCCTCGTTCGCGCTGGCCTATGGTGAGCGCACCGGCTTCACCTACGGCACCCTCGCCTTCCTGCTGGGCGTGGTGGTGATCGTGCTGATCGACCACTTCATTCCCAACCCGCATGACAGCCTGGACAAGCAGGACCCGGCCTTCCGCGAGAACAGCCGCGAATACCTGAAGCGGGTCGCCCTGCTGACGTCGGTGGCGATCACCGCGCACAACTTCCCGGAGGGGCTGGCGACGTTCTTCGCGACGCTGGAGAGCCCGTCGGTGGGCATGCCGCTGGCCTTCGCCATCGCCATCCACAACATTCCCGAGGGCATCGCCATTGCGGTGCCGGTGTACTTCGCCACGCAGAACAAGTTCTATGCGTTCGCCGCCAGCCTGCTGTCAGGCCTGGCCGAGCCGGTCGGCGCGGCGATCGGCTATGTACTGCTGTCCGGCTCGCTGTCCCACGCCACGTTCGGCTGGGTGTTCGGCCTGATTGCCGGTGTGATGGTGTTCCTGGCGCTGGACGAGCTGCTGCCGGCGGCCAAGCGCTACGCCAAGGGCCACGAAACCGTGTATGGCCTGGTGGCCGGCATGGGTACGCTGGCGATCAGCCTGGTGCTGTTCAAGTGGTGAGGGATTTCCGGCCAACGGGCTGAGCCCCCTCGCGGCTGGCGGAGCGAGATGCTGCGGTTGGGCCGGGCGAGGTGGGTATGCGGGGGACGCCGTAAACCCATCCATGGGGGCTTGGGCGCGCCATCCATGGCGCTTACACCCCCGCAAACCCACCTCGCCCGGCCTCTGACAGGCTACGTGCGTGCCAGCCGCGCGATGAAAGGATTAAAAGCGAAGCCCGCGCTGCGCGCGTGAGTCGAGCGTTGCTCGACTCTACAAAGGCTGCGTGCAGCCTGGGGTCTACGCTGCGGCTGTCGGGTCCGCCTTGTAGCGAGCCGAGCACCGCAGGTCCGGCGAGGGCGAAGAGGCGCGGGTGTTTGAGCGCAGCGAGTTCCGCGCCGCCCCTCGGCGGACCGAGGAGCACAGGGCACCGGCGCGCAGCGCTGGCTCGCGGATGGCGGCGTGTTTCTTTGGTTACTTTCTTTGCACGAGCAAAGAAAGTGACAAGCCCACTTATCGCAGGGAAACGACGGCTCCAGCCAAACGCCCGGCGCCGCCGAACCGCCCTTAGCGAAGTCGATCCAGCGCCTCGACCAGCTCATCGGCCAGCGGCGCGTTCAGCACATACGGGCTCTTGCCGTCGTCCAGCGCGAACTCCAGCGACGCGGCATGCAGGAACAGGCGCTTCAGCCCGATCTGCTCACGAAGCCGCTTGTTGACCGCAGGATCGCCGTATTTGTCGTCACCGGCTACCGGATGCCCCAGATGCTGGGCGTGCACGCGGATCTGGTGGGTGCGGCCGGTTTCGATGCGCACCTCGCAATAGGAATGGCCGCCCTTGCGCTCCAGCACCCGGAAATGGCTGATGGATTCCTTGCCGATCGCGTTGACCTGCACATGACGCTCGCCGCCCTGGCGCAGGCCCACGTGCAACGGCGCGTCGACCGTCATCACCCCGTCCGGCATGCGCCCGGCCAACAGGGTCAGGTAGCGCTTGCGGATACCGGCGCCGTGGTCTTCACGCAGCAGTGCCTGCAGCTCGCTCAGTGCCGAACGCTTCTTGGCCACGATCAACAGGCCCGACGTGTCACGGTCCAGCCGGTGGACCAGTTCGAGGGTCTGCCCGGGGCGCAGAGCGCGCAGGGTCTCGATGGCGCCGAAGCTGATGCCGCTGCCACCATGGCTGGCGACGCCCGTCGGCTTGTTCAGCGCCAGCAGCCGGGCATCTTCGAAGACGATGGCCTGCTCCAGCCGACGCATGAACGCCTCGGGCGGACCCGCCTTGTCTCCCTCTTCGCTGAGACGAACCGGCGGTATCCGCACTTCGTCGCCGGCCTCCAGCTTGCGCTCGGCCTTGGCGCGGCCGCCATTGACGCGCACCTGGCCGCTGCGGACCAGCTTGTAGACCAGGCTGCGCGGGGCACCCTTGAGCTGGCCGAGCAGGAAATTGTCCAGGCGCTGGCCGGCGCGGTCGGCCGGAACGGTGATCATGCGCACGGAAGGCTTGTCGCCGGCCGGCTTGGTGGGGTCTTGTGCAGTCATCAGCCTGTTTATTCTGTTACACTCGGGGGGCGAGATAAGGGATTGATTTCGTTGGAAGTTACTCAGGGCCAGAAGCCCCGCTTCCGACGAATCCGGCACAGTGCGCGACCACCGCCCGCGGGGCGGCCATGTTAGCGGCTCACCGGCGTTCCCGGCCATCGCCGATTGCCTGACACGCAGTCGCGCTGAACATGTCCCGTGCGGCGCTCCAGCCTGGCTGACAGCTGCCTCCGGCCCTGCAACACCCAAAACCAGAAAATTGAAGCGCTCCCGCGGCCTGCCGTGGTGTCGTAGCGCTGGAAACCCAAGCCGCCCTCCCCGCGCTTGCGCGAATGGGCGGCGAGCCGTGTCCAGAGGCGAAACTCCATGGCGTTCCGCGCGGTAGCCGCTTGCGAGGAACGCAACAATGAAGCGAATGCTGATCAACGCCACGCAGGCTGAAGAGCTGCGTGTTGCCATCGTGGATGGCCAGTCGTTGTATGACATCGACATCGAGCAGCCGTCCAAGGAACAGAAGAAGTCCAACATCTACAAGGGCCGGATCTTCCGCATCGAGCCCTCGCTGGAAGCGGCCTTCGTTGAATACGGTGGTGGCCGCCATGGCTTCCTGCCGCTGAAGGAAATCTCCCGCGATTACTTCCAGGCCGGTGTCGACCACAACAAGGCCGGCATCCGCGAGCTGCTGAGGGAAGGCCAGGAAATCGTCGTCCAGGTGGACAAGGAAGAACGTGGCAACAAGGGCGCCGCCCTGACCACGTTCATCTCCCTGGCCGGCCGTTACATGGTGCTGATGCCCAACTCCCCCAGTGCCGGCGGTGTTTCCCGTCGCATCGAGGGTGAAGACCGGGCGGCCCTGAAGGACGCTCTGGACAAGCTGAACATCCCCGACGAAATGGGCGTCATCATCCGTACCGCCGGCGTCGGCCGCGATGCGGAAGAGCTGCAGTGGGATCTGGATTACCTGCTGAACGTCTGGCGCGCCATCGCCGAAGCCGCCCTGAGCAAGCCGGCCCCGTTCCTGATCTACCAGGAATCGCGCCTGATCGTGCGCGCCCTGCGTGACTACCTGCGCGCCGACATCGGCGAGATCCTGGTGGACACCGAGGAAATGTACGAGCACGCCAAGGAGTTCATGCAGCAGGTGATGCCGCAGACCCTGCGCAAGCTCAAGCATTACAAGGACGACATCCCGCTGTTCAACCGCTTCCAGATCGAATCGCAGATCGAAGGCGCCTACGAGCGCAACGTGCGCCTGCCGTCGGGCGGCTCGATCGTGGTCGACCAGACCGAAGCGCTGACTGCCGTCGACGTCAACTCCTCGCGCGCCACCAAGGGCAGCGACATCGAGGACACCGCGTTCCAGACCAACCTGGAAGCGGCCGAGGAAGTGGCCCGCCAGCTGCGCCTGCGCGACCTCGGCGGCCTGGTGGTGATCGACTTCATCGACATGGCTTCCAACAAGCACCAGCGCGAAGTCGAGAACCGCCTGGCCAACGCGCTCAAGTACGACCGTGCACGCGTGCAGGTTGGCCGCATCTCGCGCTTCGGCCTGCTGGAAATGAGCCGCCAGCGCCTGCGTCCGAGCCTGGGCGAATCCAGCCAGATCGTCTGCCCGCGTTGCGACGGCCATGGCCGCATGCGCAGCGTCGAGTCGCTGTCGCTGTCGATCATCCGCGTCGCCGAAGAGCATGCGATGAAGGAGAACACCGGGCAGGTGCTGGTACAGGCCCCGGTGGAGATCGCCAATTACCTGCTGAATGAAAAGCGCGGCGCGCTGGGCGAAATCGAGAAGCGCCACGAGGCGCCGATCGTGATCGTTGCCGACGAGCAGCTGCACACCCCGCATTACACCGTTACCCGCCTGCGCGACAACGAGCTGGGCGAGGAAAGCGGCAAGCCGAGCTACCAGCGCGGTACTCCGCGCAAGCTGCCGGTGCACGCACTGACCAAGGGCCAGCTGAACATCCCGCCGCCGATGGTGACCCAGGTCAAGCACAACTCCCCCGCCCCGGTGCGGGAGGAAGTGGAACCGACCGCTGCGCCTGCACCGGCACCGGTGGCCGCAGTGGCTCCCGCTGCCGCCGCCAGCGGTGGCGTGGTTGGTTGGCTCAAGCGCATCTTTGGCGGCGAGCCCGCTCCCGCTCCTGCGCCGGCACCGGCCGCCCGCCAGCAGCAGGATGGCGGTCGCCGTGACCGCAACAAGGATCGCAACAAGGACCGCAAGGACCGTCGCGAGGACAGCCGTGGCAACGGCGGCAATGGCAATGCGCAGCAGCAGAAGGACGGCGGCAACCGCAAGGACCGCGGTGAGCAGCGCAAGGATGGCCGCAACGGCGGCAGCCAGGCCAATGGCAATGGCCAGCAGCAGCCGCAGCAGCAGGGCAAGCCGAAGGATGCCCAGCAGCCGCAGCAGCAGAACAAGCCGCGCAACGAACAGGGCCAGGGGCAGCAGCAGCCGAAGCTGAAGCAGCCGAGGCAGCCGCGCCCGCAGGACGGTGACAAGCCGGCCGAGAAGCCGCAGCGTGCCGCTGCCGAAGCCCCGGCCGATGTCGTGACCGCTGCCGCTGCCGTGGCTACCACGACTGCGGTTGCGGCCACGGTTGCGGTGCAGGAAGAAAAGGCACTGGCACCGGCCGTCGCCACTGAAAACGTGGTCGACACCGTCGCGGCCGTGGACACCGCCGCAACGACCGATGCCGAGGTCGTGGTTGCGACCGGGGCTGCCGAGGATGCTGCGGCCGATGCCGCAGGCGATCAGACCGGCGAAGGCGCAACCCGCCGCCGCCGTGGCCGTCGCGGTGGTCGTCGTCGTCGTCGTGGTGGCGCCGAGAACGCTGCAGGTAGTGACGTACTGGGTGATGACCTGGACGACGGCGATGATGCCGAAGGCGAGGACAACGACGGCGATTCGGTCGAGCAGACCGCCCCGGCTTCGGTCGGCGCACCGGCAGCCGCCGTGCAGCCGTCGCGTTCGCAGCCGGAATTCGATTTCGATGACGAAGTCGAGCCGGCCGCCGCTGATGCCGGCAAGCCGGCACGTGCGCCGGTTGCAGTGGCTGCCGCGGTTGCCCCGGTTGCTGCCGTAAGCAGTGCCGTGGTCGAGGCAGCCGCTCCAGTGGCCGCCGCAGTGCAGACTCCGGCTCCGGTGGAAGCAGTCGCCAAGGTCGAACCGGCCCCGTCGCCGGTGCAGACCAGCATGCTGGATGCCATCGATGCAGCGACGCCGGTGCAGCCGGCGCCTGAAGCGGCTCCGGTGATCGAGGCGAAGCCGCCGGTGACCGAGACCGCTGCTGCGATCGAAGCCGCTCCGGTCGCTGAACCGACCGCGGTGGTCGAAGCCGCACCGGTGGCCGAGCCGAAGCCGGTGGTGGCCGATGTTGCGCCGGTGGTTGAAGCTGCTCCGGCAGTCGAACCGAAGGCCGAGGTTGAAGTCGCCCCGGTCGCCGAGCAGCCGGCAGCCCCAGTGGCTGTCGAAGCCGCACCGGTGGACGCCGCTGCGCCGGTCGCCGATGCGGTCGTGCCGGCGCAGGTCGACCCGATCGCCGATGGCCATGCCGACGCTGCCGCACAGGCCGCCGACGCGCAGGCGTCGGAAGAAGACGAAGACGCCGGCAAGCGCACGCCACCGGTCGCCTGATCGATCCTTGATCGGCAACAACGAAACGGCGGGGATCGATGATCCCCGCCGTTTCTGTTTGTGACGTATCAGATGCCGTAGCGAACGCCTGCCGCGTCGCCACGCGATGCAGTTATCAGGGCTTCGGCGCGAACTGCAGCCGGGTCCACACCCCGTAGTGATCGGAGGCCCAGCGGCCACCGTCATCAGGCTGGTCGAACAGGATCTTCGCTTCGCGCGCGACCATCTCGTCCTGCTGGAAGAAGATGTGGTCGATCCGCGACGGCGCCTGGTAGTAATGGCGGTTGAGCGTGCTCACACCCGCCAGGTCGGTGTTGACGTGCACGCTGCCGTAGCTGTCGCCATAGTGGCTGCGCAGTTCGCTCAGATCGCCGGCATCGACCAGGGCGTTGAAGTCGCCGGCAATCACCACCGGTGCCCCCGCAGAACTGCCGGCGATGAAACGCAGCAGATCCTCGACCTGGCTGCGGCGGATGCGCTGGCCGGCGTCGTCACTGCGCTCGTTGAGATGGGTGGCATAGACATTGACCGGCCTGCCCTCCACGTCGATGCGCAGATGGGCCACGGTGCGGTAGTCATCCAGCGGCAGCAGCAGGTGTTCGCCATGCGCCAGGATCGGGCGCCGGGTCAGCAGCGCATTGCCATAACGCTTGGGTGCACCCACCGGATCGGTGGACACGAATACGTACCGGTAGCCGAGCTGGCTGGCCAGCCACTGCGCCTGGTTGCGCACGTTGCGCTTCTGGATCACCTCCTGCAGCGCGACGGCATCGGGCTGCAGGCGCTTGAGCTCGGCCACGATCGTGCGACGACGGCTGGGCCAGTCCTCGCGGTCGTGGTGCAGGTTGAATGTGACCATGCTCATGCCGGGCTCGCCGACCGCTGTGGCCGCGCCAGCCGCGCTGGCCAACTCAGCGGCTGGCGCCAGCCCGGGCAGGGCCAGCGCGATCGCCAGCCCCAGCGCGCACAAACCGCGACCGATTCCGAGCGGACCTCGCATGCTTACTTTTCCTTGCGTTCGGCGCGGCGCACCGCGCTGGGCACATCGATCTCGACGCGTGCCGGCAACTGGTGCACATGCAGCTCGTTGTTGACCCATTCCGCCGCCTCGCCGTTGACCGTCGCCTGGCCCGGCTCGCCTGCATACGGCCATGGCAGCACCACGCCACCGGCCGGCGGCACCAGCCCGGGCTGCACTTCCAGCACCAGCTGCTTGTCGCTGCGCTGCAGGCGATAGTTGAGCTGCCCCTGCGGCGTGCGCAGGCCCTGCACGGCAATGCCCTCGCCCTGCAGCCACGCCACCGGGATACCGGCGGCCAGCACCAGCGCCTCATCCGCATCGCGGTTGTAGCCGAACATGTCCAGTGCCGAACGGACGAAGTCCGAGGCCACCCAGGCATGCGGCAGGTCACCCACGAAGAACGGCTTGCGCGGCGTGCGCGAGACGACCTCGGCCCACTGGTTCCAGGCCTGCGGTGCACGATCCTTGAAGAAGAACTCGGTGGCCTGCCAGGCACGATCACGCCATCCCAGGCGCACGAACGCGGCGACGTTGCGCCATTCGTACGGCGTGTAGTCCTTCCATTCGCGCTTGCCATCGCGGCGCCCGACGAATTCGTTCCAGTAACGCTGGAAGGTCGCGTCCAGCGCCTCCTGCGGCAACCGCCCCTGCTCGCCGCCGGGCGCCAACGCGATCGTGGTGGAGGTGGCGTCGAAGTCACCCAGCTCGGCCGAGCCCGGCAGGTAATCAATGCGGTGCTGCTGCATGGCCGCCAGCAGCGAGGCCTGCAGGTCATCACGGAACTGATCGCGCGACTCGCTGATCTGCATCGCCTCGACCTTGCCCAGCTGCGCCGCCAGTTGCGCGGCGTCCTTGTAACCGCGCAGTGCCCAGAAGTTGTCCCAGTACGAATGCATCGGCTTGGCCGAATAGCCCTCGTGGCTGATCGAGGCCGGCATCATCCCGTAGAAGGCAGGATTGCGCGCGCGGTTCTCCTCGGTGCGCTCGCTGCCCCGCAGTTGCTCCATGTAGCTGTAGGCGCCCAGCACATGCGGCCACATCTGCTCGAGGAAGGCCGTGTCGCCGGTATAGCGGCCGTACTCGGCGATGTTGTAGATCAGTTCGCCGTGGCTGTCGTTCTCCGGCACCGGGTCGCTGCCACGCGCATCGACGCAGCACGGCACCTTGCCGTTTTCAAACTGATAGGGCGCATACCAGGTCACGTAGTCACGCACGGCATCGCTGCGCCCCATCCGCAGCAGGCCTTCGGAGATCATCGCGCCATCGCGGATCCAGCTGCGTGCATAGGAGCGCGTACCGGGCTGCAGGCGCGGGCCGACCCGCGAGATCAGCATGTGCGCCACCGCGGTGCGCAGGGTTTCCACCAGCGGTTGGCCGGCGGCGGGCACCTGCAGGGTCACCACGCCCAGCTTGTCGCGCCACATCGTCGCCACCTGCTGCTGTGCCTTGGCCACGTCCAGCGCCTGCGGCGCCCAGCTGCCGGTCTGCGGCAGCACGATCGCCACCTCGCGGCTCTGCCCGGGTTCGAGCTTGATCGTGTACAACAGTGCGCCGGACGCCATGCCGGTCGGGTCCTTCACCGCAGTAGTGCCGGGCAGCTTGCCGCTGGCCAGGTGCATCGCATCCAGTTTGCCGTCGAAGCTGCTGGCAAAGCGCGCATCCGGTACCTGCAGGGGATACAGCCGCGGTTCGCCATTGATGCGCACCAGCTGCTCGCCCACGTCCAGGCTGTCGATGCGGCTGAAGCCGCCCACGGTGTTGAGGAACTGGGTGGGGGGATTGACCTGCCACGGGCGGATCGCCAGGGCCAGGGTGTATTCGTGCGCGACCTTGTCCGGATTGCTCAAGCGGTAGCGCCCGATCAGCTGCGCGCGTTCGGGCGTGCCCTGCACGAAGCTTGTCACCGAAAGGCCGGCCTTCTCGTGCACCCAGTCGACCGTGGCGATCGGCAGGTAACGATCCTGCAGTGACTGGCTGATGGCAACGTTCGACCAGTCAAGCAGCTTGCCGTCGAGGCGGATGAACGGCTCGATGCTGAAGCTGCCCTTGGCCGGCTCCAGCGCACCGTCCTCGCTGATCAACGCCTGTTCCTGGCCGCCGTCCAGGCCAAGCAGCGTCCAGTACGGCTGCTCGCCAACGTAGGCGCGCGGCAACGCGCCACGCGGCAGGTCGGCCGCCACCGAGGACAGGAAGGCATTGGGAGTCGCGGCGAACGCCAGCGGCTTCAGGGTGATGTCACGGATGCCGTAGCGCCAGTTCGGCCCGCCCTGCAGGTCGAAACGCACGTAGCGCGCATCGGTGTCGGGCAGTGCCAGCCAGTCCCGGCCTCCGGCACCTGCGGTCACTTCGCGCACGGTACGCCAGTCACGGCCATCCTCGGAGGTACGCACGGTGTAGCGATTGGCTTCCAGGTCGGGCAGCCAGTCGATTACCGCACCGCCGATCTCGCGGTTCTTGTGCAGGTCCAGGCTGATGGTCTGCTGCTTGACCCCGCCACTGATCCAGAAGGTATCGGACTTGCCGTCGATCATCCGGTCCTGCAGCGCGGTTGCGGTATCGGCGATCACCGAGGGCCGCAGCGCCGAATCATCCTGCGCGGGCAGCCCCTGCAGGGTCAGCTTGTCGAAGCACACGGTACCGCGACCGCCGACCTTGCTGTAGATCGTGAATTCCATCGACGCGCTGCGCGCCATGTCCTTCTCTGGCGATGGCCCCCAGGCCTTGTCGATCTGCCGGCGGCGGTACTCCACCGGCGTCCACGCCTTGGGGAAGGCATAGCCGGGGCGGTTGACCCACCACACGTTGTCGCCGCTGGCGTCGATCAACTTGAACTGCAGGTCATTGGACGGCGAATCACCGCGCAGCTGGAAGCCGAAACGATAGTTGGCCGGGTACTCGATGTTCAGTGGACGACGGATGCCGACGTAACCGGAGACCTCATGGAAGTCGTAATCCAGGCACAGCGCGCGGCCACCGCCAGCGCCACTGACCGGCCGCAGCGAGCCGCTGACCTGGTCGGACAACACCAGCTTCCAGGCGCTGATGTCGTCGAAATCATCCAGCACCTTCGGCGCGGGCAGCGCCGGTGGTGCGGCGATCGCCAGGGAAGACCACAACAGGCCCAGTCCAACGGCGATCGCACGCATCATCCCTTCACACTCCCCAGCAACAATCCTTGGATGTAGTACCGCTGCAGCACCAGGAACAGCGCCAGCACCGGAACCACGGTGACCACTGCGCCGGCCATCATCATTTCCACGTCCATGATGTGTTCGCGCGAGAGGGTGGCCAGGGCCACCGGCAAAGTGTAGTGCTCCTGGTCGGTCAACACGATCAAGGGCCACATGAAATCGTTCCAGGCGCCCATGAAGGTGAAGATCGCCAGCGTCACCAGCACCGGCTTCAGCATCGGCAGCACGATCTGGAAGAAGATCCGCAGCTCCCCTGCCCCGTCGATGCGTGCCGCTTCCAGCAGCTCATCGGGAATGGAGCGGGCGTACTGGCGCACCAGGAAGATGCCGAACACGCTGGCCAGCGCCGGCACGATCACGCCGCCGAAACTGTTGACCAGGCCCAGCTGCTTCATCAACAGGAACAGCGGCAGCATCGCCACCTGTGCCGGGATCACCAGCGCCGCCATCAGCACCTGGAACAGCCGCTCACGACCGGCGAACTGCAGCTTGGCGAAAGCGTAGCCGGCCATCGTGTTGAGCAGCAGCGAACCGAGGGTGATCGCCAGCGACACCAGCAGGCTGTTGGCGAAGTTGCCGCCCATGCCGGTGCGCGCGAACAGCTCGGTGTAATTGTGCGTGGTGATGCTGGACGGCAGCAGCGGCGGCGGGAAATGGGTGGCCTCGCCCTGCGGCATGAACGACACCGACAGCATCCACAGCAACGGTGCCAGGCTGACCAGGGCCAGCACCAGCAGCGCGCCATTGATCATCCACGGGTGCCAGCGTGACTGGCCGATTTCACGACTCATACCAACTGCCTCTTGCGGCCAAAGCGCAGCATCACGGTGGTCACCGCCAGGATGATAAGGAACAGCAGGAACGCCACGGCCGAGGCGCGTCCCAGGTTCCACCACTTGAAGCCTTCCTCGAACATGAAATACAGCACGCTGACGGTGCTCTGCAGTGGGTCGCCGCGGGTCATCACATAGGGTTCGGCGAACAGCTGGAAGTACCCGGATACGGTGATCACCCCGACCACCAGCAGCACCGGGCCGAGCATCGGCAGGGTGATGTGCAGGAACTGCTTCCAGCGCGAGGCGCCGTCGATGCGCGCGGCCTCGTACAGGTCATGCGGAATCGCCTGCAGGCCAGCCAGGAAGATCACCATGTTGTAGCCGAAGTTCTTCCACACCGCGAACAGCATGATGGTCGGCATCGCCCAGTTGGGATCGCCCAGCCAGTCGATCGGGCTGATGCCAAGATGGCCCAGGCCGTAGTTCACCAGGCCATAGCTGGTGTGGAACAGGTAGCGCCAGATCACCGCCACCGCCACCAGCGTGGTCACCACCGGGGCGAACAGCGCGGTGCGGAACAGCGCCTTGAAGCGCGCGGCCGGGGCATTGAGCAGCATCGCCGCGCCCAGCGATACACCGATCGACAACGGCACGCCGATCACCACGAAATAGGTGGTGTTCCACAGCGACTTCCAGAACATCGGGGTCTGCAGCAGGTCGATGTAGTTGCCCAGACCCACGAAGCGCAGGTTGCTGCTGTCGGCCAGCGCATACAGGTCGAAGTCGGTCACGCTCAGCGCCAGCGCCGAAGCCACCGGCAGGCCGAAGAACACACCAAGCACGATCAGCGAGGGGCCGGCGAAGATCCAGCCGGCAAGCGAAGTACGTTTCATTGCGGGCTCCCGGCCGCGACTGCACTGGTCGAACCCGAGGGGGGTGCGCTGCGCTGCAGGCGTTGTTGTTCATGCATCCAGCGACGCTTGGCCAGCACCTTGTCCACGCGCTGGTCCAGTTCGGCCACGGCCTTGTCCTGCGGCAGGCCGCCACGCACCACCTGTTCGGTGACGATGCGCATTTCCTGCACGATGCGCTCCCATTCGAGCACCTTCGGGGTCGGCTTGACCCGCTCCAGCTGGTCTCGGAAGGCGGCGGCAAGTGGATCGTTGGCCAGCGACGGCGCATTCCAGGTGCTGCGACGCGGCGGCAGGTCGCCGATGATCGCGTGGAAGCGCGCCTGGATTGCCGGCCGCGACAGGAATTCGATCAGCTTCCAGGACGCTTCCTTCTGCTGCGACTTGCGGAAGATCACCAGGCTGGTACCACCGGCGATGCCCGCGCCCGGACCGTCCGGACCCGGCAGCGCGGCCGTGCCCCACTGTCCTTCCAGTTCCTTCGGCTGCAGCTTCTTGAACTCGCGGATGTTCCAGGGGCCGGAAATGTAGAACACGTTGAAGCCGCGGAAGAATTCATCCCAGACGTTGGAGATCTGCGTCTCGGACATCTTCGGCGCCCAGCCCTGCTCGAACATGTTGGCGTAGAACCCCAGCGTGCGGCGGAAGCCGGGGCTGGAGAAATTGCCACGGGTGTCGTCGTCGCGCAGCAGCGGATCGGGCTGCTGCAGGGCCAGCGACAGCTGCTGCTCGAACTCGTTGATCGGCATCAGCACCGCATAGCGGTTCGGACCCTGCATGCGCTTGATCGCGGCCATCTGCTCGTCCCATTCCGCCCAAGTGCGCGGCGGATGGTCGAAGCCGGCCTTGGCCAGCAGGTCCTTGCGGTAATAGATCAGGCGGGTATCGACGTACCACGGCACCCCGACCAGCTCGTTGTGGATCACGTTGGTATCCCAGATGCCCTGGAAGTAGTCCTTCGGATCGACCACAGTCGAGCGCTGCACGAACGGCTGCAGCGGCGTGAGCGCGTTGAGTTCGGCGAACTCGGGCACCCAGGTGTTGCCGAGCTGGCACACATCGGGCAGGCCATCGGCGGCAAAGGCGGTCAGCAGCTTTTCGTGCGCGGCCGTCCACGGGATGTTCTGCACATCGACCTTGATGCCGGGGTTCTCCGCTTCGAATTCGTGGATCAGCTCGCTGACCACTTCAGCCTCGCGCCCCATCGCCCAGAAGCGCACGGTGGTGGTGCCCTGCTCCTGGCGGGCACAGCCGGCCATGACCAGCGCGGCCAGTGCAGGCAATGCCCAGCGTCGCAGGCGGTGTTTCCAGTCGTGCACCTTGTTACTTCCCCTGGCCGGTGTTGCGGTTGGCATTGTTTTTCTGTTCCTGCGCGGCGGCCGCACGTGATTCGGCGATACCGACCGCACGCGCTGCGGCGGCCTTCTCATCCTTCTGCAGCTCCAGCGGCTGGAAGGAGCCTTCCGGCGCCAGCCAGCCTCCACTGAAGCCCGCCCGTTCCAGGCCCTTGCGGATGTACGGGTTCTTCTTCATCACGTCCCAGACGAAGTCGTTGCGGTAGTTGGCGATCATGGTCAGGATCGGGCCCTGGTCGATGGCGATGTAGTCGCTGGCGACCCAGCCACGATCAGGAACCACCCGCCCGGTCTTGATCGGGATGTCGTAGCTGAAGCTGGGATTGAAAGAATCCAGGAAGCCATAGCTGGAGTAGATGTAGTCGCCGTAGCGCTTGTGCATCTCCAGCGTGGCCGGAATCACTTCCTCGGGCGCGAACACGACCGACGAGATCGCGGCGGTCGGCGCGATCGTACCGTCATCGAAATTCTCGCGCAGGCCTGCGCCGCGCGACGAGTAATGGCGGAACTGGCGCTGCTCGCCCCGGTATTCCTGGGTGGTGTTCTGCGGACCATCACTGGCGGTCAGGCCCCAGACGTTCTCGCCATATTCCTTCCAGTTCATCGGGTTGGCGATGGCGTACTCACGCTGGGCCAGCGCCGCCGAACGGCTGTTGAGGAAGTAGGTGCTGCCACGCTCGCGCATGTACGCATCCTGGATATCGCGGAAGTCGATCCAGACATGGCTGTACTGGTGGCCGAACAGCGGACCGAAGGACAGGTATTCCTGGCCCTGGTAGACGCCCCAGTCGTTGTCGTAGGTGCGCGTCCATACCGTCCACGCATCCGGGCTGACCGGGTGGCTGGGCGAGCCCAGGGCGAGGATGTAGACCATCATCGCTTCGTTGTAGCCCATCCAGTCATGGTCGATGAAGCCGTTCTCCGGGAACCAGCCCATCGAGATCAGCGGCGCACGCTGCTGCAGCCACGGCCAGTCGACCTGCTTGTACAGGGTGTCGGCGATCTGCCGGATTTCCTTCTCGCGCGGATCGTCGCCGTCGTAGTACGACTGGGCGAACAGCACGCCCATCATCAGCAGCGCGGTATCCACCGAGGACAGTTCCACCCAGCTGTCGTAGCGGCGCCCTTCCTGCATGTCCAGGAAGTGGTAATAGAAGCCCTTGTAGCCGGCCTTGCCGGTGCGCTGCGGGCCCATCGGCACGTCGCGGAAGAACTTCAGGGTGGTCAGGGTGCGGTCGATCGCCTGGTTGCGGCTGACCCAGCCGTTCTCGATGCCGATCGGATAAGCGGTCAGGGCGAAGCCGACCGAGGCGATGCTGGCGAACGGCCGCGACGGATAGCGGTCCGGGGTCAGGCCGTTGATCTCGTTGGTGGTATCCCAGAAGAACTGGAAGGTGCGGCGCTCGATGTCATCGAACAGCGGCGGCAGCTCCGGCTTCATCGGCCGCGGCGGTGCGTCGGCCTCGATCAGGATCACCGGCGGGCGCGGCTTGGCAGGCTCCTGCTGGGCCGGTTTGCAGGCGGCGATGGCCAGGGTCATCGCAGCGGCGGTCATCAGGTGGCGTGCCTGCATGGCGCGGTTCCTCCGGTGGGCTGATCGATGAAAGAGCATAACGTCCAATGACCTGAAATCGTTTACAAAGTGCGGTCTTAAAAAACCACGAAAACGTGGTTGATGACACCGCGGTCATTGCCCACGCCATTGCCCCCTGCCCGGCAATGGCGTGGGCAATGGACCGGCCCGGAGGCCGGCCATTGCCGTTGAAACCGGAGCCATCGGCGAACCGATGGCTCCGTACTGCATCAACTTCCCGCGATCAGAAGCGGAAGCCCACTTCGGCCTTGACCTGACGCGGAGTACCGATGATGTCGCCGGTCTCGTTGTAGCTGGCCTGCAGCTTGCCGTTGGTCTTGACGTAGTTGTAGGTGGAGAAGTTGTCGAAGTTGAACACGTTGATGATGTCGATACGCGCGTACAGCTCGGTATCGCCCGCCAGCTTGAACGTCTTCGTCGCCTGCAGGTCGACCGAACGGTAGCCGAAGATCTTGCCACCCACCAGGAACTTGCCATTGGCGTTGGGCACAGCCGCCTGCGGCGTCGGCAGGTTGTAGCCACTGGCCTGCGGCACCGGGTACCAGTCATTGACGGCGGTCGGGGTAGCCAGGGTGATCTTGCCGCCGAAGGTGATGCCCCAGAAGCCCGCGTACGAACCGGTGACCACCAGGCGGTGGCGCGGCGCGCCGTTGGAACGGATGGTCGGGTAATCCTCGATCAGGCCGCGGTCGAAGGCGTACTTCTCGTTGATGTCGCGGTTGTGGCGCGCGGTCGTCCAGGTGTAGGCGATCGAGGTACCCCAGCCGCTTTCCTGGGTGAACGGCTTCTGCGCCGACAGCAGGATCTGGGTCGCACGGGTCTTGATGCCCTGCTGGCCGATGATCAGGCTGCCGAAGCCCGGCACGTTGCAGCTCCAGGCCTGGCTCAGGCCCGGCTCGGTGCCACCGCACAGGCGCGGGTCATCGAAGAACTGGCCGGTCGGGTAACGGTTGCCCAGGGTGAAGGCGAAGCCGTCGTAGCTCAGGGTACGGGCGATGGTGGCGTCGGTCAGCCAGTCACCGATCTGGTTGCTCATGCCCAGGCTGAACTGATCGGAGTACGGAGCCTTCAGCTTGTTGTTCAGCAGATCCACTTCCAGGCCGGCATTGCTGGTCGCACCGACCAGGCTCTGCAGGTTGCCGATGCCGTTGAGCAGGTTCGGGTTCCAGTCATAGCAGGCGGCCTGGCCGTTGATGCAGGTGCCGGTGGCCGGGTTGCGGAAGTAGATGGTCGGCTGCGGCAGGGCCAGCTTGGTGGTTTCCAGCTGCAGGTTGTCGAACAGATCGCGGTCGTACGAACGGCCGGCACCACCGTGGATCACGTGCTGCTCGTCGGCGTTGATGTCATACGAGAAGCCCAGGCGCGGCTGCCAGGCATCCTTGAATGCCTTGCGGTTGTGGCCGTTGCTGATGTAGTCGCTGATGTCCAGGCCGCCCAGCGCCAGCGAATCGGCGTAGGTCTGGCCGGCGGCAGCACGCGGATCCTGCGAATAGATCGCGTCGACCACGGCCTGCGGGGTGACGAAGTCCAGGTAGGACGGGGTCTTTTCGTAGTCCCAGCGCAGGCCGAGGTTGATCTGCAGGTGGTCGTTGACCTGCCAGTCGTCCTGGATGAACACGCCGTACTGCTTGGACTTCGAACGCACTTCACCGGACACGCCGTCCACGCCGGTCACCGGCTTGACGAACTGCGCCTTGTACGGGATGGAATCGGGGAAGTCCGGATCGCCCAGGCTGTAGGTGAAGGTCGGGTTGATCTGCGCCGCATCGGAGGCGTACAGGTCGATCGCCTTGTACTTCACGCCCATCTTGATGGTGTGGTCGCCGGCCCACTGGATGCCGTCCAGGGTCAGGTTGTCTTCGATCGACCAGCCCTTCTGGCCCTTCACCTGCGAATCCAGTGCCGATGCGCCACCGATCTTCACCACGGTGCGGTCTTCGGTGCCGTCCGGTGCGGTGTAGGTGATGCCGTTGGCCAGGGTCAGCGGGGTCGGGTTGTTGAACGAATCTTCATGGGTGACCATCATTTCGTTGTAGTAACGCTCGCCGCTGTGGTTCCAGCGCAGGGCGTAACGACGGTCGGTGTTGACCACTTCACGACCGGCTTCCGGCGAGGTCTGGCCACTGAACTGCGACTGGGTTTCGTCGCGGTCCTGGAAGGTCAGCTCGATGCGATCGTTGTCGGTCGGCTCGAAGTCGATCTTGCCGAAGATCAGATCCTGCTGGAACGGCTGGCTGGCCGGGCCCAGGCCGGCGGCGCCTGCGGGCGGCAGCAGGCCGGCAGCACCGGTGACCGCGCCGTCCGGCGCGATGGTGACCGGCAGGTCGAAGCGCTTGGCTTCGTAGGTCACGAAGAAGTGGGCCTTGTCCTGAATGATCGGGCCGCCCAGGGCGAAGCCGTATTCCTTCTCGGCCGAGACCATCTTGTCCTTGCCGCCCTGGCGCTCGGCCGGCGTCTTGGCGCGCATGTCCTCGTCGGTGTAGCGGTAGAACGCCTCACCCTTGAATTCATTGGTACCGGACTTGGTGGCAGCGGTCACTGCGGCGCTCGACACCTGGCCGTACTCGGCCTTGTAGTTGCCGCTGATGACCTTGTATTCGCCGATGGCCAGCTGCGGGAACGGGTTGCCGGCGCTGCCGGACTGGCCGGCCACGCCGCCGCCCTTGACGTAGCTCTTCTGGCCCACGCCGTCGATGTAGACGTTGGTACCGTCGGAATTGGTGGCACCGCCGCGCAGCGAGGTGTTGCCCTTGGCATCACGGGTGAAGATCAGGCCCGGCACCGCGTCGGCGAACTCCAGGAAGTTGCGCGACACCTGCGGGGTGGTCTGGATCTGCTGCAGGCTGACGGTCTTGCCGACTTCGGAGGTACGCACTTCCTGCAGCAGGGTCGGCGCGACGACGTTGACGGTGTCCAGGTTGGTGGCGGCGGTCGAGCCGGTACCACCGGCAGCCGCCTCGCTGAAGTTCAGCGTCGCGGTCGAGGCGACGGTGACGGTGACCTTCTGGGTCTGGCCGTTGGCGACCACGTTGTAGGTGCCCGGATCCAGGCCCATCAGCGAGTAGCTGCCGTCGGCACGCACGGTGCCGCGACGGACGGTGCCGGTGGCGACGTTGGTGGCGGTGACTTCGGCACCGGCCTGGGCGCCGGAGACCTGGCCGCGCAGGCTGGCGTTGGCCGACTGCGCCATGACGTTCGGGGCGGCGGCCAGCATCAGGCAGCTGACCAGTGCGGTGCTCAGCAGCCGGCGCGCCGGGGTGCGGATAGTGGAATGCATCATCAACTCAATCTCCGGGTGGCGGTGACCGCTTGCGCGGCACCTGCGATCAATCAAAAAAGAAGGAACGCCTCTGGCTTCAATGGCCGGATGGCGGAGTGGTGGAATCGCGAACAATCAGGCGCGGGACCAGGGTCTGCTTGTCCCCTGCCCCTTCCGTGGAGGTGCCGTCCATCAACTGCAACAAACGCGACATCGCCCGATCGCCCAGTTCGGCAATGCTGACCTGCATGGTGGTCAGCGACGGGTGAACGAAACGCGCAAGCGGAATGTCATCGAAGCCGGCCAGGGCGACATCGGTCGGGACATGGACACCTGCCTGCGCGAAGGCATACAGGCAACCCAGGGCCATCATGTCGTTGGCGGCGAATACGGCATCGGGCAGCGTGCCGGCTGCCAGCAACTCCTGACCGGCGCGATGGCCGGAAGCTTCGTCGAAATCACCGGGCAGCTCGATGCCTTCGGCGCCGCTGCCAAACGCCGCCAGCGCGTCACGGAAGCCGCGCAGGCGCTCGCGCGCGTCGAAGTTGAGGTCCGGGCCAGAAATGAATGCAATGCGCCGATGGCCAGCATCGAGCAGGTGGCGGGTCATCGCCATTGCCCCTGCATGGTCATCGATGCTCAACACCGGATGGTCCTGCCCAGGCAGGTAGGTGTTGATGAGTACCGTCGGCAATGCCTGCGGCAGGTTGTCGGTCAGGAACCCCGGGCTCTCCGCATAGGGCGAGAGCACCAGCAGACCGTCGACCCGGCCGCGCATGGCACGCAGGGCTGCACCCTGCTGCTCCTGGTCGCCGTGATAGCTCGACACCAGCAGGTGCTGGCGCCGGCTGCGGGCGACGTTGTCGATGCCACGCATCAACTCGGAAAAGAATTCGCCGTACAGGTCCGGAAGCACCACGCCCACCGTATTGGTGCGGCGGCTGCTCAGGCTGCGGGCGGCGGCGTGCGGGGTGTAACGCAGCCGTGCGGCCACCTCCAGCACAAGCTGGCGGACCGGTTCGGCGACATTTTCATGCCCGTTGAGCGCGCGCGAAACGGTGGCCACAGAGACCTTGGCTTCACGGGCGACGTCTTTGATTGTTATGGCTGCCTTGTTCACGAAGCCGCCCTCCACGGCTTGGACCTACCAGCATTGGCGCGGAATGTAAGCGTTTCCATCTGCGCTTGTAAACAGTCCGTTAGACGAATGTCCCCAAACGGACACGGAAACCTGTCCCTGGCAGGCCCATCAACGGACCTGCCAGGACAGCGCGGGACAAGGCCTCAGCCCTGTTCTGACGGGGTATGCGCGCGGATGGACAACGCGTGGATGTCGGTTTCCATCAACGTGCCCAAGGCGGCGTAGACCGCGCGATGGCGCGCCAGCGGGGCCATTCCCGCGAAGCGCTCACTGACCACGTGCACGTTGAAATGGCCGCGACCATCGCGCGCTCCGGCATGGCCTGCATGGCGATGGCTGTCGTCTTCGATCTCAAGCACGCTGGGGGCCAGCGCGTGCTGCAGCGCGTCACGAATCTGCTCGATCCGTTCCGCGTTCACGGCAGCACCTTGCGGAACGGTCGCACCTGCACCCGCACGTAAACGCCCGCCGCGACGTACGGGTCGGCATCGGCCCAGGCCTGGGCCTGCTGCAACGAGTCGAAGCCGGCAATCACCACCGAGCCGCTGAACCCTGCCGGGCCCGGGTCTTCGCTGTCGATCGCCGGACACGGCCCGGCCAGAAGCAGGCGGCCTTCATCGCGCAACGCGGTCAACCGTGCCAGGTGCTCGGGCCGCGCCTGCAGCCGCTGGGCCAGTACATCCTGGCCGTCATATCCTTCAATCACATACCACACCGGCATTTCCTCGCTTGCGTTGCTGGTGGGCCGATTCTAGCCAATCCCGCCGCCTGCCCGGCCTCGGCTGGACACTGGCGCGGCAAAGGCTTACCCTAGGGACCATTGCACGTGGCTGGATGCAGCAGCCCGTCGGTTTTTGCGGCCAAACGCAGCCCCCGACGACCGACCCGCTGCTTCGAACCGGTCCACCCGACCGGGCCCCGTAGACGACCTCCCCGTAGTCCTGTCGCTGCCGTGTCCTGCGGAGCGTCCTGTTGTTTGATGTGTGGAACCGCGCCGAGACAGGCGCGCCTGGTGTCCTGGCGGTCCGTGGCAGTTGCCCGGTGTGCCAGCTACCGCGACTGGTCCGTTGCAATCCTGATCTCCATTAGATGACTTCCGAACTCGCGCTCGACGCGAACACGCCAACCCGGCCGCCCGCCCCCCAGCAGCAGGAAATGCCGCTGGCCGTGGTGCATGGGCAACCGGTCCTGCAGATTCCGCAGGACCTGTACATCCCGCCGGATGCGCTGGAAGTCATCCTGGACGCCTTTGAAGGACCGCTGGACCTGCTGCTGTACCTGATCCGCCGGCAGAACCTGGACGTACTGGACATTCCCGTGGCCGAGATCACCCGGCAGTACGTGGAATACATCACCGTGATGCGCGAGCTGCGCTTCGAGCTTGCCGCCGAGTACCTGGTGATGGCGGCGATCCTGGCGGAAGTGAAGTCGCGCATGCTGCTGCCCCGCCCCCCCAGCGTGGAGGGCGAGGAAGCCGATCCGCGTGCGGAGCTGGTGCGACGGCTGCAGGAGTACGAACGCTTCAAGCAGGCCGCCGAGGATATCGACGCCCTGCCCCGGCAGGACCGTGACACCACCGTGGCACATGCCTTCATGCCCGAGCGCGCCGCAGTGAAGCTGCCGCCGCCGGTGGACCTGAAGGAAATGCTGATGGCGCTGCACGACGTGCTCAAGCGCGCCGAGCTGTTCACCGGCCACGCCATCAAGCGCGAGGCGTTGAGTGTCCGGCAGCGCATGGGTGAAGTGCTGGGGCGGCTTGAAGACGGCAGGTTCTATCGTTTTGAAAACCTGTTCACCGCCGAAGAAGGCAAGCTGGGCGTGCTGGTCACGTTCCTGGCAGTGCTGGAACTGGCCAAGGAGCAGCTGCTGGACCTGGTGCAGGAAGAACCGCTGGCGCCGATCTACGTGAAGTCCCTGGCCGCCGGCAATACCAATGCCCCGCTGCAGTTCAGCAGCGAGTTCGACGACAACGACGCCGCCAATGAAAACGAGTGAGCGCTGACTGCCGATGGATCAAACGCTGATCAACCGCATTGTCGAAGGTGCGCTGCTGGCCTCCAGCCAGCCGCTCACCCTGGCCCAGCTGAAGGACCTGTTCCCGGAAGATGAGCCGGCACCACCGGGCAGCATCGAACGTGCGCTGGAACGGCTGCGCGAGGGCTGCCAGGACCGTGGCGTGGAACTGGTGGAGGTGGCTTCGGGCTTCCGCTACCAGGTGACCGCCGAAGTACATGGCTGGATCAGCCGGCTGTGGACCGAACGCAAGACCCGCTATACCCGCGCCACCCTGGAAACACTGGCCCTGATCGCCTACCGGCAGCCGATCACCCGTGGCGAGATCGAGCAGGTGCGCGGCGTGGCGGTCAGCAGTAACATCATCCAGGCACTGGAAGAGCGCGAGTGGATCCGCGTGGTCGGCCACCGCGACGTGCCTGGCAAGCCCGCCCTGTTCGGCACCACCAAGGGCTTCCTGGACTACTTCGGGCTGAAACGCCTGGACGAACTGCCGCCGCTGTCCGAACTGAAGGACCTGGGCGACCTGGAACCGCAGCTGGCGCTGGATCGCGACGCACCCCTCGCCGCCAGTGCCGACGGCCCGGACGTGAGCGCCGACCCGGACGCCGCTGCAAATGACGACACCGGCACCACCGCTGGCGACACCCCCGATTCTGCCGACGCATTTCCTGCGGCGGCCGACGATGAGCAAGCACCTTCGCCCTCCGATGATGGGCACCCCGATTCCGCGCCGGGCGAGCGCGCGGTGACAGTGAACGAACGCGAAGACAACGCCGTCGCGAAGACGACCGTGGCTGTTGACCAAGCCGATTCCGAACCAGAGGCCGACCTCGAAACCGTCGGCCGGAGCAAAACTGATGAGTGACACCCCCCGCAAGCCCTCGTTGAACAAGCTTTCGCTCAAGCGCGAAGCCACGTCCGAACAGTTCAAGCTGGAAGAACGCCTGCACAAGGTCCTGGCCCAGGCCGGCCTCGGCTCGCGTCGTGCGCTGGAACAGCGCATTGCCGAAGGCCTGGTCAAGGTCAACGGTGAAGTCGCCCAGACCGGCATGTCGGTCAAGAGCGGCGACAGGATCGAACTCGACGGCCGCGGCTTCGTCGCCACTGCGCTGGCCGAGCCGTCGCGCGTGCTGGTCTACAACAAGCCGGAAGGCGAAGTGACCACGCGTGAAGACCCTGAAGGTCGCCCGACCGTGTTCGAATCCCTGCCGGCGCTGAAGGGTGCCCGCTGGATCGCCGTCGGCCGCCTGGACATCAACACCACCGGCCTGCTGCTGGCGACCACCGACGGTGAGCTGGCCAACGCCATGATGCACCCCTCCTTCGAGGTCGAGCGCGAATACGTGGTGCGCGTGCGTGCCCCGGAAGGCGAGGACAAGGTGCCCGATGCCGTCGTCGACCGCCTCACCCGTGGTGTCGCGCTGGAAGATGGCCCGGCCAAGTTCGATGAGATCGAACGCATCGGCGGCACCGATTCGCACGACTGGTTCCGCGTCGTGGTGAAGGAAGGCCGCAACCGCGAAGTGCGCCGCCTGTGGGAATCGCAGGGCTGCCAGGTCAGCCGCCTCAAGCGCACCCGCTACGGCAAGGTCAGCCTGCCGCGCGAACTGGCCCGCGGCCAGTCCGTCGAACTGCCGGGCAGCCAGGTCGAAGCGCTGCGCGCCGAACTGAAGCTGGAAGAAGGCGCGCCGTCGGCCCTGACCCTGCAGCCGGTGATCGGCCAGCGTCGCGCTGCCAAGACCACCGTGCGCGTGCGCGAAGGTGGCCGTGGCAACGCTTACGTCAATGGTCACAACACCGCCGATGAAGGTCGCGAACTGCGTCGCTTCGACAACGTGCGCGAAGACCGCGGCCGCGGTCGCGGCGGCAAGGGCGGTGGCGGTTTCAAGGGCGGCCTGACCGTCAGCGGTGAAGCTGCTGCCAAGCAGTCGCAGCGCCCGTTCAAGCAGCGCGCGCCGAAGAACGACCGCTCGCTGCCGGAAGGCAACCCGGCCGCATTCCGTACCTGGTACGTGCCGGATGGCGTGAGCACCGGCCCGAGCGGCCACCGCAATGCCGGTCCGGGCGCTCGTGGCCCGGGTGCCCGTGGTCCGGGCGCAGGTGCAGGCGGCCAGGGCCGTCCGTACGGCAAGCCGAAGGGTCCGGGCGCAGGCGCCGGTGGCAGTCAGGGTCGTGGCGGCTACGGCGGTGAAGGTCGTGGTGGCTACGGTGGTGAAGGACGCGGTGGCGCCGGTGGCGCAGGCGGCCAGGGTCGTCCGGCCGGTGCGGGCAACCGCTCGCAGGGCCAGGGCAACAAGCACCCGTACGGCCATCCGGGCAATGCCCCGAGCTTCCCGTCCGACCACGCCAATCCGGGCTTCAGTCCGTATGGCAGCTCGCGTCCGGCCGGCAACGGTCGTCCGGGCGGCAATGCGAATGCACGTCCGGGCGGCAACCGTGGTCCGGGTGCTCCGGGCGGCAATCGCGGCCCGGGTGGCCCCGGCGGCAACCGTGGTCCCGGCGGCCCGGGTGGCAACCGCGGCCCGGGTGGCCCCGGCGGCAACCGTGGCCCGGGTGGCCCGCGTCGCAGCGGCCCGCGCGGCGGCTGATCTCCACCTTCAATGAAGGACACAGCGATGACACGGATGTTGTCCCTCGGCGCCCGCATCGGCGCCGTGCTGGTGGCTCTGTTGCTGGTCGGCGGCTGCGAACGCGCTGCCGACCGGCTCAAGCAGGAAATCGCCGCCACGCAGAATCCCTGGCCGAAATCTTCGGCCCTGCACGATCCGGCCGACCGCATGCTGCGTCGGCTGATTGTCGATGAGCGCTATCTCACCCGCATCAAGCAGGCCGGTAGCAAGGACAAGGCTGCTGTCGCCGGTGCACAGCTTGCACTGGATGGCATCGGCCGCCTGCCCCGCCCCATGCTGGAGCGGCGTGCGCAGCTGCTGGCCGCAATGCTGCGCGGAATGCCGGTAGAGAAATGCGCACTGATCGCCCGCGCCACCACGGCGTCGGACATTGCGCAGGTAGGCAGGACCTTGTTCAACGAACTGGAGAAGCGTCCGTCGCAGGACATCGATTTCTGGTTCGAGATGAGCTACCAGGCCAGCCTCGCCGAGCTCGAACAGCGACCCGCAACCCCTGCCACTGAACAGCAGATTGCCGAGGCGACCGAGGCCCTGCTCGCCTCGATGGCTGACGAAAGCACGCGCGCGCGGGCCATGGCGGTACTGCCGCGGATGGACACCGCACCGGCTGCCGACGTCTGCTGGGCATCGCTGATGCTGCTTGATGCCGCGTCCAGCACCGTGCCCGAACCACATCGCGGCACATTGGCCTGGCTGATGGCCCAGCAGTAGACACGGCGACGGAAGCCGGGCCCGTGCGCCCGCTTCCCCGCGTTCGGCCGCGACCACTCCACTCTCACCCTGCCGCTCGAGCGCTTTCGGCGCGCTGGAACGCCGCAGGCGTGGTCGCGACCATGCTGCGGAAGAAGGCGATGAACGGACTCTCTGCCGAGAATCCAAGTTCCAGCGCCACGTGCGCGACACGATGGCCGAGCAGCAGCAGTTCCATGGCCCGCATCAACCGCCATTGCTGACGCCACGCCTGGTAGCCCATGCCGGTATCGCGTTGCATCAGGCGCCCGATCGTACGCACGCTCAGTCCGCTGCGCTGGGCCAGCTCGCCCAGTTCGGGCGGCAGCTGCTCGGCCACCGGCAGGCAGCGGGCGATGCGCGGGTCGCGCGGTAATGGCAGCTCCATCGGCTCCACCGGCGCAGCGGCAATCTCAAGCACGCACAGCGCCAGTTGATGCCCCGCTCGCGGCGCTTGCCAGTCATGTGCGAACGGCGCCTGCGCGATCGGCTCCAGCAGCGCCTGCAGCAGGGGACCAACACCAATGATTGCCGGCTGCTGCGGCAACTGCGCCGACAGCGTGGCATCGAAGTACAGCGACCGATAGTCCACCGCCTGTCGCATCTGCGCGCGGTGCAGCAGACCACCCGGAATCCACGCCGCGCGCGATGGCGGCAACAGGCTGATGCGATCCCCGAACGTCAGCCGCGTGCAACCGGCGCGCGTGTACAGCAGTTGCGAACGTGCGTGCTGGTGCCAACCGGAGTCATGCTCGGCCAGCGTGGCAGCGATACCGATCACCGGGGCGCTCCAGGCATCGGCATCGAAGCGAGCGCCGGGCTGCAGCCATGCCATGTCCGATTTCATCCATCTACTGTCGTAATCACTAGAGTGCGCCATCAGCACGGCCACGACAATGCGCGCCCCTGTTTCCGGAGCGCGCCGATGTCACCTCGCCTGCTGTCCCTCACCATTGCGCTGCTGATGTTTCCGCAGCTGGCGCAGACCCTGTACAGCCCGGCGCTGGCGGATCTGGCGCAACGCTTCACCCTGCCGGCCAGCGCTGCCAGCCAGGCGATGAGCCTGTACCTGCTGGGGTTCGCGCTGGGCGTCCTGCTGTGGGGAAGGCTGGCCGACCGCGTTGGCCGTCGCCCCGCCCTGCTGGGTGGCCTGTCCGTTTTCGTGCTGGCGGCACTGGGCGGATTGGCGGCCGGCACGTTCGGCCAGGTGCTGGCTGCGCAGATGCTGGCCGCCCTGGGCGCCGCCGCCGCCTCGGTGGTGACCCAGACCGTGCTGCGCGACCACCTTGAAGGGCCCGCGCTGGCGCAGGCGTTCTCCTGGATTGGCATGGCGCTGGCGCTGAGCCCGGCGATCGGGCTGGCACTGGGCTCGCTGCTGGTCGCTGCCGATGGCTATGCCGGCGTGCAGGCCGGCCTGCTGCTGATCGCTGCATTGCTGATGCTGGGCTGCGTAACCGGGCTGCGTGAAAGCCGGCCCGCGCAGATCGCGCCCGTACCGCTGCGGCCCCTGCTGCGGCAACTGCTGGGCGACCGTTGGATCTGGTCGCACGCGCTGCTGGTCATGGCCTTCAACGTGGCCATGTACAGCTGGTACGCGCTGGGGCCGTTCGTGTTCGCACGCCTGCACTGGCCGGCCAGCTGGTTCGGCGCCAGCGGTGCGGTGCTGGCGCTGGGTTCGGCGTTGGGCGCCTGGGCCAATGGCCGCCTGTTGCGTGCCGGCGTCCCTGCGTTGACGCGCATCCGCATCGCGGCATCGCTGGTACTGGCCGGTGGTGTCCTTGCAGCGCTGCTGCGCGGGCAACCGGTCATGGTGATGGCGATGCTGCCGGTCGTTGCGGGATTCGGCCTGGCCATCCCCAACGTGCTCGGGCAGGCACTACGCAGCTATGCACACTGCCTGGGCAGTGCCGGCGCCCTGTTCGGCCTGCTCTACTACCTGCTGATCGGCGCGGCGATGGCCGTTGTCGGCGCACTGCAGATGCTGGCGCCATCCATCATCGCCTGTGCACTGCTGGCGCTGTGGTTGCTGCGTCCGCGGAGTGCGCTGGCCTAGGAATTGCTGCAAACGCACTGCACTGTGCGCCACTGCCGGAAACCGCGCGGCAGCGCTGGCTATGGTGCGTGTACTCCGCAACCACGCAGATGCCGATGATCACCATCACCGCAGAACAGGCCCGCGCAAACGCTGACGCCGCCACTCGACCGATCGAGCAGTACTACAGGGATCTGGACAAATCGATACAGGTCGGCTCGGAAAACGGCCGCCGTTACATCGTGTTCGGCTTCAACAAGGCGCTGGCCAGCGAGCGCCTCGTCGACGGCGTCGTCGAGCAACTGCTGGAGAACCGCTTCAGTGTCGAACGGCTGCCCAGCGACGCCGAGCAGCACTACATCCGCATCAGCTGGGAAGCCGGGGAGCCCTCCCGCCTCAACGCCGGCTGATGGTGAACGCCGCGCCGTCCACACCCAGGTCCCAGCCCTTGCCGGTACCGGACAGGGCCAGCGAGATATCGCCCTTGGTCATCACCTGCGCGTTGCTGGACTTCACCGCACCGGCATGCGCGCCGACCGAGGCGTAGGTGCCCAGCAGCTCGCCGACGCTGCTGGCGCCGGTGAAGCTGCCACGGCCATCGGTGATCTTCGACTTGCCAACGGTCAGGCCGCCGCCCTTCAGCTGGATCCGCACCGGCATGCTGGAACCGTTGGTGCAGTGGATGGTGCCGTTGCCCGAGGCGGTCTTGTAGATCAGTGACCAGCCGGACAGGTTGTAGCGCAGCTGGCAGTCAAGGTTGCCACCGGCCTGCGCGGTCGGGGCCAGGGACGCTGCGGCCAGCGCCAGCAGCAGTGCAAACGGCTTGGTATTCATCGGCAGAACATCCACATCGGTCGGAATGTGGGCGAATCTAGCAGCGCGCGCGTGCACGTTGGATGCAGGCGCGCGCGGTGGGGCGGGAAGCGTTCAGCCGCCGTATCAGGCCTGCACATCCAGATGGAAGGCATCGGCATCGAGCATGGCCGGGAAGCGTGCACGATGCGAGGCCAGCGCTTCGGCGGAGATGGTGGTGGTCACCACCTGCTCGCGCTCGCGGATCTCCACCTGCGGCTGGCCGAGGAAGTCGATGACCGCGCTGTCGCCGGCGTAAAGCAGCTGGTTGCCGTCCACGCCCACGCGGTTGACTGCGGCGACGAAGCACAGGTTCTCGATCGCCCGCGCGCGCAGCAGGGTCTTCCACGCGTAGGCGCGCGCGGAAGGCCAGTTGGCGACGAAGATCTGCAGGTCGAAGTCCAGCTGTTCGGCTCGCTCGACGTTGTAGCGGTTGCGGCAGAACACCGGGAAACGCAGGTCGTAGCAGACCTGCGGATTGATCCGCCAGCCCTTCCATTCCACGCACAACCGGTCGCGGCCGGCGGCGTAGCGCTCGTGCTCGCCGCCGTAACGGAACAGGTGACGCTTGTCGTAGTACTGCAGGCCACCATCGGGGGTGGCGAACAGCAGGCGGTTGTAGACGCCCTCACCATCGCGCAGCTGCACGCTGCCGATCACTGCCGCATTCAAGGCTTTGGCCTGCGCGCGTACCCACGCCACGGTCGGGCCGTCCATGCCTTCGGCCTGGGCGATCGCTTCATTGGAGAAACCACTGGTGAAGGTTTCCGGCAGGATCACCAGGTCGGTGGTGCCGGCCAGCGGCGCCAGCAACGCGCCGTAGTATTCGCGGTTGCCGGCCGGGTCGTGCCAGCGGGTGTCGCCCTGGACGAGGGAAATGCGCAGGTCCTGCATGCTGTCTCCTCCGCTCACAGCAGCCGCAGGCGTTCGATCGCCGCGTCCAGGGTGGCCTCGTTCTTGGCGAAGCACAGGCGCACCAGGCGCTGGCCGACCGGCGCGGTTTCGTAGAACGGCGACAGCGGAATGGCGGTGACGCCCTTCTCGATGGTCAGCCACTTCACGAACTCGTGGTCCGGCAGGTCACTGATGGCCGAATAGTCGACCAGCTGGAAGTAGCCGCCGGGCACCGGCAGCGCCTTCAGGCGGGTACCGGCCAGCTGCTCGCGGAACCGGTCGCGCTTGGCTTCATAGAACGCGCCCAGTTCCAGATGATGCTGCGGCTCGTCGCGGATCATCGCGGCGAAACCGTACTGCGCCGGGCCGAAGCTGGTGAAGGTGTTGTACTGGTGCACCTTGCGGAACTCGGCGGTCATCGCCGCCGGCGCCACCGCATAACCGATCTTCCAGCCGGTGCAGTGATAGGTCTTGCCGAAGCTGGAGATGACGAAGGTGCGCTCGCGCAGTTCCGGGTAGCGCAGCGCCGATTCGTGGCGACGGCCGTCGTAGATGATGTGCTCGTACACTTCATCGGATATCAGGTAGATCTGCGTGCCGCGCAGCACATCGGCCAGCGCCTGCATGTCGGCCTCGTCCAGCATCGCGCCGGACGGGTTGTGCGGGGTGTTGACCATCAGCAGGCGGGTGCGCGGGGTGATCGCCGCGCGCAGGCGGTCCCAGTCCACCGCGAAGGTCTGCGGGTCCAACGGTACGTGCACGGCGGTGGCGCCGGCCAGTTCGATCGCCGGTTCATAGCAGTCGTAGGCCGGGTCGAGCACGATCACTTCCTCGCCGGCACGCACCACGGCGTGGATGGCGTTGAAGATCGCCTCGGTGGCGCCGCTGGTGACGGTGATCTCGGTGTCCGGATCGATCGTCGCGCCGTACAGGTCCAGCGACTTCTGCGCGATGGCCTGGCGCAGCGGTGCCACGCCGGTCATCGGAGGGTACTGGTTCAGGCCCGCGGCCATCGCCTTGCTGGTCTCGTCGATCAGGCGCTGCGGCGCGGAGAAATCCGGGAACCCCTGGCCGAGGTTGACCGCGCCGTGTTCGGCGGCGAGCTGGGACATCACGGTGAAGATCGTGGTACCGACCTTGGGCAGCTTGGTGTTCGGTTGCATCGGCCTGGGCTGTGGGGAAACAAGGGCTGGAAGTGTACGAAATCCCGACCCGGCCTGCGGCGCCGACGGTAGCGCCGGGTCATACCCGGCGGCTCTTTGCACATGCCGCACCGATGGCAAGCCGCGCTGCGCGCTCGCCGGGCATGGCCCGGCGCTACCGGGTCACATTCACCGCTACAATTGCTGCCGCACTCCCGCATGAAGACCCCTGCGCCTTGAACACCCCTGCATTGCTGGCCGCCAGCGGCCTGAGCTTCTCCCGCAATGACGAGCCGGTGTTCGGCCCGCTGGACTTCCATGTGGATGCCGGCGAGGCGCTGCTGGTGCAGGGCGGCAACGGTGCCGGCAAGACCACCCTGCTGCGCGTGCTGTCGGGCCTGGCGCGCCCGGGCGCGGGCCAGGTGCTGATCGACGGCAGGCCGGCCAGCAACGCCGAGCGTGCGCGCTTTGTCGCCTACCTCAGCCACCTGCCGGCGCTGAAGCCGGACCTGGACACGCTGGAGAACCTGCATTTCCTCTGCGGCCTGCACGGCCGCCGCGCACGGCAGATGCCGGGCAATGCGCTGGCCATCGTCGGCCTGGCCGGCTACGAGGACACCCTGGTGCGGCACCTGTCGGCCGGACAGAAGCGGCGGCTTGCGCTGGCCCGCATCTGGTTGTCGCCGGCACCGCTGTGGCTGCTCGACGAACCCTATGCCAACCTCGACCTGGAAGGCATCAACCTGGTCAACCGGATGATTTCCGCACACCTGCGCAGTGGCGGCGCCGCCCTGGTCACCACGCATGGCGCCTATGCCGCCCCGCCGGTACGCACCCGCCAGCTCGATCTGGGGGGTGAAGCATGATCGCGCCAGGCACCGAACCGGGCCTGTGGCAGACCGCCCGCGCGCTGATTGCGCGCGACCTGCGCCTGCTCTGGCGGCGTCGCGGCGATGCCCTGCAGCCGGTGCTGTTCGCCCTGCTGGTGGTAGTGCTGTTCGCACTGGCCCAGGGCCGGGACCCGCAGCCGCTGGCCGCCACCGCCGGTGCGGTGCTGTGGTTGGCGGTACTGCTGGCCGGGCAGCTGGCGCTGGATTCGCTGTTCCGCTCCGACGCCGAAGACGGTTCGCTCGAACAATGGCTGCTGGCGCCGGTGCCACTGGCATGGCTGGTGCTGGTGCGGGTGCTGCTGCATTGGGCGACCACCGCCCTGCCACTGATCCTGCTGAGCCCGTTGCTGGCGGAAATGCTGCATCTGCCGCATGACCAGCTGCCGATGTTGCTGGCATCGTTGCTGCTGGGAACACCGTTGTTGAGCCTGATCGGTGGCGTGGTCGCTGCACTGACCGTCGGCATCCGGCGCTCTGGTATTCTCGTGGCGTTGCTGTCGTTGCCGTTGTACGTTCCGGTGCTTGTCTTCGGTGCCGGCAGCCTGGCGGCAGCCAGCCGCGGGCAGGACCCGGTCGGTGCGCTGCTGATGCTGGGCGCTGGACTGGTGATCGCCCTGGTGCTGGCACCGCTGGCCACCGCTGCTGCGATCCGTATTTCTCTGAGTTGACCGAGCTGAGAGCCAATCCACCCCTGCTGGATAGCCGCCACGCATGAATCCGATCGTCCGCTGGTTCCATCAACTCGGTTCGCCCCCGACCTTCGATCGTTTCGCCGCACGCTGGTCCCGCGTGTTCTACGCTGCGGCGGTTCCGGTGCTGCTGATCGGCCTATGGCAGGGCCTGTTCGTGGCACCGCCGGAACAGAACCAGCACGACGCCTTCCGCATCATCTACATCCATGTACCCAGCGCCTGGATGAGCCTGTTCGTGTTCGCGCTGATGGCCGCCTACGCCGCCATCGCGCTGATCTGGCGCATCAAGATCTGCGAGATCCTGGCGATGGCCTGTGCGCCGATGGGCGCCGGCTTCACCCTGATCACCCTGCTGACCGGCAGCATCTGGGGCAAGGGCACCTGGGGCACCTGGTGGGACTGGGACCCGCGCATGACCAGCGAGCTGATCCTGCTGTTCCTGTACCTGGGCGTGATCGGCCTGTACCACGCCATCGAAGACCGCCGCAGTGCCGCACGCGCGGCCGGCCTGCTGGCCATCGTCGGCGTGGGCCTGCTGCCCATCATCCGCTATTCGGTGGACTGGTGGGGCGCGCTGCACCAGCGCCAGTCGATCAACGTGTTCGGCGAGAACGCCGTGCGGCCGGAACTGATCGCCCCGCTGTGGTGGATGGTGGTTGCCACCAAACTGTGGTTCGTCGGCTCGCTGCTGGCCAAGGCGCGCGCCGACAACATCGCGCGCGAGGCCGGCAAGGCCTGGATCGGCGAGCGCTTCGGCACCGCGGATGGGGAGGCACGGCGATGACCCACCTGCCCTACCTCATCGCCGCCTTCGCGGTGTTCCTGCTGGTGCTGGCCTGCGATGCGCTGGGCTCGTGGCTGCGCCTGCGCAGCGCCCGACAGCTGGCACAACGCCGCCAGCAGCGGCTGCAGGCGCGTGGCAACGCGTCGGCACCGGCGCCGCTTGCCACCGAGCTCAGCCGATGACGCCGGTACAGCGACGCCGCATGATCTGGGTGCTCCTGCTGTTGCTGGCCTCCGGGCTGGCCACCACGCTGGTGGCCTTCGCCCTGCAGCGCAACATCGCCTACCTGTACACGCCTTCGGAAGTGCTGCGCGGGGACGTGGATGCGCAGTCCCGCTTCCGCCTGGGCGGCATGGTGGTGAAGGGGTCCTTTGATCGACCCAGCGGCTCGCTGCAGGCCCACTTCGTGGTCACCGACGGCGATGCAACGCTCCCGGTCAGTACCGACCGCATCCTGCCGGACATGTTCCGCGAGGGGACCGCCGTGGTCGCCAGCGGTCGCCTGCAGGACGGTACCTTCGTCGCCGACGAGGTGCTGGCCAAGCACGATGAGAACTACGTGCCCAAGGAAGTGGCCGACAAGATGGGCGATGCGCATCGCAAGCACGATGTGCCGGTCACGGCGCCCGAGGCGCGCTGAGTGCTTCCCGAATTCGGTCAGATCCTCCTGCTGTGCGCGCTGCTGGCCTCGCTGCTGCAGGCGGTGCTGCCGCTGGTGGGCGCGCAGCGCGGCAATGACGCATGGATGGCCGTTGCCCGCCCGGCGGCCTTTGCCCAGCTGGTGCTGCTGGCCGGCGCCTTCGCCGTACTGACGGCGGCCTTCGTGCAACAGGATTTCTCGGTGCGCTACGTCGCCGAGAATTCCAATTCGCTGCTGCCGTTGATCTACCGCTATTCGGCGGTGTGGGGGGCGCACGAAGGCTCGCTGCTGATGTGGGCGCTGGTGCTGGCGCTGTGGACCGGTGCAGTGGCGCTGTTTTCGCGCCACCTGCCGGCACCGGTACAGGCGCGCGTGCTGGCGGTGATGGGCGTGGTCAGCGTCGGCTTCCTCGCCTTCCTGATCTTCACCTCCAATCCGTTCCTGCGCTTGAACCCGGTGCCACTGGAAGGCCGTGACCTCAACCCGTTGCTGCAGGATCCGGGGCTGATCATCCATCCGCCGATGCTGTACCTGGGCTACGTCGGCTTCGCGGTGCCGTTCGCCTTCGCCGTGGCGGCACTGCTGGAAGGCCGTGTCGATGCACGCTGGCAACGCTGGACGCGGCCCTGGACCAATGTCGCCTGGGGCTTCCTCACGCTGGGCATCGCACTGGGCAGCTGGTGGGCGTACTACGAGCTGGGCTGGGGCGGCTGGTGGTTCTGGGACCCGGTCGAGAACGCCAGCTTCATGCCCTGGCTGGTCGGCGCGGCGCTGATCCATTCGCAGGCGGTGACCGAAAAGCGCGGCACCTTCGGCAGCTGGACGCTGCTGCTGGCCATCGCGGCGTTCGCGCTGTCGCTGCTGGGCACCTTCCTGGTCCGCTCCGGCGTGCTGACCAGCGTGCATTCGTTCGCGGCCGACCCCTCGCGTGGGCTGTTCATCCTGATCTTCCTGTCGGTGCTGGTGGGGGGCAGCCTGCTGCTGTATGCGCTGCGTGCGCCGCGGCTGGCCGTGGATGCCGGTGATCCGCGCCGTGGCTTCACCGCCACCTCGCGGGAAACCCTGCTGCTGGCCAACAACCTGCTGCTGGCCAGCGCCTGCGCGATGGTCCTGCTGGGCACCCTCTACCCACTGCTGGCCGATGCGCTGTCGCTGGGCAAGATCTCGGTGGGTCCACCGTACTTCGGCAGCCTGTTCCTGCTGTTGATGGCACCGATGGTGATGCTGCTGCCGTTCGGTCCGCTTGTGAAGTGGCAGCGCGACCAACCCTCGCGCGCACTGGCATTGCTGTTGCCATGGGCGGGGCTGGCTGTGCTGCTTGGCGCCTGGGCCTGGTGGCAGGCGCCGCAGAATGGCTGGAAGGCCGGCATCGGCGTTGCGGCTGCGGCCTGGGTTGGGCTGGGCACCGCCCGGTTCGTCTGGCAGCGCCTGCGTGGCAATGGCCGCTTCACTGCCGAAATGCTTGGCATGATCGTCGCCCATGCCGGTGTCGCGGTATTCCTGGCCGGCGCGCTGCTGGTGGAAGCGTTGAACGTGCAGCGCGAAGTGGCGCTGTCGCCGGGCCAGCAGGTGGTGGTCGCCGGCCACGAAGTGCGCTTCGAGGGCGTGGACCACCGCGAAGGCCCCAATTTCATCGCTGATCGCGGCCATCTGCGGGTGCTGCGCGACGGTCGCGAACTGGCCCTGCTGCATCCAGAGAAGCGCCAGTACGCCAGCGGCGGCCAGGTGATGACCGAAGCAGGCATCGATGCACGACTCAGCGGTGATGTCTACGTGGCATTGGGCGAGCCGCTGGGCAACAATGCATGGGCGGTACGGGTGCACATCAAGCCCTTCGTGCGCTGGATCTGGCTGGGCGCGCTGTTGATGGCCCTGGGCGGATTCATCACCGCTGCCGATCGCCGCTTTCGTCGTCCGTAGGAGTTCCCCATGTCCGAGTCACCCGCCCCACGCCCTTCCCGTCCGCTGCCGCCGGTAGCCATCGTGATCGGCGTCCTGTTCTTCTTCGGCCTGCTTGGCCTGATGATCTACGGGGTGATGAAATCGGGCGATCCGCAGCGCGACGTGCTGCCCTCGGCATTGATCGACAAGCCGGCGCCGGCGTTCGCGCTGCCGGTGCTGCATGACCCGCAGATGATCGTGCGCAGCGAGGAGCTGCGTGGCGCGCCGTACCTGCTCAACGTCTGGGGCAGCTGGTGCGCGGCCTGCCGTGAAGAACATCCGGTGCTGACCCGCTTCGCCGAGAGCAAGCGCGTACGCGTGATCGGCTACAACTGGAAGGATGAACCGACCGACGCGCTGCACTGGCTGGAACAGCTGGGCAACCCGTTCATGGTCGTGCTGAGCGACATCGAAGGCCGCACCGCCATCGACTGGGGTGTGACGGCAGCACCGGAGACCTTCCTGGTCGACGGCAGTGGCATCGTGCGCTGGAAGTACAGCGGCGCGATGACCCAGCAGGTGGTCGATGAGAAGTTGATTCCGGCGCTGGAAAAGCTTGAAAAGGCCCAGGGCGATGCTGGCAACACCCTGCACGCCTCGCCGTAAGCGCATGCGCTGGCTGCTGCCGCTGCTGCTGGCGATGACCCTGGCGCTGCCAAAGTCCGGCCTCGCCCAACAACCGGTGCATGATGCGCGGCCGCTGATGTTCCGCGATGCAGCCGAGGAGACGCGCTTCCACGACCTGGCTGCGCAGTTGCGCTGCGTGCAGTGCCAGAACCAGTCACTGGCCGATTCCAACGCGCAGATCGCGCAGGACCTGCGGCGCGAAGTGCTGCAGTTGATGCAGCAGGGCCTCGACGATGCGGCCATCAAGCAGTTCCTGGTCGCCCGCTATGGCGAGTTCGTGCTCTACCAGCCACCGCTGCAACCGGGCACCTGGCTGCTGTGGGGCGGCCCGCTGCTGGTACTGGGTGGCGGCGCGCTGGTGGTGATGGGCATCGTCCGTCGCCGTAGTCGGCAGATGGATGCATCCGCTGCAGCGGACCCAACCGAGGGAGAGGACTGGTGACGCACTGGTTGCCGATGGTCGCCGCAGTGGCCGCTGCGCTGTTGGCGGCCGTGGTGCTGTGGCCGCTGCGCCAGCATGGCCGTCGCAGCTTCGTGCTGGGGGTGGTGGCACTGAGCGTGGCCGGTGCCTGCCTGTATCTGCTGGTCGGCAATCCCCGCGCCGCACAGGTGCAGCCTGCGCCTTCGGTCGCCACGTTGCGTGACGGTGTAGAGGCGCTGCAGCAGGCGCTGCAGCGTGACCCGCAACGCGCCGATGGCTGGGCGCTGCTGGGTCGTTCGCAGGCCGAGCTTGGCAATGCCGCCGCCGCGGCCGACGCCTTCAACCGCGCCGCAGCACTGGCACCGGACGAACCGGGCGTGCTGGTCGAGGCCGCGCAGGCACGCGCCCAGGCCGATCCTGGCAAGCAGTTCGATGACACCGCCCTGGCATGGTTGCAGCGCGCACGTACCTTGTCGCCCGACGCCGAACGCGCAAGCTGGCTGCTTGGCATTGCCCTGCGCCAGCGGGGCCGCAATGCCGAGGCCGCCGAACTCTGGAGCACGCTGCTGCCACGCCTGGAGCCGGGTGCCGCGCAGGCGCTGCAGGCACAGATCGCCATCGCCCGCGAGGCGGCCGGCCAGCCATCGCACGCACCGGCAGCTGCTCCCGCGCTGCTGCAGGTACGGGTGCAGCTGCCCGCATCATTGAAAGCGGGTGACTGGCCGGCCAGCACCCAGGTCTTCGTGCTGGCACGCGCTGTGGGCGGCCCGCCGATGCCGGTGGCTGCACGCAAGCTGCCCCTGGCCGGCTTCCCTGCAACGGTCGGCCTCGGCGACGGCGACAGCCCGATGCCTACCGCACCGTTGTCGGCACATCGCGAAGTGGAAGTACTGGCGCGCATTTCGCGCAGCGGCAGCGCCAACCGCAGCGAAGACGACCTGCAGACCGCCCCGGTCAAGGTCAGCCTGCCGCATGACGGTGTGGTTGAGCTGCAGTTCCCGTAACGTACACGCGCCGCTGCGCTCGCCGGGCATGGACCGGCGCTACCCTCGCGCACCACCGGTAGCGCCGGGCCATGCCCGGCGGATTCACGCTCAGCCCGTTGACGGAAACCAGCGTGTCGCCAGCTGTACACGCCGCCCCGCTAGAATGGCCGCATGACCGAATTCATTCCTCCGGGCACCCGCTTCCATGCCCTGCCCTCGCCCTTTCCGTGCAAACGCGGCGGTGTCCTGCACGGCGCGCACGTGGCCTACGAGACCTGGGGCGCGCTGGACGAAGAGGCCAGCAACGCGATCCTGATCGTCACCGGCCTGTCGCCGGATGCGCATGCCGCGGCCAACGAAGCCAACCCTGCGCCAGGCTGGTGGGAGGCCATGCTCGGCCCCGGCAAACCGATCGATACCGACCGCTGGTTCGTGGTCTGCGTGAACTCGCTGGGCAGCTGCAAGGGTTCCACCGGCCCGGCCTCGATCAATCCGGCCAACGGCGAGCTGTATCGCCTGGATTTCCCGGAACTGTCCATCGAAGACGGCGCACGCGCGGCGATCGACGTGGTGCGCGCACTGGGCATCGGACAACTCGCCTGCGTGATCGGCAATTCGATGGGCGGGATGACGGCGCTGGCGGTGTTGCTGCTGCACCCGGGCATCGCCCGCAGCCATATCAACATTTCCGGCAGCGCGCAGGCCCTGCCGTTCTCGATCGCCATCCGTTCGCTGCAGCGCGAAGCGATCCGCCTGGACCCGCGCTGGAACGGTGGCCACTACGACGATGAGGCGTACCCGGAATCGGGCATGCGCATGGCACGCAAGCTGGGCGTGATCACCTACCGCTCGGCGCTGGAATGGGATGGCCGCTTCGGTCGCGTGCGGCTGGATTCAGACCAGACCGACGATGATCCATTCGGCCTGGAATTCCAGGTCGAGAGCTATCTGGAAGGCCATGCACGCCGGTTCGTACGCTTCTTCGATCCGAACTGCTATCTGTACCTGAGCCGCTCGATGGACTGGTTCGATCTGGCCGAGTATGGCGATGGCGATGTGCTGGCCGGACTGGCCAGCATCCGCGTTGGCAAGGCACTGGCGATCGGCGCCAACACCGACATCCTGTTCCCTGTACAGCAGCAGCAACAGGTCGCCGATGGCCTGCGCGCTGGTGGCGCGGACGCGCGTTTCATCGGCCTGGAATCGCCACAGGGTCATGACGCGTTCCTGGTCGACTTCGAACGTTTCGGCCCGGCCGTGCGCGGCTTCCTCGACGAACTGTAGTGGCGTGGCGGCGCAATCTCGCACTGGCCGCGTTCGGTGCGTTGATCGGCTTGACCGCAACCGGCGTGTTTCCGCTGTGGCTGGGCGCATGGTGCGTGCTGGCCAGTGCGGTGTCGTTCGGCCTGTATGGGCACGACAAGCGCGCCGCGCAGCGAAAACAGCAGAGGACGCCCGAACGCACGCTGCAGCTGCTGGCCTTTGCCGGCGGCTGGCCCGGCGCGCTGCTCGGCCAGGCGCTGTTCCGCCATAAACATCGCAAGGCGCCGTTCCAGTGGGTGTTCTGGTTATGCGTGCTGGCCAACGTGGCCTCGATCGCGGTGATGCTGCGCGCGTTTTCGCGGTAGCTGCCCTGTAGATCCACGCCACGCGTGGATATGCCGACCAAGGTCGGCATCTACCGAAGCGGTTCGCGGACCAGCACCCCGTCCACCAACCGGTACTGCACATCCACCACACCCGCGGGCAGGTCATCGTGGGTGATCATCAGCAGGCTGCGCCCTTCCAGCAGTGCTGGCAGGTCCTGCAGCAGCGCGCGCGCGGTATCCACGTCCAGGCCTTCGGTGGGCTCATCCACCAGCAGGATCGGCGCATTGCGCAGCAGCGCGCGGGCCAGCGCCAGGCGACGCGCCTGGCCGGCCGACATCGTTGCGCCGTTCTCGCCCACCCACGCCTGCAGGCCGCCGTTGCGCTCGGCCCATTCACCCAGCCGTACCCGTTGCAGCACCGCCCACAACGCTTCGTCGCTGGCCTCGGGATCGCCCAGCCGCAGGTTCGCGGCCACGCTGCCGGCAAACACCGGCGCGTTCTGCGGCAGCCACGCAAGGTGCCGGTGCCAGTCGGCCTGGGCGACATCGCGCAGGTCCTGGCCACCGTAGGTCAGCCGCCCCTGCTGCGGATCCCACAGCCGCAGCAGCAGGCTCGACAAGGTGGTCTTGCCGCTGCCGCTGTCGCCACGGATGGCGATGCGCTCGCCCGGTGCCAGCGTCAGCTGCAGGCCACGCAGCACCGGCCGTGCGGCGCCCGGCCACTGGAAGTGCACATCGTCCCAATGCACGGTCGCCGCCGGCGCCAGCGGCTGCGGCGACACCGGCTCCTGCACCGAAGGTGCCTGCTCGACGACGCCCTGCAGGCGCGCGGCCGCAATGCGGCCCGATTGCAGCGACTGCCAGGCCAGGCCCATGCCCGCCCACAGTTCGATCATCGCAACGGTCAGGAACACCAGCCCGGCGGCCATTTCCGGCGCGATGCGCTGTTGTTCGGCCGCATGCAGCGCCAGTGCCAGCATCGCCACCAGGCCGAGCCCGGCCAGCACACCATGCAGCGTTGATGCAGCGATCAGCCGCAGGCGTCGACGACGATCGCGCGAGGCCACCTGCTTGGCCGCCACCCGCACCTTCAACTGCCAGGCATTGCCAGCGTTGAGCGCGGCCAGATCAGCCGCCCCTTCCAGCCCCTCGAATGCCGCCGTGCGCAACGCTGCGCGATGTGCGGCGCGGTCGGCCTCTTCGCTGTCATGGCCCCTCACGCCCAGCCACGGCACGCCAATGCCGATCAGCAACGCCAGTACCGCCAGCAGCACCGCTGCCGATGGCAGGATCAACGCTGCCGAGCCCACGCCCACCAACGTCAACGCGCCCAGCGCCAGCAACGGGCCGATGGCACGCACCAGCAGGCCATCGATTTCGCCGATGTCACCCAGCAGCCGCGCCAGCAGATCGCCGGTGCGGGTTGCACCCAGCCGTGCCGGGGCCAGTGGCAGCGCGCGGCGGAAGAACCATACGCGCAGGTCGCGGGCGATGCGCAGGGTGGCGTCATGCCCCACCAGCTTTTCGAAGTAGCGCGATGCGATGCGCGCCATGGTCAGGCCGCGGATGCCGGCCGACGGAGTGAAGAAATTGAAGCCCTGGCCAAGGCCCGCTGCACCGGCCAGCGCTGCAGCAGTGAGGAAGCCACCAGACAGGCCCAGCAGGGCGGTGCCGGCCAGCATCGTGGTCCACAGCAGCAGCACTGCCAGCAGCAGGCGCGGGCGATGCCGCAGGAACACCATGCGCAGTGAATCGGAAGACCGGCTCATGCGCGTACCGCCTGCGCCGGCTCAACCAGGCGCCCTTCGGGCAACAGCAGGCAGCGGTCGGCCCAGGCGATCACCGCCGGGCTGTGGGTGGCCACCACCACGCTGCGTCCGCGCGCATAGGCGGCCAGGCTGCGCAGCAGCGCTGCTTCGGTTTCGGCATCGAGAAACGCGGTCGGCTCGTCCAGCAGCAGCACCTGCGGATCGCGCAGCAGCAGGCGCGCCAGGCCGATGCGACGTGCTTCGCCACCGGACAGGCCAAAGCCGCGCTCGCCGATCAGCGTATCCAGCCCCTGCGGCAGGCGCTGTGCGAACTGCAGCACCTGGGCGGCTTCGGCAACGGCGCGCAGGCGCGCGTCGCTGGCCCCGGGATCGGCCAGGCGCAGGTTCTCGGCGATGGTGCCGTGGAACAGATAGGGACGCTGGCTGGCATAGGCCACCTGCAGCCCCGGCCGCAACTGCACCCGGCCACCTCGCGGCGGCAGCCAACCGGCCAGCGCTTCCAGCAACGTGCTCTTGCCGCTGCCACTGGGGCCGACCAGGGCCAGACGCTGGCCCGGTTCCAGCTGCAGGTCAAGGTTCTGCAGCACATCGTGCGCAGCGCCCAACGGACGCAGTACCAGACCGTGCGCCTGCAGTGGCGGCAACGCGGCCTCGGCAGGCTCCGGCGTCAGCGGCACAGTGCCGTCGATTGTGCTGGCCTCCTCTTCCGGCAGCGCCTGCAGCAGGCGCTCCACCTCGGCAGCGGCGGCCAGTGCATTGGCGCGGTCGTGATAGTGCGCGGCCAGGCGCCGCAACGGTGCGTAGAACTCCGGTGCCAGCAGCAGGCAGAACAGGCCCGCCCCCAGCGTCGGCACGGTCGCATGCAGCGACATCAGGCCCAGATAGCTCAGGCCCAGATACAACGCGACCATCGCCACGCTGACCGAGGCAAAGAATTCCAGCACGGTGGATGACAGGAAGGCGATGCGCAGCACCTTCATCGTGCGCACGCGCACACCTTCGGCCGCGGCCTCGATGCCGGCCAGTTCGGCTTCCCCACGGCCATACAGGCGCAGCAGGCCCAGGCCCTTGATGCGATCGGCGAAGTGCCCGCTCATCCGCGCCAGCTCGCCCAACTGCGCGCGCCCGGCGGCTTCGGCGCCCCAGCCCACCAGCATCATGAAAAACGGCACCAGCGGTGCAGTGAACAGCAGGATCAGTGCAACCACCCAATCGACCCAGGCCACAGCTGCCAGGATCAACAGCGGCACCACCACCACTTCGGTGCGCACCGGCAGGAAACCACTGTAGTAGTTCTCGATCGCATCGCCGTGATGCAGCATCAACTCGCCCAGTTCACCGGTACGGCGCTGCCGCAGCCACAATGGGCCGTGCCCGAGCAGACGCGCGAAGACACGCTCGCGCAGGGACAGGCGTGCGGCATCGGCAACGTCACCGGCCGCGGCCTGGGTGGCACTGCCCAGCAGGGTGCGCACGACAAGGATCACCGCCAACGCGGCCAGCACCGGCAGGCCCTGGGCCAGCGGCACGCGCTCGACCAGCACCTGCTGCACCAGCCAGGCGATGGCGGCAGCTTGAGCGATCAACAGCGCACCGGACACGCTGATGCACAGCGACGCCAGCCGCTGCCGCCCCTTCGCGGCACGGGCCAGATCGGCCAGCCAGGCGGTACGCACACGCCGCAGGCGGGTCGATTCTTCATCCCGATCAGGGGCGTCAGCGGTCGGTTCGGCAGCGCTCAAGGCTCTTCACAGGCAGCAGGGGGATGGACGGCATTGTAGGCGCAGGCAACAGCCTTCCCCTGCGGCCGGCGGTCGCAGTCTTCATCGGGTTGGCATACGATCCTCCTGAATACCTGTTCATACATTGATCTGGATCAAGGCTGTTTGAAGTAGTCGGTCACATCATTCACCCCGTAGACCACCCTTCCCGCCACCTGCAACGGCACTATCCAACGAGGTAGCCAGGCCATGATTGATCAGACAGTCGTAGAACTGTCGCGGCTGCAATTCGCTCTGACCGCGATGTACCACTTCCTATTCGTACCGCTCACGCTTGGCCTGTCCTTCATGGTGGCCATCATGGAAAGCGTGTACGTCATGACCCGCAAGCAGGTCTGGCGGCAGATGACCCTGTTCTGGGGCACCCTGTTCGGCATCAACTTCGCCATCGGCGTGGCCACCGGCCTGGTGATGGAGTTCCAGTTCGGCATGAACTGGTCGTACTACAGCCACTACGTGGGTGACATCTTCGGTGCGCCGCTGGCCATCGAAGGCCTGATGGCGTTCTTCCTGGAAGCGACCTTCATCGGCCTGTTCTTCTTCGGCTGGAAGCGCCTGAGCCCGGTCAAGCACCTCACCGTGACCTGGCTGATGGCGCTGGGCACCAACCTGTCGGCGGTGTGGATCCTGATCGCCAACGGCTGGATGCAGAACCCGACCGGTGCGGTGTTCAACCCGGAAACCATGCGCATGGAAGTGGTGGACTTCGCCGCGGTGCTGCTGAACCCGGTGGCGCAGGCCAAGTTCGTGCACACCGTCAGTGCCGGTTACGTGACCGGTGCGATCTTCGTGATGTCCATCAGCGCCCTGTACCTGCTGCGCAACAAGCACAGGGACATGGCCCGCCGTTCGTTCGCGGTCGCCGCAGCCTTCGGCCTGCTGTCCTCGCTGTCGGTGGTGGTGCTGGGTGACGAGAGCGGCTATGCCGCCAGCGAGCACCAGAAGATGAAGCTGGCGGCGATCGAAGCGATGTGGGAGACCGAGCGTGCGCCGGCCGACTTCACCGCCTTCGGCATTCCCAACCAGGACACCCACACCAACGACTACGCGATCAAGATCCCATACCTGATGGGCCTGATCGCCACCCGTTCGCTGGACCAGCCGATTCCGGGCATCCTGGAACTGGTGGAGCGTGCGGAGCACCGCATCCGCGGTGGCCAGATCGCCTATGGCGCACTGGAACGGGTGAAGAAGGACAAGACCGATCTTGCAGCGCGTGAAATGTTCGATCGCCATTGGCAGGACCTCGGCCATGGCCTGCTGCTGAAGCGTTACCGCGAGGACATCCTCAACGCGACGCCGGAGGAAATCTCCAAGGCGGCGATGGATACCGTACCGCGCGTGGCGCCGCTGTTCTGGACCTTCCGCATCATGGCCGGGCTGGGCTTCTACCTGATCGCCTTCTTCGCGCTGGCCTTCTACTTCTCGTGCCGCAACAACTTCCAGGACAAGCGCTGGTTCCTGAAGCTGGCCGTGTGGAGCCTGCCGGCGCCGTGGATCGCGATCGAATGCGGTTGGTTCGTGGCCGAGTACGGCCGCCAGCCGTGGGCGGTGGATGGCGTGCTGCCCACTTTCTACGCGGCATCGGGCCTGGCGCTGCATGAAATCCTGACCACGCTGGCGGTGTTCACCAGCCTGTACACGGTGCTGCTGATCATCGAAATCAAGCTGATGCTGAAGGCGGTCCGCAAGGGCCCGGACGACATCCTGCCGACGCTGCAGGCCGACATCCGCCCTGTTTCCCCCAATGCCGTTGCCCCCGGCCAGGCCTGAGGCAGGAGAATCCAGATGGAATTCATTGCACTTGATTACACCACGCTCCGCGTGATCTGGTGGCTGCTGCTCGGCATCCTGCTGGTCGGCTGGGCCGTCATGGATGGTTTCGACCTTGGCGTCGGCACGCTGCTGCCGTTCGTGGCAAAGACCGATGAAGAACGCCGGCTGGTGATCAACACCGTCGGCCCGGTCTGGGAAGGCAACCAGGTCTGGTTGGTGCTGGGTGGCGGCGCGATCTTCGCCGCATGGCCGCCGCTGTATGCGGTCAGCTTCTCCGGCTTCTACCTGGCGGTGTTTGCGATGCTGTTCGGGCTGATCCTGCGCCCGGTCGGCTTCAAGTACCGCAGCAAGTTGCCGTCCAAGCGCTGGCGCGACAACTGGGACCGCGTGCTGTTCGTCGGTGGCCTGCTGCCGGGCCTGATTGCCGGCGTCGCCGTGGGCAACGTACTGCTGGGTGTGCCGTTCCACTTCGATGACACCCTGCGCGTGACCTACACCGGTTCGTTCTTCGGCCTGCTCACACCATTCGCGCTCATCGCCGGCCTGATCAGCGTGGCCATGCTGGTGTCGCACGGTGCGGCCATGCTGGTGCTGAAGACCGACGGCCCGGTGGCCGAACGTGCAGCGCGCTATGGCAGCATCGCCGCCATCATCAGCTTCGTGCTGTTCGCCGCTGCCGGCGCCTGGGTGGCCTTCGGCCTGCCGGGCTACCAGATCACTTCGCAGGTGGTGACCGACGGGCCGACCAATCCGCTGCTGAAGACCGCCGAACTGGGGACCGCCGCAGGTGGCTGGCTGCGCAACTACAGCAGCATGCCGGCAACGCTGGTGTTCCCGGTGCTGGGCCTGCTGGGTGCGCTTGCCAGCGCGGTGCTGCTGCGCGCGCGTCGTGGCGGCCTGGCCTTCATCGCCTCGGGCGCGTCCATTGCCGGCATCATCCTCACCGTCGGCTTTGCGATCTTCCCGTTCCTGCTGCCGTCCTCCAGCCAGCCCACCTCCAGCCTGACCGTCTGGGACAGTTCGTCCAGCCACCTCACGCTGTGGGTCATGTTGCTGGCCACGGCCATCTTCCTGCCGATCATCCTCGCCTACACCACCTGGGTGTACCGCGTGCTGAAGGGCAAGACGACGGTCGAGGACATGGACGACAACCCCAACGCGTACTGATTGCCCGTGTGCCGGCCCAGGGTCGGCACACCCCTCGCACACAGGAGATTGACCATGTGGTATTTCGCTTGGATTCTCGGCGCCGGCCTGGCTTCGGTCGTGGCCATCCTCAACGGGATGTGGTTCGAAGCGCGCGAAAGCGCCCGCGCCGACAAGGAAGTGCGTTGAAACTGTAAAAAAGGGTTGCCGATACGGCCTTCACACCGTATTCTTGGCGGCTCCTTCGGGGTGTAGCTCAGTCTGGTAGAGCGCTACGTTCGGGACGTAGAGGTCGCAGGTTCGAATCCTGTCTCCCCGACCACTTCGGTGGTCGCATTGAAGCCTGGTGAAGTCTTCCAGGCTTTTTTGTTCCCGCAGGAGTCGCTGCCACGGCAGCGAAGCAGAACGGTCTTCCCCCTTGCCGCCATCGGGGGAAATGGCTAGAATAGGCGGCTCCCTTCGGGGTGTAGCTCAGTCTGGTAGAGCGCTACGTTCGGGACGTAGAGGTCGCAGGTTCGAATCCTGTCTCCCCGACCACTCCGGTGGTCACCAAGAAGCCTGGAAGACATCAGTGTCCTCCGGGTTTTTTTGTACCTGGAATCCGGGACACCCGGCTACGCCGCCATCAGCAGATGCCGCCGGGGACCCGGCCCGGCCCGGCCACGTACAATGGCCGCCACTCCCCACCTGCCACACCGGCCGCGCCCGGTGCGGGCGCTGCACGTCATTCTGCATGGCGTGCGCCACCTGCAAGGAACACCGCATGACCTCGCCCACCACCCCTTCGCCACCACTGCTGCACGGGCGCGTGCTGGCGTTCGCCGCGATCCTGCTGGCGGCGGTCAACCTGCGTACCGCCGTCACCTCCATCACCCCGTTGCTGGACGTGCTGGGCCAGCAGTTCGGCTTCGGCACCACCATGACCGGCGTGCTGGGCATGCTGCCGACCGCGTCGTTCGCACTGTTCGGCGTCGCCACCCCGGCGCTGGCACGACGCCTGGGCCTTGAGCGCACCACCCTGCTGGCGATGCTGATGGCTGCCGCCGGCCTGCTGCTGCGCTCCAGCGCCGGCAATGTCGGCACCCTGCTGCTGGGCTCGGTGATCGCACTGGCGGGCATGGGCATCGGCAACGTGGTGGTGCCGCCGTTGGTGAAGCGCTACTTCGCCAACAAGGTCGGCACCATGAGCACGCTGTACATCAGCGTGCTGCAGCTGGGCACGATGATGCCGGCACTGTTGGCGGTGCCGGTGGCCAACGCCGCAGGCTGGCGGGTGTCGCTGGGCATGTGGGCGCTGCTGGCACTGGCTGCGACCCTGCCATGGATGCTGCTGGCACGCAGTGCGCCCAGGCCGGTACTGGACAGCAACGACCCCACCGCGCAGCCGCACGGCAAGGTCTGGCGTACGTCGTTGGGCTGGAGCATGACGCTGATGTTCGGCATGACCTCGCTGATGACCTATTCGATGTTCACCTGGCTGCCGCGCATCGTGGTCGAAGCCGGCGCCACGCCCGCCTTCGGCGGGGTGATGGTTGCGGTGTTTTCGGCACTGGGCCTGCTGCCATCGCTGGTGATCCCATCGCTGGCGGTGCGCCTGCAGAATCCCTTCCCGCTGGTGCTGATCGGCTTCTCCGCCTTCGTCATCGCCTTCGCCGGCCTGCTGTTCGCCCCGATGAAGGCGCCGTTGCTGTGGGCCTGCCTGCTGGGCGTCGGGCCGTCCACGTTCCCGCTGGCGCTGACCCTGATCAATCTGCGCACGCGCACCCCCACCGGTTCTGCGGCCCTGTCCGGCTTCATGCAGGGCGTGGGCTACAGCTTCAGCTGCCTGGGCCCGTTCCTGGTCGGCTGGCTGCATACCGTCAGCGAGGGCTGGACCCTGCCCTTCGCCTTCCTGTTCGGCTGCGCGCTGCTGATGCTGTGCGCCTCGTGGGTGGCCTGCAAGCCGCGCAAGCTGGAAGACCTGTGGTGACCGGACCGGCGGGCTGACGCCCGCCGCCGTGAAGCTGGACCCACACACCCCACTACCGCGATCTACACACCGCCACCGCAGCGGGTGACGTAGCGTGTCCAAAGCTGACCCGTTTCGTGTCCAGAACCGGCCCTGCCAGCGTGGTACGCCCCCACAGGGCGGCCCCGGGCTGCCCCGCGCCGTTCCACAGTGGACAGCAGAAAAGTGTATGCGCGACAACGCGTTGCGACAGGGCTGGCCGGTCATCCAAGGACTCTCCGTCAACAAGGTACGGATAGGAAGTAGGCGCTTTGGCAGAGCGTCAGCTATAGTTGGCATGTGATGTGCGTCACACTTTTGAGCACATCGTTCAGCAATGGATGCTTAGGGGGTCTCATGGTTGTTCATCGTCCGCTGGCGCTGTGCGTCGGCCTGGCCTGCGCCACTCTGGCGTGCTGGGCCCACGCGGCCTCGCCGCCCACCGTCATCACGCGCGCCGACCGGCTCGCCGAGATCGGGCACTACCGTGACCAGGCACGCTGGGTCGATGCACTGGCAGCGATCGAGCGGGCGCAGCTGCGCGAGCCCAACGACGACCTGCTGTACAAGCTGCAGGTCCTGACCCTGGGCGACATCGGCAACGCCCATCGCGCCTGGCGGCTTTACCAGGCCCGGCCCAACCTGTTCGACCAGGACCAGAAAGCGCGGCTGGAGGCCAACTACGTGGCCAAGCTGGTCAACTGGAGCCTGGCCTACGGGGAAAGCGAAGACACCCGGCTGGTCGAGGCCGAGGCTTCGCTGGCGGAAATGGAGCAGTACGTCGAGCGCGATGGCACCGCGCAGGCGCAGGCGCCGCTGCGTATCCGCATGGACCGGCTGATCCTGCTCAACCGCCTGGCCCGCCACGCGCAGGTGCGCGACGAGGCGCGGGCGCTGCAGCGCGAAGGCCATGCCCTGCCCGATTACGTTCTGCCAGCCGTAGGCGACTCGCTGATGGCCACGCAGAACCCGGAGGAGGCCATTCCCTTGCTGGAGGCCGCCGCAAAGAACGATCCCTCACGCTTCGAGACACGCTCGGAGCTGGCCTATGCCTATCTGGAAACCGAGCAGGCGGAGAAGGCGGTGGGCTACCTGCAGGCCTGGCAGAAGGACGAACCGGCCTGGCGCTGGGGCGGCGGCAAGACCCCCTTCCAGAACTGGGCGCGTTACGAGGCCGACCTGAACCTGGGGATGGTGCGGGCCTACAGCGGCGACCTGCCCACGGCCCAGCGCGAACTGGAAGCCCTGGTCGAGGTCGGCCCGGGCAATGGCAGCCTGCAGACTTCACTGGGCAGCGTCTACCAGATGCGCGGCTGGCCACGGCGGGCGCTTGAGCGCCACCAGATGGCCTATACCCTGGACCCGCGTGACATCGCGCCGCGCCTGGGCATGTACGAATCCTACGTGCAGCTGCAACGCGACGACCTGGCGCGGCCGCTGCATGACGACCTGCTGGCACGCTATCCAAGCCAGCCGGCGGTGCAACGCATGGACCGCGACTGGCGCGCCCATCGCGGCTGGCAGCTGCTGGCCAAGGTCGAGGGTGGCCGCAGTTCCGGCGGTGGCGGCACCTCGCCGCTGGGCAACGACGACCTGCACTACGGCGTGGAAGTGGCCTCGCCGGTTCTCAACGACCGCTGGCGCCTGTTTGCCTTCGCCGACCGCCGTTCGGTCAGCTTCCAGGACCAGGACATCGATCCGCTGTGGATCGGCGCTGGCGTGCGCTACCGCTTCGACCGCCTCGATGCCGAGGCGGCGGTGATGCGCCCCAGCGACAGCATCGGCGACACCGGCCTGCGCGGCGGCTTCGGCTGGCAGTTCAATGATCGCTGGCACGCCGGCGTGACCGCTGCCCGCAATGATCCGGAAGCCTCGATGCAGGCACGCGTGGCCGGCATCACCGCCGACAGCGTTGCGGTTGCAGTGGACTACACGCGCAACGAGCGCACCCACTGGAGCTTCGGTGGCAGCCAGTTCCGTTACGACGATGGCAACCGCCGCGATACGCTGAACAGTGCGATCGAACAACGGCTGTTGACCCGCCCGCGCCTGTTGATCGATGGCCTGGGCAGCGTCTACACCAGCCGTGGCAGCCGCGACGATGCGCCCTACTTCAACCCCTCGCGGGATCGCTCGGTGGAAGTGGGCCTGCGCATCGACCAACAGCTGTGGCGCCATTACGAGCGCCACTTCCGCCATCGCCTGACGGTCTCGGTGGGCAACTACTGGCAGGAAGGTTTTGGCAGTTCAATCATTCCGACCGTGGCCTATCGCCACGAATGGCAGTTCGATCAAGGGCGGATCCTCGAGTACGGCGTGAGTTGGTCGCGGCCGGTCTACGACGGCCAACGTGAACGACATATCGGCTTCGATGCCGCGCTGCGCTGGGGAGAATGAGATGGAACGGATGCTTCGCAACCTGACGACCGTACTGCTGCTGGCGCTGCTGGCCCTCGCCCTGCCTGCCGCAGCCCAGCGCGCCAGCTCGGCCGCGGAACTGGACGCGGCCGACAACGGCCTGCTGGTCCTCAGCTACCACGACGTGCGCGATGATGTGCTGGAAAAATCCGACGGCGATGCCTACGCGGTCAGCACGCAGAACTTCGCCGCGCACCTGGACTGGCTGTCCGCCCATGGCTATCACCCGGTGTCGCTGTCACAGCTGATCAAGGCCTCGCGCGGTGAAGCAACGCTGCCGCCGCGGCCGGTGCTGCTGACCTTCGACGACGGCCTGCGCAGCGTGTACAGCCGCGTCTATCCGCTGCTGCGCGCGTACAACTATCCGGCGCTGGTGGCGGTGATCACCGACTACGTGGACATGGCACCGGGCCGCACCATCGACTACGGCTACCGTCCCTTCGGCCATGACGACTTCCTGACCTGGGACCAGCTGCGCGAGATGCAGGCCAGCGGCCTGATCGAACTGGCCAGCCATACCGACAACCTGCACCACGGCGTGCAGTCCAACCCGCAGGGCAACCAGACCCCGGCGGTGATCACCCGCATCTACGACCCCAAGGCGCAGCGCTATGAAAGCGCGCAGGAGTACGAGAAGCGCCTGCGCGACGATCTCGGCCGCAGCGTGCAGCGCATCGAGAAGGAACTGGGTGTACGCCCGAAAGCGATCGTCTGGCCGTATGCCGCCTACAACCAGTTGAGCAACGACATCGCCGAGCAGCTGGGCATGCCGGTGTCCTTCGACCTGGAAGGTCGCAGCACGCCGGTGACGGCCGACCTGCATGGCCTGGCACGCCTGCTGGTGACCAGCAATCCGAACATCACCTCGCTGGCCTTCGAGCTGCGCCGCAACGTCAATCTGGACGGCACCCGTGCACTGCAGATCGATATGGACTCGGTCTACGACAGTGACCCTGCACAGCAGGCGCGCAACCTGGATGCGCTGATCGAGCGGGTGAAGCGGATCGGCCCGACCCATGTCTACCTGCAGGCCTTCGCCGATCCGGACGGCAACAACACCGCCGATGCCCTGTACTTCCCGAACCGCCACCTGCCGATGCGCGCGGACCTGTTCAACCGCGTCGCCTGGCAGCTGAAAACCCGTGCCGGGGTGAAGGTGTATGCGTGGTTGCCGGTGCTGGGCTATGAACTGCCCGACGCCGCGCAGCGTGCGGCGCTGGGCATCCAGAGCCCGGAACGCGATGGCATGTACCGCCTGGATTTCACCAAGCCGCAGGCACGGCAGATCATCAAGGACATCTACGAAGACCTGGCGATCAATTCGTATTTCGAAGGCCTGCTGTTCCACGATGACGGCTACGTGCGCGATACCGAACTGGCCCAGCTGCCGCAGGAAGGCAGCGACGGCGGCCGCACCCAGGCGCTGATTGATTTCACCCTGGAACTGCGTGACAGCGCACAACGCTGGCGCCCCAAGCTGGGTACCGTGCGCAACCTGTACGCGCAGCCGGTGCTGGAGCCGCAGAGCGCGGCGTGGTTCGCCCAGCGCCTGGACCTGTTCAACAAGGCCTACGACCGCACCGCGCTGATGGCGATGCCATGGATGGAAGGCAGCCGCCGCCCGCAGCGTTGGCTGGACAAGCTGGTGGTGGCCGTGCGTGCGCACGACCCCGAGCTGAAGCACACGATGTTCGAGCTGCAGACCGTGGACTGGCGCACGCAGCGGCCGATCAGCGGCGAACAGCTGCGCGCGCAGATCCGCCGCCTGCAGGCACAGGGCGTGCGCCATTTCGCGTGGTACCCGGACGATTTCATCGCCGACAAGCCGTCGACCCAGGATGCACGCGCGGCGATGTCCGCGCGCAACTTCCCGTACCCGGAGAAGTGACGTGGACATGAATCCGTGGCTCAACGCCATGTTCCAGTTCGCCTTCTTCTACCCCATGGTGATGGCGTTCTTCTGGATGTCCGGGGGCCTGTACTACTTCTTCCGCCGTGAGCGGAAGTCGCGGCCGCGCAACGACCCACCACCGATGGCGGAGTATCCGTTCGCCAGCCTGCTGATCCCGTGCCACAACGAATCGGCGAACCTGGACGACACCCTCGGCGCGGCATTGGCCCAGCGCTATCCGGACTTTGAGGTGATCGCCATCAACGATGGCAGCACCGACGACACCGGCACCCGCCTGGACGCGCTTGCAGCGCTTCATCCGCGCCTGCGCGTGGTCCACCTGGACCGCAACCTGGGCAAGGCCAACGCGTTGCGCATGGGCGCGCTGGCCGCGAGATCGGAGTACCTGGTGTGCATCGATGGTGATGCCATGCTGGAAGAGTTCGCCATGCACTGGATGGTCTGGCACCTGACCAGCGGCCCACGCGTGGGTGCGGTGACCGGCAACCCGCGCATCCGCAACCGCTCCACCCTGCTCGGCCGCCTGCAGGTGGCGGAGTTCTCCTCGATCATCGGCATGATCAAGCGCGCCCAACGCGTGTACGGCCGCATCTTCACCGTGTCCGGCGTCATTGCCGCGTTCCGTCGCACCGCCCTGCATCGCATCGGCTACTGGGCCGATGACATGGTCACCGAGGACATCGACATCAGCTGGCGGCTGCAGCTGGATCATTGGGACATCCGTTACGAGCCCAATGCGCTGTGCTTCATCCTGATGCCGGAAACGCTGAAGGGCCTGTGGCGGCAGCGACTGCGCTGGGCACAGGGCGGCGTGGAAGTCCTGCTGCGCCACGGCTCCTCGTTGTTCAGCTGGCGCAAGCGGCGGATGTGGGGCGTGCTGCTGGAATACATCCTCAGCGTGCTGTGGGCCTACACCATGCTGGTGATCATCCTGCTGTGGGCAGTGGGCAAGTTCATCCCGATGCCGCCGTCGCTGTACATCGACACGTTGCTGCCGCAATGGCATGGCGTGATCCTGGCCCTGGTCTGCCTGCTGCAGTTCGCCAGCAGCCTGATCATCGACAGGCGTTACGAAACGCATATCGGCCGCAACTATTTCTGGGTCATCTGGTACCCGATGGCGTACTGGTTGATCAGCCTGTTCACCACGCTGGTGGCGCTGCCGAAGACCCTTCTCCGGCGGCGTGGCAAGCGAGCCACCTGGGTCAGCCCAGACAGAGGTATCCGATGAACGCACATCGCCAGACGACTGCCAGGACGCCGTCCAACCGCTTCGACTCGCGCCTGATCCAGAAACCGCGCAAGCAGCCCCGCCTGCAGCGCACTGCCTGGGGCTTTGTGACCCTGGCATTCTGGGGGTTCTACTTCTACCTGTGGGCACCGCTGGTCACGCTGGTGTCCTGGTTGCTCGGTGGGCAGCTGGCGTGGCTGCAGCTGTACGAGCGCAAGCAGCACCTGGACCCGTTCGTGATCATCGCCCTGCCGGTGATCCTGGCGTGCTGTGCGCTGCTGCTGATCGCCTGGGCCGAGTACAACCGCTACCGCTTCTCCGGCAAGGAACGGCGCGGCCCGCACGAGGACGCAAGTCGTGCGGAGATCGCCCATTCGCTGGGTGCCAGCGATCAGCTTGCCGAACAGATGTTCGGTGCCAAGGCCATCACCCTGCACATGGATGAGCATGCACGGCCGCTGGGCATGACCGCGCAGCTGTTGAGGTAACGGGGGTTCGGCCGGGCGGCGCCCGGCACCCGCAGAGGCCGAAGCAACAGCAACAGCTGGCAGTCAGTGGGATGGCGGGGCGGTATGGGCAGGCAGGACACGCCGTAAACCCATCCATGGGGGCTCGATGGCGCCATCCATGGCGCCAACGGTCCTGCCTACCCACACCGCCCCACCTCTGACAGATTTCCGCAATCTGGTAGATCCACGCCATGCGTGGATGAATCTCCATCGAAATCGAATAGTCGACAATTCATCAAAGAGCATCCACGCATGGCGTGGATCTACGTGTCGACCAGGGTCGACACCCACCAAGAGCAAGTCATGCCATCCCGACAGATTGCGGAGATCTGTCGAAGGCGGGGTGGGTCCGGTTGCGGGGGTGTGAGCGCCATGGATGGCGCGGCCAAGCCCCCATGGACGGGTTCACGGCGTCCCCCGCAACCGGACCCACCCCGCCATCCCGCAGGAACCCCGCTGTTGCTTCGGCTGTTGCCGTTGCTGTTGCTTCGGCTGTTGCCGTGGCCTCTGCGGGTGCCGGGCGCAGCCCGGCTGTGACCCTACCTTCGGACCTGGCCTTCGCCGCGCACCACGAACCGTTCGACTGTCAGCGCTTCCAGCCCCATCGGGCCATAGGCGTGCAGGCGCGTGGTGGAGATGCCGATCTCGCTGCCGAGGCCAAGCTGGCCACCATCGGAAAAACGCGAAGACGCGTTGACCATCACCACCGCCGAGCGCAATGCGCTGACGAAACGCTCGGCACTGGCTACGTCTTCAGTGGCGATCACTTCGGTGTGGTCGGAGGTATAGGTACGGATGTGCGCGATCGCTGCATCAAGATCGTCGACCACGCGGACCGCCAGTACCAGATCAAGGAATTCGGCGGCATAGTCGTCTTCGCTGGCCGCGGTGCTTCCCGGCAGCAATGGCTGCGCGCGCTCGTCTGCGCGCAGCTGCACGCCACGTTCGGCCAGCGCCTGTGCAGCACGCGGCAGGAACGCTGCGGCAATGTCCCGGTGCACCAGCAGGGTTTCCAGTGAATTGCACGCGGACGGGCGACTGCACTTGCCGTCCACCAGCAGATCGACTGACTTGTCGAGATCGGCACTGGCATCGACGAACAGGTGGCAAACGCCCTTGTAGTGCTTGATCACCGGGACCCGTGCGTGCTCGGCGACGAAGCGGATCAGGCCTTCGCCACCGCGCGGGATGGCCAGGTCGATCAGTTCGTGCAGCTGCAGCAGTTCCAGCATTGCTTCGCGACGCAGGTCGGTCAGCACCGTCACAGCGGCAGGGGGCACGCCGTTGGCCTTCAATGCCCCCGCCAACGCCTGGGCGATGGCGGTATTGGAATGGATCGCCTCCGAGCCGCCACGCAGGATCACGCCGTTGCCCGCCTTCAGGCACAGCGCGGCGGCTTCGGCGGTCACGTTCGGGCGTGCTTCGTAGATCATCGCGATCACTCCCAGCGGCACGCGCACTTTCTGGACGCGGATGCCGTTCGGGCGCACGTCATCGCGGGTCACCTGCCCGACCGGGTCCGGCAGGCCGGCCACCTCGCGCACGGCGTCGGCCATCGCCAGCAGGCGCGCCGGATCCAGTGCCAGGCGGTCGAGCATCGCGCTGCCCACACCTTTGTCGCGGGCGGCGGCCAGGTCGCGTGCATTGCCTGCAAGAATCTGTCCGGCATTGACCTCCAGCGCCTGCGCCATCGCCTGCAGCAGTGCCCTGCGCGCATCGCTGTCCAGGCCGGCAACCACCTGGGCCGCGTCGCGGCAGGCACGGGCCTGCGATTCGATTTCACTCATCGGCATATCCTGCAGTGGGTTCATGGCAGCACCAGATCGTCGCGATGGACGACGGTACCGCCGTAGTTGTAGCCGAGCACGGTCTGGATGTCGCGGGTGTGGCGGCCGGCAATGCGGCGCACGTCATCTGCGGCGTACTGGCTCACACCACGGGCCACGCACACCCGGCCGGCGTCGGTGTTCCAGCATACCTGCACCATGTCACCGCGCCGGAACGCGCCGTCGGCACCGGTGATGCCACCGGGCAACAGCGATGCCCCCTTCTCGCGCATCGCCTGGGCGGCGCCGGCATCGATCAGGATCGCGCCTTCGGCGAGCGGAGCGTGGCGCAGCCAGTGCTTGCGGGCCGCCTCACGGCTGCGTGCTGCATGGATACGGGTGCCGAACAGGCGATCCTGCGCCAGCGCGCGCACCACCTCGCCACTGCGGCCGTTGAACAGGTAGGTTTCGATGCCAACACGGCCGGCCTTGGCTGCGGCCTCCAGCTTGGTGCGCATGCCGCCGGTACCGGCGACCGAACCGGCGCCGCCAGCCATCGCCAGCACGGCATCGTTCAACTCGGCCACTTCATGCAGTGGCCGGGCATCGGCATGCGTGCGCGGATCGGCACTGTAGAGACCGTCGATGTCGGTGGCGATGAACAGCGCATCGGCATCGACCAGCGCTGCCACCGTCGCGGCCAGGTTGTCGTTATCACCGAGCTTGAGCTCATCCACCGAAACGGTGTCGTTCTCGTTGACCACCGGCAGCGCGCCCAGCCGCAGCAGCTCGTTGAGGGTTGCCCGCGCATTGAGATAGCGGCGGCGGTTGCGCAGATCGTCATGGGTCAGCAGCACCTGCGCCACCGGGCGCTCGAAGAAGCGCTGCCACAGACCGATCAGCTGCGCCTGGCCCAGGGCCGCCAACGCCTGCCGCGCCGCCATCGCAGCACCGGGTTCATCGGCCCGGGGCAGGATCGCGCGGCCGGCAGCGACCGCGCCGGAGGAAACGATGACGACCTCGCGCCCGGCCAGCACGTTGGCCGAAACGAACTGGGCCAGGCCCAGCGCGTGGCGCGGCGACAGGCCACCACCGTCGGCGGCCAGCAGGCTGCTGCCAACCTTGAGCACGGCGCGCCGCCACGACGGCAGCGCTTGTTCGGGGAACGGCGATGCAACGTGGGCGGCGTGGACAGTCATCAGGGGCGCCTCAGCGGGTATTCCATTCATGGACGCTCAGCGCCGATGCCTGCATCGTCACCAGCGGATCGGTGGCGACGATGGCCTGCGCCTGCGCGAGGCTGTCGAGGTTGCACAGCACATAGGCGCCACCGCTGCCGTCGGCAAAGCCGCCGGTCAGCTGCAGCCGGCCCTCGGCCTGCAACGCATCGAGGAAGTCGCGGTGCGGCTGCACCACGGCGTCGGTGAAGCCCGGCAGGCGCATCGCCAGCACCAGGTAGACGGTGCCGGCCATCAGGACAGCGCCTGCCAGCGCGCGCGCAGTTCATCCAGGCGCAGGTCCGACGCCGAACCCGGCGATACGCGCGCCGCCAGGCTGCCTTCCGGCGTGCGCCCCTGCCCGGCACTGTCGGCACCGGCAGCAGCAGCCTTGTAGGCCTCGCGGAACGGTACGCCCGCTACCGCAGCTTCCACCGCGACATCGGTGGCATACATCCCCGAATCGATCGCTGCACGCAGCTTGTCATCGCGCCATTCCAGGTTGGCCAGCAGCGCCGGCAGCAGTTCAAGCGCGGCCAGGCCGCGCCCGAAGCCGTGGAAGATGGCGCCCTTGGACGACTGCAGGTCGCGGTGGTAGCCCGACGGCAGCGACAGCAGCTGCTCGATTTCGGTGCGTGCAGCGGCGACGCTGGCATGGGTCGCCCGCATCAGCTCGATCACGTCCGGATTGCGCTTGTTGGGCATGATCGAACTGCCGGTGGTGTACTGCGCCGGCAACGCGACGAAACCGAATTCGGCGCTGGTGAACAGCGACAGGTCCCAGGCAATGCGGCGCAGGTCCAGGGTCGCGCCGCCCAGCGCTTCCAGCGCAGCCAGTTCGAACTTGCCACGCGACAGCTGCGCGTAGATCGGCGAAATCTGCATGCGCGAAAAGCCGAGCGCGGCGGTGGTGTGCTCGCGATCCAGCGGCAGGTTCACGCCGTAACCGGCGGCGGTGCCAAGCGGATTGGCATCGACCAGTGCATGGGTATCGCGGGCACGCACGGCGTTGTCGATGAAGGCTTCGGCCCAACCGGCCCACCACATGCCGGCCGAGGACACCACGGCACGCTGGATGTGCGTGTAACCGGGAATCGGCAGATGCTGCTCGGCCTGCGCACGGTCAAGTGCCACCTTTGCCACTTCGGCGCTGACCTGCGCCACGCGCTGCAGCTTTTCCTTCAACCACAACCGGGTGGCGACCAGGATCTGGTCGTTGCGGCTGCGGCCGGTGTGGATCTTGCGGCCGGCATCACCCAGGCGTTCGGTCAACCGTGCCTCGATCGCCGAATGGCCATCCTCATACTGCGTATCCAGTACGAAGCGGCCTTCGCGGAAGTCCTGCGCCAGCACCTCAAGTTCACGCAGCAACCCGGCCAGTTCGTCGGCGCTGAGGATGCCGATGTGCTGCAGGCCCTGCGCATGCGCGGCGCTGGCAGCAATGTCATGCAGGAAGAACTCGCGATCGAGGATCACGTCGTCGCCGGCGAGGAAGGTCTGGATCTGGGCATCGACAGCGACGCCTGGCTTCTGCCAAAGAAGGTCTGCCATGGGGAGCTCCTGTACGGTTTCAGTGCGGGATCGACGTCAGTTCGTCGATGCCCAGCGCAAGATTGAGGTTCTGCATGGCCTGGGTGGCCGCGCCCTTGAGCAGGTTGTCCAGGGTCGCCACCACCACCACCCGCTTGCCGCCCGGGGCCAGGGTGAAGCCACCGACCTGGGCACCGTGGCGGCCAGCGATGCGGCTCACCCACGGCGCCTCGTCCACGACCTCGATGAGTGCTTCACCGGCGTAGGCGTGCTGGAAGCGCTCGACGATCTGCTCGCGGGTCTGCACGCGGTTCAACCACAGGTTGGCGGTGAGGGTGATGCCACGGAAATGCGGCGCGACGTGCGGCATGAATTCGACCGCCACGCCCAGCTGCACGGAAACCTCGCGCTCATGCACGTGGTTGGTCAGCGCGTACGGCATCAGGTTGTCGGCCAGCAGTTCAACGTTGTTCTTGTCCGACGGCGAGGTGCCCGCACCCGAGTAGCCGGACACGCCGAAGCACTGCGGCGGACCAGCCAGCAGATCCAGCAGCGGATGGATCGCCAGCTGCATCGCGGTGGCATAGCAGCCGGGGTTGCTGATGTGCTTCTGTCCGCGGTAACGGCTGCGGGTAAGCTCGGGCAGGCCGTAGTACCAGGTGTTGTCGAAACGGTAGTCGGCCGACAGGTCGACGATCACCGTGTCCGGCTTCGCCGTTTCCAGCGCCGCCACGAACGGCGCGGCCAGGCCGTTGGGCAGGGCCAGGATCACCGCGTCCACGCCCTTGGCGGCAACGGCGTCGGCGTCGAGATTCTCGAACTGCAGTTCGCCCTGCCATTGCGGGTAGTGGTCGGACACGCGCTGCCCGGCCAGTTCGCGCGAGGACACGAAGCCCAGCTGCAGGTTCGGATGCGCTGCCACCAGGCGGATCAGCTCGGCGCCGGTATGGCCGCGGGCGCCGACGATGCCGACGGTGAACGAGGAGGAAGTGCTCATGCGTGCGTGCTCATGCGTGCGAATCGAGGCGGTGCTGCAGGTGGCGTTTCACGCCCTGCCATTCCGCATCGATGATGGAGAAGATGACGGTGTCGCGCGGCGTGCCGTCGGGATGCCGGCGGTGATTGCGCAGCACGCCATCCTGCTTGGCGCCCAGGCGTGCGATCGCGGTGCGCGAGGTGAAGTTGAACCAGCTGGTTTCAAACACCACGCTCAGGCATTCCAGCCGCTCGAAGGCATGGCTGAGCAGCATCAGCTTGGTTTCGGAGTTGACCCCGGTGCGCTGCACCGATTCGCCATACCAGGTGTAGCCGATGCTCAGCCGCGGTACGTCCGGTTGCAGATCGTAGTAACGGGTGGTGCCGACGATCTGGTCGTTGGCATCGAACACCACGAATGGCAGCACCTTGCCTTCGGCCTGTGCCTGCAGCGCGGCCTGCACATAGCCGGTCATGGCCTTCGCATCGGGCACCTGGGTGTACCAGAGCCTGGACAGCGCGCCTTCGCCCAACGCGCCGCGCAGGCCGTCGATGTGGCTCATCTGCAGCGGTTCCAGCCGCGCATGCGTGCCGGTCAACGTGGGTACCCGGGTCCAGTCTGCGTGGTTCATCGCGCTCAGCCCTCCAGGCTCGGCGCACGCACCGCGCAGTGGTCGACATAGGTCCTGATCCGGTCGATGCCATCGGCACCGTACCAGAACACCTTCCAATGACCCTGCTTGTAGCAGCCATCGGACTCGGCGTAGTAGAAGTGGTTGATCGGGTTGCCGTTGCGCGAGCGCCAGAACAGCTGCGGGGTTTCCTCGCGCATCACGTTCCAGACCGCGCGGCCAAGCCCTTCGCCCTGCGCATCATCGAGCACGGCGAACTTGTCCAGGTACACGCCCTCGGCCTCATCGGTGAGGATCACCGCCGTGCGGTAGTTCTCGCTGACATACGCGCGCAGCAGCGTGGTCCTCTCGAAATAGTCCGGCACCAGGGTGCGGCCGAAACTGGATTCGATCAGGCCCTTCAGGCGCGGCAGGTCCAGCTCGCTCCAAGCGGTTGCACGCAGCACCTTCTCGCCCTTGCGCACCAGCGTTCCCGAGCCCTTGTGGGTGAACAGTTCCTTGGCCAGGTCGGCCGGCCGGGTGATCGACACCGACGATTCCAGCGGCAACCGGTCCAGCAGGGACTTGATCTGTTCGATTTTCACCTTCATGCCACCGTGGATCCACGGTTGTGCGATCAGGTGGTCGTACTCGGTGGACAGGTTGATCGAATCAATCACGCTGCCCTGCTCGTCCAGCAGGCCGCCGGTACCGGTCAGGAAGATGATCTTGTACGGCTGCAGCTCCTGCACCAGTTCGTTGGCGGCGAAGTCGGCATTGACGTTGAGGATCTGCCCACCAGCGGTCTCGCCCAGGCTGGTGATGACCGGGATCGAGCCGGCACGCAGGCTGGCCTCGATCGGCGCCAGGTTGACCTTCTTCACCTCGCCGACCAGGCCGTAGGTGTCCAGGCCCAGGTACTCCGCCTCGAACACGCCGCCGGTGATGGAGGTGGCGCGCGCGCCGTTCTGCTGCAGCGCTTCGACCAGGCGCAGGTTGGATTGCTGGAACACCCGGCGCACGATCGCCAGCGCTTCCGGCGAGGTCACCCGCAGGCCGTTGACCGTCTGCTTTTCAATGCCGGCGGCCGACAGTTCCGCATCCAGCTGCGGGCCGGCGCCATGCAGCACGATCGGGGTCAGGCCGACTTCCTGCAGGAACGACAGCGAGGAGGTCAGCGCGTCGAGATCGTCGCGCAGCACCGCGCCGCCGACCTTGACCACGGCGAAGCGCTTGGCGTCCAGCTGCGAAAAGCGCTTGAGGTACTGGCTGATCTCCTTCGCGCTGGCCATGCTCGAAAGCAGGCGCACGATGGTCTGGCGGGTCTGGCGGTGGGGCTGGAGGGCAGGAGACATTTCGGTTTCGTCACAGGCGGCGGTCGCCGCGTTGCAGTTCCGCCGCGCAGAAGCGCAGCGGCGTTGTGGGTCGATCAGGCGCCGGCGGCGATGATCCGGTGTACGGCATCGGTGTAGCGCTGCAGCTGCTCCAGCGTCACGAACTCATCGGCGGTGTGGGCCTGGGCGATGTCGCCCGGGCCGAACACCATCGTGGTGTAGCCACCGGCCGAGAACAGCGACGCCTCGGTCCAGAAGTCCACCGCGTTGCCGATCGGCAGGTCCAGCGCGTCGGCCACGTCGCGCGCCAGCAGGCGGCGGTGCTCGGCTTCGGCGATATCCCCTGCCGGCAGGCTTGGGCCACGGAAGGTTTCGGTGAACAGCGCCGCTTCCGGTTCGGCGAAGCCGGCAAAGGTCGCCAGCAGCGCATCGATATCCATCGACGGCAGCGGCCGGAAACCAAAACGCACTTCCGCCGCTGGTGCGATCATGTTGGCCTTGATGCCACCTTCCACGCGCCCGATGTTGAAGCGCAGGCCGGTCAATCCACCGAAGCGTGCCGAGGCCAGCGATTGGACATGGTCCAGCGCGCGGTTGCCCCAGCGCATCGCCTGGTGCAGCGCACTGGCGGCTGCATCCTGCTTGCCCGACGCATGGCCGGCACGGCCGGCGAACTGCATCAGTACCGAGCTGATGCCACGATGCGCGAGCACCGCCTCGCTCATGGTCGGTTCGGCCACCAGCACCGCTTCGTACGCAATGCCCCGGGCCAGGAACGCCGCGATGCAGCGCGGATCGTTGGCTTCTTCATCGCTGGAGAACAGGAAGGCCGCGTCGCCATCACTGGCATTGGCGGCCGCCACCAGCGCCGCGGCCGCGCCCTTGATGTCACACACACCGAGGCCGACCACGCGGTCGTCCAGGCGGCGCATCACGTGCGGGTCGGCACTCCAGTGCGGCGAGTCCGGCACGGTGTCCAGATGCACGTTGAACAGGTACTTCGGCGTGCCGCGCACGGCATACAGGCTGACCGCGCCGGCGCCATGGTCGATCACCTCCACATTGAACCCGGGCAGGTTGCCGCGCAGGTAATCGAAGATGCCACCGGTGGTGATCGCACGCGGCGGGTTGCGGGTGTCGAAGGACACCAGTGCCTGCAGGTGATCGAGCGTCTGTTCAAGCATGAATCAACAGTTCCTGTGGAATTCCGCCGGGCATGGCCCGGCGCTACCGGAACGCGTCTGGTGGAGAGCCCCCTTCTTGTTGAAGGGGGCGCGCCAACGGCGCGGGGTTGAGGTGGAATGCGTGGTCAACCGCTCAGCGGTTGACCTGCGCGTAGAGGGTGGAGCTCATGCCGAACAGCTTGATGAAGCCCTCGGCTTCTTCCACGCCCCAGTCGGCCGACTGCGCATAGGTGGCGCCCTTGGTGTTGAGCAGGTGCGGCGACTTCACCGCAACGGCGTCGACGCGGCCGCCACGGGTTTCCAGCACCACTTCGCCGTTGACCTTGGCCTGCGAGGACTTCAGGAAGGCTTCGATGTCGGTCTTCAGCGGGTCGTGGTAGAAGCCTTCGTACACCAGCTCCACCCACTTGCGCGCCACGTCCGGCTTGAAGCGGTTCTGCTGCTTGGTCAGCACCGCATCTTCCAGCGCGCGGTGCGCGGCCAGCAGCGAGACCAGGCCCGGTGCCTCGAACACGATGCGGCCCTTCAGGCCGATCACGGTGTCGCCGGTGTACACGCCACGGCCGACGCCGTAGGGGGCGAACAGCTTGTTGAGCTGGGCCAGGATCTGCTCGCCCGGCAGTGCCTTGCCGTCGAGCTCGACAGCTTCGCCTTCGACGAACTTCAGGGTGACGGTCAGCGCCTGTTCCGGCCACTCGGCGCGCGGTGCGCACCAGCCACGGGCGCCCTCGCCCGGTGCTTCCCAACGATCGATCTCGCCGCCGGACATGGTCAGGCCCAGCAGGTTCTCGTTGATGGTGTAGGCCTGCTGCTTGGCGCGCACGCCGAAGCCACGCTCTTCCAGGTACTTCTGCTCGTAGGCGCGGGTCTGGGTGTGTTCCTTCTGGATCTCGCGGATCGGCGCGATGATCTGGTAGTCACCCAGGGCCTTCACTGCCAGGTCGAAGCGCACCTGGTCGTTGCCCATGCCGGTGCAGCCGTGGGCGATGATGTTGGTGCCCAGTTCGGCAGCGCGCTTGAGCGCGGCATCGACGATCAGGTAACGGTCCGACACCAGCAGCGGGTACTGGCCCTGGTAGCCCTCGCCGGACCACACGAACGGCTTGACGAAGCCGGACCAGATGGCCGGACCGCCATCGACGGTCTGGTGGCTGGTCACACCCAGCTCGGCGGCACGCTTCTCGATGAAATCGCGCTCTTCGTCATCCACGCCGCCGGTATCGGCGAACACGGTATGCACGTTGTAGCCGCGCTCCTGCAGGTACGGCACGCAGAAGCTGGTATCAAGGCCGCCGGAGAAGGCGAGAACGACGTCTTTGTTGCTCATGGGGGGGTATGTCCTGGTAGCGCCGGGCCATGCCCGGCGGATTGTCTGGAATGCGTGAACGACGTACGAAAATCAGCGGCCGGCAACAGCAGCCATGATCGCCTTCTGCACATGCAGGCGATTCTCGGCTTCGTTGATGGCGATGCACTGCGGCGAATCCATCACGCCATCGGTCGCCTTGACGTTGCGGCGCAGCGGCAGGCAGTGGCTGAACACGCCGTTGTTGGTCAGGGCCATCTTCCGCTCGTCGACGATGAAGTGCTTGAACTGGTCGCGGATCGGCTTCTCCGGCTCCCAGTTGCCGAAGAACGGCAGCGCGCCCCAGCTCTTGGCGTAGACCACGTCGGCACCGGCATAGGCACTGTCGATGTCATGGCTGATCTTCAGCGAACCACCGCTCTCGGCCACGTTCTGCTCGGCCCAGCCCATGTAGCGCTCGTCGAGGATGTAGTCGGCGGTCGGGCACAGCAGCGTCACGTCCATGCCCATGCGGGTGGCGATGGTCAGCGCCGAGTTGGCCACTGCGGTGTTCAGCGGCTTGGGGTGGTAGGTCCAGGTCAGCACGTACTTCTTGCCGCGTAGGTCCTGGGTACCGAAATGCTCCTGCAGGGCCATCACGTGCGCCAGTTCCTGGCACGGATGGGTGATGGTCTCCATGTTGATCACCGGCACCGGCGAGTATCTGGCGAAACTCTCGAGCACGACGTCCTGGCGGTCGTAGGCCCAGTCGACGAACTTCGGGAACGCGCGCACGGCGATGATGTCGCAGTAGCGGCCGAGCACCTTGGCTACTTCAGCGATGTGCTCTTCGGTATCGCCGTCCATCACCGTGCCGAGGTTGAACTCGATCGGCCATGCATCCTTGCCCGGCTGCAGCACCACTGCGTGGGCACCGAGCTGGAACGCGCCCAGTTCGAAACTGGTGCGGGTGCGCATGGACGGATTGAAGAACACCAGCGCGATCGACTTGCCCTTGAGCTGGTCGCCGAGCTTGTTGCGCTTGAACAGCGCAGCCTGGGTCAGCAGCGCGTCAAGTTCGCTGCGGCTCCAGTCCTGGGTGTTCAGGAAGTGCTTGGGGGACATCATCATTCCTTGCATGAACGGCGCCGAGGGTCGACGCGGTGGAAGGTGGAAGGGAAAACCGGAAACCAGGGTGGTGCGAAAAGGTTGCAGATGAAGCTTTCAGAACGCGGAAACGAAAAAACCCAGCCGGCGGGCTGGGTTTTTTTCGGACGAACAGCAGAAAGCTCCGGATTACCCAGCGAGAATGTGGGGTTCCGGTCGACGGGCACGCGACGTCATGCCAGTGGCCTGGCGGGCGGCGCTGCTGTCGTGCTGGAAGTCGGTGAGCTTCATTGGTCGGCAATCTTTACATGCGGCCGGGGCCGGCGCAAGAGGCCGGCGTCGCAGAATCAGGGGGTGCCGGCGGCAGCCTGCTCCGGGCCCACCCAGGGGGTGATCGAAACCCGGATCTTCAGCCGGTTGCCCGGGTCTTCCGGCAGCCGTGAACGGTACTTGGTGCCCTTGTAGACATAGTCCACGTCATAGGCGATGGGGCGGCGGAACTCGCGTCCGACGGGCACGATACGACAGTCCCGGGTCAGCATCGGGCCCGTGTTGGCCGGCGCCGGGGCGGGGGCTTCGGCCGGCAGTTCCTCCAGCACCTCCTCGTCGCTGCGCTTGAACATCGAGCGAACCGAATCCCAGAGGCGGCCGATGCGGCCCTTGTCCTCCACCGGCTCCTCGCCGGTGACATTGACCGGGGCCAGGGTACGGGTCGAGACCGGCTCGCAGTGCTCCTCGGTGCGGGTGGCACGCAGGGTCTGGAACACCGGCTCCACGTTGAGCACCTGGGCGTAATCGAACTTCACGTTCTCCACGATCACCACCCGGTTGCGGGGCTCGGCCTCCTGGGCCAGGACCACGGCGGGCAGCGCCGACAGGCAGGCCAGGGTCAGCAACGCGGTGGTTTTCATTGGCGAAGGGAGCAGGGACACGGCAATAGTGTAGGCAGTGGTGACCGCAAGGGGCTGAACATTACCCGTCCGCGCCGTTCCTGCCCACCCCACCCCGGCCGCCGGTGACGTCCACCGGTGGCAACGGTCCCCCCAAAGGGCCCCGACACGTTCTAAAATCACAGGCTTGTCCCCCAGTCACAGACCCATGACCCTGCGCCTGCACAACAACCTGACTCGCCAGCTCGAACCGTTCACTCCGCTCGATCCGGCCTGTCCGACCCTGTATGTGTGCGGCCCGACGGTCTACAACTACGTGCACATCGGCAACGCCCGTGGGCCGGTGGTGTTCGGGGTGCTGGCCGACCTGCTGCGGCGGCGCTTCGGTGCCCTGCGCTACGCCCGCAACATCACCGACGTGGACGACAAGATCAACACCGCCGCGCGCGAGCAGGGCGTGCCGATCAGCACCATCACCGACCGTTTCGCTGCTGCCTACCGTGAAGACATGGCCGCGCTGGGCGTGGTGCCGCCGGACATCGAGCCGGAAGTGACCGCGCACATGGCGCAGATCATCACCATGATCGAGCAGCTGGTCAGCAGCGGGCATGCCTACGCCGCCGAGGGCCACGTGCTGTTCGCCGTCGGCAGTTTCGAGGGCTACGGCAAGCTGTCGCGCCGCGATCCGGACGAGATGCTGGCCGGCGCCCGGGTCGAGGTCGCTCCCTACAAGCGCGCGCCCGGCGACTTCGTGCTGTGGAAGCCGTCCAGCGACGACCTGCCGGGCTGGGAATCGCCCTGGGGCCGCGGCCGTCCGGGCTGGCACATCGAATGCTCGGCGATGGCCGCCGCGCACCTGGGCGAGACCATCGACATCCATGCCGGCGGCGTCGACCTGCAGTTCCCGCACCACGAAAACGAGATCGCACAGAGCGAGTGCGCGCACGGCGGCAAGGTGTTCGCGCGCTTCTGGCTGCACAACGGCATGCTCAACTTCGGCGGCGCCAAGATGAGCAAGTCGATCGGCAACATCGAGCGCGTCCACGACCTGGTGCGCAGGCATGCCCCCGAGGCGCTGCGCCTGGCCTTGCTGTCGGCCCACTACCGGCAGCCGCTTGACTGGTCCGATGCGCTGATCGAACAGTCCGGCCGCACCCTCGACCGCCTGTACGGCACCCTGCGCGAGCTGGCCGACGTTGCCGCCACCGCGATGATCCCGGCAGAGATCGAAGCGGCATTGGATGACGATCTCAATACGCCGCAGGCGCTGGCCGAAGTGGCCCGTATCGCCGGTGAAGCGCGCCGCGCCACCGATCCTGGCGAACGCGCACGGTTGAAGAGTGAACTGCTTGGCGCCGGCCTCGCCCTGGGCCTGCTGCAGGCCGATCCGGCGCAATGGTTCGGCAACGCCGCCGGCGACAGCGACGACGATGCGCGTATCCAGGGCCTGATCGACGAACGCGCGGCAGCCAAGCAGGCACATGACTTCGCCCGTTCCGACGCCATCCGCGACCAGCTGGCCGCCGAAGGCATCGTGCTGGAAGACACCCCGCAGGGCGTGCGCTGGTCGCGCAAGCGCGGCTGACCTGCCCTGCCCCGTGGCCGGTCCGCCGGCCCCGCTCCCTACTGTAGAGACTGTTGTGATCGACTCCCCGTTCCCGCTTGAACCCACCGCCGCCGAGGCACAGACGGCCATCGCCGAGGAATTCGGTTTCTTCGGCGACTGGTCCGAGCGCTACCAGTACCTGATCGACCTCGGCCGCAAGCTGCCCGCCTTCCCGGACGCGTGGAAGACCGAAGAGCACCGCCTGCTCGGTTGCCAGTCGATGGTCTGGATCGTGCCGGAAGGCAACGCGCAGTCGCTGCGCTTCCACGCCATCAGCGATTCGGCCATCGTCTCCGGCCTGATCTTCCTGGCGCTGCGCGTGTACTCCGGGCGCACCGCGCAGGAGATCCTGGCCACCGAACCCAGCTATATCCAGGATATCGGCCTGGCCCGCCACCTGTCGCCGACCCGCAGCAACGGCGTGGCGGCGATGCTGGCGTTCATCCGCGAGACCGCGCAGGCCCAGCTGCAGCGCGATCCGTCGTGAGCGAGCCCGCCACGGCCGAAGACACCGCGCTGGGCCTGCTGTCCCGGCCCGGTTTCGCCAGGCTGCTGGCGTATCGCATCTTCGCGATGCTGTCCTACCAGGTGGTCGCGGTCACCGTCGGCTGGCACATCTACGAAGTCACCCGCAATCCGTTCTCGCTGGGCCTGATCGGCCTGGCCGAGGTGCTGCCGTTCTTCTGCGTGGCCCCGTTCGCCGGTTATCTGGTGGATCATCTGCCGCGCCGCAAGCTGGGCATGGTCGCCTGTTCCGGCTTGGTCGCCACCGCGCTGGTGCTGACCAGCGTGGCCAAGGGCTGGCTGCCGGTTGAGGGCGTGTGGCCGATCTATGCGGCGATCGCACTGACCGGCATGGTCCGCGCCTTCCTGTCGCCGATCTACAACGCACTGTTCGCCCGGGTGTTGGCACGCGAGCACTTCGCCCGTGGCGCCGGCCTTGGCGCCGTGGTGTTCCAGGCCGGCATGATCGCCGGCCCGGCACTGGGTGGCGTACTGGTCGGCTTCGGTGGCAAGGGCCTGTCCTATGCGGTGGCCACGGCCTTCGCGCTGCTGGCGATGGGCTGCCTGGCCACGCTGAAGGTGGAAGAGCCGGTGCATGCCGGCCCAGCCGCCCCGATCTTCAAGAGCATTGCCGAAGGCGCGCGCTTCGTGGTCGGCAACCGGATCATGGTCGGCGCCATGGCGCTGGACATGTTCTCGGTACTGCTGGGCGGTGTGGTGGCGATGCTGCCGGCGTTCCTGCACGAGATCCTGCATCACGGCCCGGAGGGCCTGGGCATCCTGCGCGCGGCGCCGGCACTGGGTTCGGTGTGCGTGGGCCTGTGGCTGGCGCGCCACCCCCTGCACCGTAATGCCGGTCGGGTGCTGCTGTTCGCGGTCGCCGGCTTCGGCCTGTGCGTGATCGGCTTCGGCCTGTCCCAGCACTTCTGGCTGTCGGCGTTGATCCTGCTGTTCTACGGCGCCTTCGACGGCGTGTCGGTGGTGATCCGCTCCACCATCCTGCAGCTGGCCACGCCGGAAGAGATGCGCGGCCGGGTATCGTCTATCAACGGCATCTTCATCAGTTCGTCCAACGAACTGGGCGCGTTCTATGCGGGCACCATGGCCAAGGTGCTGGGGCTGGTACCGGCGGTGGTACTGGGCGGATTCGCGGTACTGAGCGTGGCCGGTGTCACCGCATGGAAGAACCCGACGCTGCGGAAATTGAATCTGCGCGATCTGCAATAGAGCGGATTTCCGTGCGCACACGCGCCGGTAGCGCCGGGCCATGCCCGGCGGGCGCTTTCCGCGACCGCGGCGGAAACGCGCCGCCATCCGCGTGTCGGTGCTGCGCACCGGTGCCCTGCGCTCCTCGTTGAATCAGGGGACGGCGCGGAAAGCCAGCCGACCAACAGTCGGCTCTACAGAACAGCGGCGCCTCTTCGCCCCTGATTCCGCTGCGGCACTCGGCTCGCTGCAAGTCGGCCCCAACAGCCGCGAGCGCACGCATATCCTGGCCCGGGTGACCCACCCGCTCGCTCACGGAACAACCAAAGCGCCGCTCTACGCAGCCAACTCGAACCCAACAAAAAACCCGGCCGAAGCCGGGCTTTCTGCATGACATCACAACGAACCGGAATCAGTCGCCCTGCTGCTTCTGCAGGTGCTCCCAACGCTCCTGGGCGTCGATGGTGCGCTCGGCGGTCAAGCGCGCTTCAAGGCGCTCCAGGCCGATCTCTTCACCGGTGTCCACGCAGTACCCGTAATCGCCTGCTTCCAGGCGCTTGAGGGTGCTGTCGATCTTGCCGATCAGCTTGCGGTAACGGTCACGGGTGCGCAGCTCCAGCGAGTTCTCGGTTTCGCGGGTCGCGCGCTCGGCTTCATCGCCGATGTCACGCACTTCCTCACGCAGGTTCTCGATGGTCTGCTTGGACTCTTCCACCAGGTCGGCGCGCCAGTTCTGCAGGCGCTGACGGAAGTACTCCTGCTGCAGCGGGCTCATGTACTCCTCGTCCGAGGCCGGCTTGTAGCCTGCCGGCAGGATCGGGCGGCCAGTGGCTTCGTCGGTCTTGTATTCGACGACCTTGTACTTGCTGCGCGGCGCAGGTGCCGTCGAACGGGCGGCAACGGCCACGGCGACCTTGCCCACGGGGCGGGTCACGGTCTTCGGAGCGGAATCGGATTTCACGGCGGTTTTGGCAGGCGATTTCGAAACGGGCACGGGATTCTTGGATTGCGGGGCGGTCGATGCTGCAGAAGCGGCGGCCGGGGCCGGCTTGGGGGCCGGTTTGGCTGCCGCCACTGCCGCGGTCTTGGCCGGGACAGACTTGGCCGGGGCCGGCTTCGCAGCTGGCTTCGGTGCGGACTTCACTACAGGGGCCGGCGTCGGCTTGGCGGCCGGCGGGGCGACATTCTTGGCAACCTTCTTGGCCGGTGCCGGCTTGGCAGGCGCCACCTTCTTTGCTGCCGGCTTGGCAGCAGGCGCGGCGGCAACCTTCTTCACCACCGCCTTCGGCGTTGGCTTGGCTGCTGCCTTCTTCGGTGCCGGCTTGGCAGCGGCCTTCTTCACCGGCGCAGCCTTGCTGGCAACCTTCTTCACCACCGGCGCCTTCTTGCTGGCAGCGGCAGGTTTGGCCTTGACCGGCGCAGCGGGCTTCTTCGCCACTGCCGGCTTGCCGGATTTCACCGGCGCTTTCTTTGCGGTGGCCTTCCTGGCCGCCGGCTGTGAGGATGCCGCCTTGGTCGCCGGCTTGCTGGCCGGCTTCTTGGCAACGGGCTTGGCCGCCAACTTCTTCACAACAGGCTTGGCGGTTTTCTTGGCGGCCTTGACGGCCTTCTTTGCAGTTTTTTTAGCAGCCACGAAACGCTCTTCCTTGGATTCCCCGGGGCCCGGGAAAGCGGGCCTTTATAGCCTACCCGACCCGCAGCAGCAACCTTGGGGGCCCGCTCCATTCAGTCCAGGAGTCAACGGGTCCAAGGTGCGGTCCGACGAACACGGACCGCCTTGCGCGGTACGGAACCTGTCCGGCACCTGGAGGGGTGCCGCTAGCGGTCGCAGGCCATCTACGACATGCGACCAACGGCCCATCCTGCACAAATGCGGCCTTCATGCCAACTGGCTTAAGATGACTGCGTGATCTCGCGCCTGCTCATCGCCCTGCTGCGCTTCTACAAGCGCTTCATCAGCCCCCTGCTGGGGCCTCGCTGCCGTTTCGTGCCGAGCTGCTCTGAATACGCCATGGATGCCATCTCCCGGCACGGCCCGCTGCGCGGCAGCTGGCTGGCGGCGCGACGGCTGGGCCGCTGCCATCCGTTCCATCCCGGCGGCTTCGATCCAGTGCCCGAATCTCCCAACGCCCCCTCTTGCCGTTGCACAGGAAAACACTGACATGTCCTCCACGCTCATCACCAATGCCCGCCTGGTCAACGAAGGCCGCACCTTCGAAGGCGACCTGCGTATCGAGAACGACCGCATCGCGCAGATCGGCAAGGGTTTGACTCCGCGTGATGGCGAACAGGTGGTGGATGCGGCCGGGCGCTGGCTGCTGCCCGGGATGATCGACGACCAGGTGCATTTCCGCGAACCCGGCCTGACCCACAAGGGTGACATCGCCAGCGAATCGGCCGCGGCCGTGGCCGGTGGCCTGACCAGCTTCATGGACATGCCCAACACCAACCCGCCGACCCTGGATTCGACCATCCTGGAAGCCAAGTACGAGCTGGCGCGCGGCCGTGCCTGGGCCAACTACGGTTTCTACCACGGTGCCAGCAACGACAACCTCGACGCCATTCGTGCGCTCGATCCGAAGAAGGCGCCGGGCGTGAAGGTGTTCATGGGCGCGTCCACCGGCAACATGCTGGTCGACAACCCCGAAACCCTGGACGCGATCTTCCGCGAGTGCCCCACCCCGATCATCACGCACTGCGAAGACACACCGATGATCGATGCCAACCTGAAAGCGTTCCAGGAAAAGTACGGCGACGCACTGACCCCGGAGATGCACCCGGACATCCGTTCGCGCGAAGCCTGCATCAAGTCGACGCGGCTGGCCATGTCGCTGGCGCGCAAGCACGGCACCCGCCTGCACGTGCTGCACATCTCCACCGCCGACGAACTGGCCCTGTTCGAGAAGGGCCCGCTGATCCGCGCCGACGGCAGCCGCAAGCAGATCACCGCCGAGACCTGCGTGCACTTCCTGCACTTCGCCCGCCCGGATTACGCGACCAAGGGCAACCTGATCAAGTGCAATCCGGCGATCAAGGACGTGGCCGATCGCGAGGCGATCACCGCCGCGTTGGCTGACGACGTGCTGGACGTGCTGGCCACCGACCACGCCCCGCATACCTGGGAAGAGAAGCAGAAGCCCTATGCGCAGGCGCCGTCCGGCCTGCCGCTGGTGCAGTACGCGCTGGTCGCCGCACTGGAACGCGTGCACGAAGGCAAGCTGACCCGCGAGCAGGTCGTGCAGAAATTCGCCCATGCCCCGGCCCAGTTGTTCGATGTGGAAGAGCGAGGCTTCCTGCGCGAAGGTTACTTCGCCGACCTGGTGCTGGTGGAAGATGTGCCGTTCACGGTCAAGCGCGAGGACGTGCTGTCCAAGTGCGGCTGGTCGCCGTTCGAGGGCACCACGTTCCGTTCGCGCGTGGCCTCCACCTGGGTCAACGGCCAGCTGGTGTGGGACGGCAACACGCTGGTGGGCGAGCCCGCCGGCCAGCGCATGACCTACGACCGCTGATGCGTCCGGCACTCATGTTCGCGGCGCTGCTGCTGGCAGCGCCCCTGCTCTCCGCACCCGCAGCCCAGGCACAGGACGGCATCGGCGACCTGATCGACAGCCGCGTGGTGTTCCCGGCCAGCGCGTCGCAGGGCGCGCTGGTGATCGGCAAGGCTCCCGCCGGCAGCAGCGTGCGCTATGCAGGCCGCGACCTGCGCGTGAGCAGCTACGGCAGCGTGGTGTTCGGCATCGGTCGCGATGAGAAGGGCCCGCTGCAGGTGCAGATCCGCCGACCGGATGGCAGCAGCGAGACGGCCGCCATCGCCGTGACCCTGCGCGACTGGCCGACCGAGCGGGTGAACGGCGTGCCGCCGAAGACGGTCAATCCGCCGCCGGCCATCGCCGAGCGGATCAAGCGCGAACAGGCGCAGGTCACCGCTGCGCGTGCGCGCGACGACAACCGCACCGATTTCACCCAGACCTTCATCTGGCCGGTGCAGGGCCGCATCAGCGGCCGCTTCGGCAACGCCCGCGTGTACAACGGCCAGCCCGGCGCCGGCCACTCCGGCATGGACATCGCAGTGCCGACCGGCACCCCGGTGAAGGCACCGGCGGCCGGTGTGGTGACGTTCGCTGGGCCGGACCTGTACCTGACCGGTGGCACCCTGCTGCTAGACCACGGCTTCGGCGTCAGTTCGAACTTCCTGCACCTGTCGCGCATCGACGTGAAGGTCGGTGATCGCGTCGAACAGGGCCAGGTGATCGCCGCCGTCGGCGCCACCGGCCGTGCCACCGGGCCGCACCTGCACTGGGGCATGAACTGGTTCGACACCCGCATCGATCCGCTGCTGGTGCTGGAGCGCAAGTAACGGTAGTGCCGGCCGCTGGCCGGCAACCTCATGGTGTTCAGCGACCTATGCGGATTGCCGGCCAGCGGCCGGCACTACCATGTGATGGCTCAGCCGCGCGCGGCCCACCACACGCGCAGCAACGTGCGCACGGGCGTGGCTTCAATCGGTTTGCCGGCGGCCTGCGCCGCCAGACGTGCACGCGCCAGGCTCGACCACACCCGGCGTGCACGTGGACCGGGCACGCGGGTGCCCCACCCTTTCAGCAACTGCTGCGCCCAACGCTGTGCAGCGTTGCCGGCATCTTCGTCCAGCAGGCTGCGCGGAACCCCGGCCACGCCAGCGTCCTGCAGGCGCTGGGCCAGGGTCTGCAGCAGCACGGCATGGCCAGCACCCTTGCGCGGCTTGTCGGCAAACACCACGGCCTCGACCGCAGCCACCGCGTCGGCATAGTTGCCCAGTGCGCGTTCGGCACCGGCAGCGTCCAGCGCTACGGTGCGCGCCTCGACCAGATCCGGCAGCGCCTCGGCAAGCTGCACCCACGGTGCCCGCACCGGCTCCAGCACGCGTCCCAGCGGATGCCGCGAACGCTGCGCGGCCCAGCTGCGCAGTTCCTCGCCCCACCACGCCAGCTTGGCGTCCGCCGGCAGCGGGTCGCCAGCCGTGTTGAGCATGTCGTCGAATTCCTGCAGCAGCGCGAACCACGCCAGCGCCACATGGCGCTGCGGTTCTGCCACGAACGGCTCGGCCACCGACCATTCCGGCCAGCGGCTGCGCCACTTGTCGAGGAAACTATCCAGCGCGGTACTGCTCACTACGTTGTTCCTTACGGCTGGGCCGGGGTCGCCGGCCGGTTCGGCCAGAGACTGGCCAGTTGCAGAAGTCCGGCGTTCTCGACCAGCACATCGGCCTGCCAGGCCAACGGGTCATCGCTGTGCAGGCGGTAGCCCCACAGCGCCGCCACCGACGGCATGCCGGCAGCACGCGCGGCGATGATGTCGCGCTCATCGTCGCCGACGTACACGCAGTCTTCCGCTGCGATGCCGATCAGCTGCGCGGCGTGCAGCAGCGGCAACGGATGCGGCTTGCGTTCGGCCAGGGTGTCACCCCCGACCAGCACGACGCAGCGCTGCTGCCAGCCGTACTGCGGCACGATCAGCCGCGCCAGGTATTCGGGCTTGTTGGTGACGATGCCCCACACGGTGCCGGCTTCGTCCAGCGCATCGAGCATGCCGGCGACGCCGTCGAACAGCACGGCATGCTGGCCGATCGAGGCTTCGTAGCGCTGCAGGAACTCGGGAATCAGTGCATCGCGCTCGGCTGCTTCCAGCTCTGGAAACGCGGCCGACACCATCGCCCGTGAACCCTTGGACACCACTGGCCGCAACTGCGCAGGATCGATCGGTGCGCGACCGCGCTCGGCCAGCATCGCATCAAGGGTGGCGACGAAATCCGGGGCGCTGTCCAGCAGCGTACCGTCCAGGTCGAACAGCACCGCACGCGGGAACACGGCGGCGGTCACGGCGCCTTGACCGCGTGGGCCAGGTAGTTGATGTCGGTGCGGCTGCTCAGGCGGGCGCGGTTGCGCCACGGCTCATAGGCCATGCCGCTGACATCGGCCAGCTGCAGGTCGGCCTCGCGCAGCCAACGCGCCAGCTCGGCCGGCTTGATGAATTCCTGGTAGTGGTGGGTGCCCTTGGGCAGCAGCCGTGCCACGTACTCGGCACCGACGATGGCCACGGCGAATGCGGCTGCGGTGCGGTTGATGGTGGACAGAAACAGATGGCCACCCGGCTTCAGCAGGCGCTTGCAGGCCTCGATGATCGCGCCCGGATCGGGCACGTGCTCGAGCATTTCCATGCAGGTCACCACATCGAAGCTGCCCGGCTGTTCGGCGGCCAGGTCCTCGGCGGCCTGCACCCGGTAGTCGACGCTGACGCCGCTTTCCAGGGCATGCAGGCGCGCAACCTTGACCAGCTCCGGCGCCAGGTCGATGGCGGTCACTTCGGCACCGGCCTGGGCCAGCGCTTCACTCAGCAGCCCGCCACCGCAACCGATGTCGAGCACGCGCGCACCTCGCAGCGGCGCGCGGTCGGCCACGTACTGCAGGCGCACCGGATTCAGTGCGTGCAGCGGCTTCTGCGGGCCGTCGGCGTCCCACCAGCGGTTGGCCAGCGCAGCGAACTTGTCCAGCTCGGCCTGATCGAAATTGGAAGAAGCGTGGGGGGCAGTCATGACGGTTGTCCTTGCGGCGCCTGCACTCAGGCGCGGATATGACGGATGCGCTCGCGCCACTGGCGCGCGTTGGCGATGATGCCCGGCAGGTCCATGCCGACCAGCTCGCGCTGCACCAGCTTGGGCTTGCCGGCGATCCAGACGTCGCTGACCTGCTGCCGGCCGGTGGCGTACACCAGCTGCGACAGCACGTTGTGCAGCGGCTGGGTCTCCAGCGCGGACAGATCAACGCAGACCAGGTCGGCCTGCTTGCCGACCTCGATCGAACCGATGCGCTCGCCGAAGCCCAGGGCGCGGGCGCCGCCGAGGGTGGAGGCGCGCAACGTGGTCGCCGCGTCCAGCGCGGTGGCATCGTCGGCCACGGCCTTGGCCAGGATCGCCGCCGTGCGGTTCTCGCTGAACATATCCAGGTCGTTGTTGCTGGCGCAGCCGTCAGTGCCGATGGCCAGGTTCACGCCGGCGCGCTGCAGGGCGCAGGCCGGGCAGAAACCAGAGGCCAGCTTCAGGTTCGACTCCGGGCAGTGCACCACGCTGACGCCGCGCTCGGCGCACAGGTGGATCTCGGCCTCGGTCAGCTGGGTCATGTGCACCGCGATCAGGCGGTCGTTGACCAGGCCGAGGCGATCCAGCCGCGCCAGCGGACGCTGGCCGTGCAGCTTGATCGAATCGGTGATTTCCTGCGCGGTTTCATGGGTATGCAGATGCACCTGCATGTCCAGCTGGTCGGACAGCATCCGCACCCGCTCGAAATTGGCATCGTTGACCGTGTACGGCGCATGCGGCGCGAATGCGGTGCCGATCAGCGGGTCGGTGCGCCACTGGTCATGCAGTTCACCGGCCTTGGCGAAGTACTCGTCGTCGGTCTTGGCCCAGGCGGTGGGGAAATCGATGATGACCGCGCCGACCAGCGCGCGGAAACCGTGCTTCTTGTAGACGGCAGCCTGCACGTCACCAAAGAAATAGTTCTCGTTGGCGCAGGTGGTGCCGCCACGCAGCATCTCGGCGATGGCAAGGGTGGTGCCGTCGGCCACGAATTCGGGACCGATCACCGCCGCTTCCACCGGCCAGATGTGCTGCTGCAGCCAGGTCATCAGCGGCAGGTCGTCAGCGACGCCGCGCAGCAGGGTCATCGGGTTGTGCGTATGTGCGTTGACCAGGCCCGGCATCAGCGCCGCCTCTGGGCGGCTGACAACCTGGGTGGCACGGAACCGCGCACGCGCTTCGGCGCGCGGCAGGATGGCCACGATCTCGCTGCCACGGATGGCCACGGCATGGTCTTCCAGCACCACCGCATGCGGCTCGATCGGAACGACATAACCGGCTTCGATGAGCAGGTCGCAGGCTTCAGGGAGGTGCGGGCTATCGCTCATGCGGGCTCACTGGCTGGGGAAGGACCATACGTAGCCTTGGCTCCGACCTGGCGACTGATCACCGGTCAAACGGCTACCGCTGGGCTTCTGGAAGGCAAGCCCCTGAGTCAGGGGCGGCCGCGAAGCGGCGGGGTGTGGATGCTGGTGAGTGGGGGCCCACGATCCGCCATGGCGGATCGTGGGAGCGCCAGCGCGAATGCGATGGCGCGTACCCGGCCAGCGGCCGGCACTACCGTAATCCGGCTCCGCCGGATTACTTGACGCGCGAGGAGTACTCGCCCGAACGGGTGTCGACCTTGATGATTTCATCCTGGTTGACGAACAGCGGCACGCGCACCACGGCGCCGGTTTCCAGGGTGGCCGGCTTGCCGCCGCCGCCCGAGGTGTCGCCGCGGACGCCCGGATCGGTCTCGGTGATCTTCAGTTCAACGAAATTCGGCGGCTGCACGAAGATCGGCGAACCGTTGAACAGGGTCACGATGCAGGACTCCTCGCCCTTCAGCCACTTCTCGGCGCCGCCCATGCCGGCCTTGTCGGCCTGCACCTGCTCGAAGGTCTCCGGGTCCATGAAATGCCAGTACTCGCCGTCGCTGTACATGTAGTCCATGTTGGTATCGACCACATCGGCCACTTCCACGTCGTCGGTCGCCTTCATGGTCATTTCGACCGTGCGGCCCGACTTGATGAAGCGATAGCGCACGCGGGTGAAGGCCTGGCCCTTGCCCGGCTTGATGAACTCGGTCTCGGAGATGACGGCCGGTTCATTGTTGACCAGGATCTTCATCCCGTTCTTGACATCGTTCATGCCCGCAGTGGCCATGCTCAAGCTCCTCAAATGGCGAAACCGCCGCGCGTGCGGCGAGCCGGATAGAATGGAAAGCCCACCGGAACCCCGGCGGGCAACTGTTTATGCGTCCATGATAACCGCAGGCCCCCTCTCCATGCAGCTTTCCGCCTTCCCCCGGACCCAGTCGCCAAGCGCGCCCGCGCGCTGGCAGCAGCTGTGGCGGCAGGCTCTGCGCGACCCGCAAACGCTGCTGGCCCGCCTGGATCTGGATGCCGCGGCGCTGGGCGTATCGGAGGAGGCCATCGCCCAGTTTGCGCTGCGCGTGCCGGAGGGTTTCGTCGCCCGCATGCGCCGTGGCGACGCCCACGATCCGCTGCTGCGGCAGGTGTTGCCGATCGACGCCGAGATGCGCCCGGCGCCCGGGTTCAGCTTTGACGCGGTGGGCGACGGCGCGGCCAAAAAGGCCACCGGGGTCATCCAGAAATACCGTGGCCGGGCCCTGCTGGTGGCTACCGGCAGCTGTGCCATCAACTGCCGCTACTGTTTCCGCCGGCATTTCGACTATGGCGCCGAAAACGCCGCCAAGGGGGGCTGGCAGGAGGCCGTGGAGGCCATCGCCGCAGACCCGGACATCGATGAGGTGATCCTGTCCGGCGGCGACCCGCTGTCGCTGGCCACGCACAAGCTGGCCGAGCTGACCGATGCGCTGCGCGAGATCCCGCACATCCGCCGGTTGCGCATCCACACGCGCCTGCCGATCGTGCTGCCCGAGCGCGTGGACGAGGAACTGCTGGCTTGGCTGGGCAGCCTGCCGTGGCCACTGGCGATCGTGGTCCACGCCAACCACGCCAATGAATTCGACGCCAGCGTCGATACCGCGATGGCCCGTCTGCGTGGCATCGGCGCCCAGCTGCTGAACCAGGCGGTGCTGCTGCGCGGGGTCAACGACAGCGTGCAGGCGCTGCAGGACCTGAGCGAACGCAGCTTCGCCGCCGGCGTGCTGCCGTATTACCTGCACCAGTTGGATCGCGTCGAGGGCGTGGCCCACTTCGAAGTGGACGACATCCAGGCCAAGGCCCTGATTGCAGGCCTCACTGCCCGGCTGTCCGGCTACCTGGTCCCCAAGCTGGTCCGCGAACTGCCCGGCGACCCGAGCAAGCGCCCGCTGTAGCGCCTCACGCGCCCGATTCGATCATCCGCACCACTTCGGTGGCGGTGACCGGGTGGCTCAGCCGGTAGCCTTGACCCAGGTCGCAGCCACGCTGGGCCAGCAGCTCGAACTGGGCCTCCTGTTCGATACCCTCGGCCACCACCGTGATGCCCAGTGCGTGGGCCATGGCGATGATCGCCGTGGTCAGGGCCAGGTCGTCCGGGTCGCGCTGCATGTCGGCGACGAAGCTTTTGTCGATCTTGACGCCGTCCACCGGCACCTGCCGCAGGTGGCTGAGACCGGAGAAACCGGTACCGAAGTCGTCCAGCCACACCTTCACCCCGGCCCGGTGCAGGCGGTCCAGCAGCTGCGCGGCCAGCATCTCATCGCCGATCACCGCCGTCTCGGTCAGCTCCAGGTGCAGGCGCGAGGCCGGCAGGCCCGACTCCTGCAGGCACTGTGCAACCAACGCCGGCAGCTCCCCGCCGCGCAACTGCCGTGGCGACACATTGACCGAGACGAACAACTCGTCACCGGCCACGCCGCGCGGCCACTGCACCGCTTCCATGCAGGCGGCACGCAGCACCTTCGGGCCGATGATCTCGATCAGGCCACTCTGCTCGGCCACCTCGATGAACACCGATGGCGGAATCGTGCCCAGCGTCGGGTGCTGCCAGCGCAGCAGCACTTCGACACCGACCATGCGGCGGTCACGCATGCGGAAGATCGGCTGGTAGGCCAGCCGCAGCTCGCCGCGCTCCCAGGCACCGCGCAGTTCCTGTTCCATGTGCACGCGCCGCTCGACCGCGTGATCCATGGCCCGGCTGTAATAGCGATAGCAGTTCTTGCCGGCCATCTTTGCCTGGTACATCGCGATGTCGCCGTTCTTCAGCAGCGTCGTCGCATCTGCGGCATCGTCGGGGAACAGGGTCACGCCGATCGAGGTGCCCAGGAACAGTTCCCTGCCCTGCACCACCAGCGGTTTGCCCAGCTCGCGCACCAGCACTTCGGCCAGCAACCGCGCATTGGCCGCAACATCGCCATCACCAACGAGGATCACGAATTCGTCGCCGCCGAACCGCGCCAGCACGGCATCGTCGCCGCCGGCCTCGGTCACTGCGCGGCCGATGCGCTGGGCGAACTGAAGCAACGCCTCGTCGCCGGCCTCATGGCCCAGCGTGTCATTGACCCGCTTGAAATCATCGATATCGGCAAACAGCAGACCCAACCGGTGATTGGATGCACGTGCGGCCATCAATCGATGGTCCAGCGCCTCGCGGAAGGCCAGGCGGTTGGTGAGCCCGGTCAAGGCGTCGGTGTAGGCCATGCGCCGCACTTCGCGGTCGTGGCGGGCGATCGCATCACGCATGCGGGCAAAACCGCGCACCAGTTCCCCGACTTCGTCGTCGCGGGTGTTTTCCCGCAGCGGCGCCTGGTAGTCGCCCGCTTCGATGCGCCGGGCGGCCGCGGCCAGCTCGCGGATCGGCGCCACCAGCGTGCGCTGTACGTACAGGATCACCACCACGCCGATCACCACCAGCAGGCCAAGCATCAGCAGCAGCCAGCCCAGATGCCGGCTTCCCATCTGCTGCAGCCGCTCACCGAGGGTCGCGTTGGCCGCCTGCTCACGCTGCAGCACTTCATCCAGCGCCATGCCGACGCGGACACCACCGATGCGTTGTTTGCCCACCCTGATCGGCATCGCGTTGTCGAGCACCGTGGGCGACTGCTGCACCACCAGCGACTGCGCGGCAACCGCCCCGGCCGCCAACGGATCGGTCATCGGCCGCCCGGATCCGGGCACTCCGGCCGAGCCGTCGTGGACCAGCCGCCCGCGGTCGTCGAACACCAGTACGTAGCGCACCACCGGCTGCCGCGAAATGCTGCGCACCAGCGCTCCGACCTGGTCCAGGTCGTTGTTGTGGAGCGGACCGGCAAGCGCATCGGACAGCTCGCGCACCATGGCCTCGCCACGGCTGCGCACGCTGCGGTCGAACAGTTCGTGGATGACGCCGTTGCTGAGCGACCTCACCTCGCCCTGCATCGCAGCCTGCCGCCCCAGCAGCACGGCCAGGATCGCCACCACCACCAGCATCGCCCCGCCCATCGCAAGCAGGAACCGGGCCTGCATCCCCGAGCCGAGCAACTTCATTCCACTTCCATCCGCACGCGCGTCGACCCTTGTTTCAAATCATCCCGCCACGGCTGCGCATGCGCATCGACGCGGCGGAAACCGGAAGCCCCCAACACCTTCTGCAACGCACGCTGCACCCGTCGAAGACAGACGACACGCGGCAAGCCGGCGGACGCCCGGCCTGATACCCCCGGCGCCGGTCCGGCACCCTGCCGGTCCACACTGCCAAGCGCATGATCCTGCGTCATCGCGAGTTGCCCCTCATCGCTGCCCAACGCCCCTTCTGTGAACCGGGCGCAGCATGCGCCGTCCCGGCCAGCAGGGCCAAGGCCAGGCGCAGCAGTTCCCCCTGCATTGCCCTACGCAGACCCGACACAAGCATCATCCCCCCGGGGTATCCGGACAGACTACCCGAAAAAATGAGACCGTCGTCAGCTGTCCTTGCCGTTCTTCTGCGCCAGCCGCGCCATGCGCTGGGTATCGGCCAGGATGCCGCGCAGCAGGCGCACTTCCTGCTCGCTGGGCTCGCTGCGCAGGAACAGGCGGCGCAGCTTGCGCATCGCCGACTCGGGCGCGCGTCCCTTGTGGAAATCGATCTCGTCCAGAGTCTCGCCAAGTTGGGCGAAGAAGCTCTCCATCTGATCGTGGCTGGCAGCCTGCTCGCGGTTGTCCGGCTCGGTCGCGGCCACCGGCTGTGCGCCGAGCAGCTGCATGCGCACTTCATAGGCCAGCACCTGCACTGCGGCGGCCAGGTTGAGCGAGCTGAACTGCGGGTCGGACGGAATGTGCACGGCGGCATGGCACAGCTGCAGCTCCTCGTTGGTCAGGCCGGTACGCTCGCGACCGAACACCAGCGCCACCTCGGCACCCTCGCTGGCCTTGGCCACTGCGCGGGCGGCGGCATCTGCCGGCAGGAACTCCTCCAGCTGGACCCGGCGCGCACGTGCGGTGCACCCCAGCACGAAGCGGCAGTCGGCCACGGCTTCGGCCAGCGTGGCCACCACCGGCGCGTCGCCGAGCACGTCCTCGGCGCCGGCCGAGCGCCGGAAGGCCTCTTCATCAAGCGGCTTCTCCGGCGCCACCAGGACCAGGCGGGCCAGGCCCATGGTCTTCAGGGCACGGGCGGCGGCCCCCATGTTGCCGGGGTGTTGGGTCCCGACCAGGACGAATCGGAGGCGGGTGGCGACAGGAAACTGGGACATGAACAGGGAAAATGTCGAGCTGGACGAAGACCAATGGTAAACTGTGCGGCCGGCCACTGCGCCGGACCCGCTCTTTTCCCCCGCCAGCCCTTCTCTTCTGCCCTTCCGGGAGCCCATGCCATGCAGAAACCCGCCGTCACCGTCATGGTCAAGGCCGCCCGCCTCGCCGGCAACGTCCTCTTGCGCAACATCAACAAGCTCGAGGCACTGAATGTAGTCCAGAAGGGCCGCATGGACTACGCCAGCGAAGTCGACGCGGACGCGGAAAAGGTGATCGTCAAGGAACTCAAGCGCGCTTACCCCGAGTACGGCATCTTCGGTGAAGAAGGTGGCGTGCAGAGCGAGCGTCGCCACATGTGGGTCATCGACCCGCTGGACGGCACCAGCAACTACCTGCGCGGCGTGCCGCACTACTGCGTGTCGATCGCCCTGGTCGAGAACGGCGAGCCGACCGACGCGGTGATCTTCGACCCGCTGCGCAATGAGCTGTTCACCGCCAGCCGTGGTGCGGGCGCCGTGCTCAACGACCGCCGCATCCGCGTGGCCGACCGCAAGGATCTGGAAGGCACCATGATCCACACCGGTTTCGCCCCGCGCGAGCGTGCCCGCGCCAGTGCGCAGCTGAAGTCGCTGGACGCCCTGCTGGTGCACGCCGAGGACATCCGCCGCTCGGGTTCGGCCGCGCTGGACCTGGCCTACGTGGCCTGTGGCCGCGCCGACGCCTACTTCGAGGCCGGCGTGAAGGCCTGGGACATCGCTGCCGGCGTGCTGCTGGTGCGCGAAGCCGGTGGCAAGGTCTGCGACTTCAAGGGCGCGACCCCGGCCCGCATGGACAACCGTGGCCCGGACACCCAGCAGATCGTGGCCGGCAACCTGAAGGTGGCCGAGTCGCTGCAGAAGGTACTGGTCAACACGGGTTACGCTGCCGAGTTCGACGCGAAGTTCTGAGTTCGCGCGTAAAGCGGTTCATGGAGACGGCACCTGCGAAGGTGCCGTTTTCGTATCCGCAGTGATCGTGCTTGTCACTTTCTTTGCTCGTGCAAAGAAAGTAACCAAAGAAACACGCCGCCAGTACGCAAGCCGGTGCTACGCACCGGTCCCCTGCGCTTCTCGGCGAACCAGGGGACGGCGCCGAACTCGCTGCGCTCAGACATCGGCGCCTCTGCGCCCCTGATTCCCCTGCGATGCTCGGCTCGCTGCAAGGCGGACCCAAGATCAAACGCCACAGCTGCACCCAGTAGATCCACGCCATGCGTGGATGCTCTTGCCGTTGATCTTGATCTTCCGGCCCGCCTTACAGCGAGCCGAGCACCGCAGGTCCGGCGAGGGCGAAGAGGCGCGGGTGTCTGAGCGTAGCGAGTTCCCGCGCCGTCCCTCGGCGGACCGAGAAGCGCAGGGGACCGGTGCGTAGCACCGGCTTGCGTACTGGCGGCGCGTTTCTTTTGGTTACTTTTCTTTTCGCGCGAAAAGAAAAATGACGCCCCTCCGCGGTCGCGGAAACGATCCGCCGGGCATGGCCCGGCGCTACCGACGCGTGGGCGCGCAAACAAAAACGCCCGGCGCGAGGCCAGGCGTTCCTGCACTGCTCTACAAGCGGAGGCTTATGCCACCGTCGACGCCCGCAGCGCGGCGATGCGCTCTTCCAGCGGCGGGTGGCTCATGAACAGCTTCTTCGCCGTCGACCCGGCAATACCGAACGCGGCGATCTGCGTCGGCAGGGTGCTCTGGCCGTGGTTGAGCTGCAGCCGCTCCAGCGCCGAGATCATCTTCTGACGGCCGGCCAGCGATGCACCGCCGGCATCGGCACGGAATTCGCGGTGGCGCGAGAACCACATCGAGATCATCGTGGCGAACAGGCCGAACACCATCTCCAGCACGAACACGATGATGTAGTACGCAAAGCCACGGCCGCCGCCTTCGCGGTTGCCCGACAGCGCGCTGTCGATCACCCCGCCGACTACGCGGGCCAGCACGATCACGAAGGTGTTCAGCACGCCCTGCAGCAGTGCCATGGTGATCATGTCTCCGTTGGCGACGTGGGCGATCTCGTGGCCGAGCACGGCTTCGGCTTCGTCCTCGCTCATGTTGTGCAGCAGGCCGGTGGACACCGCCACCAGCGCGTTGTTGCGGTTGGCACCGGTGGCGAACGCGTTGATCTCCGGGCCGTCATACACCGCCACTTCCGGCATGCCGATACCGGCCGCCTTGGCCTGGCGCTCGACGGTGGCCAGCAGCCAGCGCTCGGTCTGGTTGCGCGGCTCGGTGATCACCACCGCACCGGTGGAGCGCTTGGCCATCCACTTGGACAGCAGCAGCGAGATGAGCGAACCACCAAAACCGAAGATGGCAGCCATGACCAGCAGGCCGCTCATCGAACGGGAGTCCACGCCCAGGATTGACATCACGATGCTCGCGAGGATCAGCACCGCGAGGTTGGTCGCTAGAAAGAGGGCAATACGGGTGAACATGGGAAATTCCGGCTCGGAAGGGGTCGATATCCGTCAATCTGCGGTGCAGTCAGCTTGAATTCAAGCGCCAACCTGACCGACGATTCAGCTGCATGACCTCCTCCCTCTCCTGCGGCCGCTTCGCGCCCTCGCCCACCGGCCTGCTGCATCCCGGCTCGCTGCTTGCCGCCTTCGGCAGCTGGCTGCTTGCGCGCCACCATGGCGGCCTGTGGCGGTTGCGCATCGAAGACGTCGATCCACCCCGCACGGTGGCCGGCGCCGCACAGGCGCAACTGCAGGCGCTGGCCGCCTTCGGCATGCTTCATGACGGGCCGGTGATCTGGCAGAGCGCGCGTAGCGACGCCTACCAGACCGCGCTGGACCGCCTGTTGGCCGATGGCCACGCGTTCGTCTGCCACTGCAGTCGGAGCGACCTGGCCGCCAATGGCGGCATCCACCATCGCTGCGTCGCGCGGCAGGCACGACCGGACCCGGCCGTCCGCTTCCGCGTGCCGCCCGGCAGCATCGTGCGCTTCGAGGATGGCCTGCGCGGCCCGCAGCAACAGGATGTCCATGCCGAGGTCGGTGACTTCGTACTGCGCCGCGCCGATGGCTGCTGGGCCTACCAGTTGGCGGTGGTCGTCGACGATGCCGCGCAGGGCGTGAACGAAGTCGTGCGCGGCGCCGACCTGCTCGATTCCACCGCCCGGCAGATCCTGCTGCAGCAGGCGCTGGACCTGCCGACGCCGCGCTACTGGCACCTGCCGCTGCTGCTGGATGCACCAGGCCACAAACTGTCCAAGTCACTGGCCGCGCTGCCGGTGGATGCCGGCGCGCCGGTACCGGTGCTGCGCCGGTTGTGGGAACTGCTGGGCCAGCCGGGCACCGCACTGGACGGCATCGACGACCGCGACGCGCTGTTGGCCGCCGCGCAGCGCAGCTTCAACCCCGGCCTGCTGCCGCGCGCGGACATTCTGCTGCCGGCCGGCGCACTTTCCGCGCCGATGTTGCAGAATCCCCCTTCCTCCACCTGACATCCGGACAGCTTTCCATGACATCTCGCGTCGCACTGGTCACCGGCGGAACCGGCGGCATCGGTACCGCCATCTGCCAACGCCTGGCCGACCAGGGCCACCGGGTCGCCACCAACTACCGCGATGAGACCAAGGCCCGCGCCTGGCAGCAGGCGATGACCGAACGCGGCTACCACGTGGCGATCTTCCCGGGCGATGTCTCCGACTCTGCCAGCGCCGAAGGCCTGATCCGCGCGGTCGAGGCCGAACTGGGCCCGGTCGAGATCCTGGTCAACAACGCCGGCATCACCCGCGACACCACCTTCCACCGCATGCGCGCGGAGCAGTGGCACGATGTGATCAACACCAACCTCAATTCGGTGTTCAACGTCACCCGCCCGGTCATCGAGGGCATGCGCCGACGCGGCTGGGGCCGGGTCATCCAGATCAGCTCGATCAACGGCCTGAAGGGCCAGTACGGGCAGGCCAACTACGCCGCCGCCAAGGCCGGCATGCATGGCTTCACCATCTCGCTGGCGCGCGAGAATGCAGGCTTCGGCATCACCGTGAACACGATCTCACCCGGTTACGTGGCCACCGACATGGTGATGGCGGTGCCCGAGGAAGTGCGCGCCAAGATCATTGCCGACATCCCGACCGGGCGCCTGGGCAAGCCGGAAGAAATCGCCTACGGCGTGTCCTTCCTGGTGGCCGAAGAGGCCTCGTGGATCACCGGCAGCAACCTGGACATCAACGGCGGCCATCACATGGGCTGGTAAACGGCGCCAGGGCCTGAAAGCCCGTGCTGCACCCTGCCGTTGGTCATGCTGCGCAGCACGCAAAGCCTTGCTGCGCAACATTCCGGCGACGGAAAGCCAAGCCTGGCGGGGGCTGGGGCGGTTGCAACCGCTGCTGCACTGCGCCATGCTGCGCGTCTACTGTGACGAGTACCGCTTCATGGCTGCGACCCGCATCATCAAGAAGTATCCGAACCGCCGTCTGTACGACACCGAGATCTCCAGCTACATCACCATCGAGGACGTGCGCCAGCTGATCCTCGACGGCGAAGACTTCGAAGTCCGCGACGCCAAGAGCGGCGACGACCTGACCCGATCGGTCCTGCTGCAGATCATCGCCGACCAGGAACAGGACGGTGAACCGATGCTCTCCACCCAGCTGCTGAGCCAGCTGATCCGCTTCTACGGCGATTCCCTGCAGGGCTTCATGGGCAACTACCTGGAGCGCAGCATGCAGGTCTTCCTCGACCAGCAGCAGCAGTTCCGCCAGCAGATGGGCAACCTGCTGGGGCAGACGCCGTGGGCGATGATGAACCAGCTCACCGAGCGCAACCTGGAGTTGTGGCAGGAGTTCCAGCGCAACATGGGCAGCGGTTTCGGTGGCCCGCGCCCGGGTGGCACCGGAACGGGCACCGGCGCCGGTACGGCTGGCAAGCCGAACGATCCGACCGGCGGCACCGGCACCGGCGGCAAGACCCGCCGCTGAGCCCCCCGCCCCGGCGGATACGAAAACGGCGCGCCATGAGCGCGCCGTTCTGTTTTGAACGCCTCTACGCGGGGCGTGGTTCTACTTCCTGCAGCCCTTGCAGACCCGCTCGACCTTGTACCCCTTCGCCCGCAGCTTCTCGACCACGCCGTCGTTGCCCAGCAGGTGCAGGCCGCCCACCACCACCAGCGTGCCGCCCTGCCCGGCCTGCAGGTACGGCAGCAGCTTGGGCACCCACGCATCGTTGCGGTCGGTATTGATGCGCTGGTACAGCTGCGGATACTTCTGGCGCATCTCCACGCCCATCCGGCTCCACAGCAGGCGATCGTCGCCGCGGCGCCAGGCCTCATGCAGCATCTGCGCCTGGGCGTCCCCCTTGCCCGCTTCGTCCAAGGCCTCGGACAGCATCTGCCGCTGCTCCTGCACGCTCATGCCATCAAGCAGGTTGATCTGGCTGGACATGTCTTCCAGGCCTGCGGTCTTCTTGCCGGCCTTCTGCGCCCGCTGCATGAAGTGCCGGTCCAGCCCCAGCTCCGGGTCCAGGCCCAGTTTCTGCATCTGCCCGACGGTGATGGTCAGGCCGACGAACCACGCTTTCATCCCCTGCAACTGCGCCAATGGCAATTTGTTCTGCGTCGCATAGGCCTGCAGCTTCTGCCAGGTCGGCGCATCCAGGTCACGCTTGAGTTCGCTGCCGTCCTTGCGGGTAGCCACCTGCACCATCTGGCTGGCCATCTGCGGCGACTGCAGTTCCTCAGGGGTCACTTCGAACAGCACACGCTGCGAGGCTTCGAATGCCTGCTCGACCTCGGTCGACAGTGGATAGTCCTGCGGCTTCAACAGATGGAAGGAACCCAGCAGGTACAGGCGTGCATCTCCCTGCCCGGTGACCTTCCACAGCAGCGGCACCGGCGGCTTGCCGGCCGTGGCTTCGGCCGGCGCATCGCGCGCGACGGCCAACGGACCGACGGCGCAGGCAGCGAGAAAAACGGCACTGCGCAGCAACAGTTTCATCAACATGTTCAACCCTCTCCTTCAGGCAGGTGATACGTCTTTTCACCCGCTTCCACGCGCAGGTCCAGGCGGTTTTCCGGCGGCGCCAACGGACAGGTCGCATAGGCGGTGAACGCGCACGGTGGGTTGTGGGCGTGGTTGAAGTCGATCGTCACGTGGCCGTCGGCCGTGGGCGCATCGGTATCCAGATAGCGGCCGGCAGGGTAGCTGCCGTGGCCACTGGTACGGTCGGCAAAGATCAGGAACAGCGGCTGCCCCGGTTCGCCGATCGCTTCCAGCCGCCAGCTGCGGCCGTCGCGATCGAATTCCACGGCACCGGCGTTGGGCATCTCGGTGGTCAGGCCGGTGATGTCCACGATCGGCAGGGTCTTGCCTGGCGGATGCGCGATGAAGCGCGCCTGCACCTGCCATTGCGGGCCACCGGGCCAGTACTGCAGGCCGGCGAAATCGCGGCGCGCCGGTGCATCGGCATGCTTGACCCGCAGTGCATCGCGCGGGCCGCGACGGATCAGGCTGAGCTGGCCCTTGCCACCATCGAAGGCCAGCAGGGTCGGCTGCGGATCCTTGTCGGTATCCATGCGCACACGCCCGCGCACGGGCTGTCCATCAAGGGTGACATCCGTGCCGGACTCCGGCGTGAACCACCACTGGTCGCCTTCACGGCGCAGCAGGCCCAGCTTGGCCGGCCCCACCGCCAGGCGGATGCCGCTGGTGTCGCCGCTGCCGACGAAGTGCGATCGGTTCTGCAACCAGTGCAGGCCGACCAGCGCGGTCCAGCCATCGGGCCGGGTCAGGTCCTGGTAGCGCAGCACCCGCCATTGCTGTTGCTGCGCGGCGAAGACCGGATCCTCAACGGCGGCCGGTGCCGGCGTGGGTGCCGGGCTGCAGGCCACCAACAGCAGGGCCGCCAGCAGGCTGCCCATTCGGCAAAATCGCATCGGTGCTCCCCTCAACGTCCGCGCAGGAACCAGCGGTCGATCTCCGCCAGCGAAAAACGGGCCCAGGTCGGTCGGCCGTGGTTGCACTGGCCGGACCGCTCGGTGATTTCCATGTCGCGCAGCAGCGCGTTCATTTCCGGCACGGTCAGGCGCCGGTTCGCACGCACCGCGCCATGGCAGGCCATGGTCGACAGCAGCTCATCGCGCGCAGTGGCGATGCGACGGCTCTGGCCGTGCTCGCGCAGGTCGGTCAGCACATCGCGCAGCAGGCCTTCGGGTTCGGCATGGGCCAGCAGCGCCGGGATGCTGCGCACGTGCAGCGCGCCCGGTCCGGCACGGGTGATCTCGAATCCGAGGGCGGCCAGCGTATCGGCCTCCGCCTCGGCGGTGTCGGCCTCGCGCTCGCCCACCGCCAGGGTGATCGGCACCAGCAACGGCTGCGACTGCAGGCCGATGCCATCGTGCGCATTCTTCAACCGCTCGTAGCCGATGCGTTCGTGCGCCGCATGCATGTCGACCACGATCAGGCCTTCGGCGTTCTCGGCCAGGATGTAGATGCCATGCAGCTGGGCAACGGCGTAACCCAGCGGAGGTACGCCGGCGTCGGCACTGGTGACCGGCAATCCGTTCTCCATCGGCATCGGCGGCAGTGCCGCACCGCGCTCGGCACCGGCTGGCGACGCATACAACGCAGCATAGGCGGCGGGTGCGTCGGCCACCTGCAGGCCCAGCGGCTGCTGAGGGCGCCAGCCAGAGAAGCCGCCGCCACCACCGCCGCCCTGCCCGGCACCGGGCGCCGGGCCGCGTACGTAGCCGAAGCTGGACGCCGTCGCGCCCGGCATCGCCGCCGCAGGGTCGCCTTCGGCCGGATGCCCCGCGCCAGCACCGATCTCCTGCGCGGTCATGCCGGCACGGGTGTCGGCCAGTGCATCCTTCAGGGTGCGGTAGACGAAGTCATGCACCAGCCGCGAATCGCGGAAGCGCACCTCGTGCTTGGCCGGATGCACGTTCACATCAACGCGCGTCGGGTCCAGCTCCAGGAACAGCACATACGCTGGCTGGCGGCCGTGGTACAGCACGTCGCCGTAGGCCATCTTCACCGCGTGGGCTACGCTGCGGTCACGCACCGAACGGCCGTTGACGTACAGGTACTGCTGATCGGTGCTGGCGCGCGAATAATGCGGCTGCGCGATCCAGCCATGCAGGCGCAGGCCGGCACTGCTGTGGTCCACGCGCACGGCCTGGTTGGCGAAGTCCTCGCCCAGGGTCTCGGCCAGGCGCACGTCCGAATACAGGTCGCCCGGCTTGTAGCGACGCGAGGCCTTGCCGTTGTGCGAGACGCGCAGCTCGACATCGGGACGGGCCAGCGCCAACGAACGCAGCCACTCTTCGATATGCCCCAGTTCGGTGCGCTCGGCGCGCAGGAACTTGCGCCGCGCCGGCACGTTGTAGAACAGCTCGCGCACCTCCACCGTGGTGCCGGGCGCATGCGCGCGCGGGGTCACCTCGCCGATCTTGCCGCCTTCGATCTGCAGTGCCGAACCGTGCTCATCATGGGCACGGCGCGAGGCCAGGGTGAAACGACTGACCGAGGCGATCGACGGCAGCGCTTCGCCACGGAAACCCAGCGTGGCCACCGCTTCCAGCTCATCCAGGTTGGCGATCTTGCTGGTGGCGTGCCGCGAAACCGCCAGCGGCAACTGTTCTGCGGCAATGCCGCTGCCGTTGTCGCGGATGCGGATCAGGCGCACACCGCCTTCTTCCAGCTCGATATCGACGCGGCTGGCGCCGGCATCGATCGCATTCTCTACCAGTTCCTTGACCACCGATGCGGGTCGTTCGACCACTTCACCGGCGGCAATCTGGTTGATCAGGATTTCCGGCAGCGGCCGGATCGGACGCGGATCGGGCGCGTTCATGGGCAGGCAAGGCAGGCAGACGTCATGCCACGATGATAGCGGAGCGGCGCCAAGGAGAGTCGAGATCCACCGTACGCGGCGCCAGCCAGCCAGGCGTGGCCTGGCTCCAGCGGACGCGGGCGATCAGCGGGTTACTTGCTGCCGCCCGCCACGGTGCTTGCAGCGTCGATCTCGGCCTGCGCGCGCGCGGCGTACAACGTGCCCGGCGGCGGTTGGCGGCTGAAGAAGGTATGCACGCCATCCAGCACCGCACCGGCGACCTTGCGCTGGTAGGCCGGGTCGATCAGGCGGCGCTCTTCATCCGGGTTGGAGATGAACGCGGTTTCCACCAGCATCGCCGGCATGTCCGAAGTGCGCAGCACGGCGAAGTTGGCGCGCTCGATGTTCGGCTTGTGGTTGTTGCCGATACGCTTCAGGCCGCCCAGCACGTGCCCGGCTGCGTCCTCGGAGGATTTCATGTAGCCGCTCTGGGCCAGGTCCAGCAGGACGTTGGCCAGCGTGCCTTCGGTCTGCTGCAGGCGCACGCCACCGACCAGATCGGCGGCGTTTTCCTTGTCCGCCAGCCAGCGTGCACGCTGCGAGGACGCACCCTTGGTCGACAGCACATACACCGACGAACCGGTGGCCGAGCGGTTTTCGGCGGCGTCGGCATGGATCGAAATGAAGATGTCGGCCTTGTTCGCACGCGCCTTCTGCGCACGCATCGGCAGCGGGATGAACACATCGCTGTCGCGGGTGAGGAAGGCTTTCAGGCCAGGCGTGGCGTTGACCTGGCGAGCCAGTTCACGCGCCACCGCCAGAGTGACATCCTTCTCGCGCTTGCCGGTGGGGCCGATGGCGCCCGGATCCTGGCCGCCATGGCCCGGATCGATCGCCACCACCAGGTGGCGCATGCCCGGCTGCATGCGGATGCGCGAGGCATCGCTGGGCATGGTCGGACGCGGCGACTCGGTCGGCGCAACAGGTGTCGGCACCGGCTTCGGCTGGGTGGCCACAACTGCAGTGGTGGCCTGACCAGCCAGGATGGCTGCCGGCGACGACGTCGGGGTGCTGCTGGCGGTGGTGCCTGCTGCCGCCATCTGCACCGGGGTGGTGCTCGGCGCCGGCGTCGGCGCGGCGGGTGCCGCAGCGCTGGCACTGGCCTGCTGCTGGACCTGCGCGGTCAACAGCGCAGTGGCTCGCGCGGCATCACCACGGGACTGTGCGGTTTGTGCCGGGGTCGGGCCCGGGACCGGAGCCGGACTCACCGAAGATGCCGCTGGCGGCTGCGTCGGCGCAGGCGTCGGCGCGGGGCGACTGGCGGCCACGGCCGGGCCATCGCCCGGCCACTCGATCACCAGCTTGGATTCATTGCCTTCGCGCTGCATCTGCGGGCGGAAGGGGGCAACCGTCTCGGCCAGGTCGAATACGACACGGAAAGTGCCCGGCACCGGCTGCCCGGTACGCACCGCCGTCACCACGCCCTGCGGCGACGGCATCTTCAGGTTACGCACCGCGCTGGAATCGGGGAAATCGACCACCAGCCGGTTCGGACCGGCCAGCGACAGGGTCTTGTAGCCACCACTGCCGACCAGCGCGATTTCCGCGCGGGTTCCGGTCGCACCGGTATTGAGCAGCACCTGGCGGACCTCACCGGCCCACGCACTGACGCTCGCCAGACCAAGTCCGACGGCGGCACAGATGGCAATGAGTCGATTCCCCGGGCGCATGACTCAGGATTCAATCACCGCACTGAACGGAATGCAACACCTTTTTCCTTAATAATCCGTAACCTGCCGGTGTTTGTTCTCGTCAGCCGACAGAAAGGGCCTGCAAGTCGCCACCTTCGGGAAGCCGCTGCAGCCATTCACGTCCCGTGTCGCTGATGCCAGTGAGACGCACGCGACGCCCCTGACCTTCAATCTCCAGTGCGACCACCAGATCGGTTGGCGGCAGCGCACCGGCACCGCGCTCTGGCCATTCGACCAGCCACAGCACGGCACTGCCCTCGTCCAGCCCGAGGAAATCCAGCTCGCCGGCCTGGCCGATGCGATACAGGTCCATGTGCCAGGCCTCGCCGCCACTGGACAACGGATAGCGCTCGACCAGGGTATAGGTGGGACTGCGGATCGCCCCCTGCACGCCCAGCGCCCGCAGCAGCGCGCGCGCCGTGGTCGATTTGCCGGCGCCAAGATCACCGCGCAGCTCGACCAGTGCCTGCGGCGGACGGGTGGCTGCCAGCCATTGCCCCAGCAGTTCGGTGGCGTTGCTGTCGGCAAGGAAGAATTCGGTCATCGGGAACGTTCCGGGTTGGCCAGCCGCCGCAGGGGCGCCAGCAGATCAGTGGGAAGCAGGCCGCGGGCACCGTCGGCGGCGGCGACATCGCCGGCCAGGGCATGCAGCAGCGCACCGCCTGCCGCCGCATCGAACGCAGGCAGGCCCTGCGCGCGCAGGCTGGCGATGATGCCGGTCAACAGGTCGCCCATGCCACCCACCGCCATTCCCGGGTTGCCGGCCGCAATCAGTCGCGGTGCGTGGCCGGGCGCGGCGACGATGCTGCCCGCCCCCTTCAGCACCACCACTGCGTGATAGCGCTCGGCCAGCGCCTGCGCGCTGGCATAGCGATCGGCCTGGACTGCCGCCGTGGTGGTTTCCAGCAGGCGCGCAGCTTCGCCGGGGTGCGGGGTCAGGATCGCATCGGGCAGCGCATGTGCATCCTGCGCCAGCAGGTTCAACGCATCGGCGTCGATCACCAGCGGCAGGCCTGACTGCAGCACACGCGCATACAGCGCGCGCGCCCATTCGTCCTGGCCCAGGCCCGGGCCGATCGCCACCACCCTGGCTTTTGCCAGCAACGCCGGCAGCGCTGAGCCATCTTCCAGCGCGTGCGTCATCGCTTCAGGCAACCTCGCCAGCAGCGGGCCGACATGGTCGCGGCGGGTGCCGATGCTCAGCAGGCCCGCGCCAGCGCGCAGCGCAGCTTCGGCGGCCATCGCGATGGCACCGCCGCTGCCATGGTTGCCGCCCACGCACAGCACGTGGCCGGATTCACCCTTGTGGCTGTTGGCACGGCGCGGCGGCAGCAGATCGGGCAGGCGCGACTGCGTCCAGCACTCTGCAGCAGCGACGACACCCTGCCAGGCCGCATCGGCCAGCGCCAGTGGTGCCAGGTGCCTGCGCCCGGTGTATTCCAGTGCATCGCCGGTGTACAGGCCGCGGTGGGCGACGATGAACTGCACTGTCAGGGCCGCGCGTACGGCTGCGCCCGGCACGCAGCCATGGTCGGCGTCGACACCGCTGGGTACGTCCAACGCCAACACCGGCGCCTGCTGCGCGTTCAGCGCCTCGATCAAGGCCAGTGCCGCGCCCTCTGGTGCCCTGGAGAAGCCAAGGCCGAACAGGGCATCGACCCATATATCGGCCTGGGCCAGTTCGCCGTTGAAATCAGTGACGGTGCCGCCCGCGGACCTGAAATCCGCTGCGGCGCGCTGCGCCAACGCCGTGGAAGGTGGGCTGCCCGGCAGCGCGATCAGCTGCACCTGCCGCCCGGCCTCCAGCGCATGACAGGCCAGCACATAGCCATCGCCGCCATTGTTGCCGCTGCCAACCACCACGCCGATCCGCCGCGCCTGCGGCCAGTGCTGCAGCAGGCTCTGCCAGGCCGCCTGGCCCGCCTGGGCCATCAGGCCCCAGCCACCATCGCCAGCCAGCGCGGAGGCCTGGGCATCGAGTATGCGTGCGGCACGGGAATCGAACAGATCGGCGAGGTTGGCCATGCGGGGATTTTATACTGGTGCACATGTCCCCCGTCCCTGCCCCCCTCGATCCGGCCCTGGCCGTACAGCGCATCCGCGATCTGGCGCGCGCGCACGGCTTCCAGCGCTGCGGTATCGCCGGCATCGAACTGGGCGAGGACGAGGCGCACCTGGCCGACTGGCTGGGCCAGGGCCTGTACGGCACGATGGACTGGATGGCACGCCACGGCACCCTGCGCGCGCGCCCGGCAGAGCTGCTTCCCGGCACCGTGCGGGTGATCTCGGTGGGCATGGACTACAGCCACAGGGACGACACCGAGGCGTGGGCGACCCTGGCCGATCCGGGGCGCGCCTACGTCGCCCGCTACGCGCTCGGCCGCGATTACCACAAGCTGATGCGCAACCGCCTGCAGAAGCTGGCCACGCAGATCAACGATGAAGTGGCGCCGCTGGGCTACCGCGTCTTCGTCGATTCGGCGCCAGTGCTGGAACGCGCGCTGGCACGCAACGCGGGGCTGGGCTGGATCGGCAAGCACACCTGCCTGATCGACCGCCACGGCGGCTCGTGGTTCTTCATCGGCGAGATCTACATCGACCTGCCGCTGCCGATCGACACGCCGGCCAGCGCGCACTGCGGCACCTGCACGCGCTGCATCGACGTCTGCCCGACCCAGGCCATCACCGCCCCGCAGCGGCTGGATGCGCGCCGCTGCATCTCCTACCTGACCATCGAGCATGACGGTGCGATTCCAGTGGAGATGCGACCGCTGATCGGCAACCGCATCTATGGCTGCGACGACTGCCAGCTGGTCTGCCCCTGGAACAAGTTCGCCAAGCGCACCGACGAAGCTGACTTCCGCGCCCGCAACAACCTGGACACCGCACGCCTGGACCAGTTGTTCGCCTGGGACGAAGCTGAATTCCTGCGCCGTACCGAAGGCAGCCCGATCCGCCGCAGTGGCCATGAGCGCTGGCTGCGCAACATCGCCGTGGCACTGGGCAATGCGCCAACCACGGCGGAGACGCTGTCGGCGCTGCAGACGCGCGCCGAGGCTGCTTCACCCGTAGTCCGCGAACACGTGCAATGGGCACTGGGCCAGCACGGCCAGCGCTGACGTGCGATCCTGAGCCCCCCTGCTCCATCTGCCCCACGCCGTCACCATGCAGCCACGCAACAACGACGTCTTCACCCCCAGCCAGCTCAACACCCTGGCGCGCGACCTGCTGGAAGGCAGCTTCCCGGCGATCTGGGTGGAAGCCGAACTGGGCAGCGTGGCGCGGCCGGCGTCCGGCCATCTGTATTTCACCCTGAAAGACGCGCGTGCACAGTTGCGCGCTGCGATGTTCAGGATGAAGGCGCAGTACCTGAAGTTCGTTCCGCGCGAGGGCATGCGCGTGCTGGTGCGCGGCAAGGTGACCCTGTACGACGCCCGTGGCGAGTACCAGATGGTGCTGGACCACATGGAGGAAGCCGGCGAAGGCGCACTGCGTCGCGCGTTCGAGGAACTGAAGGCGCGGCTGGAAGCCGAGGGACTGTTCGACCCGGCCCGCAAGCGGCAGATGCCGGCCCACGTGCAGCGCCTGGCGATGATCACCTCGCCCACCGGTGCCGCCGTGCGCGATGTGCTGAGCGTGCTCGGCCGACGCTTCCCGTTGCTGGAAGTGGATCTGCTGCCGACCCTGGTGCAGGGCGCAACCGCTGCCGCGCAGATCACCCGCCTGCTGCAGGCCGCCGATGCCAGCGGCCGCTACGACGTGATCCTGCTGACCCGTGGTGGTGGCTCGCTGGAAGACCTGTGGGCGTTCAACGATGAAGCGCTGGCCCGCGCAATCGCCGCCAGCGGCACGCCGGTGGTCTCGGCGGTGGGTCACGAAACCGACTTCAGTCTCAGCGATTTCGCTGCTGACCTGCGCGCGCCTACGCCATCGGTGGCCGCGGAACTGCTGGTACCCGATCAGCGCGACCTGGCCCTGCGCCTGCGCCGCAACGCGGCTCGCATGGTGCAGCTGCAACGCCACGCCATGCAGCAGGCCATGCAGCGCGCTGATCGCGCGCTGCTGCGCTTGAACGCACAGAGTCCGCAGGCACGACTGGATCTGCTGCGCCGTCGTCAGCTGGACCTCGGACGTCGCTTGCATGCGGCGCACAACCAGCAGCAGGAGCGTCGCGCAGCCCGTTTGCGCCACGCTGCCGCAGTGTTGCGGGGCCATCATCCGCAGCGGCAGATGGAGGCGCTGCGACGTCGCCTTGCCGCGTTGGGCGGGCGCCCACAAGCGGCGCTGCAGCGCCTGCTGCAGCGTGATGCGCTGCGCCTGCGTGGCCTTGCACGTTCGCTGGAAGCGGTCAGTCCGCTGGCGACCGTCGCGCGTGGCTACAGCATCGTGACCCGTGCAGAGGATGGCGCGCTGGTGCGCCGGATCGAGCAGGTGCAACCGGGTGACGCACTGCAGGCCCGGGTCGGCGACGGCGTGATCGACGTACAAGTGACTGCGGTCAAGTAAGGGGTGTTCGGCAGGGCTGCGCCCTGCACCCGCAGAAGCAACGGCAACAGCCGAAGCAACGGCAGAAGCGGGTTTCCTGAGGGATGGCGGGGTGGGCCCGGTTGCGGGGGACGCTGCAAGTACGTCCATGTAAGCTCGGTCGCGCCATCCATGGCGCTCACGCCCCCGCAACCGGACCCACCCCGCCTTCGAGAGTTTTCCGGTGGCGGTTGGTACATCCATGCCATGCGTGAATGAATCTCCATCGAGATCGAATATTTCGACAATTGATCGAAATGCATCCACGCATGGCGTGGATCTACCGTGTCGACCAAGGTCGACACCCACCAAGGGCAGGCCATGCCGTTCCGACAGATCGCGAAATCTGTCGAAGGCGGGGTGGGTCCGGTTGCGGGGTGTCAGCCGCATGGATGCGGCTGCCAAGCCCCCATGGACGGGTTCACGGCGTCCCCCGCAACCGGACCCACCCCGCCATCCCACAGGAAGCCAGCTGTTGCTGTTGAGGTTGCCGGCCAGCGGCCGGCACTACCGCTTCGGCAGGTGCAGGGCGCAGCCCTGCCGAACCACCCTTTACCTGGCCTGCTCGCAGAACTTCTGCCGATACTCCAGTGCCTTCGGCATCAACGCCTGCAGGTTCTGGATACGGGTACCCGGATTGGGGTGGGTCGAGGCGAACTCCGGCGGCGACTGGCCACCACCGGCCTGGCCCATGCGCTGCCACAGCGGCACCGCCTCGCGCGGGTCGAAGCACGCCGCGGCCGCCAGCATCAGGCCCACTTCATCGGCCTGCGTCTCGTGGCTGCGCGCGTACGGCAACAGATACCCATAGCCCATCGCCGACATCATCATCTGTTGCTGCTGCGCATCCATGCCACTGGCGGCGCCGGCTACCTGGCCGATCTGGGTCAGCTTCTGCTGGGCCATGCGCTGTGCACCATGGCGCAGCAATGCGTGGGCGATCTCATGGCCCATCACCACCGCCATCGCATCGCGGGTACGCGCCACCGGGATCAGCCCCGTGTAGACCGCCATCTTGCCACCGGGCAGGCAGAAGGCATTGGCCTGCTCGGACGGAATCACGTTCACTTCCCACTCGAAGTCGCGTGCGAAGTGTGCCGGCTGCAACCCGTGTTCCTGCGCCAGCGCGGTTTCGACCACGTCCACCTTGGCGATCAGTCGCTCGGCAATCGCCCGGACATCCCGCGAGACCTGTTCATTCGGGCCCAAAGGGCGCTCCTGCGACAGGATCTGCTGGTAGGCCTGCAGGCCCAGCGCCTTCTCCTGGCTGGCGTCCAGGCTGCTGTCGATCAGCACCTTCTCGCCGGTATAGGGGTCGACCGCACGGTTGGAGAACCAGTAGAACGCCGCGTAGCCGGCGGCCAGCAGCAGCACCCACCAGCGGATGTTGCCGAACAGGCCACGCCGCTGCCGCGGCGAGCGGGAAAAAGGATCGTTGCGCATCGGCTGGTCTTCCGGCTGACCCCGCCGGCCGGCGGGTACGGCGCAATCTTAGTGCGGCGCTGCCTGCGGCGGGTGAAACCGGCGCCGATCCAGTCGTGCCCGTCAGATCCCTCGCACCAGTCGGAAGCCGATGCGCGCGTTGGTGGTATCCGAATCCTGCGATTGCCGCCACGCCGCCCGGGTCTGCTCCGGCGCATTGGCCCAGTTGCCACCCCGGATCACCCGTGAACGGCAGCCCGGGTTGAACCACGCCACACCATCAGCCGGCGCGCGCCGATAGCTGGCATGCCAGCAATCGGCCACCCACTCGCTCAGATTGCCGCCCATGTCATGCAGCCCGAAGGCGTTGGCCTGGAAACTGGCGACCGGGGCCGGTCCCCACCAACCATCGCCATAGCCGACGAAGGCGTTGTGCCAATGCCTGCCCGAAGGCGAAACATCCTTGCTGCCGGTGTAATTGCCACTGCCTTCCGGTGGCAGACCGGCATCGCCCCACGGGTAGCGGCCACTGCTGCCGGCACGCATCGCGTACTCGAACTCGGCCTCGCTGGGCAGGCGGTAGCTGCGGCCGGTCTGTTCGGACAGCCAGTTCGCGTAGTTCTCGGCATCACGAACGCTCACGTGCATCACCGGCGAATTGCCCAGTGCCCGCCCGCCGTCATAGTCGGACCGCCAGTCCACGCCGCTGCGACGGATGAAATTGCCGCTGCGCTCGTCATAGACCACCGAATGTCCACGCCGGGTCGCACGTGGGCGGGCATTGGTCGCCTTCACATAGCGCTCGAAGTCACCCACGGTGATCTCGGTGATCGCCATCGCGTACCCACGCTCGAAACGCACATAGTGCGATGGCCGCTCTGCGTCGGTTGCGCCCGGTTCGGTATCACTGGCGCCCATCTGGAATCCGCCATGCGGCACCACGATCATCTGCGGTCCACGGCCGCCATCACGCAGCGCATCGCTGAACACCTGCCCCGGCCTGAAGCTGCCGTAATGGGTGGCCAGTTCGATGCGTTCGCGCAGCTGCGCCACCACCGCGTCGCCCGGCAAGGCAATGCGCAGCGCTTCGGCCAGCTTCTCGCGCGCAGGCTTCAGCCCCTGCGGGGTGGTCAGATCATGCAGGCCGCCATCGCGCAGCTGGACCAGTGCCGCTGCACGGATCTGCTCAATGCGCTCGAACGCATCGGCGATGGTCGGTGACGAATCCCTTACCTTGCTGGCTTCTGCCAACCACGCGCCGGCACTGGCGAAATCGCGGATACGCGCGGCATCCTCGGCACGCCGGATCAGCCCACTTTCCGCAGCTGCCAGGCCCTGCCGCGCGCGACGATTCGCCGGGTCCAGCGCAAGTGCCTCACGGAAGTTGCCAATCGCACCATCACCCGCTTCGCCGATACGGTCGGCACGCAGATCGTCTTCGCCCGCGCGGTTGTAGGCGACCACGCGCTGCGCGGTCTCGACCCGCCCCTGCAGCGCGCGCACCTTCTCGTCCTTCGGCGCCAGGGTCAGCAGCACCAGCGCCTGGCGCCCGGCTTCGGCCAGCGCCTCACGCTGCTGCAATGGCCGCTGCAACAAGGCATCGGCCTGCTGCTGCAGCTTCTGTTTCGCGCGTTGCAGGCCCAGGCGCGCCTGCCGATCGTCGGGTTCCTCCTCCTGCACTGCCAGCCACAGGGGCACGGCCGCATCGCCATCTTCATACAGATGCCCCCGCGCGAATGCCTGGTCGGCAGCCCGGCGCAGCTGTGCCAGCGTACGTCCCTGGCGATCGACCCGCGGCGGCGTCCACTGCTGGATGTCCTCGGCCGCGTCGTCACCGGCAATGGTCACCGTGCCCCGCCCGGTACCACGCGCCGGACCGGCCTCTGGTGCGGCATCGGCCGGCTGGGCTGCGGTGGCACCGGCGGTCTGCGCAGGGGGCGACGGCGTGCAACCGGCCAGGCTCACGGCCAAGGCGGTAAACAGCGCGGGCGACAGCAGAAAACGCAAGCAGGGCCTCCTTCGGCACGGATGCGGACCGACGTTAGGCTATTCTCCCCTGCCTGAGCAAACCCGAGTAGTAGGCCCTGACACGTGGCAACCTGGATCACCACCCCCGCCGAGCTGGACACATACCGCCAGCAGCGGCCGACCCGCATCGGCCTGGATACCGAATTCATCCGTGAACGCACCTTCTGGCCACAGCTGGCGCTGGTGCAGATGGCCGTCGGCGAGGACATCCTGCTGATCGACCCGTTGATTCCCGGCATGCCCGAGGCCTTGGCGCCGTGGCTGGCCGATGAATCCATCACCAAGGTGATGCATAGCGCCAGCGAAGACCTGGTGGCGTTCAAGTGGACCTGTGGCGTGCTGCCGCGTCCGTTGTTCGACACCCAGATCGGCGCCGCGCTGGCTGGCATCGGTGCTGGCATGGGCTACCAGAAGCTGGTGCAGGAGATCACCGGCGTGGCACTGGAAAAGGGCGAAACCCGCTCTGACTGGATGCGCAGGCCGTTGTCGGACTCCCAGCTGAAGTACGCCGCCGACGACGTCGAGCATCTGTTCGCGATGCACGACGCCATCTCCGCCAAGCTGGAAACGCTGGGGCGCCAGCAGTGGCTGCACGACGATGGCGAGCGCCTGCTGGCCAGCGTGGCAAATGACGAAGACCGCTGGCCCCACCTGGGCATGCGCTCGGCGCAGTTCCTGGACGCGCCCGCGCAGCGCCGCCTGCTGCGCCTGCTGCGTTGGCGCGACGTGCAGGCGCGCGCCAGCGACCGCCCGCGCAGCTGGATCCTGGACAACGAACTGGCCGCCACCCTGGCACGCACCCCGCCAGCCGATGCCGCTGCAGTGAGCAAGCTGTTCGAACAGTTCCCGAAGGCGCCGCGCAAGCTGGCCGCTGCGGTATGGCAGGCGCTGGACACGCCGCTGGCCGACGAAGCCGATGCGCCGTTGGCGATGCAGGCCAGCGATGCCAGCAAGCAGCTGCTGAAGAAGCTGCAGGATGCGGTGGCCGAACGCAGCCGCGAGCTCGGCCTGGCCGACGGCGTGCTGGCCTCACGCAAGCATCTGGAAAGCTATCTGGAGCATCAGCAGTGGCCGGCTGCACTGGCCGGCTGGCGCCAGCAGGAACTGGAGCCGCGGTTGCAGGCGTTGTTGCCCGCAGTCTGAGGAACCGGGCGGACAACGAAAAACGGCGCTCGATGAGCGCCGTTTTCGATACTCCAACCGGTAGTGCTTACCAGTTCATGTTCAACGAAACACCCACGGTGCGTGGTTCGTTGTAGACCGCGGCCATGTAGTTCTCGATCACACCCTTGAGGTTCTTCTCGTTGGTGATGTTGCGCGCGAACAGCGCCACTTCGTAGGCACCGTAGTTGCCCGAATAGCCGATCTTCAGGCCACCCTCGAAATCACCCTTGGAGTTGAACTCCTTGCTGTCGTACAGCACGAAGCTGGTGTAGCCCTGCTTGTTCCAGTCGGTGGACACGAACATCGTGGCCGCGTCGCTGACCGGGAAGTCGTAGCGCGCTGCCAGGTTGATGTTGTACTTCGGTGCGTTCGGCAGCGGGTTGCCATCGATCTGCGCGAAGGTGTTGGCACCGACCTTGATGGTCGGATCGTTCACCGTGCACACCACCTGGCCGTTCAGGCCGCAGACCTGCGCGTAGACGCGCTTGTCCTTGATCTCGCTGTGCAGCAGGCTCAGGCCGGCGCTCAGGGTCAGGTTCTGGATCGGGCGCAGCTCCATGTCCGCTTCGAAGCCGTAGGCCTTGGCCTTGTCTGCGTTGAACAGCACGCCGTTGCCGTCCGAATCGTTGCCGTTGAGCTGGATGTCGTTGACGGTGTAGGTGAACGCGGTGGCGTTCAGGCGCAGGCGGTTGTCCCACAGGCTGCTCTTCACGCCCGCTTCCCACGACAGGATCGTTTCCGAATCGGCGGTGGTGAAGTCGGCATTGAACACCGCCGAACGGCCCTGGATGGTCGGGCCACGGAAGCCGCGGGCGACCTTCGCATAGACGCTCACGTCCGGGGTGATCTGATACATCGCGCTCAGATCCCAGCTCGGGGTGGTGTCGGTCATCTTGACGTCGGTGCGGCCCTTGTAAGTGACCAGGCCGGCAGCGGTATCGGCCGTCTTCAGCAGGCGGGTGTGCTTCTCATCGCGGGTCTGGCGCAGGCCGGCGGTGACGGTGAACTTGTCGGTGAAGGCGTAGCTCAGCTGGCCGAAACCGGCCCAGGAGGTGTTCTTGTTGCGCAGGCGCACCCAGTTGTTCGGGTTGCGCGCAGCGCCCTTCAGGAACCAGGCGCGCTGGTAGAAGTCGGTGGTGTCGCTGCCGTTGAAGTAGAACGCACCGGCCTGCCACTGCAGGGCGCTGTCGTCATGGCTGGCCAGGCGGAACTCCTGGGTCCACTGGTCCAGGTCACGGATCTGGCCCATCGACTGGCCGTAGCCGTTCGGCACGCCATTGACCGGGAAGTTGACCGCAGCGCCGCCGTCGGTGTCACCGCGGCTGTAGCCGGAAGTGGTCTCGTAAGCGGTGATCGAGGTGAAGTCGATCGCGCCGAAGTCATAACGCGCCTTCACCGAACCGCCGTAGGTCTTGTACGCCTGCGGGTTGTTGTCGGCCTCGTCGTAGGCGACCTGGTCACGCGGCACGTCGGTCTTGTTCGAGCCCTTGGTCAGTGCGTTGCGCAGGAACAGGGTCGAGGTGCCTTCGTAGTCGCGGGCGTGGGCCGAAGCAAGGATCGAGAACTGGTCGCTCGGGGTCAGCAGCAGCTGCGCGCGCACGTTGCGGTCGTCGAAGCCGCCCATGGCGTTCTTCTTCGGGCTGACCGTGCCATCGGCGCTGGGGCCGGTGTAGGTGTTGTCGACGTAGTCGTCGCGGTGCTGGTACAGCGCCGACACGCGGAACGATGCGATGTCGTTGATCGGGCCGCCGAAGCCACCGTCGATCGACACGCTGTTGTAGGAGGCATAGCTGGCGCTGACGCGACCGCTATAGTCCTGGGTCGGCTTGAGGGTGTCGAACTTGACGATGCCGGCGGTGGTGTTGCGACCGAACAGCGAGCCCTGCGGACCGCGCAGCACTTCAACCTGGTCCACGTCATAGACCGGGTTGGACTTCAGCACCACGTGCTCCAGCACGACGTCGTCCTGGATGATCGACACCGGCTGCGAGGCACCGAGGTAGAAATCGATGTTGCCCAGGCCGCGGATGTAGAAGCGCGGGAAGATGCGGCCGGTGGTGGTTTCCGCATACAGGCTCGGCACGCGGCCGGACAGCGCCAGCAGGGTGTCGTCGCCGCCGGCGGTGAAGTCGCGCATGCGCTCGCCCTGCACCACGCCTACCGACACCGGCACTTCCTGCAGGTTCTGCTCGCGGTGCTCGGCGGTCACGGTGATGGTGTCCAGCCCGGTCGGGGTCGGTGCACTGTCCTGCGCGGCAGCACCGAAGCTGGCAGCCAGCGCCAGGCCTGCACAGGCCAGGGCCAGCGGATGGCGACGGAAGGAAACGAAGGAGGACGACATGCCCGACGAACGGCGGGAATCGGAATGGGAAGGCATCGAAAGCTCTGAGGAGGCGTCCGTGCGGCCTGCGCTGGCCGGGCGGCAAATAGGAGGAAAACTGCGCAAGCGGCCATTATCCTCCAAATTGTTACAATTTCGTTGCGCCGGCAGACAGCAGGGGGATCAGGCCGTTTTCGGCACAGTCCCCGCCTCAGCCGTGCTGCGGTAACGGCGCCAGCGCGACCTCGACCATCGCCAGCAGGCGTTCGCGGCTGATGCCGTCTCGCGCCTGCACCGAGATGCCATGCAGCACCGTGGCGAAATGATCGCCCAGCGCCTGCACGGATAGATCGGCCGCCAGCTCGCCAGCCGCCTGCGCCTGCTGCAGCCGCGCGATGATCGCTGCCGTGCGCTGGCGGCGGTGGCCGGCCAGCCAGTCGCGCACGCCCTCGCCATCCGGTGACACGCTGCTGGCCGAGGACACCACCAGGCAGCCATGCGGACGACCGCGACGGGTGTAGGTCAACACGGCATCCCGCAGCATGCTGCCGATCGCATCGCGCAGTGACGCCTGCTCCAGCGCACGCGGCGCGAAGCCGCCCTCGCCTTCCTCGTACAGCGCCACCGCTTCGCGGAACAGCTGCTCCTTGCTGCCGAACGCGGCGTAGATGCGCGCCGAGGCAATGCCAAGCGCTTCGACCAGGGCCGACATCGAGGTGCCCTCATAGCCGTGCTGCCAGAACAGCAGCATCGCCTTGCGCAATGCCTGGTCCCTGTCGAATTCGCGCGGTCGCCCTGCCATCTGCCTGCCTGCCGTTCTGAGGCGCGCAGTGTAACGCGGGTGTTGACCATCCCGATGCACGCGCCTATTCTTTGCCGACTGACAAATAATTGGAGCAACACATGCAAACCCTCAAAGGCCCCAGCCTGCATCTGGCGCAGTTCGCTGGCGACCAGGCGCCGTTCGACAGCCTGTCCGGCATCGCCGCCTGGGCAGCCGGTCATGGTTTCAAGGCCCTGCAGATTCCGGCATGGGACGCGCGCCTGTTCGACCTGGCCACCGCCGCCGACAGCCAGGACTACTGCGATGACCTGCGTGGCACCCTGGCCGAGCACGGCCTGCAGGTCAGCGAGTTGACCACCCACATCCTGGGCCAGCTGGTGGCGGTGCATCCGGCCTACGATGAGCTGTGCGATGGTTTCGCACCGGAAGCACTGCGCGGCAATCCGCAGGCACGCAGCGAATGGGCACAGCAGCAGCTGCATCTGGCCGCCCGCGCCTCGCGCCGGCTCGGGCTGCAGGACATGGGCACCTTCTCCGGCTCGTTCGCCTGGCCCTACCTGTTCCCCTTCCCGCAGCGTCCGCCGGGCCTGATCGATGCCGCATTCGATGAGCTGGCACGCCGCTGGCGGCCGATCCTCGATACCTGCGAGGACAACGGTATCAACCTCTGCTACGAAATCCATCCCAGCGAAGACCTGCACGATGGCACCAGCTTCGAACGCTTCTTCGAGCGTGTGGGCCAGCACGAGCGCTGCCGCATCCTGTTCGATCCCAGCCACTTCGTGCTGCAGCAGCTGGATTACCTGCAGTTCCTGGACATCTACCATCCGCTGATCCGCATGTTCCACGTCAAGGATGCGGAGTTCCGTCCCAATGGTCGCCAGGGCATCTACGGTGGCTACGCCGACTGGACCGAACGCGCGGGCCGCTTCCGCTCGCTGGGCGACGGCCAGGTCGATTTCAAGTCGATCTTCTCCAAGTTGGCACAGTACGACTACGCCGGCTGGGCAACGCTGGAATGGGAGTGCTGCCTGAAGGACCAGGAAGCCGGTGCGCGCGAAGGTGCCGCCTTCATCCGCGACCACATCATCCCGGTCACCGACAAGATCTTCGACGACTTCGCCGGCGCGCCGATCAGCAGCGCCCAGATGCAGCACATGCTCGGCATCGCCTGAGCCCCCACAGGAACATCTCCATGACGAATTTTTCCACCGCTGGTACCCCCGGCGACGACACCCTGCGCCACCACTACCTGCGCATCGACGGCCAGCGCGTGCATTGCGTCTCCGCCGGCAGCGGTCAACCGGTGCTGTTGATTCCCGGCTGGCCGCAGACCTGGTACGCCTGGCGCCACGTGCTGCATGCGCTGGCCGAGGCCGGCTTCGAAGCGATCGCGGTCGACCCGCCCGGCATCGGCGAATCCGATCGCCCTGCGCACGGCTACGACACCGGCAGCGCCGCCGCAGTACTGCACCAGACCATGCAGGCGCTGGGCCACGAGCGCTATCAGGTGGTCGGCCATGACATCGGCATGTGGATCGCCTATGCATTGGCCAGCGACCAGCCGCAGGCGGTGCAGCGCCTGGCCGTGACCGAGGCGGTGATTCCCGGGTTGGCACCCGAGCCGGGCATCTTCGCCGCGCCGGCCGACAACATCTTCCTGTGGCACTTCATGTTCAACCAGGTGGCCGATCTGCCCGAGGCCCTCATCACCGGTCGCGAACGTGCCTACCTGGACTTCATGTTCGACCGCTGGTCGTACCGGCGCGACGCGGTGGCCAGCGAAACCTACATCGCCGCCTACAGCCGCCCCGGCGCGTTGCGTGCAGGGTTTGCCTGGTACCGCGCGATTCCGGAAACCATCCGCCAGAACCAGCTCCGCGCACAACGCCGGCTGACGATGCCGGTGCTGGCCATCGGCGCCGAGCACGCCACCGGCAACGCCCCCATGCTGACCCTGCAGCCGCACGCCGATGACCTGCGCGGCAGCGTCGTGCCAGGCTGTGGCCACTTCATCATGGAAGAAGCACCGCACGCCTTCCTCGCCCAGCTGCTGCCGTTCCTGCAGGAGGCTGACCATGCCGCTTGAACCTGCGTTGCAATCGTTCGTGGATGCGGTGGCGGCGCAACCACTGCCAGACGATCTGCTGGAACTGCGCGCACTGAACGAGCAGGCGCTGCCCACGCTGCAGGGTGCCACCCAGGCGGTATCGCATGTCGTGGAGCACGTCATCAGCGCGCGCGACGGTTATGCGCTCGTCGTGCGCCTGTATACGCCCGCAGCCAACGGCACCGAGCTGCGCCCTGCTCTGTTGTTCGCCCACGGCGGTGGTTGGTTCCAGTGCTCGCTGGCGGTCTATGACGGCCCCTGCCGGGCCCTGGCCAATGCCAGCGGCCATGTCGTCGCTGCCGTCGGCTATCGCCTGGCGCCGGAGCATCCGTTCCCGACGCCGCTGCACGACGTCGCCGATGCGTGGCTGTGGCTGCAGGCCCATGCCGCCACGCTGGGTCTTGATCCAGCGCGGCTGGTCATCGGCGGCGACAGCGCCGGCGGCAATCTCGCCGCCGCGTGCTGCCTGCTGCTGCGCGATCAGGGACTGCCGTTGCCATCGCATCAACTGCTGCTGTACCCGGCACTGGATGCCACCATGGCCAGCGGCTCCTACCGCGAGTTCGCCGACGGCTACTACCTCAGCGCTGAACTGATGCAGCGCTGCTGGCAGGCCTACCTGGGCGACAGTGACCGCCGACAGGCGCTGGCTTCGCCACTGCACGCCCGCGATCTGCGTGGCCTGCCGACGGCCACGGTGCTGAGCTGTGAGCTCGATCCGCTGCGCGACGAAGCTGAACAGTACGCCGCCAACCTGCGGGAAGCGGGTGTGGACTGCACGCTGGAGCGCCTGCCGGGGATGATCCACGCCTGCATCCACCTGCATGGTGTGTCGGCGGCGACCGACATCGCGATCCAGCGCGCGGCGGCCCTGCTGCCCTGAGCCAGGCCTGCAGCGGCGCAGAGCACCTGCGCCGCTGTGTCCGGCCCGCCCCTTTGCAGCCGGCACCGGCCAGCGCTATGCTAGGGCCGTCACGTGGCGCCAGCTCCGCTGCCCACGGGATGCAACACCCCCATGGGGCCATAGCTCAGCTGGGAGAGCGCGTCGTTCGCAATGACGAGGTCAGGAGTTCGATCCTCCTTGGCTCCACCATATGAAAAACAGAAGGCCCCGGCACTGCCGGGGCTTTCTGTTCTGGCCAGCTGCTCAGGCCGGGTCCTGCCCGCCGTCCTTGCGCACCGGTGCACGCGAATGTGCATCGCGCACCTTCTGGTCCTGCTGGCCGGGACGCTGCTTGGCCACTTCATCCTGCTGCCGATCCTGCTGACTCTCCTGCACACCTTCGCGTGCGTGGGAGGGCTTCTTGTCATGTTCGCTCATGCATCGCTCCGACGGCGCCGGCAACAGGCCAGCGTGACGCAGACAACGCTAGCGGCGACTGCGTGATGTGACGGTCAGCTGCCTGCGAACAGCGCGTGCAGCCATCACACCCCGGCAATTACCGCCACCCGCTCAACATCTACCAGATCCAGATACGCGCCGCCAATCAGCTGCGTTTCGCCCAGTAGGCCAACGAACGGCGTGCGTTAGAAGAAGGGAGGCACCGGAATGTTCCGGTGCCTTCAAGACGCGGTCGCTCAATCCAGCTTCACCACCAGCTTGCCGAAGTTGCGCCCCTGCAGCAGGCCGAAGAAGGCTTCGGGTGCATTTTCCAGGCCCTGCACGACGTCCTCGCGATACTGGATGCGTCCATCGCGCAGCCACTGCGGCATGTCGCGCTCGAAATCCGGCCACAGATGCTTGAAGTCATGCACGATGAAGCCACGCACGGTCAGGCGCTGGCGCAGGACCTGGCTGAACAGCGCGGGCAGCCGATCCGGTCCGGGCTGCGCGACGCCGCGGGCGTTGTAGGTGGCGATGGTGCCGCACACCGGAATGCGCGCGAAATCATTGAGCAGCGGCAGCACGGCATCGAGCACATGCCCACCCACGTTCTCGAAGTACACGTCGATGCCATCCGGCACGGCAGCGCGCAGCTGTTCGGCAAAACCAGAGGCGCGATGGTCCAGCGCCACGTCCACGCCCAGTGTTTCCAGATACGCACGCTTGGCCTCACCGCCGGCGATGGCAACTACGCGCGCGCCTTGCAGCTTTGCCAACTGGGCCACGGTGGCGCCGACCGGTCCACTGGCAGCGGCTACCACCAGGGTCTCGCCGGGTTGCAGCTTGCCGATTTCGATCAGGCTGGAGTACGCGGTGAACCCCGGCATGCCGTACACGCCCAACGCTGTGCTCAGCGGCAGCCCGGCCGGATCCAGGCGCCGGCTGATCGCATCACCCGCCACCACGGCATGCGTCTGCCAGCCGCCGGGGGCCAGCACCAGCTCGCCCACCGCCAGGCCAGGCGCCTGCGACTGCAGCACCTCGGCCACGGTCTGGCCCTCCATCACCGCATCCACTGCCACCGGCGGTGCGTACGACGGGCCATCGTCCATGCGTCCGCGCATGTACGGATCCAACGACAGGTAGCGGTTGCGCAGCAGCACCTGGCCTGGGGCCAATGCCGGCAGCGGCACCTGTTCGAGGCGGAAATTGGCGGCGACCGGCGCACCTTGCGGGCGCGAGGCAAGCACGATGCGGGTAGTTGAATCGGACATGTCCAATGGCTCTGCTGCGGGCAGCGTCGGGAGAGGAACCGCGACAGTACGCCGCGCCCTGCCCTCGTGGGTGCCATGAAAACAGCGTTCCATCGGTGCCTTCCCCACTCCGCCGCTGCATCGCTTGCCCCGTCACCTTTGGCGCCAGCGACGGGCCGCTGTTTTCCGCGTCCGGCATTCCCGGTCAGGCCGGCTCAACGCAGGATCAACCACTTGCAGGTACTTCCGCTGGCCGCAGACACCAATGTGAAGGTTTTTTTCCAAAACGCTTGCCGAACCTGTCCTACGTCCGTAATATGCGCGTCCTCGGCAGCGACATCGCTGCAACGAAACAAGTGGCCGAGTAGCTCAGTTGGTAGAGCAGGGGATTGAAAATCCCCGTGTCGGCGGTTCGATTCCGTCCTCGGCCACCACTTTCGAAGACCTGCAGAAATGCGGGTCTTTTTTTTCTACATGGCCGAGTAGCTCAGTTGGTAGAGCAGGGGATTGAAAATCCCCGTGTCGGCGGTTCGATTCCGTCCTCGGCCACCATGTTCAAAGACCTGCAGAAATGCAGGTCTTTTTTTTGTCCGTGACGTTCCGTCCACCCACGACATGGATCGCGCCGCATCGATCCTGCGCGGATGCGGCACGTGGGTTGACGAAACATTCACACCTCCGCGTGCTGTGCAACCTACGCTCCAGACTCCTGCCCGGAGCCAACCAATGCGCTTGCACCCTGCCCTGCTCGCCTGCCTGCTGCTTTTCGCCGCACCGGCACTCGCTGCCGAGCCCGTGCGCGCGGTCAGCGAACTGGACATCGATCGCTATGCCGGCCAGTGGCACGAGATCGCCCATCTGCCGGTGTCGTTCCAGAAGCAGTGCGTGGGCGAGATCACTGCCAACTACGGGCTGCGCCGCGATGGCCGGATCAGCGTCACCAACGCCTGCCGCAAGGCCGATGGCGAGCGGATTGTCGCCGAGGGTGTGGCGCGGCCCGTTGCCGGGCAGCCCGGCCAGCTGCAGGTACGCTTCGTTCCCGACTGGCTTAGCTGGGTGCCCCTGGTCTGGGCCGACTACTGGGTGATCGCGCTGGACCCGGACTACCAGTGGGCGATGGTCGGTGAACCCGGCCGCAGGTATCTGTGGATCCTCGCGCGCCTGCCGGAGATGGACCGCGCCCTGTTCGACCAGCTCAAGGCGAAGGCGCAAGCGATGGGTTACGACCTGGCGCCACTGCGTCTGATGGCGCCCGTGCACGACGCGCCCGTGCGCGACGCGCCCGCCGACTGAGGCGCCGCCCAACCGGCGCACGCAACGTCTGCAATCCAGCATCGCGCACGCCTCGCGTGCATCTTCACGCGCTACCCTCTGTGGCCGGTCGCCGCGGGCGACCTTTTCCACCATACGCCGTAGTATGCTTATCCCACGCACCGCCTTCAGAGGACCTGCGCCCATGTTCCACCGTTTCCGTACCGTCTTGATCGTCCTGTGCACCCTGGCCCTGGTCGCTTGCGGCGATGGCATCGTCAAGCGTGTTTCGGAACCGGCCGCGAGCCTGCAGCAGCTGACCGTGCAGGCCAATGGCGACTGGACTGTCGCCCTGCGCCTGCAGAACTACAGTTCGATGCCGATGAGTTTCGACGACGTCGCACTGGCCCTGACCATCGGCGACACCGAGGCCGGCCCGCTGTCGGCCAAGCCTGGCATCTCCATCGGCGGCGTCTCTGCCGATGTCATCAACGTGAACTTCAAGCCCAGCCCGGCCGCACGCCTGGTGATCGCCGACGCACTGGCCAGCAACCGCACCCTCGCCTACAGCCTGAAGGGCACGGTGTCGGCCACGCCGCAGGAAAAGAAGCAGCGCACCTTCGATATCAACAGCCGCAGCACGCTCAACCAGGCCCCGGGCCTGCCCGGCGTGCTGCGCTGATCTCCGCTTTCCGCCGCGACGCATCGCGCCGCTCCCCTGTTACTGATCAAATCGAGACGCACCGATGAGCAGCTACACCGCCCCGCTTTCCGACCTTCGTTTCGGCCTGCACGATGTGCTGAAGGTCGAGCCGCTGTTCGCCCGTCTTGGCTTCACCGACGCCACCGCCGATGTCGTCGATGCCGTGCTGGAAGAAGCCGGCCGCTTCAGCGCCAGCGTGCTGGCCCCGCTCAACAGCGTGGGCGACGAGATCGGCTGCGTGCTCGACCAGGCCAGCGGCGAAGTGACCACGCCACCCGGCTTCAAGCAGGCCTACGACCAGTTCGTCGACGGCGGCTGGACCGGCCTGACCGCATCGCCGGAACTGGGCGGCCAGGGCCTGCCGCACACGCTGGGCGTGCCGCTCAATGAAATGATCAACGCCGCCAACCTGGCCTGGGGCAACTTCCCGCTGCTGTCGCACGGCGCCATCGAAGCACTGAAGCAGCATGGCGAAGCCTGGCAGCACGAGGCCTTCCTGAAGCCGCTGATCGAGGGCCGCTGGACCGGCACCATGTGCCTGACCGAGCCGCATTGCGGCACCGACCTGGGCCTGCTCAAGACCAAGGCCGAGCCGAACGCCGATGGCAGCTATTCGATCACCGGCACCAAGATCTTCATCACCGCCGGCGAGCACGACCTGACCGGCAACATCGTGCACCTGGTGCTGGCCAAGCTGCCCGATGCTCCCCCGGGCGCCAAGGGCATCTCGCTGTTCGTCACCCCGAAGTTCAAGGTCGACCGCGACGGCAACGTCGGTGAGCGCAACGCGCTGCGCTGCGGCTCGATCGAGCACAAGATGGGCATCAAGGGCTCGGTCACCTGCGTGATGAATTTCGATGGCGCCCAGGGCTACCTGGTCGGCCAGCCGCACAAGGGTCTGCAGGCGATGTTCACCATGATGAACACTGCTCGCCTGGGTGTCGGCCTGCAGGGCATCGGCCTGTCCGAGCGCGCCTACCAGAACGCGCTGAAGTACAGCCGCGAGCGCCTGCAGTCGCGTTCGCTCAGCGGCGCCAAGTTCCCGGACAAGCCGGCCGACCCGATCCTGGTGCATCCGGACGTGCGTCGCATGCTGCTGACCATCAAGTCGCTGGTGGAAGGCAGCCGCCTGCTGGCCCTGCATGCGGCCACCCTGATCGACGTCGTCCACCATGCAGACGATGCCGGTGAACGCGAGCGCGCTGACACCCTGGTGAGCTTCCTGACCCCGATCTCCAAGGCCTGCCAGACCGAATGGGGCATCGAGAACACCTACAACGCCCTGCAGTGCTTCGGCGGCCACGGCTACATCCGCGAGCACGGCATGGAACAGCTGGCCCGCGATGCCCGCATCACCACCTTGTATGAAGGCACCACCGGCATCCAGGCGCTGGACCTGATCGGCCGCAAGACCGCGTCCAGCCAGGGCGCTGGCCTGAAACTGATGCTGGCCGAGATCGAGGCGTTCGCCAAGGCGAATGAAGGCAACGAGAGCCTGGCCGAGTTCATCGGCCCGCTGCGCGCCAAGGCCGCCGAGTGGGGCAAGCTGACGATGGACGTGCTGCAGCGTTCGGCCGCCAATCCGGACGAACTGGGCGCAGCGAGCTACGACTACCTGTTCTATTCGGGTTATGTGGTGCTGGCCTACTGGTGGGCCCGCAGCGTTGCCGCCGCCGATGCCAGCGCACACGGCGCAGCATTCGCCCAGGGCAAGCGCGAGACCGCACGTTTCTACTTCGCCCGCGTACTGCCGCGCACCCTCAGCCACGCCGCCGCCATCCAGGCGGGCGCCGCACCGCTGATGGCAATGGACGACGAACGCTTCGGCGCCTGAGCCGGGCCGCGGTCGGCACCCACGGGAGTGCCGGCCGCTGGCCGGCAACCGCAACAGCTGGAGCAACAGCAACAGCTGGTTTCCTGCGGGATGGCGGGGTGGGTCCAATTGCGGGGGACGGCGCAAGTACGTCCCTGTAGCCTCGATCGCGCCATCCATGGCGCTCACGCCCCCGCAACCGGCCCCACCCCGCCTTCGACAATTTCCCGGTAGATCCACACCAAGCGTGGGTGGAAACCACCCGTAATGCCTCTGGAGAAAAGTCCCCTTTTGTTAAAGGGGGCGCGCCGACAGGCGCGGGGAATAGGAAGAATGCGCGGACCTGAATGTTGACGATTTGTGTATCGCCCAGCGGGCGATACACAAATCGTCAACATTCAGGTATAAGCTGTTTTCCCGATGGAGACAGACACTACACGCTTGGGTCTGATCGAAGCCGGAGCTCCGTTTTCTGCTCCGGGCGCCGAAGCATCGCCCAACGCCACGACGCTGCATCGCCCCGGCACGGTCCGGTTGCTCTCACTGGATGGTCATGGCCGGGTCCTGGACTGGATCACCTGGCAGGACGCCGCCTGTCTCTACGCCCGCGATGCCGTCGCCTGGACCCTCGGCGATCCCTGCCTGCACATCCACGGTGGGACCAATCGTCGCAGTGGCATGCAGAGCGGAATGGACCTGCACCCGATCATCGCCGCGCGCGGCCATGCCCGCTCGCGTGCACTGGACCCGACACCGAACCTGACCAACCCGGCCCTGTTCGCCCGCGATGCCCATCTCTGTCTTTACTGCGGCCAGCAGTTTGGACGCCCGACCCTGACCCGCGACCATGTCATGCCCTTGTCCAAAGGCGGCCTGGATACCTGGGAAAACGTAGTCACCGCCTGCTTCCACTGCAATTCGCGCAAGAGCGACCGCACCCCGCAACAGGCCGGCATGCCGCTGCTGGCGGTGCCGTACCGGCCGAGCTGGATCGAGCACCTGATCCTGTCCAACCGCAACATCCTGGCCGACCAGATGGCGTTCCTGAGGGCCCAGCTGCCCAAGCGTTCCAAGCTCTGCACCTGAACATCCGGGAATGCAACCCTCACCGTCCTGTCACGGGCGGCGGCGTTTGCTTGCCCCACCCCCGTTTGAGGGCGAAAATGGGCGTTCAGAACAAGTGCGAACATGATGATCGACTCTGCCCGCTATCCCCGCCTCGCGCGCATCCAGACACCGGATGACCTGCGCACGTTCGACGAATCCGAACTGACGGCGGTCGCCGATGAACTGCGTGCCTACCTGATCGAATCGGTCGGCAAAAGCGGTGGCCATTTCGCCGCCGGCCTGGGCGTGATCGAGCTCACCGTGGCCCTGCACTACCTGTACCAGACCCCGGTCGACCAGCTGGTCTGGGACGTCGGCCACCAGACCTATCCGCACAAGATCCTCACCGGTCGCCGCGACGAGATCCATACCGTCAAGCAGAAGGATGGCGTCGCGCCGTTCCCCAAGCGCGAGGAAAGCGAGTACGACACCTTCGGTGTCGGCCACTCCTCGACCTCGATCTCGGCGGCGCTGGGCATGGCCATCGCGCGCCAGACCGAAGGTGATGATCGCAAGGTCGTGGCCGTGATCGGCGACGGTGCGATGACCGCCGGCATGGCGTTCGAAGCGCTGATGCACGCCGGCGGCATGGAACCGGAACCGAACCTGCTGGTGATCCTCAACGACAACAACATGTCGATCTCCGAGGCAGTGGGCGGGCTGACCAAGATGCTCGGCCGCGCCACCGGCAGCCGCACGCTCAATGCGCTGCGCGAAGGCGGCAAGAAGATCCTGGGCGACAAGAAGAACAATCCCGCGCGTTTCGTGAAGCGCTGGGAAGAACACTGGAAGGGCATGTTCGTGCCGTCCACGATGTTCGAGGAAATGGGCTTCCATTACACCGGCCCGATCGATGGCCATGACCTGCCGGCGCTGCTGTCCGCGCTGAAGACGCTGCGTGCCTCCAAGGGCCCGAAGCTGCTGCATGTGATGACCACCAAGGGCAAGGGTTACGAGCCGGCCGAAGGCGACCAGATCGGTTACCACGCGGTGGGCCCGTTCGATCCGGACAAGGGCTTGGTGGCCAAGACCGGCGCGAAGAAGCCCACCTATACCGATGTGTTTGGCGACTGGTTGTGTGACGCCGCCGCAGCCGAGCCGCGTCTGTACGGCATCACTCCGGCAATGCGCGAAGGCTCGGGCCTGGTGCGCTTCAGCAGGGAATATCCGCAGCGCTACTTCGATGTGGCCATCGCAGAGCAGCACGCGGTGACCCTGGCCGCAGGCATGGCCACCCAGGGCGGCAAGCCGGTGGTGGCGATCTATTCCACCTTCCTGCAGCGCGCGTACGACCAGTTGGTGCATGACGTGGCCATCCAGGACCTGGACGTGCTGTTCGCGATCGATCGCGCCGGCGTCGTCGGCCCGGATGGTGCAACCCACGCCGGCAACCTCGACCTCAGCTTCCTGCGCTGCGTGCCGAACATGGTGGTGATGGCACCCTCCAACGAAGCCGAGTGCCGGCAGATGCTCAGCACCGGCCTGCAGCACCCCGGCCCGGCTGCGGTGCGCTACCCGCGCGGCAGCGGTACCGGCGTGGATGCCGGCAGCGATCTCTCGACCCTGCCGATCGGCAAGGGCGAGCTGCGCCTGCAAGGCAACCGCGTCGCCCTGCTCGCGTTCGGCAGCACCGTCGCCGCCGCCGAACAGGTGGGTCGCGAACTGGGTTTGAGCGTGGTCAACATGCGTTTCATCAAGCCACTCGATCGCGAGCTGGTGCTGGCCATGGCCAACCAGCACGACGCCCTGGTAACGATCGAAGACAACGTGGTGGCGGGCGGCGCAGGTTCGGCCGTGGCCGAACTGCTCAATGCCGAGGACGTGCTGCGTCCGATCCTGCACCTGGGCCTGCCCGATGCCTTCCAGCATCACGCCAGCCGCGAGGACCTGCTGGCCGAGGCCGGCATCGATGCGGCCGGCATCCGTGCGGCCCTGCTCAAGCGCTGGCCGCAGCTGGCCGCCGGCAACCCGCCGTTGAGCGCGGCGGGCTGAGAGCGTTGCAGGGGTCTGGTGGGGCCAGGCCATGCGTGGCTCCCCAGGTTCCTCATCCACGCATGGCGTGGATCTACCAGATTGCTGGTGGCGCAAAAGCAGATCCACGCCATGCGTGGATGGCGCGGACCGTGCCGACAAGCGGCGTGCTCAGCCGTAGCTGATCGCCTCGACAAACGCACCGCTGGACTCCACCCGCACCGAGGCGCGCTGGCCGGTATCGGTGAAATGCAGGCGGGCCAGGGTTTCGGCGAAATCGAAGGCACGGACGCCATCGCGGAACTCGATCGGCTCCGGCTTGTCCGGGTGCAGCACGCGCCATTGGCGCTGCTCACATTGCAGTCGGATCAACATGCGTTGCTCACTCCTTGAACAGCGTATCGACGACGAGAGAATGACCGCACCAGGCGCGACCGGAATGGCCAGTGCGAACCGGGACGCGCAAGGCGTCCCGGGAGTCGACAATACGAGGAAAGAAGTGTGATCGCTATCAGATTTTTCTGATCTTGAGCCGATTGCGACAGCCGCTCAGTTCACCTGGAACTGGGCCCTGCAGCCATTGCTGACCCAGATGCCACGGCGGTCCCAGCCCCAGGTCTGGCCTTCGATGCAGGCACTGCGCGATTCCTGTCGTACCAGACGCACGCCGCGACGAACCTGCGCATCGCAGTACTGCTGGCGCCGGTCATTGGAATGGCAGGCAATCACCTGGCCACCACCACCCCACTGGCTTCCGCCCCAGCCGTTGCCACCACCGCCACCCCAACCACCGCCACCACCGCCCGGCCGCCGGTATTCACCGACGAATTCGGCACGGCAGCCCTGGGTAACCCAGACACCGTAACGGGACTGGCCCCAGGTCTCACCTTCCACACAGGGGGAGCCGGACAACTGGCGGATCATGCGCGCACGCCCTTCCAGCCGGCACTCGTTGCTGCGGTTCTTGATCGATTCGCAGCGCACGATGCCATTGCCACCACGATCATCGTAGCGATCGTCGTAACCATAGTTCTGCGCCTGCACGCCGCCAGCGGCAGCCATCATCGGCAACAGGGTGCACGCCACGGTGCGCCAAGTGAGTCCCTTGCCCATCCCTTGTCTCCAGGTGAATACGGTGGAGGCAAGCATCAGGGATTCCCGGCGTGGCGCACAGAGGGAGCCGCGACGGCGGTTTTTCCCCCATTCAACCAACCCAACCGCAACTGACTGCGGCTGCGGTGGCTCAGCGGCCGAAGTGCAGCGCGTCGACCGCAGTGCCCAGCGCTTCCACGCGCACGGTGCTGTGCTGGCCGGTACGGCAGTGATGCTCGCTGGCCCGCGAGGCAGCGGCATCGAAGGCGGCCGCACCGGTGCTGAACACTTCGGTCGCGCGTGTCTGCGGATCCAGGACGGACCAGCGCTGGGCGGTGCATTGGACAGTGATGACCATGGTGGGCTCCTGCGGTTCTGGGAAATCGGGGACCGGCGCAAGGCCGATCTCCGATGCCCGACCAGCCTAGCCAGCGCCCCGGAGAAGACCTATCGGATTTATCCGAAAACTCCCCACCATCGCCTCAGAAAGCGCCCCCCATCACATCCCTGAGGCCATTTAGGAAACCCGTTCCGTGACCCTTGTCACGAAGTCAGCCGCGCTTCACACTATCGTCATCAACAGGGGCCCCTTCCACATGCGCACCTCGCTTCCACTGCAGCGTTCGACGCTGCTGAAGTTCTATTTCGCCGCCAGCTACGTGGTACTGATCGAGGAACTGGTCCGCGCATCGCTGAGTTGAGGATCGGCCAGCGATGCTTGCCGCTGCTGCCGGGACCGAACAGACTGTCGGTTTACGGCACGGAGCCGCGCCCATGAAAGTCCTGATGCTGATCCCGCTGCTGGCTCTGGCCGCGTGTGCCAGCCCGGAAAAACCAGTCACCCATGACGCCGCCACACCCGTGGTTGGTGGCGATCGCGATGCGCACGGTTGCATCGGTTCGGCCGGCTATCAGTGGTGTGAACGCAGCCAGCGCTGCGAGCGCCCGTGGGAACTGGCACAGGCGCAGGGCCTGGCCAACACCGCCGAAGCCATCGATGCCTACTGCGCCACCCCTGCGTCGCCGGCACGCAGGTAACGGGCCCACCAATGACCGACCTGACCCCGCTGCCCGCGCTGGCACCTGGCCGCTACCGCCACTTCAAGGGTGGCGAGTACGAAGTGATCGACATCGTCCGCAGCAGTGAGACGCTGCAGCCGATGGTTCTCTACCGCGCTCTGTATGGCGAGGGCGGCCTGTGGGTGCGGCCCTATGCGATGTTCATTGAGCAGGTGCCCGGCGAGCACGGCCCGCAGGCGCGTTTCGCCCGCATCAGCGACTGAGCGGTGCGGCTCACGCCGCGCGCACGGTACCGCCGGGCATGCTGAAGACCCCCTGCGAGACGGAACCCGCATGCGCCACACCCTGTTGATCGCCCTGTCGTTGGCCAGTACCCCGGTGCTGGGCGCGGAACCTCCCAGCTTCGATCGTCCCGGCATCGGCTTCGGCACCGACACGGTGCCGCGTGGCGGCCTTGCCGTCGAACTGGGCCTGCCCAGCTATCAACGTGAGCGTGATCGCGACGGCCTGCGCACGACGACGCTGTCCAGCGACCTGCTGCTGCGCACCGGGCTGGCTCCGGGCTGGGAACTGCAGTTGGCGTCCACGCCATGGCAGCGTCAGCGAGAACGTGGCCCCGACATTCCGCGCACGCAGCAGCGCGGCGCCGGCGACAGCACCGTCGGAGTGAAATGGGCAGGTCCCGGCAGTACCGAACGCACGGCGTGGGCGCTGCTGGCCAGCGGGGTGATCTCGCGTGGCGATGCAGCCTTCAGCGACGGCCGCCAGTACGCGCTGGCCGCCAGCGTCGAGCACAGCTTCAACGACCGCTGGAGCGGCGCGCTGTATGGCAGTCATCAGCGTGGCGCCGGCCAGCGCAGCACCACCTGGTCGCCCAGCCTCTCGTTGAGCGTGACCGAGCGGCTTGGCACCTATCTCGAAGCCGGTTTCACCCACGCCAACCAGCAACCCGACCAGGCCATCGCCGGCGCAGGCCTGACCTGGATGCTGCGGCCGAACGTGCAGCTGGACGCCTCGTTCGACCTGGGCCTCAATCGCAACAGCCCCGACCTGCAGCTCGGCACCGGCATCGCGTTCTATCTGCAGTGAGCTCAAGACCTGATCGTGCGCGCCGGGCGCATCGCCCCCGCGCTACAATCATACCGTCCAGTCGGTTTCGTTCCCCCATGACAGAATCCCCTCTCCGCTCGCGCCGCAAAGCGCCCGACAGCGTGCGCCAGGCACTGCTGCACGCGACCGCCCATACCCTTGGCAAGAATGGGCTGGCGGCCCTCACCGTGCAGGACGTCGCCGACGCCGCCGGTGTCAGCAAGGGCGCGCTGTTCCATCACTTCAGCAGCAAGCAGGACCTGGTCGAGGCGACGCTGACCTCGCTCATCGCCGACTTCGAGGACAGAGTGCGTGCGGTGCTGCGACAGTCCCCGCGCCGCCATGGCGGCTTCAGCCGTGCCTATGTGCAGGTGAATTTCGAACATCTGCTGCAGCAGGAGCAGATCAACGACATCGGGCTCACCATGGGCAACATGCTGGAGCCGGCGCTTCTGGTCTACTGGCGCACGTGGCTGCGCGGCATGCTCGCCGAGTTCCCGGATGAAGCCTGCGATCCGCGCCTGTACGCCGCGCGTTGCGTTGCCGATGGTTACTGGGCCACCGCCTATGGGCGGCCGCTGGACGAAAACGAGCGCCAGAATGCCCAGGCCATGGCCCTGGAGGCATTGAAGCTGTGCGAACCGGCATGAGCAGGAGGATTCGATGAACCCATATGTCTACCTGGCCGGTGCGATCGTGCTGGAGGTGATCGCCACGTCCCTGCTCAAGGCATCCGAAGGCATGACCCGGCTCGGTCCCACGCTGGGCGCGCTCGCCGGTTACGGCGTGTGCTTCTACCTGCTGTCGCTGACGATGAAGTCGATCCCCACCGGCATCGCCTATGCGATCTGGTCCGGCGTCGGCATCGTGCTGATTTCGCTGATCGGACTGCTGGTGTTCAAGCAGCGCCTCGACGCTCCGGCGCTGATCGGTATCGGCCTGATCTGTGCCGGCGTGCTGGTCATCAACCTGTTCTCGCACAGCAGCGCGCATTGAACGCGCTGCTGCACGAACACCCGGGCTAGGCGACCTTCTTGGCGACGGTCATGCCAAGCACGAACAGCACAACGGCAATGATGATGCCGGCCCAGAACAGGAACTTCGCGATGCCCACGGCAGCGCCGGCGATGCCGCCGAAACCCAGCGCACCTGCGATCAGGCCGATGATGGCGAAAATGATGGCCCACTTGATCATGTTGATCCTCTCCCTGGCGGGAATACTGAAGGTGGGATCAGGTTAGGTACGCCGCGATGCCACACGCGTGAACAGGTCGCAGGCGCGGCGTGAAACGAACCCGCTCAGCGCGGCCGGAAGCGCAGCAGCGCCACTGCGAAAGCGAGGAACACGCTGCCGACCAGGCGTTCGAACCAGCGTTGCGCAAATGGCTTTGCCAGCCAACGGCGCAGCCCATGCCCGCCTGCGGCATACATCACGTACCAGAACAGTTCGCAGGTGGCGAAGGTCGCCACCAGCACCGTGTACTGCACGGCCTGGCCACGCGCGGGGTCGACGAACTGCGGCAGGAACGCGGCGGCGAACAGCAGCAGCTTGGGATTGCTCAACCCCACCAGCAGGCCACCACGGAACACTGCCCAGGCACCGTGCACCGGCGGCAGCGCTGCTGCATCGACGTCTGTCGCCACCGGCGCCTGCCGGTAGCTGTCCCGCCACGCCTTGATGCCCAGCCAGGCCAGGTAGGCCACACCCAGGTAGCGCAGCACATCGAACAGCATCGGCGATGATCGCAGCACCGCGCTCAGGCCGGCCGCGGACGCCGCAAGCACCAGCAGCATCGCCAGCAGGCAACCGGCCATGGCCGGCACGCTGCGACGAAAGCCCAGGCCGACGCTGCGCCCCAGGATGTGCAGCATGTTCGGGCCCGGCGTGCCACACAGCACGAAGACTGTCGCCAGGAACCACCACCAGGTATGCAGGGCCATCACTTCATCCACCGTAATAATCCCTGCAAGGATAGTGCGCAGCGGCTGTCACCACCATGTACAGTCCGGGGTCGATTCGACGGTTACAGCTGCTGCGGCTCAGCTGCTGGCAATGCGCGATGCGCGCAGCTCGGTCATCGCGATGCGCAGCACCCGCAGCGCCGAGCGCAGGAACACGACCAGCAGCGCGATGGCGACCAGCAGGTCCGGCCAACCGGCACCGAACAGCGCCACCAGCCCCGCCGCCAGCACCACCGAAACGCCCTCGAAGATGTCGTTGCGTGCGCATTCCCAGGCCGATGCCAGGTTCACGTCATCATTGCGATACGGCGTCAGCAGCCACAGGCAGAAACCGTTGGCAGCCAGGTTCAACAGCGCGGCCAGGCCCATGCTTTCGAACAGGGGGACCTGCGGATGCGCCAGCCGCCATCCGATCTGCGCCGCCACTGCCACGGCTGCAGCCAGGATCAGCACGCCCTTGAACAACGCAACCCGCGCCTTGGCCGCCACGCCGGCCCCCACCACCAGCAGGCTCAGCAGATAGGTCGCCGCATCGCCCAGGTTGTCCAGCGCACCGGAGAGCAACGAGGACGAATGGCTGTACCAGGACGCGCCGACCATCATCAGGAAGGTCGCCAGGTTGATCAGCAGGACGATCCACAGCACGCGCCGGTGGCGCGCCTGCATGGCTGCCACATCCAGCGTCTTGCCGCAGCCACAGCATTCGCCCATCGCCCTGCCCTCTGCCTGTCGTACCCCATTATCACGCCGATCAGGCCCGTCGGCAGCTGCTGCGGCGGGTCCACCCACAATTGCACGTCCTGGCCCAGTTTGTGCTGCAATGGCGCTTCCCCGGCACGGAGACACGCATGAAGACGCTTGGCCTGATCGGTGGCATGAGCTGGGAGAGTTCGGCGCAGTACTACCGCCTCATCAACGAAGAGGTACGCGCGCGGCTGGGCGGCGCGCATTCGGCGCAGCTGCTGATGTGGTCGCTGGATTTCGCCCGCATCAAGCAGCTGCAGCACGACGGCGACTGGAATGCCCTGGGCAACGAGATGGTCGATGCCGCACAGCGGCTGCAGGCCGGTGGCGCCGACCTGCTGCTGATCTGCACCAACACCATGCACAAGCTCGTTGCTGAGATCGAGGCGGCCTGCCCGCTGCCCTTGCTGCATATCGCCGACCCGACTGCCACGGCGATCGTGCAGGCCGGTCTGCAGCGTGTCGGCCTGCTCGGCACCGCCTTCACCATGGAGGAAGACTTCTACCGTGGCCGCCTGAGCGAGCGCTTCGGCCTGGACGTACTGGTTCCGGAGGCCGATGACCGCCGCGAGGTGCACGCGATCATCTACGAGGAGCTGATCGCCGGGGTGGTCAACGAGCGATCACGGCAGGTGTACGTCGAAGTGATTGAACGCCTCGTTGCCCGCGGTGCCGAGGCGATCATCCTCGGCTGTACCGAGATCATGCTGCTGGTACGCGCCGAAGACAGCCCGGTGCCGCTGTTCGACACCACGACCCTGCATGCGCGCGCGGCAGTGGACGCAGCCTTGGCGTAACCCACGACTGCACGGTCAGGCGTCCGGTCACGCAGGCGATTCGGGTTGCACTTCCAGCGAAGTAACCAGCCATTCCACCACCGGTGGCGAATCGCACAGGAAGAACACGGCGTCGCCGCTGCGGGCTTCGGTCAGCATCCGGTAGACACTGATGGCCACGCCCGATTGGCTGGCAATGAAAATCTCGCTGCTGCGCGGCCCGTCGGCCTGGCGGGAAACCCGCCGCAAGGCATCGCGGGCCGCAACCGTATCTTCCGGCTCGGCTTCGCGGGTCAGTTCCAGGCCACGCAGGCCCCACGCAACAAAAACACGCTTGCCCTTGAACGTCGTGTCCAGGACCTGCACGTCGGCCGCGCCTGTGCCGGCCGACCGATGAATGACGATACTGCTGATCAACGCAACCCCCTGTGGTCGTCGTGGTCCGCACATCCTTGTCCGCACCCGCGCCAGCGGCCACGGGCGATGCCCGAAGGCCGCGTCCGAAAGCGCTGGAACGTGTAAAAAACTGTAAACCGATGCAATCGGATGTGCCCGGGATGATACGGGATGTAACGCCCTGCATGCGCCGTCGCACACTTATAAATCCGTCCTGAGCCAGCGCAGCCCGCAGTCGTCGCAGAGCGCCATACGTGCGCCATTCTTGCGTCCCATCCCCAAACCGAGGTTTCAATGAGCCTTCGCCTGCTACTGCCCTTGGGCGGCTCTGCACTTGCCCTGCTGCTGGCCGCAACGACCGTCTCGGCACAGGATTACGACAGCGAATCGTCACCGCGCACGACCTGCGAATCGCACTTCAACAAGACCCAGCAGTGCCCGTTCGAAGGACGCGCGCGACTGGCGCGGCAGCTGTCGGTGACGCGATGCGTTGAAGATGACAACTGGGGACAGCGCCGCGGCATGCTGTGGGTTACCGACGGCTGCCGCGCCGAATTCGTCGCCGAAGAACGCGGGCATGGCCGCTGGCCCGGGCGTGGGCGTGACCGTGATCGCGATGGCGAGCGCCTGGTCTGCGAATCCTACGAAAACAAGGAGAAACAGTGCCGCATCCGCGTCCGTCATGACGTGCGGCTGGTCAAGCAGAAATCGGTCACCCCCTGCACCGAGGACCGCAACTGGGGCTGGGACCGACGCGGTGTATGGGTCAGCGACGGTTGCCGCGCCGAATTCCGCGTCTACTGAGTGCGATGGCTGCGGGCCCATCATCGCTAGAATGAAGCTCCCGCAGCAGGAAACACCGCATGGAACGCTGGTACCTGGCAACGATGATGTGCTTGCTGCTGCATCAGATCGATGCCGCGTTCTGGCACGAGTGGCGGATGTTCCAGGTACCCGGCGGCATCCAGGGATTCCTGCTTTTCAATCTGCTTGCCATCGGCGTACTGCTGCACGGTTACCGTCAGGTCGTGCTCGGCCTGGGCTCTGCGCGCCGCTACGCACTGCTGTGCGGCGCGCTGGGTATCGGCACAGCCATCATCCATGCAGGCTTCGCTGCGGCCGGTCGCGATGAATTCCACCTGCCCCTGTCGCTGCTCACGCTTCTGGCCTGGCTGGTCAGCGGCAGCGGTTTGCTGCTGCGCAGCCGTCGGCGATGAACGTGCGGGCTCCAGCAGTTCGGATACGCGCGGCCGTGTGCACGGATCTTCCGGCACTGATCGCCCTGGACAGCGTTGCGGCCGATGACCCACGGCGTGCCGTGCAGATCGGCCAATGGCTGGCGGACGGCCACATGCACGTCGCCGAACTCGACGACACGCTGGCCGGCTACCGGGTCCAGCACCGGCACTTCTTCGGTGAAGCCTTCATCGAGATGCTGATGGTCGCCGCGCCACTGCGCGGACACGGCGTCGGCAGCGCGCTGCTTCTGCATGCCACGTCGTGCAGCGCAGGTGCCAGGCTTTTCACCTCCACCAACCAATCCAACGCCAACATGCAGCGGCTGCTGGCAGCCGCTGGTTTCCAGCAGTGCGGCATCGTGCACGGCCTCGACGAAGGCGATCCGGAGTTGATCTACCGCTTCGCTGCTGACGATGTGAGGTAAGGCGCGACCTTCGCTTCCAGCAGCGCCATCAGCGCCGGATCCATGCAGCGATAGTCGTCGGGGATATCCAGGCAGTGCAGCGGCGTGTGTTCAAGCAGGCGGGCAAAATTCGCCTGCAGCCGATGCTGGTGCTTGGGCTCCATCACGAAGATGACATCAGCCCAGCGGATATCCGCTGGGCTGATGGGCCGGCGCGCATGCGGGCTGGTGCCTGCCGAGCGCGCACTGATACCTGGCCGGCGCTGCCACATCGCTTCAGCGGTGGGGCTGCGCAGCTGGTTGCGACTGCAGACAAACAACAGGTTCAACATTCCTGGTCCAGCAGTTGCCGCGGGCTGAGGACTGGATAGGTGAAACCCAGCTGGCGCGCCCGCAGCAGCTTGTCGCCGCGCGTATACATCAGCTTCCAGTTCTTTTCCGGCTTGAAGATCGACGGTGCTGCCGTGTGGTCGCCAGCGTGGTGGCGCGACTGCGAGCGCCTCCAGGCGCGGTTCCTTTGCGTTTCCATGATCGTGTTCTCGTGAGTACCGGGTTCAGCAGCCGCGGTAGTACGAGTGCGCGCAGGATACAACGCCGCAACAAAAAAGCCCACGCATCGCTGCGCAGGCTTGTCTGTTACATCACAGTGGTCGGGACGGCCGGATTCGAACCGACGACCCTCTGCCCCCCAGGCAGATGCGCTACCAGGCTGCGCTACGCCCCGACTGATGCTGCGATGTGCCCGCCAGTGCGGCGGGCCGTGAAGTATAGCGGATTACGGCGGAAATGGGTCAGCGACGCAGCAGTTGCAGCACTTCTTCCAGTTCCATCCGCACCTGCTTGATGATCTGGTTGCTCAAGGCCGATTCCTCGCGCGCATCCGGACCATCCAGGCGCAGGCGCGCGCCACCGATGGTGTAGCCCTGTTCGTACAGCAGGCTGCGGATCTGCCGCACCATCAGCACGTCGTGGCGCTGGTAGTAACGACGGTTGCCACGGCGCTTGGCCGGCTCGAGACTGGGAAACTCGGTTTCCCAGTAGCGCAGCACGTGCGGCTTGACGTCGCACAGTTCGCTGACTTCACCAATGGTGAAGTAGCGCTTGGCCGGAATCGGCGGAAGTTCGCGGTTACTGCCCGGATCCAGCATAAGCTTCCACCCTCTCCTTGAGCTTCTGGCCCGGACGGAAGGTAACCACCGTACGGGCGGAAATCGGAATTTCCTCGCCGGTCTTGGGGTTGCGACCCGGGCGCTGGTTCTTGCGCCGCAGGTCGAAATTGCCAAAGCCCGACAGCTTCACCTGACGTCCCTGTTCCAATGCTTCACGCAGCACATCGAAGAACGCGTCGACGAATTCCTTGGCTTCCCGCTTGTTCAGACCGACTTCGTCGAACAGCTTTTCCGCCATCTCCGCCTTGGTCAATGCCATTGCCTGCTACCCCCGAGTGCTGCCCGCTCAGCCGCGGATCCGGGCGTGGTGTTCACGCTCGATGGCAGTGACCGCCTCGGCCACTACCGCTTCCACGTCGCGGTCCGTCAGAGTGCGCGACTTGTCCTGCAAAATCAAGCCCATAGCGAGACTCTTGAATCCCGGCTCGACGCCCTGGCCGACATAGCGATCGAACAGGTTCAGCTCGCGCAGCAGCGGACCGGCAGCCTGACGGATGGTCGCGGCCAGGTCACTCCAGGCCACCTGTTCAGGCACCAGGAAGGCCAGGTCGCGGCGCACTGCCGGGTAGCGCGACAGTTCACCGGCGCGCGGCAGCGCACGGGCCGACAGCGCTTCCAGATCCAGCTCGAAGGCGTATACGTCCACGTCGATGTCCATCGCCTTGGCCAGGCGCGGGTGGATCTGGCCGATCCAGCCGATGGCCAGGCCGTCGCGGAACACCTCGGCCGAACGCACCGGATGGCCGTAGGCACGCGAGGATGGGCGGAACTCCAGGACCGCGCCACTGGCCGCGGCCAGCGATTCCAGGTCGCCCTTCAGGTCATGGAAATCGACCTTGCGGGTCGGCAAGCCCCACTGCACCGCCTGCGCTTCACCGCAGACCGCAGCGGCCACGCGCGGGGTTTCCAGCGGCGCCGGCTGGCCATCTCCGGCCTGCTGCGCGAACACCCGGCCAAGCTCGAACAGGCGCACCCGGCCGAGCTGGCGGGCGGCGTTGCGGCCCAGCGTGGCGACCAGGCCCGGCAGCAGCGACGGGCGCATCACCGCCAGCTCGGCCGACAGCGGGTTGGCCAGCGGCACCAGATCCTCGCGCAGCTGCCACTGGCCCAGCAGGCCATCGTCGACGAAGGCGAAATTGACGGTTTCCTGCAGATCGCGTGCGATCAGCTGGCGGCGCACGCTCAGCGCGTCCAGCTGGGTCTCGGACGGCATCGCGACACGCGATGCGCCACCCGGCAGCGTGGTCGGGATCTGCTCATAACCGTGGATCCGGGCCAGCTCCTCGATCAGGTCTTCTTCGATGGCGATGTCGAAGCGGCGGCTCGGCGCGGTGACCTGCCAGCCTTCGCCAGCGTCCACCACCTGCATGCCCAGCGCACGCAGGATGCGCTCGACTTCGGCGTCTTCGATGGTGATGCCCAGCACGCGGGTGATGCGCGCGCGGCGCAGCAGGATCGTCGCCGGCTGCGGCAGGTCGGCCTCCCGTACCGCTTCGGTAACCGTTGCGGGGGTACCGCCGGCCAGGTCCAGCACCAGGCGGGTGGCGTATTCGATGGCAGTACGCGGCAGCGCCGGGTCGACGCCACGCTCGAAGCGGTGGCCCGCATCGGTGTGCAGGCCCAGCTTGCGGCCGCGGCCCATGATCGCGGCCGGCGCGAAGTGCGCCGCTTCCAGGAACACGGCGGTGGTGGCATCGGTGACGCGCGTATCGAAGCCGCCCATCAGGCCGGCCAGGCCGACCGCGCGATCAGCGTCGGTGACCACCAGGAAGCTGTCGTCCAGCGCAGCATCACGGCCATCCAGCAGCTTCAGGCTTTCGCCTGCGCGCGAACGGCGCACACCGATCGTGCCCTGCAGGGTGCCGAGATCGTAGGCGTGCATCGGCTGGCCCAGCTCGAGCATCACGTACTGGGTGATGTCGACCAGCAGCGATACCGGGCGCACGCCGCTGCGGCGCAGGCGCTCGGCCATCCACAACGGGGTCTTCGCCGCAGCGTTGACTCCTTCGATGACACGACCCAGATAGCGCGGCGCTTCGGCACCGGCATCGAGCTGGATTGCCAGCTCGCGGCTGCTCTGGGCAGCGATCGGTGCTGCGATGAAATCCAGTACTTCGCTGCGCGTCGCTGCGGCGACGTCATAGGCGATGCCGCGGATGCTGAAGCAGTCGGCGCGGTTGGGGGTCAGCTTGATCTCGATGCTGGCATCCGGCAGGCCGAGGTACTCCACCAGGGACTGGCCGACCGGCGCGTCGTCCGGCAGTTCCAGCAAACCAGAGGCATCGTTGTCCAGGCCCAGCTCCTTGGCCGAGCACAGCATGCCGTTGGATTCGACGCCGCGCAGCTTGGCCGGCTTGATCTTCAACTCACCGATCTGCGCACCGACCATCGCCAGCGGCGCGACCAGGCCCGGTCGTGCATTCGGCGCACCACAGACGATCTGCAGCAGCTCAGCCTGCCCCGCATCAACCTTGCACACCTGCAGGCGGTCGGCTTCGGGATGGCGCTCGGCTTCGACGATACGCGCGACGACCACGTGCTGCAGGCCATCGCCAAGCGCGGTCACGTCTTCCACTTCCAGGCCGATGGCGGTCAGCACCGCGCTGAGCTCATCGCGCGAGGCAGTGGTCGGGACGTGGCTGCGCAGCCAGTTTTCGGAGAATTTCATGGGTTCACCCTGGTGGGCCCGGCGCATGCGCCTGGGCCTGCGTTGTTGAGTCCGCCGGGCATGGCCCGGCGCTACCTTATGCGTTACGCGAACTGCTTGAGGAAGCGCACGTCATTTTCGAAGAACGCGCGCAGGTCGTTGACGCCGTAGCGCAGCATCGCGAAACGCTCCACGCCCATGCCGAAGGCAAAGCCGGTGTAGCGTTCCGGATCGATGCCGACGTTGCGCAGCACGTTCGGGTGCACCATGCCGCAGCCGAGCACTTCCAGCCAGCGGGTGCTGCCATCGGGCTGCTGCCAGGCGATGTCCACTTCCGCGCCGGGTTCAACGAACGGGAAGTAGCTGGGGCGGAAGCGCATCTCGAAATCACGCTCGAAGAACGCGCGCACGAACTCGGACAACGTGCCTTTCAGGTCGGCGAAGGTCGAATGCTCGTCAACCAGCAGGCCTTCGACCTGGTGGAACATCGGCGAATGGGTCTGGTCGCTGTCGCTGCGGTAGACCTTGCCGGCGGCGATCATGCGCAGCGGCGGCTGGTGTTCGCCCATGTAGCGCACCTGCACACCGGAGGTATGCGTGCGCAGCAGTCGGCCGTCACCGAAGTAGAAGGTGTCATGCATGGCGCGCGCCGGATGGTGCGGCGGGAAGTTCAGCGCCTCGAAGTTGTGCCAGTCGTCCTCGATCTCCGGCCCTTCGGACAACTCGTAGCCCAGCCGGCCGAAGATGCCGGTGATGCGCTCGAGGGTGCGGGTGATCGGGTGCAGGCCGGCGCGTTCGCCACTGCGGCCCGGCAGCGTGATGTCGATCGCCTCGGCCGCCAGCCGCGCATCGAGCGCAGCATCTTCCAGCACCGCCTTGCGCTCGCCCAGCGCGCTGCTCAGCGCGTCGCGGGCCTGGTTGATGGCCTCACCGGCCGCCTTGCGCTCGTCGGCCGGCAGCGCACCGAGCTGCTTGAGCTGCGAGGTGATGCTGCCGCTCTTGCCAAGCAGGGCCACGCGCAGCTGCTCCAGCGCGTCCGGGCTCTGCGCGGCGGCCACATCGGCCAGCGCCTGGGAAGTGAGGGATTGGATGTCGCTCATGGGTAGCCGGAACTCCAGTCGGTCTGCCATCGCGATGCGCGAAGGGCCGCGCCGTCGCAACCGCTTGCCGGTCGCCCGCCATCTACACGGCTGCGCCCGGCACAAAAAAGAATGGGGAAGGACTTGCGCCCTTCCCCATGCATTGCCTCTACCTGACACCGTTCTCCGTGAACGGCAACGGCATCGGGAAGGACTTATGCCGCCAGTGCGCCCTTGGCCTTTTCGGCCAGTGCAGCAAAGCCAGCTGCGTCGTGCACGGCGATGTCAGCCAGAACCTTGCGGTCCAGGGTGATGCCAGCCTTCAGCAGGCCGTTCATGAAACGGCTGTAGCTCAGGCCGTTGATGCGGGCAGCCGCGTTGATGCGGGTGATCCACAGCGAACGGAAGTTGCGCTTCTTCTGCTTACGGCCGATGTAGGCGTACTGCTGTGCCTTGATGACCGCCTGCTTGGCGACGCGGAAGACCTTGCGACGGGCGTTGTAGTAGCCCTTCGCCAGATCAAGGATTTTCTTGTGGCGGCGACGCGCCTGTACGCCACGCTTTACTCGTGCCATGTATCAGTCCTCAGAGGTAGGGAAGCATGCGGTCCAGACGGCCTGCGTCTTCTGCGCGGACGTGATTCGTCTGACGCAGGTTACGCTTACGCTTGGTCGCTTTCTTCGTGAGGATGTGGCTACGGTTGGCGTGGCCGCACTTGTACTTGCCCGAGGCGGTCTTGCGGAAACGCTTGGCCGCTGCCCGGTTGGTCTTGATCTTGGGCATTGCAATGTCCTTGATGGGATATGACCCTGGTTTCTGACTGATCTGGCGGCGGCCTGGGCCGCTCTTTCCGTCCTGCCATGATCGGCGTACGACCCGTCCTGGGTGGGTCGAGCCGGGCATGATACAGGCAAATCCGCCCTGTAACCAGCCCCCACATCGTTTTCACACCGAGACCGGCCCTGCCCGCCCCGGAAAAGCAAAAGGACGCCAGCGGCGTCCCTTCACCTTCATCCATTCAGCCGCCAGGCGCCCCGCGAGGCAGCCCGTCAGGCGTCAGGTCTTCTTCTTCGGCGCGATCATCATCACCATCTGACGCCCTTCCAGGCGCGGACGGGATTCGATGACGATGTCTTCGCCCAGATCGGCTTCGATCCGGCCAGCCATCTCACGGCCCAGTTCCTGGTGGCTCATTTCACGGCCACGGAAACGGATGTTGACCTTGATCTTGTCGCCTTCTTCAAGGAAACCGCGCATCTTGCGCAGCTTGATCTGGTAGTCGCCCTCGTCCGTGACCGGACGGAACTTCACTTCCTTGATCTCGACCTGCTTGGTCTTCTTCTTGGCCTCGCTGGCCTTCTTCTGGGCTTCGAACTTGAACTTGCCGAAGTCCATGATCTTGCACACCGGCGGGTCGGCCTGCGGCTGGATCTCGACCAGGTCCAGGCCTTCATCTTCGGCCATGGACAACGCTTCGTCTCGCGTCAACACGCCGATCATTTCTCCGTCACTGCCGATCACGCGGACGCGCGGCACACGGATTTCCTGATTCTTGCGGTTCTGTTTGTTGTCAGGGGTACTGATATTGCGATCTCCCAAGGGTGTCGAACCCGGCCCGGGCGCCAATGCGCACGGGCCGGACCTTTGTTTACGCGCCCTCGGCCTGGAGCCGCTCGGTGAAAGCCTGGAGGCTCATGCTGCCGAGATCTTCGCCAGAACGCGTACGCACCGCCACAGCGCCGTTTTCCTTCTCGCGGTCACCAATGACCAGCAGGTACGGCACGCGCTGCAGCGTGTGCTCGCGAATCTTATAGCCGATCTTCTCGTTACGCAAATCGGCGCTGACGCGGAAGCCTTGATCCGCAAGGCTTTTGGTCACCGCAGAGACGTATTCAGCCTGCGCATCGGTGATATTGGCCACCACCACCTGGGTCGGCGCCAGCCAGGCCGGGAACTGGCCGGCATGGTGCTCGATCAGGATGCCCAGGAAACGCTCCATCGAACCGACGATGGCCCGGTGCAGCATGACCGGATGCTTCTTCTGGCTGTTTTCGTCCACGTATTCAGCGCCCAGACGGCCAGGCATCATGAAATCGACCTGCATGGTGCCCAGCTGCCAGGTGCGGCCGATGGCGTCCTTCAGGTGGTACTCGATCTTCGGGCCATAGAAGGCGCCCTCGCCCGGCAGCTCCTGCCATTCCACCCCGCAGCTGGACAGCGCCGAGCGCAGCGCGCCCTCTGCCTTGTCCCAGGTGGCGTCATCGCCCAGGCGCGATTCGGGGCGCAGCGCGATCTTGACCTGGATCTCCTCGAAGCCGAAGTGCTGGTACACCGCCAGCGCCTGCTGGTGGAACGCGGTCACTTCCGCCTCGACCTGGTCTTCGGTGCAGAACACGTGACCGTCGTCCTGGGTGAAGCCACGCACGCGCAGAATGCCGTGCAGCGCGCCGGAGGGCTCGTTGCGGTGGCAGGCACCAAACTCACCGTAGCGGATCGGCAGATCGCGGTAGCTGTGCAGCCCCTGGTTGAACACCTGCACGTGACCCGGGCAGTTCATCGGCTTGAGCGCGTAGGTACGCTTCTCCGATTCGGTGAAGAACATCGCGTCCTGGTAGTTGTCCCAGTGGCCCGATTTCTGCCACAGCGACACGTCCAGGATCTGCGGGCAGCGCACTTCGCCGTAGCCGGTGCTGCGGTACACCTTGCGCATGTACTGCTCGACCACCTGCCACAGCGCCCAGCCCTTCGGGTGCCAGAACACCAGGCCCGGGGCCTCTTCCTGCAGGTGGAACAGGTCCTGCTGCTTGCCGATGCGACGGTGGTCGCGCATCTCCGCTTCTTCAATGCGCTTGATGTACGCATCGAGCTGCTTCTTGTCGGCCCAGGCGGTGCCGTAGACGCGCTGCAGCTGCTCGTTCTGCGCGTCGCCGCGCCAATAGGCGCCGGAAATGCGGGTCAGCTTGAAGGCCTTCAGGAAGCGCGTGTTCGGCACATGCGGACCACGGCACATGTCCACGTATTCCTGGTGGTAGTACATGCCCATCGCCTGGATGTCAGGCGACATGTCCTCGATCAGGCGCAGCTTGTAGTCCTCGCCACGGGCCTTGAAGATCTCGATGACTTCCGCGCGCGGCGTCACTTTCTTGATGACGTCGTAGTCCTGCGCGATCAGCTCGCCCATGCGCTTTTCGATCGCCGCCATGTCTTCGGGGGTGAACGGGCGCTCGGAGTAGATGTCGTAGTAGAAGCCCTCGGCGATCACCGGGCCGATCACCATCTTCACGTCCGGATAGAGCTGCTTGACCGCGTGTCCGACCAGGTGGGCGCTGGAGTGGCGGATGATTTCCACGCCCTCCTCGTCCTTGGCGGTGATGATGCGCAGGGACGCATCGTGGTCGATGACGTCACTGGCATCGACCAGCACGCCATCCACCGAACCGGCGATGGTGGCCTTGGCCAGGCCGGCGCCGATCGACTGGGCGACGTCCATGACGCTGACGGGGTTTTCGAATTCGCGGCGGCTGCCGTCGGGAAGGGTAATCGTGATCATTGCAATGGCTTCATGCGGGGCCCGCCGTAGCGGGCTGGAAAGCGCTCCCGGACTGTCGTCCGGGCAATAAAAAAGCGCCGCGAGGGCGCCTGGAATGCAGGGCCTTCGGGGCAGGTCAACAGTGGGCGGTGGTAGTGCTCATGTCGCACGCTCGGCCGGCGCAGTGCGCGGGCCACCTTGGTTCCAGGATGTGGTTGCCCGTGATCTTAAACCAGCGGCGGACAAAGCCCAAGCGGTGCCTGAATGGCGCTGGCTGGCGGCGTGAAAACGCAATGATTACCATGTCCGCGCAGCCCGCCCCGTGCCGGCCTGCCCGCTTCCCCCCAGGATCCTGCAATGCGCCACCCGCCCCGACCGGCGCCTGCCGGTCCCGCCCGTGCCCCGCGTTCACCGGCCGTATGCCGGGCCCGGAGCCCCCGATGATCACCGTTGGCCTGTCGACCCTGGGCTTCTGCAGCCTCGGCATGCTGTCGGCGATGTTCTCCGCGCTGGCCTTCTATGCCGCCTCCCCGCACTGCCGCTGGCCACGCCTGCGCCGTGCCGGGCGCCTGGGCCGGCAGATCGGCCTGGTCGCTGCAGTCGCTGCGCTGTGGCTGTGGATGGCCGAACTGGGCTTTGCCGCCGGCCTGGTGGCGATGCTGTGCACCTGGATGCTGGCCGCCATGCTGCTGCCGGCACTGGCCGCGTGGCACCGCCCCGATGTGGAGCCGCGCTGATGTGGTCGCGCGCACTGGCCGGCATCTTCGCCGGCTTCTTCCTTGCCGCTGCGGCGACCGGCCTGGTCGCATGGCTGCCGCCGGGCCTCTGGCAGAAAGCCCTGGTGCCGAGCCTGATCGCGTTCGTCCCGTTGTGGATGCTGGCCGCGCTGTGGGCCTTCAGTTTCCGCAGCCCGTTGCGCGCCTGGCTGACCCTGGCGGGTTGCGCGGCGCTTGGCTTCGCCGTACTCGGCCTGCTGCGCCTGGCCGGCGCAGTGCAATGAGATCGACCACATGAAATTCAGTTCACAGACCCTGCGCACGTTCACCACCCTGCACACCTGGGTCGGCCTGGTCGCCGGCTTCGGGCTGTTCGTGGCGTTCTATGCCGGCGCACTGACCCTGTTCCACCACGACCTCCCGCTGTGGCAGACGCCTGGCGCGGCAACCGCATTGCCGGCCGGCCTGGATGACGCCCAGTACCTGCTCGACGACGTGCTGGCCACGCATGCGGAAGCGCGTCGCCACGTCGGCATGACCTTCCCGGGCGCCGATCATCCGCAGCCGCTGGCCTACTGGCAGGCCGAAGATGGCAGCTGGCGCTATGCATGGCCAGGACAGACCGGCGGCAGTCCGACGCCACCGCAGACCGGGCTGGCCGAGCTGGTCAACGAACTGCATTACAGCCTGGGCCTGCCGGTGGCCGGGATCTACGTGATGGGCATCGTCAGCCTGCTGTACGGCATGGCCCTGCTCAGCGGGCTGGTGATCCATCTGCCCAAGCTGCTGGGCGATCTGTTCGCGCTGCGCCCGGGCCGCAATCTCAAGCAGCAGTGGCAGGACGCGCACAACGTGATCGGCGTGCTCAGCCTGCCGTTCCACCTGATGTTCGCGGTGACCGGCGCCCTGCTCTGCCTGGTGTTCATGCAGATGGCGGTACTCGATCCCCTGATCTACGACGGCAAGGCGCTGCAGGCGGTACCGACGGCGATGGATACCGCGCCGCTGCGCGAAGCCAGTGGCATCCCTGCCGCACCGGGCAGCCTGCGCGAATTGCACGCGCGGGCGCTGGAAGTGGCCCGCGCGCAGGGCGTGGCCAACTTCGAACCGGCCTACCTGAAACTGGCCAATGGCGGTGATGCCAACGCGACCATCGAAATCACCGGCGAGGCCAGCGGTACGCTTGGCCCGCTCGGCGCTGTCGCGCTGGATGTCGAAAGCGGCCGCGTGCTGGCCAGCCAGCTGCCCGGCCAGCGCGATGCCAATCACGCCACGCTCAGTGCCGCCTACGCCCTGCATTTCGGCGAGTTCGGCAACGGCGTGGTGGTCTGGCTGTACTTCCTGCTCGGCCTCGGCGGCGCCTTCCTGTTCTATTCGGGCAACCTGCTGTGGATCGAGTCGCGTCGCAAGCGCCGTCAGCCGCAGCAGTCGCGCGCGGCCGTCAACATGGCGCGGGCCACGGTGGGCGTCTGCATCGGCCTGTGCGTGGCGATCTCGGTGGCCTTCGTGGCCGCGCTGGTGCTGGAGCGGGCAGCGCCTGCCCAGGTCGACCACGGCATCCGCTGGGCCTGCTTCGTGACCTGGGCGGCGTGTGCGCTGTGGGCAGCCCTGCGCCGCCCGGCACAGGCGGCGCGTGAACTGCTGTGGGCTGCGGCGATCAGCACCGCGCTGGTGCCGCTGGCGCACGGCGCCCTCAACGGTGACTGGCTGTGGCTGGCCGCCGCACGCGGGCACTGGCCGTTGTTCTGGATCGATGCGATGGCACTGGCGATGGCGTTTGGCTTTGCCCGCTTGGCGTATGCGAGCCAGCGGCGGGCCCGCAACGGTGACCCCAACAGCGTGTGGGCGAACTGACCAAGCCCGCTCGCAGCACGCGGGTTTACATGGCTTCCACGTAGCGGGCCACTTCGATCAGGTTTCCATCCGGGTCACGGAAGTACACCGACTCGATCGGCCCAAGCGCTCCGGTACGCGGCACCGGTCCTTCTTCAATCGTCACCTGCTGGGCCTGCAGGTGGGCCAGCACCGCCTGTACGCCCAGCGGGGTGATCAGGCACAGATCGGCGCTGCCACGGGTCGGCAGCAGCGCGTGGGGCTGCAGCGGCGCGCTGGCCGGGTGCAGGTTGATCTTCTGCTGGCCGAACTGCAGGGCGACGCGGCCGGCCCCGAAGCGCACGACCTGCATGCCCAGCACGCGCTGGTAGAAGTCGCAGCTGCGCTCGATGTCGGCAACGGTAAGCACCAGATGGTCCAGGCGGTCGATGATGATCATGCACGCAGCTTAGCGCTGCGTGCATGGCGCCGATGTGCGGTTTCAGGCCACAGCGTTTGCCCGTCACCGCCGTACCAGCCCCGGTCCGGAGATGTCGAACCGGTCAGTCGCCGACGCGGGCCTTCTGCCACGGAGCGAGCATGGCGTTGAGCAGGCTGGCCTGCTCGTCGTCACCGGTCAGTTCCCACATGAAGACACCGGCCAGGCCCTGCTCGCGCGCGAACTGCGCACGCAGGCCGATGGAGCGCGGATCCTCGTAGCTGATGAAGATCTTCTGCGCCGGGTTGTACAGCCACGGGCTCTGCGCCTGCGGCTGCCAATGCTTCGTCCAACCCGGCTGGTCGAGATAGCGCGCCTTGATCACCCGCCAGTCACCGGCATCGGCCGGCGCGCTGTAGGCCTGGTACAGGCCGTCCGCCGACTCGCCGGCGACCTTGAAGCCGCGCCCGTAGAACGGCACGCCCAGCACCAGCTTGCCCGCTGGCACGCCATGCTCGCGGTAGTACTGCACGGCACCGGCCACGTTGTTCCAGCGCCGCAGTTCCGGCGCCAGCGGGTCGGCTGGCACTTCATGCAGGGGGGCATTGAAGGTCGATACCGACGAGAAGCCGGTGCCCATGTCGTAGCTCATCAGGTTGATGAAATCGAACACCTTGGCCAACGCGCGCAGATCGTAGCTGGCGGCAGGGTCGTATGGCCCATCGGTCTGCAGACGGCCAGCGGCCAGCGCGGCGGTCAGCAGCATCGGCTGCCCCGCCTTTCTGCCGCGGGCATCCAGCGCCAGCCGGAATGCCTGCGCAAGCTTGGTCAGGTTGGCACGGTCCTGCGGGCGGTGCGCCAGTTCATTCGGGCCACCGCTGACGGGGAACTCCCAGTCGATGTCCACGCCATCGAAACTGCCGGCATGGCGCTCGAAGAACAACGCCATGCACGAATCGACCAGGCGCCTGCGGCTGGTCTCGGTCAGCGCCGCATCGGAGAACCCGCCCGCGCCCCAGCCCCCGATCGAAATCAACGTGCGCAGATGCGGATGCCTGCGCTTGAGCTCGGCCAACGCGGCGAAGTTGGCTGGCGCCTCGGCACCGATCGCACAGCGTCCGTCCGCGATGGTGGAAAACGCATAGAACAGATGGGTGAGTCGTTCGGCCGGGATGCTCGATACCGGATAGCGCTCGGCGGAACCGCCGGGATAGTACGCACCGAAGATCGGCGGTTGCGCCGGTTGCGCCTGCGCGGCAATGGGCAGGGTGCCGGCGATCAGCACTGCAAGTACGGCCAAGGTCTGGCGGAACATGGAAACTCCCGGGTCGAAGGCGCCGCCACGTTAGCAAACAGATCGGCCCGTGGTGCGGATGTCCGTGCATGTCGTCCGCTGGACAGTGGCGTGCCGCTGGAAGCTGACACGGTCGTGGCTGCACAACGTCGAAAGCACTTCGCTGCAGGACAACACACGACCTGCCTGAGCTAAGGTGGCGCTGGATCTTCACTGGCACACGGACATGACCGCAGACCACGACGCAGACGGCGAACTGCTGGACGACGAAACCCTCGAAAAGCTGCAGGCGCTGGAGGCCCGCGCCTATGCGGCCTTTGATGCGGGCGACCTGGCTGACGCAGCAATGCTGTTCGGCCAGCTCGTCGAATGGACACCCGACATCCCCCACCTGCACTACATGCGCGGGCTGGCACACAAGTACCTGCGCGAGTGGGCGTTGTCGCTGCAGGACAATCTCCGCTCCGAGCAGCTGCGCGATGAAGTCGATGAGGCGACCGCGTGGAATGCGGGAATTGCCGCCACCGGCGCCGGCGACTGGGCCGAGGCGCGCCGGCAATGGACCCGCTGCGGCATCACCCTCCCCGAGGGCGAAGGCCCGATCAACGGCAATTTCGGTGTTGCCTGTGTTCGCCTGAATCCGTGGTCCAGCGGCGAGACCGTGTACATGCGCCGGCTCGATCCGGTACGCGCGCGGCTGGAAAACGTGCCGCTTCCGGAGAGCGGGTTCCGCTTCGGCGACATCGTGCTGCACGACGGCGCCTCCACCGGGCGCCGGACCTACGGCGAGCGCGAAGTACCGGTGTTCAATGCCATGCAGCGCCTGCAGCAGTCGGACATGGCGACCTACGCCGTGTTCGTGCAATGCGGTTCGCAGGACGACATCGCCGCGCTGCGCGCAATGACGTTGCCCGGCATCGGCCTGGTCGAAGACTGGACCCATTCGGTACGTCACCTGTGCCTGCGCTGCAGCTATGGGGCACCTCACCAGCACGATGACGACAGCCGCGAGGATGACGGCGGCTGGGTGCGCGAGCGCAATCTCGGTATTGCCGCACAGGGCCGCGCTGCGGTCGAAAAACTGATGTCGGCCTGGGCCGCGGCAGGCACCGGGCGCACGCTCGATGCGATCGAACACCGTGAGCACCCGCAGCAGGGTCCGCAGCCGGGCCAGGTGTGGTGGCTGGGTCACGAACAAGCGGACGCATGACGGCAGGGCGCTGCAGGCCTTGCAGCACAAGGCTTTCAGAATTCTTCAGGCGTCCTTCCAGCACTTCAGCCAACCCTCTGGCCGAATCGGCACTCCTTTCGATGGAGTCCGATCATGCGTTCGCCCCTGCCTGTGTCCACCCTGCTGCTGTGCCTGTACGCCCTCCCCTGCATCGCAGGCCCTGCCCACCCTGATCCCGGTCGCATGCGCGCGCTGGAGCAGGCCATCGCCAGCGATGAGCTGAAACAGATCCGCAGCGTGCTGCTGCAGGTTGATGGACAGGTCGTGTACGAGGGCTATTTCAACGGTGCCGATGCGCAGACCCTGCACGACGTGCGCTCGGCCAGCAAAAGCGTGACCGCCCTGCTGGTCGGCGCAGCGATCGGCGACGGCCGGCTGCCGGGCGTTCGCGCGAAGGTGTACGACTACTTCCCGGCCTTCGTCGCCCACCACGACGTGGACCCCCGCCTGCGTGGCACGACGGTGGAGGATCTGCTGGCGATGAGCACGCTGTGGGAGTGCGACGACGAGAACCCGTTCTCGGCCGGCCACGAGGAGCGCATGTACGTCGGCGAGCGCTGGCTCGATTTCGCCCTGGCGCTGCCGGTGAAGGGCTTCGCGCCCTGGATGGCGCGCCCGGAGGACAGTCCTCACGGGCGCGCGTTTGCCTACTGCACCGCCAACTCCTTCGTGCTCGGCGCGGTACTGGAACGTGCGACCGGACAACCGCTGGCCGATTACGCAGCCCATGCACTGGAACGACCACTGGGCATCACCCACAGCCAGTGGAACCGTTCCCCCGAGGGCATCGGCATGGGCGGAGGCGGCACACGCTACCGCAGCCGGGACCTGGCCCGCCTCGGCCAGCTCGTGCTTGATGGCGGTCGTTGGCAGGGGCGCCAGCTGGTTCCACGCGACTACGTCGCCGCGATGCTGTCACCGCAGGCAACGGCCGGCGACGGCAGCGATTACGGCTATCAATGGTGGGGCCTGAAACTGACTGTCGGTGGCCAGCCACAGACCGTATGGGCGATGTCCGGCAACGGCGGCAACTACGTGTTCCTGCTGCCGCAACAGCGCGCTGTCGCGGTGGTGACCAGCCAGGCCTACAACCGCAGCATCGCTCACCCGCAGTCGCGCCGCATTCTCACCGAATTCCTGCTGCCGGCGCTGCGCTGAGGTCGGCCAGCCCGGCGGGACGCCAGTCGGCCGCCAGCACCTGCGCACGCTGGCGGCCGATATCGGCATCGATGCGCGCCAGCAGCGGCGCCCAGCCGCGCGCTTCGTGCAGGGACGCAAACAGCGGCGTGGAGCGCAACCACGCCGCATCGCGGAAGCCATCATCGACCGCCTGTTGCAGCGCGGTGACGGCAGCCTCCGGGTCGCCTTGCGCCTGCAGCAGCAGGGCCCGCTCAAGCGCGGCATCGGACCAACCGTCGCCGCGCTGCGCCTGCAACATTGCAAGACGCGACGCCACCCACTCCGGCGATGCCGCGGGCTGCGCGTACAAGGCCGCCAGCGATTGACCGAGCGATTGCTGTGGACGCAGCTGCCGCCCGCGCTCGAAGGCATCGGCAGCACCGGCGTGATCGCCCGCCAGCAGCGCCAGTTCGCCCTGCAGCCGCAGCAACTGCGGATGTGGCGTGCCGCGTGCCAGCGCCTCGGTCAACGCCTGCCTCGCCCGGCCCGGGTCACCTGCCGCGAACAGACTGCGCGGCCAGGCGATGTTGGCGAAGACGTTGTCCGGATACAGCTGGAAATTACGCGCGTGGCGCTGCGCGGCCGCGTGAGTGAAACCGAGCAGCTCCAGTTCGCGCGCCACCTGCACATCACGGAAGCGCAGGCGCTCGGGCGCCGTCAATGCAAGATTGGCACGCAGGGCCAGGGCAAGGTGGCCGCGCTCCTGGTGCAGGTAGGCGAGCGAGGCACGGGTGCGCTCGTCGCCCGGATCCAGCGCGATCGCCCGCTCGTATTCGGAAATGGCCTGCGGCATCTGCCCGAGGCAGTCGTAGGCATAGCCTCGAAGCGCGTACACAGCACCCTCCTGCGGCGCGAGTTCACGTTCGATGTTGGCCAGCGCCAGCCCTTCCCGGACCTGCTCGGGCGATCCATTGAACAGACAGCCCTGCGCGGACAACGCTCGTGACAGGCCGCGGCGCGCCGGACTGGAATCAGGGTCCACCTGCAATGCCTGCCGGTACAGGGCGATGGCGCGCTCGTTGTTGCTGGCCTGGCCAATGCTGGCGTAATAGTCGGCGCGCTGCAGCAACGGCAGCGGGCCACCGGCCGCCGGCGTGCGCGGCCAGAACGAGGCGGCAGCGGCGAGAACGACGACACCGGCGCCGGCAAGCCATGGCCACTTCTTCCGGTGCGCGGCAGCGGGCAACGCCGCTGCCGGCGGTGCGGTGGTCGGCACTGCACACAACTGATAGCCACGCCCGCGTACCGAACGGATGTAGCGCGGGCGTCGGCTGTCATCACCCAGCGCCTGCCGCAGCAGCTTGACCCGCTGGCTGATCGCATCCTCGCCAACCACTGCAGGTGCCCACACCTGTGCAGCCAGCGTGTCGAAGTCGACAACGTCGTTGCCGTGTGCCAGCAGCACGTCGAACAGGCGCCAGCTCAGCCCCTGGATCGGCAGTACGTCGCCGTCGCGGCTGACCCGCTGCGCGGGGCGATCGATCTGCAGGTCAAGCAGGCGCAGGGTGTCCATGGGTGAAGCATAGCGCCGCGGTACGACGTAGGCAGCGCCGGACGACAGGCAAAGAAAAAGCGGGCCGAAGCCCGCTTTTTCATTCTGGCGTGTCAACCAAGGTTGACACCTACCGTCATCGACCTGCGGTCGATTACTCGGCGGTGGCGCCTTCGCCTTCCTCGACGGCCTTCATCGACAGGCGGATACGGCCCTGCTTGTCGACTTCCAGCACCTTGACCTTGACCACATCGCCTTCCTTCAGCACGTCGCCGACCTTCTCGACGCGGTCGCTGGAGATCTGCGACACGTGGACCAGGCCGTCCTTGCCCGGCAGGATGGTGACGAACGCACCGAAGTCCATGATCTTGGCGACCTTGCCTTCGTAGATGCGGCCCGGCTCGACGTCCGAGGTGATCTGCTCGATGCGGGCCTTGGCGGCCTGGGCAGCGATGGCATTGACCGAAGCGATGACGATGGTGCCGTCATCCTGGATGTCGATCTGGGTGCCGGTTTCCTTGGTGATGGCCTGGATGGTCGAACCACCCTTGCCGATCACTTCGCGGATCTTGTCCGGGTGGATCTTGATGGTCAGCAGGCGCGGCGCGTAGTCCGACAGCTCCTCACGCGGGGCGGTCAGGCCGTGGGCCATTTCGCCCAGGATGTGCAGACGGCCAGCCTTGGCCTGCTGCAGAGCCTGCTTCATGATCTCTTCGGTGATGCCTTCGATCTTGATGTCCATCTGCAGGGCGGAGATGCCCTCAGCGGTACCGGCAACCTTGAAGTCCATGTCGCCCAGGTGATCTTCGTCACCCAGGATGTCGGACAGGACGACGAAGCGATCGCCTTCCTTGACCAGGCCCATGGCGATGCCGGCCACCGGAGCCTTCACCGGCACGCCGGCGTCCATCAGGGCCAGCGACGAACCGCAGACCGACGCCATCGACGAGGAACCGTTCGACTCGGTGATTTCCGAGACGACGCGGATGGTGTACGGGAAGGATTCCAGCGACGGCATCACTGCCAGCACGCCGCGCTTGGCCAGACGGCCGTGGCCGATCTCGCGACGCTTCGGGCCCATCATGCGGCCGGTTTCACCCACCGAGTAGGGGGGGAAGTTGTAATGGAACAGGAAGTTCTCTTTGTACTCACCGGAGACGGCATCGATGACCTGGCCATCACGGGCGGTGCCCAGGGTGATGGTCACGATGGCCTGCGTTTCACCGCGGGTGAACAGCGAGGAACCGTGGGTACGCGGCAGGATGCCGGTCTTCACTGCGATCGGGCGGACGGTGTCCAGCGCACGGCCGTCAATGCGGACCTTGGTGTCCAGCACCGAGTTGCGCATGGTGCTGTATTCCAGCTCGCCGAATTCCTTCGACAGCTCGGCCGGGTTCCAGCCTTCAGCGGCAACGCGGCCGGCCAGCGACTCGACCACGTCCTTCTTGATCGCCGAGATGGCGTCGCGGCGCTGCAGCTTGTCGCGCACCTGGAAGGCCTCGCCCAGACGCGGGCCGATGGCTTCCTGCAGGGCGCTGATCAGCACGTCGTTCTTGGCCGGGGCGACCCAGGTCGACGGCTTGGTGCCGGCTTCCACGGTCAGTTCGTTGATCGCGTTGATGACCTTCTGCATTTCGCGGTGACCGAAGGTCACGGCGCCCAGCATCACGTCTTCGGACAGCAGCGCGGCTTCGGATTCCACCATCAGCACAGCGTTGGCGGTACCGGCAACGACCAGCTCCAGCTCCGAATCCTTCAGTTCGGTCACGGTCGGGTTGAGGATGTACTCACCGTTCTTGTAACCCACCTTGGCGGCGGCGATCGGACCCTTGAACGGGGTGCCGGCCAGCGACAGCGCAGCCGAGGCACCGATCAGGGCCGGGATGTCACCGTCGATGTCCGGGTTCAGCGACATCACGGTGGCGATGATCTGGACTTCGTTCTTGTAGTCTTCCGGGAACAGCGGACGGATCGGACGATCGATCAGACGCGAGATCAGGGTTTCCTTCTCGGTCGCGCGGCCTTCGCGCTTGAAGAAGCCACCCGGGATACGGCCACCGGCGTAGAACTTCTCCTGGTAGTCACAGGTCAGGGGGAAGAAGTCCTGGCCCTCACGCGCGCTCTTGGCGGCAACGGCGGAGACCAGCAGCACGGTGTCGTCGAACTTGACGATGACGGCGCCACCGGCCTGGCGGGCGATTTCGCCGGTCTCAAGCGTGACGGTGTGCTTGCCGTACTGGAAGGTTTTGGTGATTTTTGCCACGGAGGGTGTCCTTGGGGATGCTGTCTGCGAATGGACCGTGGGCGACCCTTGCCGCCAACGGATGACCGGTCGTTCCGATCTGAAAAAGGTATTGCGGTGCTACAAAACAAAACCGCGGCGCATCGCTGCGCCGCGGGGGATTCGTTGCTTAGCGACGCAGGCCAAGCTTCTCGATCAGGGCCTTGTAACGCTCGACGTCCTTCTTCTTCAGGTAGTCGAGCAGGCTGCGGCGGCGGTTGACCATCTGCAGCAGACCACGGCGGCTGTGGTGATCCTTCTTGTGGGTCTTGAAGTGGCCGGTCAGCAGTTCGATGCGGGCGGTCAGCAGTGCAACCTGGACTTCCGGGGAGCCGGTATCAGCCGAGCTGCGCTTGTTGTCTTCAATGACCTTCTGGGTGTCGATCGACATGTCTTTTTTTCTCTGTGATGCGTGGCCGGCAGGAACGCGCTTTCGCGCACCGCCTGGCTCGCCGTGAACCAACAATGGATGAAACCCGCCTTCGGCAGGCTGCCGTAAAACGGCCGCGGAATTGTAACGGCCAGGGGGCTTTGGAACAAGGTCCGGGGCTGAACCGGGCCTCCTCGTTCAGAGGTTGAAGCGGCGCTGCGGGGCCAGCAGACCGCTGTCGTCGACCTGGCCCAGGCCCTGCGCCACCGATCCAGGGCCAAACACCGCCACCAGGCCGCGCGGCCAGGAGAGGTCGCGCTGGCGCTGGCCCACGCAGAAGCGCTGGGTCTGCTCGGCGTCCAGGTCAACCCGGGGGTATTCGGACAGGCCCGCCGCCAGCGGCAGCAGCAGCGCGTCCATGGCGGCCTCATCCTGCGCTTCCACCAGAGCCCTCAGCTGCTCCAGGGTGACCATCGCCGGTTCGTGGAACGGTTCCACCCACAGGCGCCGCAGGGCGCTGATGTGCGCGCCACAGCCCAGCGTTTCACCCAGGTCACGGGCCAGACTGCGGATATAGGTGCCCGAGCCGCAGGTGACCCGCAGCCGCAGCCGCTCGGGGTGCTGCTCCAGAATCTCGATGGCGTGGACCTTGACCTGGCGCTCGGGCGCCTCGATGGCGTCGCCACGGCGGGCCTTCACATACAGCGGCTCCCCGCCCTGCTTGAGCGCGGAATAGATCGGCGCACGCTGCAGGATGTCGCCAAGCAGCGGCGCGATCGCCGCCTGCAGGGTCTCGGCGCTGATCACGGGCACCGGCCGTTCGAGCAGCACCTGGCCCTCGGCGTCGTCGGTATCGGTGGTCTGGCCCAGCACGATCTCGGCGTCGTAGGCCTTGGCCGAGCCCAGCAGCAGGCCGGCAATCTTGGTGGCCTCGCCGAAGCACAGCGGCAACAGGCCGGTGGCCAGCGGGTCGAGGCTGCCGGTGTGCCCGCCCTTCTCCGCACGGAACAGGCGACGGGCGACCTGCAGCGCGGCGTTGGAGCTCATGCCGGTCGGCTTGTCGAGCAGCAGGATGCCATCCAGGCGGCGGAACTGAATTCGGGTCATGACAGGTACGGGTAGCGCCGGGCCATGCCCAGCGAGCGCGCAGCGCGGTCTGCATCAGACATCGCGCAGCCGGAATGCAACAACGCCGGGCATGCCCGGCGTCGCGCGGTTATTCTTCGTCGCCTTCGCGACGCTTTTCGGCGGCCACGGTATCGGGCAGGTCGCGCAACAGGTTGTCGATGCGCTCGCCACGATCGACCGAGTCGTCGTAGTGGAAATGCAGCTCCGGCACATGCCGCAGCTTCATCGCGCGCGCCAGCTCCATGCGCAGGCCCCAGGCCAGTTCCTTCAGGCCCTTCACGGCTTCAACCGAACGTTCCGGCATCAGCGCGGTGACGAACACCTTGGCGTGGGCCATGTCGCGGGTGATTTCCACGTCGGACACGCTCACCGAGGGCAACCCGTGCTCACGCACGGCGTTGTGCACCAGGGTGCCGAGTTCACGGCGCAGCTGGGCGGAGACACGGTCGGTTCGATGGAAAGTCTTGGGCACGAGGGACTCTTGATTGAGTTGTCGCCCGACCAACGGTCGGGCGCTACATGTACATGGTAGGGCCCGACCGTTGGTCGGGCCACCGCACAGCATTACAGGGTGCGCGGCACTTCGATACGCTCGAAGCACTCGATCTGGTCACCCGGCTTGACGTCGTTGTAGGCCTTCACCGCGATACCGCATTCGGTACCGTTGCGGACTTCCTCGACGTTTTCCTTGAAGCGGCGCAGCGATTCCAGCTCGCCTTCGAAGATCACCACGCTGTCGCGCAGGACGCGGATCGGCTTGTTGCGCTTGACCACGCCCTCGATGACCATGCTGCCGGCGACGGCACCCAGCTTGGAGCTGCGGAAGACGTCGCGGACCTCGGCGATACCGATGATCTCTTCGCGGATCTCCACGCCCAGCAGACCGGAGGCCACCTGCTTCACCTGATCGATCACGTCATAGATGATCGAGAAGTAACGCAGGTCCACGCCGTTGGATTCGATGATGCGACGGGCCGAAGCATCCGCACGCACGTTGAAGCCGATGACGGTGGCCTTCGAAGCGGCAGCCGAATTGGCATCCGACTCGGTGATGCCGCCCACGCCGGAGTGGATCACGTTGATGCGGATGTCGTCGTTGGACAGCGCCACCAGGGCCTGGCTCAACGCCTGCACCGAACCCTGCACGTCGGCCTTGATGACCAGGTTGAGGACCTGCTGGCCCTCGCCCTTGCCCAGGGTCGCCATGATGTCTTCCATGCGGCTGCCAGCGGTGGCGACCAGGCGCGATTCGCGGCGCTTGGTCTCACGCTGCTGGGCAACGTCCTTGGCCAGACGCTCGTCGTCAACGACGACGAAGTCGTCACCGGCTTCCGGCACGCCGGACAGGCCCAGGACCTGCACCGGGATGGACGGACCAGCGAACTCCGGCTGCTTGCCGGTTTCGTCGAACAGCGCACGCACGCGGCCGTACTGGATGCCGCACACCAGGTAATCGCCCTTCTTCAGGCGGCCCTGCTGCACCAGCACCGTCGCGATCGGGCCACGACCCTTGTCCAGCGACGATTCGATGACCACGCCGTTGGCACGACCGTCGTCGACCGCCTTCAGTTCCAGCAGTTCAGCCTGGACCGAAACAGCTTCCAGCAGATCGTCGATGCCCAGGCCGGTCTTGGCCGAGATCTCCACCATCTGGGTGTCGCCACCGAAGTCTTCGGCCACGACCTGCTCGGAGAGCAGCTCGTTCTTGACCCGCATCGGGTCGGCACCGGACTTGTCGATCTTGTTGATCGCCACGATCAGCGGCACACCCGCCGAACGGGCGTGCTGGATCGCTTCCTTGGTCTGCGGCATGACGCCGTCATCGGCAGCCACGACCAGCACCACGATATCGGTCAGCTTGGCACCGCGGGCGCGCATCGAGGTGAACGCGGCGTGGCCCGGGGTATCCAGGAAGCTGATGACGCCCTTCGGCGTTTCAACGTGGTACGCACCGATGTGCTGGGTGATGCCGCCGGCTTCGCCGGTGGCGACCTTGGTGCGACGGATGTAATCCAGCAGCGAGGTCTTGCCGTGATCGACGTGGCCCATGATGGTGACCACCGGCGGACGCTGCACGGCCTCGCCCTGGTTCTCGCCAGCCGATGCCAACAGCGCGTCTTCAGCGTCGTTGTCGCTGGCGCGGATCGCCTTGTGACCCAGCTCTTCGGTGACCAGTGCCGCAGTGTCGTGGTCGATGGACTGGGTGATGGTGGCCATCACGCCCATCTTGAACAGCGCCTTCACCACCTCGCCGCCCTTCAGCGCGAGCTTCTGCGCCAGGTCGGCCACGGTGATGGTGTCGCCGATCGCCACTTCACGCACGACCGGTGCGGTCGGACGTTCGAAGGCGTGCGGGCCGGAGTTGCCACCGCCGCGCGACATGTCGCGACGGCCGGACGTCGGACGGCTGCCCGGGCGACCACGGTTGTTGCTGTTGTTGCTGTTGCCACGGCGCGCACGATCGGCGGCGGACAAGTGCATCTGACCGGCAAAGCGATCACCCGGGCCACGCTCGTTGCGCGGCGCGTTGCGATTGTTGCGGTCGTCGCTGCGCGGCGGCGCACTACGCGGAGCAGCCGGGGCTGCAGCCGGAGCACGCGGCGGGCGCGGCGCGGTTTCGTCGATCGGCGCGCGCACCTTGGGCTGGCTGGCAGCCAGGGCTTCGGCAGCCTTGGCGGCGACCGCAGCTTCCTCGGCCGCCTTCTTCTCGGCCTCGGCACGCTCCTTGGCAGCGACCTCTTCCTCGCGCTTGCGGACGATTTCCTCGTCACGCAGGCGGTCCTTCTCGGCCAGTGCCTGCTGCTCGGCGAGGTTGCGTGCGCGCGACTCTTCCAGCTTGCGCAGGATGTCGGCACGCTCTTCGTCCGGGGTCATCGCGCGACCACCATCGGCCTTGACGTAGGTGCGCTTCTGGCGCACTTCCACGTTCACGGTTGTCTTGCTGCGACCGGAATTGACCGTCACTTCCTGCTGCTTGCGACGGTTGAGGGTGATCTTCTTGGCAGACTGATCAGTCTCTTCCGGGGCCTGCTCGGGCTTGCCATGCGAACGACGAAGGAAGCCCAGGAGCTTCACTTTCTCGGAGCTGGTCACGACCTGGTCGGGACCGCTGAACTTCATGCCGGCACCAGCCAGCTGTTCCAGCAGTTTTTCGACCGGTGTATTGACCAGTTCAGCAAGCTTGCGGATGGTGGTTTGCTGCGACATTCGGATCCTATGATCTTGTGGGCGCCCCCCCGCATCTGGAGGTGGCGCGGATTCTACGCCCTGATCGGCTCAGGGCCCTGTTCATTGCCGGCTCATTCGCCGCGTTCCAGTCGGGCGATTTCCTCGGCACGCGCGGCCAGGATCAGCGCCGCGGCGCGCTCCTGGTCCAGCCCTTCGATGCCGAAGTCCATGACCTCGTCGGCGGCCAGGTCGGACAAGTCCTCGCTGGTACGCACGCCGTGGCCGGCCAACGCATATGCGGTGGCTTCGTCCATGCCCTTCAGGGACAGCAGGTCCTGCGCCGGCTGGCCGTCCTCCAGGCCTTCCTCGACTGCCAGGGCCTCATTGAGCAGCGCATCGCGGGCACGTGCGCGCAGCTCTTCGACGATGTCTTCGTCGAAACCTTCCACGGCCAGCAGTTCGCCGACCGGTACATATGCGATTTCCTCGACCGTGCCGAAGCCTTCGCTGACCAGGATGCCGGCGATTTCCTCGTCCACTTCCAGCTTGTCCATGAACAGCTGGCGAGCCGAAGCCTGCTCGGCTTCCGACTTGGCGGTCACCTGGTCCTGGGTCATCACGTTCAGCTGCCAACCGGTCAGGCGGCTGGCCAGGCGCACGTTCTGGCCGCCCTTGCCGATCGCCTGGGCCAGGCGGTCTTCAGCAACGGCCAGGTCCATCGAATGCTTGTCTTCATCGACGATGATCGACTGCACTTCGGCCGGCGCCATCGCGTTGATGACGAAGTTGGCCGGGTTCTCGTTCCACAGCACGATGTCCACGCGCTCGCCATTGAGCTCGTTGGACACGGCCTGCACGCGCGAACCACGCATGCCGATGCAGGCGCCGATCGGATCGGTGCGGGCATCGTGGGCGAGCACGGCGATCTTGGCGCGGTCGCCCGGATCGCGGGCGCACGCCTTGATTTCCACCAGGCCCTGGCCGACTTCCGGTACTTCCAGCTTGAACAGCTCGATCATGAATTCCGGCGCTGCGCGGCTGATGAACAGCTGCGGGCCACGCGGCTCCGAACGCACTTCGGCCAGGTAGCCGCGGACGCGGTCGCCGGCACGCAGGACATCACGCGGAATGCCCTTGTCCTTCGGAATGAAGCCTTCGGCGTTGCCGCCCAGGTCGACATAGATGTTGCCGCGCTCGGCGCGCTTGACCACACCGGTGATCAGCTCACCGACGCGATCGGCCCAGGCATCGACCACCTGCTGGCGCTCGGCTTCGCGCACACGCTGCACGATCACCTGCTTGGCGGCCTGGGCGGCGATGCGACCGAAGTCGGGGTTCTCGATCTGCTCTTCGATGTAATCGCCGACATCCACGCCTTCGGCTTCGTCGATGGCGTCCATCAGGCGGATCTGGCGATCCGGCGATTCCATCACTACGTCGTCGGCCACCACTTCCCAGCGGCGGAAGGTTTCGTAGTTGCCATCCTTGTGGTCGATGACCACGCGGGTCAGCACTTCCTCGTCGGGATAGCGCTTCTTCGCTGCCGAGGCCAGGGCGGCCTCGATGGCATCGAAGATCACTTCACGCGGCACGCCCTTCTCGTTGGCGACCGCGTCCACTACCAGCAACAGTTCCTTGCTCATTGGCTCACTCCGCGCGCGGCTTCTTTGCCGCCGGCTCGTTGGAAGAAGAATTCTTGTTCGGCTTCGGACGCTTCGGTGCCGGACCGGTCGGCTTGCTCGGGGCCAGCCCCAGCGCCACCCAGTCAGGCATGATCCGCGCCTTGTCGATGTTGTCGGCCGACACCACCAGTGCGGCGTTGTCGACGATGAAGGTGATGCTGCCCTGCGCCTCGTCGATCGCTTCGATGCGACCCTGCAGGCGACGACGGTTTTCCTGCGGCAGCTTCAGGGTGACCTTGGCCGATTCGCCGAGGTGACGACCGAACTGCTCCAGGTTGAACAGCGGGCGATCCACGCCCGGCGAAGACACTTCCAGCGTGTAATTGCCGCTGATCGGGTCTTCGACGTCCATCTGTGCGGACACTTCGCGGCTTACCCGCTCACAGTCGTCCACATTGATGATGCGCTCCGGCTGTTCCGCCAGCGGCACGTCGATGTAAAGGCGAAGGGTCGCACCGCCGGGGGCCGGCAGATACTCAACGCCCAGCAGCTCCAGGCCCAGCGACACAACGGTCGGGGCGAGCAGATTCGCGATGTCGGTTGCCTTGTCGCTCACAGCCTGCCTTGATCTCTTGGTTGGGTGCCGGCCTTGGCCAGCATGGAAACATGACGCCCCGAAAACGACGAAGGGCCCGCTGGGCCCCTTTTCCGGAAAGACTCCGGTGACTGGATTCCGGTTGCAACGCGCTGAACAAGCGTGCTGCGGCCCTCCTTCCGGGTGGATCTCCGATGGGGAGCGCCGCCGTCAGGGGTACTTCTAGGCCGCTGATGATAGCCCCTGCACCGCTCTGGTGCAAGGCTGCGGCCGTCCTGAAACCCTCCGCTGCACTCGCCGGGCATGGCCCGGCGCTACCGGGTGACCGCGCGATGGTAGCGCCGGGCCATGCCCGGCGGATCGGCGGAAGCCGCAAAGAAAAACGCCCTCGAAGCAGAGCTTCGAAGGCGCATTCTTTACTTGGTAGCGGGGGCAGGATTTGAACCTGCGACCTTCGGGTTATGAGCCCGACGAGCTGCCAGACTGCTCCACCCCGCATCAGAAGCGGAATTATGAGGGATAACTTCAAAACCTGCAAGCTTTTCCTCATTCATCGAATTGGTTGGCGCCGATTCGATGTGTTGGTAGCGGGGGCAGGATTTGAACCTGCGACCTTCGGGTTATGAGCCCGACGAGCTGCCAGACTGCTCCACCCCGCACCGGAAGTGTTTGAACCGCTGCCCCACTCTGGCGAGGGAGGCGCTCCGCAACGATGTTCTGGCTGAACCGCTGCAGTGACAACTCAAGCTGCGTATATTACACGAATCGCGCAGCTTTGTGTCAACTTTTATGCAAGATGCGCAAATGCCTGCTGGCACCAGACCATGATCGGGTTCCAGGCCAGGCCGAGCGCCAGCAATGCCAGTGCGTTCACGCCCAGCACGACACCCAGCACGCGATCCTTGCTGCGCGGCATGGCCTCGCCCACCGGCTCATCGAAGTACATGACCTTGATGACACGCAGGTAGTAGAAGCAGCCGACCACGGCACACAGCACGCCCAGGATCGCCAGCCACAGCAGGCCGCCATTGATGGCAGCGCCGAGCACGGCCAGCTTGGTCCAGAAACCGAGGAACGGCGGAATGCCTGCCAGCGACGCCATGATGCACAGCACCAGGCCGGCCATCCACGGGTTGCGGGCGTTCAGGCCCTTGAAGTCCTCGATGTTCTCGGCCTCGAAGCCGGCGCGCGACAGCGCGATGATCGCGCCGAAAGCAGCAGTCGACATGATCGCGTAGGCCAGTGCGTAGAACAGCGCGGCCGCATAGCCCTGCGAACCGCCGCCGGCGATGCCCATCAGCAGGAAGCCGATATGCGAGACCGTGGAGAACGCCAGCATGCGCTTGAGGTTGCTCTGCGCAATGGCCATCAGGTTGCCGATCACCAGCGAGACCGCGGCCAGGCCGGCGATCAGCAGCTGCAGTTCGGTGGACAGCGGGCCCACGCCCATTTCCAGCAGGCGGTAGGCCATGCCGAAAGCGGCCAGCTTCGGCGCCGAGCTGATGAACAGCGCGACCGGCGCCGGGGCACCCTGGTACACGTCGGGCAGCCACATGTGGAACGGTGCGGCACCCAGCTTGAAGGCAACGCCGGCAATCATGAACACCGCGCCGGTGACCAGCAGCACGCGCTCTTCCGAGTGCGGGATGGCGGCCTGGATGGCGTCCAGGTGCAGGCTGCCGGTGGCGCCGTAGATCAGCGACATGCCGTACAGCAGCAGGCCCGAGGCCAGCGAACCGAGCACGATGTACTTCATCGCCGCTTCCGAGGCCAGGCCGTTGTCACGGTTGCTGGCAACCAGTGCGTAGGAGCACAGGGCCAGCAGTTCCAGGCCCAGGTACACCATCAGCAGGCTGCCGGCGGACACCAGGATCATCATGCCGGCGGTGCCGAACAGGATCAGCACCGGAATCTCGCCCTGGAACAGCTTGCGCTCGCGCAGGTAGCCCCAGCCGTAGATCAGGGTCAGGCCGCTGAGCAGCACGATCCCAGTCTTCATCACGTCCGCGGCGGTATCGCGCACGAACATGCCATGGAAGACCTCCCCCTGCCCGCCCACGCCGGTGGCCAGCATGAACAGCACCACGGCCAGTGCGGCGACCGAGAACAGGTGGGTGACGATCTTGTTCCGTTCGCTGACGAACAGGTCGAGGATCATCAGGGCGAAGGCACTGCCGATCAGCACCAGCTCGGGAGCGAGCGGTGGCAGGTCAGCAGCGGTCAGTGGCAGCAGCGGCGAGGTGGTCATCATCAAATCCTGGAATTACAGCAACTTGCTGGATGCGATCTGCATCGCCAGCTTTGCGATCGAGGGCTCCATCAGGTCGGTCAGCGGCTTGGGGTAGATGCCCAGGGCCAGTACGCCAATGGCGAACACGCCCAGCACCAGCCATTCGCGGCCGTTGATGTCCTTCAGTTCGGCGACGTGGCTGTTGGCCACCTCACCGAAGAAGATGCGCTTGTACAGCCACAGGGTGTAGGCCGCACCGATGATCAGGGTGGTGGCTGCGCCCAGGGCGATCCACGGGTTCCGCTGGAACGCCGACAGGATGACCATGAATTCACCGACGAAACCGCTGGTGCCCGGCAGGCCGGCGTTGGCCATGAAGAACAGCATGGCGAACGTGGCGAACCACGGCATCACGTTGACCACGCCGCCGTAATCGGCGATGCGGCGGCTGTGCATGCGGTCGTACAGCACGCCGACGCACGAGAACATCGCGCCGGACACGAAGCCGTGCGAGATCATCTGCACCATGGCGCCCTGCAGGCCCAGGCGGGCCGCATCGACGTTGCCGGCTTCACGCACCAGCCACAGGGCGATGAAGGTTCCCAGGGTGACAAAGCCCATGTGCGCGATCGACGAATAGGCGATCAGCTTCTTCATGTCGTCCTGCACCAGGGCGACCAGGCCGACGTAGATCACTGCGATCAGCGACAGCGCGATGACCAGCCATGCCCATTCCTGCGAGGCATCGGGAACGATCGGCAGGTTGAAGCGCAGGAAGCCGTAGCCACCGATCTTCAGCGCGATGGCGGCCAGGATCACCGAACCGGCGGTCGGCGCTTCCACGTGCGCGTCCGGCAGCCAGGTATGCACCGGGAACATCGGCACCTTGACCGCGAACGCGATCAGGAAGGCGAAGAAGATCCAGGTCTGTTCCTTGCCCGACAGCTGCAGTGCGTAGAGGTCGGCCAGCTGGAAGCTGCCGCCCTTCATGTACAGGTAGATCAGCGCCACCAGCATCAGCACCGAGCCGAGGAAGGTGTACAGGAAGAACTTCAGTGCGGCGTAGATGCGACGCGGGCCACCCCAGACACCGATGATCAGGAACATCGGGATCAGCATCGCCTCGAAGAACACGTAGAACAGCATCGCGTCCGTGGCGGCGAAGATGCCGACGGTGACACCTTCCAGGATCAGGAAAGCGGCCACGTACTGGTTCACGCGCTTGTCGATCGCGCTCCAGGCGCCGATCAGGGCGAGCACGCTGACCAGCGTGGTGAGCAGGATCAGCGCTACGGCGATGCCGTCCACGCCCAGGTTGTAGCCGATGTTGTAGGTCGGGATCCAGGCGTGGGTCTCGACGAACTGCAGCGCGTCGATGCCCGGGTTGTAGCCGCCCAGCAGCGACAGACTCGCCACGAAGGTCAGCACCGCGACGCCCAGCGACGCCCAGCGGGCGGTCTGCGCATCACGGATCGCAAGGATCAGGGCACCGCCGAGGATCGGCAGCCAGATGAGGACACTGAGTAGAGGCCAGTTCGACACGTCTTCTTATTCCGTACAGGTCATCAACGCAGGTAATGCATCAGCACGCCCAGGAGGGCAATCAGGCCGATGATCATCGCGAAGGCGTAGTGATAGAGGAAACCGGATTGGGTACGGCGCAGCACGCTGGCTGCGACGTCCACAACACGTGCCGAGAGATTGACCACGCCGTCGACGATGTTGCTGTCGATCCAGCGCGAGACCTTGCCCAGCTTGACACTGCCACCGGCAAAGCCATCGATCCACAGCTTGTCGAAGCCGTACTTGTTTTCCAGCACGGACACCACCGGGGAGAAGGTCTTGCGTGCCTTGCCCGACAGGTCCGGCTTCCACAGGTAGAACAACGCAGCCAGCAGGAAGCCTGCCAAGGTCAGCCAGAACGGCGGCAGCATCATGCCGTGCAGCGCGAACGCCACCGGACCATGGAACTCCTCGCCCAGGAAGGCCACGGTGTTCTTGGCCGGATCGTAGAAATCGACGATGCCGGTGAAGAACGTGTTGACCTGGCCCTTGATCGCCACATGGGCGTGGTGACCGGCCCAGTCGGTGCCGTGCAGCATCGGACCGATGCTGAAGAAACCGATGGCGATCGACGGGATGGCCAGCAGGATCAGCGGCAGCGTCACCACCCACGGGGTTTCATGCGGCTCATGCGGACCGTGGCCATGGCCGTGGTCGTCATGCGCGTCGGCATGATGTGCATCGGCAGCATGGTGGTCGTCATGACCATGGCCATGATCGTCGTGCGCATCGCGGAAGCGTTCCTTGCCGTGGAAGGTCAGGAACAGCAGGCGGAAGCTGTAGAAGCTGGTCACCAGCACGCCACCCAGCACCGCCCAGTAGCCATAGGTGGCCACCCAGCTGTTCTGCATGTGGGCGTGGATCTCTGCGGCCTCGATGATGGTGTCCTTCGAGTAGAAGCCGGAGAAGAACGGCGTACCGACCAGAGCCAGGGTACCGATCCACATGGTGATGAAGGTGATCGGCATGTACTTGCGCAGGCCGCCCATCTTGCGCATGTCCTGCTCGTGGTGCATCGCGATGATGACCGAGCCGGCACCCAGGAACAGCAGCGCCTTGAAGAAGGCGTGGGTCATCAGGTGGAACACGGCAGCGGAGTACGCCGACACGCCCAGCGCCACGGTCATGTAACCCAGCTGGGACAGCGTGGAGTACGCGACGACGCGCTTGATGTCGTTCTGCACGATGCCGATCAGGCCGGTGAAGAACGCGGTGGTGGCACCGATGAACAGGATGAAGTTCAACGCGGTCTGCGACAGCTCGAACAGCGGCGACATGCGGGTGACCATGAAGATACCGGCGGTCACCATCGTCGCGGCGTGGATCAGTGCCGAGATCGGGGTCGGGCCTTCCATCGAATCAGGCAGCCAGACGTGCAGCGGAACCTGGGCCGACTTGCCCATCGCACCGATGAACAGGCCGATGCAGATGACGGTGGCGATCGACCAGATCACCGGCTCGTTCAGCAGCTGCATGCCGAACATGGTGCCGTCCCAGATCTGCAGCTGGGCGCGCGGGTCGGCGAGCATGCCGGCCTGCGAGAACACCTGCGAGTAGTCCAGGGTACCGAACACCCACAGCACGCCGGCGATGCCCAGCAGGAAGCCGAAGTCACCGACGCGGTTGACCAGGAACGCCTTCATGTTGGCGAAGATCGCGGTCGGGCGCTTGAACCAGAAACCGATCAGCAGGTACGACACCAGACCCACTGCTTCCCAGCCGAAGAACAGCTGCAGGAAGTTGTTGCTCATCACCAGGGTGAGCATCGAGAAGGTGAACAGCGAGATGTAGCTGAAGAACCGCTGGTAACCCGGATCATCCTGCATGTAGCCGATCGTGTAGATGTGGACCAGCAGCGACACGAAGGTCACCACCACCATCATCATCGCGGTCAGCTTGTCGACCATGAAGCCGACATGGGCCGAGTACTGGCCGACTTCGAAGAACGTGTACAGGTTCTGGTTGAACGGCTGCGCCCCGCCCCACAGCAGCTGGTAGAGCGTGTGCATCGACAGGCCGCAGGCAACCGCGACACCGAGGATCGTGATGGTCTGCGCGCCGAAGCGCTTGACCTGGCGACCGAACAGGCCGGCGATGATGCTGCCGAACAGCGGTGCAAGCACCACTGCGATCAACAGACTCTTGGAGAGAGTGATTTCCATCTGTGGATCAGCCCTTCAACGAATCGACTTCGCCGACATTGATCGTGCGGCGTGTACGGAACAGGGTCACCAGGATCGCCAGGCCGATGGCGGCCTCGGCAGCAGCCACGGTCAGGATGAAGAACACGAACAGCTGGCCGGCCGTGTCCCCCAGTTCCCGGGAGAACCCGACGAAATTGATGTTGACCGACAGCAGCATCAACTCGATGGACATCAGCAGGACGATGATGTTCTTTCGGTTGAGGAAGATGCCGGCGAGGCTGATGCAGAACAGCACCGCGCCCAGCGCCAAGATGTGGCCCAGAGTGATCGAGATCATGCCTTGGTCTCCTCGTCGCCCGCGGCCGGCGTGCTGTTGCTGTGGATCTGCGGCTGTTCGGCGTCCATCTTGACCATGCGCAGGCGGTCGTGTGCCTTGACCATGGTCTGCTGCGACGGGTTCTGCGTCTTCAGGCCTTCACGACGGCGCAGGGTCAGCATCACCGCGGCGACCACGGCCACGGTCAGGATGACGGCGGCGAACTCGAACGGCAGCAGGTACTCGGTGAACAGGCTGCGTGCCAGCCAGGTGACGTTGGAACTGTCGGCGGCGAGCGCGGCGGCGTTGTCGGCCGGGAACGGGTTGACCGTCCTGCCCTTCACGCCGATCAGGATCAGCATCTGCACCAGCATCGCCACGGCCACGATCAGGCCGACCGGCAGGTAGCGCACCCAGCCTTCACGCAGCTTGTCCGGATCGATGTCGAGCATCATCACCACGAACAGGAACAACACCATCACCGCACCAACGTAGACCAGCACCAGTGCCACGCCGAGGAACTCGGCGCCGACCAGCAGCCACACGCAGGCGATGGAGAAGAAGGTCAGCACCAGGCACAGGACAGCGTGCACGGGGTTGCGCACGCTGATCACCGCACCGGCCGAAACCGTTGCCGCGATGGCGAAGACCCAGAAAGCGATATTTACCCAATCCATCTCTCGACCTCAGCGGTAAGCGGCATCGGCGGCACGACGCTCGGCGATCTCGGATTCGAGACGGTCGCCCAGGGCCAGCAGCTGCGGCTTGGTAACGATGTTTTCGCCACGATTCTCGAAGTGGTACTCGAGGATGTGGGTCTCGACGATCGAGTCCACCGGGCAGCTTTCCTCACAGAAGCCGCAGAAGATGCACTTGAACAGATCGATGTCGTAGCGCGTGGTACGGCGGGTGCCGTCCTCGCGCTTGGCCGAATCGATGGTGATGGCCAATGCCGGGCACACCGCTTCGCACAGCTTGCAGGCGATGCAGCGCTCTTCACCGTTGGGATAACGGCGCAGGGCATGCAGGCCACGGAAGCGCGGCGACTGCGGGAACTTCTCCATCGGGTACATCATCGTGTACTTCGGCTTGAAGCTGTACTTCAGCGTCAGCCAGAGACCGGCCAGCAGTTCGAGCAGCAGCAGGCTCTTGAAGTAATGGGTAATCCTGTTCATCACTTAGACGCCCTTTTGAATCACGCCGAAGAACACCATGACGGCGGTAACCGCGATCCAGAAAATGGTCAGCGGGATGAAGACCTTCCAGCCCAGGCGCATGATCTGGTCATAGCGGAAGCGCGGGAAGCTTGCTCGGAACCAGATGTAGGCGCTGGCGAAGAAGAAGACCTTGACGAACAGCCACGGCCAGCCGCCCTTCCAGATCCAGTCGATGAACGGCGAGATCTCGCCCGGGTTGACCCAGCCCTGGATCGGGCTCAGCCAGCCGCCGAGGAAGAAGATCGAGATCAGGAAGCTGATCAGGATCATGTTCGCGTATTCGGCCAGGAAGAACAGGGCGAACGCACCGCCGGAATACTCGACCATGTGGCCGGCGACGATTTCCGACTCGCCTTCCACGACGTCGAACGGCGCGCGGTTGGTCTCGGCAACGCCGGACACCCAGTACACGATGAACAGCGGGAACAGCGGCAACAGGAACCAGTCGAAGAAACCGGAGTTGCCAGCTTGGGCCATCACGATGTTGCTGAGATTGAGGCTGCCCGAAGCGATCATCACGCCGACCAGGGCGAAGCCCATCGCGATTTCGTAGCTGATCATCTGCGCCGAGGCGCGCATGGCACCCAGGAACGCATACTTCGAGTTGGAGGCCCAACCGGCGAGGATGATGCCGTAGATGCCCAACGAGGTCATCGCCAGCAGGTACAGCAGGCCGGCGTTGGCGTTGGACAGCACCAGCTGCGAATCGAAGGGCACCACCGCCCAGGCCGCAAAGGCCGGGGCAAGGGTGATCAGCGGTGCCAGCAGGTAGATCGCCTTGTTGGCGCTGCTCGGCTGGACCACTTCCTTGAACAGCAGCTTGAAGACGTCGGCGAAGGCCTGGAAGATGCCCATGCCCACGTACATCGGTCCGTGGCGGACGTGCATCCAGCCGATCAGCTTGCGTTCCCAGACCACGTAGAAGGCCACCGAGACGATCACCGGAACGGTGATCACCAGGATCTTCAGGATGATCCAGATCAGCGCGCCGATGTCACCCAGGCCAAGCAGCCACTGGTGCAGCGGATCGACCGCGTTAATCAGCAATTCGTTCATGCAGCCACCACCGAAACACGAGCGGCACCCAGCGGCGCGGTTGCGCCGTGGCCCGATTCAATCCAGACCGAACCCGCAGCGACGCGGGCGTCGACCACCACCGGCAGGGTGGCCTTGCCGGCATCGGTGCCGACCTTGGCCATCTGCCCTTCCTGCAGCTGCAGGCGGGCGGCATCGTCAGCGTTGAGCACGATGCGCGGGGCGTTGTTGAGCGGATGCGACTGCAGCGCCGGGGCGCGACGGACCACCGCATCGGTGCGGTAGATCGCAGCGGTCGAGGCCACTTCCATGCCCTCGCCCGCCAGCACCGGCTGTGCCGAAGCGGACACCTGCACGTTCACCGGTGCCAGGCTGGCGCGCAGGCCGGCCAGGTCGATGAACTCGAAACCGGCCACGGCCAGCTCACCGCCGAGTGCACGCAGCACGCGCCAGCCCTCGCGGGCCTCGCCCGGCAACTTGCCGCCGGCACGCGCCGACTGCTCGCGACCATCGAGGTTGGTCAGGGTGGCATCGATTTCCGGCAGCGCACCGATCGGCAGGATCACGTCGGCAACGTCGCGGGTCGAGGCGCAGGCGAACTGGCTGAAGGCCACCACCTGTGCGCCGACCAGCGCCTTGCGCGCGGCCGGAGCATCGGCGAAGTCCAGGCCCGGTTCCAGGCCGTAGACCACGTAGGCCTTGCGCGGATCGGCCAGCATCGCAGCGACGTCCTTGCCGGCCGGCAGTACGCCGGCGCGGGTCAGGCCGATCGCATTGGCGCCCTGCGGGATGCGGCACAGCTTGGCACCGGTGGCGGCGGCGAAATCACGCGCAGCGGCGCGGATCGCGGCAGCCTGCGGATGGTTCTCGGCGATGCCACCGACGATCAGCACCGTATTGGTACCGCCCTGCACCGCCGAACGCAGCTCGGCGTTGGCCAGCGCATCGGCGAACTTCGACGGAGCCACGATCTGCTTGCCGGCAACGCTGAACGCGAAGTCGAAGTCGACCGGGTTGACCACGTGGATCTTCGCGCCGTTCTGGGTCTGCGCCTTGCGCAGGCGGGCGTGCAGCAACGGCAGCTCGTGGCGGATGTTGCTGCCGAGCACGACGATGCGGTCCGCGCCTTCGATCTCGGCCAGCGGCAGGCCGAACACTTCGGCAGTGGCGGCGTCGGAGAAGTCGCGGTTGTTGATGCGGTGGTCGATGTTGGCCGAACCCAGGCCGGTGGCCAGGCGGGCCAGCAGTGCGCCCTCTTCGTTCGACGTCGACGGGTGCACCAACACGCCCAGGTTGTCGCCCTGGTTGGCCTTGAGGATCTCGGCGGCCGCGGCCAGGCCTTCAGCCCAGCTCACTTCCTTCCACTCGCCGTTGACCTTGCGCAGCGGCTTGACCGCACGGTCTTCGCTGTACAGGCCCTGGTGCGAATAACGGTCACGATCGGACAGCCAGCACTCGTTGACCGCCTCGTTGTCGCGCGGCACGGTACGCAGCACTTCGCCGCGACGTACGTGCAGGAACAGGTTCGAGCCCATCGCGTCGTGGTAGCCCAGCGATTCGCGCGCGGTCAGTTCCCACGGACGGGCGCGGAACTGGAACACCTTGTTGGTCAGCGCGCCGACCGGGCACACGTCGACGACGTTGCCCGAAAGCTCGGTGGTCAGCGGCTTGCCGTCGTAGGTGCCGATCTGCAGGTTTTCACCGCGGTACATGCCACCCAGTTCATAGGTACCGGCAACGTCGGCGGTGAAGCGCACGCAGCGGGTGCACTGGATGCAGCGGGTCATCTCGGTGGCGACCAGCGGGCCCATGTCCTCGTCGGCCACCACGCGCTTGCGCTCGTTGAAGCGGCTGACCGAACGGCCGTAGCCCAGCGACACGTCCTGCAGTTCGCACTCGCCGCCCTGATCGCAGATCGGGCAATCCAGCGGGTGGTTGATCAGCAGGAACTCCATCACCGAGCGCTGGAACTTCAGCGCCTTTTCACTGCGGGTGGCGACCTTCATGCCTTCCATCACCGGCGTGGCGCAGGCCGGTGCCGGCTTCGGCGACTTTTCCACATCCACCAGGCACATGCGGCAGTTGGCAGCGATCGGCAGCTTCTCGTGGTAGCAGAAGCGCGGAATCGAAATGCCCGCCTTGTCGGCGGCCTGGATGATCATCGAACCCTTGGGCACGACCAGCGACTTGCCATCGATCTCGATGGTGACGTGGTCCGGTGGCACGCTGGGATTTATGGGTTGCGCGCTCATGCAGCGGCTGCCTCCACCTTCTTGCCGTCAACCATCGAATGACCGTTGACGATGTAGTACTCGAATTCGTCCCAGAACTGGCGCAGGAAGCCCTGGATGGGCCATGCCGCCGCTTCGCCGAACGCACAGATGGTATGGCCTTCGATCTGGCCGGCCACGGTCTTCAACTGGTGCAGGTCTTCCATCGTGGCCTTGCCGGCGACGATGCGCTCCAGCACGCGGTGCATCCAGCCGGTACCTTCGCGGCACGGGGTGCACTGGCCACAGGATTCCTTGTGGAAGAACTGGCTGATGCGGCAGGCGAACTTGACGCAGCAGACGCTGTCATCCAGCACCACGACCGCACCGGAGCCCAGGCCGGAGCCCAGCGCACGGATGGTGTCGTAGTCCATCGGCAGGCCCTTCAGCTCGGCCGCGGTCAGCACCGGCATGGACACGCCGCCCGGGATCGCGCCCTTGAGCTTGCGACCCGGCTTGAGGCCGCCGGCCATTTCCAGCAGGTCGTCGAAGGTGGTGCCCAGCGGCACTTCGAAATTGCCGCCCTTCTGCACGCAGCCGGACACCGAGAAGCACTTCGGGCCGCCATTGGCGGTCAGGCTCAGGCCCTTGAACCACTCCGGACCATTGCGGATGATCGCCGGCACCGAACCGTAGGTTTCGGTGTTGTTGATCGTCGACGGCTTGCCATACAGGCCGAAATTGGCCGGGAACGGCGGCTTGTAGCGCGGCTGGCCCTTTTTGCCTTCCAGCGATTCCATCAGCGCGGTTTCTTCGCCGCAGATGTAAGCGCCGGCACCCAGGGCGCCGTAGATGTCGATATCCACGCCCGAGCCCAGCACGTTCTTGCCCAGCCAGCCGTTTGCATAGGCATCGGCCAGGGCCTGCTCGAAGTGCTCGAACGGCTCGTGGTGGAATTCACCGCGCAGGTAGTTGTAGCCCACGGTCGAACCGGTGGCGTAGCAGGCAATCGCCATGCCTTCGACCACCGAATGCGGGTTGTAGCGCAGGATGTCGCGATCCTTGCAGGTGCCCGGCTCGGATTCATCCGAGTTGCAGAGGATGTACTTCTGCACGTTGCCCTTGGGCATGAAGGACCACTTCAGGCCGGTCGGGAAACCGGCGCCGCCGCGGCCGCGCAGGCCCGAGGCCTTGACCATCTCGATGACCTGCTCCGGCGGGATCTTCTCTTCGAGGATCTTGCGCAGGGCAGCGTAGCCACCGGTCTTCAGATAGCTTTCGTACGACCACGGGGTGTCGTAATGCAGGGTGGTGTAGACCACCTGGTGCGGCAGCGGCGCGGGGCCGACCGGACCCTTGGATTCGTGGTGATGTGCCATGCCCTTACTCCAGCCCGTCCAGAAGCTCGTCGACCTTTTCCAGGGTCAGACGCTCATGGTAGTGACCATTGATGACCATCATCGGTGCACCCGCGCAGCCGGCCAGGCACTCTTCCTCGCGCTTGAGGTAGACGCGGCCGTCAGCGGTCGACTGACCGTTCTTGATGCCCAGCTTCTTCTCGCAATGGCGCACGATGTCTTCGGCGCCATTGAGCCAGCAGCTGATGTTCGTGCAGATGGCCACGTTGTTGCGGCCCACCTTCTCGGTCTCGAACATCGAGTAGAAGCTGGCAACCTCGTAGGCCCACACCGGCGGCAGGTCCAGGTACTTGGCCACGCCGGCGATCAGCTCGTCGGTCAGCCAGCCCTGGTTCTGCTCCTGGGCAGCATGCAGACCCTGCAGCACGGCAGAGCGCTTGCGGTCCGGCGGGAACTTGGACAGCCAGTGATCGATGTGAGCGCGGGTTTTGTCGCTCAACACCACCATCGGGTCGACGTCGCGCGCCGCCTCGAAATTACCTGTCGCCTTCATCGGCCGACCTCAGCGAAATGCATAACGTGAAATTGCAGAAACTGCGGCGCCGGCTTGCGCCGGCTGCCTGCAGCGGGCGTTGGCGTGGCGGACGGCATTACCGGTCAACCTCGCCGAACACCAGATCGTAGGTACCGATCATCGCCACCACGTCGGCCAGCATGTGGCCGCGCACGATCGAATCGATCGAGGACAGGTGGGCAAAGCCCGGCGCACGAAGGTGTACGCGGAACGGCTTGTTGGCGCCGTCGGAAACCAGGTAGCAGCCGAATTCGCCCTTGGGCGCTTCAACCGCGGCGTAGGTCTCGCCGGCCGGCACGCAATAGCCTTCACTGAACAGCTTGAAGTGATGGATCAGCGCTTCCATGTCGTCCTTCATGTCCTCGCGCTTGGGCGGAGCGACCTTGAAGTTCTTGACCATGACCGGGCCGGGGTTGGCCTTCAGCCATGCCACGCACTGCTTGATGATGCGGTTGGACTCGCGCATTTCGGCAACGCGGCACAGGTAGCGATCGTAGCAATCGCCTTCCTTGCCCAGCGGGATGTCGAAATCGACGGCATCGTACTTCGCATAGGGGCGCTTCTTGCGCAGATCCCAGGCGACGCCCGAGCCACGCAGCATCACGCCGGTCATGCCCCACTGGTGGGCCAGCTCCGGGGTGACCACGCCGATGCCGACGGTACGCTGCTTCCAGATACGGTTGTCGGTCAGCAGGGTCTCGTATTCGTCGACACGGCCGGGGAACTCATTGGTGAAGTTCTCCAGGAAGTCCAGCAGCGAACCTTCGCGCGAGGCATTGAGGTTCTTCAGGGCCTTGCCCTTGTGCCAGCGCGATTCCTTGTACTTCGGCATGTGGTCCGGCAGGTCGCGGTAGACACCGCCCGGACGGTAGTACGCCGCGTGCATGCGCGCGCCGGAGACCGCTTCGTAGCAGTCCATCAGCTCTTCGCGCTCGCGGAAGGCGTACAGCATCACCGCCATCGCACCCAGGTCGAGCGCGTTGGAACCCAGCCACATCAAGTGGTTCAGGATGCGGGTGATCTCGTCGAACATCGTGCGGATGTACTGCGCGCGCTCCGGCGCCTCGATGCCCATCAGGGTCTCGATCGAGCGCACGTAGGCGTGCTCGTTGCACATCATCGACACGTAATCCAGGCGATCCATGTAGCCGATCGACTGGTTGAAGGGCTTGGATTCGGCCAGCTTCTCGGTGCCCCGGTGCAGCAGACCCACGTGCGGGTCGGCACGCATGATGGTCTCGCCGTCCATCTCCAGGATCAGGCGCAGCACACCGTGCGCGGCCGGATGCTGCGGGCCGAAGTTCATGGTGTAGTTGCGGATTTCCTGCCGGCTTTCGGCAGCGTTGCTGGCGAATGCTTCGCCGGCCTGGTGTACGTGACTCACTTCACTGCCTCCTGCGAGCGCTCGCCGGCAGCGGTCTGCAGGCGGGCGTCGTCGCGGATCACGCGCGGCACGCCGACGCGCGGCTCCACCGAGGTGACCGGTTCGTAGATGACACGCTTCTTTTCTTCGTCGTAGCGGACTTCGACGTTGCCGATCAGCGGGAAGTCCTTGCGGAACGGATGACCGACGAAACCGTAGTCGGTCAGGATCCGGCGCAGGTCAGGATGACCTTCGAAGATCACGCCATACAGATCGAACGCTTCGCGCTCGAACCAGTTCAAGCCCGGCCAGATGCTGGTCAGCGACGACACCACCGGCAGCGCTTCGTCAGGCGCGAAGCAGCGCAGGTGCATCATCAGGTTGTGCTGGTACGAACGCAGCTGCGCGACCACGGCAAAGCGCTGGGTCGGCATGTGCTGCGGACGGGCACCGTCGGCGCTCTCTTCGCTGGGGAATTCGCCCCAGGCGAAGCGGCCCTGGGCCTTGCCCTCGACACCGCGGCTGAAGCCCTGCGAGGACACGTCGGCGGTGTCCCACTCGTCGGAGCCATAACCGAGGTAATCGACGCCGCAGAGGTCCACGGCCTGCTCGAAACCAAACTCGTCACGCAGCGCGAGGGCGGTGGCGTGCCACTCAGCGGCAGGCACTTCCAGCGTCACTTCGCCGCGGGGTTCGACCACGATGACCTTCGCACCTGCGAAACGTGCGGAGAGTCGGTCGATGAAGGATGCTTGCTCTGCCATGGGGGCTTGGCGCGCTCTTGTCAGGTGAAGGGGTCAGCGGGCGATGGTCTGTGTACGCCAGATCTTCTTCTGCAGCTGCAGGATCCCGTACACCAGCGCCTCGGCGGTCGGCGGGCAGCCCGGGACGTAGACGTCCACCGGCACCACGCGATCACAGCCGCGCACCACAGAATAGGAATAGTGGTAGTAACCACCGCCATTGGCGCAGCTGCCCATGGAGATCACCCACTTGGGGTCGGGCATCTGGTCATAGACCTTGCGCAGCGCCGGGGCCATCTTGTTGACCAGGGTGCCGGCGACGATCATCACGTCGGACTGGCGCGGCGACGGGCGGAACACCACACCGTAGCGGTCAAGGTCCAGGCGCGCTGCACCTGCGTGCATCATTTCGACCGCACAGCAGGCCAGACCGAAGGTCATGGGCCACATCGAGCCGGTGCGTGCCCAGTTCAGCAGCGCATCGACGCTGGTGGTGACAAAGCCCTTTTCCAGCAGCGGGTTGTCGCCTTCCGGCCGCAGGATGTCGTCAACCCGCCCTTCCGGGACAGGATTGGTCATCAGGCCATCGAGAGTCTGAATCACTCCCATTCCAGCGCTCCCTTCTTCCAGACATAGATGAAACCGAGGAACAGCATGCCGACGAACAGACCCATGGTGACGAGCGAACGCGCGCCAAGCTCCATGAAGACCTGCGTCCACGGCACGATGAAGATGATTTCCAGGTCGAAGACGATGAACTGGATCGCGATCAGGTAGTAGCGCACGTCGAACTTCATACGCGCGTCTTCGAAGGCTTCGAAGCCGCACTCGTACGGCGACAGCTTTTCCAGATCGGGGCGGCGGGGACCGAGGAATCGACCAACCAGCATCAGCGTAATGCCGATACCGGTGGCAACGATCAGAAACAGCAGAGACGGCAAATATTCGGCCAGCACAGCGATTCTCTCTTGCCTCTGCCGCTGCGCCTGCAGGCGCTTTGGCATGGGGGAGTGGACGGGAAGCTGCCTGGCGCCTTGCGCGCCAGACCAACCCGCTTTACTTACTAAATGGTGCCCAAGAGGGGACTCGAACCCCTACGACCTAAGTCGCTACCACCTCAAGGTAGTGCGTCTACCAATTCCGCCACCTGGGCAAACGATCACATCAGACTATCTTCCCGATGCGCCGCGTATTGTAACCGGCTTCAGTCTTTCTGGGAGCCTTCCGAAGGCTTTTCTTCACCAGAAACCGAAGATTCCGCCTGAGCCGGCACAGTTGCGGCCGGAACCGGGGCGGCCGGGACCGCATCGGCCTTCGGAACGGCCGGCAATTCGCCCGCCGGAGCGGCCGGAGCGCTGGCCGCCGGGGCGGACATCAGACCCAGATCCTGATCGGCGGCCGGGCGGTTGCCATGGCCGGCGTACCAGGCCATGAAGAGGCTGATGCCGAAGAACACCACGGCCAGCCACTTGGTCGACTTGGACAGGAAGTTGGACGCGCCACGCGCACCGAACACGGTCCCCGAGGCGCCAGCGCCAAAGCCCGAACCTGCCGCCGCACCCGAGCCACGCTGCATCAGGATCAGCGCGACCATGGCTACGGCAACCAGCACGTAGACGACATTGAGGATCAACATCAGCATTGGAAATCCGCCCTCGGACTAGAGTGCCGGCGGCTAGCCGGCAACCGTAACTAATTGTTTGCCGCCGCCTCTGCGATGGCCAGGAAGTCGGCGGCCACCAGGGAGGCACCACCAACCAGCCCACCATCGACATCCGGCTGCGCGAACAGTTCCCCGGCATTGTCGGGCTTCACGCTACCGCCGTAAACAATGGGCAGTGAATCAGCAATTCTAGCATCGATGCGCGCGACTTCGCCACGAATGAACGCGTGCACCTGCTGCGCCTGCTCCTTGGTTGCGGTGCGGCCGGTTCCGATCGCCCAGACCGGCTCGTAGGCGACCACGGCATTGGCGAAGCCTGCGGCCCCGACAAGCTCGAGCACCGGGGCCAGCTGGCTGGCGATGACCGCCTCGGTCTGCCCGGCCTCGCGCTGCTCAAGGGTTTCACCGACGCAGAGTACCGGCACCAGGCCGGCATGCAGGGCGGCAGCGAACTTGCGCGCGACCAGTTCGCTGCTCTCGTTGTGGTACTGGCGGCGCTCGGAGTGGCCGACCAGACCATAGCGGGCACCCACCTCGTGCAGCATGGCCGCACAGACCTCACCGGTGTAGGCGCCCTTCTCATTGCTGCTGACGTCCTGTGCACCAAAGGCCAGGCCGGTCTCGCCGAAGTCTTCGACCAGCTCACCCAGGTAGGGCATCGGCGGCAGGATGACCACCTCCACCCCGCTCTTGGGCAGCCCGGCAGCGACCTGCCCCAGCAGTTCGGTGGCGAATTGACGGCTGCCGTGCAGCTTCCAGTTTCCAGCGACGATCTTGCGGCGCATGAGCGGGTGGCTCCTGTGTGAACTCAGCCGCCCATGATACCTGCTGCGGCAAAAAACCGTTTCCGTGTAAGCGGTTACATGGATTTTCAGCCAACGGCGCAGCCCCTCGTGGCGGGTTTAGGTTGGTCGCGGAGAGCCCCGGGTGGATTTGCGGGGTTGGCCGGGCGGGTGGGACTGCGCAGGGGTCGCCGCAAGTACGTCCCTGTAAGCTCGGTCGCCGCATCCATGCGGCTCACGCCCCTGCGCAGCCCCACCCGCCCGGCCCCCTGACACATTCCGGCGGTTCCGCCCGCCACGGAAAGAAAAAAGAAGATCAAAAGCAAAAAGCAAAATCGAAAGCGAAAGCGAAAGCGAAAGCGAAAGCAGAGCTTCAACTCCTCCCTGCCTCGAGCCCTGACAGATCTCATCCACGCATGGCGTGGATCTACCAGACGCAGCCGAACCGTCGTGCCGCCGCCAGATGTAATCCAACCGTCACCGGGAAACTGTCGAAGGCGGGGCGGTGTGGGTTGGCAGGACCGTTGGCGCCATGGGCCCGAGGCATGCCTCGGGCGGGTTGGGCAGGACGCCCAACCCCGGTCTTGCCGTGTGCGCAGGACAGCGCACACGAGCAAGGCGCCATCGAGCCCCCAGGGATGGGTTTACGGCGTGTCCTGCCAGCCCACACCGCCCCGCCCAACCCACAGAAACCCAGAGCCGCTTTGGCTTTGGCTTTGGCCTTGGCTCTGGCCTCTGCGGGTGCAGGGTGCAACCCTGCCGAAACCCCTCCGCTGCGCTCGCCGGGCATGGCCCGGCGCTACCCGTAACAAAAAGGCCGCCTTTCGGCGGCCTTCTTGTTACTTCAGCTTGATCTCGCGCAGGCGCTCTTCGAGGAAACCGTGCGCGGTGATCGGTTCCGGGTACCGGCTCGGGTTCTCCTCGGTGATGCACGAAGGCAGCACGTCGATCAGGAAATCCGGGTTCGGGTGCAGGAAGAACGGCACCGAATAGCGCGGCTGGCGGGCCAGCTCACCCGGGGGATTGACCACCCGGTGGATGGTCGACGGATACACGTGGTTGGTCAGGCGCTGCAGCATGTCGCCGATGTTGACCACGATGGTGTCCGCGTCCGAGGTGAACGGCACCCAGTCCCCGTCATGCGACTGCACTTCCAGGCCTGCCGCGCTGGCACCGACCAGCAGCGTGATGAAGTTGATGTCGCCATGCGCACCAGCGCGCACGTTGGGAATGTCGTCGGTGGTGATCGGCGGGTAGTGGATCGGGCGCAGGATCGAATTGCCGAAATTGGTCTTGTCGGCGAAGAAGTGCTCCGGCAGGCCGATGTGCAGGGCCAGGGCCGAAAGCACGCGCGAACCCAGGTTGTCCAACGCCTGGTACAGGCCGTAACCACGCTCACGGAAGCCCTCGACCTCGGAAGGCCACAGGTTCGGCGCCATCACGTCCCGGTACTTGGAGTCGTCGGCGATCTCGCGGCCGATGTGCCAGAACTCCTTCAGGTCGAAGTGCTTGGAGCCCTTGGCGGTCTCCACACCGAACGGGGTATAGCCGCGGGCGCCGCCGCTGCCAGCCACGTGGTACTTCCGCTTCGTCTCATCCGGCAGTGCGAAGAAGGCCTTGAAGACGTCGTAGGCCGCATCGATGTCGGCCTGCGGAATGCCGTGGTTGCGGATGCCGGCAAACCCCCATTGGCGATATGCCGCCCCCAGCTCGGCCACGAAGGCGTCGCGGTCACTGTCGAAACGGGTGATGTCGAGGGTGGGGATCTGGCTCACAGCGGTTCCTGGCTTGTCGTTGAGTCGGTACGGGCCCGCCATGCAATGGCGACCGATCTGAACATTGTGACAGATAGATCGGAACACGCCACCGACACGCTGAAACAAACCGATACAATGCGCCACCCGCGCGCGGTTTAACGACTTCGTCACGCCGGAAATCGCCCCGTTGCCCACCTGAACCCGCCCCGCCATGGATGCCGCCCTGCCCGACGCCACCGCCGCTGTTATTTCCGGCCCTGCCCGACGCTGGCGCCGGCTGGCCTGGTGGTCCTTGTTCGTGGCCGCCAACGCCGTGCTGGCCGCGCTCATCGCGCTGGGCAACGTGCCGCTACGCGATAACCCCGGCGGCACGCTCGGCCTGGCCTACTTGGCGTTCGCCCTGCCCGGCCACCTGCTCGCGTTCGGTGCCCTGGCTGGCCTGCTGCCGCTGGCCATCGGCCTGTGGCCGCGCAGCGCGCGCGCATTGAGCGTCTCGGCGGTGATCTGCCAGGGCCTGTGGCTGTGCCTGCTGCTGGTGGATGCCAAGGTCTTCGCGCTGTATCGCTTCCACCTCAACGCGATGGTCGCCAACATGGTGTTCGGCGGCGCCCTGCAGGATCAGGTCAGCCTGTCCTGGAAGACCTGGCTGCAGGCGGCGGCTCTGGTATCGGCGATCTTCGCCGCGCAGGGCCTGCTGGCCTGGGCGTGCTGGAAGCTGCTGCCCGCAGCGCCACGGCGGCGGCGGGTACTGCAGGCCTGGGCGGTGGTTGCCCTGCTGATGGGCGGCGGCCAGGTCGCCACTGCCTACTACGACGCGCTCGGCGAACGCGCAGTGATCAGCCAATGGAACTACCTGCCATGGGCGCAGCCGATCACCGCCAAGAGCGCGATGCGTCGCTTCGGCGTGGTCAGCCAGCACCAGGTCGGCCTGCCCGATCCGCGCCATGCCCAGCTCAACTATCCGTTGCAGCCCCTTCGCTGCCAGAGCCACCAGCGGCCGAACGTGCTGATGGTGGTACTGGAGTCGTTGCGCCATGACGTGCTCACCCCGCAGTTCATGCCCAACGCCTCGGCGCTGGCCCGGTCCTCGCGGGTGTACGAACATCATTTCAGCACCGGCAACGCCACCCGTTATGGTCTGTTCGGGCTGCTGTACGGTCTGCCGGGTGGCTACTGGCCCAGCATGCTCGACGAGCAGCGCGGCTCGCAGTTGTTCAAGGTGCTGGGACAGCAGGGCTATGACCTGCATCTGTATGGCAGCGCGCCGCTGTACAGCCCGGAGTTCGATCGCACAGCGTTCGCCGATGTCCGCGACCAGCTGCACCAGGGGCCGTCCGAACTGACCTCCGACGGCCGTGATGCCGCCATCGTCGCTGGACTGCAGAAGGACATCCGCGCCAGCCAGGCTGCGCAGCGCCCGTGGTTTGGTTTCGTGTTCCTCGATTCCACCCACGCGCCCTACCACATGCCGGCCGGCTATCCGCCGCTCGCTACGCCGATGGCCGATGCCATCGATTTTCTCAAGTTCGGCCCCGAGCACGATCCAACGCCGGAATTGAACCGTTATCACACCGCGGTGCATTACGCCGACAGCCTGATTGGATCGCTGCTGGATGACCTGCGTGCGCAGGGACTGGACCAGGACACGATCGTGCTGGTGACCGGTGACCACGCCGAGGAATTCAACGACCTCAAACTCAACTACTGGGGCCACAACGGCAACTTCTCCAACCACCAGCTGCAGGTGCCCTTCGTGCTGCATTGGCCCGGCCAGGGTGGCGGCCGCGACGCGCGGGTCAGTTCGCATGAAGACTGGGTGCCGACGCTGATGCGCCACGGCCTGGGCTGCGAGAACGCATTGACCGACTACAGCACCGGCCACGACCTGCTGGCTGCACCAACCGGCAAGCGTGCGCTGGTGGTGGAAAGCTGGTCGCAGCGTGCGGTGCGCAATGGCGAGGCGATCTACGTGTTCGACAAATTCGGCAACGCCACCGCGCTCGATGCGCGCTACCGCCCCCTGCCGCAACAGACCCCCGACGCCGCCAGCATCCGCGCGGCATGGGAAGCGCTGACGCGCTTCCGCAACCGCTGAATCCAAGGACCGATCCACCATGAACCGTCCGCTGCGCATCCTGCATACCGAAGCCGCCAAAGGCATGGGTGGGCAGGAGATCTACATTTTCCGCCACATGCAGGTGATGCGCGCGCGCGGCCATGACGTCGCCCTGCTTTGCCAGCCGGACGCGCGCCTGGCAAAGCGCGCGCGCGATGATGGCTTCACCGTGCATACGCTGCGCATGGGCGGCCTGGCCCGGCTGCTGCGCGGCATCTGGTCGGTGTCACGGCTGGTCCGCCGCGAGCGCTACGACGTGGTCAACACCACCAGCCGTCGCGATGCATTGATTGCCGCCGCGGGCGCACGCCTGGGCGGCACACCGCTGGTAGTGCGCTCGCGCCACCTGATGAGCCCGGTGAATTCGCTGCTGACCTACACCGGCCTGCCGCACCGGGTCATCACGGTGAGCAATTTCGTCAAGCAACTGCTGGCCGACCGTGGCATTCCCGCCGATCACATCGGCATCGTGCCGCCGATGGCGGTTGCGCCAACCGACACCACGCATGAGCCCTCCTGGCAGGCGTTGCAGGAGGCGCGCGCACGCGTGCGCGCCGAGCTCGGATTCGACGAACAGGACATCGTAGTGGGCTGCGTGGCCGTGCTGCGCGAACCCAAGGGCCACGCCGAACTGCTGCAGGCCATGGTGCCGCTGTGCAAGGCCAATCCCCGCCTGCATCTGGTGGTGGTCGGCGATGGCCAGGCAGTGATGCAGCGCCTGCAGGCCACGTGCGCCGAGCACGACCTGCAGCACCAGGTCCATCTGCTGGGCTTCCGCAGTGATGCCAGTCAGCTGATGCCCGGCTTTGACATCTTCGCCCTGGCCACACACAAGGAAGCATCGGGCACGGTGTTCCTGGAAGCGGCCCAGGCCGGCCTGCCGATCGTGTCGCATCGGGTCGGCGGCGTGCCTGAAATGCTGGTGGAAGGCAGCAATGCCATCCTCACCCGGCTTGGCGACAATGCTGCCCTCACCGGCGCGTTGCGGCTGCTGGTGGACGATCCCGAGCGTCGCCGGCAGATGGGACGTTCCGGCTGGGACTGGATCCGCAGCGCCAAGCGTTTCAGCCCCGAGGGCCACGCTGAAGCCACCGAACACTATTACCACCAATGGATGAAGGAGCTGGGTCATGGCTAATGCCAGAACCGTACCGGTGCTGATGCATCACCACGTCAGCAACTCGCCCGGCATGATCACGGTGTCGCCGGAGAATTTCGAAAGCCAGATCGCCTGGCTGGCGCGCACGGGCTGGACCTCGTTGACGCTGGACCAGTACGCCGGCTTCCTGGCCGGCAAGCCGGTGCCGCGCAAATCGATCGTGATCACCTTCGATGATGGCTACCTGGACAACTGGGTCTACGCCCATCCGATCCTGCAGAAGTACGGCATGCACGCGGTGGTGTTCGTGGTGACCGGCTGGATGCACGAGGGGCCGATGCGCCCGCATGCCGGCATCGCCGGCGCCACGCTGCCGGAAACGCCCGAACATCGCGCCTGCGAAGACCTGATCTACAAGCAGGGCCGCAGTGACGAGGTGATGATGCGCTGGAGCGAAGCACGTGCGGCCATCGAGGCGGGCACGTTCGAGATCCATTGCCATACCCACACCCACACCCGCTGGCTGCGCCGCCAGGACCTGGATCGCGCCCAGCGCCGCGCCGGCATCAGTGGCGACCTCTCGATGGCCAAGGAAGTGCTGCTGGAGAAACTGGGCGAAGTGTCGGACACCCTGTGCTGGCCGTACGGCGATTTCGACCAGGACTATATCGAAGTGGCGCGTGAGCAGGGTTTCCGCTACCTGCATACCACCCATCCGTTCGGCCGCAACGTGGTCGGCGGCGATCCCGAGCGCATCTACCGCTTCGCCATCCGCAACCGGCCGGCAAGCTGGCTGCGCAAACGCATCGCGTGGAGCTACAACCCGCTGATCGCACCCCTGTTCAACGGCTTCAAGGCGCGGCAGAAGAAGATGGTGCCGGGGCCGTGATGGCGCTGCCAGCACTGGGCTGGCACAGCTTCGGCAAGGAAGCTCCAACAGAGTGGAAGGACTACAGGAAATGAACGTTCTGGTTACCGGCGGCGCTGGATTCATCGGCTCCCACACGTGCGTGGAACTGCAGCAGCAGGGCCATGCGGTGGTCGTCGTCGATTCACTGTGCAACAGCGACGCCGGGGTGATCGGCCGGATCGGCGACATCACCGGCATCGCGCCGCTGTTCGTACAGGCCGACGTGCGTGACCGTGCGCGGATCACCGCAGTGCTGCGCGAGCATTCGATCGATGCGGTACTGCATTTTGCCGCGCTGAAATCGGTTGGCGAATCGCGGCAGATGCCGTTGGACTACTTCGACAACAACATCAGCGGCACCCTCGCCCTGCTCGGCGCCATGCGCGATGCCGGCGTGGGCACGTTCGTGTTCAGCTCGTCGGCAACCGTGTACGGCGACCAGGACCATTGCCCGGTGGCCGAAACGGCCTCGACCTGCGCGATGACGCCCTATGGCCGTTCGAAGCTGGTGGTGGAGCAGCTGCTGTCCGACCTGGTCGGCGCCGATACGTCGCTGCATGTGGCAACGCTGCGCTACTTCAACCCGGTGGGGGCGCATTCAAGCGCGCTGATCGGCGAGCTGCCGCACGGAACGCCCAGCAACCTGATGCCCTACATCGCCCAGGTGGCCGCCGGCCTGCTGCCCGAAGTGCAGGTATTCGGAGATGACTATCCGACCTGTGACGGCACCGGCGTACGCGACTACATCCATGTGCAGGACGTGGCGCGGGCCCATGTGCTGGCGCTGCAGTACCTGCGCGACAAGCGCCGCAGCATCACCCTGAACCTGGGCACCGGCAAGGGCCACAGCGTACTGGAACTGATCAAGGCCTTCGAGCAGACCGTCGGCCGGCCGATTCCTTTCCGGATCACCGGTCGTCGTACCGGCGACATCGCGGTGAGTTTTGCCGACCCGTCCCTGGCCCTGCGCGAGCTGGGCTGGACCGCGTGCCATGGCCTGGCGGACATGTGCCGCGACACCTGGAGATGGCAGACGGAGATGCCGCGCAGCGCCTGATGCCTTGCTTGCGGCAGACAGCAACATGGCCGCACAAGCGGCCATGTTGTCGGTTCGATCCAGCGACAGGGTTCAGGCCGCAGCCGCTGTCCTGACCGCCGCCGAAAGCCGGTCCAGGGTGTCCTGCATCAGCGTCGCGTCATCGGCCTCGACCGTGACCCGCACCACCGGTTCGGTGCCGGAGGGACGCAGGAAGGCGCGCCCGCGACCGGATACCGCCTGCTGCGCTTCGAGCAGCGCAGCCTGCACGCTCTCGGCCTGCACGGTGGCCTTGGCCGAGACATCGCCAAGGCGCACGTTGACCGTCTTCTGCGGCACCTTGGACAACGGCTGCAGCGCTTCGCGCAGGTTCTTTCCCTGCTGCTTCAGCGCCACCAGTACCTGCAGGGCACTGACGATGCCGTCGCCGGTGGTGGCCCGGTCCAGGCACAGCAGATGGCCGGACGCTTCGCCACCGAGCACGCCGCCTCCCTCCACCAGTGCCTGATGCACGTAGCGGTCGCCGACGTTGCTGCGCTGGAACGGAATCTGCAGTTCGGCCAGGGCCTTTTCCAGACCGAAGTTGCTCATGAGGGTACCGACCACCGGACCGCGCAGGCGCCCTTCGGCCTGCCATGCGCGCGCCAGGATGTACACCAGGTCATCGCCATCGACCGGGTTGCCGCGGTCATCGGCCATCAATACCCGGTCACCATCACCGTCGAAGGCGATGCCCAGGTCGGCGCGGGTCTCACGCACCTTGGCAGCGAGGTTGTCGATGTGGGTCGACCCGACGCCGTCGTTGATGTTGACGCCATTGGGTTCGGCACCGATGCCGATGACCTCCGCGCCCAGTTCGCGGAACAGCAGCGGCGCGATCTGGTAGGTGGCGCCATGCGCGCAGTCGAGCACCAGGCGCACACCGCGCAGATCGAACGCGCGCGGCACGCTGGACTTGCAGAACTCGATGTAACGGCCGACGGCCTCGCGTGCACGCGAGGCCTTGCCGAGCTTTTCCGAAACGGCCGTGGTGAACGGCACGTCCAATGCGGCTTCCAGCGCCAGTTCGGTAGCATCGTCGAGCTTCTCGCCCTGGGCGGAGAAGAACTTGATGCCGTTGTCGTAGTGCGGGTTGTGCGACGCACTGATGACGATGCCCGCGTCCACGCCCAGCGTACGGGTCAGGAAGGCAACGGCCGGGGTCGGCATCGGGCCGAGCAGCTGCACGTCAGCGCCCGCGGCGACCAGCCCGGCTTCCAGCGCGGCTTCGAACATGTAGCCGGAGATCCGCGTGTCCTTGCCGATCACCACGATCGGACGGCGCCCCTCCTGGCCGCGCTGGGCGACCAGCACGCGGCCAAGGGCGTTGCCAAGGCGCAGCACGAAATCAGCCGAGATCGCCCCTTGGCCGACTCGACCGCGGATGCCGTCGGTACCGAAGTACTTGCGGCTCCCCATCAAGCTTCCTCCGGTGCCGGCTCGCGACGCAGCATCGCCAGCAGGTCGGCCAGGCGGTCGCGCAGTTCACGACGGTCACAGATCTGGTCGATGGCGCCGTGCTCGAGCAGGAACTCCGAACGCTGGAACCCTTCCGGCAGCTTCTCGCGCACGGTCTGCTCGATCACGCGCGGGCCGGCGAAGCCGATCAGTGCACGCGGTTCGGCGATGTTGATGTCGCCCAGCATCGCGAACGATGCCGACACACCGCCGGTGGTCGGGTGGGTCAGCACCGAAATGTACGGCTGTCCGGCTTCACGCAGTTTGCCCAGTGCGGCCGAGGTCTTGGCCATCTGCATCAGCGAGAACAGGCCCTCCTGCATGCGCGCGCCACCACTGGCGGAGAAGCACACGTACGGTGCGCCGATCTCGGCGGCGGTCTCAGCGGCAAGGGCGAAGCGCTCGCCGACCACCGAGCCCATCGAGCCCCCCATGAAGGCGAAATCGAAGGACGAGGCCACCAGGGGACGGCCCTTGAGCAGGCCGCGCATGGCGATCAGCGCGTCGTACTCACCGGTGTTCTTCTGCGCGATCTTGATGCGCTCGCTGTACTTCTTCTGGTCCTTGAACTTCAGCAGGTCGGTCGGCCCCAGGCGGGCAGCGATCTCGGTGGTGCTGTCGGCGTCGAACAGCGCAGCCAGACGGGCGCGCGCGCGGATGGCCATATGGTGGCCGCACTTCGGGCAGACCTCCAGATTCTCTTCCAGCTCCGGACGGTACAACGCACTGCCGCAGTTGCTGCACTTTTCCCACAGGCCCTCGGGGACGCTGCGCTTCTTGCTGGGGGTGTTGTCGGTGCGGATGCCAGACGGCATCAACTTGCTGAGCCAACTCATGCGGGAGGACACTTCCGTTCAGGGCGGCCCGGGGGCCGCAAAGGCGGACAGTCTAGCTCCGCTTTCCCTGCCCGTGCACCCCCTGCCCGGCCTTGGGCCCGCTGGAAAAAACCATGCTGGGACGTACGTTTAGGTGCTGGGTAGCGCCGGGCCATGCCCGGCGGATATTCTTGCGCGCCCCACCGCCGGGCATGGCCCGGCGCTACCATTACTGATCCAGCGCCTGCCGCAGCGGAGCCAGGAACGCTGCGGCGCGCTGCGCCGCATCCTCGGTGGAGGTCGCTTCGGCCAGCACCGCCACCAGTGCGCTGCCGACCACCACGCCGTCGGCCTGGCGCGCCATGGCCGCCGCACTGGCTGCGTCCTTGATGCCGAAGCCGGCCACCACCGGCACGCTGGCCCTGGCCCGCAGCGCCTGCAGGCGTGCGCTGGCCGCGTCGCTGTCCAGTCGTTCCGAGGCGCCGGTGACCCCGGCAAAGCTGACGTAGTACAGATAGCCACGGGCCAGCGCCAGCAGCTTGTCGGCGCGTGCCTCGCTGGTGGTCGGCGATGCCAGCAGAACCAGCGCAAGGCCTGCAGCGTCGAAGGCCTGCTGGGCTTCGCCGGCCTCTTCCGGCGGCAGGTCGACCAGCAGCACGCCGTCCACGCCAGCCGCCACCGCCGCTTCGGCGAACGCCACGTAACCGTGGATCTCCACCGGGTTGAGATAGCCCATCAGCACCACCGGCGTCTGCGTGTCCTGTTGCCGGAACTGCGCCACCGCCTGCAGCACGTAACGGTTGCCGGCACCGCGCGCCAGCGCTCGCTCGGAGCTGCGCTGGATGGTCGGGCCGTCGGCCATCGGATCGGAGAACGGCACGCCCAGTTCGATCACATCGGCACCGGCCTGGACCAGCGCGTGCATGACCGGCACCGTGGCTTCCAGCGAGGGATCACCGGCGGTGATGAAGGGGATCAGGGCCTTGCGCTGCTGCTGGCGCAGGCGCTGGAAACAGTCATCGAGTCGGGAAACAGGCATCTCAGGCACATCCTTCAATCAGTTCAATCGCTTCGCTGGTCCCCCAGTACATCAGGATGACCTTCCCTTCAAACACTTCCAGGCGGATGCCCAGGTCGGAACCCGGATCCTGCCAGGTCAGGTACTCGCCCTGATCGCCGTCGTAGGCATGCGGGCTGGAGACCGGCGCGCCGGGGAACTGCGCCACCGCCTGCGCCCGCGTCATGCCGATGCGCAGTCCGAACGGACCCGGCTGGTCGACCGGCGCCCTGGCGTCCTCGCCCGGACCAAGATCGAAACGGACCACGCGGTCTTCGTCGGTCATCATCGACACGCCGGGCGGCAGCCCCTTGCCGTCGTAGTACTCGCAGCTGCCGCCGATGGCTTCGACCGCGCCCATTGCCTTCCACGGCCCGAAGGCCTTCAGGTCGCTCATGTGCTGGCCGATCAGCACCTCGCCGGCATGATCCAGCGCCACCGACGCCACGGCGGGCGCGTCATCGCTGGAGACGGCGGCCGAGGCCGGTGGATCATCGATGGGCGTGCTCGCAATCGGGTCGACGTCATCGTTGGCCGCCATCGGCTGCGCCGGTTGCGCAGCGGCCTTGGCCGCCGGCGCCAGCACCGGCGGTTCCGGCGGTTGGCACGCGGCCAGGCCCAGCACCAGCAGCACGCCCGTACTGCGCATCAGTGCGCTCACAGCACCAGCCCTTCGCGCGCCGCGATGGTATGCACGTCCTTGTCGCCACGTCCTGACAGGTTGCACAGCACGATCTGGTCGCGCGGACGCCCGCGCGCGAGCTTCATCGCCTGCGCAAGCGCGTGGCTGGACTCCAGCGCCGGCAGGATGCCTTCGGTGTGGGCCAGCAGATGGAAGGCCTGCAGCGCCTCTTCGTCGGTGATGCCGACGTAGCGCGCACGGCCGCTGTCGGCCAGGAACGCATGCTCGGGGCCTACACCCGGGTAATCCAGGCCGGCCGACACCGAATGGGTCTCGATGATCTGGCCATCGTCGTCGCACAGCACATAGGTGCGGTTGCCGTGCAGCACGCCCGGGCGGCCGGCGGCAATGGAAGCTGCGTGGCGGCCGGTGTGGATGCCATCACCGGCCGCTTCAGCGCCGACGATCTCGACCTGGCGGTCGTTGAGGAAGGCATGGAACAGGCCGATCGCATTGCTGCCGCCGCCGACGCAGGCGGTGATCGCATCAGGCAGGCGACCGTACTCGGCCAGCATCTGCTCGCGTGCCTCGCGGCCGACGATGGCGTTGAAGTCGCGCACCATGCGCGGGTACGGGTCTGGACCCGCTACCGTGCCGATGATGTAGAAGGTGTCCTGCACGTTGGTGACCCAGTCGCGCATCGCTTCGTTGAGGGCGTCCTTCAGGGTGGCCGAGCCGGAGGTCACCGGCACCACCGTCGCCCCGAGCAGTTTCATGCGGTAGACGTTGATCTTCTGCCGCTCGATGTCGGTGGCGCCCATGTACACCACGCACTCCAGGCCCAGCCGCGCCGCGACGGTGGCACTGGCCACGCCATGCTGGCCGGCGCCGGTCTCGGCGATGATGCGCTTCTTGCCCATCCGCGCCGCCAGCAGCGCCTGGCCGATGGTGTTGTTGATCTTGTGCGCGCCGGTGTGGTTCAGGTCCTCGCGCTTGAGCAGGATCTGGGCGCCACCGACGTGGTCACTCAATCGTTCAGCATGGTAGATCGGGCTCGGCCGGCCCACGTAATGGGCCAGGTCGCGGTCATAGGCCAGCTGGAACGCCGGATCCTGGCGGGCCTGGTCATAGGCCTGGGCCAGTTCCTGCAGCGGGCCGACCAGGGTTTCGGCGACGAAGCTGCCACCGTAACGGCCGAAGTGGCCCTGGGCGTCAGGGAAGGCATGGAAATCGGCGATGGGAGAGTCAGGCATGGAGACGACCGGTCGTTCAGACAGGTGGATACTCTAGCGCACGGATTGTGCCCGGAAAATGGATATTATCTGGCCTATCCCGTCAGGAAATCTCACATGAGCACGTCACCGCTGCCGCCCTTGAATGCCCTGCGGGCGTTCGAGGCCACCGCACGCCTGGGCGGGGTCGGCCGCGCGGCCCAGGCGCTGCATGTGACCCATGGCGCGATCAGCCGGCAACTGAAGCTGCTGGAAGACCATCTGGGCCTGGCCCTGTTCCAGCGCGCGGGCCGCGGACTGCGCCTGACCGCCGCCGGCACCCGCCTTCAACAGGCCTGCAGCGAGGCGTTCGGCGGCATTGAAGACTGCGTGCGCGAACTGCGGCGGCCAAGCGCAGAGCCGGCCCTGGTGCTGGGCTGCAGCGGCAGCGTGCTGGCGCGCTGGATGATTCCGCGGCTGCCGGCACTGCAGGCTGCCCTGCCCGGCGTGCGCCTGCAGTGGTCGGCCCTGGATGGCAGTTTCACCGAGGCGCAGGCCACGCTGGATGCGGTGCTGCTGCTGGCACAGGGACCATGGCCGCGCGGCTGGCAGGTGCGCGAGCTGGCACCGGAACGGGTGGGTGTGGTGGTGGCGCCCTCGCACCCGGCGGCGCAACGGTTGCGCCATGTCCTCCCGTCGGCCTTGCTCCGGGAAACGCTGCTGCACACCAGTTCGCGCCCGCAGGCGTGGCCTGCATGGGCGCAGTCGCACGGGCTGGACCCGGCCCAGCTGCAGCTCGGCACCGGCTTCGAACACCTGTACTACCTGCTGGAAGCAGCGGTAGCGGGGCTGGGCCCGGCGATCGCGCCGGAGCCACTGGTGGCCGAGGATCTGGCAGCCGGGCGGCTGGTCGCGCCGTGGGGGTTCGCCGCGACCGGCGGGTTCTGGGTGCTGGCGCGGCCGGACGGCCCTGTCGATGCACGCGTGGACGCGTTGGCTGATTGGGCGGTAGCCCAGCTGAAGTGAAGATCGCCGCCACAAAGTGGCCGCCAGGGCAGGCAACCTCGCTTGACGTCGATTACATCCCGTCAGAAAACAGGTCGAGCACGTCAGCACTGACCCAGCCCTGCGCGCAGTTGCCAGCGTAGTGTCCCGGCCCTGCCACGTGGCAGGCTTCGCTTCCCATTTCCTTCATGCCGCTGATGGGCCTGTCACCATAGGTCTCACACAACGCGCTGCCTTTGCACTTGTCGACCGTTGCGGCGGGAATGGCGACCACGTAATAGAAGAGCGGATTCTGTCCGGCACGACCGATGCCCTGTACGCAGACCAGCTGCCCTTTCGACAGCCTTGCGGTCGTCGAAACCCTGCTGCCGGTGCTCGGCACTGCGTCCAGGGTGTCCACGCCCTTATCCTCGGCAACGCCGGCGAAGAAGCCCTGTTCGCCACAGGCCGGGGAAAGCTCGACGTCGTAGAAATCACCGCTGTCGACGTCACCCGCCGTGCAGCCAGCGCCCTTGCTGGCGTCGCTGCATTTCACCCCGCTGGCCTGGATCAACGCGGCCAACCCGCTGTCGGCCGATGCTGATGCAGACACGGGTGCGGCCGTCGAAGCAGTGGCGGGCGCCGTTGCAATGGTTGGCGACGAAGTGGCCGGGCTCGACGATTCTCCGGCGGCGCACGCAGCCAGAGCGAGCAGCAAACCTGGAACAGCGGCGATGTGGGCCATGCGCGAACGGAGAAGGGGCATATCCATTTGCAACCTCATTGACGGCATGTCGCACCGCAGACGTCGCGCGATGGTGGAACGCGCACGGCTGGCACCCACCCGTGGCAGGTTGGGTGCATTGTGTCCGGCCAGATGCCTGGTGGATGTGGGGTGACCGTTACGACGCCGTCGGCGCCGCCAGGCGCTGCTGCAGGTCCTCGCGCAGGCGCGACAGCTCAACTTCGGCCTGCTGCCGCTGCTGCATGCCTTCGCGATGGATGCTGCGCACTTCCTCGACGGTAGCGATCAGCTGATCGTGAACGTGGCGCAGCGTGGCCACGTCGATCACGCCGCGCTGGTTGCTGCGTGCGGTGTCCACCGACGCCTGGCGCATCAGGTCGGCATTGCGTCGCATCAACTCATTGGTCGCATCGTCAATGGCATTGGCCAGTTCGGCGGCGTTCTTCTGTTCGCCCAGCGACAACTGGATCGCGAACTGGCGCTTCCACGAGGGGATGGTGATGTCGCGGACGGTGTTGAACTTCTCGATCAGCTGCAGCGCATTGGCCTGGATCAGGCGGATCATCGGCAGCGACTGGTCAGCCGCGTGCTGCATCAGCTGCAGGTCGGAGACGCGCTTCTCGATCAGGCGGATCGCATTGTCGATCTCGCTCTGGCGGATGCGCTGCTGCGGGTCATCGCTGCCCTGACCCAGCAACTGCTCGGACTGCAGCTGGGCCAGGCGCTGCTTGCCGGCGGCGGCATACAGGCCCAGCGCATGACGCTCCTCGCGGACGATGTCATGCATGCGGTCGAAATCGCTTACCCGCTTGCCCATCAGCGCCTGTTGCGCACCCACGTCGCCGAGCAGCTGTTCGATCTGCGAATTGGTATCGCTGAACTTCTGCACCAGCTCGCCCTTGGAAGAACGCAGGCGATCGATCAGGCCACCGATCAACGGCACCTTCGAGCGCTGGGAAAAACCATCCAGCTTGAGCTCGCGCGCGATGCGCACCACTTCGCCGAGTTTCTCGCCATTGGCGTCGAGGTCACGGTTGCGCACCTGGTCCAGCAGCTGGCTGGAGAAGGCCGTTGTGCGTGCGGCGGCCTCACGGCCGAACACCTGCAGGTTGCCCGGACGCAGGTCTTCCAGCTCGCGGCCGATTTCGGCGATGCGCGGCAGGTCGTCGCGGACCAGGCCGAGGGCATTCAACGTGCTGTCATCAAGTTCAGGGGCGGGCGTGGTGGCGGGCACGAGCGTGCCGGAGTTCTGGCTGTCCTGGGTCATCGGGCAGTGTCCTTGCGGTGGATAAGCGGCAGCGGCGGCCGGCTCAGGGCAGTCTAGCCTGAGCGGCAGCTACTTCGTCGTCGATCTGGGCCTGCAGCGTGGCTGCCTGCTCGGCCTGTGCAGCCTGCGCCAGTGCCTGGCGCGCCAATGCGGCCTGGCGCCAGGCCGGCAGCAGGACATCGTGGATGCGGACGAAGCGCTGCAGCAGGGCTTCGTCCTGCTCCTGCAGCAGCCGCCACTGCCCGTTTTCGATGCGTCGCAGCGTGGCAAGCCGCCGCAGATGGTCCACGCGTGGGGCCAGCGCGACCTGCGCAGCTCCCTGCAGTGTCGCCAGCTGCGCGGCGCCGAACGTGGTCCAGGCCTCCAACGCGGCGGCAGCCGCATCGTTGTCATTGATGGCCCGGGCACGCTGCTGCACACGCTGCGCGAGACCCTGGGCCTGCTCGCGCGCCTGCAGCGCCAGCACGCCCAGCTGCGCCTGCAGCCCCTGCGCCTGTGCCTGGCGTTCAACGTCACGGCCGAGCAGGCGCCCCCACCAGCTCTCCTGCCGGCGCAGGCGCGCCGGATCGCTGGCCTGCAACGCCAATGCGATCCGCGCCAGCGCAGCCACCAGTCCCTCGCCTTCCGCGCCGGCCTGCAACGGTGCAGGCTCGGCCAATACCTGCAGCAAGTGGCTGCCATACGCTGCCAGCGTGGCCACATCGGCGCGCGCCGGAAGCGTGGGTTCGGGCAGGGAGCGCACGCAGGTCACGGCAGTGGCGGCGGCCGTGGGCCGTCATCAGCCACCGTTTCCGGCGGCAATGATTCACCGTAGAAGTGGCGCATCAGCGCTTCGTCCAGCGCACGTTCTTCCGGAGTCGCTGCACGACGCACCCGCGGGCGACGACGCGTGTCGGTCGTGACCACATCGGCCGTTACCTGCTGCCGGGCCCACCCGGCAAACGCCGCCAACGTCTGCGACAACTGCACCTGCTGTTCCTGCGAGGCGACCAGCAACTGCAGCAGCGGTGCCAGACCAGCCTGCAGGTCTTCGGCCAATGGCGTGGCTGCGGCCTGCGGTACGGCGGCAGCCGGCGCGCTGGCCGGACGTGCATCGGCCAGGCGCTGCAGCGCTGCCAGCAGGGCCGGCCATGGCGCAGGCTCCGGTGCGACGGCCACCTCTGCCGACGGTGGCGGTGGCAGCTGCAACGCACTGGCGATGTCGGCCAGCTGCGCGACCACGCGGCCGCCGACATCACTGTCACCGGCACCCATTGCCTTGTTGCGCAGGAAATCACGCTTGATCTGCGCCCAGCGTTGCGCGCGTTCTTCATCGAGCACGCCACGCAGCTCGGCCAGCTTCAGCAGATTCTCTTCGGCACCGGTGGTCAGCAGCTGCGCTTCGCCCAGGTAGTGGTCGGAGATCAGCTGCTGCAGCTCGTCGTCATTCATCACCGGCGAAATCTTCTCCGCCAGCTTGTTCATGTTGCGGTAGCTGCCCTGCAGGCGGAAGGGCGGCTCGGTGCGATAGCGGTCATCCTGGGCAGCGCTGGCGATGTACTGCTGGTTGACCTTGTAGACCACATCGCGGACCTGCAGCATGCGCTGCAGGGTGGCGGTGATCTCGTTGATCTCGGCGCCGCTGTAGGCGTGGCTCAGCCCGTTGGTGGACACATCCTTGCCCATCGCGCGGTCGACCAGCAGGTACAGGTCGGCCATCTCGCGCGTGGCCAGCGGCGCCAATACCGGGTTGGAGGTCAGGCTGTTCTCGATGTAGCTGAGCGTGAAGGCAGATTCCATGCCACCGAGCACATCGCCCAGGTTGTAGATGTCGGCACGGTTGGCCAGCATGTCCGGAATCTTGAACACTTCGCCGGATTCGGTGTACGGGTTGCCGGCCATGACCACGCAGAACTTCTTGCCACGCATGTCGTAGGTGCGCGTACGGCCGCGCCATACGCCTTCGATGCGGCGCGTGCCATCGCACAGCGAGATGAACTTCTGCAGGAACTCGGGGTGCGTGTGCTGGATGTCATCGACATACAGCATGGTGTTGTTGCCCATCTCCAGCGCCAGGTTGAGCTTTTCCAGCTCCTGCCGCGAGGTGGCGTCCGGTGCCTGCTGCGGATCCAGCGACCGCACTTCGTGGCCCAGCGCCGGGCCGTTGATCTTCATGAAGACCAGGCCGAGGCGATGTGCCACGTACTCCATCAACGTGGTTTTGCCGTAACCGGGCGGCGAGATCATCATCAGCAGACCCATCAGGTCGCTGCGCTTGTTCTCGCCAACGGTACCCATCTGCTTGGCCAGGTTGTCGCCGATCACACCGAGATATACGTCGTTGATCAGCTTGTTGCGCACGAAGGAAGACAACGGCCGGGCCTTGAACTCCGACAGCCGCAGGGTTTCGCGTTCGCGACCGATGATGCCCTGGCGCACCGCCTGATAGGCATGGAAGGCCGGTACGAACGCCTGCAGGTGATGCTGCAGGCGTGCCAGGAAATCGTCCAGCGACACGGTCAGGCTGCCGTTGCGGATGCGGGCGTGTTCACCCAGCAGGCCGCTGACCTCCGCCTGCAGCGGTGCATCGCTGGCACGGGTGCGCAGCTGTCGCTGCACCAGCAGCAATGCCGCTGCTTCTTCGACATAGCCGGCATGCGCCGACTGTGCCGGCAGCCCGGCGAGCGCCCGCAGCCATTGCCCGGCCAATGCCCAACGCATGGCCAGCGGATCCTGCGAGCGCTGCAGCGCACGTTCAAGCGCATCACGCTGGCCCGCCTGCTCCAGTTGCTGCGACAGCGCGTCCAGCAATGCCTGCGCGTGCCGGCTGGTGCTGAACACCGGCTCGCCGGCCACCAGTTCTTCGCCCAGGTATGCCGCTGCTGCATCGGCGGCGGCAGCGTCAAACGGCAGTGCATGCGCGAGTGCATGGTCATGCAGCGCCTTGGCCATTTCCGCACGCAGGGCCTGGCGCCCCTCATCGGAACCGAACAGGCGCGCGATGGCCTCGGCACCAGCCTGCCGGCCGGGCCACTGCGCCACGGCTTCATCGCGTTGCCGCGCGGCCCAGAACAGCAGTGCCAACGCACGCACATGGGGCGAATGCCGCAGCGGTCCGGCGGCCTGCTGCAGCGGCAACAGCGCGCGCAGGATCAGGGCGGCGTCATGGTCATGGATACCGCGCTCGTAGCCTTCGCGGTAACGGGGCGCGGCAAAGGCGCGGACCCGCTGGCCCAGCGCTTCCGGTTCGGCTGCATCGTGCTGCAGCTGGGCCAGGTCCAGGCCATCGCGACCCTCCTCCGCAGCCAGCAACAGGCACCCGGCCAGGTATTCGCCGCGGTAGATCGCTGCCGATTCCGAATCCAGGGTCACCGGCCAGAACGGCTTGAGCGCATCAAGCTCGGGATCGTGCAGGGTCTCCAGGAAATCGGTGCCGGTGAGGTGGATGGCAAGGGTTTCACCCCGTGGCAGCAGGGTCAGGTCCAGCGCCTGGGTGTTCACGCTGAATCGATGGCGCGGGCCAAGGCGGACCACGTTGCCGCCGGCCTCGTACAGGTCGCTGCGGTCGCGCAGCTGGCGCACGGCCTGGTCGCGCACGCCCTTCAGGCGGGCCTCGACATCGTCTGCCTTGACGTTGTCGCGCAGCGCACGCAGGCGCTCGGCCAGTTCACGCAGCTTGAGGATCAGCGGATCGCCGGCGAAGAACGCGTTGAGCTCGTCGGCCGTGCCGAACCGCTCGGTACGCTTTCCGAGGCCATCAAGGATGCGGTTGGCGGCATCGAGCACCGAGCGCGCCTTGCGCTGGCGATCATCCAGCAGGGCCTGCTTGTGCGTATCGAAGGCTTCGACCAGCTCTTCGCGCTTGCTCAGGATGTCGCCGAGGAACTGCTCGTGCTCGCCGAACTGGCTTTCCAGTTCTTCCAGCTGCACCAGCAGGCGCGACAACTGTTCGTCGGCCCGCTCAGGGTCGCTGGCCATCGCCAGCGCGCTGGTGATCGACTGCGAGAACAGGGCGAACTGGGCGGCGAACTGGGCCACGGCTTCGGCCGAACCCAGCGACTTGCGGCGCTGTTCGGCGCGTGCGCGCGCCTGGTTCAGGCGCCCGTACAGCAGCGAGATGGATTCGACGACGCGGGTACGCGCGGTCGCATCGTCGACCTTCAGTCCGGCCATCAGCTCGGACAGCATGTCCAGATCGCCGGCCATGCCGCGCAGGCCGTCCAGCTGCTCATCCAGCTGGCGTGCACTGGCGGCCTGCTGTGCGGCTTCGTCCAGCGCCTGCATGCGGGCGGTCAAGGGGGCCAGTGCTGCATCGCCGGCAAGGAAGGTACCGGTGGCGGCGCCGACACGGTCGTGCGCCTGCACCAACTCGGCGGCCATCGCCTCGATGCGCGCGGTATCGATATAGCGCAGTTCGCGGATGGTCAGCAGTCGACCGCGCAGTGCGGTGATCGCGTTGAGCGCTTCGACGAAGGCCTGCACCTCGTTCCAGTTTTCCGGCTGCAGCCGGCCCAGCAGCGCCTTGTGCGTGGCCTCGGCCTCAGCCATTGCCTGGGCCGACTGCTGGCGGATCGACTGCACCTTTTCGTATTCGTCCAGCACCGATTCGCCGGTGGCGCTGATCTGCCGCAGCAGGGCTTCGGCGCCATCGCAGGCCTCGTCACCCAGCCAATGATGCGCATCGAAAAGCCGCCGGGTGTCGGCTACCAGGCGCTGGTAGCGCTGCACCGATACATCCTGGCCGTCGATCTCGCGCGCCAGGTTGAACAGGTTGGAGATGCCGCGAACCAGCTCGGCGTTGCCGATGCGCCCCATGAAGGTATTGCCGGGCGGACGGCTGGCGGCGAACTCATCGCTGCTGAAGGGCGTCTGCCAGACCTGCATCGGATGGATGCGGGTCGGCTCGGTGCCTTCGGCATGGAACAGCACCATGCGCCCGTCCTGCATGAAGGCATAGCCGTGGCCGAACACGGGGTTCTGCAGCACGCGCTGGATGGTGTTGTAGACGAACAGCGCCGAACGCCCGCCTTCGCGCTCGTAGAAGATGTACAGCACGTCCTCGCCGTTGGGCGAACGGATGCTGCGCTTGAACTGCATGCCATCCATCGAGGCGTCGAACGCCTTGTGCTCGCCACCCTGCAGGTAATAGCCGCCGGGGAAGATGATGCCGTGGTCTTCGGGCAGCTGCACGCAGGCCTGGACGATGGCATCGTTGCGCACGATGTCGCCGGTAAGCGTGTTGTAGATCAGTCCGCGCCATTCGGTTTCGCGGTAGGGCAGCACTTTCAGCAGCACCAGCGAGCCGACCCGGGCGAACTCGAACTGGGCATCGTCCAGCGACTGCGTGCTGTCCTCCACCGGTTCGCTGTAGATGCCCTGCCCGGTTTCGGTGTTGTTCTCCACCTTGATGGTGAGATCGCCACCGGTGGTTTCCACGAACAGGGTATCGAGGATGTTCAGATGCGAATGGCGGCCGTTGACGGCAAGGTCGCGCGTGGCGCGGGTCCATTCGAAATCGAAGGGTGGCGGCAAGGCGATGTCACGCTCGCCGCGCGCATCGAGATAGGTCAGTTCACCTTCGCGTGACAACGCCCAGCGGAACACGCGCACGTCGCTGCTGCGCTCACCGATCTGGAACGAGGCCAGCAGCTTGTCGCCCACCACGATCAGCTGCAGCAGGCGCGCATGCTTGTAGTACGCGTACAGCTCGTTGAAGTCATGCACGAAGCCGGGCTGGTCGAGGAAACTGCCCCTCAGTTCAAGGGCAGCGACGTCGTAGCCATCAGCGCCCTGTACCAGCCGGTACAGACCGAACACATCTTCGATGCGGGTCTGGGTCTTGAGCCCGATGAACACGTTGTAGCCGAACAGCAGGCGATCCGGGCCGACCTGGACGATGTCGCGGCCGACACAGTTGTTCTCGCTGCGGATGCGGAAACGGCCGACCACCTCCAGGCGGCTGTCGCCGAACTCGGCCAGGCGCTGGCGGTTCAGCTGCTCGGCAACGGCCTGCAGGCGCTGGCCCTGTTCGCCGAGACGGCGCCGCAGGACTTCATAGGCGCCGCCCTGGGCTACGGCCTGGTCGACGGTATCGCCGGCAGCCTCTGGTGCGACGGACTCGGTGGACGGTTTGGTTTCGGACATCAGCAGGTTTCCGGCTCACGGACGGCCGGCCGTCGATGCGGCCGGCACGGGTGGGCGATGGCGATGGCCATCGCCGGGTGGATCAGCGCGCGCTGTCGACCACAACGGTCGCCGCGACGGGCACGGTCTCTGCGTCCTCGGCGATCTGCCGCGGTGCATTGTCGGCCACGTTGACGCCCAGGTAGCGCTGCATCAGGTCCTGCACGATCGGACTCTTGCCGGCGAAGCCTTCGATCGACTTGCCCAGCGAAACCGCCTTGATCAGGTTCTCGAACATGCCGCCGTCGCCGCCAACCAGGTCGATGTCGGCGTTGCGCAGCGCGCTGGCGATGACGCCGGCGTTCTCGCGCGAGACTTCCTTGCCGGCTTCGATCGAGGCCAGCGCCTGCTTCAGGCTGTTGTCCAGCATCATGCGGAATTCTTCATGGCCGCGCGCCTGGTCGCTCAGCGAGGCGATGGCCTCGAACTTGCGGACCAGGCCCTCGGCCTCGGCCAACAGCTTCTTCTGCACCACGCCGGCTTCGGCGTTGCCCAGCGATTCGGTGGCGGTGGCGCGGGCCAGGCCCATCTTCTCCTCGCCCTGTGCCTGTGCCTGCAGCGTCTCGGCCAGCACGCGCGCCTCGTTGCTGCCCTGCTTCAGGTTCGCTTCGGCCTTGGCTTCGATCACGCGCGCCTCGGCGATGCCGACCTTTTCGATGGCCAGCGCCGACGCTTCGCGTACCTGCGCTTCGGCCAGGCCGGGTGCGGCCTGCTCGGCGCGGAAGGCGTCGGCCAGCAGGCGCTTGGCCTCGGCCTGCTTGCCGGCGGCTTCGTGCTCGGCCTGCGCCAGCGTGGTCAGTTCCACCGCGCGATGCTTGGAGGCGGTCTCGCGGGCCTGGGCTTCCTTCACTTCGCGCACCAGCGATTCCTGCGCCTTCGCCTCGGCTTCCAGGATCAACACCTGCTTCTGGCGGTCGGCCTCGGAGACTTCGCGCACCTCCTTGATGCGCTCTTCTTCCTGCGCCACGGTCTTGTCGATGGAGATGCGTTCGCGGGTGATGTTGGCCACGTCCATCTTGCCCTGCTCGACCACCTTGTCGCGCTCCACGCCCTGCAGCTGCACTTCGCGGTCGGTGGTGACCTGCTCCAGCTGGCGTGCGCGCTCGACGCGCTCGGCTTCGATGGCCACGGCGCGCTGGCGGTTCTGCTCGGCCACTTCAACTTCGCGCATGCGGTTCTGCTCGCGGATGTCGATCACCTGCTGCGCTTCGATGCGGGCGTTCTCGGACAGCTGGCGCTGCTCTTCCTGCACCTTGGCGGTCTCGGCTTCCTCGCGCGCACGGATGGTCTCGATCTCGCGCTTCTGCCGTGCCTCGGCTTCGGCCTGCTGCCGTTCAAGGGCCAGCAACGCTTCGCGGGCTTCGACGTTCTTCTTGGTGATGGCCAGCTTCTCGTTCTGCTCCAGCTCGTTGGTCACCACGTTCTGCGCAGCGGTCAGCTCGGTGATCTTGCGGATGCCCTGCGCGTCGAGGATGTTGAACTGGTCCAGCAGCGACTTCGGGGTCTGCTCCAGGTAGTCGATGGCCACGTCTTCCAGCACATACCCATTGAGGTCGTTGCCGATCACCGCGATGATCTCGTCGCGGAATTCCTGGCGCTTCTCGAACAGCTCGGTGAAATCGAACTTCTTGCCGACCGTCTTCAGTGCTTCGGAGAACTTGGCGTTGAACAGCTCATCGACGGCATGCTTGTCCGACGCGCGGTCGGCGCCGATCGCCTTGGCCACGCGCAGTACGTCGGCCTGGGTCTCGTTGACGCGCAGGTAGAACGCCACGGCGATGTCGGCGCGCATGTTGTCGCGGCAGATCAGGCCTTCCTTGCCGCGGCGGTCGATCTGCAGGGTGATCAGGCTGATCCGCATCAGCTCGGCGCGGTACAGCACGGGAATGATCAGCGCACCGGTGAAATGCACTTTCGGGGTGGAACTCATGTCGTTGACGATCAGGGCCACGCCCTGGTCGACCTTGCGGTAGAACGCCTTGAACAGGCCCGCCACGCCGAGCAGGATGGCCACGATGGTGCCCACGATGGCCAGGAAAGGTAGTGCGGATGCCAACGTCATTGATGTTTCTCCTTGTTGCCCGGAAGCAGGTTGTCCTGGAAGTCGAGGGCGACCGCGTCGGCGCGGACCACCCGGTAATGGTGTTGTGCAGCCACGTGCTCGACCAGCACGATGCGCTCGCCGCGCTGCAGTTCGATGTCGCTGCGGATCTGCAGGACCAGGCCGGCACCGCCGTCATCGACGGTGGCATGGCCACTGCGTGCGTCGACCTTCGGCGAAGCGACCACGCCGACCCGGCCCAGCAGCGAGGCCTGCGGCACCGGGCGCAGGCGCAGCAGGAAGCGGCGGATGGGACGCAGCAGCAGCGCGGTGACCGGCACCGCCGGCAGGGGTGCGAGCACCGCCACGACGGTGCCCAATGACCAGCGCAGCAGGTCGGGCAACGGCAGCAGCAGGTACAGATGGATGAAGTAGGTGAGGGTCCAGGCGAACAGGCTCAGCAGCGTCACCACCACCATGAGCGGCACGCCGCCCAGGCCCCAGCGCGCCAGCAGCGCTGACAGGCCACTGAGATGGGCATCGCCTTCAAGGGCGCCATCGGCACCGGCCTCGCCGAAACCGTCATCGACCAGGCCAAAGGCGGCAATCCCCCAATACAGAACCGCCACCGCCAGCGCTACGCTGTACGGGAGGGTCGGATAACCGAGTACGACGGTTAGGAATTCCTGCATCGCTTGCCTTCCTGGGCGGGGGCGCCAGGCGCCCGTTCGGAGCACGCCACCAGCGGCTCCGTCGATCCTCGTGCCGGCCCTCATGGCCAGCACGCTTGGGGATCATCCTATGTGAAGAGGGTGTGCAGGCTCAAATGTGAAGACCGGACACCTCGGAAGTGACCGTGTCTCAATCCAGCACGGCGCAATCGGAGCGCCGGACTTCTTCCACGAACGTGCGCATCTTGTAGCCGTCCTTGATGCCCGGCTCCAGTTCGATGCCACTGGAGACATCCACGCCCCACGGCAGGGTCGCCAGCACGGCGTCATGCACGTTCTCCGGCGTCAGGCCTCCGGCCAACAGGAACGGCCGGTGCAGGCCGGTGGGGATACGCGACCAGTCGAAGGCCACGCCGGTACCGCCGCCGCCGCCCGGCGCATGGCTGTCGAACAGGAAGCCGGCGGCGCTGGGGTAGCGCAGCTGCAGGGTGCGCGCATTGATCTCCTCGCGCCCGCCCATGGCGATCGCCTTCAGGTAAGGCATGTTGAAGCTGCGGCAGAAGCTCTCGTCTTCCTCGCCATGGAACTGCAGCAGGGTCGGCCGCACGGTACGCAGCACCTCGCGCACTTCTTCCCTGCTGTTGTTGCGGAACAGCGCCACCACGTCGACCATCGGTGCGATCGCCTGGCGCATCGCGCGCGCTTCGGCCGGCGCGACCCGGCGGCTGCTCTCGCGGGCGAAGATGAAGCCCACCGCATCCACGCCCAGCTCGCCGGCCAGGCGCACGTCGCCGGCACGGGTCATGCCACAGAACTTGATGCGGGTACGGTAGTAGGAGCGGCTCATAGCGTTACCTCGGCGGGCAGATGCCAGTTGTCGGGGTACAGCGGCCCCAGGAACACCAGTCCCTGCGGAGGAGCGGTGGGACCGGCCACGGTGCGGTCGCGCCCGGCCAGCAGTTCGGCGATCCACTCCACCGGCTGCTCGCCACTGCCGACCAGTATCAACGAACCGACGATATTGCGGACCATGTGATGAAGGAATGCATTGCCGCGCACCGCCACCTCGATGACGTCGTCGTGGCGGCTGACCTGCAGCGACTGCAGCTCTCGCCGGGCATGCAGGGCCTGGCACTGGACCGAGCGGAAGGCGCTGAAATCGTTCTCGCCCAGCAGGGCCTGCCCGGCCAGGTGCATGCGCTCGGCATCGAGCGGGCGCCGCTCCCAGCTCAGGGTCTGCCGGCCCAGCGCCGGGCGCACTTCGCGATTGAGCAGGCGGTAGCGATAACGTCGTGCGCGGGCGGAGAAACGGGCATGGAAATCGTCGGCCACCGGCACGCACCAGCGCACGGCGATCGAACGCGGCAGGCGGGTAGTGGTGCCGAGCATCCACGCGCGCGGATCACGCACCACGTCGGTGTCGAAGTGCACGACCTGGCACTGGCCGTGCACGCCGGCATCGGTGCGGCCGGCGCAGACCACCTGCAGCGGGGTATCGGCCACCGATGACAGGGCCTGTTCCAGGCTGGCCTGGACGCTGGGTCCGCCCTCGCCCAGGTTCTGCCATCCCCTGAAATCGCTGCCGTCGTACTCGACGCCGAGCGCGTAACGCATGTGCTACCTCGATATTGCGGGTGGGGCGGCGCTCAGGCCGGGTCGCGCTCGGACCAGACCGCCAGTTCGTTGCCACCGGGCTCGACGAACTGGAAACGGCTGCCGCCAGGGAAAGAGAACACGGTCCGCACGATCTGACCACCGGCCGCACGCACCGCCGCTTCCATCGGCGCCAGCTGGTCGGCATACAGCACCAGCAGTGGCGCGCCTTCGCTGGCACGTTGCGGTTGGCCACGGAAGAAGCCTCCCTGCAGGCGGCCATCATCGAAAGCGGTGTAGTCGCTGCCGTAATCGACAAACGACCAGCCGAACACGACCTCGAAGAACGCGCGGCTCGCAGCCGGGTCGCTCGAGGCGAATTCAACGTAGTCGAGACGGCGTTCGCGGGTCATCGCAGGTCCTTGTCGAAAGGGTGTCAGGGCAGACGGGCCAGCAGTTCGCGGGCCTGCGCCTGGCAATGCAGGTCACCCCCTTCGGCAACCTCCTGCAGCAGGGTGCGCGCGGTCTGCGCGTCGCCCAGGTCCAGATAGGCGATGGCCAGTTCCAGCCGCTCCTGGCCAATACGCGGTGCCCAGTCATGGCTATTGTCTGCAGCAGACCCGACGGCGTCCTCGGCGGCAGCACGGTCGTCGTGCAGGTCGACCGGTGCAGCCGTCTCATGCTCATGCGGTTCGGCCGGCAGATCGAACACACCGCGGAACTGCGGCTCCTGTTCGGCCTGCAGCGCGTATTCGGGCACGGCCACCTCGGCTGGCTCGATGGGCGCCACCGCAGCAGCGCCGGCAGGATCGTCCCAACGCGGCAGATCGTTCACCGCAGCAGGCAGTTCAACCCGTTCGTCTTCATCAAGCTCACCCGCCCGCCACTCGGCCGGCGAGGCATCCTCATGGATGTCCGCAGCCGGCACGTCATGGTCGGTGGCAGCCCAGGCCGGCATCGCCGGTTCCTGGCGTCCGCCATCGGCGGCGAAGTTCACCCCGGCGTCCTGTTCGGTCAGGGTATCCAGCGCGGCACCTGCCGGCAGCGCTGCTGCCAGGCCGGCGGCATCGTGTTCCTCGCGCAGCGGCGGCAGCGGCGAGGGCTTGCGACGACGCAGCAGCCAGGCGCCCAGGGCAACCAGCACGAGCAGCGGCAGGCCCAGCCAGTACCACGGCGTGCCAGCGCCGGGCGCACCGGGCGCCTGGGCCAAACGCTGCTGCGCGGCGGCCAGGTCGTTGTCCTTCATCGCGATCAGTGACTGCTGCTGCTCCTTGAGCTTCTCCAGCTCCGCCACGCGCTGCTTCAGATCGCCGATTTCGGCATCGCGGGTGGCGATGTCCTCCTTGGCCTGGCGCAGTTGTTCGTTGCCCAGCATGTCACCCTCGCTGCCGGCACTGGTGCCGGTGGTTGTGCCCGCGTGCGCGGCGTCGGATGCCAGCGCCGGAGCGATTTCAAGTCGTGCCCCGGTGGCCGCAGCCGGGGAAGAAGCAGCGCCATCGGCCTTGGCCACCGGCATCGCGGCGCCAGCCGGCTGTGGCACGGTGCGTGCCTGCCGCCACTGTGCGGCATGCTCGCGGACCAGCGCGGCCGCCTCGGCCGCATCCACCGCGGCCAGTGCGGTATCGCCCGGCATGCGCAGTACCGCGCCCTGCTTGAGCAGGTTGACGTTGCCACGGATGAAGGCTTCGGGGTTGGCACGCAACAGCGCGATCATCGCCCGGTCGCGACTGATCTGATTGCCACGGGCCAGCGAGCCGGCGATCTGCGAAAGCGTCTGTCCGCGCTGCACGGTCACACTGCCGTCTGCAGCGAGCGCTGGTGCAGGTGCAGGTGCAGGTGCTGGCGCCGGTGACGCAGCCCGTGGACGCGGTGCAGCAGGTGCGGCGGCCGCCGTGACCGGTGCCGGCTCGGGTGCGGTTGCAGCGGCGGCAGGCGCATCACGGACGATGGTGTCCGACAGCACGCCGGCCGGCGCGACGATCTCCGGTTCGGCCACGGCCAGTGCACTGGCCGGTGCATCGACCAGCGCCGAGTACTCACGCACCAGCCGGCCCTGGCCCCAGTCGGCCTCGACCAGGAAGCTCAACGAGGGTGTTTCCACTGGCGTCTGCGAGGTCACCCGCACCACCGCCCTGCCCTGCGCATTGCGGGTCAGCTCGAACTGCAGTTCGCTGACCAGACCCGCCGGGCGCTGCAGGCCAACGCGCTCGAAGGTGACCGGCGAAGCGAGCGCGACGCGCAGGTTCTCAAGTTCGGACGGATCGGCCGAGATCACCGGGATCTCGGCCAGCAACGGCTGTCCCGGCTTGGACAGGACCCGGATGTCGCCCAGGCCCAGGGCCATGGCCGAACTGCTGACCAGGGCCAGCAGCGCGGCGGAAAGACAGGTGAGCGGACGCCGTGCGCCCTTGGCTCGTTTATTCATGGGCGACACTATAAAGCGTGCGGACCACGGTCCGCACCCACCGGGGAGGCGGACTGCGCTAGTGCCGGCCAGCGGCCGGCAGGCACGGGCATGCACCGATAAGGCAGTGCCGGCCAGCGGCCGGCACTACCGGTCAGGCAACAGCGGGGATCAGCGCTGCTCGGCGGCGACCAGCTCGGCCAGCTGCACCGCGTTGAGGGCTGCGCCCTTGCGCACGTTGTCCGACACGATCCACAGGTTCAGGCCGCGCGGATGCGACAGGTCCTCGCGGATGCGGCCGACGTACACCGCGTCGGTGCCCGAGGCATGGGTGACCGGCGTCGGGTAGCCACCGGCCTCGTGACGATCCACCACCTCGATGCCCGGCGACTGTTCCAGCAACGCGCGCGCTTCGGCCACGGTCACCTTGTCACGGGTTTCGATCGCCACCGATTCGGAATGGCCATAGAACACCGGCACGCGCACCGCGGTCGGGTTCACGAGGATGCTGTCGTCGCCCAGGATCTTGCGGGTCTCCCAGACCAGCTTCATCTCTTCCTTGGTGAAGCCGTTGTCCAGGAAGTCGTCGATGTGCGGGATCAGGTTGAAGGCGATCTGCACCGGGAAACGCTGCGGATCGATTTCCTGGAAGCTCAGCAGCTGGCCGGTCTGCTTGCCCAGTTCTTCCAGTGCCGAACGGCCACCACCGGATACCGACTGGTAGGTGGACACGTTGATGCGCTCGATGCCGTACTTGCGGTGCAGCGGTGCCAGCGCGACCAGCATCTGCATGGTCGAGCAGTTCGGGTTGGCGATGATGCCGCGCGGACGGTTGGCGATCTGGTCCGGATTGACCTCCGACACCACCAGCGGCACGTCATCGTCGTAACGGAAGGCCGAGGAGTTGTCGATCACCACCGCACCAGCGGCAGCGAACTTCGGGGCGTATTCCTTGGACACGCTGCCACCGGCCGAGAACAGGGCGATGTCCACGCCACTCGGGTCGAAAGTGGCCAGGTCCTGGATCCTGACCTTGTTGCCGTTGTATTCGACTTCGCCGCCGGCCGAGCGCTCGGAAGCGAGCAGGCTCAGGGTGCCGACCGGGAAATCGCGCTCGGCCAGGATGGCCAGCATGGTCTCGCCGACCGCGCCGGTGGCACCGACGATGGCGACGTGGAAGCTGCGTTGTGCATTGCTCATGGGGGAACTCTCACGAAAACGGGAAGGGGGAAAACTCACGCACGACAGCTGGGTTCGGGGAGCCTCCTCGGATGGATGCGCGGAGGTTCCCTATCGTTTCCCGCTTTTTTTGTCCGAGGTCGCGCGCGCGGCAAGGGCCGCGTCGGCGTTGATCGCGCTCGGCATGCGCGACGGGCTGCCATCCAGGCCAAGCCCGGCCAGCAGATTGTCCACGGCCAGCTGCACCATGGCCGTACGCGTGGCCAGCGATGCGCTGCCGATATGCGGGGTCAGCACGATGTTGCGCAGGGCCAGCAGTTCCGGCCGCACGTTCGGTTCGCCTTCGTAGACATCCAGGCCGGCCGCCGCCAGGCGACCGTTGGCCAGTGCATCGGCCAGCGCCAGTTCGTCGACGATGCCGCCGCGGGCGATGTTCACCAGGGTGGCAGACGGCTTCATCTTGGCCAGCGCGGCAGCGTCGATGATGTGGTGCGAGGCGGCGGTGTATGGCAACACGGTCAACAGATGGTCGGACTGCGCCAGCAGCGTGTCCAGATCCACGTAGGTCGCGCCGAGCGCGGCTTCGGTATCGGTCGGCAGCCGCGAACGGTTGTGGTAGAGCACCTTCATGCCGAAGCCGTGCGCGCCGCGACGGGCGATGCCCTGGCCGATGCGGCCCATGCCGAGGATGCCCAGCGTGCTGCCATGGATGTCGGCCCCCAGCATGGTCTGGAACGACCACTGCCCCCACTGGCCCTCGCGCAGCCAGCGCTCGGATTCGGTGATCCGGCGCGCGGTGGCCATCAACAGCGCAAAGCCGAGATCGGCGGTGGTCTCGGTGAGAACGTCCGGGGTGTTGCTGGCGAGAATGCCGGCGGCACTGAGCGCGTCGACATCCAGATTGTTGTAGCCGACGCCGACATTGGCGATCACCTTCAACTGCGCGGCATCGGCGACCTGGGTCGCACCGATGCGCTCGTTGAGGGTGATGATCGCCCCGTCAACGTCGGCCAGCTGCGCGGCGATCTGCTGTGGCGACCAGGCGGTGACGGTATCGGTGGTGCGCAGCTGCACGCGATCGCGCAGCGGCGCGATGGCCGCGTCGATCAGCGGCTGGCTCACCCATACCGTCGGCCGCGTATCAGCCATCAAGCTGGCCGGGAATGCGCGGGGTGATGGTGCCGACATCGCCGCACTGCGCGCGGTGACGCAGCGCCTGGTCCATCAGCACCAGGGCCATCATCGCCTCGGCGATGGGCGTGGCGCGGATGCCGACGCAGGGATCATGGCGGCCGGTGGTGACCACCTCCACCACATTGCCGGCCGTATCCAGCGATTCACCGGGCAGGCGCAGGCTGGAGGTCGGCTTGAGTACCATCGAAGCGACCACTGGCTGGCCGGTGGAGATACCACCGAGAATGCCGCCGGCGTGGTTGCTGGCAAAACCCTGCGGGGTCAGCAGGTCACGGTGTTCGGTGCCCTTCTGCATGGCACTGGCGAAACCGTCGCCGATCTCCACGCCCTTCACCGCGTTGATGCTCATCAGTGCGGCCGCGAGCTCGCCATCAAGCTTGCCGTAGATCGGCTCGCCCCAGCCCGGCGGTACATTGTCGGCGACCACGTCCACGCAGGCACCGACCGAATCGCCGGACTTGCGCAGCGCATCCATGTACGCCTCCAGCTCGGGCACCTGTGCGGCGTGCGGCCAGAAGAACGGATTCTCCTCGACTACCGACCAGTCGAAACCGGCCGGAGTGATCCCGCCCAGCTGCGACAGGTAGCCGCGCACGGTGATGCCGAAACGCTCGGCCAGCCATTTCTTGGCGACCACGCCAGCAGCCACGCGCATGGTGGTCTCGCGCGCCGAGGAGCGGCCACCGCCGCGCGGGTCGCGGATACCGTACTTGTGCCAGTAGCTGTAGTCGGCATGCCCCGGACGGAACTGCTGGCCGATGTTGCTGTAGTCCTTGCTGCGCTGGTCGGTGTTGCGGATCAGCAGCGCGATCGGAGTGCCGGTGGTCAGGCCCTCGTACACCCCGGACAGGATCTCGACCTCGTCGGCCTCGCGCCGCGCCGACGTATGCCGGCTCTTGCCGGTGGCGCGACGCTGCAGGTCATGGTTGAATTCGGCCGCGTCCAGCGCCAGCCCCGGCGGGCAGCCATCGATCACGCAGCCGATGGCCGGCCCGTGCGATTCGCCGAACGTGGTGACGGTGAACAGCTTGCCGAACGAATTGGAGCTCACGGGCGCTGCGCCGCCAGTTCGGTGATGCGCGCGCTGTGGGCGATCAGCTCGCGGCACTCGACCGCGAAGATGCCCATCTGGCCGACCTTGAACTCGACCCAGGCGAAATCCACTTCCGGCAGCAGCTTGATCAGGTGCTGTTCGGATTCGCCCACTTCACAGATCAGCAGGCCGTCCTCGCTCAGGTGCAGCGGCGCGTCGCGCAGGATCTTCAGCACCAGGTCCAGGCCGTCGTCGCCGGCACGCAGGCCCATCTCCGGCTCGTAGGAGTATTCCTGCGGCAGGGCGTCGGTCTCGTCGTTGGTGACGTACGGCGGGTTGGTGACGATCAGGTCGTAGTGGCGACCGGTCAGGCCGTTGAACAGGTCCGACTTCAGCAGGGTCACGTTGTGCGCCTGCAGGCGTTCCTTGTTCTCTTCGGCCAGTGACAGCGCCTCATCGCTGAGGTCCACGCCGTCCACTTCCCAGTTCGGGTAGTAGTGGCCCATGGCGATGGCGATGCAGCCCGAACCGGTGCACAGGTCCAGCGCGCGGTTGACATCGCGGCCGGCCAGCCACGGCTCGAAGCCGCACTCGATCAGCTCGGCGATCGGCGAACGCGGCACCAGGGCGCGCGTGTCGCTCTTGAAGCTGAGGCCGGCGAACCAGGCTTCACCGGTCAGGTAGGCGGCCGGGATGCGCTCGTCGATGCGGCGCTGGAACAGCTCCAGCACCGCCAGCTTCTCTTCGCGCAGCAGGCGCGCCTGGCCATAGGCCGGGCCGAGGTCGTGCGGCAGGTGCAGGCCGTGCAGCACCAGCTGGGTGGCCTCGTCCAGGGCATTGTCGTAGCTGTGCCCGAAGGTCAGGCCCGCAGCATTGAAACGGCTGGTGCCGTAGCGGATCAGATCGATGATCGTATGGAGTTCGGCGGCCGTTTCAGCGGTCATGGCGGTACTGCGGGCAAAGTGGCCCCCGATTATAGGGGTTGCCGCCTGCGCCGGCATCCGTTGCGGCAGAAACGATCCAGCCGCAGCCGGTATGATGGTGGCCACTTCCTGCGGCGGAATCCCATGTTCAATCGCAACGTCGGCATCATCCTGCTGATCGCCCTGGCGGCGGGCCTTGGCCTGCTCGCCGCCCAGCAGGTGTTCGCGCCGAAGCCGCCGGCCGGGCAGCCGGCCACCGAAGCGATCACCCTGTACCCGCAGCCGCGCGTCCTGCCCGACTACAACCTGGCCCAGTCCGACGGCACGCGCCTGATTCCCGGCGAATTGAAGGGCCACTGGACCCTGGTGTTCCTCGGCTTCACGTTCTGTCCCGACGTCTGCCCGACCACCCTGGCCGAGCTGGCCGGGGCGCAGAACCAGTGGGAAGCCCTGCCCGACGGCCTGCGCCCGCGCGTGCTGTTCGTCTCGGTCGACCCGGAGCGCGACACCGCCACGCGCCTGGGCGAGTACGCCCATGGCTTCCACAAGGACACCCTGGCGGCGACCGCCGACATTCCCTCGCTGGAGCGCTTTGCCACCTCGCTGGGCTTCGTGTTCCAGAAGGTGCCGGGCAAGCACTTCGACGAGAATCCCGAGGATTACACCCTCGAGCACTCCGCCAGCCTGGCCGTGCTCGATCCGCAGGGCCGGCTTGCCGGCCTGGTGCGGCCCCCGTTCAATGCGCCGGCGATCGCCCGCGACCTGCAGAAGCTGACCGAGAAATCCGCCCCATGAGTCTGACCACCGCCCTGACGTACGTCCTGCCCCACCGCCTGCTGTCCTCGATGGCGCGTTCGCTGGCGTACTCGGACAACCCGCGCGTATCGCGCTGGCTGATCGACACGGTCACCCGCAAGTTCAACGTCAACCTGGATGAAGCGGCCAATCCGGACCCGCGCAGCTACCCGACCTTCAACCAGTTCTTCACCCGCGCGCTGAAACCCGGCGCGCGCGTGGCCGATGCCGATCCGCGCAGCCTGGTGATGCCGGCGGACGGCCGCATCAGCCAGCTCGGAAAGATCGACGCCGGGCGCATCTTCCAGGCCAAGGGGCAGTCGTTCACCGCCGCCGAGCTGTTGGGCAGCGCCGAGGACGCCAAGCCGTTCAACGAGGGCCTGTATGCCACGGTGTACCTGTCGCCGCGCGACTACCACCGTGTGCACATGCCGTGGACCGGCACCCTGCGCGAAACCGTGCACGTGCCCGGTCGCCTGTTCAGCGTCGGCCCGGCCGCGGTGAACAACGTGCCTGGCCTGTTCGCACGCAACGAACGCCTGGTCTGCCATTTCGATACCAGCTTCGGCCCGATGGTCAGCGTGATGGTCGGTGCGCTGCTGGTGTCGGGCGTGGAAACGGTGTGGAGCGGCGAAGAGATTCCGCACTACGGCGACCGCATCACCCGCAAGGATTACCGGGGCCGCGGCATCACGCTGCAGCGCTTTGAAGAGATGGCGCGCTTCAATTACGGCTCGACCGTGATCGTGCTGCTGCCGCCGGGTGTGGCCGAATTCGCCCCGCATCTGGATGCCGAGCATCCGGTACAGCTGGGCCAGGCACTGGCCAAGCTGCGCTGATCCTGCGGTAGTGCCGGCCGCTGGCCGGCATATCCATTGATCCAACGCATCGAGCGTTGCCGGCCAGCGGCCGGCACTACCGGATGCGGGCGTTACTGCAGGGTCGGCGCCGGGCCGACGTCCATGCCGTCGTAGTCTTCCACGCCCATCTGCGTGGCCAGCGCGCTCAGTTCCTGGTTGCGCTTGTCCAGCGAGGTTTCGTCGTGCACTTCCACGCGCTCCACATGCAGCACGTGGAATGCAGCCTCACCGTCTTCCGGCTCCTGCTCGAACACTTCCACCAGCACATAACCCTGTGCCTGCAGGTGGGTGGCCAGTGCGTGCAGCGGCTCGGCGGTGGAGTGCACGAAGAAGTACCCCCACAGCAGCGGAGCATCCAGGTCCCAATCGGTGTTCTCACGGAGGTTGGTGAACAGGTTGCGGGTGTCTTCGAGGTCCATGCGATATCCAGAGTGCGGAGAGATTATTTGTCGCAGCCCTGCAGCTTCAGCACCTGGCCGTGGCGCAGGCTGTAGCCGGGGGCCTTGAGGCCATTGGCGCGGGCCAGCACCGGCACATCGCACTGGAACTTCGCGGCGATCCGGCCCAGGGTCTCGCCCTTGCCGACCTTGTAGCTGCGGGCCGGTTTGGCGCGCGGGGCCGGCGCCGGGCGCGGCGCAGCCACCGGCGCGGCGGGCGTGGTCGGCACGCTGCTGGCGGCATTGGGATCGACCACCGGCACCACCCCGCCCACGGCCACGCTGCCGGTGTAGCTGGCAGCACTCGGGCGCACGATCGCGGCATTGAGGTCGGCGGTGATCAGGGTGCGGGCCAGATCGGCACGCGGGCCGCTGACGCAGTTGCGCGCGTACAGGCCAGCAATGCGGTTGGTGGCGTTGATGAGGGTTCCTGCCGGAATCCAGCCATCGGCCTCATAGCGCGGGTTGAGGTTGCGCAATGCGCGCATGTAGCCATCGCGGGTGCCATGGCTGCCCAGGCAGATGGTCAGTTCGTAGATCGTGGTCGAGCGGGCCAGGCGGATGGTGGCCGGCTGCGCGTTGATCTTCGGGAACTCCACGCCGTACTGCTGGGGGTGCAGGAAGATCCAGGACGCGGCGATCACCATCGGCACGTAGTCCTTGGTTTCGCCCGGGAACTGGTTGTAGACGCTGTCCACCCAGAAGCTCTGGCCCGGGTACTGCTTGTAGACGCGCGCTGCGCGGCCCTCACCGCCGTTGTAGCCGGCCAGCGACAGTTCGACGTTGTTGTTGAGCTCACGCATCCGCTCGTTGAGGTACGTCGCGCTGGCTTCAGCGGCGCTGCGCGCATCGAAGCGGGTATCGAAACCGGTACCGTCCGGGCCGAGGCCGAAGCGGCGGCCGGTGGCCGGCATGAACTGCATCAGGCCCGCGGCGCCCGCACGCGAGGACGCATGTACACGGCCGTTGGATTCCTTGGCCATGATGCCGAACAGCAGCGCCTCGGGCAGGCCGCGCTTCTCCCATTCCGGCCACATCACCGCACGCAGGTTCTGGTAGTTCTCGTAGGTGGTCATCAGCGCCGGGCGCATGTCGGTCAGCCAGCGGCGGATGCCGGCCTGCACGGCGGGGTTGTACTCGACCATGTTGTCGAAGGCATGGCGCTTGTCGTTCAGCAGCGCCGCTGCGCGGGCCGCCTCGGGCACGTCGGCAGCCAGCGGGCCGACATGGTCCGGGTCGGCTTCCAGGCGGTCGCCGGCTTCATCGGCCACGTCATCATCGGCGGCGGCATCGGCATCGTGCTTGAGCAGGCGCTTGTAGGTCGCCAGCATGTTGCTCATCTGGCAGCCCTTCTGCTTCACGCATTCGCTGATGACATCTTCCATGTCCTCCAGCGCGGCATCGGCCTCGTTGCGCCCCTTCGGATCGGCGTTGGCCACCAGCAGAACGGCATCGCTGTAGCGCTTCTCGGCTGCAGTCATGCGCTGCTGCAGGGCATCCACCTTCACCTTGTCCCGGGCCGAAACCCGCTGTGCGTGGGCCTCCGGTGCCAGGGAAACCAGGCCAGCCAGGGCCAGCAGCGGCCAGGTGCGGGAAATCAGGACAGGAACGGGCATTGGTGGCACTGTGTATGAAACAGGCAGGCAGAGTAGCGGCGCTGCCAAGGTCGGGGCAAGCCGACCTTCGGCCCGTCACTGTCGGCGGTTAACATTGGCACATTCATCACAAGGGCTGGACCATGGATCCGATTCTGCTCGGCAAAGGCATCACCGACGATGTGGCTGTCACCCTGCTGCCGAAACTCGGCAACCGCCATGGGCTGGTCGCCGGCGCCACCGGCACCGGCAAGACCGTGACCCTGATGACCCTGGCCGAGGGCTTCTCGCGGATCGGGGTACCGGTGTTCCTGGCCGATGTGAAGGGCGATGTCTCCGGCCTGGCCGTGCCGGGCACCGGCGCCGAGAACCTGCTCAAGCGCGCGGCCGAGATCGGCGTGAGCGACTATGCCCCGGCCGCCAGCCCCACCGTGTTCTGGGACCTGTACGGCAAGCTTGGCCACCCGGTTCGCACCACCGTGAGCGAGATGGGCCCGACCCTGCTGGCCCGCATCCTGGAATTGAACGACACCCAGGCCGGCGTGCTCGACATCGTGTTCAAGCTGGCCGACGACCGCGGCCTGCTGCTGCTGGACATGGACGACCTGCGCGCCCTGCTCGGCCTGGTGGCAGAGGAGCGCAAGGACATCTCCACCGAGTACGGCCTGGTCAGTGCGCAGTCGGTGGCCGCCATCCAGCGCGCCCTGCTGCGGCTGGCGCAGGACGGCGGCGAGCATTTCTTCGGCGAACCGGCGCTGGAACTGGCCGACATCATGCGGGTCAACCATGACGGCCGCGGTGTCATCGGCATTCTTGCCGCCGACCAGCTGGTGCTCAAGCCCAAGCTGTACTCCACGTTCCTGCTGTGGCTGTTGTCGGAGCTGTTCGAGCAGCTGCCCGAAGTGGGCGACCTCGACAAGCCGAAGCTGGTCTTCATTTTCGACGAAGCGCACCTGCTGTTCGACGATGCACCGCCCGCTCTGGTACAGCGCATCGAACAGGTGGTGCGGCTGATCCGTTCCAAGGGCGTGGGCGTGTACTTCTGCTCGCAGTTCCCGGACGACGTGCCGGCCAACATCCTTGGCCAGCTCGGCAACCGGGTACAGCACGCGCTGCGCGCATTCACCCCGCGCGACCAGAAGGCGGTGAAGACCGCCGCCGAGACCTTCGTGCCGAACCCGAAGCTGGATGTGGTGAAGGTGCTCAGCCAGCTCGGTACCGGCGAAGCGCTGGTCTCCACGCTACAGGACAAGGGCGTGCCGATGCCGGTGCAGCAGACGATGATCGCGCCACCCCGCTGCCGCATGGGACCGGTCACCGACACCGAACGTACGCAGGTGCGTGCCGGCAGCCCGGTCGGCACGCGCTACGACACTGCCGTCAACCGCGAATCGGCAGCCGAACTGCTGGCGCAGCGCGCGCAGAAGGCCGTCGAGAAAACCGATGCGCCGGCCGCGCGCAGCCGTGAGCAGGACGAGGCGCAGGAAGGCGGTTTCGGGCAGTCGATCAAGGACGCCATTTTCGGTACCAAGCGCCGCCAGGGCATGATCGAGACGATGGCCAAGCAGACCACGCGTACGGTCGGCACCAAGCTGGGCAACCAGATCGTGCGCGGCATCCTCGGTGGCATCTTCGGCGGCAAGCGCTGAGAGCCCCGGCAGTTCCTTTGCGGCGCGCCGGCGACGGCGCGCCGTAGTTGTTTCATTCCGCACGAGAAGCCGCATTACATGTCGCGTTGGCGTCCCCCCGCAGAAAAGAGCACCGCGCTGATCACCGCCGCCGGCCATGCACGTTTGAAGGCCGAGCTGGATGAGTTGTGGCGGGTGCGTCGACCCGAGGTGGTCAAGGCACTGGCGGCGGCCGCGGCCGAAGGCGATCGCTCGGAGAATGCCGAATACACCTACCGCAAGAAGCAGCTGGGCGAGATCGATCGTCGCGTGCGCTACCTGACCAAGCGCCTGGAATCGCTGCGCGTGGTCGACACCACGCCGACTGATCCGCAAGCCGTGTTCTTCGGTGCGTGGGTTGAGCTGGAGAACGTGGACAGCGGGCAGACCAGCCGCTACCGCATCGTCGGGCCGGATGAGACCGATGCGGGGCTGGGCTGGATCAGCATCGATTCACCCTTGGCGCGGGCCTTGTTGAAGAAGCGCCTGGATGATGAGTTTTCAGTGGAACTACCCAGTGGCAACCACACCTTTGCGGTGATCGGTGTGGAGTACGAGACCGCGGCCAACGGCTGAGCCTGTGGCGGGCAGCGGCGCTCAGCCGGGCATGGGCCCGGTTCTACAGAAGCGGCGGCGGATAGCGGCGCCCTTCGCGCAGCGGACGGAAATAATCGTCGTTCGCGTAAAAGGCTGGGGCCTGGTCGGTGTGCCAGCCGGGAATACCCGCCAATGGCAGCGGACGCAGTTCCAAGGGATCGAGCAGCACCCTGCCCTCCTCGATGGCGCGCGCGACCGTGTCGATGCAGCCCGCATCGTCATCGCCCTGCAGCACCACGCATTTGCCGACCAGCAGCCGGCCCGGCAGCAGCGCCTGTTCCATCAAGGCATGACCGAATACCGCGGCGATGGCGATCCGTCCTGACTGCCAATGGATCGGCTCGAACAGCACGCGCCACTGGTGAGCATCCCAGGCTGCAAGCAACGCCGGATCGCACACGCGCACCACCACGCCGGTTTCATCGAACTGGGTCAGCGCGGCCTGCGCGCGGTTGCGGTGTCCTGCGGCCATGCCCTCGATGTGCCGGCATTGCTGCGCGTTGAGTGCGCACTTGATCGGCAGGTAGCGTGCCCAGACCAGGGCGTTGAACAGGTCGTGCCAGTTGCCCGCGCGGGTTGCGATGCGCCCTTCGGCAATGCGCGTTTCGTAATGCAGGCCGTCTGCCAGCAACGCCGCATCCTGTTCAACAAAGCGCTTGCCCGGCAGCGCCAGGCGCGCGTCCAGATCGACCACGCGTGGCCAGTCCGCTGCCGTCAGCAGATCACCGAACCCGGCGATACCGGCAAACAGCGGATGATCGAAGGCAGCCCTGTCCACCGCCGCACGCAGCGGCGGCACGAAGCGGCGGGGGCCGCCATCAGCAGCCTCCGCCCCGGTCACAGCACCTTGAGGTCGAATGCCGGGCGCGTGGTCGGCGGCAGTGCGTCACCGTAGAGATCGTGCTCGTCGCTCTCGGTGATTTCCACGTCGACGAACTCACCCACGCGCAACGCCACCTGGTCTGCGTTCTGGATATGCACCAGGCCGTCGATCTCCGGCGCATCGGCCTTGGAACGGGCCACCGCGATATCGCCTTCGATGGCATCGACCAGGCATTGCTGCACCGTGCCGATCTTGGCTTCCAGACGCGAAGCCGAAATCTGCGCCTGCTTCTCCATGAAGCGCGCCAGTCGTTCCTGCTTCACTTCTTCCGGCACCGGGTCCGGCAGGTTGTTGGCCGTAGCGCCCTCCACCGGCGAGTAGGCGAACGCACCGACGCGATCCAGCTGCGCTTCGTCCAGGAAGGACAGCAGCTCTTCGAACTCGGCCTCGGTCTCGCCCGGGAAACCGACGATGAAGGTCGAACGCACGGTGATGTCCGGCGCGATGCGGCGCCAGTTCTGCACCCGCTCCAGGGTCTTCTCGACCGCGCCGGGGCGCTTCATCAGGCGCAGGATGCGCGGGCTGGCATGCTGGAACGGGATGTCCAGGTACGGCAGGATCCGGTTCTCGGCCATCAGCGGCACCACGTCATCGACGTGCGGATACGGATAGACGTAGTGCATGCGCACCCACGCATCCAGTTCGGACAGGCCTTCGCACAGTGCCTTCAGGCGGGTCTGGTAGGCCTTGTCGCGCCACATCTTCTCGGCGTACTTCACATCCACGCCGTAGGCAGAGGTGTCCTGCGAAACCACCAGCAGTTCGCGCACACCGCCGCGCACCAGGCGCTCGGCTTCGCGCAGCACCTCGTCCACGGGACGAGAGACCAGCTTGCCGCGCATCGACGGAATGATGCAGAAGCTGCAGTGGTGGTTGCAGCCTTCGGAAATCTTCAGGTATGCGTAGTGGCGCGGGGTCAGCTTGATGCCGTAGTCCGGCACCAGATCCACGAACGGATCGTGCTTGGGCGGCAGCGCCGCATGGACCGCTTCCATCACGCTCTGGTAATCCTGCGGCCCGGACACCGCCAGCACGTTCGGGTACGCCTCGCGGATCTGCTCCGGGCGCTTGCCCAGGCAGCCGGTGACGATGACCTTGCCGTTCTGGTTCATCGCCTCGCCGATGGCATCCAGCGATTCGGTCACCGCCGAATCGATGAAGCCACAGGTGTTGACCACCACCACGTCGGCCGAATCGTAGGACGGGACGATGTCGTAGCCTTCCGACCGCAGCTGGGTGAGGATGCGCTCGGAATCGACGAGGGCCTTCGGGCAGCCAAGGCTGACGAAGCCGACTTTGGGGTTCAGCTGGGACATGGAATCGCGGGACTCTGGGGGCCTGGGCCCCTGCCAGCATGGCAGGGGGACCTGGGGGCCGGGGCCTGAAAGGGCGCCAGTATACCGGGGTTGGGCCACGGTCCCTGAACTGCCGCGACAGTCCCTTCTCCGCCCCAGGTCGAGCTTTCAGGGCAAGGCGACGGGCAATTCGTCCACTTCCACCGGCTCGAACCGGTATAGAGCGCCGAACTTCAGGGCATAGGCATCGGCCGGCCCTACCGGAATCACCATCTGCGGCAGAACCGCCTCCCCCTCCGCACGGAAGTGCAGGTTGACCACGCCGGGCTGCTCCACGGCGCGGGTAAGCAGGACTAGTCGGGCATTGAATTTCATGAGAACTCCAGGAAAAAAAGCGGCCGCTTTCACCGGCGGCCGATACGGTTGAAACCCGCGGTGCCTGCCGTCCCTGGCAGGCACCGTGTCACCACACACCCATACGCACGCGCAGGCGTCCGGCCTCGTCGAAGACACGCCAGTTGCCGTCGCTGTACTCGGTACGCCGGCCGCCGCCCGGTGCGCTGACGCTGAACGCATCGGCCACCACGTCGAAGCGCGAGACCTGTCCATTGGAGGCCAGCTGCACGCCCCCCACCCTGCCGTCGGCGCGGACATTGACCGACCACTGCGCGGATGACTCGGTGCCACCGGCCGACCAGGTCGGCGGCGTGGTTGCTGCCGCATCCACCTGGCTGAGCATCGGGCGGAACATCCAGAAATAAGGCGTGTCCTCACCGGTACCGATCACGATGACGCGGAAGCGCGCGGATGCCGTATTAGCGGGCGCCTGCGTTATCAGGAATGGCCGCGACACCCTGTCCAGCGTGATTGGGATTCCCGTGTTGTTGCGGACGCCCGGACTGTGTACAAGCCCAAGGTGGTTACCGGACGCATCGAAGAACGTCAGCTCCAGCTTGACCTCCACTCGATGGGCATTGATCCATGCAGAGGCGCAGTACGTCTTGCCACCCTCGATGGCGATGTCGTACTCGGTACCCCACCAAGCCATCGCACCAGCGGCCAGAACACCACCCGTGACAGATCCCAGGCCGAATATGCCCTTCGGATGCCAATTGTCATCACCGGTGGGATTGCCCAGCTCGGACCAGCGTGCGCCGGGATTGCTTCCCCAGCCCCAACCCGAGCGCTGCCAGAACGGGAAGGTGGTGTTCATCAGCAGGTTGCCGCCCGATCCGAGGTTCTTGACCTGCGCCTGCATGCTGGTCACCACCGCAGCATCCGCCTTGCCGCCCAACGATGCCTGCACGCCATCCAAGCGCCCGGACAGCGCCGTCATCTGCGTTCCCTGCTGGCTCACTTGGCTTTTCAGCTGCGAGAAGCCGCTGGCCGATACATCCCCCACCTGGGTCTTGAGCTGGGTCAGGTCACGTGCGGTGGTGTCCAGCTTGCTGCCCTGCTGCGCAACGGACGTGCTGAGCCCGCTGATCGCCGAGGCATTGGCATCATTGGCCAACTGATCGGTGATGTCGTACACCTGCACGCTGTCCACGCGCACCTGGCCATTGTCCGGATAGGCATACACATTCAGCCGCCACGCGTCGATACCGCTGTTGAACGCATCGAAATCGAACGTGCGGGTCTCGAATGCCTCCACCGCGAACACGGCACGCAGGTCCTGGTTGGACTGCTGGCCGGCGACGCTTCTGCGATACATCCGCACCATCAGGTTGTTCGCCCCACCTGCGCCACAGGCACGTACGACCACGCGCAATCGACGTGCACCGTTGATCGGCACCCACTTTCCGCCATTGGGCTGCAGGGTTGGATTCACACTGGTATATCGATTGAGCAGCACGCCCGGACGGCCGTCGCCATTGACCGTGCTCCACACTGCACCGTTGGCGGCTGCCGATGCGGTCCAGCCTCCCAGGCCCTCTGCGAAATCGGGATTGGGCAGCAGACCGCTGCCGGTGTTGAGTACGCCCTTCAGCCCGCTGGACAGGTCGGTGAGCTGCTGTGCCTGCGCATCGACCTTCGCCCCCTGCTGATCCACCTTCGTGGTCAGCGCAGTCACCGCCGTTGCGTTGGCAGCGGCGCTCTGCTGGGCAGCGTAGGCATCGGTGACATCGATCATGCGGATATCATCAACCTGGACGCGCACCCCCACTTCCCGTGCGCCGTTTCCACCCGGGATGCTGACGAGCATCCGCCACTTCGCGGCAGAGACCGCCGTATTCATGTAGCCGCTGACCTTGGTCCATCCATCCTTGCGCAGGGAGGAAAGGGCGTAGGCCTGCAAAGGCCACGAGCTTTCCGCGTTGGCTTCGTTCGTGGTCTGCCAGCCCACCCTGATGGAGCCTCCGGTCGGCTGGATGCTGTCCGGATGCAGGCGCGCGTAGTACTCCACGTAGATGCGACGATTGCCGGTGATTGGGGTCCACTGGCCAACGTACATGTCCGCATTCGTGTTCGGGCTGGTGTTGGCTGCGACATTCACATCCAGGCCCCGCTCACCGGTCCGGCGCGCATCGGTGCGGGCGGTGTAGATCGTGCCCGCCGCACTACCCAGCAGTTGGCCGTCCTGGAAGGTTTCGAACGCCCCCAGCGGGAACAGGCTGTCGCTTCCGTTGAGAACCGACTGCACATCCGACTGCAGCTTGACCACATTGGCCGCACTGCTGGTGATGCGGTCGCCAAGCTGCACCACGTCGGTGCGCAGGTTGGAGATCGCCGTGGCATTACCTGCGATGTCCTGTGCATCGGTGATGTCATAGAGCTCGACGCGGTCGAACAACACCTTGCCATTCGCATTGGTCAGGTGCACCTGCGGCATCACTTCATTGCGATCCAGCCCAGCCGACCACTCCGCTGTGTAGGTTCTCCAGGCACCGTCGGTCAGGTTCAGTGTCACGTCCGCATGGCTTTCGCCAACACCCGTGGTGCGCACCCTCAGGCGGCATACCAGCGTCGCCGTTGCGCCATCAAAGGCGCGGGCGATCATCACCATCCGGTACCGGCGTGACTTGCCGGCAGCCACCGGCAGCCACCGGGAGTCATTGGCTGTGATTACCGGGTTCTGGCCGGCCTGCGGGCCGTGCGTCATCAACAACGCATCGCCGCCTTGGCCAGAGGCCTTCACCCATTCCACGGTGTTTGCCGGCAGCGTGCGGGTCAACGTCCACCACGCGGCACTGCCGGCGAAGGTGCTGTTGCGCAGCAGGTTGTCATTGCTCACCACGGAGGTATCGATCCGTGCACCCAGGCTGGTGATGCTGTCTGCCGCAGATGCCAGGTCGGTACCGAGCTTGCCCACGTCGGTGCGCAGCCCGGTCAGCGCTTCGGCATTGGCCCGCGACGCACGATCCAGCGCCGACGAGTCCTGCGATCCGGTCGGTACACCATTGAGCAGGGTGATGGTCATTTCCACCCATAGGCCAACGCGGCTGGCATCCAGCGGGGGCGGAGACAGGATCTGCCTGCCGCCACCGGCGCCACTCTTCCTGCGCCCGACCATCACCAGCATCCGTCCGCCGGAAAGCGCCGCAAGGTTCTCCTGCGAAAGACCGGCATCAAGCAGGCGGGTGCGCAGGCCGATGGTGTCGGCGTTGGTGCCGCTGCTGATCGCCCCCACCGCGTCCGACGTATAGGCGATGAAGTACTGGTTGTCCTTCAGGGTTTCGTCGTACCAGGAGTTGAAACGGGCCGATTCAGCTTGCAGATTGCCGTACGTGTCGAATACGGCGGTACTGCTGATGCTGTTGTCCGCATTGATCACCCCTACCCGCAGGCCGCGGTTGGCGCCCATGCCGGCCACGATGCTGCCGTTGGCGCGATACACACCCGATGCCCGCGGACCGCCGGTGGGCCAGGCGTTGATGTGCGCATTGGCAATGATGTTGTAAGCCACCATGTTGCCGATACCGGACGCCAGGCGTGTCACATCCTCGGCAGCGGTCGTCAGCCTGCCATCGATCTGCTCCACCTTGGTCGACAGACCCGTGATCGCCGAGGCATTCGCATCGGCGTCAGTCACTTCCTCCACCCACAGGTCATCCAGCCACAGCGTGCCGGCCGTGCCGTTGCGATTGATCGTGACCTTGATGCCCTGCACCGTGCCGGAGGACGGCAGGTTCACGAAGGTCTCGGTCTTCACCCAATCCACGGACCTGGGGAACGACGCTGTCGCAGCCGCCATCAGGTTGCCGTTCTGGTCGCCAATACGCAGCTTGGTATTGTCGGCCGTGCCGTCGAAGTCCTCGCTGGTTCGCGTCCAGCAGGAAACGCGATAGCGGCGGCCAGCGGTCAGAGCGATGACACGCCCTTCGTTGACCGCCGCGCTGACCACCGTGTTGCTGCCCCCTGCATAGGGCGCGGCTTTCCAGCACAGGGTGTTGCCACGCCCCTCGCGCACCACCGACGCAGCCGTCGTATTGAAGAATGTCCAACCTTCGGAGGCCAGGTTGAAGTCACCATTGAGCGCCAGGTTGCTGCCTGCGCCCATCACCGCTTCCATGCGGCTCTTCAGCTGGACCAGGTCCTGGCTGCTGGTGGTGACCTTGCCATCGAGTTGCCCCACTTCCGTCTTCAGCGCATTGAAGGCACTGGAGCCAACCTTGTCGCCCATCGTAGCGTCCAGGCTGTCCACACGCCTCCCCAGCGCGGTATCGGCGGTGACCATTGCCTGCTGCAGGCTGCTGACGCTGGCATTGGTCGCCAGCGCGCCGGTACCTGCGGGCATGCGTGCCTGCAGTGCCTGGATCGATTGTGCGTTGACCTGGTCGCCGCTGAGCCGCGCGGACTTCTCCGCCGCGATCAGGCCCTGGCTGACGCCCGCCAGATCGCTTCCTTCGTAACTGCCTCGCAGTTGCACGCCGAGCGTCTCTCGACGGCTGGCCTCGCTGGAATCGGCCGCGATGCGTGCACTGGCTTCGTCCTGCAGCATGGCCACCGACGCGCCCGGTGTCGGTCGGCCGATCGCCACCCAGTCCAGCAGGAAGTAGTGGGCATCGGTCTGCGCCTTGGACAGATCCAGGCGGATCTGGTCGACCACGGTACCGTTCCACGGAATGTTGTCCACATCCAGCGTCGCGATGCCATTGCTGTCATAGCCCGGCTCTGCGAACTGCACCATGCGAGCGTTGTCCCACGACTGGCCGGGGCCGTTCCACAGCAGCCGGCCGTCCCAGGCAGGACTACCCACTTTGCGGATACGCAGCTTGACGAAGCGGTGCGCCGCGCCCTGGACGTCCTGGCCGCGCGGGCTGGCCACGAAGGCATCGCTGGCATGGTTGGCCGGACGCAACCAGCCATCCACCAACGTTGGACTGCCGCCGTTCGCGCCCCAACCTTCCACGCTGTTGTCGAAGTACCAGATGCGCTTGCTGTCGAACTGCACACCACTGCCTGCCGACAGCTGGCTCACCATCCGCGTGAGATTCTCGACATCCGACCGGCGCTCGCTGGTTTCGCGGGTCACCGCCGTGGTCAGCTCGGTGCGGGCATTCAGATCACCTGCAGCGCGGTCCAGCACTTCGCGCGCCAGGCCATCGGTGCCTGCCTTGATCGCCAGCGCCTGCTGGTCGAGCCTTTCGGCCTGCCCGGCAAGCCGTTCGGCCCCAGCCGTGATCTGTTCCTGCAGGCGCAGCGATTCGCTGCGCAGTGCTTCGGCCGCCTGGGTGGCATTGGCCAGGTCGTTGTCGATGCGGGCAGTGATTTCCTTGCCCAGATCCTGCTTGACCGCCTCCACCACGCCACCGATCCCCTCCAGCGTCTGCCCGATGTTGCGGCCGAGCGAACGTCGCAGGTAGCGGGCGGCCGTCGACAGTACACCCGAGGTGTTGCGACTGCGGCAGGCAAAGGTCCAACTGCCCGACGCCGGCAGCACCGCTTCGATCGCAGCAGTGAAGAAGCCACCTGCATCGCCGAGCGGGGTCATCTGCTCCCAAAGCGGGTTGTCGATGCTGCCCGCGGTGTAGCGGATCTCCACACCAGCGAAGTCGGCCGACTGCACCGTATCGCTGAAGAAGCCCCATACGTAGCGACGCACGCCGCCACTGAGCTCCTCGATGTCGAACAGGTCGACCAGGACAGGCGGCGCGTCAGCGCCCAACGTCGTGTATTGGGCAGACACCGCCACGCCGGCGCGTCCCTCCGGACTGTACGGACGCACGACGACTGGATAGGTACCCGCGCCGGGGATCGACCAGCTTGCCGAGCGCGTCGTGGTACGTGCGACTTCCTCCAAAGCGGCATTGCCGTCTGGATCGGACAACACCAGCGTGTCACCCACCGGCCCGCTGATGTCGAAGCTGGCCTGCAGTTCGGTATGGACGCTGCCGCCCTGACTGACCTGCCGTTCGATCACTTTCAGGTTGCTGGCGATGGGGCGGGTCTGCAGCGACGATTCGTTCGACGGCGGTACGTACTGGCCGGTGCGCACGTAGTGCCAGAACGCAGGCCCTTCCTGCACCACGTCCACTGACGCACCCTTGAGGTCGCCCTCCGGACGGATGCCGGTCACGCGCACGCGTGTACCCGGCGTCTGTTTGAAATCATAGATCCAGATGGTGTCGTGCGCAGGATTGGTCTCGCTGCTGCCAGGCAGCGACGCGTCGGCCGGCCACGGGTCCGCCAACACCAGGGTGTCGCTCGGCTCGCTGCCAGGTACCACGCGCAGTACGCGGTAGACGCGCTCGCCCGGGACGCGCAGGCCAATGAACGCACTGCCCACCGCGGGCGGCGGCACCGGCTCGTCCAACTGCAGCGTGGTCACACCTTCGGCATCGACCGTGGCGCCGATCAGGCGGCCACCGAAGCCCCACTGGGTCAGGTCGTGCTGCAACGCCAGCACGGACAACCGCGAGTAGGCCAGGTGCTCGATGTCGGTGCTGTAGCTGATCGACTTGTACTGGTAGACGCTCTGCGCCAGATGCCAACGCGCCAGCATCGCGGCGTGGGCTTCGGTGCTGACGCCCTCGCCGGTGATCTTGGCCGGGTTGAGCATCACTTCCACACCCGGTGCCGGCACGCGTAGCGTCGCCGCCTTCCAGGTGCGGCGGTCCAGATAGCTGTACTCGATGCCGTCGGCGGCATTGGCCAGGGTGTAGTCGACCTGGAACTGGCCCTTCTTGATCGTCGCCATGTTGACGACGCCGGAGAGCGGCTGCTCGTCGGCGGCCCATGCCACGCCCAGGCGGCCCTTTGCCCATGTCACCTGGCCGAAGCCGGCCAGGGCGATGGCATCCAGCACCGCCTGGTGGCTGCGTACTTCTGTCAGCCAGTAGTCATAGCCAAGCGCATTGTCTGCGCAATGCAACATGAAGGCCTTCAGGCTTTCAATGTCGATGCGTCGATCCGCCATGCCCAGGCCTGCGATGCGCTTGCCATTTTCGTCGTTGATGCCACGCACGTAGGCCAGAATCTGCGCGCCCGGGTTGCTGGTCTCCTCGGTCACCCAGCCAACCGCATCGCCCTTCCACACCGGGATCGGCCGCGAATGGGCCACGCAGCGGATTTCATCCGGGGTGCCGTTGAGCTGGCCGGAGGCCTTCATCTGCAGGCCGATCGCGGGAATGCCGGCATGGCTGGCATCGTCACGCTGAACGCTGACCAGCGTGGTCCAGGTGAAGTTCGCCTGCGCACCGCTGCCATCGGTGTTCTGTCCAGCCACGCGCACACGCACGTCGTACTGGCCAAGCTCCACATCGCGACCGTAGCTCACCCGACGGGCTTTCTGCGTGCGCCCCACAAGGTTGTAGTTGCCGAACAACTGCCAGTTGGTGGTGCCTACCGGGCGGTACTGGATCTGGAGCTGCTCGCGGTTGTCCTTGTCCTTGCCCTTGGAGGTCGTGTCCCACAGACGGAATTCCACGTTCACCTGCAGGCGCAGCGTCTCGGCCGAACTGGTGCGCTCCACCCACGGGCTGGCCACATGCTTGGCGTCGCTGCCGGTATCCAGCAATAGAGCGCCTTCGATCACATCCGCGTTGCTGTAGAGCGGAATCGCTTCGTCCGGCATCTGCGGGAAGCCTCGGAACCAGGTGCGCACCCCCTCATAGCTGGACAGCGGTGACTCACCGTTCTGCAGGGCCTCGACACGGCCGACATTGATGCCTGGGCTCAGGGTCATGCCGACGAACTGTTCGTCGCCCTCGAACCACGTATAGGGACGGCTGATCAGATCGGGCGCCACGCGCGTGGAGCCGAACAGCAGGCCCAGCGGCTCATAGGCGCGCACGCGGTTGCGAGGCGCAGCCAGCGAATAGGCGGTATCGGCAACACCACCACCACCGGGCCGGGGAGGCTTCGGAGTGAGAACCTTGTTGATCAGCACACTGCCGGCCACGTAGACCGCCGAAGCGGCCAAAGTGCCATAAGTGCTCGCGATCGCGCCCGCACCCCAGGCGGAGCCTGCCGCCAGCGTGCCGATGCCGAAGGTGAAGTAGGTCAGCGCGATCATCGCCACCAACGGGATCACCGCTTTGCCGACCACGCTGCGGACTTCGATCAGCTGCCCATGCCGCAGGCGGACCTGCATCCACTGCTCACGCGGGACATCGATACCATCCACGCAGACCTGCCAGGCCTGCCCATCGAGGCCATCGATATGGCGCATGAGGAAGGCGTACAGGCTTTCGCCCGGGCGCAGGTCGACCGGCACGTTGCGCTGGCCATCCAGCAGCACCGGATGCGGGGTGATGATGAGGCGACCGTCGGTCGCCGGTTGTGGGGTCAGTTCCATGCGTAGTATCCCTCGATCCTCAGCCCATATCCGGGCAGGTCACGAACGCGGTGCAGCACGCTGCAGCCGTTCGTTTCATTGCTGTGCAGAACCCAGCCCTCGTGGGCCAGGAAAAAGAAAACCCCGGCATGGCCGGGGTTGTGTTGTCCGCGTTCGATCATCAGTACCAGGTCGCCGTCCTGCGGTGGGCCCTCGCGGGCTACCGCCTGCGCGCGCGACAGCGCGCCCAGTTCGGCCGAGCCGCGCCGCCCGCGCGGGCGCCGTCCGGGCAGCGCCACTTCACGGGCGAACAGCGCCCGCTGCACCTGCACCACCAGGTCGGCGCAGTCGCACGCGGCTTCGTCATAGGGAATGCCCACCCATCGCTCGACGTCGACCAGGCGCATCAGAAGATCCCCGGCAACGTGAACGGATTGGCGTGCAGCAGCACGGCCTGCTGGCGCATCAGGAAATCGACGCCGCACTGGGCGCTGACCGTGCGCGTGTTGACCGATACCTGGGTCATCGGCAGGTCGTACTCGGCCTCGATGGCATCCGGGTTGGCACGGTCGGTCAGCATCAACCGGGCGGTCACCATCTCGCCCGGGGCCAGTGCTTCCAGGTCTTCGGTGAGTGCGCGGCCGATATTGTCGATCACCAGCTGCGCACGCGGAGCCTGCCCGCTGACGTCGTCGGGAAGCTGAAAGCCGAATGGCGCTGCGATGAACTCGCTGCCATTGCTGGTCCAGTTCACGTTGTCGTTGACGATCCGCAGTACTTCCGGCATCGATGGCGCCGACACTTCCAGCAGCATCAGCGGCCCCTGGGTATCAGCCAGGCGCTGGCGACGTTCATGGAACGAGCTCATCGCATGTACTCCAGCACCAGATCACGCTTGGAGAAACGGAACTGGGTGTTGAGCGGCACCAGGCGACCGATCCCCTGCGGAAAGCGGGCGCTGATCGGCTGCCCGGTCCGTGGGTGCTCCATCGTGAACCAGCCGACACGACCGATATCGCGCAGGTACCACTCCTCGAACGCCTCGGCGTCGGCCGCACTGCGGAACTGCACCGAGGCGTACACATTCTTCATCACCCGGCTGTTGAGCGCGCGCATCTTGCTCGGCCCGCGCTCCATGTCGGTCCGCTCTTCGGACGCGACGATCTCCTCGCCATAGTCGGCGAAACGAATCTCTGCATACTCTGGCCAACTGCTCATCCCACTGCCTCCGTCCATCCATATCGGGCCCGTCCAATGGCGCCCAGCTCGCCACCGTTGAGGCTGTCGCCCACGATGTCGATCACCAGTCGCCTCACTTCGCTGCCATCCGGCATGCGCTGGCGTTCTTCCCGGGTGTTGACCCGGCCTTCGCCGTAGTTGTTGATTTCCACATTCATGCCGCCCTCGCCCGCCGGGGTGATCGGCACCTGCGCATAGCCTCCGCTTTCGCCGCCGCCCAGGCCGTTGCCGGTTCGCAGCGACGTGCGCAGAGCAAAGAATGCCGATGGGCCGCCGAGTGCCGCCATGTCCTCCTGGCTGAGTACACCTTCACCCTTGTGGACGATGCCGGCCGGTTCGTACTTGCCGCCAGGGCCGGTGTAACCGCCGATGGAAAAGCCGGTGATCTTCGGCCCGAACAACTGCCCGACCGACCTGATCAGTCCACTGACCATCTGTTTGGCTGCCAAGCGCGCCAGATCGGCGATGATCGAGTCGGCCAGGTCGGAGAAGGACAGCTTGCCGGTCTGGGCAAACTTGACCAGGCCTTCTTCCAGCCCCCCCAGGGCATTGCTGAACACGCCGTGGCTCAGCTCGGCAGCGTTGGCGGCAGCGTCGGCGTAGTCCTCGAAGGCCCGCATCGCGCCGTTCTTCCAATCGGACTGGTATGCCTTCTTGCTCTCCTGGAACGCGGCCTCGCGTTGCAGGGACTGCTCATGGAACGCATCGAGCTCGGCCAGCAGGGTCCTGTAGCGCTCCGATTCGATGACCTTGCCGTCTTCACTGCGCGACTCGTCGTCCAACGCACGCTTTCGGTTGTCGCGGTCCTCATCCAGCGCGGAACGGCGTTGCATGCGATCCACGCTCGCTGCGCCATGGCCGATGCCGAACAGTTCCTGGTCGTTGCCGCGCTGCTGTGCCTGCGCCGCCTGCTGGAGCTCCCGCTGCAGCTTCAGCAGGTCCTGCTGGGCCTTCTTCGACGCTTCAGCAGCTGCCGCCTCCTTGGCCAGGGCCACCGCTGCAACCAGCGAGGCCTTCACCCGCAGTTGCTTCTGCTCGCCGAGTTTCTTCTCGGCATGCTCCATCTCGTCAAGGAGGGTGACTTGCAGCTTTTCCGTCTCTGTCATCCCCTCTTTCAGCTTCTGGCGCACTCGGTCCTGGGCCATCTGCTTCTCGATGCGATCCATCAGTGCTGCGTACGCATCGGCCTGTTCATTCACGCCTCTGACCGACTGCTGGGCTGCCTGCTGCTGTTCGCGGAACTGGGCCTTGCGTTCGATGTCGGCCTTCTTGCGTGCGGCGTCCCTGTTGAACTCGGCGCGCTGGGCCGGGTCCATCTTGTCCGGCCCGCCGTTGGCATTTATTTCCGCACCGCGTTCAGCCAACCATGCCGCGTACTCGCCACGGGTTAGACGGATCCACTCGACCTCGTCTCGCCACGCTTCTCCGCGCATGCCACCGAGCATGCCCGAGATCGCCGAACCGGCCTGCAGTGCCTCCCAGCGCGTCAAGCCTACCTCTGCCTTGAGCTGGACCAACGTCTGGATGTCGAGATTGTTGATGGCGTCCTGGACCCTCTTGAACAGCTCTGGATCCATTGAGCCACGGATCTGTTCCTGCAGCTCCTGGAACTGGCGCCGCACCGGATCGGTCTTGCCTTCAAACTCCTTCAAGGCGTCCTGCGCGGCCTTCAGCCCTGCGTAGTCGGCCCCCGCGCTCATGCCGGCGCCCTCCCGCCCCGACTGCTGGCCATAGGCCACGCGCCCTTCCCAATGGGTGACGGCCCCCTCCAGCGCGCGCTTGCGCGCTTCGAGCTCGCGCATGGCCTTTGCCTGCTCATGCAGCGAAGCGACGGCGACATCCATCGGCATGCTGCGATCCCGCAGACCCTTGCCGACTTCATCCATCGTGAACGACATCAGCTTCAGCGATTGCATCTGTTCATTGAACTCGGCGCGGGCACGTTCGGATGCCTTGACCATGTCCATGTACGCTTCGCCGAGCTTCTGCACCGACGCGATGGCGATGCCCCATGGGCCGCCTGCAGCAGTCAGCAGGCCGTTGCCAAGCTCCTTCACGCCGCTGCGGAGTACATCTTCCCCGCCTTTTGCGCTTGCCCCTGCCTTTGCCGCCGCGCCTTCAGGTGCGGCATGCACGCGCGCCAGCGCGGCTGCCGTCCGCTCGGCCTCCGCCCGCATTGTCTTGAGATTCTGCGTTGCCAGGCGACTGGCCTCCGCCATTGCGTTACGGAAGCCCGTCGTATTGACCCGCAGTACTACGTCTAGATTCTGGTTAGTGGACGCCATATGCGTTCCTCCAAGAATGATGAGGGGCCCCGCAGGGCCCCAGGTTCGATTGCATGCCACACCTCGGAGAAGCAATGCCCTGCCCCGCCTGGGATCACGGCGCAGCGTTGCGGCGCGATGCGCTGCCGAACATCTCCAGCAGCTGCTGCGAGCGTTCCTTGGCAGCCTTCTCCGGCGAGGCGCGCGGCCGCACCAGCAGGAAGTCCTCGGCCGTGGTCGCGTTGCCATGCACCTGGGCCAGCACACTGGTCAGCTGCGCAAGCATCCCCTGCAGTGGCTGATCCATCGGTTCCAGCCGTGCGAACGCGTACATCTCCGAGAGCTGGCGGGACGTCACTCCCGCCAACAGGTGGTCCGGATGCGGGAGGCCCAGCCTCCACGCGATCCGGAACTGAAGCCGGCGCTCAGGCCGGCGGATCAGTTTTTTTCCAGCTCTCCCACGGCCGCATCGCCGAGCGCATTGAGCGTCTGCGCGACACGGAACACGCGATCCAGCGCCGCCGCCGATTTCGCGCCCAGCTGGGCCACCTCATGGTCGGAGAACAGGCGCCCCCCCATTTCATCGACCAGGCACAGGCCGACGAAGCGCGCACGGAAGTCATCCACCTTGGGCGTATCACCGCCGTAGGTCTCCTGCTCCCAGCGGTCACGGTCGCTGGCCGACATCATCGCCACACGCACATTGCCGCCCCATTCGGGCACGGCGATGTCTTCGTGGCGGCGATCCTGTGCGTCCAGGATCTGCTGCTTGCCCAGCAGCATCACGGGGTGCCGCCGGCAGCAGCGGTGACGATGGCGAACTCACGCGGCAACAGATCGGCGGTGAAGGTCAGCACCTGGTTGGTACCTGGGGCGACGTTGAAGGCTGCGACCTTGGCCACGAAGGTGGCGGCATCGCCGGTGGGCAGCACCATCAGGAAATGCAGGTCGGCATCCGGATCGGCGTCACGCAGGATTTCCTGGCCCGCCGAGCTGCCCACCGGCCAGCGATGGCCGGACACCTGTACGGCCTGGCCGCCGGACAGACCCGCGATGTTCTCCATCTGCTTCGAACGCAGGTTGGTGGCGTCGAGGGTGTTGGCTTGGCCGCGGCCAAACGGGAAGGCGGTCAGGCCGTCGATTTCGGTATAGCCTGCCGGATTGTTCGGCGCGGTCGGGGCGGTGCCGGTCTTCACGTACAGCGCGGAGTCCTGGGCGGAAATGGCTTGATTGATGGACATGGTGTTGAATCTCCTGGAAATGAAAAAGCCGCCTTGCGGCGGCTGGGTTTCGGGGTTGTCAGGCTCGGGTCGGCCTGGATGTCTTCGTCGCGGTTGGCCCGGCACAGCCGCCTGTTTCCACGTCGCCCTCGGGCAACGCGCAGACAACAAAAAAGCCCCCGGCTCGCGCCGGAGGCTTGTATGTCATCGTGGCTGAAAGCTTAGGCTTCGGGTGTGCACCGGTCAATACGGAAACCGGTACCTGCACCGCCTTGGGAAACCACAGCCAGCCCCACCATAGCCGCCCGATGCAGCACAGCCGCTGACATCGCGCTAACCCTCACAACGTCGACAATACCGTTCTGTTCCCTGCAACGAGGTACACCCCGATGTCCGAATGGATCATCCTGGATACGCATTACGGCCCGGTCCGCGCCTGGCAGGCACTGCCCGAGGGCAAACCCCGCGGCGCGCTGGTGGTGGTGCAGGAGATCTTCGGCGCCAACCCGCATATCCGCGGCGTCGCCGAACGGTTCGCGGCCCAGGGCTACGCCGTGTTGGCGCCGTCGTTCTTCGACCTGGTCGACGGCCCCGAGGCCGACCCGGATGCCCTGCCCTACAGCCCCGAGGGCGTGAAGGATGGGCTGGCACGGGTCACCGCGCTGGGCATGGAAAAGGCACTGGAAGTGGTCCGCGCCGCGGCAACCCGGCTGGCCCCGCACGGCAAGGTCGGCACGGTTGGGTACTGCTGGGGTGGCAGCGTCGCCCTGCTGTCCGCGCTGCGCCTGGGCCTGCCCTCGGTGAGCTACTACGGCGCGCGCAACGTGCAGTTCCTGGACGAGACGCCGAAGGCCCCGGTGATGTTCCACTTCGGCGCGCAGGACAAGAGCATCCCGCCGGAGGCGATCCAGGCACACCGTGAGAAGCTGCCGCAGATGGCGACCTACGTCTATCCGGCCGACCATGCCTTCAACCGCGAGGTCGGACATGCGTATGATCCAGACAGCGCCGCCCTGGCGCTGCAACGCACCCTGGACTTCTTCTCGGAGCATCTTGGATGAGCGATTTCGAACTCGATTCACGCCTGGCCACCGATAGCGTACTGGTGGCCGAAGGCCCGTTGTCGCAAGTGCGACTGATGAACGACGAACGATTCCCCTGGCTGGTCCTGGTGCCGCGTCTGGCCGGGGTGACCGAGTGGATCGAGCTGGACGGCGAGCAGCAGGACAAGCTGCGCACCGAGCTCAACCGCGCCTGCAAGGCCCTGCACGGTTCGGACGGGGTGGAGAAGATCAACATCGGCGCGCTGGGCAACATCGTGCGCCAGCTGCATTTCCACGTGATCGGCCGCCACGACGGCGATCCGGCGTGGCCGGGACCGGTCTGGGGCAGTGGCCCGGCGCACCGCTATGAGCCGGCCGCGCTGGACCAGCATGTCGCCTACTGGAAGGAACGGCTAGGATATCCAGCCCATTCCTGAGCCAGTGCCGACCCGATGCGATTCAATATCGTCGCCGCCATCCTGCTGATCCTGATCGGCCTGTTCATGCTGGCCAGCAACCTGGGCTGGACCAACCTGAACCTGTCGCGCCTGCTGTTGACCTGGTGGCCGCTCGGCCTGGTGGCCGTAGGCATCGCGATCCTGTTCGGTCGCGGCAAATAAGGTAGCGCCGGGCCATGCCCGGCGAACGCAGCGCGCGGACCCACAAACGGAAACGCCGGGCATGGCCCGGCGCTACCGATACGCGCTGACGCAAGCTGTCAGGTGCGCGGCAGGGTCACGCCGGTCTGGCCCTGGTACTTGCCGCCGCGGTCCTTGTACGAGGTCTCGCACACTTCATCGGACTGGAAGAACAGCATCTGCGCCACGCCTTCGTTGGCGTAGATGCGCGCCGGCAGCGGCGTGGTGTTGCTGAATTCCAGGGTCACGTGGCCTTCCCACTCCGGCTCCAGCGGGGTCACGTTGACGATGATGCCGCAGCGCGCGTAGGTGCTCTTGCCCAGGCACACCACCAGGGTGTCGCGCGGAATGCGGAAATACTCGACCGTGCGTGCCAGCGCGAAGCTGTTCGGCGGAATGATGCACTCGTCACCGACGATATCGACGAAGCTGCCCGGATCGAAATGCTTGGGGTCCACGATCGTCGAGTTGATGTTGGTGAACACCTTGAACTCGCGCGAGCAGCGCACGTCGTAGCCGTAGCTGGAAGTGCCGTAGCTGACGATGCGCTCGCCGTTGGCCTGCTTGACCTGCCCGGCCTCATACGGCTCGATCATGCCGTGCTGTTCGGACATCCGGCGGATCCAACGGTCACTCTTGATGCTCATGCTCTGTCCTGGGTGCGAGGGGGCACGAGGATTCTAGCAGGGGGCCGGGCGTCGCCGCCGCAGCCCCCAGCGGGCCCTTACAGCAGCGAGGACAGGATCGGGATCGAAGCGCGCGGGCGCTTGCCCACTTCCTCGACCAGACGCTGGGCGGCACGGTGGTAGGCCTGGGCCGCCGCCGATTCCGGCTGCGCGGCGGTGATCGGGGTACCGGCATCGCCCTGCTCGCGGATGCCGATCTGCAGCGGCAGCGACCCCAGCAGCGGCACGCCGTACTGCGCCGCCATGCGCTCGCCACCACCTTCGCCGAACAGGTGCTCCACATGCCCGCAGTTGCTGCAGGTATGCACGGCCATGTTTTCGACCACGCCCAGCACCGGCACCTCGACCTTCTCGAACATCTTCAGCGCCTTCTTCGCATCCAGCGTAGCGATGTCCTGCGGCGTGGTGACGATCACCGCGCCGGCCAGCGGGATCTTCTGCACCAGGGTCAGCTGGATGTCGCCGGTGCCCGGCGGCAGATCGATCAGCAGATAGTCCAGGTCGTCCCACAGCGTGTCTTCGAACAGCTGGGTCAACGCCGCCGTCGCGCGCGGTGCGCGCATGATCAGCGGCGTTTCGTCCTCGACCAGATAACCGATCGACATGGTGTCCACGCCGAAGGCCCGCATCGGCTCGATGCTCTTGTTGTCCGGGCTTTCCGGGCGACCGGACAGGCCGAGCATCGCCGGCACGCTGGGGCCGTAGATATCGGCATCAAGCACGCCTACGCGCGCCCCCAGCTGCTGCAGTGCGACGGCCAGGTTGACCGCCGTGGTCGACTTGCCCACGCCACCCTTTCCCGAGCCCACCGCGATCACGTTGCGGATGCGCGCATGCGGCGCCAGTCCCTTCTGCACCTGGCTGGCATGCGGACGACGGGAAGAACTGTTCACTGCGGGCTCCGGGTGAATCGACAAGAAGAACCCAACATCATACTAGCTGGACGTACGCTGACTGAAATTCAGGATTGCTACAGATTCGTGCACAGATTGTTAAGTTCATGTTACGTTCGCTAAGCACTGGTTTTGGGCTGCGTTGCTGGATCTACGGCACGCACGATGGCGCATGCGCAGTGCCGTACTCGTATTTGCTCTCTGAACGGAACTACATGAAAGACCTTCGCAATTCTGCACGTCGCAACACCCTCGCTGTCGCCTTGATCTCCGCCCTGGTTGCCGCCTCGCCGGCAATGGCCCAGGACAAGGCCACCAATCTGGACAAGATCACCGTCACCGGCTCGCTGATCCCGCAGACCCAGGTCGAGACCCAGACCCCGGTCATGACCATCAGCGCTGAAGCCATCCAGTCGCGCGGCTTCAACAGCGTCGCCGAGGTGCTGCAGCAGTCCTCGCTGACCACCGGCGGCATCCAGGGCGGCCAGACCTCCGCTTCGTTCACCCAGGGCGCTGAAGCCGCTGGCATGTTCGGCCTGAATCCGGGTTACACCAAGTACCTGATCAACGGCCGCCCGATGATGTCCTACCCGGCGCTGTACAACGGCGGCGACGCGTTCAACAACATCAGCGGCATTCCGATCGACATCGTCGAGCGCATCGAAGTCCTGCCGGGTGGCCAGTCCTCCCTGTACGGTTCGGATGCGATCGCCGGCGTGGTCAACATCATCCTGAAGGACCACATGGAAGGCGGCAGCCTGTCCGTGCGTGGCGGCACTTCCACTGAAGGCGGCGGCAGCAGCTTCCGCGTCAGCGGTGCACACGGCTTCTCGGCACTGGACGACCGCTTCAATGCACTGGTCAACGTACAGATCGAAAGCAGCAACCCGATCTGGGGCTACCAGCGTGACCTGACCAAGCAGAACAACGCGAACGGCTACACCGCGCAGCTGCCGTCGAACGACTTCGCCGTCATCGACGCCAAGACCAATGCGCTGTACATGATGGACCCGAGCAACTGCGCCAACGTTGCCGGCCAGTTCGACGGCACCACCGTGCTGGCGAACCGCCCGACGGGCCAGTCCTGCGGCTCGGTCTTCGGCGCCGGCTACAAGACCCTGAAGAACGGCAAGGACAGCGGCCAGTTCTACTCGTCGATGACCTTCGACGTGAACGACAACTTCCAGCTGTTCGCCGACGTGCTGTACAGCAAGGAAAAGACCGAATACACCTCGGGCTCGAACTACCTCTGGTGGGGCACCAAGAGCACCATGGGTGGCTTCTATGACCAGGCCTCCGGCAAGCTGGTCAACCTGCAGCGCGCGTTCGCTCCGGAAGACATCGGCGGCGAAGGCTACAAGGGCATCCTGAACAACGACAAGAGCCGTGCCTACCAGGTCACCCTGGGCGGCAAGGGTGCGGTCGGCAACTGGGACTACAGCCTGAGCTTCACCCGTGGCGAATACCGCCTGGATGAGAGCAAGTTCCAGCGCTTCGGCAATGCCATCAACAGCTACTTCGCCGACAAGGTGCTGGGCCCACAGCTGGGCACCCAGGATGGCTTCGGCATCTACAACACCAACTGGGGCGCGTTCTACTCGCCGATCTCGCCGGAAGATTTCGCTGGCTTCACCGGTTACACCACCAACCACAGCCGCACCTGGCAGAACCTGGCACGCGCGCAGGTCACCAACGGCTCGCTGTTCTCGCTGCCGGGCGGTGATGCCGGCCTGGCCGTGGTCGTCGAAGGCGGCAGCGAAGGTTGGGACTACAGCCCCGACCAGCGCCTGCTGGACGGCGACGTGTGGGGCTCGTCGGCTGTTGCCGGCAACGGCCATCGCAGCAACTACGCGGTGACCAGCGAGCTGCGCATGCCGCTGCTGGAGTCGCTGACGGTGACCGCTTCCGGTCGCTATGACGCCTTCAAGATCGCCGACAACACCGTCGACAAGGCCACCTACAGCGTGGGTGTCGAGTTCCGTCCGATCGAAAGCCTGCTGTTCCGCGGCAAGTACGGCACCGCCTTCCGCGCGCCGACCCTGCCCGACGCGTTCCAGGGCCGCAGCGGCTATTACGCTGCCAACTCCACCGACTACTACCGTTGCGGTGAGCTGGGCTACGTGCCGGGCAACACCGACGCCTGCCGCTACGCAGACAGCGTCTCGGTCTACTCCGAGCGTGCCGGCAACCCGGACCTGGAGCCGATCACCGCCGACGTCTGGAACGCGGGCATCGTCTGGGCGCCGATGGCGAACCTGTCGATCTCGGCCGACTACTACAACTGGAAGATCGAGAACGAAGTCGACACGGCCAGCACCGACCAGCTGCTGCTGGCCGAGTACTACTGCCGCAACGGCCTGCCGAACGGCTCCTCGGCCACCTGCCAGAACGTGGCTGACTGGGTCGTGCGCGATTCGGCCGGCAACCTGAGCTCGCTGTACACCCCGAAGATGAACGTGGCCCGCCAGAACCTGCAGGCCGTGACCGTCGGCTTCAAGTACCTGCAGGACATCGGCCGCTTCGGTTCGCTGCAGTTCTCGGGCAACTACACCAACATGCTGAAGCGTGAAGTGCAGGCGCAGCCGGGCGAGGACTTCCAGGACCTGCTGGGCAACCCGAAGTCGATGTGGAACTACGACAGCTACGCCAAGGTCCGTTCCGACGCGTCGGTGGCCTGGTCGCTGGACAAGTGGACCACCACGCTGTACGCGAACTACATCGGCCACACCCCGAACTACCTGGCGGGCCTGAACGGCTACGAGTACACCCATGGTGCGTCGGGTTACAAGGCAGGCAAGTGGGCTTCGTACACCACTTACAACCTGAGCGTGAACTACCGCGTGCAGGATGACCTGACCCTGTCGCTGATGGTCAACAACGTGTTCAACAAGATGCCCGAGCAGCAGGCTCACAGCTACCAGGGCACCTCCGGCACGCCGTTCAACAACTACCTGTACAACGTCTACGGCCGCACCGTGTACGTGCAGGCCAAGTACGACTTCGGCAAGTAATCCCGTCGATTTCCGGGTTTGATTCCGGACCAGGCCCCGCTTCGGCGGGGCCTTTTTTTTGGCGAGGCATGTGCGGCGATCGCCGCGGGAACATCTCGATTGTTAAATATCCGAGCATTTACTGGATATTCATTAAGCCAAACTCGGCAAATTCGTACCAATATTGCAATCAATTGTTTTTAAAGAAATTTTTATTAACTCCCAACGAGCCATTGCGAGAGCGCGACAAGCCCGCGAAAAACAAGTTAAGCGTGTGTTACGTTCGAAAAACGCCGCCTTTCTGCGTCCACCGGCTGCTGAACCATCCATGAGTTCCCAGGAAAGGGAAAACGCGTTTCTCACGACCACACGGAGTACCGCATGTCTCGCAATGGCTTCCCGCGTCACCCGCTCACCCGCGCCGTCCTCAGCGGCCTGATCCTGGCCAGCAGCAGCGCGATCGCGCTCGCCCAGGACAACACTCCCACCGATCTTGGACGCGTGACCGTCACCGGCTCACTGATCCCGCAGACGCAGATCGAGAACCACACGCCGGTCCTGACCGTCACCGCTGAGGACATCCAGACCCGTGGCTTCACCAGCGTTGCCGAGGTGCTGCAGCAGAACTCGCTGACCACCGGCGGCCTGCAGGGCGGCCAGACCTCCGCTTCGTTCACCCAGGGCGCCGAAGCCTCGGGCATGTTCGGTCTCAGCCCGAGCTACACCAAGTACCTGATCAACGGACGGCCGATGCTGTCCTACCCTGCCCTCTACAACGGCAGCGATACCTTCAACAACCTCAGCGGCATCCCGATCGACATCGTCGAGCGCATCGAGATCCTGCCCGGCGGCCAGTCGTCGCTGTACGGCTCGGATGCAATCGCCGGCGTGGTCAACATCATCCTCAAGGACCGCATGGACGGCGGCGTGCTGAACGTGCGCGGCGGCGCCTACACCGAGGGTGGCGGCAACGATTTCCGCGTCAGCGGCGCGCATGGCTTCAACGCCTTTGATGACCGCTTCCACGCACTGGTCAACGTGCAGTACGAGAAGAGCAGCCCGATCTGGGGTTACCAGCGTGATCTGACCAAGCAGAACAACACCCGGGGCTATACGCCGCAGGTTCCGACCAACGACTTCCTGGTCTACCTGCCGGACCAGCAGAACGCCTACGTGATGATGGACCCGAGCCGCTGCGCCAACGTGGCCGGCCAGTTCGGCGGCACCACCGTGCTGGGCACCCGTGCCACCGGCGAATCCTGCGGTTCACCCTTCAGTGCCGGCTACAAGACGCTGAAGAACGGCAAGGAAAGCAGCCAGATCTATTCGTCGATGTCCTTTGACGTCAACGACAACTTCCAGCTGTTCGCAGACGCGCTCTACAGCCTGGAAGAAGTGCAGTACAACTCGGGTTCGGGCTACGCCTTCTGGGGCAGCGATGTCGGCTTCGGTGCGTTCGTCGACCAGGCCAGTGGCGAATACATGAACCTGCAGCGCGCGTTCGCGCCGGAGGACATCAGCCCGGCCGGCTACCGCGACACCATGAGCACCGATCGCAACAAGGCCTACCAGATCACTCTGGGCGGGCGCGGCAACGTCGGCAACTGGGATTACAGCGCCAGCTTCAGCCGTGGCGAGTACAAGCTGACCGAGCGCAGCTTCGCGCGCTGGGCCAATGAGATCGACAGCTACTTCGAAGACCGCGTGCTGGGTCCGGTGCTGGGCGTCACCGACGACGGCTACAACATCTACAACCCGAACTGGGGCGCGTTCTATTCGCCGCTGCCGGCCGGCGATTTCCAGACCTTCACCGGCTTCACCTACAACAAGAGCCGCACCTGGCAGAACCTGGGACGCGCGCAGATCACCAATGGTTCGCTGTTCAAGCTGCCCGGTGGCGATGCGGGCCTGGCAGTGGTGGCCGAAGCGGGCAGCGAAGGCTGGTCCTATACCCCCGACCAGCGCCTGCTTGATGGCAGCGTCTGGGGCACCACGTCGGTGGCCGGCGCCGGCCATCGCAGCAACTACGCGCTGACCAGCGAACTGCGCATGCCGTTGCTGGAGTCGTTGACCGTGACCGCCTCGGGTCGCTACGACGCATTCAAGATCGCCGACAAGACCGTCGACAAATCGACCTACAGCATCGGTGTGGAATTCCGTCCCATTGAAAGCCTGCTGTTCCGCGGCAAGTACGGCACCGCCTTCCGCGCGCCCAGCCTGTCCGATGCCTTCCAGGGCCGCAGCGGGTACTACGCCAACGGCTCGGTCGACTACTACCGCTGTGGCCAGCTCGGCTTCAACCCGAGCGACACGGTTGGCTGCCCGTATGCCAACGAATCAGTGTTCGGTGAGCAGTCCGGCAACCCCGAGCTGGAAGCGATCACCGCCGACGTCTGGAACGCCGGCATCGTGTGGGCGCCCATCAACAACCTCTCGCTGTCGGTGGACTACTACAACTGGAAGATCAAGAACGAGGTCAACACCCTCAGTTCCGACCAGTTGCTGCTGGCCGAGTACTACTGCCGCAACGGCCAGACCAACAACACCTCGGCCAGCTGCCAGAACGTGAGCGACTGGATCACCCGCGATGGCACCGGCAAGCTGGAGCAGATCTACACGCCGAAGATGAACATCGCCAGCCAGAACCTGCAGGCGGTCACGGCCAGCTTCAAGTACGTGCAGGACATCGGCCGCTTCGGTGCGCTGCAGTTCTCCAGCAACTACACCAACATGATCAAGCGCGAACTGCAGCCGCAGCCGGGCGACGAGTACCTGGACCTGCTGCGCGACCCGTACGCGATGTGGAACTACGACCAGTACGCCAAGGTGCGTGCCGACGGTGCGGTGGGCTGGGCGAAGGACAAGTGGACCACCACCGTATACTTCAACTACATCGGCAAGACGCCCAACCGCATGGCGTACCTGGGCAAGGGCTACGACTACGTGCATCCGTCTGGTTACGAGGCCGGCAAGTGGGGCTCGTACACCACCTACAACCTGAGCGTGAATTACCAGGCGATGGACAACCTGACGCTGTCGATGATGGTCAACAACGTGTTCAACAAGATGCCTGACGGCCAGGCCCACAGCTACGCCGGCAACATCGGCGCACCGTACAACAGCAGCATCTACAACCCTTACGGCCGTGCCGTGTACGTGCAGGCCAAGTACGAGTTCGGCGGGAAGTAAGCGCCGCGCCCGCACTGCCCGGAAAGGCCCCGCTTCGGCGGGGCCTTTTTCATGCCCGTCAATTGAGACGGAAGATCAAAACCAGTCTCATAAATTAAATAATGAGAAAAGCATCCGCGAAGGCAGCAAGCCCTTGATCTACATACGAAACATCGGCTTCGATCAATTCTGTCCCGCAACGCAACATTTTGAAACATTCCCAGACAATCGCGTTTACGCACTGATTTCAAAGGACTTTTCTTCCGATGAGCAGCACATCCGTGTGACGGGACCGTTTTGACAACGTGAACGTCGTGTTACGGTCCGGCTGAATGGATTGCAACTGAACACATCATGAAGATGTCAGGGAGGACATCAGCCAGACGACATCGCTCATTACGGGGATCCATCATGTCTCGCCATCGCTCCACGCCTTCGCGTCACCCCCTGACCCTTGCCCTGATCGGCACCCTGCTCGCCTCCGGCGCAGCCCACGCGCAGGACACCGGCCCGACCCAGCTTGACCGCGTCACCGTCACCGGCTCACTGATCCCGCAGACGCAGATCGAGAACCACACGCCGGTCCTGACCGTCACCGCTGAGGACATCCAGACCCGCGGCTTCACCAGCGTCGCCGACGTCCTGCAGCAGTCCTCGCTGTCGACCGGCGGCCTGCAGGGCGGGCAGACCTCCGCTTCGTTCACCCAGGGTGCCGAGGCCGCCGGCATGTTCGGGCTCAGCCCCGGCTACACCAAGTACCTGATCAACGGCCGCCCGATGCTCTCGTATCCGGCGCTGTACAACGGCAGCGACAGTTTCAACAACATCAGCGGCATTCCGATTGACATCGTCGAGCGCATCGAGATCCTGCCCGGCGGCCAGTCTTCGCTGTACGGTTCGGATGCGATCGCCGGCGTGGTCAACATCATCCTCAAGGAGCGCATGGATGGCGGTGTGCTCAACGTCCGTGGCGGTGCCTACTCCGAAGGCGGCGGCAACAGCGTACGCGTCAGTGCGGCGCGCGGCTTCAATGGTGTCGACGATCGATTCCATGCGCTGGTCAACGTGCAGTACGAAAAGACCAGCCCGATCTGGGGCTATCAGCGTGACCTGACCAAGGTCAACAATCCCGACGGCTACAGCCCCCAGTACGTCTCCAACGACTTCCTGGTGCTGCTGCCGGCCAACAGCAACCGCTACGCCATGATGGACCCGAACCTGTGCGCCAACGTGGCGGGCCAGTTCGACGGCACCACCGTGCTCGGCACCCGGCCGACCGGCCAGGCCTGCGGTTCGGTCTATGGCACCGGCTACAAGACCATCAAGAACGGCAAGGAAAGCGGGCAGATCTACAGCTCGATGACCTTCGATGTGAACGACAACTTCCAGTTGTTCGGCGACGCGCTCTACAGCCTGGAAGAAGTGAAGTACGCCACAGGCTCGAACTACACCTGGTGGGGCACCTCCTCCGGCTGGGGCCGCTTCTACGATCAGGACAGCGGCCAGTACATGAACCTGCAGCGCGTGTTCGCGCCGGAGGACATCGGCGCCGGCGGCTATCGCGACATCATGAACACCGATCGCAACAAGGCTTACCAGGTCACGCTCGGCGGCCGCGGCACGGCCGGCAGCTGGGATTACAGTGCCAGCTTCACCCGCGGCGAATACAAGTTGACCGAGCGCAACTTCGTGCGCTGGAACGATCCGATCAACGACTACTTCGAGCAGCGCGTGCTGGGGCCGGTGCTGGGCACCACCAGCACCGGGTACAACATCTACAGCCCGGACTGGGAAGCGTTCTACTCGCCATTGCCGAGCGGTGATTTCCAGAGCTTCACCGGCTACACCTACAGCCAGAGCCGCACCTGGCAGAACCTGCTGCGTGCGCAGGTCACCAATGGTTCGCTGTTCAAGCTGCCCGGCGGCGACGCCGGCTTCGCTGTGGTGGTTGAAGGCGGCAGCGAAGGCTGGGATTACACGCCCGATACCCGCCTGGTGGATGGCAGCGTGTGGGGTACCACTGCGGTTTCCGGCGCCGGCCATCGCAGCAGCTACGCGGTGACCAGCGAACTGCGCATGCCGTTGCTGGAATCACTGACGGTGACCGGCTCCGGCCGCTACGACGCCTTCAAGATCGGTGGCAACACCATCGACAAGGCGACCTACAGCGTCGGCCTGGAATTCCGGCCGATCGACAGCCTGCTGTTCCGTGGCAAGTACGGCACCGCGTTCCGCGCGCCCACCCTGTCCGATGCCTTCCAGGGTGTCAGCGGCTACTACGCCAACGGCTCCACCGACTACTACCGTTGCGGCCAGCTGGGCTACGACCCGGCCAACACCACCGGCTGCCCGTATGACAGCGTGTCGGTGTTCGGCACCCAATCCGGCAACCCGGACCTGGAGCCGATCACCGCCGATGTCTGGAACGCCGGCATCGTGTGGGCGCCCATCAACAACCTGTCGGTGTCGGTGGACTACTACAACTGGAAGATCAAGAACGAGGTCAACACCCTCAGTTCCGACCAGTTGCTGCTGGCCGAGTATTACTGCCGCAACGGCCAGACCAACAACACCTCGGCCAGCTGCCAGAACGTCAGCGACTGGATCACCCGCGACGCCTCCGGCGTACTCGATGAGATCTATACGCCGAAGATGAACGTGGCCAGCCAGAACCTGCAGGCGCTGACGGCCAGCTTCAAGTACGTACAGGACATCGGCCGCTTCGGTTCGCTGCAGTTCTCCGGCAACTACACCGACATGCTCAAGCGCGAACTGCAACCGCAGCCGGGCGATGAGTACCTGGACCTGCTGCGCGACCCGTATGCGATGTGGGTGTACGACTCGTACGCCAAGGTGCGCGCCGACGGTTCGATCGGCTGGGCCAAGGACAAGTGGACCACCACCCTGTATGCCAACTACATCGGCAAGACGCCGAACTACATGGCCTACCTGGGCAATGGCTACGACTACGTCCACAGCTCCGGCTACAAGGCCGGCAAGTGGGGTTCGTACACCACCTACAACCTGAGCGTGAACTATCGGGCGATGGACAACCTGACCCTGTCGCTGATGGTCAACAACGTGTTCAACAAGATGCCTGACAACCAGCGGTACAGCTTCGCCGGCACCAGCGGCCAGCCGTACAACAACTACCTGTACAACGCTTATGGCCGTGCCATCTACGTGCAGGCCAAGTACGAGTTCGGCAACAACTGATCCGTCGACGTCGTTTCCTGCAGCAAAAGACCCCGCTCCGGCGGGGTCTTCTGCTTTGGGTGGCACCGGTGCGGTAAGGGAGGGGGGAGCGGCGGTGGCACTGCCAAGGAAGGTCATCGATCTGCTACCTTTCGACCTTGTTCACAATCCAGTCAGCTTCAGCCGATCAACGCGCAGCAAAAGGACAAGACATGCACGTGATTTCCGCTCGCACCCTGTGCGGTGCCCTCTCCATGGCCCTGGCCGGCGCCACGGCACACGCCGCTCCCATCCCGATCGAAGACCTGGCACGCATGCCAGCGTTGCAGTCGGTCTCGATGAGTCCGGACGGCAAGCATCTGGTCGCGTTGATCCCCTCTCCGGGCAACCCGGAAGAAACTGCGCTGGCCAGCTGGGATACCGACGCAATGGGAGGCGCCCCGAAGGTGGTTACGCCCTCGGGCGACCGGATGAAGTTCATTGCCGTGGGCGCTCTCAAGTCCGACCAGATCCTGGCGGTCGGCCGCCAGGAGTGGACCGGGCAGCTTGGGGGGTGTGGCGAGGGCAGCGTATCGGGTGCGACCAAGACATTCGTGGTCAAGACCTACCTGACCGACCAGAGCCAGAAGACCTTCAACGAAGCATTCGCCGACAACACGCGCAAGCTGGGCGTGAGCGAACAGACCCAGCGCTGCCTGGAACTGGGTGGCAGCGCATCGCTGGTCAACATGCTGCCGCTGGATCCGGACCGGGTCATCATCCGCCAGCTCAGCGAGATAACGCTGACCGCCAATTACTACCTGTACAACCTCAAGACCAAGGAAACCGAACTGCTGTTCCGCGGCGGCACCCGCGCCCAGCCTGCATTGTTCGACCCGCGCAGCGGCAAGGTGCTCGCCAAGAGCCAGATCGAACCGGTCAGCGGCGATTACGACCAGCAGATTCAGATCCTTGATCCGAGCTCCGGGCAGTTCGTACTGCAGAAGCCGCTGCTGACACGCCTGTCCAACCGGCATACGGTCGAGTTGGCTGGTGTGGACGATGCCACCGGCAAGTACTACGTCCTGACCGACCTCTTCTCGGACAAGGTGCAGGCACATCTGTACGACGCCAAGGCGCAGAAGTTCGATCCCGAACCGGTGCTGGCCAATCCGAACTTCTCCATCGCAAGCCTTGTCTTCAGCACCCAGCCGAGCACCTTCAATCAAGTGGTCGGATTCACCATCGATGGCCCTTCGCAACAGACGGTCTACGTCGACCCGACGCTGAAATCGATCCAGGACACGCTGAAGCAAGCTGCGCCGGGAAGGCAGATCGAGATCAGCCGCTACAACGATGATTTCTCGAGGATCCTGTTCCGCGCTACCGGTCCGGATGCACCGCCCTCCCATTTCCTGCTGCTGGATCGGAAAAAGGTGGTGAGCCTGGGCAGCGAGCGTCCGTGGATCAGCAAGGGCACGGTGGGCGAACAACGCTGGGTGAACTACAAGGCACGCGACGGACGGGTCATTCCTGCCATCCTGGATCTCCCTGCGGGCTGGAAGGAAGGCGATGCCGCAGCGCCGGCCATTGTCCATCCACACGGCGGCCCCTGGGCGCGTGACTACGTGCAATGGGATGCCTCCGGCTGGGTCGCGCTGCTGACGTCTCGCGGATATGCCGTGCTTCGCCCGCAGTACCGTGGCTCCTCTGGCCTGGGCCGGGACCTGTGGATTGCCGGCGACCGCGAATGGGGCCAGAAGATGTCCGACGACAATGATGACGGTGCGGCGTGGCTGGTGTCGCAGGGTTTCGCTGCGAAGGACCGCATCGCGATCTTCGGCTACTCCTACGGCGGCTTCGCTGCTGCCGCAGCCACCGTTCGCCCAGGCAGCCCGTATCAGTGCGCGATTGCCGGCGCTCCGGTCACCGATCTCGCACGCTTGGGCACCAGCTGGAGCGACAACCGCCTGCAGCGCATCCTGCAAGGGCAGACGGTCAAGGGCATGGATCCGATGCGCAACACCGCCAGCGCCAACATTCCGGTGATGCTGTTCGTGGGTGACCGCGATGTGCGTACACCCTCCTTCCACGCCCAGGGCTTCTACGAAGCGGTGAAGGACAAGGTGCCTGCGCAGTACCACCTGATTGCCGACCAGCAGCACAGCATGCCGTGGTACCCACGCCAGCAGCGGGAAACGCTGGGCCTCATCGAAGGCTTCCTGAAGAAGGATTGCGGCCCGGGCGGCCTCTGACCCCTAGATCGTGTCGCTGAGCGCCCCCGCCTGGCATCCGCCAGCGGGGGCGTTTCGCATCCACACGATGAATTTCCCTTAAACATCAAAGCATTACAGGCACGCTTCGTTCATCTTGCATTTACTTTACGGCAAACATACACTCCGTTAACCGAAGCGTAACAAATAGGGAAATTACCGAAATGCGCAACGTCATTCGCCTCTCCAAGCCGAGCCGCGTCCCGCTGACCTTGGCGGTTCTGGCCTGTCTACATGTCGCTCCTGCCTTTGCCCAGGAAACACCACAGCAGGAAGCTGCTTCGTCAAGTACCACCCCCGCATCCAAGCGCGCCACCGAACTTGACACCGTCGTCGTCACCGGTTCGCTGATCAAGCGTCCGGAGTACGAGACCACGTCGCCGGTGCAGGTCATCTCGATCGACAAGGCGATCTCTGCCGGTCAGTTCGATACCGCCGACTTCCTGCAGACGTCTTCGATCGCTGCAGGCTCCACGCAGATGAACAACCAGTTCGGCGGCTTCGTCGTCGAAGGCGGCACCGGTGTGCAGACGGTCTCGCTGCGTGGTCTGGGCGCGAACCGCACGCTGATCCTGCTCGACGGCCAGCGTCCCGGCCCGGCCGGTACCCGTGGCCAGGTCGCCGCGTTCGATCTGAACGTCATTCCGCAGGCCATCCTGCAGCGGCTGGAAATCGTCAAGGACGGCTCCTCCTCCATCTACGGCTCCGATGCGCTTGCCGGCGTGGTCAACCTGATCACCAAGAAGAGCATCGACCGTCCGGAGATGACCTACTCCATGAGCGTGCCGCAGCATGGTGGCGGCGAGCAGTTCTCTGCCTCGATCGCCAACGGCTGGAACTTCGATAAGGGCAGTGTCGTGGCGGCCGCGCAGTGGGACCGTCTGAACGCACTGACCGTGGGTGATCGCGATTACTTCCGCTGCGCCGAAGACATGGTCTGGGGCACTGACGGCAAGCGGATCGACCGTGAGGATCGCTCGATCCTGGCCGGCAGCAACCTGGCAGGCTGCAGCACCGGCAACCTGTACGCCAATACCATCATCAACTACAACAACCCGGCAATCCGCTACGTGCCCTCGCCCGATGGCAGCACGGTGGGCCCGTTCCCGGGCTATCGTCCGCGCCCGCGCCCGACTCCGACCTACGCCAACGGCGGCACCGCGTACTACCAGGATGTCCTGAACTTCCCGTTCTACCACGACCAGGAAGTGATCAATCAGCGTGAGCGTGCCTCGTTGTACGCCGCCACTGACTTCAGCTTCGACAGTTTCAACTGGAAGACGCAGTTCCTGTACAACCGCCGTGAGACCAAGGCGCACAGTTGGCGCCAGTTCTACCCAACGGTCTACAGCGAGGCGGCCGATGACTACTTCCAGGTCATCATGCCGTTCCCGAGTGACCAGAAGATCACGGTCGACTACTTCTACGGCACCACCAAGTTCGATGGCCAGTTCAAGTCGACCGACAGCTGGACCTGGGAAGTCAACGCTGGCTTCAGCCGCTCCACCGGCAAGTACGGCGCGCTGTCGATCGATGTCGACCGCGCCGGCGACCTCGTCTATACCGACGACGACATGCCGGTGAACTACTTCGATCCGGGCTTCCTCAACGGCACCCGCATGAATGAGCTGATTGCCGCCGTGGGCCAGTACCACACCGGCAAGACCACTTACGATCAGACCAGTGCCAACGCGATCTTCAGCGGCAACCTGTTCACCCTGCCCGCCGGCGATGTCGCCTCGGCATTCGGTGTCGAGTTCCGCAGGTACAAGATCGATGACACGCCGTCGGATTTCGCACTCGCGGACCGCTCCTGGAATTCCACCTCTGCCGGCCCGACCCGTGGCACCGACAAGGTCAAGGAAGCGTTCGCCGAAGTCGACGTACCGCTGCTGAAGGGCATCCCGGGCATTGAATCGTTGTCGGTCAACCTGTCCGGCCGCGTGTTCGAATACGACTCGGTGCCGGGCTCGGATCACGTCTGGAAGACCGGCGTGAACTGGCAGATCATCCCGTCACTGCGCGTGCGCGGCACCATGGGTACCTCGTTCCGTGCGCCGGGCCTGTACGAGCTGTACCTGGGCGATCAGACTGGCTTCCTGCCGCAGACCCAGATCGACCCCTGCATCCAGTGGGGCGACAGCAACAACACCTTCATCCGTGCCAACTGCGGAGCGGCCGGCATTCCGGACACCTATACCGGCGGCGGCGGCAGTAGCGCCACCATTTATTCCGGTGGCGGCGGCAAGAACAACCTGCAGCCGGAAACGTCCAAGGCCAAGACCCTCGGCCTGGTCTGGAGCCCGACCTTCGCCAACCTCAACGTGGCGCTGGATTACTTCGACTATGACGTGCGCGGTGAAATCACTCAGCTCGACGAGTACGACATCGTGTTCGGCTGCTACGGCTCGGCGGTGTTCCCCAACGCATTCTGTGACCAGATTGTGCGCAACAGCCCAACCAACGCGTCGGCGCCGAACAACATCACCACGATCTACAACAAATACGTGAATATCAACCGCGAGCGCACCCGCGGCTACGACCTCCAGGTCAACTACGACAACGACTTCTCCTTCGGCAAGATTTCCGCTGAAGCGCAGGTCACCTACACCATCGAAGATACGTACCAGCTGTTCGACTCGGCTTCTGACAGTGGTATCACCACCTCCGACCAGGTCGGCTACATCGGCCGGCCGAAGACCGTCGGCCTGGCCAGCGTCAGCCTGGAACGGGGTGACTGGACGTTCAACTGGCAGGGCACGTACGTCAGCAGCACCCAGAACAAGGACCTGGACCGGAACTTCACCTATTCCGGCTACCAGAACGCGACCCGCGACATCAAGGCCGGCTGGCAGTTCCGCCACAGTGTCTCTGTCGGCTACGACATGGATGACTGGAACATCATGGTCGGCGTGCGCAACCTGTTCGACAAGGAGCCGGACCTGATCTCCAACACCGCCGGCACCCGTTATGGCAACACGCCGTTGTACGCATCCCAGTACGACTGGTACGGCCGCACGTTCTTCGCGCGCGTGTCCTACAAGTTCTGATCGCAGCATTGCAGCACATGAAAAGGGCGGCTCCGGCCGCCCTTTTCTTTTGCCTGCGGCAAGCGGGCGGCGCACCGTGACCGCCGATCACCGCCAGCGCTGACACCACGCCCCGCGGCACACAAATGGCTCCTGAATGCGCTCACCGCCCACCACTCCCCCGTCGCCACGCAGGAGGCAAGCGATGTCCTGGCGAGACACCTTTTTGCGCAAAGTACGACTTAACAGGCCATTCATATATTGCCCGTGCCGCCAGATTCGGCACATCACAAATGAGACTAAGCATCTGTATTTGTTGCAATTTCATGTACGCCGTTGACATTCCGAGTGACAAAGTGTGACGAAACCATGCATTTCCCGTTAAGTGCGTGTTAGGTTCGATCAAGGTCAGGACAAACCATGAACATGACCGTAACAACCGCAGGGATGCGGACGATCTTCATCCACTAGGGGGATTCACCACATGACGCACCACCGCACGCCTGGTCGCCACCCGCTGACCAACGCCCTGCTCGCCGGCCTGATGATGGCTGCCGCAGCCCCGGCCCTGGCCCAGGAAGCCAGCTCCGGCAACAACCCGATCGACCTGGACCGCGTCAGCGTGACCGGCTCGCGCATCGCGCGTACCGGCTTCGTGACCCCCTCGCCGGTCACCGCCATCACGGCCGAAGAAATCCGTGCCACCGGCGCCAACAACATCGGCGACCTGATGGCGCGCATGCCGGCGCTGAGCCCGACCTATACGCTGGGCAATTCCACCCGCTTCATCGGTACCGCCGGCGTGGGCCTGATGGATCTGCGCGGCATGGGCACCTCGCGTACGCTGGTGCTGGTCAATGGTCGCCGCCATGTCGGCGCGACCTCCGGCTCCTCGGCAGTCGACGTCAACACGATTCCGGTCGAGTGGATCGAGCGCGTTGAAGTCATCACCGGTGGCGCCTCGGCTGTGTACGGTGCCGATGCCGTGGCCGGTGTCGTCAACTTCATCATGAAGAAGTCGTTCGATGGCGCCGAAGTGCGCGGCCAGACCGGCATGGCCAGTGAAGGCGGCTTCAACCGCTCCTTCATCAGTGCCTCGGCCGGCACCGATTTCGCCAACGGCCGCGGCAACGCCGCGATCGCACTGGAATACAGCAAGCAGGACCGCTTCGTCCGCAGCGACCGCGCGATCGGCAATGAATTCCTGGTGTCGGTGCCGAACCCCAACTACGACCCGACCAAGCCCTCCAACGAAAGCAATCCGCAGACCGTGCTCAGCGGTCCGGGTGGCAACCACTCGATCTCCTTCGGCGGCACCTTCACGCTGGGTGCGTTCTCGCCCACCAACAAGGCGACCTGGGGTAACCGCTACCAGTTCAATCCGGATGGCACCTACCGCCCGCAGCGCTATGACGGGGTGATGCCGAGCACCACCAGCTGCGTCAACTGCGACTTCGCCGACCTCAATTCGGTCGCCGATCTGCAGCCCGGCTTCGACCGCAAGAGCGTCAATGCGGTCGTCAACTTCGACCTGACCGACAACCACCGCCTGTACTTCGAAGGCAAGTACACCGAGACCGTCTCGGACTTCCTGGCCCAGCCGTCGTTCGACCAGACCCTGCGCATCCAGCGTGACAATGCCTACGTTTCGCCGCAGCTGCGCGCGCTGATGGCCGCCAACGGCGCCAGCCAGTTGACCCTGAGCCGCTTCAACGTCGATGCCGGCCAGCGCGGCGAGCACGTGGAGCGCAACACCCAGCGCTTCGTGCTCGGCGTGGAAGGCAACCTGACCGAGAACTGGACCTACGACGTGTACGGCAACTGGGGCCAGAGCGAAGTCAAGCGCTGGAACCTCAACAACCGCATCAACGAGCGTTGGCAGGCAGGCCTGGACACCGTGGTCGATCCGTCCACCGGCCAGATCGTCTGCCGCACCACGCTGAACCCGAACGCCACCAACCCCAACAACGGCAACCGCGTGTACTCGCAGTTCGCCCGCGAAGGCTGCGTGCCGTTCTCGGTGTTCGGCAATGGCGCGGTGACCCAGGCGGCACGCGACTGGATGAACGTCGATTCGTTCAACTATTCGCGCCTGCAGCAGTCGGTGTTCAGCGCCTCGCTGGCCAACGCCTCGCTGTTCAGCCTGCCGGCAGGTGACGTCGGCGTGGCCGGTGGCGTGGAATACCGCCGCGAGAAGAGCCGCGAAATCACTGATCCGCTGGCAGCGCAGGGCCTGACCTTCCTCAACGCGATCCCCAACCGGATGGGCAAGTACGACGTGCGCGAAGCGTTCGTCGAAGCCACCGTGCCGTTGCTGGCCGACATCCCGGGCATCTACAACCTGACCATGGACGCTGCCGGTCGCTGGTCCGACTACAGCAGCATCGGCAAGACCACCACCTGGAAGGTCGGCCTGGACTGGACCATCATTCCGTCCCTGCGTGCCCGCGGCACCCTGTCGCAGGCGGTGCGTGCGCCGAGCATCGGCGAACTGTACAACCCGCAGAGCGAGAACTTCGCCACCGTCAACGATCCCTGCAACTACCTGGCCACCAATTCCAATCGCCCCAATACGGCAGCGGATCCGGCCCTGCGCCAGGCCAACTGCTCGGCGCTGGGCGTGCCGGTGGGTTGGGTCGATACCTACACCGCAACCCGCCCGGGTGTCAGCGGCGGCAACCCGAACCTGAAGCCGGAGCGCGCGCGCAGCTTCACCTATGGCCTGGTCTGGCAGCCTGATTTCCTGCAGGGCTTCGGCATGTCGGTGGATTACTGGTGGATCAGCCTGAAGGATGCAATCGGCGCAGTGACCGCGCAGACCAATGCCACCCGCTGCGTGGATTCTCCGGGAGGCATCAACAACAGCTTCTGCGGCTTCATCGAGCGCGCACCGGTCGGTGGCAAGACCGATGCGGGCGGCCGCACCTTCCCGGAACACTCGATCAGCCGTTGGGTTGCACTGAACGAAAACCTGGCGCGCTCGCGTCGCGTCGGCGTCGATCTGGAAATGGACTACCGCTTCAAGCTCGCCGAGGGCGACACGGTGATCCGCCTGGTCGGTACCCGCCTGCTGCAGTCGCGTGAATGGGCCTTCCAGGACTTCCCGAACGAGTACGACGAGAACGTCACCTGGGTGACCGACCCGCGCTGGCGCGGTTCGCTGCAGACCAAGTACTCGCTGGGTCAGTGGCGCGCGTCGTGGGACCTGAACTACGTGAGCAGCAACCTGCGCGTGCAGCCCAAGAGCTACCAGGCCAACCCGGGCCAGAGCAGCCCGATCCGCAACGGTTCGTACGTCTACCACAACTTCCAGTTCGGCTACCGCTTCCCGGGCGACAAGATCGACGTCTACCTGGGCGTGGACAACGCCTTCGACAAGGATCCGCCGGTGAACTACTTCGGCTCCGACGTCGGTTCGGCGATGTACGACAACATCGGCCGTTACATGTATATGGGCGCTACCTACAAGTTCTGATCCAGCAAAACAGGCAGTACCCCGACAGACCCGGCTTTTGCCGGGTCTGTCTTTTCCGGTGCCGGCAAGGCCCCCTTGCGCCTGGCCATGACCTTCGACACCCTTGCAGTGTGGGCCGGCGGCGTATCGTTCGGCCCACGGCCGTTCCCCCGGCCCTTCCCTGACTCACTCGGCCTGGAGGCCATTCAAGTGACCCGTACTCCCAAGATCGTGCTGCTGACCCTGGCCGTTTCGGCCGCGCTGGTCGGCTGCGGCAAGAACGAAACCCCGGCAAAGGATGCCACCGCCTCCACGCCGGCCGCGGCCGACGCCGCCACCACCTACAAGCTCGACGAGAGCAAGCTGCCGGCCTACAACGCCTTCCAGGCCAGCGATCTGGACAGCAACCTTGACGCCTGCACCGCCTTCGGCGACTACGTCAACGGCAAGTGGCTGGCCGCCAACGAGATTCCGGGCGACCGCACCAGCTGGGGCGCCTTCACCATCCTCGACGAGCGTTCGGTGGCCGTGCAGCACCAGCTGGCCGAGCAGGTCGCGCAGGTCAAGAACCCGGCCGGCATCGAGAAGATCGTCGGCGACCTGTGGGCCACCGGCATGGACGAAGCCAAGGTCAACGCCCAGGGCATCGAGCCGCTGAAGGCCGACCTGGCCGCGATCGACGGCCTGCAGGACAAGGCCGCCATCGCCAACTACCTGCGCACCAGCGCTGCCAAGGGCGAGAACGTGCTGTTCGGCTTCGGCGCCGAAGCCGACTTCAAGAACTCGGCCGTGAACATGGCCTACGCCAGCCAGGGCGGCCTGGGCCTGCCGGACAAGACCTTCTATACCGATGCGTCCAAGGCCGACAAGCTGAAGGCTTACCAGGCCCACGTGGCCAAGGTGCTGGAGCTGTCCGGCGTGGCCGCTGCCGATGCCGCAAAGCAGGCTGAAGAAGTCGTCAAGTTCGAGACCCGCCTGGCCAAGGCGTCCAAGTCCAGCGTTGAGCTGTCGCGCGATGTCTCGCTGTACTACCACCCGGTCAGCCTGGCCGAGGCCGATGCGCTGACCCCGAACTTCAGCTGGACCGAGTTCTTCAAGTCGCAGAACGTGGCCGCGCCGGAGAAGTTCTCGCTGGCCATCCCGGCCTTCCACCAGGAAGTGAGCAAGGCGCTGGGCGATACCGATCCGTCGGTGTGGCGTGCCTACCTGCGCTTCCACACCGTGGACGGCGCCTCGCCGTACCTGGCCGATGCGTTCGTGCAGGAAAACTACGAGTTCTACGGCAAGACCCTCAATGGCCAGAAGGAACAGAAGCCGCGCTGGAAGCGTGTGCTGGGCACCATCGAGAGCGATGCCGGCGAAGCCTTCGGCCAGCTGTACGTGAAGGTCGCCTTCTCGCCGGAAGCCAAGGCGAAGATGGAAGAGCTGGTGAAGAACCTGGCCGCTTCGCTGAAGGAACGCATCCAAGGCCTGTCCTGGATGAGCGAAGAGACCAAGGCCAAGGCCATCGCCAAGTGGGAAACCTTCACTCCGAAGATCGGTTACCCGGACAAGTGGCGTGACTGGTCGGGCCTGCAGACCAACCGTGACAGCTACCTGGGCAACGTGCGCGCGGCCACCGCGTTCAACTACCAGTACAACCTGGCCAAGATCGGCAAGCCGGTGGACAAGACCGAGTGGGGCATGACCCCGCAGACGGTCAACGCCTACTACAACCCGCTGCAGAACGAGATCGTGTTCCCGGCCGCCATCCTGCAGCCGCCGTTCTTCGATGCCAAGGCGGACGACGCGCTGAACTACGGCGGTATCGGTGCGGTCATCGGCCACGAAATGACCCACGGTTACGACGACCAGGGCAGCCGCTTCGGGCCGACCGGCAACTTCGAGAACTGGTGGACTGAAGCCGATTCGAAGAATTTCGCTGGCCTGACCGGCAAGCTGGTCAAGCAGTTCGACCAGTACAAGGTCGACGGCCAGGCCGTGAACGGCCATCTGACCCTGGGCGAGAACATCGCCGACCTGGGTGGCCTGGCCACCGCCTACGACGCATTGCAGAAGGCGTCGGCCGGCAAGGAAGACGCGAAGATCGATGGCTTCACCCGCGATCAGCGCTTCTTCTTCAACTGGGCCACCGTGTGGCGCACCAAGTACACCCCGGAGAACGCCAAGGTCCGCCTGGCAACCGACCCGCACGCGCCGGCGCAGTTCCGCGCCGTCGGTGCGCCGTCGAACCTGCCGACCTTCACCGCGGCCTTCCAGTGCAAGCCGGGTACCCCGATGTCGCGCACCGGCGACTCGCAGGTGGTGATCTGGTAAGCCACGGCTGAGGCCACGGCTTGCCTGCAGAGGCCCGGGATTTCCCGGGCCTTTGTTTTTCCGCGCGGTGGCCGCAGCCACGCATGGCGTGGCCATCCCACCCACCCGGTAGCGCCGGGCCATGCCCGGCGGAGCCACCATGAGGTGTGCACCCCCTGCCCATGCCACCCGCCCGGTAGCGCCGGGCCATGCCCGGCGGATGCACCGTGATGCGTGCATCCCCTGCCCATGCCACCCACCCGGTAGCGCCGGGCCATGCCCGGCGGAACCACCGTGATGCGTGCATCCCGTGCCCATGCGCGGCTTGCTATAGTTCGCCCGCCCTCAATCCATCACGGATTCGTTCTACATGCCCAACTTCCGTCCGCTTGCCATCGCCCTGGGCATCAGCCTGGCGACCCTGGTTCCGACCCACGATGCGTTCGCCGCCAAGAAGAAGGCCGCACGCGCCCCGGCCGTCAGTGCGCAGTGCAGCGATTTCTACGACGCCACCAACGCAGGCTGGCTGAAGGCCAACCCGGTGCCGCAGACCGGCGCCGCCACCGCACTGGGCCAGCTGGTCGACCGCAGCCGGCAGCAACAGCGTGAACTGCTGGACGCCTCGATGAAGGCGCCGCAGGGCAACGTGCAGAAGCTGCTGGGCGACTTCTGGGCCAGCGGCCTGGACGAAGCGGCCGTGGAAGCCGACGGCTCCAACCCGATCGCACCGCTGCTGACCCGCATCAACGCGATCAAGAAGGCCAAGGATGTCCCGGCCTCGATCGCCGCGCTGCACCAGGTCGGCATCCCGGTGGCCTTCAACTTCGGTCCGGACGTGGACCTGAAGGCGCTGGACCGCCACATCGGTTACTTCATGCAGGGCGGCATGGGCCTGCCTGATCCGGCCTTCTATACCCGCACCGACGCCGACACCGTCGCGTTGATGGGCCGATATCGCAACTACGTCAAGCAGATCCTCGCACTGACCGGCACCCCGGCGGCCAAGCTGGACGCCGAGTCGCAGGCGGTGATCGCGCTGGAAACCGAACTGGCCCGCAATGCGCAGTCGCTGGCGGGCATCAACAACCCGTTCAACAACTACGCGCCGATCTCCACCAAGGACCTCAACAGCCGCTACCGCAACCTGCAGCTGGACGCGTTCCTGAAGGCGCAGGGCGTCAACGATGACCTGGTATCGCTGGCCGACCCGGCGCTGTTCAAGCAGCTCGACGGCATGGTCACCAAGCTCAAGCCGGACCAGTGGAAGGCCTACCTGCGCTGGCGCGTGGGCGACTCGATGGCGCCGTACCTGTCCAAGGCGTACCGCGACGCGGAGTTCGAGTTCCGTGGCCGCGTGCTGCGTGGTGAAACCCTGCCGCCGCAGCGCTGGGAAAGCGTGCTGGACGCGATCAACGTGGCCGCTGGCCCGATGGTCGGCCGCGAATACGCAGCCCGTTACCTGTCCGCCGAAGACCGCCGCCAGGCGGCCTGGATCGTCGACAAGGTGCGTGAAGTGCAGATCGAAGCGGTCAAGAACAACAGCTGGATGAGCGCCGAGGCCAAGACCGAAGCGCAGGCCAAGCTGGCCGCGCTGAAGATCGAGATCGGCACCCCGCTGCGTGACCTGGACTACAGCGTGCAGCCGATGGGCCGTGGTTCGTTCGGCGGCAACATGCTGATCGCGTCCACCTGGCGTCACCGCGAGGAAATGAAGCGCATCGGCAAGGGCAACGCCGACCGCCGCTGGGACGTGCTGCCGCAGCAGCCGTCGCTGGCCTATGACCTGGCGCAGAACCGGCTGATCGTCACTGCGGCGATCCTGCAGGGCCCGGTGTTCAACGCCAAGGCCGACGCTGCGGACAAGTTCGGCAGCTTCGGCGGCCTGGTCGGCCACGAGCTGACCCGTGCGATCGATGCCAAGGGTGCGCTGGTCGATGCCAAGGGCGAACTGCGCAGCTGGTGGACCCCGGCCGACAAGACCGCCTGGACCCTGCTTGGCACCCGTGTCGCCACCCAGTACGGCGCCTACGAGTTCCCCGGCGTGAAGGGGGCCAAGGTCAACGGCACGCTGACCCAGGAAGAGAACCTGGCCGACATCGCCGGTCTGGAGCTGGCCTGGGCCGCGTACACCGCGCAGGAGCCGAAGGCCAAGCCGGCACAGCAGCAGGGCTTCTTCCGCGCCTGGGCCGCGCTGTGGCCGCAGCAGCTGTCGCCGAACGAGGCCGCACGCCGCCTGACCGCCGACATCCGTGCACCGGGCCGCTGGCGCACCAACGGCCCGCTGTCGAACCTGCCGGCGTTCGGCGCCAGCTTCAGCTGCAAGCCGGGCCAGCCGATGCAGCGCACCGACGGCGAGCAGATCAAGGTCTGGCGCTGAGGTTGATGCAACAGCGGTAACGGAAAGGGTGCCTTCGTGGCGCCCTTTTTCGTCGGTGGACATCACGCGGGCTTCAACGTTCCCCGGTAATGCACGATCCGCCCCACCACCGGCGCGCCGATCTCCACGTCGAAGACGAAGCGCCCATCCTCATCACCCTCGAAACTGTTCTCCCCGGGCAACAGCCACTGCGGCAACGGCAGGCCCAGGATCGACCAGCGTCGCGGCACCAGTTGCAGCCGCCCGTTGTCGACCAGAAGTGCCAACGCTACCGATACCGCACCGAACCGTTCGACCAGCAGCGCTTCGTTGCGCCCCTGCCCCTGCGTCTGCAACGAAGAGAAACGACGGCCGGCAAAGGTCCGTGTCCAGCGCTCACCACCCGCCTCTGCGGTGAACTCCACGCTGACCGGCACTGCCTCGCCCGCTGCCGGAAAACCGAACACGTTCCCCAGCAACCGCGACAACAACCCACCACCGCGTTCGACCGATGCCGTGCCGCTCCAGCGCTTGGCGGCAGACGGTGCGTGCAACGCCTGCACGCTGGCCGGCAGCTGCGCGTACGCGCTGCCCAGCAGGCGCTGGTACAGGCTGGCACCGGGCATGTCGCGGCGGAAACCGGTGTGGATCGTGCGTCCGTCGAACAGCCGGTCGTAGTCGGACAGTTCCAGCGCATGCGTGGCCGGGCGTGCACCCGGTGACGGCCGATCACCGGCCAGCTGCTTGCGGATCACCGCTTCGATCGCCATCGACGGAATGTACGGGCCGTCATCGGCCTCGGCCAGCAGGTGCCAGCTCTGTTCCACACGCGCACCATCGCGGGTGCCCACGGCGCGCACGATCATGCCGCCGCGATGCTCGCCGAACTTCATCAGGTTCAACACGGTATAGAACAATCGAGAGCACGGCTCCAGCGATGGCAGTTTCAGGTGCAGGCGCGCCTTGGCCAGCAGATTGAGCACGCGATGCAGGATCTCCGGCACCGGGCCAGCCCCCATCCAGATGTCGGTCATCGTCGGATGTTCGGGTGGCAACACCTGCAGATCCGGCACATCCACCAGCGAGAAATGCAGGTTGCGCAGCGGCAGCCGCCCCGGCACCGCGACGGTGAAGCGGCGACTCTCGGCCAGGCCGATGCCGTGCCCATCGCGACCGTTGCGGCGCAGCTTCACCGGCGAACCGGCATAGCCGACCACCGCACGCATCACGTTCAGGCCGATGCCGGCATAGGGCGATGGCGCGATGCCGCCTTCCACGCTGACGATGTCCATGTGCGTGGCCATCTCGCGCAGCACTGCCGCGGTCAATACCGGGAAACTGCTGACGCCTGACAGTGCGTAGATGCCAGCCGCCCTGGCCTGCGCGTCGTACTGCGAAACCCCGAATACGAAGTCTGCCGCGTCGGCGAAGTCCAGATAATCAATGCCGGCGGCGATGCAGGCTTCGATCGCGCCATAGCGGTGTTCGCCATAGTCCTGGAAAGGACCGGAGGCATCCACCACCAGGTCCGGTCGCTCGGCCTGCAGGGCCGTGGCCAGCCGTTGCCGGTCGACCTGCAGTGGACGCAGCGTCGATTGCCCCACATAGCTTGCGCAGAAGGCCTGTGCCGCCGCCAGGTTGCGGCCACCGATCAGCAGTTCCAGCATCGGCAGGTCGGCCAGCAAGCGGACCAGACGCCCCCCGAACACCCCATATCCACCCAGAATCAGGATCTTCACGCATCATCCCTGTCGTGTCGTCCGGCCATGGTAGCGCGGCGCCGGCAGCTCCCGCAGTGCAGCACGATCCGGCATTAACACCGCCCATGCTATCGCTGCGCCTTCGTCCACTGCGGAGCCCCGCCATGGCTCACAAGAACACGATCTGCGTCTGGTATGACAACGGCGCGCTCGAGGCCGCCACGTTCTATGCGAAGACCTTTCCCGACAGCGAAGTAACCGCTGTGCATCACGCGCCCGGCGACTTCCCCGACGGCAAGCAGGGGGACGTGCTCACCGTCGAATTCACGGTCTGCGGCATTCCCTGCGTCGGTCTCAATGGTGGCCCGACCTTCAAGCACAGCGAAGCGTTCTCGTTCCAGATTTCCACCGAGGACCAGGCCGAGACCGATCGCCTGTGGAATGCCATCGTCGGCAACGGTGGCCAGGAAAGCCAATGCGGCTGGTGCAAGGACCGCTGGGGCGTGTCCTGGCAGATCAGCCCGCGCATGCTGATCGAAGCGGTGACCAGCAAGGACAAGGCCCTGGCCAAGCGCGCCTTCAACGCGATGATGCCGATGAAGAAGATCGACATCGCCACCATCGAAGCGGCGATCCGCAACGCATGACGACGTTGGACACGATCATCGTTGGTGGCGGCCACAACGGGCTGGTGTGCGCGGCGTATCTGGCGCACGCGGGGCAACGGGTGCTGGTGCTGGAGCGTCGCGGCATCCTTGGCGGTGCGGCTGTCACCGAGGAGTTCCACCCGGGCTTCCGCAACTCGGTGGCCTCGTACACGGTGTCGCTGCTGCAGCCGAAGGTGATCGAGGAGCTGCAGTTGCATGCGCACGGGCTGCGCATCGTCGCGCGGCCAGCCAACAACTTCCTGCCATTGCCTGATGGCCGCTACCTGCTGTCCGCACCTGGCCGCACCCAGGCCGAGGTGGCGAAGTTCTCCGAACGCGATGCGCAGGCGCTGCCCGCCTATGAAGCGCGCCTGGAGGTATTTGCCGATGTGCTGCGCGACTGGGCGCTGCGTCCGCCGCCCGACCTCGGGGTGATGGCTGGCTGGCGTGCGTTGCCGGCGTTGTGGCAGATGGGCCGGTTGGGACGGGAGTTGGCCGCACTCGACCCTGCACTGCGCCAGGAACTGCTGGACCTGTTCACGCTGTCGGCCGCCGAGTACCTGGATCGCTGGTTCGAAAGCGAGCCGATCAAAGCCCTGTTTGGTTTCGATGGCATTGTTGGCAACTACGCCAGCCCATACACGCCAGGCAGCGCCTACGTACTGCTGCATCACGTGTTCGGCCAGTGCAACGGGGTCAAAGGTGCCTGGGGCCACGCCATCGGTGGCATGGGCGCGATCAGCCAGGCCATCGCCGCCTCCGCGCGTGCGGCCGGCGCCGAGCTGCGCGTTGATGCCGGCGTGCAGCACCTGCTGGTGGAAGACGGGCGCGTGGTCGGCGTCGCGCTGTCCGGCGGCGAGAGCCTGCGCGCACGTGCCGTGGTGGCCAACGTCAACCCGAAGCTGCTGTACGAACAACTGCTGCAGCCCGCCCAGGTTCCCGTCACCACCCGTGAACGCATGGCGAACTGGCGCTGCGGCTCGGGCACGTTCCGGATGAACGTGGCGCTGTCGCGTCTGCCGGATTTCCGTGCCCTGCCCGGCCCCGGCGATCACCTCAGTGCCGGCATCATCATGGCGCCCAGCCTGGATTACATGGACCGCGCCTGGCTGGACGCACGTCGCGAGGGCTGGTCGCGCGAGCCGATCGTGGAGATGCTGATTCCGAGCACGCTGGATGATTCGCTGGCGCCACCCGGGCAGCATGTGGCCAGCCTGTTCTGCCAGCACGTGGCGCCGGAATTGCCCGATGGCCGGCACTGGGATGATCACCGCGATACCGTCGCCGACCTGATGATCGCCACCGTCGATCACTTCGCCCCCGGCTTCGCCGACAGCGTGCTTGGTCGACAGGCACTGTCACCCTTGGATCTGGAGCGGACGTTCGGGCTGATCGGTGGCGACATCTTCCACGGTGCGCTCAGCGCCAACCAGCTGTTCTCGGCGCGGCCGATGGTCGGCCAGGCAGGCTATCGCGGCGCCCTGCCCGGCCTGTATCTGTGCGGCGCGGGTACGCATCCGGGCGGCGGGGTAACCGGCGCGCCCGGGCACAACGCGGCGCAGGTGGTGCTGGCCGATGCATGAAATGCGTGCCAACCAAGGTTGGCATCTACCGGCGTCAAGGTGTGCCGACCAACGGTCGGCACCCACCTGCGCCTCACTTCACGCTGCGCAGATGGTTCGGGCGCTTTGGCGGGCCGGGCGGACGACGCTTGTTGAACGGCGGTTGGCCGCGCCAGTAGCGGATCAGCAGCCAGCCGAACAGCATGCCGCCCAGGTGCGCGAAATGGGCCACGCCCGGCTGCCAGCCGGTCATGCCCAGCACCAGCTCGCCCACACCGAACAGGATCACGAACGTACGCGCCTTCATCGGAATCGGCGGGAACAGCAGCATCACCCGCTGGTTGGGGAACAGCATGCCATATGCCAGCAGCAGGCCGAACACACCACCGGACGCGCCCAGCACCGTGGCCGGATTGTCGAGCATCGTACCGACCAGCAACTGGCACACGCCGGCACCGACCACGCACACCAGGTAATAGGTCAGGAAGCGCTTCTCACCCCAGGTCTGTTCCAGCGGCGCGCCGAACATGAAGACGGCCAGCATGTTGAAGAACAGATGGAAGAAGCTGCCGTGCAGGAAGCCGTAGGTCAGCAGCTGCCAGGGCTGGAAATTGCCGCCCGGCGAGAACGCATCGAACCCCTGCTGCAGCGGCTGCAGCATGAACGGCTCGAAGGTCTGCATGCCGAGCAGGAACGGCTGCTGCAGCAGGAACAGGATCGCGTTGGCGATCAACAGGGCCTTGGTGACGGTTGGCAGTCGCGGGAACATGGGGACACCGGCATGGAACGGCCTCCATCATAGCCGCAGCACCGGCCTTTTTTGACCAGAGCGGACGGCCGCCCGTCCAGTCGCAGGCAGCGATCAGCCCGGCCCCCATACGGCCGCATCCAGCGCCGCCACCGGGTCCGCCGCGGGCATCCGCACCCGGCCGTTTTCCACGACAACACCCTCGGCCCGCAGCCGCTGCGATTGTTCGCGCCAGCCGGCCGAACCTTCGGCCATGGCGATGCGCCCATCCGAACGCAGTACACGGTGCCAGGGCAGCGACGGATCCTCATTCTGGCCGAGGATGCGTGCGGTCAGCCGTGCGCGTCCGGGCAGGCCCGCGCGCATCGCGACCTGGCCGTAGCCCATCACCTGTCCCGGCGGAATCGCATGGATCACCGCCAGGATGCGCGCACGCGCCTGCTCCGGCGTCAGCGGCGCAGCCGCGTCACCAGCAGTACGCCGAGCAGGACCAGCACGGTGCCGACGATCTGCGCCGGCCCCATCGGTTCGTCGAGCAGCCATAGGCTCATCACGATGGTGGAAACTGGACCCAGCATACCTACCTGCGCAGCCAGCGACGAGCCGACGCGCTGCACCGCCAGCATGATCGCCAGCACCGGCAGCACGGTGCAGACCGTCGCATTGATCAGCGACAGCCACTGCACGGCAGCGGGGGCCTGCCACAGCAACGGCAGCGGATGGGTAATGGTGAAATGCAGCAGCACCAGCACGCTGGCCACGCAGCTGGCGTAGGCGGTCAGACGCACCGCACCGATACGGGCGACCACCTGGCCGCTGCCGAACAGATACAGCGCATAGCTGAGCGCACTGCCCAGCACCAGCAGGCTGCCGAGGATGATCTGCCCCCCCTCGCGCTGCAGGTCATGGCCGAACGCGATCAGCACGCCGAGATAGCTGAGCACCAGCGCGCCGACCTGCCACCGACCCGGCCGCTGCCGCGCCAGCAGCACGTTGATCAGCAGCACCAGGGTCGGGTTCAAGTACAGGATCAACCGTTCCAGGGTCACGCTGATGTACTGCAGGCCCTGGAAATCCAGCAGGCTGGACAGGTAGTAACCGGTGAAGCCAAGCCACAGCACGCGCGCGCGGTCGGCCCAGGACAGTCGCTCGGCACGGCGCGAGGCCCACACCGCCATCAACGCGAACAGCGGCAGCGCCATCAGCATGCGCAGCGCCAGCAGCGTGGTCGCGTCCACGCCATGGCGCAGCCCCAGCTTGACGATGATCGCCTTGCCCGAGGCGGCGATGGCGCCGATCGCAGCCAGGCCGATGCCGCCCAGAGCGATGCGCGGGGACGTGGTGGCGATACGGGGGGAAGAAGTGGACATCAGGAAAAAAACGGGCCGCATGGGCGGCTGGAAGCAGCCGGATTGCTTCCAATTGTCTCATGGCACTTACGGGCGAACGATCCGATGTCCGTTCATGCTCACTGCAACTCCTGATCCACGCATGGCGTGGATCTACGTGTCGACCAAGGTCGACACCCACCCCGCCATCCCACAAGAACCCAGCTTTTTGCTGTTGCCGTTGCCGTTGCCGTTGCCGTTGCCGTTGCCGTTGCTGTCGAGGTTGCCGGCCAGCGGCCGGCACTACCGTGAGTGTCGGCTCAGCGCATCAACACCACTTCTTCAGCAGACGTCGGGTGAATCGCCACCGTGTCGTCGAACTGGGCCTTGGTCGCCCCCATCTTCACCGCCACCGCGAAACCCTGCAGGATCTCGTCGGCCGCTTCGCCGAGCAGGTGCACACCCACCACGCGCTCCTCTGGGCCGGCGCAGACCATCTTGAACAGGCTGCGCTGGGTGCCGTTGGCCAGCGCCTGCAGCATCGGCCGGAACCGGCTGTGGTACACGGTCACCTGCTCGAAGCGCGCACGTGCATCTTCCTCGCTCATGCCTACCGCGCCCAGCGGCGGGTGCGAGAACACCACGCTGGCCACGTTGTCGTAATCCATCTTCGCATCCGGGCGACCACCAAACAGACGATCCATCAGGCGTCGCGCTGCAGCCACGGCGACCGGCGTCAGGCCGACCTTGCCTGCGATGTCACCGACCGCATGCACGCTTGGCACCGCCGTGGTCTGCCACGCGTCCACCTCCACCTGCTGGTGTTCGCCGATGCCGATGCCCAGTGCTTCCAGGCCGAGATCCTTGCTGTTGCCGCGCCGGCCGGTAGCGAAGAACACGGCGTCGAACACACTGTCGATCGGGCCGTCATGGCCGAACGCGCGCACGCGTTCGCCGTCGCGCTTCAACTCACGCAGACGGTAATCGAAGTGGATGCGCACGCCCTGCTGGCGCAGGTTCTCTGCCAACTGCGCGGTCAGCTCGTAGTCGAAGCGCTCCAGCAGGCGGCTGCCACGTACCAGCAGGCTCACCTTGCTGCCCAGCGCCTGCAACAGCCCGGCAAGTTCCACGGCGATGTAGCCGCCGCCGATGATGGCGACCTCGGCCGGTGCCGCACGCAGGTCGAAGAAATCGTCGGATACCAGGCCCAGTTCGGCGCCGGGAATGTCCGGCCGCTGCGGATGGGCGCCGGTGGCGATGAGGATCTGCGCAGCGCTGTAACGCACGCCATCACTGCACGCCACCGTGTGCGCGTCCAGCAGATGGCCGCGGGCCGGGATGCGCACCACGCCGGTTTCATCCAGGCGCTTGTGATAGCTGGTGTGGATGTTGCTGATGTAGGCCTGGCGATGAATCACCAGTTCCTTCCATGACAGCGCCGGACGCGGCGCCACGTCGAAGCCCATCGCGCTGGCCAGGCCGATGCGCTCGGCCAGATCGGCGGCCAGCCACATCGCCTTCTTCGGCACGCACCCGACATTCACGCAGGTCCCCCCCAGTTCACCCGGCTCCAGCAGGGCAACCCGCTTGCCATGCTGCGCAGCGCGGATGGCACCGGCCAGGCCAGCGGAACCGCCGCCAAGGACGATCAGATCGTAATCATAAGAGGGAGTATTCATCGCAATCGCTCGAGTCGACAGGGAAGATGGCGGGCGAGCGCCCGCAACGAAGATCGGCAGGCAGCGGGTTGGCGCCGTCACCCATGCTGCTGCGAGCATGCCACGGCCCGCTGCAGGCCAGACGTGAGGGCATGCAGCCACGCAGGTCGAAACGCGCGCGGCCGGCATCGATCACGCCTGCCCGGCCCCACGGCGCAGTGCTGGCCACTGCCGGTACGTCATCGCACGCCACAGCCATTCCATCGGACCAAAGCGGAAACAGCGCAGCCACAGATGGCTGAAGATCACCTGCGCTGCAAACAGCAGCAGTGCCAACAGCAGCTGCCAGGCACGCGGCAGCACGTCGAACCATCCCAGCCCGTAGTGATAGAACAGCAGCGTGCAGACCACCGATTGGGCAAGGTAGTGGGTCAACGCCATCCGACCGACCGGCGCCAGCCACCCTATGCGCGCGCGCCAGTGCACGATCCAGGCCAGGTAGCCCAGGCACATCGGCACACCGCCCACGGCCACCAGTGCCATTGCCGCAGTGGTCGGCAGGTCATAGACACCCGGCGCCAGATACGGCTTCCACAACACACCTGCCAGGGTGGCCAGCAGGCCCAGCGGCAATGCGATCCAGCGCAGGCCGGCATACAACCGCGGGAAACGCTCCGGCGCGGTCAATGCGCCGCTGCCGGCGAACCAGGCACCCAACAGGAACATGCCCAGCACTTCGGGCCCGGAAATGAACATGCCACCCAGCGACGCGCCGAACTCATGCAGGCGCTGCACGTTGGCCTGCATCCAGTCACCCTGGCCGTACACCAGGCGTTGCTGGTCGATGCCTTGCTGCGCGTCGACCAGCATCTTCTGCAGGTCCTGCGGGGTGGCCATCGACACCATCGCGCCGACCAGCAGCATCAGCGCAACACCCAGCGCATACACCAGCAACCCCATCCAGGGCAGCCAGCTGCGCGGTGCCTCACGGCAGGCCAGCAATGGCAGCGAGGCCAGCGCATACAGCACCAGGATGTCGCCCGACCAGACCAGCAGCGCATGGCACAGGCCGATCAGCAGCAGCCCGGCGCTGCGGCGCAGGTAGAACGGAGTGAACTGGCGACCCGCCGCCTCGGCGCGCTGGGCCATCACCGCAAAGCCCGCCCCGAACAGCAGCGAGAACAGGGTGAAGAATTTTCCCTGCACGAACACGTAGACGAAGGCATCGGCCCAGTAGTCGATGCCCTGCCAATGCGCGTCGATGCCCGTAAAGGCCAGGTCCAGCGGCCCACTGAGGGCCTCGATGTTCATCAGCAGGATGCCCAGCAGGGCGAAGCCACGCAGTATGTCCAGCACGGCGATGCGTTCGCCGGAAGCCACCGGTTGCAGGGAAGGGGAAGCGGTGTTCACGGGGCATCCGGCGTGCAGGTCCGTCATTATGCCGCCGGCCTGCGGGCCATGGATGGCCCCGCCCTGTTCCAGATACGCAACGGCCCGCCGAAGCGGGCCGTTGCTGCCATCACGATCGCGGTGCGATCAGTGCTGGTGACCACCGTCACCGTGGACGTGGCCGTGTTCGAGCTCTTCCTTGCCGGCTTCGCGCACGTCGACGATCTCGACGTCGAAATGCAGGTCCTTGCCGGCCATCGGATGGTTCAGGTCGACGTCGACTACGCTCATGCCGACCTTCTGCACGGTCACGGCACGCGGGCCGAAGTTGGTCTGCAGCACGACCTGCTGGCCCGGGACCAGCTTGGCGGTACCGAAGTGCTTCTTCGGCACGCGCTGGGACAGGCCATCACGGCGCTCGCCGTAGGCATCGGCCGCCTTGACGTCGACGTCGAAGGTCGCGCCGGCTTCCTTGTCCATCATGGCGTTTTCCAGGCCCGGAATGATGTTGCCGTGGCCGATCAGGATCGCCAGCGGCTCGCCGCGGTCCTTGGACGATTCGATCGGCTCCTGGCCGGCCTCGGAGACGGTGTAGTGGAAGCGGACAACGCGGTCTTTTTCGATCTTCATGCGCAACTCTGTCTGGATCTGCCGGAGGCAGGCGGGTTGGGGCGGGTTGTCGCCCGGCGGGGACGCCGCCATCATGACGGCCAATCCAAGGTCGCGCATTATCCGGAGAACATGCACATCACGCCAGTTTCGTCCGGCACGCGCCGGCTCCTCGCGCCCGCCCTGCTGCTGGCCCTGCCCCTGCTGCTGACCGCCTGCGGCGGCGGCAAGGCCGTCCGTTCCGCACCGCCGCCGCCTGCGGCCAGCTGGCCCAGCACCACGCCGGACAACCCCGAGGCCGCCAATTCAGTGCTGATGCGCGCCATCAGCCTGGTCGGCACGCCCTATCGCTACGGCGGCAACACGCCCGAATCCGGCTTCGACTGCAGCGGTCTGGTCGCTTACGTCTACCGTGAAATGCTGGACCTGAAGCTGCCGCGGACCTCACGCGACCTGGCGGCGGTACAGGGGCCGAAGATCGACCCGAAGCGCCTGGCAACCGGCGATCTGGTCTTTTTTGGCAGTCGCGGCAGTGTCAGCCACGTCGGTATCTACGTGGGCGAAGGTCGATTCGTGCACGCCCCGAGCACCGGCGGAACGGTCCGCCTGGATTCCCTCAGTGGCCCCTATTGGAAGGACCACTACACAGGGGCGAAACGCGTCCTTCGCTAAAATGAACAGGCGATATGTTTAAAACTGTGACAATCATCACGGCGCAACTAACGATTTATTAACGGAATTTTTAACTTATTACTGCTTTTACAGGGCATGATGCCCCATCGTTTTTTTCCTTGTGACCGACGCGTGACGACAAACGACCCGACGTGCCAAGGCCAGACCGCCGCTTCTTCGCGTAGTGTCCGCCCGCTTCTGCTGGGCCTGGCATTGTGTCTGACCAGCCTTCCCGCCTGGTCGCAGTCCGCTCCCACCCGTACCGATGCGACCCCGGCTGCCACCGCCGAGACCGCCCCCCGCGCAGCCGCCAAGGCCGACGCCACCGCTCCGCAGCGCAGCCGCGCCGATGCCGCCGCCAGCGCCACCCTGGCCGCCCTGCTGCCGCACCTGGCCGCCAATGACACCATTCCCCTGATGGACCGCTCGGCCATGGTGGCCGGTGACCTCAGCCGCCTCCTCGCCAATTACGACACCAGCAGCGCCGCCAATGGCAGCGTCGTGGTCGGCAACGCTGCCGACAACGGCAAGGTACAGTCGTTGCTGCGCCGGGCCATGACCCTGCTCGGCACCCCGTACCGTTGGGGCGGCAGCAATCCGGACAGCGGCTTCGACTGCAGTGGCCTGGTCGGTTACGTGTTCCGCTCGGCCCTGGGCATCGAGCTGCCGCGCGTCTCGCGCGAAATGGCGCATGACGCCAATGCCGAACTGATCAACGACCGCGCCGCCCTGGCTGCAGGCGATCTGGTGTTCTTCGGCCGCAAGGGCCGGGTCGACCACGTCGGCATCTACGTGGGCGATGGCCGCTTCCTGCACGCCCCGAGCACCGGCAAGGACGTCCGCGTCGACACCCTGCTCACCGGCTACTGGGGCAACAAGTTCATGCAGGCCCGCCGGGTCGACCTCTGATCCGGGGTCATCTGCGCATTGCCTGAAAAGCCGCTGCCCTGCAGCGGCTTTTTCATTGGGCGGCTGGCCGTAACCGGGGCCGCTGGCCGCTGGCCGCCGCTTGCTGCGTTGGTCCTTGATGTCAAGGTTGCAGTGACCGCGACAGGCCGACCGTGTTCGGCCACAGCATCCCGGCGCGGGGCGGCGCGCCGGGTGCCCGGCTGGGCCGCCCGTGTTGCCTGGGGGAAAGGAATGGCGGCAAGCCTGGAGATTCCATCGCGTTGCGCAATCTGGTTCGGCCAACCGCAGGCAGCCGAGCGGGGTGCGCTGGCGGCGGCCGGTTGGCAACTGCGCTGCGTCAGCCCTGCCCCTGCCATGGCCATCGGCCTGCGCAGCCGCGACCACCTGGTGGCCATCGTCGATCTGCGTCACCTTGATGCCGACGCTGTGCAGCTGCTGCTGCCGTGGATCGAGCGGCATCACCACCTGCCCTGGCTCGCCGTTCTGCCCACTGGACTGGGCAGCGCTCCGCCCGCGTGGGGACCGCTGCTGCGCGCGTGCCGCGACCAGTTCGCGCTGCCACTGGAACTGCACGATCTGCTGTCGGCAATGCAGCGGCAATCCGAGGGCGACGACGCGTTGCCGCACATGTTCCGCGAGTCCGGCAACCTGCCGGCGCTGATCGGCGACAGCACCGCCCTGCTGTCGGTGCGCGCCTCCCTGCATAAATTCGCTCCGGTCGACCTGCCGGTGCTGGTCACCGGCGAGACCGGCACCGGCAAGGAACTTGCCGCGCAGGCGCTGCATGCCTTGTCCGGCCGTGCCGGCAAGCCGTTCCTGGCGATCAACTGCGGCGCGATCCCTGCCAATCTGGTGCAGTCCGAACTGTTCGGCCACGAGCGTGGGGCCTTCACCGGTGCCGCCCAACGCCGCATCGGTCTGTTTGAAAGTGCCCACGGCGGCACCGTGTTCCTCGATGAAGTCGGCGACCTGCCCGCCGACGCACAGACCAGCCTGCTGCGGGTGCTGCAGGAGGGGACGCTGGAACGGGTCGGCAGCAACCAGCCGCTGCGTGTAGACGTGCGCGTACTGGCAGCCACCCACGTCGAACTCGAACAGGCGGTGGCCCAGGGCCACTTCCGCCGGGACCTTTACTACCGCCTCAATGTTCTGCGCTTGCCGATGCCCGCGCTACGCGAACGTGGCAGCGATGTCCTGCTGTTGGCCGAGCACTTCCTGCGCGGCTTCCGCCAGCGCCACCCCGGCCGCGCACGCGGGTTTGATCCCGGTGCACGCCAGGCCATGCGCGGGTTCGACTGGCCCGGCAACGTACGTGAGTTGTTGAACCGCGTGCAGCGGGCAGCGATCGTGGCCGAAGGCGAGCTGATCAACGCCGCTGACCTGGACCTGGCAGAGCCGGACGCCCCTGCGCGGCGCGCGCTGCTGCAGGATGCGCGTGGCCAGGTGGAGCGCGATGTACTGCTGCAGGCCCTGCGCCAGCATGGCTACAACGTGTCGGCGTGTGCGCGGCACATGCAGATCTCGCGGGTCACGATATACCGGTTGTGCCGCAAGCATCATCTGGAGCTGCCGGCGCAGCGCTGACAACGCAGGCCCCTGCGCGGCCGGGCCTGACCCGACACCGGCAAAGCGCGGCCGTGCAGCGCCGCGCCATGCCGGGCTGCCGCGCTTACAACATGTACGGCACCTTGAATGCCAGGGTGAAGTCCGGCGCATCCGGGGTCAGGCCGATGCCCAGCAGCGTCACCAGCGTGGTGTGCTGGTTCAACGCGTAGGTCACGCCGAGATTGAGCGAGGCCGCATTGGCATCGCTGCCGATCACCTTCACCCATTCACCGCCCTTGAACCGGGTCGAGGCGCGCGTGCTGATCTTGTCGCTGAAGGAAATGCTCAGGCTGGTACGCTCGTTGAACGCGAATGCCACGCCGGCACCGAAGTACACCGAACCGCCCAGTTTCACATCGCCGGGGTTGACCGTATCCGGGTTGCTGTCGATATCGCTGAAACCGCGCGGGAACGAATGGATGTAGCCGGCGTTGGCGAACAGGATCGCCGGATCGGCGGTCTTCACCATCGAGACGCCCAGGTTGGCCTGCCACACGCCGTTGCCGGTCGGCTGTTCCTGCGGCACCGCGAAGCGGATGTAGTCATCGTCATCGCGCTCGATTACTTTCCAGTCCAGCCCATAGGGTGCGCGGCCCGTTGGTGCGGTAACGCCACCGGTCAGCACTGTCTCCGGGCGCCAGCCGCGTTCGGAGAACAGCCGGTAGTTGGCACTCAGGCTGACATCGCCGATGCCGCTGCCGTTGGTTTCTTCCTGCGCGATCGCCGCCGCCGCACCGCCGGCACCGCCCTTCTGGTAGACCGTGCGCCGTGCCAGGTACGGCACGTCCATGTTCAAGGTGAGGTTGGGGCTGACGCCCCAGCGCGCGGCTAGGTTGTAGGTCAACGAATCGGATTCGACGTTCTCGATCGCGATGTTGCCAAGGAAGATCGCATCCAGGGCGAGGAACCCGTTGAGCGTGAGCTGCTTGCGGTCGTAGCGCGCATAGGTGAGGCCGTTTTCGATGGTGAACCGGCGCGAGAACAATGCCGCCTGCTGCTGCTTGACGTCATCCACGCTGCGCCGGGCCTCCTGCTTGGCCTGCTGTGCCTCGGCCGCGCTGCTGGCATAGCCTTCGCTGCTGGGCGGTACCGCGGATGCCGCAGCCGGCGCCAACGGCGCAGCGGGCGTCGCACCGGGGCCTGCGCGACCACTCAGCCGCGCCTGCATTGCCTGCACCTGCATGTCCAGTTCGCGCAGGCGTCGTACCTCCTGTGCGTAATTGGCCTTGAGCTGTTCCAGTTGCGCGATCAATGCCTGCATGTCGGCGCCATGACTGGGCGCAGGCTGCTGGGCGAAGGCAGTGGCCGCCAGCGCCGCCAGCGCCAGCGGAGTAAGCCGGTAGAGAGTGTGCATGTCGGTGACCTGCGTTGTACGTCGGTTCCCCCCGACCAGGCCGTGTTACTGGCCTGGGCCCATGCCGCGGTTCATCCCGATCGCCTGGGCCACGTTCTGGCTCAAGGGCAGGTTGTTGGCCGCGGTATTGCGTACCAGCTCCAGCTGCAGCCGGTTGCTGGCGGTCTGTCCATCGCCGGCCAGGGCAATGCCCTGCCCCACGCTGCCATTGCGGATCCACTGCTGTACCAGGCTCTGCCCATCAACCTGCAGCAGCAGGCGCGCCTGGTTGCCATCGAGCATGGCGGTGGCAGTAGCCCCGCCCTGCTGTGCCTGTGCCATGCGGCTGCCGTCATCGCCCAGTGCGGTCGGCACCGCGCCGTCACGCACGGTCAGGGTGGTCACGTTGCGTGCGGTGTTGCCATCGCCGGCCACCTGCACGCTCTGCACCAGTCCGCTGGCATTGGCCAGGCCGGTACTGTCGATGCTGCGCCCTGCCGTTGCCGGCAACGGTGCGTCAGCGGCGGTAACCTGCACGCTTGGCTGGAAGCTCAGCTTGGGTGTGCCGCCATTGCGGAAATCCATGCCCAGGGTCAGCGCGCCCTGCACCACTGCACCGTTGGGTCCCTGCCACTGCGAAATCATCGTCACCCCGAACCAGGCCACGTTGTTGCCGCCAACGGTGTAGCGGCCGCGCATCAGGTTCAGTTCGGGATCGGGTATTTCCTTCAGGCCTCGCCCCGGTGCACCGTCTGCCGCCATCAACGGCGACACCGGCAACATCAGCAGCAGAGCGAGTACTACACGTTGGCATTGCATGATCGTGCCTCCTTCAGAACAGGTCGGCGTGGCTGAAGCCGAAGTCGACCAGTTCGGCATCGGTGATCGGTCCCTGCCGCGCATACAATGCGCGGGCACTGGGCCGTTCGCTGGGTTGCAGCAGCACCGTATTGCGATCGAAGTCGCTGCCGATCACGACGAAAACGGCGCGTGACGGCCAGGCGGCACTGAACTCGGCCAGTGACAGGCTGCGGTTGCCCAGGATCGGATCGGCCACTTCCACCACCCCGTCGCGCACCTGCTTGAGCACGACGAAATGCCGGAAGCCGCGTACATCCATCAGCACCAGTCCAGGAACCCGCAACGTGCGCAGGCGCGATTCATCGATGCGATAACCGCGTCCACGCATGCCCAGCGATTCGACATAGCGTTTGATGTCCAGCAGTGAAAAACCGCGTTCCTTGACCAGCTGTGGATCCGATACCCCCATCATTCCCTCGATCACCGTCGCCTCGGTGGTGTCCAGGTGGTAGGCATAACGCAGGATGGTGGCCAGAGCGGCCGCCCCGCAGCTGTAGTCGGTGTGCTGCCGCACCAGGTTGCGATAACGCCGCTCCTGCATGCTTTCCACCTTCTGCTGCAGCAGCGCGCCATTGGGCAGCACCCCGCTGAACACCACCTCGCCTGCCCAGCCACATGCGCTGGTCAGCAGCAGCAGGCAGGGCAGCAGACGCAACCACCAACGATGACCGGCCATGCCGTTCTCCACGAGAAGGAAGGAGCCCCTGCCCCAAGGGGGAGGAGGGACAGGGGCCCCCGGGGGAACCCGGCCATTGGCGGATGGCCGGGCTTGTTGCGCTCAACGCAGGTTCGCTGCGAAAGCGGTCACACCGTGGATCACTCGCCGCCGCCGGTCCCACCGCCGGTGCTCGGCTGCGCCACGGCCAATGCCAGGCTGTTGGCCTGCAGGTTGCCGGTACCCGATGCCACGTTCACGCCGATGTTGCCGGATGCGCCGGAGAACGCGCTGCCGGACAGTGCCGAGGTGTTGGTCGCATTGACGTTCACCCAGCGGGTGGTGCTGACCGTGCCGCTGAGGCTGGCATACAGGTCGGCCACGCCCAGCTCGACGAACTGGCTGGTGCCGCTTTCACGCGTATCGAAGCCCAGGCCACCCACTCCCGGCCGGTTCGGGTTCATCGTTGCATTCTGGATCTCGTTGTCCAGATCGATGTGCCCGGTCGCATTGCCACCCGGATGCGGCAGATCACCACTCCACGAATCGAGGTAGTAGTTGGCCATCTGGTAGGCATTGCCGGTGCCGCGATAGGTACCGGCACCCACGGCCAGGGTACCGCCTGCGACGCGACCGCTCAGGCCGACCTGCACCGTATCGGTGTAGGACTGCACGAAGCCGGCGTTGGACACGGTGTTGCCGGTGGACACCTGGTTGGAGCTGATGCTCGACTGTGCCATCGCACTGGTTGCCACCGAGGCTGCGAGCGCGTTCTTCTGCTCGTTGTTGTTGCCTGAGGCGATGTTCACGCCGATGTTGCCCGAGGCACCGCCGAAGGCATTGCCACCGAGGCCGGCGGCGTTGGTGACGCCGGAGTTCATGGTGGTGTTGCCGAAGCCGGCCTGGTTGACGAACACCTCGGCGTCGGCCATGCCGAAGCTGAAGGAAGCATCCGCAGCGGACAGCGACGCAGCATTGTCCTGCGCGTTGTTGTCGCCGGCCACCACGTTGAAGCCGAGGTTGCCGGAGGCACCCGCACCGACATCATCGGCGATCGATGCACTGTTGGTGACCAGGCTGTTGCCGGTGAGGTTGTTGCTGATCGACTGGCGGTTGTCGATCACGGCGATGGCTGCCGAATCCAGGTCGATGTCACCGGTGATGGTCGGATCGCCGGAGAAGTTGATGTCCGAGCTCAGCCGCAGATCCTTCTCCAGGTTCACGTCGACGCCGTGGTTGTTCTTTTCCTTGCGCTCGTCGGCCTGGATGTTGCTGTTCTTCTGCACCTGCTCGTTGACGTTCACCGTGCGGGTACGGCTCACGTTCGAGGTGTCGGTGTTGTTGCGTACCGTGGTGTTGGTGCGGGTCCAGTTGCGGACTTCGTTGTCGGTATGGTTGTGCGTGTCGTTGCGGGTTTCGGTCACGACATGGTTGTGGTTGATGTTCGCATTGGCATTCTGGTTGTCCCAGCCATTGGCCGCAGCAGCGGTCGAGGCAGTGGCAATTGCCATGGCGAGTACGGTCTTTTTGACAGTCGCTTTCATGGTGCCCTCTCTCTCATCAGGTGATTGGTTCGGGTGGGTGGTACTCACGGGTTGCCCTGCACGACCAGGCCCAGAACATTGGCCGTATCGTTTCGCGCTCCCGCGATCTGATTGAGTTGCAGGACACCGTCGAAGCCCCGCAGTGCCGTCGACGAAACGCCGACACTGCGGATACCCGCCGCAACACCGTCACCGGTATCGCCCTGCCCCCCTGCTGACGCGATGTCCGAGGCGGCCAACGCCGTGTCATCGGACTCGCGTATTCCTTGCCGGGCCAACGTCGCGCTGACGACGTTGAGCGTCGTGTTGGCGATGCCGCTGGCCTGGTTGATCGATGCAATGCCGCTGGCGCCTGCCAATGCCTGTCCGGCGATATGCGCGCTGGCTTCCAGTGGTGCCGAAAGCACGACGTCGTTGCTGTGCTGCTGGCGCGCAGCGATGGCCACGTCGGCGCGGTCGCCGCTGGCCATGCCATGCAGATTGGCCTGGATGTTGAGATCGCCCGCCGCCTGGTTGATGGCGATGGCACCACTGGCACCGGCCAGCGCGCGACCGTCGATGCGGGTCACGTCGAGGTAGGCCAGCATCCCGCTGTAGTCGTCGGCCAGTGCTGTGGCGGGCAATGCCAGCCAGGCCGCCAGCAGCATTGCGCGCTTCACTTGCCACCCGCCTGCGCCGGAGCGCCCAACGGGAACTGCGACAGTGCGCCACGCACGGTATCGCCGATGCCGCGCGTGGTATTGCCGACCGCCCCCAGCGGGCCGCTCATCGCACCGCTGAGGCTGCTGCCGCTCATCATCCCCTCGCCCGAGCGTCCAAGGGTTCCGCCCAAGGCCTGCTGCGTCACCCGCTCGACAGTGGTGACGCCGTGCGCGTGCACGCTGCCGGTCTGGCCAGCGCCGAGGCCGGCGTAGTCGTCATCGCTGAGTTCATCCATGCCGCTGGGAGCGCCGCTGCTGCCGAGTGCGGCGGCGATCTCATGCTGCGGTTTCGGATCGGCGATCAACGCCACGCCGGGCGGCGCCATGCGGTAGGCCGGGCGCGTAGACACGTCGCGCAGCAGGACGATCTCACCCGGCTGCGCCTTCACCCCTTGACGGGCACCCGAGGCCGCAGCCACCAGCGGAACGGCCAGCATCAGCAGCAGCGCAAGCCGCCGGCCAGAAACAGTGAAAAGGGTGGTGCTGCCGTCCATGCCGCTCTCCCGTTGCATATGCGCAGGGAGAGAGCAGCTTTCATGCCAACACCGGAAGTCCGTCGCAGCGGGGGTTTGACGGGTAACACCGCAGCGGCATGACGCCACAGTGTTACAACTTCGTTCGGATTCCGTTCGCCTTAACGCGCAGGAAACACCACTGCGCAAGGCGCCATCGGGGCTGTATCAGTAGTGTTACAGGTACTGATACAGCCCGTTGCAGTGCCGCTTCAGGCGCGCGGCGGACTCGGGTCGGGATCATCGATGCCGACGTTGGTGGACGGGTTGTCGTACACCGTCTGGTCGAGCAGGCCGGTTTCCTTGGCCACCAGCACCGGCACCAGCATCTGTCCGGTCACGTTGGTCATCGTGCGCATCATGTCCAGGATGCGGTCGATCGCATACAGGTAACCGATGGTTTCCAGCGGCAGGTTGGCCGCACTCAGCACCACCGTTGCCATGATCACCGCCGTACCCGGCACGCCGGCGGTACCGAAGCTGCCCAGCACCGAAGCGATCAGCACCACCACGTACTGCTCCGGCGTCAGCGGCACACCGCTGTACTGGGCGATGAACACCGCGCACAACGCTGGATAGATCGCACCGCAGCCGTCCATCTTGATGCTCGCGCCCAGCGGCACCGCGAACGAACCGTAGTCCTTGTTCACGCCCAGGTTGTGGGTGATCGAACGCAGCGCAACCGGCATCGCCGCGAAGCTGGAGGAACTGACGAAGGCCACCTGCATGCCCGGCGCCGCGCCACGGAAGAACTTCAGCGGGTTCAGGCCATGCGCCAGCAGCAGCGCGCTGTACACCACCACGATGTGCAGCGCGCAGGCCACGTACAGCGCCAGCACGAAGTGGCCCAGCGGCAGCAGCTTCTCGAAGCCGTAGCTGCCGACCAGGCCGGCAATCAGGCCGAAGGTGCCGATCGGGGTGACTTCCAGCACGAAGCGGGTCACCTGGATCATGATGTCGCTCATCTGCCCGACCAGCTTGCGCGCCTCGGTCACCTTCTCGCCAAGCTTGACGATGGCAAAGCCGACCAGGCCAGCGAAGAAGATCACCGGCAGGATCGAACCACGGCCCGCCGCCAGCACGGTCTCACCGGCGGCGTTGACCTTGGTGCCGATACCCGACAGCGCGTAGAACACGTTGGACGGCACCACATCCAGCAGCACCTGCACCACGCTGGGTACTTCGCGCGGCACATAGTTGCTGGCCATCGACAGCTGCAGGCCACCGGCGCCGGGCTGCAGCACCGTACCCACGCCCAGGCCCACGCATACCGCCAGCGCGGCAGTGATCACGAACCACAGGAAGGTGCGCCCGCTGAGCGCGGCGACCGATTTCTGGCCGTGCAGTGAAGAGATCGCGTTGATGACCGCGAAGAACACCAGCGGCACCGCGATCATCTTGATCAGCGTGACATACAGCTCGCCGAGCGGGCCGAACCAGGTTTCAGCAGCCGGGCCAAGCGCCCAGCCGGCCAGCGCACCGAGCACGAAGCCACCGACCACGCGCTGCCAGAATGGAATCCGCAGCCAGGCAGAGACCAGCTTCATAGGCAATCCAAGGGGGTAGGAAGGGATGCTGGCACGATAGCCCAAGGCGGCCCGCAGAACGACCGCCCGCGTGGCAAATCAGTGTGTCATCGGCGTGCCTTGCGAGGCCGGGCATAATGAACGTCCCGTTACACTTTGTGAGATCCCAGCGTCCATGCGCCGTTCCGTCTCCCTGTTGGCCGCCTGCGCCACAACCCTGCTGCTCGGCGCCTGCGCCAGCACCGCTCCCGCGTCCGCCCCGACCGGCCTGAAGGTCACCGTTGCCCCCGTCGCCCACCCGGCCGGTGAAACCCCGCAGTGGTGGTACCGCAGCGGCGCTGCGCAGGCAGCGGCGAACGGCGCGATGGCTGGCAAGGCCAAAAACGTCATCCTGTTCCTGGGTGACGGCATGAGCCTGACCACCGTAGCCGCCTCGCGCATCTACGAAGGCCAGCAGAAGGGCAGCTCGGGCGAAGAGAACCTGCTGTCGTGGGAACGCTTCCCCGCCACCGCGTTCAGCAAGACCTATAACACCGACTCGCAGACCCCGGATTCGGCCGGCACCATGACCGCCATCACCACCGGCGTGAAGACCCACATGGGTGCGATCGGCGTCAGTGCCGGCAGCCGCACCGACTGCGCCGACAGCCTGTCCAAGGGCCTGCTGACCTGGCTGCAGCTGGCCGACAGCGCCGGCCTGGCCACTGGCGTTGTCTCCACCGCGCGCCTGACCCACGCCACGCCGGCCGCGACCTATGCGCACTCGCCTGAGCGCAACTGGGAAAACGACACCGACCTGACCGAGGCGGCCAAGGCCGCCGGCTGCAAGGACATCGCCCAGCAGCTGCTGTCGACCTCGCGTTACGGCCGCGGCCCGCTGGTCGCCCTGGGCGGTGGTCGCGGTGAGTTCACCACCGTGGAAGAGCGTGACCCCGAGTACGACGACAAAGTCGGCCAGCGCCTGGACGGCCGCAGCCTGGTGCAGGAATGGCAGCAGGCGCACCCGCAGGGCGCCTACGTCTGGAACAGCAAGCAGCTGCAGGCCGCCGCCAACGCTCCGGCGATCCTCGGCCTGTTCGAGCCCGACCACATGCGCTACGAATACGAACGCCCGCAGGACCCGGCCGGTGAGCCGAGCCTGGCCGAGCTGACCGCTGCGGCGATCAAGAACCTGTCGCGCCATCAGGAAGGCTACGTGCTGATGATCGAAGGCGCGCGCATCGACCACGCCAACCACAGCGGCAACGCCTACCGTGCGCTGACCGAAACCGTGGCCCTGTCCGATGCCGTGCGCGTGGCCAACGAGCTGACCTCGGCCGATGACACCCTGATCATCGTCACTGCCGATCATTCGCACACCCTGAACTTCGTCGGCTACCCGGCCCGCGGCAATCCGATCCTGGGCAAGGTGAAGGACAAGGGTGGCGAAGATGGTGCCGGCAAGCTCGACTACGCGCTGGATGGCAACGGCCAGCCGTACACCACCCTGAGCTACGCCAACGGCCCCGGCCATACCGGCACCAGCAACCAGCAACCGGCCGGTCCGAAGCGTTACCCGCACAACCCCAGCAGCTTCGAGCCGGCCAACGGCCGCCCGAACCTGCACGACGTCGATACCGAGCATCCCGACTACATGCAGGAAGCGCTGGTACCGATGAAGTCCGAATCGCATGGTGGCGAGGACGTCGGCATCTGGGCACGCGGCCCGGGCAGCAAGGCGATCCGCGGCACCCTAGAACAGAACGCGATCTACCACATGATCGTGCAGGCCACCCCGGCCCTGCGCGATCGCCTGTGCCAGGCCGGCACCTGCGACGACAAGGGCGTACCGGTGGAACTGCCGGCACCAGCCACCTTCGAACGCAAGGCCGAGGCCAAGTGATGGCGCGGCCGGCACGCTCTGCGCTGGGCAGCCTCCGCCGTGCGCGCTGGCTGGCCCTGCTGGGCGTGCTGGCCAGCCCCTGGGCGTCGGCGCAGGGCCCGGCCTGCAAGGTCATGACCGAAGAGCACGGGTTGTGGATGCTGCCCGGCTGCGAGGTCGTCGATGACAAGCCGCAGATCAGCGCGGAGACCCTGCAGGATCTCCCCTACGACGGCGATGGCCTGGCGCTGGTACAGACCGCCGATGGCTTCCACTACGTCGACCGTCGCGGCCGCAGCCAGGCGGTGATCGCCTGGGACAACGGCGCAGACCCCCTGCAGGAAGGCCTGTTCCGCGGCCGCATCGGCGATCGCGTGGGTTATTTCAACGCTGCCTTCGAGCAGGTGATTGCGGCCACGTTCGATTTTGCCTGGCCGTTCCAGGATGGCGTGGCCGAGGTCTGCAACGGCTGCCGCCGCGGCACGCCCGATGGCGACGGGCATACGCCGATGGAAGGCGGCGAGTGGTTCCGCATCGATCGTTCCGGTCGTCGAGTGAAGTAAGGGTTTTTCAGCAGGGCTGCGCCCTGCACCTGCCGAAGCAACAGCAACAGCGGCATTCCGTAGGATGGCGGGGCGGTGTCGGATTGCGGGGACGCCGTGAACCCATCCATGGGGGCTTGGCAGCCGCATCCATGCGGCTGACACCCCGCAATCCGACACCGCCCCACCTCTGACAGTTGGCCGGTGGCCAGTAGATCCACGCCATGCGTGGATGCTCTTCGATCAACTGTCGAGATATTCAATTTCGATTGAAATTCATCCACGCATGGCGTGGATCTACGTGTCGACCAAGGTCGACACCCACCAAGGGCAGGCCATGCCATTCCAACAGATCGCGGAGATCTGTCGAAGGCGGGGTGGGTCCGGTTGCGGGGGCGTAAGCGCCATGGATGGCGCGACCGAGCTTACATGGACGTACTTGCAGCGTCCCCCGCAACCGGACCCACCCCGCCATCCCACGGAATGCCGGCTTTTGCTTCGGCTGTTGCTGTTGCTGTTGCTGTTGCTGCTCAGGTTGCCGGCCAGCGGCCGGCACTACCGCTTCGGCAGGTGCAGGGCGCAGCCCTGCCGACTCACCCACCCACCCTATACTTGCCGCCGTGACCGCCTTCCCCGCCCTCGTTCCGCTTGATGCACCGCTGCTGGTCGGCTACAGCGGCGGCCTGGATTCCGCCGTGCTGCTGCACTGGCTGTGGCGATCGGCACAGGCCGCAGGCACGCCGCTGCGTGCGACGCACGTACACCATGGCCTGCAACCGGTTGCCGATGACTGGGTGCGGCACTGCCAGCAGCAATGCGCGGTGCTGGGCATCGAACTGGCCGTGCACCACGTGCAGGTCAGCCGTGATGACGGCCATGGCATCGAAGGGGCCGCCCGGCTGGCACGTCGCGCTGCATTCAGCGCCGAGCTGCAGGCCGGGGAAACCCTGGCGCTGGCCCAGCACCAGGACGACCAGGCCGAGACCTTCCTGCTGCGTGCGTTGCGCGGTTCGGGCATCGATGGGCTGGCGGCGATGACCGCTGACAGCCGCCTCGATGGCCATCGGCTGTGGCGGCCACTGCTCGATGTGCCGCGCAGCGCACTGCAGGCTTACGCGGCGACACACGGCCTGCAGTGGATCGAAGACCCCAGCAACGGCGAAGACCACGCCGACCGCAATTTCCTGCGCCTGCGGGTACTGCCACTGCTGCGCCAGCGCTGGCCGCATGCCACTGCCGCATTGGCCGGCAGCGCCGCGCATTGCGCGCAGACCCGTGCATTGCTCGATGGAGAAGACGCCGAACTGCTCGCCCACCTGGAAGTGGCACCCCGGGTGCTGTCGCTGGAGCTGCTGCGCCAGGTTGCACCGGAGCGTGCTGCGCGCGTGCTGCGTGCGTGGGTGCGCCGCCATGGCGCAGCCCCGTTGCCGGCGCATGTGCTGCGGCAAGTACAGAACGAATTGATGGCCGCAGGCGCCGATCGGCAGTCGCAGGTGCGTTGGCAGCAGCACGCCATCCGCCAGTGGCGCCAGCACGCCTACCTGCTGCCGGCAGCGCTGCCGGTCCTGCCGAAGGACTGGCACGCGGCTTGGGACGGCCGTGCACCGCTGCAGCTGCCCGACGGCGGCCAGCTGCGCCTGCTCGGCACGGACCGCTTCGAACACCCGCTGGACCTGCGTGCCCGCCAGGGCGGCGAGCGCATCGTGCTGCCCGGCCGTACGCATTCATCCGCGTTGAAGGATTGCCTGCAGCGCGAGCATCTGGCGCCCTGGCGACGCGCACAGCTGCCCCTGCTGTTCGACCAGGGGCAGCTGCTGGCGGCCGCCGATGTAGTCACTGCCGCACCGCTGCAGGCCTGGCTGCAGGCACGCAATGCGCAGTTGCAGTGGCATCCGGGCGGCTGGTGAATTGACCCTTGCGCGCGCGCCGTCCACACTTGTCGCATGGCCAAGAAGTCCCCCGAAAACGCCTCCCCGGTCGCCCAGTTCGAGCAGTCGCTCGAATCGCTGGAACAGCTGGTGGAGCAGATGGAAACCGGCGAGCTGAGCCTGGAAGCCTCGCTCAGTGCTTACGAACGTGGTGTTGGTCTGTACCGCCAGTGCCAGCAGGCGCTGGAGCAGGCCGAACTGCGCGTGCGCCTGCTCAGCGATCCGGCCCAGCCCGAAACCGCCGAACCCTTCGATCCGCCCAGCCATGACGGCTGAGGCGTTGTTCGCGCGCTGGCGCGACCGTATCGAAAGCCAGCTCGACGCCGCCCTGCCCTCACCGGCCGAAGCCCCGCAACGCCTGCACCAGGCGATGCGCCATTCCGTGCTCGGTGGCGGCAAGCGCATGCGCCCCTTGCTGGTCTATGCCGCCGGCCAGGTGTTCGGCGCGCCCCTGGACAGGCTTGATGCCGCGGCGATGGCGGTGGAACTGATCCACGCCTACTCGCTGGTGCACGACGACCTGCCGGCGATGGACGACGATGCCCTGCGCCGTGGCAAGCCCACCACCCACATCGCCTTCGACGAAGCCACCGCGATCCTCGCCGGCGACGCCCTGCAGACCCGTGCGTTCGGCCTGCTGGCCGATGCACCGCTGCCGGCGGCATTGCGCGTGGCGTGCCTGCAGACCCTGGCCCATGCCTCCGGCGCGGCCGGCATGTGCGGCGGCCAGGCGCTGGACATCGATGCCACCGGCCAGCAGCAGTCGCTGGCAGCCCTCACCCGCATGCATGCGCTGAAGACCGGTGCGCTGATCCGCGCTGCGGTGCGCATGGGCGCGTTGTGCGGTGATGCACCCGAACCCGTGCTGGCCCAGCTCGATGGTTTCGCCGATGCGCTCGGCCTGGCCTTCCAGGTCCGCGATGACATCCTCGATGTCGAAGCCAGTTCCGAACAGCTGGGCAAGACCGCCGGCAAGGACCAGGCCCAGGACAAGAGCACCTTCCCTGCCCTGCTCGGCATGGACGGTGCCAAGGCGCAGCTGCGCGAACTTTCCGCGCGCATGCAGCAGGCACTGGCGGGCTATCACGAAGAAGCCGATGCGCTGCGCGCGCTGGCCACGCTGGCCGTGGAACGCGATCACTGATTGCAGGCATGGATCTGCCGCGCTGCGCGTTCGCCGGGCATGGCCCGGCGCTACCCTACGCGCCATACACGGAAACGCCCGGCATTGCCGGGCGTTTCTTTTTACGTCGTTGATCGTTGCCGCTTACTTGATCAGGCGCAGTGCGAACGGGTAACGGTAGGCTTCGCCATTGTTCGCCTTCACCGCAGCGATGATGCTGAAGACCAGGCTGAGCAGGCCGACGATCGGCGCCAGGAACACACCGATGACCACGAAGGTCAGGATGATGCAGACGAACATCGCGATGGCGACGGTGATCTGGAAGTTCAGCGCTTCCTTGGCCTGGTCGGTGACGAAGGCCTTGCTGGCGTCATCCTTGTTGATCAGCCAGATGACCAGGGCACCAATGAAACCGGTGAAGATGCCCAGCAGGTGCGCCACCAGGGCCATGGTGCGCTGGTCAGCGGGTACGCTGCTCGCCGCCGGGACGTTCTCGAATTCGCTCACGACAAAACTCCTTTTTTATTGGGTGGTCTTGACCGACCGGCGGCAAGCCGGTCGCGTCAGGCGGGCCTAGCTTACGCCATCAATGGCATCAATCATTGCCGGCGATCGTCATCCGTCCCACCAGGATCGAGCCGGTGCGGATATGCGAGCGCGGATCGACATCGCTGCCGACCGCCTCGATGGCCATGAACATGTCCCGCAGATTGCCGGCGATGGTGATGCCATCCACCGGATACTGGATCTGGCCGTTCTCCACGCGGAAGCCGCCGGCGCCGCGCGAGTAGTCGCCGGTCACCCCGTTCACCCCCTGCCCCATCAGCTCGGTCACCAGCAGGCCGTTGCCCATCTGCGCGGCGATGTCCTGCAGCGAACCGGCATTGGCTGCCAGCTGCAGGTTGTGCACGCCGCCGGCATTGGCGGTGGTCTGCAGGCCCAGCTTGCGCGCCGAATAGCTGCCCAGCACGTAACGCTGCAGCACGCCGTCACGCACCAGGGCCGAGGCACGGGTGGCCACGCCGTCGCCGTCGAAGGCGGCCGAGCGCAGGCCACGGCGCAGGTGCGGCAGCTCCTCGATCTGCATCCAGTCGGGGAACAGCTGCTGGTCGACGCTGTCCAGCAGGAAGCTCGCCTGGCGGTACAGTGCGCCGCCGGAGACCGCCGACAGCAGATGGCCCACCAGGCTGCGCGCTACTTCCGGCGCGTACAGCACCGGCATGCTGCCGGTCGGCAGCGAACGCGGCTGCAGGCGAGCGATCGTGCGCTCTGCGGCGCGGCGACCGACGCTTGCCGGATCTTCCAGATCCTCGCGGGCCAGGGCGCCGGTGTACCAGCCGTCGCGCTGCATGCCATCGCCGGTGCCGGCGATCAGCGCACAGCCGATCGAATGATGGGTTCCGCGCTCGCGGCCGATGAACCCATGCGAATTGGCGTAGACCGACACGCTCTGCATGCTCGATACCGAGGCGCCATCGGAATTGCGGATCTGCGCATCGGCTTGGCGGCCCGCCGCCTCGCAGGCCAGTGCCAGGTCCACCGCCTCGTCGGCCTGCAGCTCCCAGGGGTGCCAGCCATCCAGTTCGGGGAAGTCGCGGGCCATCAGGTCGGCCTCGGCCAGGCCGGCGGCCGGATCGTCCTCGGTATGGCGGGCGATCGCGCAGGCCTGCTCGACGGTGGCCAGCAGGCTGGCCTCATGCAGGTCGGCGGTGCTGGCACTGCCCTTGCGCTGGCCGAAGTAGACGGTCACGGCAATGCCGCGGTCACGGGTGGACTGCACGGTCTCGACCTCGCCGAGACGGACATTGACCTCCAACCCACGGTCTTCGCTGCAGCTGACCTCGGCCTGGCTGGCACCCAGCGCGCGGGCACGCTGCAGCAGCTGCTGGGAGATGTCGGCCAGCCGTTCCAGCCGGGCCGGGCTGTCGTCGCCGACGGCGACTTCAGGGGCGATCACGTTCAATGCTTTATCCTGTGCGGGTTGGGCCCGGCATCACGCCGGGCGACTTTTTTTGAAATCAGGTATGGACGATGCGCGGACGCGACGAAGAAACCGGTGAATTCCACGACAAGAGCCGCAGCCAGAACCGGCGCGATGCGCTCGACGTCCTGGCCCTGGGCGAGAAGCTGGTGTCGCTGACCCCGGCCCAGCTGGCGCGCCTGCCGATCCCGGAGGACCTGCTGCCACACATTGCCGAGTGCAAGCGCATCACCGCCCATATCGCGCACAAGCGGCAGCTGGCGTTCCTGGCCAAGCACATGCGCCGCGAGGACGATGCCGCGCTGGACGCGATCCGCGATGCGCTGGATGCCAACAGCGAAACCGGGCGCCGCGAAGTGGCGATGATGCACCGTGTCGAAGACTGGCGCGAACGCCTCATGAATGAAGGCGACAAGGCGCTGGCCGCGCTGCTGGATGACCATCCGCAGGCCGACCGCCAGCAGCTGCGCACGCTGGTGCGCAACGCCCAGGCCGAAAAGGCCAAGAACAAGCCGCCGCGCGCCTACCGCGAGATCTTCCAGGTGCTGCGCGCGCTGATGCTGCCGGCCGCGCTCGGCCTGAAGGCGTCCGCTGAGGACGTCGAGGCAGACGAACCGGTCGACGACGCCGACGAGGACTGAGTCCCCGTCGGGCATGGCGGTGGCTGTGGCCATCGCCGTGCTCAGGCCTGGGTACCGCCGACGGTGATGCCCTCGATCAGCAGCGACGGCTGGCCGACACCGACCGGCACACTCTGCCCGTCCTTGCCACAGATGCCCACGCCCTCGTCCAGGGCCAGGTCGTTGCCGACCATGCGCACCTTCTGCATGGTTTCCGGGCCATTGCCGATCAGGGTCGCGCCCTTCACTGGAGCGGTGATCCGGCCGTCCTCGATGAGGTAGGCCTCGGTGGCCGAGAACACGTACTTGCCGCTGGTGATGTCGACCTGGCCGCCGCCGAAATTGACCGCGTACAGGCCCTTCTTCACCGAACGGATCATTTCCTGCGGGTCATGCTGGCCGGCGCGCATGTAGGTGTTGGTCATGCGCGGCATGGTCATGTGCGCGAACGATTCGCGACGGCCGTTGCCGGTCGGCGCCACGCCCATCAGCCGCGCGTTGAGGCTGTCCTGCATGTAGCCGACCAGGATGCCGTCCTCGATCAGCGTGGTGCACTGGGTCGGGTGGCCTTCGTCGTCGATGTTGAGTGAACCACGGCGTCCGTCCAGGGTGCCGTCGTCGACGATGGTCACGCCCGGGGCAGCCACGCGCTCGCCGATCCTGCCGGCGTAGACACTGGTGCCCTTGCGGTTGAAGTCACCTTCCAGGCCATGGCCGACCGCCTCGTGCAGCAGTACGCCCGGCCAGCCCGGGCCCAGCACCACCGGCATCACCCCGGCCGGCGCCGGCACCGCTTCCAGGTTCACCAGGGCCTGCCGCAGCGCCTCGCGCGCAAAGGCTTCCGGGCGGCCATCGGCAAACAGCGCTTCATAGCCATAGCGACCGCCGCCGCCGGCATAACCCGACTCACGGCGGCCGTTCTGCTCGACGATCACCTGCACGTTCAACCGCACCAGCGGGCGCACGTCGGCGCCCAGCACACCATCGGTGCGGGCAACCAGCACGGTATCGACGCCACCGGACAGGCTGACCATCACCTGCTTCACGCGCGGGTCGGCCGCGCGCAGGTAGCCGTCCAGGCGCTTGAGCACCTCGACCTTGGCTTCGTTGCCGATGCCGTCGATCGGGTCCAGCGCTGGATACAGCACGCGCGCATCGCCGCGCAGCAGCGAGCGTCCGGTCTGTGCGCCGCCTTCGCGCGAGATCGCACGTGCCGACTGCGCTGCGGTCAGCAATGCACCGGCATGGATGTCATCGGAATAGGCAAAGCCGGTCTTCTCGCCGGCAATCGCGCGCACGCCCACGCCCTGCTCGATGGAATGGGCGCCGTCCTTGACGATGCCATCTTCCACGCTCCAGCTTTCGCGCCGGGCATGCTGGAAGTACAGGTCGCCGAAGTCGACACCGGGGCCGAGCAGTTGGCCGAAGGTGCGCTCCAGGCCAGCGGTATCCAGGCCACCGGGGCGCAACAGGCGATCTTGGGCAAGCGTCAGGGCGTTGTCAGTCATGGTCTCGATCTGGGGGTGTGAAGGCGGTCAGGCAAGGCCGCCCTGGGGAAACGGGGGCCGCGCTCAGCGCGGTGGCGGTGGTTCGGTGACGGTCGGCGGCACGGCCGGCAACGGCGGCAGGCGCGGCGGCGGTGCGGGTACTGGCGCACGTTCGCGGCTGCGCTCGATCACCTCCACCTTGGGCTCCTTCCAGGGGCCGGTCACCTTGTAGGTGCGGGCACCGATCTCGCCCAATGGCTTGGACAATACCGCATTGGTGGCTGCACCCAGCGCTGCGCCCACCGGGCCGCCGGCCACCGCGCCGACCACGGTCAGCAGGTTGCCGGCGCGCGGGTTGACGTCGATGGTCTGGTCGAACTGCTGTTTCCGCAGGTCGGCCTGGCCACGGATGGTGATGTTCGCTGCCGGCCCTTCGATCAACACCTTGTCGGTACGGGCCATGCCCTCGCCGAACTGCACGCTGCCCTCGACCTGGTTGAACGCGAAGCCCTTGGAGAAGAAGTCGCGGAAGTCGAACATCAGCCGCCGCGGCAGCTGGGCGACGCTGAGCAGGCCCAGCACGCGGCCAGCACCCGGCTCCAGCTCCAGCAGCTGGCCATTGCGGGCATTCACATCGAGCTGGCCCTGCAGGTTGCCAAGCTGGAAGTCCGACGGACCGCCGGGCCATGAGGCCTGCAGCTGGGCGTGGCCGGAGCCGCCGCGCAGCTGGCCGCCGTAGTCGAGGTTCTGCAGCAACCCGCCCAGGTCTTCACTGCGCACCTGCGCATCAAGCGCGGTTCGCGAACCGCCACCCTTGCCAAGCCAACGGCCACGGATGTCGATCTCCTGGCTGGGGGCGCGGAACTGCAGTTGTTCCACGCTCAGGCCATTGGCGATCGGCCGCGTACGCAGCACGGCCTGGCCCAGCACGACCTTGCCGAACTTCAGGTCGGCGATGTCCAGTGCGAACGGCGGCAGCTTGGCCGGGTCCATGTCGTCGGCACCGGCCTGCACCCGCGCCGGTGCCGCCGTGGCTCCGGGAAGGGTCGGCAGCGATTGCCAGTACACGCGCTCGAGCTGGCCGCTGATGGTGCTGCCATCGGCGTTGGGCACATTCAACTTGCCGGCCAGCGAGGGGCCATCAAGGCGCACGTCCAGCGCCTGCGGGCCTGGGCGCAGCTGCAGGCGGGTCTGCTCGAACACGCCGCCGATCAGCATCAGCTGGCCGACCTGCACGTCCACGGCGCGCAGCGGCATCGGGTCGCCATCGCCACCGGCGCCACGGGCCAGGCCGATCCATTCCAGCGCATCCAGGGTCGGGCTGCGGCCATTGATGGTCAGCCCGCTGGGCGGTGGTTCGCGGTCAACGTGGTCGCTGCCCAGGGTGACCTGAACGCCGGTCTGGTTGTTGTGGCTGCGCGCGGCCAGCGCCAGACGCTGGCCGAACGCCACGTCGATGCGGCCGGCGCCCATCGGCAGCTGTGCGGCCACGGTGGTCGGCAGCGGTTCGTTGGCCGGCTTCTGCAGCGGTGCCGGCAGGTCCAGGCGGGTGCCCAGCAGATCCGAGCGCAGGCGCAGCTCGCTGGGCGGCGCTGGTGCACCCGGCGCGACCTTCGGCAGGTTCACCGCGATGGTCCACGGCGAGGTACCGTTGATGTAGGGCTTCAGCCAGGCCATTTCCGGTGCGCGGTCGATCAGCACGCCCGCATCGAGCGTGGCGGCCAGTTCCGATTCGAAGGCCAGCTTGGGGTCACGCACGAATCCACCGGCGCGCAGGCTCAGCCGGCCGTCCTGGCCGAGGTGGCGCACTGCCAGTTCCTCGGCGGCGAAGCCGGCGTTGCTGTAGCGGGCCTGCCCGCGCATGTTGTCGAATTCCAGCTGGAAGCGCTTGTCGACCAGCTTCAGCCCGGCCAGGTCCACCGTGCCCTGCAGGTGGCCGCCGCCCTGGTCATGATGCAGGGGCTGCAACAGGTCGAAATGCACGTTGGCCGGCCCGCTTGCCGCGAGGTTGTCCAGGGTGTCGCCGTATTCCTTGTGCAGCGGGCTCTGCCGCAGCATCGCCAGCAACTTGCCGGCGTCGCCCTGGCTGTCGGCGCGCACGTACAGTGGCTGCTGGCCGAAATCCTGGATGCCGGCTTCGAACGTCTGTACTGCCACGCCGGCCAGATCGCCGCTCCCCTGCATGTGGAAGCCAGGGCCGATGAAGGCGACATCGGCATCGACCTGGCCCATCAACGGCCAATCGTGCTGGAAGCGGATGTCACCGTTACTGATGTGGCCGGTGGCCTCGAAGCGGCCATCGTTGTTGTCGAACGGCCAGTCGTCCAGGTCACCACTGACCAGGCCGATGCCGTTGCGCACCTGGCCGCCGGCCAAGGCCATGTCCAGCCAGTCGGTGGCGCCCTTGCTCATCCTGGAATGGATCCAGAAACGCTTGGCCGCGGTCATCGGTACGTCGTCCAGCTTGGCCGCCAGCTGCATCCACGGCCGGGTGCCATCGCCCTGGAACCAGAGACCACCGCGCACGTCGGCAGCGTAGTCGGTGCCTTCCACACGCATCGCCGGGGTGCCGATGCGCCAGCCACCGGCCTCGTCACGCCAACCGACGATCTGCCCGGCCAGGTGCAGGTCGTGACGCACGCCGAAACCGGTCGGCCAATCGAACTGCAGCTGGCGCTGGGGCTGCAGCTGCAGGCTGAAGCCGTTGGCATCGCCCTCGAAGCGGCCGCCCAGGCCGCGCAGGCCCGGCGAGTTGCCAACACTGGCAAAGCCCAGCGACTGCAGTTCGCCCTGCACCCACAACGGGCCATCCTGCTGGCCGCGCAACTGCAGCTGCGCCACGTCCAGCTGCGGCTTGGCCAGGTACAGCCAATGCCGCAGGCCCGCGTCCAAGCGGTCGCTGAGCGCCAGCGCGCGCAACGCGGTACCCGCCTGCGCTGCTGCGGCCTGCACCTGCATCTGCTTGCCCACCCGCAGTTGCAGCCCGTCCAGCTGCTGCTGGCTGCCATCGGCCTGCAGGCGCAGGCGCGGCACCTGCAGCGCCCAGCCTTCTGCCGTCCGCTGCCAACGCAGGCGCGCCTGCAGCCGTTGCAATTGAATTTCCGGGCGCGCCACGCCAGGCATCGGCGCGCCTTCGACACGCAGATCACGCAGGTCCGAATCGGTGGTCAGCGCCACCGGGGCGAAATCACGCAGGGTCAGCCACAGGTTGAGCTCGCCCTTGCCCTCGCGCAGGCGCATGCCGCCGGCCGCCAGCAACGGCGCCCAGGCACGGAAATCGATCGGATCGGCGCCTACCCAGGCCTCGCCGTTGCCGCGCTGGCGATCCAGGTCCAGCACCGCCGTCAGCGGCAAGGCGTCGGTCTGTGCCCAGGCACGCACGCCCACCCGCAGGCGGTCGCCATCCACGCGCAGGCGCAGGTCGATACGTGGCAGGGTGGCGTCGACACCCAGTGCTGGCGCATGCACGCCGAGGCGGCCACCAATCACCTGCAGTTCGCCCAGCCGGCGCAACGCATCCAGCGGATCGCCGCCAGCGCGGGACTGCGGCAGGCCGCGCACCGACCAGCGGCCATCGGCGGCCTGCTGCAGGTCCAGCGCCAGGCCGCGCAGGCGCAGTTCGGTCAGCGAGCGGCCCGGCAGCAGGCCGCTGTACATCGACACCAGCACCTCGGCATCGCCGATGGCCAGGCCCTGGCCCGCGCCGATGCGCAGGCCCTTCAACTGCAGCAGTGGACCACGTCGGGTCCAGGCGGTGTCCAGGCGTTCGAAGCGCACCGGTTGCCCGGCGCGCGTGCTCAGCCAGGCCGCGATCCGGTCCGGATGGCGCTCAGCCAGCGGCAACAGCTGGCTGAGGGTGCCGACCAGCAGGGCAAGCCCGACCAGGCCAACCGCGCATGCGGCGATGAAATGACGGCGGATCCTTCGCAGTCGCAGGCGCGGCGGCGCGCTCATCGGCCACCGAAGGCAGACAGTCGGCCTGGATCAGAGCAGAACAACATCGAACTGCTCCTGCAGGTACTGCTCGTCCGCCTGGAAGCGGATGCTCTTGCCGAGGAACTCTTCCAGCTCGGCCACGGCCGTGGATTCCTCATCGGTGATCCGCGCCACCACCTTGCTGGACGCGATCACCAGCAGGCGCGCGGCATCGAACTGGCGCACCGCGCGGGTGATCTCGCGGAAGATCTCGTAGGTCACCGTTTCGGTGGTCTTGATGGTGCCGCGGCCACTGCACTGCGGGCAGGTTTCCGACAGCTGGCGCTCCAGGCTTTCCACCGTGCGCTTGCGCGTCATCTCCACCAGGCCCAGCGGCGAGAAGTCGTACACCGTGGTCTTGGCATGGTCGCGGGCCAGCGCCTTTTCCAGGGTACGCAGCACCTGGCGGCGATGCTCGGCGTCATCCATGTCGATGAAGTCGATGATGATGATGCCGCCCAGGTTGCGCAGGCGCAGCTGCCTGGCCACCGCCTGCGCGGCCTCCAGGTTGGTGCGGAACACCGTCTCTTCCAGGTTGCGCTGGCCGAGGAACGAGCCGGTGTTGACGTCGATGGTGGTCATCGCCTCGGTCTGGTCGATCACCAGGTAGCCACCGGATTTCAGGGGTACCTGCTTGTCCAGCGCACGGCCGATCTCGTCCTCGACCCCGAACATGTCGAAGATCGGACGATCGCCGCTGTACAGCTCGATCTTCTCCGCCAGCACCGGCATGTACTTGGCCACGAACGCCTGCAGCTGGGCGAAGGTCTCCTTCGAGTCCACCTTGACCTTGTCCACGTCCTTGCGGATCAGGTCGCGCACCGAACGCAGCGGCAGGCTCAGGTCTTCATAGATGTTGCTGCACGACGCCGCTTCGCGGCCGCGGCGCTCGACCACGTTCCACACCCGTGACAGGTAGGCGATGTCTTCGGCGATCGCCTCGGCCGGCTGGCCCTCGGCATTGGTGCGCACGATGTAGCCGTAGCCGCCGTGCTGGGCCGACAGTTCGGTCACCAGCGCTTTCAGCCGCGCGCGCTCGCCTTCGTCCTCGATGCGCGCCGACACGCCCACCACCTTCGACTGCGGCAGCAGCACCATGTAGCGCGAGGGAATGCTGATCTGGGTGGTCAGGCGTGCGCCCTTGGTCCCGATCGGATCCTTCACCACCTGCACAACGATGTCCTGGCCGTCGCGCAGCAGCTCCACGATCGGCACGCTGGACGGCGGCGGCAGGGTCGTGTTCTCGGTATCGGCGCTGGCCACCGGCGCCGGCCGCACCACGTCGTTGGCGTGCAGGAACGCGGCGCGCTCCAGGCCCACTTCGACGAATGCCGCCTGCATGCCCGGCATGACCCGCTGCACCTTGCCCTTGTAGATGTTGCCGACCACACCCCGGCGCCAACCGCGCTCGATGTGCAGTTCCTGCAGCATGCCGTTCTCGATCACCGCGACCCGGGTTTCGCGCGGGGTCACATTGACCAGGATTTCCTCAGACATCGGCAGCCTCCCTGGCGGCATCAGCAGTTGGGGCCAACACGCCGCAGCGGGCCAGCAGACGATCGGTATGCAGCAACGGCAGCCCCATGACACCGGAGTAGCTGCCGGAAAGGTGTTCGATCCAGCGCTCGGCACCGCCCTGGATGGCATAGGCACCCGCCTTGTCCAGCGGCTCGCCGGTGGCGACGTAGGCAGCGATGTCGGCGGACTCGATGGCGGCGAAGGTGACCTCGGAAACAACCAGTTCGCTGTCCAGCCCGCGCGCGTCCACCACCACCACGGCGGTCATCACCTGATGGGTGCGCCCGGCCAGCCGTGCCAGCATCGCCCGCGCGTCGGCGGCGTCGGCCGGCTTGCCGAATACTTCGCCATCGAGCACCACTTCGGTATCCGAGCCCAGCACCCGCGCCTGCGGGTCATCGGCCAGCACCCGTGCCAGGCCGGCGCGCGCCTTGTCGGCGGCGACCCGGCAGACATAGTCCTGGGCACTTTCAGAGGCCGCGCGCTGCTCGACGACCTCCAGGTCCAACGCCTGGAAAGGGTGTCCGAGTCGGGCCAGCAGCTGGTTGCGTCGGGGGGAGCGGGAAGCAAGATAGAGCATCGACACAGCATAACCTGACGCCGGTACCTGAATCGTCGGACAATCCTTCCCCGGCGCCTGCAACCCCGAACGGACTCACAACGCGTTCATCGCTACGACACCACCCTCACCGCCACAACAAGGAGATCCCATGCGTCGCACCGCCACCCCGCTGCTGCTTGCCCTGTCCCTCGCTCTTGGAGCTTCGATGACCGCCCATGCCGACCCGTCGTCGCCGTCGATCGCCGCCGCGGCCGAAGGCACCCTGCTGAACATCTCGGCCAACGCCGAAGCCACCCGTGTGCCGGATGTCGCCACGCTGTCGGCCGGTGTGGTCACCCAGGCCGCCGACGGCAACAGCGCCATGCGCCAGAACGCCCAGCAGATGGACAAGGTCCTGGCTGCGATCAAGGCCGCCGGCATCGCCGAGCGCGACGTGCAGACCAGCGGCGTCAGTCTCAACCCGCAGTACCGCTATGCCGACAACGAAGCCCCGAAGATCACCGGCTACCAGGCCAGCAACACCGTCAGCCTGAAGGTCCGCGACATCGCCAAGCTGGGCAAGGTGCTGGACGCGCTGGCCGCGCAGGGCGCCAACCAGATCAACGGCCCGCAGTTCGAGATCGACCAGCCCGAGCCGGTCTATGACGAAGCGCGCCTGGCGGCACTGAAGAAGGCCCAGGCCCGTGCCCAGACCTATGCCAAGTCGCTTGGCCTGCAGGTGCGCCGCATTGTCAGCATTTCCGAGAACGCCGGTGGCGGTTTCCGCCCGATGCCGATGATGCGTGCGCAGGCCGCCGGCATGGCAATGGACAAGGCCACCCCGGTCGCCCCGGGTGAGTCGACCGTCTCGGTGAACCTGGACGTGGTGTTCGAACTGGGCCGCTGAGGCTCCTTCCGTTCAACCGACGGCGCCCTGCGGGGCGCCGTTTTCGTTTCCACCGCCGCCGTGCCGGCAGCGTTACATGAAGGGCAGCTCAACGCTGCCGCCCCTGCCTCTAGGCAGTGGTGGAGGCGGCGCGCTAATGATTGACTGCCAGCCGCGTGCGGCAACCCCGATGGCGGCCCTGGTGCGTTGAGGACTTCGACACTGGCATGGAGGTGGACCATGGTTCGTACGTATCCCGTAGTACCCCTGCACTTCGATCCCGCCCGCGTTGCCGCCTGGAGTGCGGCCATCGCCCTGCATCTGCTCGCGTTCCTGTTGTTGCTGATCCCGGCGACCTACCAGGCCATTACCGCGCTGCCGCGCGATCAGACCACGGTACGGTTCATTCCCAGGGAAGAGCCCAAGCCGATCGAGCCGCTGCCGGTGCCGACCGAGCCTGAAAAGGTGGAGGTGGTGCACAAGCGGCAGGCCACGCCGGTGCCCGCACCGCTGCCGACCCCCACCGCGACCGTCGAGGAGGCCCAGGGCATCATCCTGCCGGCGGCCGAGCCGACCGCGGTGCAGGCTGCGCCGACCATTGCCCCGTCCACGCCGCTGGCCGGCGCCCAGCTGCAGTACCGCAGCAACCCGCCGCCCAGCTACCCGATCCAGGCCCTGCGCAATCACGAACAGGGCACGGTGCTGCTGCGGGTGGAAGTGGACCCCAGTGGCCAGCCGGTGAACGTCAGCATCGAACGCAGCAGCGGCTCGCGCAGCCTGGACCAGGCCGCCCGCCAGCAGGTGCTGCGCCACTGGCGTTTCGTGCCGGCCGAGCGTGATGGCATGGCCGTTCCCGCCATCGGCATGGTGCCCGTGCAGTTCTCCCTGCCCGACTGAGCCACGGACCGGCCCGGCCGCACGCCGGGCCGGTCACAACGGTGAATGGGCCGGAGCAGGGCCAATCTGCCCGGTTATTTGAACTTCGTTGGAAAACCGTTACGAATTTAGTAAAACTTCACACCTCCGTCACCTGCCGGAAACCTAGATTGACGCGTCCCGGGACACACCGGAGACAGCCCTCAATGCTCGAGTTTTCCAGTCAGGAGAGAAGCTGTGAAACACCCGATCCAACGGCCCGCCAGCCGCCGCCGCAACCACCTGGCAACGTCCATCACCCATATCCTCACCGGCGGCGCCCTGCTGCTCGCCGGGGCCGTGGCTTCCTCTTCTGCATTCGCGCAGGAACAGGCCACCAACCTTGACCGGATCACCGTCACCGGTTCGAACATCCCGCGCACCAACACTGAAACACCGTCGCCGGTGCAGGTGGTGACCCGCCAGGAAATCGATCGCACCGGCAAGACCACGGTGGCCGAGTACCTGCAGACCCTGACCGCTGACGGTTCCGGTTCGATCCCGAAGACCTTCGGCAACGGCTTCGCCGGTGGTGGCGCAGGCATTTCGCTGCGCGGCCTCGGTGCCGGCTCCACGCTGGTGCTGTTGAACGGCCGCCGCATGGCGACCTATGGCCTGGCCGATGACGGCCAGAAGGTGTTCACCGACCTCAGCACCATTCCCCTCGACGCCGTCGAGCGCGTGGAAGTGCTGAAGGATGGCGCCTCGGCGATCTATGGCTCCGATGCCATCGCCGGCGTGGTCAACATCATCCTGCGCAGCGACTTCCAGGGCGGCATCCTGCGTGCCTCCTACGGCACCTCCGGTGATGGCGACGGCAATGCCAAAAAGGCCACCCTGACCGCCGGTACCGGCGATCTGGCCACCGATGGCTGGAATGCGTTCTTCAGCCTGGATGTCGGCAAGACCGACGCGATCAAGATCAGCGACCGAAAGAACCGCAAGTGGATCGGCACCGGCGATATCCGTCCGTGGGGCTACGGCAACAATGCCCAGTTCCTGGGTGGCGCCTTCCTGTCCGGCCGCACCCGCGGTGGCGTGGGCCCCACCGGCGCGGTATATGACGACCGCAATGTAGACGAAGACAATCCCGCCTTCCTGGTCGCGCTGCCGGGCTGCGCCGGCCTGACCACGATCCCCGGCCAGACCGAGGCCACCGCACAGGCCCAAGGTTGCCTGTGGGATCCGAACCAGCTGTACCGTGACCTGACCCCGGAGGAGAAGTACGTCAACGTGTTCGGCCGCGCCAGCTTCGCCTTTGGCGAGGGCGGTGAGGTCTACACCGAAATCGGCTACTCGAAGAAGGAAACCACCTTCAGCAACACGCCGTCGGGCGTGTCCGGCGGCTGGGGCTATCCCGGCGGCCCGGTCAACGCCAACAGCGGCGACGGCGCAACTGTGCTTGGCCCGAACCATCCGGACAATCCGATCCCGGGCCAGGCCTCGCGCCTGCGCTATTCGGCGTGGGATGTCGGTCCGCGCGTGACCAACAACACCAACGAGTTCAACCGGTTCCTGGTTGGCGTGAAGGGCAACTGGGGTGACTGGAGCTACGACACCGCCTACCTGCACTCCGGCACCGATCTGGTCAACAAGCGCACCGGCTTCCTGCGCTACAGCGCCGTGCAGTGCGCACTGGGCAATCCGAACTGTGCCGGCGGTGTGTGGCGCATCGGCGACAATGCCAACCTCAATTCGCAGGCACTGTACGACTACATCTCGCCGCAGATCAGCGCACGCGCCAAGTCCAGCCTGGACATGTTCGACTTCACCGTGTCGCGCAGCCTGATGGATCTGAAAGGTGGCCCGCTGGGCCTGGCGATGGGCACCGAGTGGCGCAAGACCAGCAACAGCCTGACCCCGCAGACCTACACCGACCAGGGTGACATCATCGGCCTGGGCTACTCGGCCTACGACGGCACCCAGAACGTGTATGCCGGCTATGTCGAACTGTCGGCGCCGGTGCTGGAGCAGCTGGAACTGTCGGCCGCCATGCGCTACGACAAGTACGAAAGCGGCGAAGGCAAGGCGACGCCCAAGGTCGGTATCAAGTGGACCCCGGCCGACTGGATCGCGCTCCGTGGCAGCTATGCAGAAGGTTTCCGTGCCCCCAATCCGGCTGAAAACGGCGATGGCGGCCTGGCAGCGTTCTCCAATGCCGCCGACCCTGTGCGCTGCCCGGGCGGCAATCCGGCCCCCGGTGCAACGGACGACGATTGCGGCGCTCTGCCGGTCGCCATCATCACCCGCCCGAACAAGGATCTGAAGCCGGAAGAGTCCAAGAGCTATTCGGTGGGCATCGTGCTGCAGCCGACCTCCTCCACCTCGTTGACCGTCGATGCCTGGCAGATCAAGCGCACCAATGAAATCGCCCAGGGCGATACCGGCGCAGCCATCGCAGCAGGCAACGTGCTGCGCGACAACAACCTGCTCAACGGCGTTCCCGGCACCGGCAGCATCCTGGCGGTGAACACGCAGTACATCAACGCTGCATCGACCCGCGTGCGCGGCATCGATACCGATATCCGCCAGACCTTTGACATTGGCCCGGGTCAGCTGGAAATGGACCTGCAGTGGAGCCACGTGCTGAAGTTCGAGCGCACCGATGCCGATGTCACGAGGGATTACGCCGGCACCCATGGCAACTGCGATGTGACCAACTGCATCGGCACGCCGAAGGACCGCATCAACTTCGGCACTACCTGGAAGCAGGGCAGCTGGAGCGTCAGCGGCGTTGCCAATTACATCTCGAAGATGGAGAACACGGACTTCCGTGGCCCGGACGGCTCTTACCAGTTCGCCTATGCCGACGGTACCGACGTCACCAAGATCTCCTCGTTCACCACCTTCGACCTGTCCGGCCGCTGGAACATCACCGAAGCCTTCGAGCTGAACGCCTCGGTGCAGAACGTGTTCGACCGCATCGCTCCGCTGGATCCGACCACCTACGGTGGCGTGAACTACAACCCGCTGCACTTCAGCGGTGCGATTGGCCGTTACTTCACCGTCGGCGCAAAGTACACCTTCAACTGATCCACGACGTCGTTTCAATGCAAAGGCCCGGGCTCACGCCCGGGCCTTTGCTTTTTTCCACACGCGACAGCGTCCATCATGGGCATCCCGACACCTGCGCCGCGCCTGATGCCCTCATCCAACCAACGCCTCGGCCTGGCCGCACTGACCGCACTGGTGGTCGGCTCGATGGTCGGCGCCGGCATCTTCTCGCTGCCGCAGAACGTGGCGCGCAGCGCCGGCCCAGCCGCCGCGCTGATCGGCTGGGCGGTCAGCGGTGCCGGCATGCTGATGCTTGCCTTCGTGTTCCAGGCCCTGGCCAACCGTCGCCCCGACCTGGACACCGGCATCTATGCGTATGCGCGCGAAGGCTTCGGCAACTACATCGGTTTCTCCGCCGCCTGGGGCTACTGGGTCGCTTCGGTGCTCGGCAACGCCAGTTTCTTCGTACTGATCTTCAGCGGTCTCGGCCACTTCGCACCGGTGTTCGGCGAAGGCAATACACCGGCCGCCATCGCCGCATCGTCGCTGTTGCTGTGGACCGTGCACCTGCTGGTGCTGCGCGGCCTGCGCACCGCGGCAATCATCAATGGCCTGGTCACCGTGGCCAAGCTGGTGCCCATCGCGCTGTTCCTGATCCTGGCAGCCGGCGCATTCCGCATGGACGTGTTCCGCGCCGACTTCTTCGGCGCTCCCGCGCTGGGCGACATGGGCCAGCAGCTGCGCGGCATGATGCTGGTCACCGTGTGGGTATTCATCGGCATTGAAGGTGCCAGCATCTATTCGCGGCGCGCGGCACGACGCGCCGATGTGGGCCGCGCCACCGTGATCGGCTTCATCGGCGTGTGGCTGCTGCTGGTGCTGGTCAGCCTGCTGTCGATGGGCGTGCTGTCGCAGGCCGAACTGGCCGGCCTGCCCAATCCCTCGATGGCCTATGTGCTGCGCGCGATCGTTGGCGAATGGGGCGCGACGGTGATCATCATCGGCTCGATCATCTCGGTACTGGGCGCGCTGCTGGCGTGGGTGCTGCTGTGCGCCGAAGTGCTGTTTGCCGCCGCTGGCGATGGCACGATGCCGGCCTTTCTCGGCCGCGAGAATGCGCGCGGCGTGCCCGCCAATGCGCTGTGGTTGAGCAATGGCCTGATCCAGTTGTTCCTGCTGCTGGTGCTGTTCAATTCGGGCAGCTACACCAGCCTGGTGCTGCTGGCGGCGTCGATGAGCCTGGTGCCGTACTTCCTGTCCAGCGCATTCGGCGTGAAGCTGGCCTGGCAGGGCGAGGCCTACGCCAGCGCGGCCGGTGCCCGCTGGCGGGACTTCATCGTCGCGCTGCTGGCCAGCGCCTATGCGTTGTGGCTGGTGTATGCCGGTGGCCTGGACAACCTGCTGCTGTCGGTACTGCTGTATGTGCCAGGCGTAGTGCTGTACGCATTGACCCGGCGCCAGCGTGGCGAGCGGGTTTTCACCCGCTGGGAAGGGGTGTTGTTCGGCGCGATCCTGGTGGTGGCGATTGCTACGCTGGTGGCGTTCGCCCGTGGCGCGCTGACCCTGTAGTGCCGTGTCTGTTGTCGGAGGATCTCGCGCCATGCATCCACGCATGGCGTGGATCCACCGCCGCACGCGACTGCACGGCGCGACACAACAAAAGAGGCCTGCATCTTGCGATGCAGGCCTCTTGAATATGGCGCCCGAAGTTGGACTCGAACCAACGACCCCCTGATTAACAGTCAAGTGCTCTAACCGGCTGAGCTATTCGGGCAGACCGCCAGTATAACGACTCTTCACGCGCGATGGTAGGGGTGATTGGCCAACATCGCAGCAGCGCGATACAACTGCTCGGCCACCACCAGCCGCACCAGCATGTGCGGCAGCGTCAGCGGGCCGATCGACCACTTTTCATCGGCCAGCGCAGACACTTCAGGCGAATGCCCTTCCGGGCCACCGATCAGGAACGCCAGGTCCCTGCCCTGTCCACGCCAGTGCTCCAGGCGCTGCGCCAGCTGTTCGGAACTGAGCTGGCGGCCCGGTACGTCCAGTGCAACGACATAGGCATTCTTCGGCAACGCAGCGATCACCCGCTTGCCCTCGTCGTCGGTCGCGCGACGTGCGTCGCGCCCTTTGCCACGCAGGCCGGGCTCGATCTCCACCAGCTCGAACGGCAGCCAGTGCGAGAGCCGCTTCTGGTACTCGGCAAATCCCTGCGCCACCCAACTGGGCGCGCGTTCGCCGGTGGCGATCAGGCGGGCTTTCATCAACATTCCTCCAAAACGTCGACGGCGCCATCGGCGCCGTCGAAAACTGCATCAACGAATGGCTCAGGCCACTTCGTCGTCGTCGTAGGACGGCGGCTGGTCGCCAACGGTCCACAGGCGCTCGAGCGCGTAGAACTCGCGCACGCGCGGCAGCATCACGTGCACGATGACGTCGCCCAGGTCGACCAGCACCCATTCGGCTTCACGCTCACCTTCAACACCCAGCGGCATGACGTCGATGTTCTTGGCGAAGCGCACGACTTCGTCGGCGATGGACTTCACATGGCGGGTCGAAGTACCCGATACGACCACCATGTAGTCGGCGACGCTGGACTTGCCGCGTACGTCGATCTCGACCGGGTCCTTGGCCTTCAGGTCTTCGGTGGCTTGACGGACGCTGGCCAGCAGTTCCGGCACGGAGGGCGGCGGGCTGGGCAGATCGACCTTGATGGTCTGGGGCTGGGTCTGGTTGCTCAAAGCGGGTCGACTCGATAAACGTGGGGGCGATTATACGGGCACAGCGCGGCAACCGTATTCACGAGGTGGCGGGGCGGTACAGGCCGTGGCCAGAAACGTAGTCGGCCACCGCCGGTGCCAGCATGGCCCGCCAGGGGCCGCCCGCGGCGATCTGGGCGCGCACGGCACTGGCCGATTCCACCCGCAGCGGGTGGTGCAGGCGCAGGATGCGGCCGGCCGGGCTGGTGAACAGGGCCTGCTCGTTGTCGGCCCAGCGCCCCTCGGTGGCCTGGCCCAGCGCGCCGTCGACACTGGCCCGCAGCGGGCTGCCGGGCCGCTCGGCAACGATGAAATGGGCCAGACCGAACAGCGCCTGCCACTCGTGCCAGCTGGGCAGGCCCAGCAGGCTGTCGGCCCCCACCAGCCACGCCAGCGGGCGGCTGGGGCCCAGTTCGGCCCGCAGTTCGCGCAGGGTATCGACGGTATAGGAAGGTCGGCCAGGGAAGCGCTCGGCCCGATCCAGCTCATGACGGTCCAGCAGCAGGCCCGGCTCATCGCCGATGGCCAGGCCGAGCATGCTGCAGCGTTGCTCGGCGGTCGCGCCCGGTACCGCGCGATGCGGCGGGTCGGCGGCAGGCAGCATGCGCACCGCCACCTGCAGTTCATCGCGCGCGGCGCGCGCGATTGCCAGATGGCCCAGATGCACCGGGTCGAAGGTGCCCCCGTAATAGATCCGCAGGCTCATGGATCAGGCCCGGGCGAGCAGCCGCACCGCACGTGCTTCGGCCACCGCCACCAGCAGGCGCTCAAGTGCAAGCCAGGCATCGCCGTCTGCGCGGCCCTTGGCGATGCGGTCAACCAGCCCTGCTTCGGCCACGAAACGCTCCCAGCGCTTGCCTTCCGGGTGCCGCTGCAGCGCGCGCTTGTAGGGCGCCTGCCGCGATTCCCAGATACCCCGGGATTTCATCTCCGCCGCCAGATTGCCGCCACGTGCCTGTACCCGTGCCAGGCCGGCACCGGCCAACAGCTCGCGGATCACGATCGGCATCAGCGCGGCCACGGCCTCGCCTTCGCCGCGCAACCCGGCCAGCATCCTCAGTACCGCCTGGGGCTGGCCGGAGAAGGCGGCTTCCACCAGTCGGAACACGTCGTAGCGGGCAGCATCGGCCACCAGCGATTCCATCCGTTCCACGTCCAGGGTCTGGCCGTCGGCCAGCAATACGAGCTTGTCGATCTCCTGCGCAGCCGCCAGCAGGTTGCCTTCCACGCGTTCGGCCAAGCGCTGCACGGCCGCCGGTTCGGCGCGCAGGCCCCTGCTGCGCAGGCGCCGTTCGATCCAGTCCGACAGCTCATGCGGCTTGATGGCCCAGGCCACCGACAGCACGCCGACGCGGTTCACCGCCTCAGCCCATTTGCCCTGGTGGGCCTTGCTCCATTCGTTGGCGGTGATCATCAGGATCACGTCCGGCGCCGGGTTGGCGCAGAACCGGCTGATCACCTCACCGCCGTCCTTGCCCGGCTTGCCGCTGGGCAGGCGCACTTCCACCAGGCGGCGGGCACTGAACAGGCTGGGGGCATTGAAGCTGGCGTCGAGCTGGTTCCAGTCGAAATCACGGCCATCGGCATCGAACACTTCGCGCTCGTCGATGCCGGCCGCACGTGCACGGGCACGCACGGCATCAGCTGCCTCCAGCACACGCAGCGTTTCCGGACCGGCGATCAGGTAGACCGGCGCCAGCGCCGTGTCAGCACCCTGCCCGGCCAGCTGTTCCGGTCGCAGTTCCATCAGGCGCCCGGCTCAGTGCTGGACGGCGGGTGCGGGCTCAACCGGATCGTGCTCGACCGGCTTCGGCGCCGACAGGCTGCCGCCCTTTTCCAGTTCGGCGCGGACCACGCTGTCGATGCGGCGGATGATCGAGGCCGACATTTCCCGGCGCAGTTCATCGGCCAGGATCTCGCGTTCGGTGGTGGTACCGGTGGCGTCGGTCGGCGGCGACACGTAGTCGCGCGACAGTTCGATCACCTGCTGCGGCACCAGTTCGCTGCCGTCTTCGCGGCGGAAGATGAAGATCACCGCATAGCGCAGGCTGTATTCCTGCGCGCGGCCCTGCGAGTCGATCGCGATGGGCAGGTCGCCCCAGCGTTCGGACAGCACCTGCAGCTGGGCATTGGGGCCCTCGCTGTCCTCATCGGCCAAGCGCGCACCGGATGCCAGCAGGCTGCGGTTCAACAGCTTGACCAGCTCGCTGTAGGGCGCGGTGGAGACCACCTTCACCGGCGCCGTGTCGGTCGGCAGCATCAGCTTGTTGCGCAGGTGGAAACCGCAGCCGGCGAGGCCGAGGACGAGAACGAGGGCAAGCAGGATTCGGGTCATGGAGACAGTCTGGCGGAGCCGGGCGATCACGGCAACAGACAGGGTGCCCGAGGCCGCGTGAACGCAGGGCCATCGGCCGGGCGTGCCCGGCGTGGCGACAACGCACCGACCGCCACGATGGCGGCCGGTGCCAGGTACATCAGGCAGCGACGATGTTCACGATCTTGCCGGGGACGATGATGATCTTGCGCACCGTCAGGCCTTCCAGGAACTTGGCCGCGTTCGGCTCGGCCAGCGCCAGCGCTTCAACCTGTTCGCGCGCGGCATCGGCGGCGACCTCGATCGTGCCGCGCAACTTGCCATTGACCTGCACGGCCAGGGTCAGCGCGTCGCGAACCAGCGCACTGCTGTCGGCCTGCGGGAACGGCTGGTCTTCCAGCAGCGTTTCGCCATGGCCCAGCACCTGCCACAGGGCGTGGCTGGCGTGCGGGGTGATCGGGTTGAGCAGCAGCACGATGGCCTGCAGCGCTTCCTGGCGCACGGCGCGCCCCTGCTCGCTGCCGTCCTCGAACTTGGCCAGCGCGTTCATCAGCTCCATCACCGCGGCAATGGCGGTGTTGAAGCTGTGGCGGCGGCCGTAGTCGTCACCGACCTTGCCGATGGTCTCGTGGGTCTTGCGGCGCAGGGCCTTCTGGCTGGCATCCAGTGCAGCCGCGTCGAGCGCCGGTGCGGCACCGTCGGCAGCGTGCTTCTGCACCTGTGCCCACAGGCGGCGCAGGAAACGGGCCATGCCGTCCACGCCGGCTTCGTTCCATTCCAGCGACTGTTCCGGCGGTGCCGCGAACATCGAGAACAGGCGCACGGTGTCGGCACCGTACTTGCCGACCATCGCCTGCGGGTCCACGCCGTTGTTCTTCGACTTGGACATCTTCTCGGTACCACCGACCACCACCGGCTGACCATCGGCGATCAGGGTGGCGCCGGTGATGCGGCCGCGCTCGTCGCGCTGCACTTCCACATCGGCCGGGTTGATCCAGTCCTTCGAGCCGTCCGGGTTCGGGCGGTAGTAGGTCTCGGCGATCACCATGCCCTGGCACAGCAGGTTCCGCGCCGGCTCGTTGCTGTCCACCATCCGCGCGTCGCGCAGCAGCTTGTGGTAGAAGCGGAAATACATCAGGTGCAGGATCGCGTGCTCGATGCCACCGATGTACTGGTCCACCGGCAGCCAGTAGTTGCCACGCTTGTCGACCGCATCGCGGGCGCCCGGCGAGGTGTAGCGGGCGTAGTACCAGCTCGACTCCATGAAGGTGTCGAAGGTGTCGGTCTCACGCTCGGCCGCGCCGCCGCAGTCCGGGCAGGTGGTCTTGCGCCATTCCGGATCGGCCTTGATCGGCGAACCGGTGCCGACGAAGTTGACGTCTTCAGGCAGCACCACCGGCAACTGGTCTTCCGGCACCGGCACTGCGCCACACTTGTCGCAGTAGATCACCGGGATCGGGCAACCCCAGTAGCGCTGGCGGCTCACGCCCCAGTCGCGCAGACGGTAGTTCACCCGGCGCTGGCCCTGGGCCTTGCGCTCGAAACGCTCGGCCAGCGCCTCGAAGGCGCCCTGGAAGTCCAGGCCGTCGAACTCGTCGGAGTTGACCAGTTCGGTCTCGCGGGTCTTGTCGCCGTACCAGTCCTGCCAGCGCGTCGCGTCGTAGGCGCCCTCGTCCTTGCGCAGCGACTTCAGCGCGATGACCTGGCGGATCGGCAGGTTGTACTTGTTGGCGAATTCATTGTCGCGCTGGTCGTGGCCCGGTACAGCCATCACCGCGCCGGTGCCATAGCCCATCAGCACGAAGTTGGCGACCCAAACCGGCACCTGGGCACCAGTAACCGGATGCACGGCGCGCAGGCCGGTATCCATGCCGCGCTTTTCCTGGGTCTCCAGCTCGGCCTCGGACACGCCGCCCTGCTTCATTTCCGACAGCAGCGCAGCCAGTTCCGGATTGTTCTTCGCGGCATGCAGCGCCAGCGGGTGTTCGCCGGCGATCGACACGAAGGTCACGCCCATCACAGTATCCGGGCGGGTGGTGAACACGCGCAGCGGATCCAGTGCGGCGCCATCGACGTCGCGCACATCGAACTGGATTTCCAGGCCTTCGGAACGACCGATCCAGTTGCGCTGCATGGTCTTGACCGAGTCCGGCCAGCCGTCCAGTTCATCCAGGCCGTCCAGCAGTTCCTGGGCGTAGTCGGTGATGCGCAGGAACCACTGCGGGATCTCACGCTTTTCCACCAACGCGCCGGAGCGCCAGCCACGGCCGTCGATGACCTGTTCGTTGGCCAGCACGGTCTGGTCGACCGGGTCCCAGTTCACCACCGCGTTGCGGCGGTAGGCCAGGCCCTTGCGCATCAGGCGGGTGAACATGCGCTGTTCGTGGACGTAATAGTCCGGGCGGCAGGTGGCGAACTCGCGCGACCAGTCGATGGCATAGCCCAGCGACTTCAGCTGGCTGCGCATGTGGTCGATGTTCTTGTAGGTCCAGGCGGCCGGCGCGGTCTTGTTCTTGATCGCGGCGTTTTCCGCTGGCAGGCCGAACGCGTCCCAGCCCATCGGCTGCAGGACGTTGTGACCGGTCATGCGCTTGTAGCGGCTGATCACGTCGCCGATCGTGTAGTTGCGCACGTGGCCCATGTGCAGCGCACCGGACGGATACGGAAGCATCGACAGGCAGTAGTACTTCGGCTTGTCCGAGGCTTCATCGACCTCGAAGGCACGGGTAGCATCCCAGTACTGCTGGGCGGCGGATTCAACCTGCTGCGGATCGTAAACGTTGGGTTCGACGCTGGTCATGTAACACGCGGTTGCGGCGGCAAAGCGGTACAGCGTACCGCAGTGCGGCAAATGGCTCCAATCCTGCCTGCCGGACCGGCGCGCGGCGTGGCTGCGGGAAGCGTCTCAGCGCCCGCGCGACAGAGGCAGGGCCAGGGCCAGCCAGAGCGCCCAGCAGGCAAAGGCCAACCGCTGCGCCAGCGCCGCCGGCAGTACCCCCGGCAGGCCGAACGCCAGCAGACCGGCACCGATTCCGCAGGCCAGCGTCAGCAGGCCCAGCCTGCGCCCGCCGGAATGCCGCAGCCGCGCCGCGCCCAGCATCACGCTGCCGGCGACAAAGGCCAGTGCCCAGACCATCCACACGCTGGCGTGCAGCTTGCTGGCAGGGCCCTGCATGCCCATCTGGTCTTCGAAATCCAGCGGCAGCAGGCCCATCGCGATGAAGGCGAGACCGGCCAGCAGCAGCATCTGGCTGCCCACGCGTGCCGTCCAGGCGGCGTCCACCGGCAGCTGCCGGCGCAGGCGCTCGGCCACGACCACCGCCAGTGCACCCGGCAGCACCAGGCCCAGCAGGTTGAAGCCCAGCGCATGGGGGATGCCGTGCGCGCCCAGCCAGGTCACCGGATGCATCGCCTGCGAATAGTCCGGCAGGGCCGCACCGAAGCCGGCCACCGACAGCACGAACAGGGCTGCGGCGAGCATGCCTACCCAACGATCCAGCCGAACCACGGACATTGCAGCCACTCTTCAGGAGAACATCAGGCCATTGTCACGGCAGCTGGCACCTGCGCCAAGCCGTCCGCGATTTCATGGTGGGCGTGACCGCAGGGTTGAGACCGGCAAGGTTCGTCACCATAGAATCGGTCTCCAGATGCCGAACGATGCCCCATGACCGAGACGACCTACGTATTCGATGCCACCACTGCCACCTTCGAGGCGGAAGTGCTGCAGAAGTCGCTGCAGACGCCGGTCCTGGTGGATTTCTGGGCGACCTGGTGCGAGCCGTGCAAGACCCTCGGCCCGATGCTGGAGAAGCTGGCCGGCGAATACAACGGCGCGTTCGAGCTGGCCAAGGTCGACGTGGACAAGGAACAGCAGATCGCGGCGGCCTTCCAGATCCGTTCGGTGCCCACCGTGTTCCTGGTCAAGGGTGGACAGCTGGTGGACGGCTTCCCCGGCGCCCTGCCGGAAGGCCAGCTGCGTGAATTCCTGGCCCAGCACGGCGTTGTGCCGGCTGACGTCGGCGACACCATCGCCGAAGACGAAGCGCCGCTGGACCCGCAGGCGCAGGTGGACGTGCTGCGCGCGCAGATCGCCGCCGAGCCGGACAAGGATGAGCTGAAGCTCGACCTGGCCCTGGCCCTGCTGCAGGTCGGCGGCGTGGACGAGGCCGGCACCCTGATTGATGCCCTGCCCGCCAACCTGGCCACCGACGACCGCGCCGTGCGTGGCCGCGCCCGGCTCTCCTTCGCCGCCGCGCTGAAGGATGCCCCGCCCGCCGAGGAGCTGGATGCGCGCATCGCCGCCGACGGCAAGGATCTGCAGGCACGCCACCTGCGGGGTGTGCAGCTGCTGCTGGCCGGCGAGGACGAAGCTGCGCTGGAACAGTTCCTGCAGATGCTGCGGATCGACCGCAGTTTCCAGGAAGGACTGCCGCGCAAGGCCCTGATCGATGCGTTCAACGTCATCGCCGATGAAGACCTGGTCGGCCGTTCGCGGCGCCGGATGGCCTCCCTGCTGTTCTGAACGGCACCGGCATCGTTCAGAATCCCTGCACTGAACGCGGGCAATAATGCCCGCGATGGTGGCCCCCAGGGTCGCCACGATCCGTTCGGGGGGATGAGGTCGGGGCCATGGGGTCTTGCTGCTGCGCCCCCGCTTTGCCGGGACAGCTATCCGTGACCGTTGGCCGCTCGTCGTCTTTCATCAAGTATTTCCTGCACACACTGCTGTGTGCCCTCTGCCTGTGGCCGGCGCTCGCCGGCGCGCAGGACTGGAACTACCGGGTCCGCCCCGGCGATACCCTGTGGGATCTCGGCGCGGCCTACCTCAAGCCCAGCATCGGCTGGCAGCAGCTGCAGCAGCACAACCGCATCGACAACCCGTACCGGCTGCCGCCGGGTGAACTGCTGCGCTTCCCGATCGGCTGGCTGCGCGTTGAGCCCGCCCCGGCGCGGGTACTGGCCGTGCGTGGGCAGGTTGAACTGAGCGCGGCCGATGGCAGCAGCAGCCGCGCCGTGCGCGCAGGCGAACAGCTGCACATCGGTGACGCGATCCAGACCAAGGCCGATTCCAGCATCACCCTTGAGTTCGCCGATGCGTCGCGCTTGCAGCTGCGCGAATACTCACGCCTGCGCCTGGACCAGCTCAGCCGCTATGGCCGCACCGGCATGGTCGATACCCGCCTGCGCCTGCAGCAGGGGCGCGCCAGCAACCGGGTAACCCCTGCGCGCGGGCCGGCCTCGCGCTACATCATCGATGCCCCCACGGCCACCAGCAGCGTGCGCGGCACCGTGTTCCGGGTCAGTGCCGGCGATGATGCCCATGCCGGTGCCACCGAGGTACTGGAGGGCAAGGTGCAGGTCGGCAACCCGCATGGCCAGCGCCTGGTGCACCCCGGCCAGGCCAGCCGCAGCGCGGGCAGCGGAACGGCGCCCGAAGCGGTTTCCGGTTTGCTGCCGGCACCGCGCCTGCGTGCCGATGCGACCCGCCTGGGAGCCCTGCCAGCCCAGCTCGCGTGGGAGCGGGTGGCCGGCGCCGATCACTACCGGGTTGAAGTGGTGCAGGCCGCCACCCCGGAAATCCTGTTGTTTGCCGCCGACACCGCCGACACCCGGCTGGTGATCGGCGAGCTGCCGCCAGGAACGCTGCGCCTGCTGCTGCGCGCAGTGGATGCACAGGGTGTGGAAGGCCTGGATGCCAGCGAGGATTTCGTCCTCGACGACCAGCCGCCACCGCCGCTGACCATTTCCCCGCTGCAGGGACAGGCGGTCAACAGCGACCGTCCCCGCTTCCACTGGAGCCAGGCGCCCGGTGCCAGCAGCAGCGTGCTGCAGGTGGCCGACGAGCCGCAGTTCCTGCAGCCGCTGCGCGAGCAGAGCACCGGCGGCACCGACCTGCGCCTGGGCCAGCCGCTGCCTCCCGGCCAGTACTACTGGCGGGTCGCTTCGCGTGATGACCAGGGCCACCAGGGTCGCTACGGCCAGGCACTGACGCTGCAACTGACCGATGAACCGGTGGACCCGGCACTGCAGCCGCCCGAAGCCGTCGATGGCGAGCTGACCCTGCGCTGGCAGGCGGGAAGCGAAGGGCAGCGCTACCGCGTGCAGGTCGATCGCCGCGGCGACTTCAGCGCGCCGCTGCTCGATACCACCGTCGACCAACCGCAGGTCAGTTTCAAGCGCCCGTGGCACGGCACGCTGCACATCCGCGTGCAGTACATCGATGACGACGGCCATGCTGGCCCGTTCTCGCCCGCCCAGCAGGTCAAGCTGCCGTGTCGCCTGTGCTACGGCGCCAGCGGTGGTGCCCTGCTGCTGTGGCTGTTGCTGTGAGGCGCTCGCCGCTGCCGTGGTCGCGACGGATCCTGCTGGCCCTGCTGGCGGGTGTAGCGACGGCGGTGGTCAGCCATGGCCAGTGGCTGTGGCGGCAGGACGAAAGCGCGTACGACCTGATGGTCGGCAGCTGGGATTACCGCCCCGACCCCAGCGTGCTGATCGTGGCCATCGACGAAGGCAGCCTGCAGCAGCTGGGCCAGTGGCCGTGGCCGCGCTCGATGCATGCCCGCCTGCTGGACCGCTTGACCGACGCCGGTGCCGAGCGCGTCGCGCTGGACCTCATGCTGTCCGAGCCCGATCGTCGCGATGCGCGCCAGGATGCCGAGCTGGCAGCGGCGATCCGTCGCAACGGCCACGTGGTGCTGCCGGTGCTGGCCGCGCCTGCCGCTGGCGACCGCATGGCCGAGGAAATGCTGCCGATCCCGCTGATTGCCGCCAGCGCCGCCGCCCTCGGCCACAGTGACGTTGAGGTCGACGGCGATGGTGTCGCCCGCGGGGTCTACCTGCATGCGGGCATCGGCCAGGCACACTGGCCGGCACTCGGCCTGGCGTTGACCGGACTGCCACCGCAACGCGCACAGGGCCTGCCCGACCCCGACCCGGCGCTGGACTCGCCCTATCAATGGCGCCGCAATGATTACGTGCGCGTGCGTTATGCCGGGCCACCGGAACGCTTGCCGCAGGTGTCCTACGCCGATGTCCTGGAAGGGCGCGTGGATGCCTCGATGCTGCGTGGCAGGCGCATCGTGGTGGGCATGACGGCCAGCGGCATCGCCACCCGCCTGTTGACCCCCACCACTCGCGAATACTGGATGAGCGGCAGCGAGTACCAGGCCAACATCGCCTCGATGCTGCTGCAGGACAAGCAGATCAACGTGTTGCCCCGCGCCTGGCAGGACGCCCTGGCCGGCCTGCTGGTGGCCATGTGCGTGCTGCTGCTGGGGCTGCGCCTGCCCTGGGTGGTTGCGCTGTGCTCGCTGCCGGCCGCGCCGCTGCTGAGCTGGCTGCTGCTGCGCACCGGCAGCCTCTGGTGGGCGCCGGCCAGCGCTCTGCTCGGCGTCGTGCTCGTGCTGACGGCGTGGGCGACCTGGCGCATCGCCTCCTGGCACCGCCAGGCCAACCGTGATGCGCTGACCGGACTGGGCAACCGCCTGCGCTTCGAACAGTCGCTGCAACAGGAATGCGATGCGGCACGCCGCAGTGGCAAGCCACTGACCCTGGCCCTGATCGACGTCGACCACTTCAAGCACCACAACGATCGCCATGGCCACCAGGTCGGCGATCGCGTGCTGTGCGAAGTGGCCCGCCTGATCCAGGCGCATGCCCGGCGCCCCCGTGACATGGCTGCCCGCTACGGCGGCGACGAGTTCGCACTGGTGTTGCCCGACACCCCGGTTGAAGGCGCGCGGCAGGTGATCGAAGACCTGATCTCCTGCATCCGCGCCCTGCCGCCGCCCGGCGATGGCAGCGACACAGGCGTCACCCTGACCATCGGCGTCTACACCCGTGTGCCTGACGGCGACCTGCAACCGCATCATTTCGTCGAAGGCGCCGACAACGCGCTGTACCGGGCCAAGGACAATGGCCGCGACGGCTACGTGATCGACGGCGGCACGCCCGGACCGTAACGCCCGGCAGGCCTGTCGGGGCGCTGCGGGCTACAACATACGCATGCGAATGGTTAGACTGGGCGCCCCGTCCCCTGCCCGGTTCCCGCATGAAAGCCAGCACGTTCCGCTTCGGCATCAACCTGTGGCCACCATTCCTGTTCACCGGCATCCATGTCGCCCGGATCACCCCGGACTACCGGCAGATCGACGTGGAACTGCGCCTGCGCCCCTGGAACCGCAACTACGTCGGCACCCACTTCGGTGGCAGCCTGTTTGCGATGACCGATCCGTTCTGGATGCTGGGCCTGATGCACACCCTGGGCCGCGACTATTACGTCTGGGATCGCGCCGGTGCGATCGATTTCCTCAAGCCCGGTCGTGGAACGGTGCGCACGTCTTTCCGCATCGACGATGCACTGCTGGATGAACTGCGCACGGCGGCGGCCGGTGGCGAAAAGGTGCTGCGCTGGTTCAGCAACGACGTGGTCGACGAAGCTGGCGAGGTGGTCGCGCAGGTACGCAAGCAGGTCTATGTGCGCCTGAAGCCACACGCACGGTAAAGCGGGCCGGCCGACGCCCGGCTATCCTCTGCAGCCCTGCCATGGAGGCTGCAATGCGCCTTTTCTTCCTTGCTGCGGCACTGACCGCCCTGCCCTTCGCCGCCACTGCACTGGACGTGCCGCCGGTGCGCTATCCCGCCGTGCCCGCGCACGCCGCCACGGCCGAGGGTTTCGTACCTGCCGGCTGGACGCTGGAATACAGGATCGAAGGCGACCTCGACCAGGACGGGCGCGCAGACCTCGCGCTGGTGCTGCGCCAGCAGGACCCGCGCAACATCATCGAGCACGATGGGTTTGGCCCTTCGCCGTATGACAGCAACCCGCGCATCCTCGCCATCGCCTTCGCGCGACCGTCCGGTTACGTGCTGGCCGCGCAGAACCACACGCTCATTCCACGGCCGGACTCGCCCGTGCTCAGCGATGCGCTGGCCGAAGGCACCGGCGTGTCGATCCAGCGCGGCGCACTGCGGGTTGGGTTGTACTCGTTCTCCAGCGCGGGCAGCTGGTCGATGGGCACCACCACGTTCACGTTCCGCTGGCAGGAAGGCGATTTCGCGCTGATCGGCTACGACCGCGACACGATGATGCGCAATTCCGGGCAGACCGAGGGCCTCAGCGTGAACTACTCCACTGGCAAGGTGAAGCTGACCGAAGGCAGCATGCAGGACGACAAGGAACAGGTGCGCTGGCAGACCCTGCGTGACCGCAAGCCCTGGACGCTGGACAGCGTCGGTGATGGCTGGGCGTTCAATCCGCTCGGCGACGGCGGCTGAGCGCGGGTCAATCCGCCCGCAACGGCATCGACAGATGCGGGCCTTCGCCTTCGCGCGCAGGTCCGCGCCGCAGCACCTGCAGGTAGCGGCCATCGGCAGATACCTCGGGCGTGCGGGCGTGCGAACGCCATTGCGCCGGCAACCGCGCCAGCGCCTCGTCGGCGGGCCCGGGCTGCTGCCGCAGCCAGCGCTGCGCGCCGAGCAGGCGGATCATCGCCGCCGTATCCTGGCTGCGCGCCGCGTACGGCGCATAGTGCGGCCCGGCGATGGCGCTCAACGTGCATCCCAGCGGATTGGCCATGCAGCGCACATCCCATCCGAGTGGTGGCGACACAGGGAGCGGGACGTCGGCCGCCAGCTCCGTGGCGGCAGCAGGCCGGCATGCCCAGCCGAAATTGCCGGCGATCCGGGCCAGGGTGTGGTCGCGATCCAGCAGCAGACGGCTGCCTGCTGTCTGCGTGGACGCTTCCACCGCCGCCTTGTTCATCGCAAATTCGCCCTGCATTGCCTGGCACAGGCTCTGTTCGTTCGCGTCCAGTGGCTGCAGCGCCGCCTCGCAGGGGACGGGCAGCGCGTAATCCGGCGATTGCTCGACCAGCATCTCGCCAAGCAGTGCGGCATGGGTCCGCACCACGGCGGCTCCCATCATGCTGTCCACCAGCGTACTGCCGGTCCGCATCATCCGCCGACCAAACCGCACCGCGCTGCAGCTGCCCTCGATGGCACCGGCAACATCGCCCTGCAGATAGGCCAGTGCCTGCGCACTTGCCCCATCCAGCAGCGGCGCGTAGGCCGGCAGAGGCAGCAGCTCGCTTCCGCTGGGCCTGAACGGGGAATCGAAGCGATCATAGTCCGCCATCCGGGCCAGTCGCTCATGCAGGCCGGCATGCCCGGCGTGGGCGTCAGCGAAGCGCTGCGGATCAGCGCGTACCTGTGCCAGGCAGCCGACCGGCCCGACTGCACAACGACCTGAGCGGCCCGGATTCAACGGCGCGTGCCTGGCGGCCAGCACCGACGCTTGCGACGCGTGCGTGGGCGCCGTCTGCCAGCGCTGCAGATCTTCGGCCAATGCCGCCTCACGCTGGGCCAGGTCCAGCCCATCGAAGGGCAGCGTCCACAGCAGGGCGAAGCCGTTCCTGCCCTCGCTGCGATGCGCGGCTTCAAGCACGCGGACATCCTCCCGCTGGGCGGCCGACAACGGCCAGAACCTCGACAGCAGCCATGCCGCGATGGCGATCACCAGCAGACCCAGCATTGCCCAACCCAACCACCGCAGCATCCTCAACACAGCATCCCTTCCCTGCATGGCCAGCGCCGCCAACGGGCAGCGTAAACGAGCGGCCGCGACCGCTACAATGCGCGCATGTCGCTCGATGCCCCCGCCCTGGTTCCCCGTCCCTCCCTGCAGCGCCTGTTCCTGACCGGCCTGCTGACCCTGTTGCCGATCTGGCTGACCTGGGTGGTGGTCAAATTCGTGTTCGTGCTGCTGTCGGGCATCTCCAGCCCGCTGGTGGTGCCGCTGTCCGAACAGATCGCGACCAGCTTCCCGCATTACCTCGGCTGGGTCCGCGCCGAATGGATCCAGAACACCATTGCCCTGCTGGCCACCCTGCTGGTGATCCTGGCGGTGGGCGTGGCCAGCCGCCGCGTGGTCGGCCAGCGCCTGCTGCGCTGGGTCGGCGCGGTCATCAAGCGCATTCCGCTGGCCAGCATCATCTATGACAGCGCCAAGAAGCTGCTGGACATGCTGCAGACCGAACCGGGCAGTACCCAGCGCGTGGTGTTGATCGACTTCCCGCACCGCGACATGAAGTCGGTGGGCCTGGTCACCCGGGTCATCAAGGAACAGGGCACCGACCGCGAACTGGCGGCCGTCTATGTGCCGACCACGCCGAACCCGACCTCCGGCTATCTGGAGATCGTGCCTGTCGAACTGCTCACCCCGACCGACTGGACGGTGGACCAGGCGATGAGCTTCATCATTTCCGGCGGTGCAGTGGCACCAGCCAGCGTTCCGTTCACCCGCGCCGGCGATCGTTCCGAATGAGCGAGGCGTCGCACGCGCGCCCGCTGCAGGACCGCGCGGTCCTGCTGTTCATCGTGCTGGCTGCGTTCTTCTGCGGCAACGCGGTGCTGGCCGAACTGATCGGGGTGAAGATCTTCGCCCTGGAAGACACCCTCGGCATCGACCCGCTGAACTGGAACCTGTTCGGACAGACCGGCTCGTTGAGCTTCACCGCTGGCACGCTGCTGTGGCCGGTGGTGTTCATCATGACCGACACCATCAACGAATTCTTCGGCAAGCGCGGGGTGCGTTTCATCTCGTGGCTGGCGGTGGTGCTGATCGCCTACGGTTTCCTGTTCGCCTTCGCGGCGATCTCGCTGGCACCGGCCAGCTGGTGGGTAACCTCGATGGATGCCCACGGCGTGCCCGATTACCAGGCCGCGTTCGCGGCGGTGTTCGGACAGGGCATGTGGACCATCGCCGGTTCGCTGGTGGCGTTCCTGTTCGGCCAGTTGATCGACGTGGCGGTGTTCCACCGCATCCGCCAGGCAACCGGCGAGCGCCATGTATGGCTGCGTGCCACGGGTTCCACTGCGGTCTCGCAGCTGGTGGACAGCTTCGTGGTGATCTGGATCGCCTTCGTGCTCGGCCCGCAGCACTGGCCGACATCGCTGTTCCTGGCAGTGAGCAGCGTCAACTACGTCTACAAGATGGGCTTTGCGATCGCCCTGATTCCGTTGCTGTACCTGATGCGGCGTGCAATCACCCGCTATCTGGGCGAACACCGCGCCGCCGACCTGCGCGCTGCGGCCGCGGCTGACTGAAGCCCCAGCGACACGCAAGCTGACTGCGCCCCCACGCTGGCCGTACGCGCGCGGATCGTGCAAGCTCCACGGTCTGTGTTCCACGGAAGCTTCTTGATGCCGTATTCCCCCCGCGTCCTGGCCGCCGCCATCGCCGCGTTGTTCCTGTTCAGCGCCGTTCCGCCGGCCGAAGCAGCGAAGAAGAAGGGCAGCCGCCCCGCCGCCGCGCAGACCCGCCAGGCGGCCAAGCCGAAGGCCCGCGCCGGCACACGTGCCACCACGCCCGCCCGCGGCAGTTCGGCGCGCCGCGCCGCGCCGCGCCCGGTCGCCCCTGCCCGTGCGGTGCCCAAGCAGGTGCAGCTGGAGCGGCTGTACGACGAATACTGGGATGCCTCCATGCGGTTGAACCCGCTGCAGGCCACCTTCCAGGGCGAGCCGCGCTACAACGACCAGCTGCCCAACATCCTTTCTGCCGCGTGGCGCCAGCAATCGCACGACTTCACCACCGAATGGCTGGGCAAGGTCGAGAAGATCGGCAGCGACGGCCTGCAGGGGCAGGACCTGCTCAGCTACGAGATCTTCGTGCGTGATGCCCGCGCTTCGCTGGCCGCCGAACGCTATCCGAGCTGGATGATGCCGATCAGCCAGTACTACAACGTCGGCAGCATCATGGCCATCCTCGGCGCCGGTGCTGGCGCACAGCCGTTCAATACGGCCAAGGACTACGACACCTGGTCGCGACGCTCGCTGGGCATCCCCGACCTGTTCGAGCAGGCCATCGACAACATGCGCCAGGGCATGAAGGCCGGCGTGGTGCAGCCGCGCGACCTGATGGAAAAGGTACTGCCGCAGCTGGACGCGGTGATCAAGCCGACCGCCGAAGAGAGCATCTTCTGGTCGCCGATCCGGACCATGCCCGAGTCCATCTCCGCCGAAGACAAGGCGCGCATCAGCGCCGAGTACAAGCGCATGATCGAACTGCGCATCATGCCGGCCTACCGCGCCCTGCGTGGCTTCATCGCCACCGAATACCTGCCTGCCACGCGCAGCAGCAGCGGCCTTGGCGCACTTCCCGACGGCCAGGCCTGGTACGCCAACCTGATCGTGCAGACCACCGCCAGCCAGCAGACCGCCGCGCAGCTGCATGCGCTGGGCGAGCAGCGTGTGCAGGAGCTGCAGGCGCAGATCACCACGGTGATGCGCGACGGCAAGCTGCGCAGTTCGCAGGCCAAGCTGCTGCGCAGCATGCGCAACGACCGCCAGTTCCAGTACAGCGATGCCAACGCGCTGCTCAACCGTTACCGGCAGGTGCAGCAGCAGGTCGATGCACGCCTGCCGCAGGTACTGGACACCCTGCCGAAGGCGCCGCTGCAGATCCGTGCAGTGGAACCGGAGCGTGCCATGACCGCCGCCGCAGCCTCCTACCAGCCGTCGCCGACGGGACAACCTGGCGTGCTGTTCGTCAACACCCGCGACCTGCCCAGCCGCAAGCGCTGGAACGTGCCGGTGCAGTACCTGCACGAAGCCATTCCCGGCCACCATGTGCAGCTGGGCCTGCAGCAGGAACTGACCAAGCTGCCGCGCTTCCGCCGCCTCGGCGGTGACCTCGCCTTCGTCGAAGGCTGGGGCCTGTACGCGGAAACCCTGGGCGATGAGCTCGGCGCGTACACCGATCCGTACGACCGCATCGGCTATCTGTATTCGCGCCTGCTGCGCGCCGCGCGCGTGGTCGCCGATACCGGCGTGCATGCGCAGGGCTGGAGCAAGCAGCAGGCCGTGACCTATCTGCAGAAAACCGTGGACATGAGCGCTGACGATGCCAACGCGGAAGTGGAACGGATCATGGCCCAGCCTGGCCAGGCGCTGTCCAACGTCGCCGGCCTGACCACGATCATCGCCCTGCGCGACAAGGCCAAGGCACGCCAGGGCGCTGCGTTCGACCTGCGCCGCTTCCATGCCGAAGTGCTGAAGGACGGTTCGATGCCGCTGGATGTACTGGACCACAAGATCGAACGCTGGCTGGCGCAGCCGGCCGCTGCAACGCCTGCGCCCGCGCCCTGACCGCCACGGAGCTGCCATGCGTCCTGCCGCCCTGCTGTGTGCCACGGTTCTCGCTCTGCTGCCGTCGATAGCGTTGGCAGCGGCACCGCTGGCACCTCCGGATGCAGGCATCGATGGACTGATGCAGGCCTACGACGGCCAGGTGCCGGGCGCAGCGGTGCTGGTGCTGCACGACGGGCAGCCGGTGTTCCGTCGCGGCTACGGCCTGGCCGTGGTTGAAGATGGCAGCCCAGTCACGCCGGCCAGCAACTTCCGCCTGGCCTCGGTCAGCAAGCAGTTCACCGCTGCGGCGGTGCTGTTGCTGGTCGAGGACGGCCGTCTGGCGCTGGACCAGCCCGCGCGGCGCTGGCTGCCGGAGCTGCCGCCCGCCGCTGCCGGCATCACCCTGCGCCAGTTGCTGTCGCACACCAGCGGTCTACTGGACTACGAAGACCTGATGGACCCTGCCGACACCCGGCAGGTGCACGACACCGATGTGCTGGCGCTGTTGGCCCGCAAAGATCGACTCGCCTTCGCACCCGGCAGCCAGTACCGCTACAGCAACAGCGGCTACGCACTGCTGGCGCTGATCGTCGGCCGCGCCGCCGGCAGCGACTTTGCCAGCTTCCTGCAGCAGCGCATTTTCAGGCCGCTGGGCATGGCGCACACCGTCGCCCACCAGGACGGGGTCGACCAGGTCGCGCAGCGTGCCTATGGCTACAGCGAAGTTGACGGACGTTGGCAGCGTACCGACCAGAGCACCACCAGCGCCGTGCTCGGCGATGGTGGCATCTACTCCTCGCTGGACGACCTCGCCCGCTGGGACGCGGCCTTGTACGACGACCGCCTGCTGTCGGCCGCATCACGCAAGGCCATGTTCAGCCCGGCCACCGCCACCACCGAAGCGGACGTACCGCACTACGGCTTCGGCTGGCGCCTGAACGGCCGCATGCACTGGCACAGCGGCGAGAGCATCGGCTTCCGCAACGTGATCCTGCGCTACCCGGACAAGCACCTGACAATCATCGTGCTGAGCAACCGCAACGCACCCGAACCCTATCCGCTGGCGCTGAAGATCGCCCAGCGCTGGCTGGACACCCTGCAATGACCACCACGACCACCGGCCTGCTGGGCATCCACCATGCCGCACTGATCTGCAGCGACTACGCCCGCTCGAAAGACTTCTACGTGCGCGTGCTGGGCCTGCGCATACTGGCCGAGAACCACCGCGCGGCACGCGACTCGTGGAAACTGGACCTGGCCCTGCCCGATGGCGGCCAGCTGGAGCTGTTCTCCTTCCCCTCGCCCCCCGCACGGCCCAGCCGCCCCGAAGCCCAGGGCCTGCGCCATCTCGCGTTCCGGGTAGCCGCGCTGGAACCCTTCATCGAACGCCTGGCCCGCCACGGCGTGGAATGCGAACCGATCCGCGTGGACGAATACACCGGCCGCCGCTTCACCTTCTTCGCCGACCCCGACGACCTACCGCTGGAGCTGTACGAGATCGGTTGAGCGATTTTCAATCGCGGAAATTCATCCACGCATGGCATGGATCTGCGTGTCGACCAAGGTCGACACCCACCAAGAGCAGGCAATGCCATTCCAACCGATCGCGGAAACCTGTCGAAGGCGGGGTGGGTCCGGTTGCGGGGGTGTCCGCGGCATGGATGCCGCGGCCAAGCCCCCAAGGACGGGTTTACGGCGTCCCCCGCAACCGGACCCACCCCGCCATTCCACGGAATGCACGCTGTTGCCGTTGCCGTTGCGGGTGCCGGGCGCAACCCGGCCAAAGCCCCCCTTCCCCATACCCCGCCGAATGGGTATACAGTCGACCCGTACCGGCATCGTGCCGGAATGAACCCTGGGAGGGGACCATGCGCAAGACCTTCAAGACCCTGCTGCTGGCGCTGCCGCTGTGCCTGGCCGCGCTTTCCGCGCAGGCCGCCGACAGTGCCGCCGGCCGCTGGAAGACCATCGACGACAAGACCGGCAAGGTGAAGTCGATCGTCGAGATCAGCCAGGCCGCCAACGGCACGCTGTCCGGCAAGGTGGTCGAGATCCTGCACTCGGACAAGGGCCCGAACCCGGTCTGCGATGGTTGCGAGGGCGCCAACAAGAACAAGCCGGTGAAGGGCATGACCATTCTCTGGAACCTGAGCCAGGACAAGGGCACCACCAGCAAGTGGTCCGGTGGCACCATCCTCGACCCGGCCAACGGCAAGACCTATCGCTCGAAGATCGAGCTGCAGCCGGGTGGCGGCAAGCTGGACGTGTCCGGCTGCATCGCCTTCATCTGCCGCGCGCAGACCTGGGTCCGCGAGTAAGCGTCACGGCCCCGGCAATGCCCTGGTGACCCGGCTCCGGCCGGGTCACCGCGTTGCGGGCATGCGATAATCCCCGGTTCCCCCTGGCTGCACCCCGTGACCATGACCCGTACCGCGCTCGTCACCACCGCCCTGCCCTACGCCAACGGCCCGCTGCACCTGGGCCACCTGGTCGGCTACATCCAGGCTGACATCTGGGTGCGGGCGCGTCGAATGAGTGGCGGCAAGGCCTGGTTCGTGTGCGCCGACGACACCCACGGCACGCCGATCATGCTGGCTGCGGAAAAGGCCGGGGTCACCCCGGAAACCTTCATCGCCAACATCCAGGCCAGCCACGAGCGCGATTTCGCCGCTTTCGGCGTCGCCTTCGACCATTACGACTCGACCAATTCCGCCGCCAACAAGGCGCTGACCGAAGCGTTCTACCTGAAGCTGGAAGCGGCCGGCCACATCAGCCGCCGTTCGGTGGCGCAGTTCTACGACCCGGCCAAGGGCATGTTCCTGCCCGACCGCTACGTCAAGGGCATCTGCCCGAACTGCGGCAGCGCCGACCAGTACGGCGACAACTGCGAGGTCTGCGGCGCCACCTATGCGCCGACCGACCTGAAGGAGCCGCGCTCGGTGATCTCCGGGGCCACCCCGGAAATGCGCGATTCGGAGCACTTCTTCTTCGAGGTCGGCCACTTCGACGGCTTCCTGCGCGACTGGCTGGCCGGCGATGTCGCCCTGCCGGGCGTGAAGGCCAAGCTGGGTGAATGGCTCAACGCCGAAGGCGGCCTGCGTGCGTGGGACATCTCGCGCGATGCGCCGTACTTCGGTTTCGAGATTCCCGGCCAGCCGGGCAAGTACTTCTACGTCTGGCTGGACGCGCCGATCGGCTACCTGTCCAGCTTCCAGACCCTGTGCAGCAGGATCGGCGAGGACTTCGAAGCGCACCTGCGCGCTGGCACCAGCACCGAGCTGCATCATTTTCTCGGCAAGGACATCGTCAATTTCCATGGCCTGTTCTGGCCGGCGGTGCTGCACGGCACCGGCCACCGCGCGCCGACCCGCCTGCACGTCAACGGCTACCTGACCGTCGATGGCGCGAAGATGAGCAAGTCGCGCGGCACCTTCGTGATGGCGCGTACGTTCCTCGATGCCGGCCTGGAGCCGGAGGCACTGCGTTACTACTTCGCTGCCAAGTCCGGTGGTGGCGTCGACGACCTCGACCTGAACCTGGGCGACTTCATCGCGCGCGTAAACGCCGATCTGGTCGGCAAGTTCGTCAACCTCGCCAGCCGCTGCGCCGGTTTCATCAGCAAGCGCTTCGATGGCCAGTTGGCCGCGCAGCTGCCCGACGCGGCGCAGTACCAGCGCTTCGTCGATGGCCTGGCGCCGATCCGTGAGGCGTACGAGCGCAACGACCCGGCCGCGGCGATCCGCCTGACCATGACCCTGGCCGATGAAGCCAACCGCTACATCGACGACGTCAAGCCATGGGTGATCGCCAAGCAGGAAGGCGCCGACGCGCAGCTGCAGGCGGTCTGCAGCCAGGGCCTGAACCTGTTCCGCGTACTGGTCACCGCCCTGAAGCCGGTGCTGCCGGCCACCGCAGCGCAGGCCGAGGCCTTCCTGGCCGCGCCGGTGAATGACTGGACCGAGCTGGCGCAGCCGCTGCTGGGCCACCGCATCACCGACTACACCCCGCTGTTCACCCGTATCGACCCGAAGAAGATTGACGCCATGATCGACGCCTCCAAGGACACCCTGACCGCCGCCGCCCCCGCTGCCAAGGTTGAAGCAAGCAAGCCCGCCGCGCCGGTGGTGGCCAAGGACGAAGCAAAGAGCGCCGACGCGCCGGCCTACATCGGCATCGACGACTTCGCCAAGCTCGACCTGCGCATCGGCAAGGTGCTGGTGTGCGAGTTCGTGGAAGGCTCGGACAAGCTGCTGCGTTTCGAACTGGATGCCGGCGACCTCGGCAAGCGCCAGATCTTCTCCGGCATCCGCGCCAGCTACGGCGAGCCGGAAGCGCTGGTCGGCCGCAGCGTGGTGTTCATCGCCAACCTGGCACCGCGCAAGATGCGCTTCGGCCTGAGCGAAGGCATGATCCTGTCGGCCGGTTTCGATGGCGGCGCGCTGGCGCTGCTGGACGCCGACAGCGGCGCGCAGCCGGGCATGCCGGTTCGTTGATGCAGTACGGGCGCGGCCCTGGCCGCGCCCGGTCATGAGCACCGCGAAGGGAGGTACCGTGATGGGAGATGCTGCGTTGGAACTGGCGCTGTTCGACTTCGACCACACTGTCACCACCTGCGACACCTATGGCCGCTTCCTGCGCCGGGTCGCCACCGCCGAACAGCTGGCACAGGCCTGGTGGAAAGTCGGCCCGTGGCTGCTGGCCTACAAGCTGAAACTGATCTCCGCCGAGCGCATCCGCGCACGGGTGACCCGGTTGACCTTCAGCGAGCGCCACGCCGATGACATCGAGACGCTGGCTGCGGGCTTCTCCCGCGAGTTCCTGCCCGATGTCGTGCGCCCGGAAATGCTGGAGCAGATCCGTTGGCACAAGGAGCAGCAGCACACCGTGGTGGTGGTGTCCGGTTCACTGGACCTGTACCTGCGGCCGTGGTGCGAACAACTGGGCCTGCAGCTGATCTGCAATCGGCTGGAAAGCGAAAGCGGACGCCTGACCGGCCGCTACGCCGGTGGCGATTGTGGTCCGCGCAAGGTTGAGCACATCCGCCGCCAGTTCGACCTGTCACGTTACACACGCATCCATGCCTACGGTGACAGCGCGGAGGATCGCCCGATGCTGGCCCTGGCGCACGAGCGCTGGTACCGCGGCAAACCCCTGAAGTAACCCAACGCGCAGCCTTCGCCACGCATGAGCCTGATTCCGCCCCTGACCGAACGCCTGGACCGCTTGCTGCCGCAGACCCAATGCGGGCAATGCGGTTACGACGGCTGTCGCCCGTATGCGCAGGCGATGGCACGTGGCGAGGCTGGCGTGGATCGTTGTCCGCCCGGCGGCGATGCCGGTGCGCGGGCGTTGGCGCAGGTGCTGGGTGTGCCGGCGTGGCCGTTCGATCGCAGCCGGGGCGAGCACAAGCCGCCGCAGGTGGCATTGATCGTGGAGGCTGACTGCATCGGTTGCACCAAGTGCATACAGGCGTGCCCGGTGGATGCGATCGTCGGCGGGGCGAAGTACATGCACACGGTGATTGCCGATCTGTGCACGGGGTGCGAGTTGTGTATTCCACCGTGCCCGGTGGATTGCATCGAGCTGGTGTTGGTGTAGGTTTTTTTTTGCGACGCCGCGGCGTCGCGTTGCGCTGAGAGCAACAGCAACGGCAACGGCAACGGCAACGGCAATGGCAACGGCAACGGCAACGGCAACGGCAACAGCTGGGAGCGTCGGCTGCCTGGGTTTCAGGATCTGGGCGGGTGGGCGGGGGTGTTGGTGGGTGCGGACCTTGGTCCGCACTATCTGTCCGATGTCATGAACCGTCGTCGCAATCGACCTTGCCTGCGCACGCTGGCGACTATCGAATCACGATGCATGTCGCAGATTGCTCGGTCTATCGCGACCGTGGCGCCACCTGCGTTCGAGGCGGCTTAACAGCATGCAAAAATGCTGAAAGCGTCTTGATGGTGCGAGCAATGCAACTCGTCTGATTGGCATTGCGCAGCAGCAGGTTTACAGATGATGAGCCACCGAAAAAAGGTGGCCGGGCTTCGAAAACCCGTTTTGTCGAACGTTGTTTACGCTTGCCAGCCGGCGTCACCTTGCGTGGCGCCGGCTGGCAATCCGTCTGCCGGTCATGGCGGGCGGGGCGTGGGGGCCTTCGGGCCAGCCGGAGCGTTCGACACCGGTTTTCGAGCCACGTCTCCGTCCGCCACCTTTGAGTGGCGGCTACCGTCTGTCCTGCACGGAGCCTTGCCATGAACGCATCGGATTTCCCCCATCTGCACGCCTACCTCGGCCCGGCAGACGCCGACGAGGACACGGAACCGTCGCCAGCGCTTGATCCCACCACGCTGGTTGCGACCCTGCGGCGCATCGGTACCGGCGCCGCCGCTGACGGTCAGCCGTGGCCGGAGCGGCATCAATTTCCCAGCCGGTGCATGGCGCTGGCCGATGCCGATTGCGCGCTGGCCGGGCTGCGCGTAGTGCAGGAGGTCCTGCTGGCCGCCGAACGCACCCGGCAGAACGGCGCGCCGGAGGAGTACGTCGGCGACCGGGTCATGGAAGGCCTGATGCTGGCCTGCCTGGCCTTGTGCACGCAGGCAAGCACACGACTGCAGCCGCAGCTGTAACGGATGTTGCAGCGTCAGCTTCCCCGGCGAACGGGGTCAGATCCCTTTGCCGGAGGAAAAGGGATCTGACCCCTGTCCGGTCATTACGGCACTGCCGCCGTAACGATGATCTCGACCTTCCATTCGGCGTGCGCAAGCTTGGCTTCAACCGTGGCGCGGGCCGGGGTCGCGCCCTCCACCACCCACTCGTCCCACGCCTTGTTCATGCCCTCGAAATCGGCCATGTCGGCCAGGAAAATCTCCGCACGCAGCACGTGCTGGCGGTCACTGGCCACCAGCGCCAGCAGCTTGTCGATCTCGGCCAGCACCTGCCGGGTCTGGCCGGTGATGTCCTGGCTGGTGTCTTCCGGAATCTGGCCGGAAAGGTAGGCGACCTTGTTGTACACGGTCATCTCGGACATGCGCGGTCCGACGTCGTAACGCTCCATCATGGGCGTGGCTCCTGCGGGTGGTCTGGACTGCATTCTCACCCAGCCGGCGTTGGAAGTGTGTGCCCGGTGCGGCCACTGGATACCGCCACCACCAGCACAGCGGCAGCGCTGGTCAAACGGCGTGGACAGGCGCACGATGCGCCACGCCTGCGTTGACACCGCCCTCGCCCTTTCTGACGCACCCTTGCGCCGATGACCGCACCCACCGATTCCACTGCCTCCCCTTCCACACCGACCTGGAAGCGGGTCGTCACCATCGTCGTCCCGCTGCTGATCCTCGCGCTGGCCCTGCACGGGCTGGCCGGCGAATTCGACGAGCATGGCTACCGCGCCATCCGCCAGGCCTTCCGCGAGCTCAGCGCTGCGCAGATCGCGCTGACCGTGCTGCTCGGCCTGGCCAGCTACGCCTGCCTGATCGGCTTCGATGCGATCGGCCTGCGCCGCAGTGGCATCCGCGTGCACCCAGCACGGATCGGCATCACCGCCTTCCTCGCCCACACTCTGGGCCAGACCGTGGGCTTTGCCGCCCTCACCGGCGGCGCAGTGCGCCTGCGCGGCTACCGCAGCGCCGGCCTGGACCTGGCGCAGATCGGCCAGGTGGTGCTGATGAGCACGCTCGGCTTCATCTTCGGCGCGTGGCTGCTGATCGGCGTTGCGCTGTGCATGGAGCCGGCCGCTGCCGCGCTTGCGCTGCCGTTGGACCCCGGCGCGGTGCGCGTGGTCGGCATCGTCGCGCTGCTCGCCTATGCGGCCACCTTCGTCCTGGTCGGCCGCAACGGTCGCCAGTTCCGCATCTTCGGCCATGGCCTGTGGCTGCCCGACCGGCGCACCATGCTCGGGGTCACCGTGTTGAGCGTGGTTGAACTGGTCCTGGCCAGTGCCGCGTTCTATGTGCTGCTGCCCGATTCCACGCCGACCGGCCTGCCCGGTTTCGTCGGCCTGTATCTGGTGGCCGTGCTGGCCGGCCTGGTGTCGACGGTGCCGGCCGGCCTTGGCGTGTTCGAGTGGAGCCTGCTGAAGCTGCTGCCGCAGGTGGCGCCGGCTGCAGTACTGGCGGCGGCATTGATCTACCGCGTCAGCTACTACGTGCTGCCGCTGCTGCTGGCCACCGTGCTGGCCCTGGCGCCCGCGCTGCGGCAGCCGCTGCAGGCCAGCGCAGGTGCCACCCGCGCCGGCTGGTACGCGCTGCGTCCGTGGTTGCCGCAGATCATCGCGCTGGCCGCCTTCAGTGTCGGTGCCGCGCTGGTCATCGACGGCACCCTGCCCACACCGCGACGGCACCTGATCAATGCCTCGCTGCCCATCCTGGAAACCTCGCACCTGATCGGCAGCCTGGCCGGCGTCGCCCTGCTGCTGATCGGCCAGGGCCTGGCCCGCCGCAGCCACGCGGCCTGGATGCTGGCGATGGCGATCTGCGTGATCGCGCCGCTGCCGATCTGGCTGCGCGGTGGCCAACCGCTGATCGCCTTGTCGGCGTTGCTGGTGGCGATGGCGCTGTGGGCAGCACGTCGCGAGTTCTATCGCCAGGGCGCGCTGCTGGACGAAGCCTGGTCGTGGCCATGGCTGCGCAACCTCGGCCTGGTGCTGGTGGCGGTGACGTGGCTGCTGTTCTTCACTTACAGCCACGTCGAATACCAGAACGAGCTGTGGTGGCAGTTCGCCGTGTCCGGCAATGCGCCGCGCGCGCTGCGTGCACTGCTGCTGGTGGCGATGGCGCTGGTGATGTTCGGCCTGGCGCGGCTGCTGCACAGCACGCGCAGCCCGCTGCCGCCTGCCGACGACGCAACCCTGCAGGCGCTGGCACCGGTGCTGGCCGGCGCCACCGACACCCAGGCCTGCCTGGTGCTGACTGCCGACAAGGCGGTGCTGCGCGATGAGCAGCACAAGGGCTTTGTGATGATGCAGCGCTACGGCGGCTCGCTGATCGCGATGGGCGATCCGGTCGGGCCACCGGAGGTGGCGCGCGCACTGATCTGGCGCTTCCGCGAAGAAGCCGACCGTCTCGGACTGCGCCCGGTGTTCTACCAGGTGGGTGAGGCGTATTGGCAGACCTATCTCGATCTCGGCCTGGGCCTGGTCAAGCTGGGCGAAGAGGCCATGGTGCCGCTGCACGACTTCGGTCTGGAAGGCCGCGAGCGTGCCGACCTGCGGCAAGCCTGGAACCGCGGCAAGCGCGGAGGGCTGTCCTTCCGCGTAGCACCGGCGGAAGAGATCCCTGCCCTGCTGCCACGCCTGCATGCGATTTCCAACGCCTGGCTGGAGGACAAGTCAGGCGACGAGAAGGGCTTCTCGCTGGGCAGCTACGACCCGGATTATCTCGTGCGTTTCCCGATCGCCCTGGTCGAAGCTGAAGGTCGGATCGTGGCCTTTGCCAACCTGTGGCAGGCACCGGCAGGCGCCGAACTGTCGGTGGATCTGATGCGTCATGTCAGCGATGCACCGAAGGGCACGATGGATTTCCTGTTCATCGAGCTGTTCCTGTGGGGCCGCGCGCAGGGCTACGCACGGTTCTCGCTGGGCATGGCGCCGCTGTCCGGCCTGGCCCAGCACCGTCTGGCCGGTCGCTGGAACCGCCTGGCCGGCCTGCTCGCACGGCATGGCGAGCGCTTCTATGGCTTCAGCGGCCTGCGCAGGTTCAAGTCGAAGTTCGATCCGCAGTGGCGACCGCGCTACCTGGCCGCGCCCGGCGGCATGCACCTGCCGGCTGCACTGCTGGATGCCACGCGGCTGATCTCGCTGGACCCGCGACGCAACTGACGCCCCGATCCGCCGGGCATGGCCCGGCGCTACCTGATGGATCGTCCGCGCGGGTAGCGCCGGGCCATGCCCGGCGGTGGTCCCATGAGGCCGATTACACGCCGCCCTTGAGGATCACCTCGGCCAGGCGATCGTAGTCACCGCCGAAGTGATGGTCACCCGGCAACTTGACCTTGTGCACGCCGTCGTTGACCGGCAGATCGGGGCACAGCGCATCCTCGTCCTTGTCGCCGTACACGCACAGGGTCCTGGCCGCTGGCAGCTTCGCCACTTCCGGCGCGATCGGCAGGCCGCCGCCACCGCCGCCCAGCCAGTTGCTGACATGGAATTCAAAGTCGGCATTCCTGCCCACCGACAGCAGCACGATGCGCTCGAGGCCGGCGCGGGTGCCTGCATCAAGCTGGTTGATGGTGGCCGGCAGCACGTCGGCGCCCTGCGAGAAACCGATCAGCATCACCTTGTCGCGCTGCCATTGCTGGCGGTAGTGGCCGATGATCTTCTGCAGATCGACAGCGAATCCCTGCGGCGTGCGTTCGCTCCAGAAATAACGCAGCGAATCGATGCCAACCACCGCCACGCCATGTTCGGCCAGGGCGCCGGCCACGTCCTTGTCCAGGCCGGCCCAGCCGCCATCGCCGGAAACGAACACCGCCAACGTGTCACCGCTGCCCTGCGCCGGCACTTCCACTACCGGCAGCCCCTTCAGGGCATCCGGAGGCGGTGCCAGCGCGACCCCGGCCTGCGCGCCGATCACCCGCGCGGCGGCCACCAGCCCCGGTGTCGCATCGCCAGCGGCGGTGCGCTTGAATTCACGCGCCATTGCAACCTGCTGCACGAACGGGCCAGCGCTGTTGGTCGAACACCCCGGCGCGCCGGCCGCGTTCAACCACGGGAAATTCAGTTCGCTGGGCTGCAGGCGGTCGTGCTTCACGCCATCACCGCAGACCATGCGCTCGTGCACATGTGCCGGGCAGAATCCCGAGGTCAGCAGGCCGGCAAAGACCTGGGTGTCGGCCTGCGCTGCCAGCGCATAGGCCAGTTCGGCGCCTTCGCCGCTGCCGCCGACCAACGGCAGGTGATACCCCGGCAGATGCAGGAACGCCTGTACCCAACGCGAGAAATTCTCGACATCGCCCGCGCCGAACGCGCAGCTGCTGTTGCCTTCGCGCTTGAGCACGCCACGCAGGTGGGCCACATCCACCGATGCGACCAGTGCACCATCGGCGCGCAGCGCTTCAATCGGCATGCGGCTGTCATCGGCATCGGCATCGGCGCCGTCATGGAACCAGATCACCACCCGTTGCGGTGCCCCGGCCGGAACATGCACCGGCACCTGATCGAAACGTCCATGGCTGACCTGCTGCACTGACGCCACCGCTGGCACCGCCGCCAGCGCCAACACCAGTCCCATCGCCCTGCCCAGCCCTGCACGCATCGTTTCGCATCCCGTTGGAATGCGCACACGATACGCCGCTGCTGCGTGCACGGCACGTACCGGTACAGGCGCCCTGCAATCGGGCAGGTGGTTGATTCAGCGGGTGCCGGCGGCACGCCCGCGGCGATACAGCGCCAGCGCCAACCACAGCAGCCAGCCGACGATCACCGCGATCACCAGTTTCTGCCCCAGCCCACGCGGTGGGCCACCGCGCCACAGCACGTGTACCCACAGCAGCACGAAGGCCAGCCAGGCCCAGCCCCACAACAGCGCCGCACTGCCCCGCCAGCCCGGCTCGCGGCGCAGGTACCAGGCCTGCAGCAGCATGCCGACGCTGGCGCACAGGAAGGCGGTATTGGCGGCCAGGCCGTGGATCAACGGCGCCAGCAACGGCGTTGCCGCAGGCAGCCAGCTGTCACCGATGGCGACGGTCGCCAAGCCTACGGCGGCAACGCAGAACAACAACGGTGCCGCAGCGCTGCGCCGCGGCCCCACGCTGTGCCGATACAACGCGATACCGAGCACGGCGATGGCCAGTGCCAGCAGGCAGTAGGCGCTGCGTAGCGCCAGGCCCCACGGCCCATGCAGGTACAGGCTCAAGGTGGCCTTCAGCCAATCCAGATCGGCCCGCGCGAACTGCGTCCACAACGCGGTCGCCACGAACAACAGCAGTGCCACCAGCGCCAGCGTCGCGGCCGGACGCGCCCACGTCATGGGCCAGCGTCCGGATGCCGTGCCAGCCACTCAGCCAGCGCCTTGCGATAACGCTGCAGCTCCTCGGTGTACAGGTCGAGCACGCACAACGGGCAGCCACTGCCGCAGCACTCGTTGGGACCGGGTTCTTCCGGGGGCAGTGGACGGGGATCGGCAGGAGTATCGGAGACGGTCACGGCTGCAAACAACACCACGCAATGGCAGGTGGGTAGTGTAGCGGCGCGCTCAGGCGCCCAGTTGGCGGCGCAGGTTGGCTCGCGCGGCGGCATCAAGCTGCTGGTCGAAAAAGTCGCTGAGGAAGATCCGCGGCGCGCGCAGCAGCCCCTGCAGGAAGCGGCGGCGTCCGGCGCGGTACAGGAAGCCCGGCACCACGCCTTTGTACTCTTCGGCCACGCCGCGGTCATACGCGGCGAATACCTCCTCGGGTGCCGCCAGGATCGCCATGTCGCAGTCGAGGAACAGCGCCGCTTCGGCATCGACATCGGCCGGGCCCAGCTCGCCATGGCGGGCGGTGAGCAGGATCAACTGCTCGACCCGGCCGGCATCGACCGATGCCAGCTCGGGCCAGTCCGCGATCGCCTGCAGGGCCAGCGCGGCCGACCTGGCCTCGTTGTCCTTGCGGCCGGCCTGGTAAATCGCATCGTGGTACAGCACTGCCAGATAAACCTCGGCCGGCTGCTGCCAGCCCGGACCTGCAGCCACCTCCTGGCAATGCTGCAGCACCGCGCGCACATGGCCGAAGTGGTGGTAGGCGCGCGGTGGCGTCGCATAGGCATCCTGCAGAGCCTGCCAATGCGCGGGAGCGAGAGTCAGCGGGGCGAAGTCCATGCAGGGATGATCCCGCCCTTGGCACCGCCGGGCAAGCTGGCTGTTTTTTCACCAGCCACTCACATCCCGTGCCGGGCAAGGGCGCAGGGCAGTTGTCCACAGGTTTGTCGCGTGCTGGTCCACACCGGCTGTGGACGAAGCGCAGCGCTGACCGCCGGTGGATGCGGACCGCCACATGCAGGTCTACACTGGCCGCAGGCGGGAGCGCCCGCCGCTGCCGGAAACCGTCATGCGCCGTCTTGCCGCCCGATGCTTTCTCCTGTCACTGGCTGCGCTCGGCGCGCCAGCCCTGTCCGCGCAGGATGCTCCAGCCGCTGCGCCCGCCATCCCGACCATCTCCACCGTAAAGGTCACCGCCGCCAGCGTACCGACACCCGAACAGGTGCTCGCGATCCCGCCGGCGATGCGCGAGATGCTGCAGAAGCAGGTGATCAGCCGCAGCTACTCGCGCGACCAGCGCCTGCAGGCGCTGGTGGAGATGATCTTCAGCCAGCACGGCCTGGACCTGCAGTACGACGCCGATGCGACCTACACCGTCAGCGAGATCTGGCAGCACCAGCGCGCCAACTGCCTCGCCTTCACCCTGCTGTTCGTCACCCTCGCCCGTGAGGCCGGCATCCAGGCGCGCGTGCAGGAAGTCGGCCAGGTGGTGTCGTGGTACCAGGACCAGGACCAGGGCGTGGTCTACAACGTCGGGCACGTCAACGCCGGCGTGGATGTCGGTGGCCGCTACGGTACGGTCGACCTGGACCGCAACGTGCTGTACGACCGCCACGGGCCGCAACCGATTGGCCGTGAACGGGCGCTGGCGCACTACTACAACAACCGGGGCGCGGAGCAGCTGGCCGATGGCGACCTGAGCGGAGCACGTGCCTTCTTCGATGCCGCGCTGGCGCAGGACCCGGAGTTCGCCTCGACATGGAACAACATCGGCGTGCTCGACAACCGCCTGGGCGATGACCAGGCGGCCCGCACGGCGCTGGACACGGCATTGCGCCTGGACGGACGCCAGAGTGCAGCGCTGAACAACGCCAGTGCGCTCTATCGCAAGCTGGGCATGACGGCGCAGGCGGAAGCCATGCAGAAGAAGCTGCAGTCGGTGCAGCGCGAGGACCCGTTCGCGCAGTACATGCACGGTGCCCAGGCCGAACGCGCTGGCGACCTGGACAAGGCGATCACGTACTACCGGCGGGCGGTACGCCTGTACGACACCGCGCACCAGTTCCACTTCGGCTTGGCGCGGGTGTATTTCCTGACGGGCCGGCTGCAGCGTGCAGACCGCGAACTGCTGCGGGCGCAGGAACTGGGCGGATCAACGCAGCAGGCACGCTACCAGGCCAAGCTGGACAGCCTGGCCCGCTGGCGTGCGCAGCAGGCCAAGCGCTGAGGCGCGATCAGGCCTTCTTGAGGAAGCAGGTCTTCAGCACCAGGCCCTTGATCTTGTCCGAGTTGCCCTCGATGTGCTCGGCATCGTCTTCGACCAGGCGGATGTTGCGGATCACGGTGCCCTGCTTGAGCGGGATTGAGGAGCCCTTGACCTTCAGGTCCTTGATCACGGTGACGGTGTCGCCGGTCTGCAGGGTATTGCCGTTGCTGTCACGCACGACCAGGGTCGAACCGGTACCTTCTTCGGCCGTCCACTCGAAGCCGCAGTCGGCGCAGATCCACAGCGCGCCATCGGCATAGGTGTTTTCCAGGGTGCACTGCGGGCAGGCGGGAACAGAAGACATTGCAAGTACCTCAAAATGAATCAACAGCAGCCATTGTAACCGCCCGGCCTTTTCATTCATTTTCCGACGTCGGTCCGGACCGGACCTCGCCCCACCCCGCCCGAGGCAGGCACTGGAACTTGCAGCGCGCGGCAAACTCCAGCAGAGTGCGCGGCCCCTGATCGTCCCCCGGACCTCCCCATGCGCCTCGGCATCGACTTCGGTACCAGCAACTCCGCCGCCGCCATCGTGCGTGATGGGAAGCTGCTGCCGATCCGCTTCGGCGAGGCCGAGCAGTTCCGCACCAGCGTGTACTTCCCCGGCGTGGTGCCCGACCCGGACGATTTCCAGCTCGACGCCGGGCAGGAACACGAACTGCAGCAGCTGATCGACAGCGCCGCCCGTGCAGCCCGCGCCGCTGGCCAGGAGCGCACGCCGCAGGCCCTGCGCCGCGAGGCACTGCGCGCCCTGCGCCGGGAATGGATGGAGGCTCGCGCCGGAAAGGAACGCAGCGCCAGCGACCTGCTGCAGAACGCCGTCTATGGCGACGACGCGCTGGAAGCGTATTTCGAGGAGCACGAAGGCAACCTCGTGCAGAGCCCGAAGTCCATGCTCGGCTACAACCTGCACCCACGCGCGCGGCAGACCATCACCGGCATTGCCGCGCACATCCTCGAACACATCCGCTTGACCGCCAGCGCCCAGCTCGGCCAGCCGCTGCGCAGCGCCCTGCTCGGCCGCCCGGTGCAGTTCCGCAGCTCGATCGGCGAGGCCGGCAACGACCAGGCCTTGGACATCCTGCGCGAAGCGGCCGGCCAGGCTGGTTTCGACCACATCGATTTCCTTGAAGAGCCTGCCGCCGCAGCGATGCATTACCACGCTGAAAGCCGCGATCGCCATCAGGCGGTGATCGTCGATATCGGCGGCGGCACCACCGATATCGCGCACGCCGAAGTGGGCGGCAGCCAGGCCCCGCGCATCCACCGTGCCTGGGGTATTGCCCGCGGCGGCACCGATATCGACCTGGCCCTGAGCCTGTCCGGCTACATGCCGCTGTTCGGCCGCGGCATCACCCGCGTGCCCACCCACCACTACGTGGAAGCGGCCACCGTGCAGGACATGACCCGCCAGCGCGAGTTCCGCCAGCACAACTACGACAACGTCGACGCGCCGTGGGGCGCGCGCCTGCAGGCGCTGCAGGACACCGGCAACACCGCCCGCCTGTACCGCGATGTCGAGCGCGCCAAGATCGCCCTCAGCGGTGCCAGCGAACACCGCAGCACGCTGGATTACATCGCCCGCGACCTGCACGTGGACAACAGCGCCGACGGCCTGGCCGCCGCCGCCCATGGCTACCTGAGCCAGATCCGCGAACTGCTGGCCCAGGTCCGCAGCGACATCGGCGGCGACCCTGACGCGGTGTTCCTGACCGGCGGCATGTCCCGCGCCGGCTACTTGCGGCAGGCCGCTGCCGAGGCGTTCCCGGGCGCCCGGATGGTGCACGGCGAGCCCTCGCTGGGGGTCGTCCAGGGCCTCGCGCTGGCGGCAGCCAGCCGGGATTAACAAAACGTTACGCGGTCTGAGCTACCCTTGGCCGGCTAGAAAACCGCTGCACCTTCCGCTGGCCTCGCCGGTGTGTGTACCCATGGTGCAGCCTGACCCGTCCAGCGGGTCTGGCGACCATGCCCTCTGGCTCGATCATGGTCCGCGTATTACCCGAGCCGCCATCGAGACCCGCTTTGGGCACCCGCCAGGCCCCTGTGGCCGTACAACCTGACGCTGAACCAGCACCCATCGACTGCCGCCGTTGTGACGCGGTCTGTTGCCGGTTGCCGGTGCTGCTGCAGCCCGGCGACCACGTGCCTGGCCAGTTCCTGTCGCGCGATGCACACGGCCGTGCCGTGATGGCGCGCAACGAGGAAGGCTGGTGCGCGGCGATCGATCCGTATCACCTGCGCTGCACGATCTATTCGCAGCGCCCGGCGATCTGCCGCCAGTTTTCGATGGGCGGCGACGACTGCCGCCGCGAGCGGCAGGACTACCTGCGCCAGGCTGAATCCTGCGCGCTTTCCTCCCCTTCCACCTGACAGGAGCAACCATGCCCCGCAAGGCAAAGACCCCCGCGAAGGCCAGCAACAGCATCCGCAGCGAACGCAAGGGCGCATCCGCCAGCACCGTGGTCAACAGCGACTCGATCGCCTCCGACCTGGCCGCGTTCCGCAAGAGCGGTGGCAAGATTGAAGTTCTCGGTACCACCTGGGCGCTGAAGAAAGCCAGCTGACCCTCCCCCGACCGCGGCGGCGCTGCCGCCGCGGCCTGCCGGGCCGCGCTCAGCGGTCCAGGCGCACCTGCACACTACCCGAGTGCGACTGCACGCGGATATCGCCGTCGCCGCTGCCCAACCGCGCATCCAGGCTGCTGCCCGGCCCATAGCGCGGCCGCTCCACCTTGCCGGCGTCGCTGTTGATCGACCCGCTGAAGCTGTTCACTGACAGCTGCGCCGACACCGTGCGCGGCAGGCGCAGGCTGACCGAGGCACTGACCGACTCGACGTTGATGCGCCCGCCTGGTGCCAAGGCGGTCGCCGACAGGTCGATGCCTCCGGATACGGTCTCCACCACCAGGCGCTGGATGCGACCGGCATCGACGCCTACCCGGCCAGACACCGTCTGCGCCCCGATCTCACCGGAAACGCCCCCACCGGCCTCGATCCGGCCGCTGACCGTGTTCACGTCCAGCCGCGGGGTCTGCAACCGCGCAGTGACATTGCCGCTGACCGTATTGAGCACGCTGTCGCCACTACGACCGGCGGCGGCAAGGTTGCCACTGACAGTGTCGGCCTGCAGCCGCCGCACGTCCACGCCACTGATGTCCTGGTCGGCACTGACCGTGCTCAGCAGCAGCTCCACCGAGCGCGGCACGTTGAGGGTCAAGGTGGCTCCGCCATTGTTGCCGCGTCGCGGATACTCGATTTCCCAGCGCACCCGGTTGGCACTCTTTTCCTGGCGCAGCTGCAGGCCGTCGCTGAGCGTGCCGGTGAGCTGCACGTCATTGCGGTCCCAGCCGCGTACAGTCACCTTGCCAGCGACGTTGCTCAGTTCGATGCGGCCGCCTGCAGCAACATTGTGGCGTTCATCGACGCGTGTATCGGCCAGCGCCATGGCGGGCACCAGCAGCAGGGCCGCGCAGAGAGGGGAAAGGGTTCGCATCGGGGGGTCTCCTCAGGTTGTCAGACCGGAGGCGGCCTGGGCCGCCTGCCGGGTCAGTTCGAGCCGCAGCGCATAGGTCCGCTTGAGCTGTCCAAGCAGGTGCGGCGCACGCGGGTCCTGCGCCATCGCGGCGCGGATCTGTTCCGCGCTGCGATCCAGTTCATGCAGCGCGGGCTGCCACTCCGGCGCAGTGCCATCAGGCAGCGACGCCACTGCCTGCCGGTACTGTTCGGTCATCGCATCGGCCTGCAGCTGCAGGCCGCTGGGTGCAGGCAGCGACTCGGGCGCGTGCCGCCACGGCGCCACCGCGTAGAGCGCGAGGCTGGCTGCCAACGCCGCGCCAACCGGCAGCCACCAGCGTCGACGGGTGCGCAGTGGCAAGGCCACCACGTTGTCCACCGGCGCCTGCACGGCAACCGGCTCGCGGGGTGGCAACCGCGCCGACAGGCGTTCCCAGCCATCGGCCGGTGCGCTGCGTTCCGCGGGAAGGGCGCGCAGGCGCGCCAGCAGGTCGTGATCGGGGTCGTGCGTACTCATGTCATGTCTCCCAGGCGCGCGCGCAGCAGGCCACGCGCGCGATGCAGCTGTGCTTTGGAACTGCCGACCGCCATCTGCAGCTGGCCGGCGATTTCATGGTGTTTCCAGCCTTCGATATCGTGCAGCACCAAGACCGCACGCGCGCGCGGCGGCAGGGTCGCCAACGCGCGTTCCAGGTCGCGTTCGGTGCCGGCGCAGCCGTCATGCACCGCCATCTCCGGCAGCCCACCGTCCACGTCGTCCAGGCTGTCGTGGTCATGCCCGGCGGCACGACCGCGCAGTTCCATCAGCGCGGCGTTCACTCCCAACCGATGCAGCCAGGTCGACAGGCTGCTCTCGAAACGGAACCCGGGCAGTGCCTTCCATGCCTGCAGGAACGCTTCCTGCAATGCATCCTCGGCACGCGCCTGCTGCCCGCCACACAGCCGCCACAGGGTGGCAAACACCCGCGGCGCATGCTGCCGATACAGCTGTTCATAGGCAGCGGTATCGCCGGCCGCCGCTGCACGTACCAAGGCGGTTTCGTCGACGACGTCGTTGGCGGCAGGCGGCGCGGGCATGGTGGTGTCGAGCATATCCGTTGGATGCGGCCTGCCGGAAAAAGGTTTAGATCTTCCGGAGCGCTTTTCGGTTGCAACCTTTTCGCGCCTGGCTGCATCCATCACAGGTCCCCCGCAGGCCTGCCCGGCCAGGAGCCTCCCATGTCCAGCCCTTCCTGCGCCGCCCTGCTGGCGATCGCGGCCTGCATGCTGCTGCAGGCGTTCGACGTTTCCCTGCACTGGCGTGCCGAAAGCGGCCGCGCCTGCCTGCAGCAGCACAAACAGGACCTTGTCTGCCTTGCCTGGGCACAGGCGGTCGAAACGTCGACACGCGCCGGGTAACATCAAGCCCCGTTTCCGTCACACGTTGTCACCCCATGATGTTGTCGCTGAAGGACCACCTGCCCGCCTGGACCCACCCCTGGCTGCATGACATCGGGATCGCCCTGCAGATCCTGATCACCCTGCTCGCCGCCTGGCTGCTACGGGTGCTGGCGCGGCGCCTGATCCGCCGCTTCGCCGACCATTACACGCTGCCGCCGGAAATGGTGATGGGCGCGCGCCGGATCACCAGCTTCGTGGTCTATTTCAGCGCGGTGCTGTACATCCTCAGCCTGCTCGGTGCATCGCCCTCGGTGCTGTGGACGGCCTTCACCGGTTTCGCTGCGGTGGGCGCGGTGGCGTTCTTCGCGGCCTGGAGCGTGCTGTCCAACATCTTCTGCACGCTGCTGATCTTCACCACGCGACCGTTCCGCCTGCATGACTACATCGAAGTGCTGGAGAACGGCGAAAAGCCCGGGCTGAAGGGCCGGGTAATCGACGTGAACCTGATCTACACCACGCTGCAGGAAACCGGCAACGGCCACGAGGGCACGGTGCTGCAGCTGCCGAACAACCTGTTCTTCCAGCGCACGGTGCGGCGCTGGCGCGACCCGACGCAGGCGCCCGGCGGCATCCAGGGCGACGGCTGAGGGGATTGTTCGGCAGGGCTGCGCCCTGCACCCGCAGAGGCCTTCAAACCAAGGCAACGTCAACGTCAACGTCAAAAGCCGGCATTCCGTGGGATGGCGGGGCACTGTGGGTGTGCGGGGACGCCGTGAATCCATCCCTGGAGTCTTGGTCGCGGCATCCATGCCGCTCACACCCCGCAAACCCACAGCGCCCCGCCTTCGACAATTCCCGGCTGCTGTTGGTAGGTGTCGACCTTGGTCGACACGTAGATCCACGCCATGCGTGGATGCTCTTCGATCCAATATCGAAATATTGATTTCCATCGAAATTCATCCACACGTGGCGTGGATCCATGACAGATCGCGGGAACCTGTCGAAGGCGGGGTGGGTCCGGTTGCGGGAGTGTCCGCGGCATGGATGCCGCGGCCAAGCCCCCATGGATGGGTTTACGGCGTCTCCCGCAACCGGGCCCACCCCGCCATCCCACGGAATGCCGCTCTTGCTCTTGCTGTTGCTCTCAAGGTTGCCGGCCAGCGGCCGGCACTACCGCGGGTGCAGGGCCCAGCCCTGTCGAACACCCTTCACCGCAGTTGGCTGTCCTTGCTGCCCCGGCGGTTGTAGCCACTCTGCGCCTGTTCCTCTTCGTCGTGCGCCTGCTGACAGTTCACGCACAGCCGTACGCCAGGCACTGCCTGACGCCGCGCCAAGGGAATTGGCGCGTCGCATTCCTCACAGTGTTCCAGACCCGGGCCCTGGCGCAGCTGGCGCCGCGCGCGGGCAATCGCATCGTCGACGGTGGCGTCGATCTGGTCCTGGACCGCGCCATCTCCGGCCCAACCGGTAGCCATGGCCATCCTCCGCAGGTGTGTCGCCTGATATGGGGACAATACACCCACGGAAAAGGCATCTGCGTCCGCAGCGCTTCAGCAACCTGAGCAGAAAAGGAGACGGAGGGGATTACGTCGTTTGTGGCAGAAACGACGTAATCCCCTCCCCCCCATTTTCTTACCAGACCAGGTCGTCGGGGACCTGGAACTGTGCGTAGTAGGCGTCGTCCTCGGCGTTGCCTGTGGAGATCTCGGCGCTGGAGCCGGGCGTGCCATGGTCGACGATGATGGCTTCCGGGGCGCGTTCACGCACCTTCTCCGCTGCCGCGCGTGGCAGCACCGCGTAGCCATCGCCATGGGCCACAATGACCAGCACGCCCACCGACAACGCCTTGCGCAGCTTGGTATCGATCAACAGGGTGCGGATCAACGCGCCATCGCTGAAGCGGTACTCGTCCTCGCCTTTGTGCGGCACGGCGTGGGCGCTGATGATCTGCTTGGCCTGCGCCTTGCGCTCAGCCTGCTTGGCCTGCGCGTTGCGCTCGGCAGCCAGCGCACGGTCACGCTCGATCTTCTCGGCGCGCGCGCGTTCAGCTTCACGCTGGACCTCCGCCGACGTCGACTCGGCCTTGCCCTGGCGGGCCTTGGCCTGTTCACGCGCGGCGGCGCTGGCCTGCGACTTCTTGGCCAGGCCGGCCTTGAGCAATTGTTCCTGCAGCGCGTTGGGCTTTGCCATGGTCGATACGTACCGCGTGTAATCTGGATGCCCCATTCTACCGACGCGCCGACGCCCCTGCATGGCTGTCCTGAAGTACCTCACCGGCTACCCCGAACCCCTGGTCGCCCAGGTCAGCGATCTGCTGGCACAGGGCAAGCTCGGCCCCTGGCTGCAGCAGCGCTACCCCGACCCGCATGAGGTGCGCAGCGACCGCCAGCTGTACGACTACACCCAGGACATGAAGGACCGCTACCTGCGCAAGTCGGTGCCGCTCAACAAGGTCTGCTACGACAACACGCTGGAGGTCATCAAGCATGCCTTGGGCACCCACACCGCCATTTCCCGTGTACACGGCGGCCGGCTCAAGGCCAGCCGCGAGATCCGCATCGCCACCGTGTTCCGGCAGGCGCCAGCCGCCTTCCTGCGCATGATCGTGGTGCACGAGCTGGCCCATCTGAGGGAGGCCGACCACAACAAGGCCTTCTACCAGCTGTGCCAGCACATGGAGCCGGATTACCTGCAGCTGGAGTTCGATACCCGCCTGTACCTGACCGAGCTGGCCAACCGCGGCCAGCGCTGAGCCGGCGTAGCGGCTACACTGCGCGCCCCCTGCCCGACCTTTCGCCATGGAACCGACCCGACTCGACAAACGCCTGTCCGCCCTGCTCGGCATCCCGCGTGGTGAAGCGCGGCGCTATATCGAGGGCGGCTGGGTCAGCGTCGATGGCGAAGTGGTGGAACAGCCGCAGCGCCCGGTGGACGAGAGCGCCAGCATCGTGGTGGCCGAGCAGGCCAGCGACAGCAAGGCCGAGCGCGCCAGCATGCTGCTGCACAAACCGGCGGGCGTGCCAGCCGATGCCCTGTGCGCGCTGATCCGCACCGAGACCCGCAGCGAACTGGATGCCAGCGACATCCGTCCGCTGCAACGGCACTTCCACGGCCTGCAGCTGGCATCCTCCCTGCCGGCCGACGACAACGGGCTGGTGGTGGTCAGCCAGGATCCGGCGGTGCTCGCGCACCTGCAGCGCAACCTGGGCCGCACCGAACAGGAGTACCTGGTCGAAGTGGCTGAAGGCGGCCCGGAACGTGGCCCGTGGCTGATGGCCCGGCTGCAGCATGAAGCAGGCGGCCCGAAGGTCAGCTGGCAGAGCGAGCAGCGCCTGCGTTTTGCAGGCAAGGGACTGACCGCGAAGGGCCTGAGGACGGCGGTGACGGCTGCCGGCCTGCAGGTGGTGGCCGTACGCCGCCTGCGCATCGGCCGGGTGGCGCTGGGCCCGCTGGCCGTGGGCCAGTGGCGCTATCTGGGCAGCGACGAGCGGTTCTGAGTCACGGCGCTTCATCCACGCATGGCGTGGATCTACCGGTGGCGCTTCATCCACGCATGGCGTGGATCTACCGGTGACAGTTCATCCACGCGTGGCGTGGATCTACCGGTGGCAGTTCATCCACGCATGGCGTGGATCTACCGGTGACAGTTCATCCACGCGTGGCGTGGATCTACCGGTGACAGTTCATCCACGCGTGGCGTGGATCTACCGGTGGCAGTTCATCCACGCATGGCGTGGATCTACCTCCATGCGTAGCCAGGATCTACCATCGGCGTCATGAGTCTGCGCAAACCCCTATGGCGACGCCTGCTGCGCGTGGCCGCGATCATCATCGCCGCCCTGCTTCTGCTGGTGCTGTCCGGCCTGCTGCTGGCCGACCACCTGGCCCCGCAGGCGCGCGGCGAAGCGTCGCAGGTACTGCCGCTGCAACCTGCGCAGACGCCCATCGATCGGCAGATGATGCCCCTGCAGGCCGCCCATCCCGGGCAGTCTGGCGTAGCCTTCCTCAGCGATGGCATGGATGCGTTCGCTGCCCGCGCGATGGTCACCGAGCACGCCGGCCGCAGCTTGGACCTGCAGTACTACATCTGGCACGACGACCTGATCGGCCACTTGATGGCCAAGGCGCTGTACGACGCTGCCGAACGTGGCGTGCGCGTGCGCATCCTGCTTGATGACATGAATGCCAAGGACAAGGATGCGTTGATGATGGCGCTCGATGCGCATCCCAACATCGAGCTTCGCCTGTACAACCCGTTCCGCAACCGCAGCGGCTTGGCCCGCACGCTGGAGCTGGTGCAACGCGCCTTCAGCGTGAACCACCGCATGCACAACAAGAGCTGGATCGCCGATGGCCGCATCGCGATCGTGGGTGGCCGCAACATCGGCGAGGAATATTTCAGCGCGCGCAGCGACGTGAATTTCCAGGACCTGGACCTGGTGGTAGCCGGCCCGGCCGTGCAGCAGGCCAACCAGATCTTCGACGACTACTGGAACAGCGACGCGGCGATTCCGATCTCGGCGCTGGCAACCTATACCGATGCACAGCTGCGCCAGCTGGTGCGCCAGTCCGATCTGGACGCGCTGCATGCGCAGGCCCAACCGTACCTGCAGCGCGTGGCCGAGTCGCGCCAGCGCCAGCGTGCCAGCCCGGAGCCGCTGCACTGGAGCAGGCAGGTACGGATCGTGTCCGATCCACCGATGAAGCACCACGGCGATGCACACGACGACTGGCTGGTCACCGAGCTGGTCCAACAGCTGCAGTCGACACGCTACAAGGCACTGTTGATCTCGCCGTACTTCGTTCCCGGCAGCGAAGGGCTGGACGGCCTTTCGGCGATGGCCGGCCGCGGCGCCCAGGTCGGCGTGGTGACCAACTCACTGGCGGCCAACGATGTGGCTGCCGTGCACGGTGGCTACATGGGCTACCGGGTGCCGCTGCTGAAGGCCGGCGTACAGCTGTACGAACTGAAGGCGAACGGCCAGGCCGGTGACGGCAGCCTGTTCGGCAGCAGCGGCGCCAGCCTGCACACCAAGGCATTGCTGGTCGACGACCGGCGCGGGTTCGTCGGATCGTTCAACCTCGATCCGCGTTCGGCCTATCTCAACACCGAGATGGGCGTGCTGTTCGACGATCCGGTGCTGGGCGCACAGCTGCGCGCGGAATACCTGCGCCTGGCCAGCCCGGAACACAGCTGGTGGCTTGCGCTCGGCGCTGATGATGAGCTGCGCTGGCTGCAGCGCGAGCCGCCGCCGCACTGGGTCGATGCCGAGCCCGGCAGCAGCCTCGGCAAACGCTGGACGGCACGGGTGATCAGCTGGTTGCCGCTGGAATCCCAGCTGTAACGATCAGGGGGCGTTCCCCTCGCCATCGCCGTGCAGGCTTTCGTCCAGGGTTTCCACATTGCGCCCATGCAGGCGCCGCCAGATCCAGCGCAGCGCGTGTGGCGGCGCTGCCGGCAATTGTTCCAGCAAGGCCAGCATGCGGCCCTGGCTGGCATGCCCGTGCCGACACAGCAGGCTGGCCGCCGCGGCGGCGCTGGCCAGGCGCAGGCTGTCGGCCAGCGGACCGTCTGCATCAGGCGCCAGGGCCTGATGCACCGGTTCGGGCAGTTCCCACGCTGCTGCCACCCGCTGCGCCAACGGCAGTGACCACTGCTGCAGCAACTGCAGGGCCAGGGCGGGCTCCACTTCTTCGCCACGCACCTGTGCTTCCTGCAGCAGTTGACGCATGACCAGCGCCGCGCCCAGGCCCTGCACCAGGCCCAGCCATTGCGCAGCGAAGGCATCGCCGAAGGTGACCGTGCGGGCGTGGTCGGCGGCCGCGCGCGACGCCAGCAGCGCGTGCTCCCATATGATCGAACTGAACTGCGGGAACACCTCGCACTGCACCTGCATCACCGGCTGCACCAGCACGGCGCTGATGATCTGCCGCACACCTTCGGTGCCGACCAGGGTCACCGCCCGCTGCAGGCTTTCCACGGGCCGCTCGTGCACCTTGTAGGCCGGGCTGTTGGCGATCCGCAGCAGGTTGCCGGTCAGCACCGGATCCTGGCCGATGATCGCCGCCATCACCCGCGCCGATGCAACGTCGTCATTGACCGTCTGGATCAGCTGCGGCAGCAGTTGCGGGCGCCGCGGCAGCTGCCGGGTAGCCCAGTCGCGGTCCTGCAGCGCGCGGTCCACCGCTTCGGCCAGACCCGATGCGCTGACCGCCGCCGGTTCGCCTGCCAAGCGCGGATACAGGGCCAGCGCGTGCAGTCCGCGCTGCAGGTGGGCGGCGACCTCGGCCGCCGGCAAGGCGTCGCCCTGCAGGCTGGCCGCCGCGGCCGCCACGGCCTGGCGGGGGGCTGCGGCCAGGCGTGCCGGGGCCTGCCCGGACAGCTGCGACAGCCAACGGAGCACAGATCGCCACCACGCTGCGGTCATCGCCGCCCATCCTGTCGTTGTCCTGCTGCCACTGCCTGCCCCTGCGCCTTCATCACATCCGGCGACCTGCCGTCGTCGCAGCATCGGCCGCACTTTCATCTTCTTTAACCCGGGCGCGTCCGGCGTCGACGGCATATCCCGGGCGAATGGACTAGAATGGCGCCGCGCGACCCGTCCCCCTGTACCGACGACGTCGCTTTTTTTGTTTTCGGACCCTACCGTTCATTGGCAGTTCGCCGCAGTTCACCGCAGATCGCGCCATCGGAGACCCCATGCTATTCGAAACCCTCGCAACCACCGGCCACGAACAGGTGGTGTTCTGCCACAACCAGGATGCCGGCCTGCGGGCAATCATCGCCATCCACAACACCACCCTGGGCCCCGCCCTGGGCGGGGTGCGCATGCGCCCCTACGCCAGCACCGACGATGCGCTGGCCGATGTGCTGCGGCTGAGCCGCACGATGACCTACAAGAATGCGCTGGCCGGTCTCAATGTCGGTGGCGGCAAGGCGGTGATCATCGGCGACCCCAAGGTCGACAAGACCGAAGTGCTGTTCCGCGCGTTCGGCCGCTATGTCGATTCGCTGGGTGGTCGCTACATCACGGCCGAGGACGTCGGCACCGACGTCAACGACATGGAGAACATCTACCTGGAGAGCCAGTTCGTCACCGGCGTGCACCAGGTCCATGGCGGCTCGGGAGATCCGGCGCCGTTCACCGCCTATGGCGCGCTGCAGGCGTTGATGGCCTCGATGCGCTTCAAGTTCGGCCATGAGGAAGTGGGCAAGACCAGCATCGCGGTGCAGGGCCTGGGCCATATCGGCATGGAACTGGTGAAGCTGCTGCGCGACCGTGGCGCCAAGCTGTACGTGACCGATCTGGACAGCGCGCTGGTGGATCGTGCAGTCAACGATTTCGGCGCCGAGGCAGTCAAGCCGGACGAGATCCACGAAGTGAACGCCGATGTGTTCGCGCCGTGCGCGCTGGAAGGCGCGATCAACGCTGACACGCTGCCGCGGATCAAGGCGAAGATCATCTGTGGCACCGCCAACAACCAGCTGTCCAGCCTGGAGATCGGCGACGAGCTGCATGCGCGCGGCATCCTGTATGCCCCCGACTACGCGGTCAACGCTGGTGGCGTGATGAACGTGTCGCTGGAAATCGACGGTTACAACCGCGAGCGCGCGATGCGGCTGATCCGCAGCATCTACCACAACCTGACGCGCATCTTCGAACTGTCGCAGCGCGAGAACATTGCCCCGCAGCGCGCGGCTGACCGGATCGCAGAAGCGCGCATCCTGTCGATCGGCAAGCTGAAGATGCCGCTGGGCCGCAGCACACCGCGCCTGGGCGACCTGCGCGGCGGCTGAGCGCCGCCCCCGGCAACCGGACGCGTGCCGACCGTGGGTCGGCACCGCCGGATGAACGCGCCGGGCAGGACGCCCGGCGCCATGATCAGAAACCGGTGCTGTAGCGCAGCGCCGCCTGACGTGCATCATCGCCACCCACGCGCTGGTCGATGCCCAGGCTCAGGCGGCCATTGCGGCCCCACCACGATTCCAGCGCCAGGCCGAACAAGGCACTGCCACGCGGTGCGTCAACACCGGCCAACGGCGCCCAGGCATCAACGCCGACGAAACTTGCCTGCCAGGCCTGCTCACCGCCATCCAGCCGTTGCTGCCATTCGGCATGGCCGCGCAGGGTCCAACGACCCCACTGCCGCTCACCCCGCAGGCCCGCCAGCATCTGGCTGCGCTGTGCACGCGACGCCTCACCGCGCAGGCCGAAGCCGAAGCCGCCCTGCTCGCTGAAGCCATCGGTGTCCAGACGGGTGCTGCTGGCTCCCAGGTACGGTGTCAACGACGCACCGATGCGCCCGAAACGGTAGCCGCCTTCAACGCTGGCACTGCTGAAACGTCCGCCGTAGCGCGCGGACACACCGTAGGCACCGGCACCCAGCAGCAACTGGCGATCCAGTTCCCGGGTGAACTGGCCGGTGCCGAACTGGGCCAGCGCATAGCCACGCCCCAGGTTCCAGCCGGCATACAACTGCGCCTGCGCCTGGCGGTCACGCCCACGATCACCACTGAAGTTGCTGCCGCCGTTGCTGCGGGTTTCGCCAAAGGCCATGCCCAGCAGGCCGTTGCTGCCCAGTGCCACGTCCTGGCCGGCCATCCAGCCCTGGCTGTCGGCGGCGTTGCCGGCAAAGCTGCCCTGCCCGGCTTCGCCCAGCGCGCTCTGCCAGGCGCCACGCAGCTTCGGCGCAGCCTGCACGCGGTCGAAGCGCTCGGCAACCGCGCGGCGCGACATGTCCACGCTGTCGAAGGTCGACGCTTCAGCGCGCGCATGCGCTTGTCCGGACAGGCTCTCCAGGCTCGCCGACAGGCCATCGGTTCCGCCAGACGTACGCTGCAGCGCGCCTGCGGCCACGCCGAACGCCGAGCCCTGCAGATCCGCATTGCGGTCCAGCGCGGTGAATGCCGACTGCACCCGCAGTGCCGATGCCTGTGCATTGGCGCCCAGGCCCGATGCGGCTGCCGAAACGTTGACCTGGGTCAGGTCCATCCAAGCGTCGTTGCTGCCATAGCCGTACTGCGCCTGCAGCAGGGTCAGGCCGTTGGCGCCGGTGTTGGCCACCGGCGTGGTGAACGTGCCGTTGATACCGCCGTTGGCATGGACCAGACCCTGGCGGCTGCCGACCTGCGGCACGTAACCGGACACGATGCCATCGACCACCACGCCGCCGGCCAGGCGTGCGGTGCCGGTCACCTGCAGCGCGTTCACCCCCAGCGCGACGATCAGCTGCGCATCCGGCCGCTGGCTGTAATTGCCTTCGATGGTCGCGGTGGTGTTGGCGTTGACCAGCACCACGCTGGCGCCGTTGTCGACGTTGCCGATCACCCGCGGCGTGCCGGGCATGAACTGCAGGCCGGCCATCGAGGCACCGCCGGCACCGGAAACGCTGATATTGGAACGGATCACGGCGCCACCGCGCAGGGCCAGGGTGCCGCGCTCGATGCGGGTCGCACCGCTGTAGCTGTTGTTGCCGCTCAGCTCCAGCCGGCCATCGCCGCGCTTGATCAGGCCGCCAGCGCCGGTGATGTCGTTGCTCCAGATCGAGCCCGAAGAGGCCGCGTCGACATTGACCGTGACATCGCCCCAGTCGAAGCGGCCGGGACCGTTCACCGCCTTGCCGACGTTGAGCATGCCGTAGCCGTAGATGGGATCGACGCCCGGCGCACCGATGTCGGTGGCGGTGCCGAGCAGGGTCTGCCGTACCAGGTCGTTGTCGAAGTAGGGATAGCGCTGCCAGACCAGCGCCGCAGCACCGGAGATCAGCGGCGCGGCAAAGGACGTACCGTAGTTCCACAGGTACTTGCCGGTACCCGGCTCCGGAAACACCGCGCTGCCGGGAGCGGTCAGGCAATAGCGCGCGGCGTCGCCACAGGCATTGGCCCACGGCGCACGTTCACCGGGCTTGTTCGGATCAATCGCAGTAGCTACCAGCCAGCCTTTTTCCAGATCCGCTGCCGGCAGCGATCCGCCGAAGCCACGCTGGCTGGGCAGCGCGGCCACGCTGCTGGGCTGGTCGCGCCCTTCGTTGCCTGCGGCGAACACCACGAGGCCACCGTGATTGATGATGAAGGGGCGATATTCGCCCGCGACCTGCGCTGTGGTGCCGAGGTCAGTCCAGTACAGGCCGCCCCAGGAATTGTTCATCACCTTCACGCCGTAGTTGATCAGGTCCTGGTGGACGCCGGCCACGCCCAGCGTGCCGCTGAAGGAATTGCCCCGGCCACTGCCGTCATCCTTGGGCGTGGTGTCGGAAATGATGCGTGCCGAGACGATCTCCGCCCCCTGTGCGATGCCGCCGGGCCAGACCCCCACCGGTACACCGGCCGCCAGGCTGGCGACGGCCGTGCCATGGCCAAGCACGTCATCGACGTTGAGATTGTTGCGGCTCGGGTCGATGTAGTTGAGGTTGGCCACCACCCGTCCGTTCAGCGCCTCGGCACTGCGCAGCACGCCCGAATCGACGATGCCGATGCGCACGCCGCGACCGGTCGCGCCGGTGGCCTGTGCGGGACGCGCGTTGGTCTGTGCCAGATGCGCATCCACGGCCGGCTCCAGCGGTCTGGCAGCGGGAGGCGGGGTGACCGGGGGCGTGACCGGAGGCGTGGTCGGGGGCGGGTCGATGCGCACGTTGCTGCCGCCGCCTCCACCGCCACACGCCGTCAGCGCCACCGCCAGCGCCGATGCCAGGACCGACCTTCCCATCGTCTTACGTTCCATCGTTTCCTTCCCATGAACGTTGGCCTGCCGCCATCCGGGCAGGCATCCAGTACTGCCCAGCGGCAGTCTTCGCCGACCCTCTATACTGGGCCGACCCCCACGCAGTCTGCCGGGAAACGGCGCCGTATCCAACGCCCGTCGTCTCCTTTCCGAACATTGCTCACGCATCAACGAGATTGCCATGTCCAACATCGTCATCGCCGCCGCCAAGCGCACCGCCATCGGCTCCTTCCTCGGCCAGTTCAACGGCGTTCCGACCCCGACCCTCGGCGCGGCCGCCATCGCCGCCGCGCTGGAACAGTCGGGCGTGCCTGCCAGCGACGTCTCCGAAGTCCTGATGGGCTGCGTGCTGCCGGCCAATCTCGGCCAGGCCCCTGCCCGCCAGGCAGCGATCGCCGCCGGTATTCCGCTGTCGGTCGGCGCCACCACCCTCAACAAGGTCTGCGGTTCGGGCATGAAGGCCATCATGCTCGGGCATGACCTGATCAAGGCCGGTTCGGCCAAGGTCGTGGTCGCCGGCGGCATGGAGTCGATGTCCAACGCGCCGCACCTGCTGCCCAATTCGCGCACCGGCAACCGTTTCGGCAACTTCCAGGCGGTGGACCACATGGCCCACGACGGCCTGGTCAATGCCTATGACGGCAAGGCCATGGGCGAGTTCGCCGAATGCGCCGTGGACAAGTACCAGTTCACCCGCGAAGAGCAGGACGCCTACTCCATCGAATCGGTCAAGCGCGCACAGGCAGCCCAGGCCAACGGCGCCTTCGCCGACGAGATCGTTGCGGTGAAGGTCGCCACCCGCAAGGGTGAAGTCGAGGTCGCCAGCGACGAACAGCCCGGCCGTTCGGACATTGCCAAGATCCCGACCCTGCGCCCGGCCTTCAAGAAGGACGGCAGCGTGACCGCCGCCAGTTCCTCCAGCATCTCCGACGGCGCTGCCGCCGTGGTCCTGCTGACCGAAGAAGATGCTGCCGCACGCGGCCTGCAGCCGCTGGCGCGCATCGTCGGCCATGCCACCCATTCGCAGGAGCCGGAGTGGTTCACCACCGCCCCGATCGGTGCCATCCACACCCTGCTGGCGAAGACCGGCTGGTCGCTGGACCAGGTCGATCTGTTCGAAGTCAACGAGGCCTTCGCCGTGGTGGCGATGGCACCGATGCGCGAACTGGGCATCCCGCACGACAAGCTCAACGTGAATGGCGGTGCCTGCGCGCTGGGCCATCCGATCGGCGCCTCCGGCGCACGCCTGGTGGTCACCCTGGTCAACGCATTGCGCACGCGCGGCGGCAAGCGCGGCATTGCCACCCTGTGCATCGGCGGCGGCGAAGCGACGGCTATCGCCATCGAGTTGATCTGAAAGGGTTTAACGTCTATTTCGCAAAAATGAATGCGGGATCGCTTGACACCCAATCTTGGCTTGTCATCATGTTGTCGGCGCGCAGCATGCGCGTTGCCTAATTCTAACGACGAGGATTTACACAATGAGCATCAACAAGCTGCTGGTCGCGATGTCCCTGGCTCTGGCCCTGGCCGCCTGCTCGAAGCAGGAAGCTGCCCAGGACGCCGCTGCTTCGGCCAACCAGGCCGCCACCGAAGCCCAGGCTGCTGCCGACCAGGCCGCCGCTGCTGGCGCCCAGACCGCCGACGCTGCCCAGCAGGCCGCTGACACCGCCGCCACCGCTGCTGACGCTTCGGTCGACGCCGCTGCCCAGGCTGCTGGCGCTGCCACCGACGCCGCTGCTGGCGAAGCCAAGGACGCCGCCAAGGCTGCCGAAGCTACCGCTGAGCAGGCCAAGGACGCTGCTGAAGAAGCCAAGAAGTAATAACTTCTTTCTTCAAGCTGTTCTGAAAAAGCCGCTGGTTCGCCAGCGGCTTTTTCTTTGCGCGCAGTTCCGTGCGCAGGTCACCACCAGGTCTTCACAACGGTATGAATAGGCTGGCGTCCCCATCCATTGCAGTACCGGAGACCGCCATGAAGATCCGTCCGCTGACCACTACCCTGCTGGCCGCCTCCCTGCTGCTCGCACTGGCTGCCTGCAAGGGCCCGGAAGCCGAACAGGCCAAGCAGGATGCCGCGCAGGCCGCCGACAGCGCCGGTGTCGCCGCACGCGATGCCGTCGACAAGGCCGCTGCCGCCACCCGCGACGCTGCCGACAAGACCGCTGCCGCCTCTGAACAGGCTGCCGCCGATACCCAGCAGGCGCTGGACAGCGCCGCAGCCGCGACCGCCACCGCCGCCGACAAGGCCAAGGTCGCAGCCACCGATGCCGCCGCCCACGCCAGCGACGCCACGGCCGATGCCGCGCAGAAGGTTGCCGACAAGGCCCGCGATGTTGCTGACGACGCCAAGGCCACTGCCGCCAAGGAAGAAGCCAAGCACTAAGGCCTTCGCGTTCGTCGGGCATCGCCCGGCGCAACCGGAAAAGCCGCGGCATCGCCGCGGCTTTTCTGCTTTTCGCTTCTTCTGTTGATTCCGTGCTGGGCGCGCACGGAAACCGTCCAGGGCCGCGCGGGTGGGCTGCGCAGGGGCGTAAGCGCCCTGGGCCCGAGGCATGCCTCGGGCGGGTTGGGCAGGACGCCCAACCCCGGTCTTGCCGTGTGCGCAGGACAGCGCACAGGAGCAAGGCGCGCCCGAGCCTACATGGACGTATTTACGGCGCCCCCTGCGCAGCCCACCCGCGCGGCCCTGCTCACACTCCAGCAGCGCCCACCACGAGGGGCCTCGCCGTTGGCCGTCACCTACGGCAGCGCACGCGCCAGCATCGCCGCCACATCCAACCCCGCCGGCAGCGTGCCGAATGCCAACCCATGCTCGCCGTGCAACCGGCTGCGGATGAACGCTTCGGCCATTGGACTGCGTGCACGCAGCAACAGCGCGGCCTGCAGCAGCAAGGCAGTGCGTTCGCAGAAGACCCGTGCCTGTGCCTCCTCCGGCGCCGCCGCATCGCGCCACTGCTGCAGTGCCGACGCATAACGCGCATCACGATCGGCCACCGCCTCCAGTTCACCGTGCAGCGCCGCCAGCACCTCCGGCTCGCGCGCCAGCGCGCGCAGCACATCCAGGCACTGGATGTTGCCGCTGCCTTCCCAGATCGAATTCAACGGTGCCTGCCGGTACAGCCGCGGCAACATCGATTCCTCCACGTAGCCGGCACCGCCCAGGCATTCCTGCGCTTCGTTGACGAACGCAGGTGCGCGCTTGCATATCCAGTACTTGCCCAAGGCCGTACCCAGCCGCGCGAGCGCGGCCTCGGCCGGATCGCTGCCAGCGCGATCGACCGCGCGTGCGATGCGCATCGCCAGCACCGTGGCCGCTTCCGATTCCAGCGCCAGATCGGCCAGCACGTTGCCCATCAGCGGATGGTCCAGCAGTGGCTTGCCGAAGGTGCGCCGATGCCGCGCGTGATGCAGCGCCTGCGCCAGCGCCATGCGCATTTCCGCCGCAGCGCCCAGCATGCAGTCCAGCCGGGTCATCATCACCATGCCGATGATGGTGGCCACCCCGCGTCCCTCCTCGCCCACACGCCAGGCCTGTGCGCCACAGAACTCCACTTCGCTGGATGCGTTGGCCCAGTCGCCCAGCTTGTCCTTCAAGCGCATCAGGCGGAATGCATTGCGATCGCCGTCGGCCAGGCGCCGTGGCATCAGCAGGCAGGTCAATCCGGCCGGCGCCTGCGCCAGTACCAGGAAGCCATCGCACATGGGTGCGGAGAAAAACCATTTGTGGCCGATCAGCCGATAGCGCTCGCCGTCGATGGGTTCGGCGCGGGTGGTGTTGGCGCGCACATCCGAACCGCCCTGCTTCTCGGTCATGCCCATGCCCAGGGTGATGCCGGCCTTGTCGGCCACTGGCACATCGCGCGGGTCGTATACCGGTGCGGCGGCCTTGCGCGACCACTCGGCCAGATGCGGCTGCCCGCGCAGCACGGCTACCGCGGCGTGGGTCATGGTCAACGGGCAGCTGGTGCCGGCCTCGGCCTGGTGGTGCAGGTAGCTCAGCGCAGCGCGCGCGACATGCGCGCCGGGCTGCGGCTCGTGCCAGGACAACCCTGCCACGCCATGTTCCTTGGCCGTCTGCATCAACTGGTGATACGCCGGATGGAATTCCACGGTATCGATGCGATGGCCCTGTGCATCATGGGTACGCAGGCGTGGGCGATCGCGGTTGGCGTCGAAGCCGATGCGGTACAGCGCGTCGCCGGCCAGTCCTCCGTACGCCGCCAACCGCGGTGCGAACGCCGCCGCGCCCTCGCGCTGCACGGCCTCCATCAATGCGATGTCGTCGGTCCACAGCTGCCGGCCGGCAAACGGCGGCGGCTGGTTGAGCACCACATGGGTTTCGTAGGGGGCGCTGCTGTTGAAGCTCGGTCCACTCATCGGTTCCTTCCCCGCCGGCAAGAGGTGTGCGGTCCGATTGTGCCGTATCGCCCGGCAACCCCGCGTTCAGGCCGATTCTCGCCACGTGCACGACCGGACCGCCACAGTGACGGCATGGCAGGCAAAGACGATCTGGTAGTACTGCGGCCGGAAGGGCTGTACTGCGCGGCAGGCGATTTCCATATCGATCCCTGGCGGCCGGTACCGCGCGCGGTCATCACCCATGGCCATGGCGACCATGCGCGTCCGGGCATGGGCGAGTACCACTGCAGCACCGGCAGCGTGCCGATTCTGCGCTGGCGCCTGGGCGATGTGCCGCTGCACGCGCATGCCGAGGGCGTGCCGTTCGCGCTGGGCCGGGTGCAGGTATCGCTGCATCCCGCCGGCCACGTGCTCGGCTCGTCGCAGGTGCGCATCGACGATGGTGAGCAGGTCTGGGTGGCGTCGGGCGACTACAAGCGCCAGCCCGACCCGACCTGCACTGCATTCGAAGTGGTGCCCTGCGATACCTTCATCACCGAGGCGACCTTTGCGCTGCCGATCTACCGCTGGCCCGATACCCGTGCCGTGGCGGCCGAGATCGCCGCCTGGCGCCGCGAGTGCGCGCAGCGGGGCGAAGCGGCAGTGCTGCTCTGCTATGCGCTGGGCAAGGCGCAACGCGTGCTTGCCGAGCTGCGTGCGGTGGATGACCAGCCTGCCTGGCTGCATGGCGCCATCGCCAACGGCGTGGCCGTCTATCGCCAGGCCGGTGTGCCCATGCTCGACACGCTCACCGTTGCCGAACAGGGGCGTCAGCCCGATGCGGCCGGCCAGCTGATCCTGGCCCCGCCCTCGGCCGCCGGTACGCCGTGGCTGCGCCGGTTCGGCCGTCACCAGCTCGGTTTCGCCTCGGGCTGGATGCAGTTGCGCGGCAACCGCCGCCGGCGCAACGTCGACCGTGGCTTTGTGATCTCCGACCATGCCGATTGGCCAGCGCTGCTGCAGACCATCACCCAGACCGGCGCGCAGCGGGTCATTGCCACCCACGGCAACACCGATGCGTTGATTCCGTACCTGCGCGAACGCGGCGTCGCCGCCGAAGCGTTCCGCACCGATTTCGGAGGCGAGGAATGAAGGCCTTCGCCGCGCTGTACCAGCGGCTGGATCGCAGCACGGCGACGCTGGACAAGCGCGCGGCGTTGATCGATTACTTCCAGCACGCACGCCCGCATGACGCAGCGTGGGCGCTGTACCTGCTCAGCGGCGGCAAAGTGGGCGGCGCGCGGCGGAAAATTGCCGGCAGCGGCGAATTGCGGGCGTGGATCGCCGACGAATCCGGCCTGCCCCCCTGGCTGGTCGAAGACAGCTACGCGCAGGTCGGCGACCTTGCTGAAACGCTTACCCTGCTGCTGGATGATCCGGCCACCGAAGCCGAGGATCGGCCTCTGGCCGACTGGATCGAACAACACCTGCTTGCCGTTGCCAACCAGCCGGAGCCGGTGCGTCGTGCCGCCGTAGTCGACGGATGGCGACAGCTGGCATCGGCCGAACGCCTGGTCTTCAACAAGCTGCTGACCGGCGCCCTGCGCGTTGGTGTGTCGCAGCGCGTGGTGCAGCAGGCATTGGCCGAGTGGTCCGGGCTGGATATCGCCCGCATCGCCCAGCGCATGCTCGGCGACTGGGTGCCCTCCCCCGGCCTGCTTACCACCTTGCTGTCTGCCGAAGAACTGCCGACCGATCGTCAGCAGCCCTACCCGTTCTTCCTCGCTTCGCCGCTGGAAGGGGAGCCCACCGAGCGGCTGGGCGACATCAGCCACTGGCTGCTGGAATGGAAGTGGGATGGCATCCGCCTGCAGTTGCTGCGGCGCCAGGGCGAGGTGGCGTTGTGGTCGCGCGGCGAAGAACGGCTGGACGGTCGCTTCCCGGAGATCGAGCAGGCGGCAGCGTCTCTGCCCGATGGCTGCGTGCTCGATGGCGAGCTGCTGGCATGGGACGACGCCGACAATCTGCCGCGTGCATTCACCGCCCTGCAGACCCGCATCCAGCGCCGCAAACCCGGCGCCGCCACCCTGCGCAACACGCCGGTACGCGTGCTCGCCTACGATCTGCTTGAGCGCGACGGCGAGGACCTGCGTGCACTGCCGCTGCAGCAGCGACGCGTGCAGTTGGCCGAGGTGGTCGGCGCGCTCGGCGATCCGCGCATCCAGCTCTCGCCCGAGGTAGACGCCGACGATTGGCAGCATGCCGCGCAGCTGCGCGAAGCATCGCGCGAGCGTGGTGTGGAAGGGCTGATGCTCAAGCGTCGTGATTCGGTCTACCAGTCCGGGCGTCGCCGTGGCGACTGGTGGAAGTGGAAGGTCGAACCGCTCACGATCGATGCAGTGTTGCTGTACGCGCAGGCAGGTCATGGTCGGCGCAGCACGCTGTATACCGACTACACCTTCGGCGTCTGGGACGGCGAGACACTGGTTCCAGTGGCCAAGGCCTATTCCGGTCTGGACGACAAGGAAATCCTCGCCCTCGATCGCTGGATCCGCGCACACACCCGTGAGCGCTTCGGCCCGGTGCGCAGCGTCGCCGCCGAGCAGGTGTTCGAACTCGGCTTCGAAGCGGTCAACCGCAGCGCGCGCCACAAGTCCGGCATTGCCGTGCGCTTTCCACGCATCCTGCGCTGGCGCCACGACAAGCCGGCTGCCGAAGCCGACCACCTGGCCCAGTTGCAGGCGCTGGCGCGATGAAGCGCAGCGATGCGCTGCAGCGCCTGCACGAGTGGTTCGGCAGCCGCGGCTGGCGCCCCCTGCCCTTCCAGCGCGCGATGTGGCGTCACTATCTGGCGGGCGAATCGGGCCTGCTGCACACCCCAACCGGCAGCGGCAAAACTCTTGCCATGTTCGGCGGCCCCTTGCTGCAGGCGATGCTCGACCCGCCCCCCGCACCGCGTCGCGCCAGCGCGGTGCGCCCGCTGCAGGTGCTGTGGGTGACACCGCTGCGGGCGCTGGCCAGCGATACCGCACGCGCGCTGCAGGCGCCGATCGACGGCCTGGGCCTGGGCTGGCGCGTGGGGCTGCGCAGCGGCGATGCCAGCAACCGCGACCGGCGCCTGGCCCGCGAAGGTCGCATCGACGTGCTGGTCACCACGCCGGAGTCGCTGGCGCTGCTGCTCAGCTATCCCGACACCCTTGAGCGCATGCGCCAACTGCGCTGCGTGGTGGTGGACGAATGGCACGAACTGCTGGGCAACAAGCGCGGCGTGCTGCTGCAGTTGAATCTGGCGCTGCTGCGTGAGGCAGCCCCGGCGATGCAGCTGTGGGGGCTGTCGGCCACATTGGGCAACCTGCCACAGGCACGCGACGTACTGCTGCCACACCGTCCACAGGCAACGATCGTGGAAGGTGCACGGCAGCGGCCGGTGACGATCCGCAGCCTGCTGCCCGAACCCGGCGAACGCTTTCCATGGGCCGGGCATCTTGGCCTTTCCCATCTTCCGCGCGTGCTCGACGCGCTGTTCCGTGCACGCAGCAGCCTGCTCTTCACCAATACCCGTGCGCAGGCGGAGCTGTGGCACCAGGCCCTCGCAGCCGTGTGGCCGGAAGATGCCGGCACGCTCGCCCTGCACCATGGATCATTGGATCCCACGCTGCGACAGCAGGTCGAGGACGGACTGCGTGCGGGCACGCTGCGCTGCGTGGTGGCCACCTCCAGCCTGGATCTGGGCGTGGACTTTCCGGAAGTGGACCAGGTGCTGCAGCTGGGCAGCCCGAAGGGCGTGGCGCGCCTGCGCCAGCGCGCTGGGCGTGCACGCCATCGGCCCGGTGCCAGCGGCCAGATACTGTGCATTCCCAGCCATGCGCTGGAACTGGCCGAGTACGCGGCGGCCCGGCACGCGTTGCATGACGGGGTGATCGAAGCGCGACGTCCTCCCACGTTGTCGCTGGACGTATTGGCCCAGCACGCCGTCAGCCGCGCGCTGGCGGGCGGCTTCAACGCCGATGCACTGCTGGAACAGGTCCGTGGCACGCATGCCTTCGCCGCGCTGGAGGACGCACAATGGAATGCGGTGATCGATTTCATCGTGCAGGGCGGACGTGCATTGTCCCGGTACCCGGAGTTCCACAAGGTGGTACGCGATGCCGACGGCGTGTACCGCATGCCCGATCGCCGCCAGGCGCTGCGCCATCGGCTGTCGATCGGCACCATCAGCAGCGACGGCAGCGTGCGCGTACAGTTCCTGCGTGGCGGCAGCCTGGGCGCGGTGGAAGAGCAGTTCGCCAGCCGCCTGCGCCGCGGCGACCGTTTCCAGTTTGCGGGGCGGCTGCTGGAGCTGGTGCAGCTTCGCGACATGACCGCGTTCGTGCGCGTGGCGCGCGGTGGTGGTGATGGCGTGGTACCGCGCTGGCAGGGCGGTCAACTGCCACTGTCGATGCCCTTGGGCCGCGAACTGGAAAAGGTGCTGTCAGGCGCCGACCAGAGCGCGGAGTCGCGGTGGCTTGCACCGCTGCTGGCATTGCAGTCGCAGCTGTCTGCGGCGCCATCGCCCGACCACCTGCTGGTGGAAGACGTGCGCCGACGCGAAGGCCAGTTCCTGTTCGTCTATCCCTTTGCGGGCCGCCATGTGCACGAAGCGCTGGCCGCGCTGCTGGCCCTTCGCTGCACCCGTCGGCAACGCAACAGCATCGGCTATGCAGTGAATGACCATGGCCTGGTGCTCGCTCCGGCCACGCCGGTGGATCTGCAGGAACAGGACTGGCGGGCAATGCTGGATGCTGGCGATCTGCTGCAGGACCTGCGCGAAGCGGTGAACCTGGGCGAGCTGGCGCGCCGCCAGTTCCGCGGCATCGCGCGCGTAGCGGGCCTGCTGCTACCCAGCCTGCCGGGTGGCATGCCACGCTCGCTGCGCCAGCTGCAGGCCTCCGCCGGACTGCTGCATGACGTGCTGCGCGAGCACGACCCGGAGCATCTGCTGCTGGCATTGGCCGAGCAGGAAGTACTGCACGACAGCCTCGACCTGCCCGGGTTGCAGCAGGTGCTGGCACGCATCGCCACACGTTCGTTGTCCCTGCAGCGGCCCTCATCACTGACCCCGCTGGCATTTCCCTTGTGGGCCGAACGCCTGCGTGGGCAGTTCAGCAATGAAGACTGGCGCACGCGCGTGCAGCGTGCCGCGCAGCAGCTGGAGCGCCGCCATGGCCGCTGATCTTCCGCTGCAGCTGGGAGGTGAGTCGATGCTTCTGCTCGGCGGCCGGGCGCTGCTGTGGCCGGCGCAGCGCGCGCTGTTGATCGCCGACCTGCACCTGGGCAAGGCGGACGTGTTCCGGCGTGCGGGAATCGCCCTGCCGTCGGGCGGCACCGGCAATGACCTGCAGCGCCTGCAGGACCTGGTGACCATGCACCAGTGCCAGCAACTATGGATCCTCGGCGACGTCCTGCACGGCCCGGCGCATCGCGCGGCCTGGTATCAGCAATGGCTCGGTTGGCGAGAGCAGCACGCGGCGCTGGACATTCACGTGGTTCGCGGCAATCACGACCGTGATCTGCCGAAGGCGGCGCTGCAGGTGCAGATGCATGACGACGCGCGATGGGGACCGTTCCTGCTGCGGCACGAGCCTCTGGCCGATGCCTCCGCGCACGTGCTGGCGGGCCATGTGCATCCGCAGGTTGCGTTGCCGGCACTGCGTCGGCGCTTCCCCGCGTTCTGGCTGCGCCACGGCGTGACCATCCTGCCGGCATTCTCGGCATTCACCGCCGGTGTGGTGCCTGTGCTCGCGCCGGGCGAACAGCTGCTCGCCTGTGTGGAAGACAGCGTAGTGCCGCTACCGGTTCGCTGAGGCGTCGAGACCTGCGCGGGATTACGACGGGCGGGCGGCGATTCCGTGCATCAGGCTGAAATCCTGCGTCGCCTCGTCGGCATGACGCGGCAGTGCCTGTATCGCCATCAGCATTTCCTGTGCGCAGGCGCGGATATGGCCGTGGCTTTCCGGTGATGCGTGGCTGATCAGACTGCCGACATGAAACTCGAACACATCTTCCAGTACGTCGGGCTGGTCCTCGTGCAGCATCCGCAGCAGACCGCGCAGCTTGCAGATTTCCGATTCCAGCTTCTCGACCGCGAACAACATGGCATCCTCCTCGTTCGTGCGGCGCATCCGGGCCGCAGCAGGCAACGACGGCGGCGCCACCCGGGCCACGCGATGATCGATCACGAAAAGGAAAGCGGGCGACGCGGCTGCCGCGTGCTCATCTCTTGTCGCACATACGGGGTGAGGCAATCGTTAAATGCCGTAACGAAGGGCTTCACGCGGTGGCCGGCATTTCCACGCCCTGTAGCGGCAGGGGCGCAGCGGCAAGCGCCTGGATGAATGCCGGATCGAGCGGCAACGCGCCCAGCCATCCGTGCTGGGTGCCGCTGAGCACGCGCAGCATGTGCCCACGCCCGCCAGGCAGTCGTCCCATCGGCCCCAGCAGCACATCGCGCGCCTTTGCCCACGCATCGCGATCGGACTGGAACAGCGGCGTCAGCCAGCGGCTCCAGCGCTGATAGACCGCCACATGCGCACGTCGTTGCGCCTGGTAGGCCTGCAATGCCGGTTCGCCACCACCGTGGGTGCGTAACGCGTCGCGCAGTGCCAGTGCATCCAGCAGCGCCATGTTCACGCCCTGCCCCAGCTGCGGGCTCATCGCATGTGCTGCATCGCCTGCCAGCACCAGCCGCCCCTGATGCCAACGCTTCATCACGGCATCGCGGTACACCGCACGCGCCAGCTGACCGGCGTCGCGCAGATGGGCGAAGCGCGCGCCCGCCTGTGGCCACAGCGCATGCAGTTCTTCCAGCCACGGCGCCATGCCGTCGCCCTGCCAGCGGTCGAAATCCGCACGCGGCAGGCTCCAGAAGAAGCTCAGGCGAGGCGTGTCGTCACCGGGTCGGGTGCCCACCGGCAGCAGGCCGATCATCTTGCGCGCGGCGACGTAGCGCTGCCGCAGCTGCTGCATGTGTGGCCAGTCTTCGGCCGGCAACAGGCACCACAGCGCGCCCCACGGGTACACCCGGTCCAGCGCCGCGCCACCGTCGACGGCGTTGCGCAGCGTGGAGGCGGCGCCGTCGGCGGCAACCACCAGATCGAACGGTCCGTGCGTGCGACCGTCGCTGTCGCGCAGCCGCCCCTGCTGGTGATCGACCTCGACGATGGTCGTGCCCACGTGCAGCTCGCCGGCGCCTTCACGCGCCTGGTCCAGCACCGAGAACAACGCCCCGCGCTGCATGCCCATGCCGTGCAGTCGCGCATCCAGGCCGTCATAGCCCATGTCCATCACCGCGCGCTCGCACGGCGTATCGCCATACAGCCGTCGCACCGGCATGGCGTAGCCACGCACGGCCTCAAGCAGGCCCATCTGCCACAGCACCTGCAGTCCGCTGGGCTGCAGCAGGAATCCCGCACCCACCGGCCCGGGGGTCGGCACGCGTTCGAAGATCTCCACCTCGTGGCCATCACGGGTGAGCAGGATGGCCAATGCCTGGCCAGCGGTGCCGTATCCAATCACGGCGATGCGCAGTCGTTCCGTCATGCCTGCATTGTGCCATCGGCGCAGGGGCGGTACATCAGCTGCCCCCTCTTCCGAGCAGATGTGCATCGGGCTCCGCCACCACTGCCGGCTCTCCTGCGAATGTCCCCCGGCAGCCTCTGCGCGGCTGCCTCCTCCTTTACTTCGCAGGAGAGCCGGCAATGGTGGCAGCGCTCAGCTTTCATGGCCTCTGTTGGCGCGCGCGATTCCGCAACGGGAGCGCCTGTCCTTGCGTGCGAAGTAAAGGAGGAGGCGATGGCCGCAGGCCGGCGCCGGGGGACATTCGCACGCAAGGACAGGCGCTCCCGCCGCAAGAGCATCTTCACGGCGAGCAAAAAAAAACCCCGCCGAAGCGGGGTTTTCAACGCACTATCGAGTGGATCACTCGGCCGGAACGATGTTCGAGGCCTGGGCGCCCTTCGGGCCCTGGGTCACGTCGTAGGTGACCTTCTGGCCTTCCTGCAGACTGCGGAAGCCCTTGGAGTTGATCGCGGAGAAGTGCGCGAAGACGTCGGCGCTGCCGTCCTCCGGCGAGATGAAGCCAAATCCCTTGGCGTCGTTGAACCACTTGACGGTACCGTTCGGCATGGTGATGCGTGACCTTATGCAATGAATGGGTGGTGTACGCTGAACCCGCGCACAAGCTGAGTATGCAAAGCTTGTTACGCGAAGACAATCACCCCCGCGCCAATTCGCCGACCAGTTCCGGAAGTCCGTTGCTGGCGGCCTGCACATTGGCGAGCACTTCGGCCATGGTGATCTCCTCACCATCACCGCACCCGGCGGCCCAGTTGGCAACGATCGCCAGGCAGGCGTAATCCAGCCCCAGCTCACGCGCCAGCGCCGCTTCGGGCATGCCGGTCATGCCGACCAGATCGCAGCCATCGCGGCGCATGCGCGCGATCTCGGCGATGGTTTCCAGCCGCGGGCCCTGGGTCGCGCCATAGCAGCCGCCATCGTGGACCTTCACACCGGTCACCTTCGCCGCCGCCAGGATCTTGCTGCGCAGCATCGGCGTATACGGATGGCCGAAGTCGACGTGCACCACGTCGGTGCCCTCTTCTTCGCAGATCGTGCTGATGCGGCCCCAGGTGTAATCGATTACCTGATCCGGGCAGGCCAGCACGCGCGGCCCGAAATCGTCACCGATGCCACCGACCGTGTTCAGCGCCAGCACCCGCTGCGCGCCGATCTGCTGCAGCGCGGCCAGGTTGGCCCGGTAGTTGATCTTGTGCGGCGGCAACGAATGGCCTTCACCATGGCGTGCAAGGAAGGCCACGCGATGACCGAGCAATGTCCCGACCCGCACCGGGCCGGACGGCTTGCCGAAGCGGGTGTCGACTTCGTGGGTCTGCACGTCGTCAAGCTTGGCCAGGTTGTAGACACCGGTACCGCCAATCACGGCCAGGGCGATCTGTTGCATGGAAAGCACTCCAGAGAAAAAAGAACGCCGGCACCCGAGGATGCCGGCGGCAGGAAACGCAGGCCGCAGGCGGCCGCGTTGTTATTCCTTCATCGCGTAGATGGCCGGCACGCAGCGCAGGGTTTCGTTGACGTCCATGCCGAAACCGAACACGTAGCGATCCGGCAGCTCGATGCCGGCATAGTCGGCGGTGACGTCCGGCAGCGCGCGATCGTGCTTCTTCACGGTCATCGCGGCAATGCGCACGTCGGTCGCGCCCTGCTCCAGGCACCAGGTACGCACGCCCTGCAGGGTGTAACCCTCGTCGAGGATGTCATCGACCAGCAGCACGCGGCGGCCGAACAGCGCCGTGGCCGGCTTGTGCTTCCACACCAGGTCGCCGCCGGTGGTCTCACCGCGGTAACGGGTGGCGTGCAGGTAATCGAACTGCACGTCCTGGCCACGCGCGCCCAGCTCCAGTGCCAGCTGGCCGGCGAACGGCAGCGCACCGTGCATGATCGACAGGAACAGCGGCACCTCGCCCTGGTAGTCGCGCGCAATGGCGTCGGCGATGCCGGCAATGGCCTTGTCGATGGTGGGGCGGTCGACCAGCAGGTCGGCTTGGGCCAGGGCCTGGGAAATGGTGAGGTTCGGCATCAGACGGTTCTTCCAAGGGTTTGCAGCAGACGGGATTGGGTGTCGCCATGGCGGGCATCGGCCAGCAGGCCATCCCAGCCAAGCGCGCCGCGGCCGAGCAGGCCCAGCAGCGCAGCGGTATTGAGGGAGCGTCCCTGCACCGCGTGCAGGGCTTCATCGACCAGCTCCGGGTGGCAGACCAGCACCACATCGCAGCCGGCATCCAGGTGTGCGTGCACGCGTGCCGGCACGCCACCGGCGCTGTGCGAGGCGGCCATGCCGATGTCATCGGAGAACACCACGCCGCGGAAGCCGAGCTCGCCACGCAGGATCTGCTGGATCCAGCGCGGCGAGTAACCAGCGGGTTCCGGTGCGACCTGCGGGTAGATCACGTGCGCCATCATCACCGCATCGGCGCCGGCGGCGATACCGGCCGTGAACGGGACCAGATCCTGTGCGCGCAGTTCATCCAGCGCACGCGGATCGATCGCGGTATCCACGTGGGTGTCTTCCAGCACGGTGCCATGGCCGGGGAAATGCTTGAGGGTGGCGGCCATGCCGACCGCATGCATGCCGCGCACATAGGCAGCGGTGAACGCGGCCACCACCTGCGGGTCTTCACTGAAGGCACGATCGCCGATGGCGCGATTGCCACGGCCGAGGTCGACCACCGGGGCGAAGCTCAGGTCCACGCCGCTGGCACGGACCTCACTGGCCATCAGCCAGGCGTGCTGCTCGGCCAATGCCAGCGCAGCGTCGGGATCCCTGGCGTACTGGACACCGATGTCCTGCAGCGGCGGCAGTTCGCTGAAGCCCTCACGGAAGCGCTGCACGCGACCGCCTTCCTGGTCCACGCAGATCAACTGCGGGCGCGGTGCGGCAGCGCGGATCGCCGCGGACAGTTCGGTCACCTGCTGCCGCGAAGCGAAGTTGCGCTTGAACAGCACCACCCCGGCCACAGCATCGTGCTGCAGCCACTCACGTTCCTGGGCGGTCAGTTCAGTACCGGCAACGCCGATCAGCAGCATGGTCGATCTCCACAACGGGCGCCCGCATGGCGCAGTGCCGCATTGTCGCAGAACCGGCCAACAGGCGCAGTGGTCAAAAAGGGGGACGGAGGGGATCAAGGCGCAATCGACCCACTGGTGCCGGATGCGACTCACCCCCCTCCGTCCCCTTCTGCGGGTCGGTCAGACCTTGCAGCCGTCCGCGCCGCAGGCGTCGTCGCCGCCTTCCGGGGCACCCTCCGCGCCCTGCCCTGCCGCCTGCTCGGCGGCGATCTGGCGCAGCGCGTTGGCGAAGGCTTCCGGGGGCTGGGCTCCGGAAACCGCCCAGCGGCCATCGATGACGAAGGTGGGCACCGAGGAGATACCCAGTGCGTGGGCCTGCGCCAGACTCGCTTCCACTTCGGCCAGGCCACGATCGCCGGCCAGCATCTGCTGGATCTCGTCTGCGGCAAGGCCACCGGCGGCGCCGGCCTCGACCAGCACCGCCGGGTCGGCCAGATTCTGTCCATGCTCGAAATGGGCGCGGAACAGCGCCTCACCGACGGCCTCCTGCACGCCGTGCTGGCCAGCCAGCCACAACAGGCGATGCGCCGGCAGCGTGGTTACCCGCACCTGGCCCTGGCTGAAGTCCATCGGCAGGCCCTCGGCCCGCGCAGCGGTCTGGGTCTGGCCCAGAATCTGCTCGGTGCGCTCGGCACCGCCGAACTTGCGCACATAGGCCTCGCGCAGTGGCACCGGGGTGGCGTCCGCATCGGGGTCAAGCTGGAACGGCTGCCAGTGGATCTCGAGTTCGGGCGCATCGGCGCCCAGCAACTGCACACCCTGCTGGAAGCGATGCTTGCCGATCCAGCACCAGGGGCAGACCACGTCGGAGTAGATGTCGATTCTCATCCCCCCGACATGGGGGCCTACACCCTCGAAAAAAGGGGACGGAGGGTTTCACCACTGTGAATAGGGGCGACTGGCCAGAGCGACGTTGTAGTAGCGGGCGTCGTCGGTCACTTCGGCGCCGATCCAGTCCGGCAGGTCGATGGCCTGGTCGGCGCTGTCCAGCTCGACTTCAGCGACCACCAGGCCGGCGTTGTCACCGAGGAACTCGTCCACTTCCCAGGTCAGGCCGGCGTACTCGACCAGATGCCGGCGCTTGTCGATCAGGCCGCCGACGCACAGCGCCAGCAGGTCGCGCGCATCCTGCACCGGAATCGGGTAGTCGAACTCCTGCCGGGTATGGCCCAGGGTGCGCGACTTCAGGTTCAGCGCGGCCTTGTCGCCTTCAATGCGGACCCGCACCGAGGCGTTCTGGGTGCCGCGGTCCAGCGCGCCCAGATCGTTGATGTAGCCCTGCGCCATCGGGATGACCCGGTGCGCGGCAGTGCGCCACCCATCATGGGTGACGAGGAATTTGCGTTCGATTTCGATGCCCATGGGCACAGTATGCGGCTCACGCCAGACGCTGCCTATCGGCGCGGCGACGGGCAGGACTACACTGCGCGGCCCCCCAACCATGGAATGGTCGCTCATGACGCTTTCCCATCGCCTTCGTCGCTGTCTTTCCCTGTCGGCGCTGCTGCCGTGCGCCGTTGCCAGCGCCGGATCGGCGACCGTACCTTCGCTGCAGCAGGCACAGGCTGCGATGGACCGGATGTTCGACCAGGCCGTTGCCGATCGCCCCGCCAGCGACAGCAGTCGCCTGGTTGCCGAGACCTTCCGGCCCCGTCTGCAGACCCTGGACAGCTGTGCCCCCGCCGAGGCCGGCGACGCCGTCGATTGCATCGCCACCGCCAGCGCAGGCATCGAATCGCGACCGCAGCTGCTGCGGCTGGCCCTGGTGGACGGCGTGTGGACACTGCCTGACCAGCGCAATGTGCCCGTACCGGCGCCGCCCCGGGAAAGGGTGCAGGCGCTGTTGCGCGAACGGATCGCCGGGCAGGCGCAGCAGCAGGCCGACCCTGCCCTGCGCGCACGTTTCGAACAGGCTGCCAGCACCCTGCAGGTGCAGGAAGTGAGGAACTGCGAGGTCGCCAGCGACAGGGCCGCCATCGAATGCACCGTGCGCGCAGGCGACGGCAGCGAGCACGGCGAGCAGTCCATGGCCTTCGTGCGCGTGGACGGCCAGTGGCAGAACGCCCCGGCCGACTGACCGCATTGCCTGCCTGCAAGCGGCAAGGCAGGCGCCGGGCAGCCCCCGGCGCTGCAGGCATCAGCGCTTTTCGAACACCGCGATGCTTTCCACGTGCGCGGTATGCGGGAACATGTCCATCGCACCGGCGCTGACCAGGGTGAAGCCCTGTTCGTTGACCAGGTAGCCGGCATCGCGGGCCAGCGAGCCCGGATGGCAGCTGACATAGACGATGCGCTTGAACTGCTTCAACGGCAGCTGCTGCAGCACTTCGATGGCGCCCGAACGCGGCGGATCCAGCAGCAGTTTGTCAAAGCCCTGGCGCATCCATGCCGTGCTGCGCTGGTCCTGGGTGAGGTCGGCGCTGTAGAACTGCGCGTTGGCCAGCCCGTTGCGCTCGGCGTTCTCACGCGCACGCGCCACCAGCCCGGCATCACCTTCCACGCCCACCACTTCGCGCACCTTGCGCGCCAGCGGCAGGGTGAAGTTGCCCAGGCCACAGAACAGGTCCAGCACGCGCTCGTCGGCACCCGGTTCAAGCAGGTCCAGCGCGTGGGCGATCATCTTCTCGTTGAGCTTGGCATTGACCTGGATGAAATCCAGCGGACGGAACGCCAGTTCGACATCCCACGGCGCCAGCCGGAACGAAAGCGCCACGCCCTGCCCGTCCAGCGGCTGCACGGTATCCACGCCGCCCGACTGCAGGTAGATGACAAAACCGTGCTGTTGGCCAAAGGCCGCCCAGGCGGCACGATCGGCATCACTCAGCGGCTGCAGGTGGCGCACGGTCAGCACCACGGCCTGGTCACCGGCGATGAACTCGATCTGCGGGATGTCGCGCTTGCCATCCAGGGATTCGATGAAGGTCGACAGCACCTCCACCTTGGTGCCGATCTCGGGGATCACGGTCAGGCACTGCTGCAGGTCCGCGACGAAGCGCGGGTCCTGCTCGCGGAAGCCGACCAGGGTCTTGTCCTTCTTCTCGACCCGGCGCACCGAGAACCGGCCCTTGCGGCGGTAGCCCCAGCTGTCACCTACCAGCGGCGGCAGCACGGTGCCCGGCTTCACATGGCCGATGCGCTCCAGGTTGTCCATCAGCACGCGCTGCTTGGCGACGATCTGCTGGTCTTCGTCCAGGTGCTGCAGCACGCAGCCGGCGCAGGTGCCGAAATGCGGGCACTTGGGGGTCACCCGCTGCGGCGAGGCCTGCAGCACTTCCACCGTGCGCGCTTCATCGAAGTGGCGGCTGCGGGCGGTCTGTTCGGCCATCACCACTTCGCCCGGCAGGGCGCCGCTGATGAAGGTGACCTTGCCGCCCTCGCCTTCACGGCGGGCAACACCGCGACCATCATGGCTGAGGTCGAGGATCTCGGTCTGGAAGGGAGTACGGTCGATACGGGAGCGGGATCGGGCCACGTGGCAACAGGCTGCGGGCAAAAGTGGGGGCGTATTGTCGCAGATCCTGACCAGCAGGGCCGCTGGCCGCTTGCGCCCGCCGCCGCCGTGCTTGATGATTGACCCCAGCTGACATGGAGGCAGCCCTGATGCAGATGACCCCGCGGGCCAGTCGACCCCGCTTCCTGCTTGTCGAGGACGACATCATCAGCCGTGGTTTTTTCAAAGCGGCGTTGGAAACGTTACCAGCGGATGTGGACACCGCCGACTCACTGGCAAGCGCCCTCGCGCGCGCCGAGCCCGGTGCCCACGATCTGTGGCTGATCGACGTCAACCTGCCGGATGGCAATGGTGCCCAGCTGTTGCACCAGCTGCGCCGCTCGCACCCGGACACCCCGGCGCTGGCGCATACCGCCGACGGCGATGCTGCCATTCACGCCCGCCTGCGCGAGGCGGGTTTCAGCGACACCCTGGTCAAACCGCTGGGCCGCGACCAACTGCTGAAGGCGGTCCGTCGTGCGCTGGTCAACAGCCCCGCCGGTTCCACGGTGCCGCCGGCGGCGGTCGAGCTGGCCCTGGAGGACTGGGACGAAACCGCCGCCCTGGCCGCGCTCAATGGCCAACGCAACCACCTGATCGCCCTGCGCGAGCTGTTCCTGGCCGAACTGCCGGGCGTGCGCGATGCGGTCGAACAGGCCGTGGACCAGCATGACGAGCGCCAGCTGCGCAGCCAGCTGCACCGGTTGCAGGCCAGCTGCGGGTTCGTGGGTGCAGCGCGACTGGCACGTGCGGTACGGCAGCTGCATCACACGCCCGAATCGGGGCAGGCACAGGCGGGGTTCCGCGCGGCGGTGGCTGCCCTGCTGCACTGAGGGTTGCTCGTCAGGGCTGCGCCCTGCACCCGCAGAGGCTTTCAAGCCAGAGCAACACCAAAGGCCACACCCAGAGCGGCTCTGGCCTTCTGCTTGCTGGGCGGGGCGGTGTGGGTTGGCAGGACACGCCGTAAACCCATCCCTGGGGGCTCGATGGCGCCATCCATGGCGCCAACGGTCCTGCCAACCCACACCGCCCCACCTCCCGACAGATTCCGTATGACGGCTGGTAGATCCACGCCATGCGTGGATGAATCTCCATCGAAATCGAATATTTCGATATTGGATCGAAGAGCATCCACGCATGGCGTGGATCTACGTGTCGACCAAGGTCGACACCTACCAGAGGCGGAAGCCGTTCCGACAGCTCGCGGACAATTGTCGAAGGCGGGGTGGGTCCGGTTGCGGGGGTGTCCGCGGCATGGATGCCGCGGCCAAGCCCCCATGGACGGGTTTACGGCGTCCCCCGCAATCGGACCCACCCCGCCTACCCACGGAATGCACGCTGTTGTTGTTGCTGTTGCTCTGGCTCGTGCCTTGGCCTCGGCAGGTGCAGGGCTGCAAGCCCTGCCGAACACCCCTCAACGCCGGGGTGTCAGCTGCTCCAGCATCTCCCACGACTTCAACCCGCGCGCGCCCAGGTGATGGGCCAGCACCCGCCGCATCGGCAGGCGCAGGCTGGCCAGATCGGCGGCTTCCGGTTCGTCGTCGGCTGCCAGGGCCAGCAGTGCCGAGCCGGTAGCCGCTGCGCGACGCTCGCCGCCACGCTCGCTGAGCAGGCGCTGCGGTCCTTCCTGCGGGTCCAGTTCATAGCGCGCCGCCGGGTCAATCGGCTGGCCATCGCTGGCGGTCTCCAGATCGAAACCCACGCCCAGCGCCGCCAGCAGCTCGCGTTCGAAACGGCGCAGGGTCCAGGCCAGTCCGGCCCCCACGGCCAGGCGCGCACGCGCCTCACCAAAGGCCAGGTACAACTCCGGCAGCGGGTCCTGGCGCGGTGCCAGGCGCAGGGTCAACTCGCTGAGATAGAACCCGGCCAGCATGGCCTGGCCGAGCAGGCGCGGCGCCACATCCAGCGCTTCAGCACCGCGCAGCTGGGCCAGTTCGCCACGCTGCAGCGCGCTGAAGCGGATCCACTGCAGTGGCTGAAGGGCCGCTCGCAGCACCTGGCCCTTGGCCGTGGAAACACCACGCGCGAGCAGGCCGATCCGGCCGTGCTCGGCGCTCAATACCTCGACCAGCAGGCTGGTCTCGCGATAGGCCCGCGCATGCAGCACGAAGCCGGTGTCGTCCTCGATCAGCATCGAAGCGACCGTCGCGGCTTATTCGTAGCCGAAGGCCTTCAGCGCGGCCTCGTCATCGGACCAGCCCTCACGCACGCGCACCCAGGTTTCCAGGAACACCTTGGCACCGAACAGACGCTCCATCTGCAGGCGGGACTTGGCCCCGATCTCCTTCAGGCGGGTGCCGCCCTTGCCGATCACGATCGCCTTCTGGCCTTCGCGCTCGACCCAGATCACCGCACCGATGCGCAGCAGGTTGCCGTCCTCGGTGAAGCGCTCGATCTCCACCGTGGTGGCGTACGGCAGCTCTTCGCCCAACTGGCGCATCAGCTGTTCACGCACCAGTTCGCCGGCCAGGAAGCGCTGGCTGCGGTCGGTGATCTCGTCTTCGCCGAACATCGGCGGGGCTTCCGGCAACAGCGCCAGCACGTCACGGACAAGGGCTTCCAGGCCGTTGCGCTTCTGCGCCGAAATCGGATGCACCGACGAGAAATCACGGCCGGCGGTCACTTCCTGCAGGAACGGCAGCAGTGCGCCCTTGTCCTTCATGCGGTCGATCTTGTTGACCACCAGCACCACCGGGATACCGGCGTCGCGCAGCACGTTGAAGGCCAGGCTGTCCTCTTCGTCCCAGCGACCGGCTTCGATCACCAGCAGGCCGGCGTCGACGCCTTCCAGCGAGCCGCGGGCAGCGCGGTTCATGACCCGGTTCATCGCCCGCTTCTGCACCTTGTGCAGGCCGGGCGTGTCGACCAGCACCAGCTGCCCTTCCGGGTAGGTGGCGATGCCCAGCAGGCGGTGACGGGTGGTCTGCGGCCGGTTGGACACGATGCTGACCTTGGCCCCGACCAAGGCATTGGTCAGGGTCGATTTGCCCACGTTGGGGCGGCCGATGACGGCGACGCTGCCGCAATGATGGGGAGTTTGTTCGCTCACTTGGAATCCAGTTGTTCAAGGACGGCCGCAGCCGCTTGTTGTTCGGCAATCCGCCGCGAGGAGCCTTCGCCCTCGGTGCTGGCGGCGGGGTCGGCTACGTTGCAGCGTACCCGGAAGTGTTTGGCGTGGTCGTCACCGGATTCTGACACCAGTTCGTACTGTGGCAACGCCTTCTGTCGGCCCTGCAGCCATTCCTGCAGGCGGGTCTTGGGGTCCTTCTCCGGTCGCCCGGTGGCCGGCAGCGCCTCCATCGAGGCGGCAAACCAGGGCAGGACCATCGCCCGGCAGGCTTCAAAACCCACGTCCAGGTAGATCGCAGCAACCACGGCCTCGAACGCATCGGCCAGGGTCGAGTCGCGGCGATGGCCGCCGGACTTCATTTCGCCGGGGCCCATCGTCAGCCGGTCACCCAGCTGCAGGGTCCGCGCGATCACCGCCAGCGCACCCTCGCGGACCAGCTCGGCGCGGGCGCGGGTCATCGCGCCTTCGTCCGCCTTGGGCCAGCGCAGGTACAACGCCTCGGCGACCATCATGTTGACGATGCTGTCGCCAAGGAACTCCAGCCGCTCGTTATGCGGCGCGCCGGCACTGCGATGGGTCAGCGCCTGCTTGAGCAGGTCTGGGTCGCGGAAGGCGTGACCGATCAGGTCTTCACGTTGGAAAGATTTATTCGGCACCGCTACGGGTCAGGTCCTGGGAAGAATCGAATTTGCCAACCACATCCAGGTTGCCGACCAGTTGGCGGCGCACTTCGTAGTTGACCTTGAGGGTCCAGCCATTGTCGCGACGGTCGAACTTGACGTTGGCCGGCTTCACGTTGTCCGAGTAGTTGATGTACAGCCGCTTGAAGAACAGTTCCTGGATGTTGGCCGGCGCCATGCTGCCGATGCCCGGTTCCTTGGCCAGGCTCTTCATCGCCGAGCGCACCGCGTAATACTCCTGGTACATCGGGAACAGCTTCATGCCGATGTAGAGGAAGAAGCCAACCACGATCAGGACCGTCAGGAACGAGGTCAGGGTCATGCCGCGCTGCGTGTTCATCGTCTTCATTGCGTTCTCCCCAGATACGCGAGTGGATGTGAAGTCAGTTGATGCTCGAGCCGATCCGCGACGGTTCGAAGCCGTCCTTGCAGAACCAGCCCTGGCAGTTCAGCCAGATCAGGAATGCCTTGCCGCGCAGGTTCTCTTCCGGCAGCAGGCCCCAGAAACGGCCGTCGTCGCTGTTGTCGCGATTGTCGCCCATCACCAGGTACTTGCCAGCCGGCACGGTCCACTGGCCCTGGCCACGCGGATAATCGGTCTCCAGCACGGTGTGGGTACGGCCCGGCAGGTGCTCGACCAGCAGGTTGGCGCCCTCGCCCTGACCCTTGTGGCCAGCGTAGATGCCCTTGTTGTCGTACTTCAGCGGTTCGCCGTTGAGGATAACCCCGTCGCCTTCGAACACGATGGTGTCGCCCGGCACGCCGATCACGCGCTTGATGAAGTTCTCGCCCTTGGCCGGGTCGTTGTCGCCATGGCCGGGGAAGTGGAACACCACCACGTCACCACGGGCCGGATCGCCGACCGGCACGAAGCGGGTGTTGGTGATCGGCAGGCGCAGGCCATAGGAGAACTTGTTGACCAGGATGAAATCGCCGATCAGCAGGTTCGGCATCATCGAGCTGGACGGGATCTTGTACGGCTCGGCGATGAAGCTGCGCACGATCAGCACGATCGCCAGCACCGGGAAGAACGCACGCGAGTAGTCCACCAGCACCGGCTCGGTGTCGAGCAGGCCGGCGCGCTGGGCGCGACGCTTGGCCAGGTACAGCTTGTCGGCCAGCAGGATCAGGCCGGAGGCCAGGGTCAGCACGACCAGGAGGATCTCAAACAGTTTCATTCAGGGTCCTTTGCAACGTCACCGGACGATCGGCCCTAAGGCCGGTTTCGGGGCTTATTTGTTGTCCATCTGCAGCACGGCCAGGAAGGCTTCCTGCGGAATTTCCACGCGGCCGACCTGCTTCATGCGCTTCTTGCCTTCCTTCTGCTTTTCCAGAAGCTTCTTCTTGCGCGAAACGTCGCCACCATAGCACTTGGCCAGAACGTTCTTGCGCATGGCCTTGACCGTGGTGCGCGAGATGATCTGCGAGCCGACGGCGGCCTGGATGGCCACGTCGAACTGCTGGCGCGGGATCAGGTCCTTCATCTTTTCGCACAGCTCGCGACCACGACGATCGGCATGGCTGCGATGCACGATCAGCGACAGCGCATCGACCTTGTCGCCGTTGATCAGAACGTCCACGCGCACGAACGGACCGGCATCGAAGCGCACGAAGTGGTAGTCCAGCGAGGCATAGCCACGGCTGACCGACTTCAGCTTGTCGAAGAAGTCCAGCACCACTTCGGCCATCGGCAGCTCGTAGCTGATCTGCACCTGGCTGCCCAGGTAGTTGATGCCGATCTGGCTGCCGCGCTTTTCTTCGCACAGCTTGATGATGTTGCCGATGTACTCCTCGGGAGTGAGCACGTTGGCGCGGATGATCGGCTCGCGGATCTCCTGCACATGGTTCACCGGCGGCAGCTTGGCCGGGTTGTCCATGTTGATGATCGTGCCATCGGTCTTCAGGACTTCATACACCACCGTCGGCGCGGTGCTGATCAGGTCCAGGTTGTATTCGCGCTCCAGGCGCTCCTGCACGATTTCCATGTGCAGCATGCCGAGGAAGCCGCAACGGAAACCGAAGCCCATCGCTTCGGAGCTTTCCGGCTCGAAGCGCAGCGCGGCATCGTTCAGGCGCAGCTTGTCCAGCGCTTCGCGCAGGTCCGGGTAGTCCTCGGCATCGACCGGGAACAGGCCGGCGAACACGCGCGGCTGCATTTCCTGGAAGCCGGGCAGCGGCTTCGGCGCCGGGTCGGCAGCGAGGGTCAGGGTGTCGCCGACGGGAGCGCCGTGCACGTCCTTGATGCTGGCGGTGACCCAGCCCACTTCGCCCGCGCGCAGTGCCGGCAGCACCTTGCGCTTCGGGGTGAACACACCAACGTTGTCGACCTGGTGGTTGCGGCCGGTGGACATCACCTGCAGCTTGTCACCGGCCTTGATCTCGCCCTGCATCACGCGCACCAGCGAGACCACGCCCAGGTAGTTGTCGAACCACGAGTCGATGATCAGCGCCTGCAGCTTGTCGGTATCGCGCGGCACCGGCGGCGGAATGCGATGCACGATCGCTTCCAGCACGTCGACCACGTTCAGGCCGGTCTTGGCGCTGACCGGCACGGCGTCGCTGGCATCGATGCCGATCACGGCCTCGATCTCGGCCTTGGCGCGCTCGATATCGGCGGTGGGCAGGTCGATCTTGTTGATCACCGGCACCACTTCCAGCCCCTGCTCCACGGCGGTGTAGCAGTTGGCCACCGACTGCGCTTCCACGCCCTGGGCCGCATCGACCACCAGCAGCGCGCCCTCGCAGGCGGCCAGCGAGCGGCTGACTTCATAGGAGAAGTCGACGTGGCCGGGGGTGTCGATGAAGTTCAGGTGGTAGGTCTGGCCGTCCTTCGCCACGTACGGCAGCGACACCGACTGCGCCTTGATGGTGATGCCACGTTCGCGCTCGATCGGGTTGGAGTCGAGCACCTGCGCTTCCATCTCGCGGGCCTGGAGGCCGCCACAGAGCTGGATGATGCGGTCGGCCAGCGTGGACTTGCCGTGGTCGACGTGGGCGATGATGGAGAAGTTGCGGATGTTCCGCATCGAATCAGAGGACATAGAGAGGTGGCGGCGGCGCGCGGCGTCGTCAGGGTAACGGTCGATTATCGCATGCCCGGAGGGCCACCGCGTGGTTGGCCTGCCGGCACGGCCCCGGAATGGCCGAAGCCCCGCCAGGGCGGGGCTTCGGGGACACCACGAGGGCCGCCGTGAAGACGGCCATCGGTTGTTACGGGCCGGCCTTGACCGCAACGAACGCGCTGTTGCCGCTGCCGGTACGGACCAGCAGCATGACCACATCGCCCTTCTTGTAGCCGGACAGCGCGCGGTTCAGAGCTTCAACGCTGCCGACCGGGGTACTGGCCACCTGCAGGATCACCATGCCCCCGGACAGGCCGGCATCACGGGCGCCCTCGCCCTTCACGGCGGTGATGCGGACACCTTCGCCCGCCTCCAGGCCCAGCTGCTTGCGCTGCGGCGCAGTCAAGTCGGCAACGTCCAACCCCAGCAGGGCATTGGCGCCGGCCTGCGGAGCCGCCGTGTCATTGCCTGCGGACGGGCTGCGGGCATTGCCCTGCGCGTCCTCGGCCAGAGCGGTCAGGGTCGCGCTCAGGTCACGCGGCTTGCCATCGCGGATCACGCCCAGGGTGACGCGGCTGCCCGGTGCCATCGCACCGATCAGCGGCGGCAGATCGGACCAGCTGTTGACCGGCGCACCGTTCACCGTGCGGATCACGTCACCGATCTTGACCCCGGCCTTGGCCGCAGCGCTGTCCGGCACGATCTGGTTGACCAGCGCACCGCGGCTGTCGGGCAGGCCCATCGCCTGCGCCTTCAGGCCGTCGATTTCCTGCACCACCGCGCCGAGCTGGCCACGGGTGACCTTGCCGGTCTTCTTGATCTGCTCGACCGCGCTCATCGCCAGATCGATCGGGATCGCGAAGCTGATGCCCATGTAGCCACCAGAGGCCGAGAAGATCTGCGAATTGATGCCGACCACTTCACCACGGGTGTTCAGCAGCGGGCCGCCGGAATTGCCCTGGTTGATCGCCACGTCGGTCTGGATGAACGGCACATAGCGCTGGTCCGGTCCACCGGTGTTGCGGCCGAGGGCACTGACCACGCCAGCGGTAACCGAGTGGTCGAGGCCGAACGGCGAGCCGATCGCGACAACCCACTGACCTGGCTTCAGGCTGTTGGAATCCCCCACGCGCACGGTCGGCAGGTTCTTGCCGTCGATCTTCAGCAGGGCGACGTCGTACTGCTGGTCGCTGCCGATCACCTTGGCGGTGAACTCGCGACGATCGCCGAGCTTGACCTTCACTTCGCTGGCGTCGGCGACCACGTGGTAATTGGTCAGCACGTAGCCGTCAGGCGAAATGATGAAGCCCGAGCCCATGCCGCGGCCCTTGATGCTGGGGCCGCCGTCCTGCCCGCCAGGGCCCTGCCCGGGCATCGGGAAATCCGGGCCGAAGAAGCGGCGGAAGAACTCGGGCATCTCGTCATCACCCGGGCCCATGCCGCCCCGCGCCTGGCGGTTGCTGCGGACGATGGTGGTGTCGACGTTGACCACACCGGGGCCGACCTGCTCAACCAGGTTGGTGAAGTCAGGCAGACCGCTGACCAACGGCTGCGCCGGTGCGCGTGGGGCCGCAGCGGCGGCGGCGGCCTGCGGCTGGGCTGCAGGCGCCGCCGGTTGGGCACAGGCCACCAGCGGCAGGGTCAGGGCGAACAGGCCAATGGCATGCGTGCGGAGTCGGGGAGTCATCGGACGGCAACCTCCGGGTCGGATGGAAAGGGAAAGAAGCGCCCCGCCGACGGCGGGGCGTGGAACGGTACCCGGCTCAGTCGCGCGGGCGTTGCGACGCCGGCAGGTCGTCCTGCAGGCGTGGCTCGAACGGATAGAACGCAGCGCCACCGGCATGGGCCGGGAAACTGGCATTGAGGGCGCCACCGGCGGCGGGCGCCAGGCTGGAGCGCGGCCACGGCCGTGCCTGCAGGTTGCCGACCTCGCCAAAGGGCAGATTGCGCGCGCTACCGGCGGGCATGGTCGGGGTCAGCGGCGCCTGGCTGGCAACCGCGCGCAGCGGTGCGTCATCGCGCTGGGCCACGCGTGCGGCCTGCTGGCTGCGGGTGGCGCTGGCGCGGCGCACATCCTGGCGACGGCTGGCGGCGGCCATGGCCACCGCCGGCACGCTGGCCACGGCCATCGCAGCAGTGTCCACCGACGCCTCGGTGACGGCAGCCGATTGCTCCGATGCCGGCGGCAACTGCGCCTGGCTGGCGATCACCTGCGGTGCGGAGACATCTACTGGCGGCGCCTCCTGCAGTTTTTCGCGCCCGACGAACAGCGCTACGGCAGCAACCGAAGCGGCCAGCGCACCGCCGCCCCATGCACGCCAACCACTACGGCGGGCCTGACGCTTCGGCTCGGCCAGCGGTGCGGGCTCGGCGGCGATGGCGGCAGCCACGGCGGCGCTGAAACCGGCCGGTGCCAGCAGCGACGCCTGGCCGCGCATGACATCACCCAGCAGCTGCCAGCGTTCCTGGCAGCCAGCCAGTTCCGGATCGTGTTCCATGCGGCGCACCAGGAAGCGCGCCTCGTCTGCCCCCAGCTCGCCGTCGACCAGCGCCGACAACTGCTGGCGATGGCGTTCGTCCAGGCGTTGCCCGGCGGGAGACTGGTGGTTGTGCGATTCGTTGTTCGGAATGCGGGTCATATACGGCTCTTCTCGCGGGTGGCACTGCCAATGTCCAGCAGCGGCCGGAGTTCGGTGTCGATCGCCTCGCGCGCCCGGAAGATCCGTGAACGCACGGTGCCGATCGGGCACCCCATCTTCTGCGCGATTTCCTCGTAGCTCAGGCCTTCCACCTCGCGCAGGGTGATCGCCGACCGGAGTTCTTCCGGCAGCGCGTTGACGGCCTTCATCACCGTCTGTTCCAGTTCCTGGCGCATCAACTCGCGCTCGGGCGTGTCGGTGTCGCGCAGGCGTGTGCCGGTGTCGAACTGCTCGGCGTCGCCGATGTCGATGTCATCGGTCGGCGGTCGGCGATTGTGCGAAGCCAGATGGTTTTTGGCGGTGTTCACGGCGATCCGATGCAACCAGGTTGAGAACTGGGCGTCGCCGCGGAAGCTTCCAATCGCACGGTACGCACGGATGAAAGTGTCCTGGGCCACGTCCTGACATTCACTCCAGTCGGCGATGTAGCGACCGACCAGGGCCACGACCCGATGCTGGTACTTGCGCACCAGGACATCGAAGGCGGCACTCTCGCCGTGCTGCACGCGCCGGACCAGTTCCAGATCCAGCTCCTGAGGTGTATCAACATCGGCCATGAGGGGCCGCACTCCTGTCAGCCCAACCGACGTCGGGCAATGAGACTGCCAATCCCGGGAAAAGTTCAGTCGCCGATCACCTGGCGCCGCACCAGCTTTTAACCACCGTTCCGTTAACGTTCCGGTCCAAGGCCTGCGATCCGGGGCGCCACACCCCTGCTATTGGGATTTGACGCGGGGGAAACAACCTCTGGATCATAGCCCCCTTCTCCATACACAACCGGATGGAACGTCCATGCTCTCAAGCTTCGATGGTCTCCGCTTCAGCCACTGGCACCCCGAGATCCGCGACGATGGCGTGGTGGTCCTCTCTCTGGATCGTCAGGACAGCAGTGTCAACGCAATGTCGCAGGATGTGCTGCTGGAGCTGGGCGACCTGCTGGAGCGCATCGCCATGGACCCACCGAAGGGCGTGGTGATCCAGTCCCTCAAGAAGGCAGGCTTCATCGCCGGTGCCGACCTGAAGGAGTTCCAGGAGTTCGATCGCCGCGGCACCGTCAACGACGCCATCCGCCGCGGCCAGTCGACCTACCAGAAGCTGGCAGAGCTGCCCTGCCCGACCGTGGCCGCCATCCATGGCCATTGCCTGGGCGGCGGTACCGAGCTGGCCCTGGCCTGCTGTTATCGCGTTGCATCCAATGACAGTTCCACCCGCATCGGCCTGCCGGAAACCCAGCTGGGCATCTTCCCGGGCTGGGGCGGCAGCGCGCGCCTGCCGCAGCTGGTCGGCGCGCCAGCGGCAATGGACATGATGCTGACCGGACGCACGCTGTCGGCCTCGGCCGCACGCGGCATCGGGCTGGTCGACAAGGTGGTGGCACCGGCCGTCGTGCTCGATACCGCCGTGGCGCTGGCACTGTCCGGCACCACCCGCCCGTTCAAGCAGCGTGCGCTGGCCTGGGCGACCAATACCTGGCCGGCACGCCAGCTGCTGGCCCCGCAGATGGTCAAGCAGGTCGCACGCAAGGCGAAGAAGGACCAGTACCCGGCGCCGTATGCGTTGATCAGCACCTGGCAGCGCAGCGGCGGCAAGCCGGTGCAGGCACGCCTGGATGCCGAACGACGCGCCGTAGTGAAGCTGGCCAGCACGCCGACCGCGCGCAACCTGATCCGCATCTTCTTCCTCACCGAACGCCTGAAGGGCCTGGGCGGTGGCGATTCCGGCATCCGCCACGTGCACGTGGTCGGTGCCGGCGTGATGGGCGGTGACATTGCTGCGTGGGCCGCCTACAAGGGTTTTGAAGTGACCCTGCAGGACCGCGAGCAGCGCTTCATCGACCCGGCCATGGAACGTGCACAGGCACTGTTCGCCAAGAAGGTGCGTGACGAGAGCAAGCGCCCGGCCGTCGCCGCGCGCCTGCGTGCGGACCTGGAAGGCAATGGCGTGGCGCAGGCCGATCTGGTCATTGAAGCGATCATCGAGAACCCGGAAGCCAAGCGTGCGCTGTACCAGACGCTGGAGCCGAAGATGAAGCTCGACGCGTTGCTGACCACCAACACCTCGTCGATTCCGCTGGTGGAGCTGCGCGATCACATCCAGCGCCCGGCGCAGTTCGCCGGCCTGCATTACTTCAACCCGGTGGCACAGATGCCGTTGGTGGAGATCATCCATCACGACGGCATGGCGGCCGAAACCGAGCGTCGCCTGGCAGCCTTCTGCAAGGCGCTGGGCAAGTTCCCGGTGCCGGTGGCCGGCACGCCCGGCTTCCTGGTCAACCGCGTGCTGTTCCCGTACATGCTGGAAGCGGCCACCGCATACGCTGAAGGCATTCCGGGCCCGGTGATCGACAAGGCGGCGGTGAAGTTCGGCATGCCGATGGGCCCGATCGAACTGATCGACACCGTAGGCCTGGACGTGGCCGCTGGCGTGGGCAAGGAACTGGCCCCGTTCCTGGGCCTGCAGATTCCGGCGGCGCTGCAGACGGTGGAACCGGACAAGCGCGGCAAGAAGGATGGCCAGGGCATCTACACCTGGGAGAACGGCCGGGCCAAGAAGCCGGACGTGGCGCGCGACTATCAGGCGCCTGCCGATCTGGAAGATCGCCTGATCCTGCCGTTGTTGAACGAGGCGGTGGCCTGCCTGCACGAAGGCGTGGTGGCCGACGCGGACCTGCTGGACGCGGGCGTGATCTTCGGTACCGGCTTCGCACCGTTCCGCGGCGGTCCGATCCAGCACATCCGTGCGGTGGGTGCCGATGCCATCGTGGAGCGCCTGAAGGCGCTGCAGCAGCGCCACGGTGACCGCTTCGCACCGCGCCCGGGCTGGGACAACCCGGTACTGCGCGAACCGGTGGTTTGATGTGATCAGCCGGGCCTGCGGCCCGGCACCCGCAGAGGCAACAGCAACAACCGAAGCCAGAGCTAGAGCCAGAGCCGGAGCAACAGCCGGCTCTGGCTTTTCTGTTTGTTGGGCGGGGCGGTGTGGGTTGGCAGGACACGCCGTAAACCCATCCATGGGGGCTCGATGGCGCCATCCATGGCGCCAACGGTCCTGCCAACCCACACCGCCCCACCCCTGACAGTTTCCCGGTGACGGTTGGTGAGCTGCGATTTCCGGTAGGTGTCGACCTTGGTCGACACGCTTGGTCCACGCCATGCGTGGATGCGAGCGAAGCGACCGGCGTTTGAGTTTGATTTTGATTTTCTTTTTTCTTCTCCGTGGCTGGACAGCACACGGAAACCGTCAGAGGCCGGGCGGTGTGGGTGGCGCAGGACCGTTGGCGCCATGGATGGCGCCATCGAGCCCCCATGGACGGGTTTACGGCGTGTCCTGCGCCACCCACCCGCCCGGCCAGGCGCGGCTTCTGCTTTTGCCTTCAGCGACCAACCAACAGCCAGAGGGGCTGCGCCGTTGGCTGGAACAACCTGTTACCCGGACGGGGAATGTCACCGCAACCACCACATGCGATGCTGACCGCCTTGATCCCTGCCAGCGAGAACGCCCGCATGACCACCATCATCGCCCCGCGCGTGCACGACATCGGCGGCCTGGAAGTGCGCCGCGCCGTGCCCACCCTGCAGGCCCGCAGCATCGGTTCGTTCGTGTTCGTCGACCAGATGGGCCCGGCACTCATGCACCCCGGTACTGCCATCGACGTGCGCCCGCACCCGCATATCGGCCTGGCCACCGTCACCTACCTCTGGTCCGGTGCCATCGGCCACCGCGATACGCTGGGCTCGGACCAGGTGATCCGTCCCGGTGACGTCAACTGGATGACCGCCGGCCGCGGCATCGCCCATTCCGAGCGCACGCCGCAACCGGACCGCGACCATGACAACCCGATCCACGGCATGCAGACCTGGGTCGCGCTGCCGAAGTCGCATGAGGAAATCGAACCGGCCTTCTACCACCATGCCGCCGCCACCCTGCCCGAGCAGCGCCGCAACGGCGCCTGGCTGCGCGTCATTGCCGGACGCGCCTATGGCGAGGAGTCGCCGGTCAAGGTGTTCGCCGACACGCTCAACGTGGCGATCGACCTGGACCCGGATGCGGAGATCGACATCGATGATGGCCACCGCGAACGTGCGCTGTACATCCTCGAGGGCGAAGCGCAGCTGGATGGTGTGGACATTCCCGCCCAGCACCTGGTGATTCCCGAAGCCGGTGCGCGCGGCCGCCTGCGGGCGAAGACGCCGGTGAAGGCGATGCTGTTCGGCGGCGAACCGCTGGATGGCCCGCGCCATCTGTGGTGGAACTTCGTGTCCAGTTCGAAGGAGCGTATCGAGCAGGCCAAGCACGATTGGGAAGCCGGACGTTTCGGCACCATTCCCGGCGACGACAAGGAATTCATTCCCCTGCCCCAGTACTGAGCATCGCGTGTTGCACACATCCGAAGGTGTATCCCTGCACCCGGCGTTGACGCTACAGTCACCCGCTGATCACTGAAATGTGACATAAATCACACTTTAGACCGTCAAAGGAGTGCAACACATGAGCATGGGTAAACGCTTGTCCGCCGAGTTCCTCGGCACGTTCTGGCTGGTTCTGGGTGGCTGTGGCAGTGCGGTGCTGGCCGCCAAGTTCGGTGGCGACGGCAATCCGCTGGGTATCGGTTTCCTCGGCGTGGCCCTGGCCTTCGGCCTGACCGTGGTGACCGGCGCCTACGCGTTCGGCCATATCTCCGGTGCGCACTTCAATCCAGCGGTCAGCGTGGGCCTGTGGGCCGGTGGCCGCTTCCCGACCCGGGATCTGGTGCCCTACATCATCGCGCAGGTGGCCGGCGGCCTGCTGGCCGGCTTCATCCTGCTGCAGATCGCCTCCGGTGCCAGCGGCTTCGCCATTGATGGCAGCCAGGCCGGCGCGTTCGCCAGCAACGGCTATGGTGCGCTGTCCCCCGGTGGCTACAGCGTGGCGGCCGCGTTCCTGTGCGAAGTGGTGCTCACGGCGGTGTTCCTGATCGTGATCATGGGCGCGACCCATGGCAAGGCGCCGGCGGGCTTCGCGCCGCTGGCCATCGGCCTGGCCCTGACCCTGATCCACCTGATCAGCATTCCGGTGACCAATACGTCGGTGAACCCGGCCCGCTCCACGGCGGTGGCCTTCTTCGCCGGCAGTGGCGCAACCGGCCAGCTGTGGCTGTTCTGGGTCGCCCCGCTGCTGGGCGGTGCGATCGGCGGCATCATCTACAAGTGGATCGGCAACGACCGCTGAGCCATGACCGTGCCATTGCGGCCGACCCTCGGCCGCAATGGTTACGGATGTAACCGCGATTTGTGCGATCGCTCACGTTCCGTTAAGGTCTGGTCATCCGCCCGTGCTTTCGCCGGGCAGGACGGCATCCGGGGATGGGATGCCTCGACCGCCGGTGTCACCGGCGGTGCCAACGACACGCCACCTTGGGGGATGCATGAAGTTCGCGCCTGTTGTTCTGTCGAGCCTGTTGTTCGTTGCGGCGTCTGCCTGCGCGCAGGCCCCGGTCGACTGTCCTTCGTTGCCCGCCAGCAGCGGCCTGCAATGGCAGCAGCAGGCACAGTCCGGCTTTCTGGTGTGCCGCGCGGCCACCAGTGACGGGCGCGAAGTACTGAGCCTGATGCTCAGCCAGCGCGATCCGGGCATTCCGCTGACCCGCTCGCTGCGCCAGGAAAAAGGCAGCTTTGCCGGTGAATCGATGTACTGGTACCAGCCGGATCTTGGCGGCCAGCAGCCGCCGGGCTATGCCGAGCGCCGCATCAGCGTGGTCAAGCTGGACAAGGGCCGCTACGCGCAGATCGCGCTGTATCCCGACAGTTCCCAGGAACTGGGCACGCTGCAGCAGCTTGCGCAGGGCATGAACCTGACGCCCTCTGCCGTGGCCGACGGCCGCTGAGGCGCTGCGGGGATGACTGCCTGGCAGCATTCCCGCACTTCCACCCGAGCCATCGGTAGCGCCGGGCCATGCCCGGCGGCTTTCTGTCGTGTCGGCTCTTCTGGACATCCGCCGGGCATGGCCCGGCGCTACCAATGTGCTGTGGGCATGGCCCGGCGCTACCGATGCGCTGTGGGCATGGCCCGCAGCGCGACCTCAGAACCTGCCTTCCTGGAAATCGACGAAGGCCTGCATCAATTCCTCGCGGGTGTTCATCACGAACGGGCCATGACGCACCACCGGCTCGCGCAACGGACGACCCGCCACCAGGATCAACCGCGCGCCGTCGCTGCCTGCCGACAGATGCAGCTGCTCGCCGCCGCCCAGCACCGCCAGTTCCTGCCGCGCCACGTCGCGCGCCGCATCCTGCTCGCCCACCGTCAACCCGCCTTCGAACACATAGACGAACGCGTTGTGGCCTTCGGGCAGGGAGTAGGTCCAGGCACGATCGGCCTCCAGTGCAATGTCCAGATACAGCGGATCGGTGGCTGGCTGCGCGATCGGCCCCGCCGTGCCCTCGACCGTGCCGGCGATCACCTTGACCTGCACGCCTTCGGCCGGCTGCACCACCGGGATCTTCCCGGGAGCGAATTCCTGGTACTTCGGCGCGGTCATCTTGTCGCGCGCCGGCAGGTTCACCCACAGCTGGAAGCCGCGCATCTGCCCGCTTTCCTGCTCGGGCATCTCCGAATGCACCAGGCCACGGCCGGCCGTCATCCACTGCACGCTGCCGGGGGTCAGCAGGCCCTCGTTGCCGTGATTGTCGCGATGCCGCATGCGGCCATCGAGCATGTAGGTGACGGTCTCGAAACCACGATGCGGATGCTCGGGGAAACCGGCGATGTAGTCCTCGGCGCGATCGGTACCGAATTCGTCGAGCAGCAGGAACGGATCGAGGTCGGGCAGCGAGGGGCCGCCGATGACCCGGGTCAGGCGAACACCGGCACCGTCGGAGGTGGGCATGCCACGGATGGTACGCAGGACGCGGACCGGCTCGGGAAGGCTCATGGTGACTCCTGTTGGATGGATGCCGGTAAAAATGGACGCTGCAGCGCGCAACGCCAATGGATGCCGTCGCAACCGATTGTTCCATCCCTGGTGTTCGCCGCACGTCATGTCCGCACGCCGGCACCGCCTGCGTTGTCGGCTGCGAAGGAACATCGCCACCTGCCACACCCATGTACGACCAAAGTACTACCGCCGAATGGTCCCGTGCACATTGACCCTGCCAGGGGCACGCGGGACTCTTTGCCTGTCTTTCCGGGAGAGAGCACCTCATGAAAGGTTTTTCCAAAATAGGCTGGGCGGCCCTCGCCCTGCTCGGCGCGTTCTGCCTGGGCACGGTGGCGCTGCGGCGCGGTGAGCACATCAACGCGTTGTGGATCGTGGTCGCGGCGGTATCGCTGTACCTGGTTGCCTACCGCTTCTACAGCCTGTTCATCGCCGACAAGGTGATGCAGCTCGATCCGACCCGGGCCACCCCGGCGGTGATCAACAACGATGGCCTGGACTACGTACCGACCAACAAGCACGTGCTGTTCGGCCACCACTTCGCCGCCATTGCCGGTGCCGGCCCACTGGTCGGCCCGGTGCTGGCCGCGCAGATGGGCTACCTGCCCGGCCTGCTGTGGCTGGTGGTCGGCGTGGTGCTGGCCGGTGCGGTGCAGGACTTCATGGTCCTGTTCCTGTCCAGCCGCCGCAACGGCCGTTCACTGGGTGACCTGGTGCGCGAGGAAATGGGCCAGGTGCCCGGCACCATCGCGTTGTTCGGTGCCTTCCTGATCATGATCATCATCCTGGCCGTGCTGGCGATGGTGGTGGTCAAGGCACTGGCGGAAAGCCCGTGGGGCATGTTCACGGTGATCGCGACGATGCCCATCGCGATCCTGATGGGCGTCTACATGCGCTACATCCGGCCGGGCAAGATCGGTGAGATCTCGGTGGTGGGCCTGGTGCTGCTGCTCGCCGCGATCTGGTTCGGTGGCAAGGTGGCGGCAGACCCGACCTGGGGCCCGGCGTTCACCTTCACCGGCACCCAGATCACCTGGATGCTGATCGGCTACGGTTTCGTCGCCTCGGTGCTGCCGGTCTGGCTGCTGCTGGCACCGCGCGACTACCTGTCGACCTTCCTGAAGATCGGCACGATCATCGCGCTGGCCATCGGCATCCTGGTGGTGATGCCGGAACTGAAGATGCCGGCGCTGACCCAGTTCGCGGCCAGCGGCGACGGCCCGGTGTGGAAGGGCGGCATGTTCCCGTTCCTGTTCATCACCATCGCCTGCGGCGCGGTGTCGGGTTTCCATGCACTGATCTCCTCGGGCACTACGCCCAAGCTGCTGGCCAATGAAGCGCACATGCGCTACATCGGCTACGGTGGCATGTTGATGGAATCGTTCGTGGCCGTGATGGCGCTGGTGGCCGCCTCGATCATCGATCCGGGCATCTACTTCGCGATGAACAGCCCGGCGGCAGTAATCGGTGCCGATGCAGCGTCGGCCGCGCACTACATCACCAATACCTGGGGCTTCACCATCACCCCCGAACAGCTGACGGCCACGGCGGCAGCGATCGGTGAACCGACCATCCTGCATCGTGCCGGTGGTGCCCCCACCCTGGCGGTGGGCATCGCGCAGATCCTGCATGAGGCGATCCCCAGCAGCAGCGACGCGATGATGGCGTTCTGGTACCACTTCGCCATCCTGTTCGAAGCACTGTTCATCCTCACCGCGGTGGATGCGGGCACACGTGCCGGTCGTTTCATGCTGCAGGACCTGCTCGGCAATTTCGTGCCGGCGCTGAAGAAGACCGAGTCGTGGACCGCCAACATCATCGGCACTGCCGGCTGCGTGGCGCTGTGGGGCTACCTGCTGTACACCGGCGTGGTCGATCCGTTCGGCGGCATCCAGACGTTGTGGCCGTTGTTCGGCATCTCCAACCAGATGCTGGCGGGCATCGCGCTGATGCTGGGCACGGTGGTGCTGTTCAAGATGAAGCGTGACCGCTACGCGTGGGTCACCGCGGTGCCTGCGGTGTGGCTGCTGATCTGCACCACCTATGCCGGTTTCATCAAGATCTTCGACAGCAATCCGGCGCAGGGCTTCCTGGCACAGGCACACAAGTTCCAGGACGCGTTGGCCAGCGGCACGATCACCGCACCGGCGAAGTCGGTCGCGCAGATGCAGCAGATCGTGGTCAATGCCTACGTCAACACCGGTCTGACCGCGCTGTTCCTGCTGGTGGTGGCGTCGGTGCTGGTGTATTCGATCAAGACGATCGTGGCGGCGCGCCGCAATCCGCAGCGCAGCGACCGCGAGACCCCGTACGTGGCGCTGAAGCCGCATGAAATGGTGGACCTGTAATGAGCACACAACTGGTTCCGGTGGGGCAGTACCAGGCGCATCGCCGGATCTGGCGACGCCTGGTGCAGACGGCACGGCTGTGCTGCGGCATTCCCGACTACGACAACTATGTGCGGCATGTGCGGGAGAAGCATCCGGACCGCGAGCCGATGGACTACAAGACGTTCTTCCGCGAGCGGCAGGAAGCGCGGTATGGCGGGCGCAACGGTGGTCGCTGCTGTTGAGGTTCCCGGTGGGTGCCGGGCTTGCAGCCCGGCGCCCGCAGAGGCAACGGCAACGGCAACATCAACTGCAACCGCAACCGCAACCGCAACTGCTGGAGCGTCGGCTCTGGGGTTCTGTGGGTTGGCGGGGCGGTGTCGGATTGCGGGGACGCCGCAAGTACGTCCCTGTAAGCTTGGCAGCCGCATCCATGCGGCTGACACCCCGCAATCCGACACCGCCCCACCTTTGACAGATTTCCGGTGACGGTGCGAAAACATCAGGGGTCGGATCCGTTTTCCTTTGGAAAACGGATCCGACCCCTTTTTGTTCATGGATGCCAATGGAATTGATCCGCGGATGGCGGTTGCGGGCGCCGCCCGGCGGGACTACTCCGTGAGGGTGATCGGGGTCAGGGTGACCTTGGCGTTGTTGGCCGCTCCCATCCGGTCCTGGTAGGCCTGGCCGCGCTGCAACAGGTAGTAGCTGTCGATATAGTCGATGTCGTTGGCAAACCACGACGTGGGCATGGCCTTGAGGATCGCGCCTGCGATGTCGGCGATGACGGCATACTCAGGAGCGAAGGCGCCCAGTGCGGCTTTGACGCCGTTGCTCAGCGCCACCAGCAGCTCCTGGTAATTGGTATCGCCGTCATCTTCGAACAGCTGCACGTTGGCGGCGTTGAAGCGATAGTTGCCCCAGATGATCAGCGGTTGCTGCGGGGTGTAGTCGGTACCGTCGTAGTCCAGGTACGGCATGTCGACGGTGACCATCTCCGGTGCGGTGGCGCCCACCTGCAGACCGGAAACAACAGCGAACACCTCGGCTGCCCCCAGCGCCCAGGGCTCCTGGTCGTCCGCCAGGCGGATGCGGTCCAGGCGGGTGATATCCAGCGACGCCTGCGTGCCGTCAGCCGACAGCTGGATGCGTTCGGGCGATTGCAGGCCGCGGGCCTTCAGCCCCGCATTGACCAGGGCCATGCCCTCCTGCACGGCACGCCGCGTGTCGACGTCGACGATCAGCACCGGAAAGTCCGGGGCCCGTTTCGCATCCAGTACATGCGCGCGGCCCTGCGCGTCGTAGGCGGTGATCGTGGTCCAGTCGCGATCATTGCCACGCGGCAGACTGGCCACCCACAGCGGATGCGCATTGATGGCCGCCAGCGAGTGCCCCTCGGGCACGTACGCACGCAGCTGCAGCAGCCCCTGCCCCTGTGCCGGGAGCCCCTTGCGCTGGCGCAGCTGGCGATCGCCAGCAGCCAGCGATGCACTGGCCAGCGTATGCGCCTGCGGATCGAAACGGCCCATCAACGATTGCACCGGCACGCCCTGCTCCGGCGCCGCATGCAGCGAGCTGCGCACTGCATCGGCGAACCCTGGCTGGGCGATCAGTGCCGCCACCTCGCGCGCACCGGCATCGGTCAGCACCTGCACATCGGCGCCGCCGGCCCTCACCGGTCCCTGCGCGAAGGCCCCCGTGCTGGCCAGCAACAGCACCAGTGCGGAAACCCGAAACCTCCATTGCTTCGTCATCGACGGCCCCATCGAACGTCGCCGGCAACGCCGGCAGGAGCTTCCCACGCTACGGCGCACGCGCCATACGTTCCGGTATGTGCCGCACAGTTCCGGCAGCGTCCCGCGAAAAACAGCCGAGCGTGGGCTCGGCTCTACCCGTTCCTGATTTCCGTCGCTGGCCGCGAGAGGGCTCAGCCGTTGGCCATCCACTTCAGGATCAGCCCGGTCACATACGCCAGGCCGGTACCGGTGGCATAACCGACCGTACCGAGCAGCACGCCCACCGGCGCCAGCGTCGGATGGAATGCTGCCGCCACCACTGGTGCCGAGGCGGCGGCGCCGATGTTGCCCTGCGAACCGATCGCGAAGAAGAACAGCGGCGCACGCACCAGCTTGGCCACGATCCACAGCACAAGCACGTGGGTGGCCATCCAGATGGCCCCCAGCAGGAACAGCCAGGGACGATCCAGCAGCGACAACAGGTTCATCTGCATGCCGATGCAGGCGATCAGGAAGTACAGGAACACGGTGCCCAGGCGCGAGGCGCCCGCCGCTTCCAGCCGGCGTGCACGGGTGAAGCTGAGTGTCAGGCCCATCGCGGTGGACAGCAGGATCACCCACACAAACTGGCTGTCGAGGCTGAACTGGCTGGCCCAGCTGACATTGGCCTTGAACCAGCCCGACAGCGGTGCGGCGATGGCATGGGCCAGGCCGACGCCGCCCAGTGCCACGCCGACGATCACCATCAGGTCGGTCATGCTGGGGATGCGCGCGTTCTGTGCCTCGTAGGCGCTGATGCGCGCCTTCATCTCATCGATGGCGCGGGTGTCGGCACCGTTGCGGGCATCGATCTGCTGGGCGCGGTTGGCCATGAACAACAGGATCGCCATCCACAGGCTGGCGCAGGCCACGTCGACCACCGCGAACTGGCCGAAGGTGGTGGCATCGGTGCCGAACACTTCGCGCATGGCGACCATGTTGGCGCCACCGCCGATCCAGCTGCCGGCCAACGCGGCCATCCCGGCCCAGGTGTCGCCAGCCACGGTTTCCGGATGGATCAGCTTCATCACCTGGAAGGAGACGATGGCGCCGAGCATGATGCCGGCGGTGCCGGCGCAGAACACCAGCAGCAGCTTCGGCCCCAGCTTGGCGATGCCCTTCAGGTCGATCGACAGGGTCAGCAGGACCAGCGCCGCCGGCAACAGCACATCGCGGGCGACCGGGTTGTACAGCGAGGTGTTGTGGCCATCGATGACACCGGCGGTGTTGTAGATGGCGGGGATGAAATAGCACAGCAGCAGTGCAGGCACCCAGGCGAAGATCTTCTTCAGCAGGGGCGTCGGGCCACTGGCGGCCCAGAAGATCAGGGCAAGGGTGGCGGCGATCAGACCAAGGCCAACGATGTCGTTGCTGATCAGGGCAGTAGCGGGTTCGGTCGGCATGGGATCCTCTGTCGATCGAAAGAGCGGAAAAGAAAAGCGCCGCATAAGCGGCGCGGGTCGAAATTAACATAGTCTTCACGCAGGGTCATGCTGCGCTGCTTGCGGCAGCGCGTGGGCCTGCCGAGAATCGCTGCATTCCCTACTGGAGCCTGCCCCATGCAACTCGGCGCTTTTTCAGTCAGCCTGGCGGTGAAGGACCTGGCCACCTCACGTGCGTTCTACGAAGCGCTGGGGTTCTCGGTGACCGGTGGTGATGCGGCGCAGAACTGGTTGGTACTGCGCAACAACGGCATCGTGGTCGGCCTGTTCCAGGGCATGTTCGAGGGCAACCTGCTCACCTTCAATCCCGGCTGGGACCAGCACAAGCAGGAACTGGCGTCCTTCCAGGACGTGCGTGAGGTACAGGCCGAGCTGGACGCCAAGGGCATCGCGCTCACAGCGCGTGCCGATCCCGATGGCGAAGGTCCGGCCCATCTGCAGCTGACCGATCCCGATGGCAACGTGATCCTGATCGACCAGCACGTGGCGCGGCCAACGGGGCGGTGACGCGGCCAGCGTGCCAAGCAAGGTTGGCACCTACCGGAACGCACGCGGCCATTGCCTGGTAGGCGTCGACCCTGGTCGACGGACAGGTCAGCCTGGCCGCGATGTACCAAAGTCGAGCGAGGCCAGGGTGCCGCGCGGTTGGCAGGGCTGCAGCTGCAGGGTCCAGCCCAGGTGCTCGCACAGCCGCGCGATCAGTTCCAGGCCGATGCCGCCGCGGTCGCCGCGCTCACCGCGGGCCATCCGCGCGTGGATCGCTGCGATCTCCTCCGGGCTCATGCCATGGCCGGGGTCCTGCAGGGTCAACACCGCTGCCGAGGTCAGGCGCAGCTCGATATGACCGCGGCCGCTGTTCTCGATGGCATTGCGCAGCAGGTTGCCGATCGCTGCCTGCACCACCGCCAGCGGCGCGACGATGTCGACCGGCGCGGCCTGGATGCCGATGCTCAGGTCCTTGTCGCCCAGCAGGTGGCGATGGTCGTCGACGATCTCCGGCAGCAGCTGGTCCAGCGCGATGCGCTCGGCACGGGCAGCCAGGCGAGCGGGATCACGCGCCAGCACCAGCAACAGCTCGATCAGCTGCTCAACGCCCTGCGCGGTACGCAGCACGCGCTGCATCTGCTGTCGTGCGCGCTCAGGCAGGCCGGGCTGCTCCAGCGCCAGTTCGGCGGCACCGGTCATCACGGCGATCGGCGTGCGCAGTTCATGGCTTGCGGTACTGATGAACACCCGCTCGCGCTCGACGAACTGCTCGTTGCGATCAAGGTAATCGTTCAGCGCATCGGCGATGGTGTGCAGCTCGGAACTGCCGCGCGGATCGACGTCAATGCGCTGGCCCTGCACGCCGGGCCGCAGTGCACCGATGTGCTGGGCCAGCAGGCTCAAGGGGCGCACCATGCGCTCCATGCCGAAGGAGGCCATCAACACGGTGACGAAGATCATGATGATGCCGGCCAGCATCACCCAGCGCGTTGCGAATTGTTCCAGATCGTGGAAATCGGTGATGTCCAGGGCCAACGCAACCCGCCCCATCGAGCCGGTATCGCGCACCATCACCGCCGTCTCGCGCTCGCCGATCATCACCCCGTCATGCAACCCCGGATGCAGGGTGCGCAGGCTGGCGGGCATGTTGGCTTCATTGAAGCGGAACAGGCTCAGCGTGTCCGAGTCCTGCCAGCGATAGTGCGGCTCGTGCTCGGTGTGCTCGACGATGCTGTCCAATTCGGAATTGAGCAGCGCGCGCCACGCCGCGTGCTCGGCATGTTCGTGCACGTAGTTGCCCACACTGAACACCGCCAGCGAAATCAGCGCCAGGTAGCCCAGCAGCCACCACACCACCCGCCGATACAGCGGCCCGGGTTTACGCGCCATCGTCATCGTTCCGTGCGTCCGCGCCTGCGGTGGACGCCAGCCGGTAGCCCACCCGTGGCAGGGTGTGGATCAGCTTGTCGGCAAAGGGGCCGTCCACGCTGCGGCGCAGTTCGTACACATGCGAGCGCAGCAGGTCACCGTCCGGTGGTTCGTCACCCCACAGGGCGAATTCCAGCTGCTGCCGGGTGACCGCACCCGGGCTGGCGCGCATCAGTACTTCCAGCAGCTTGCGGCAGGCCGGGTACAGGTGCAGCACCTGGCCGGCGCGCTGCGCCTCCAGGCTGGCCAGGTCCAGCACCAGGTCGCCCACCTGCAGGCGCTTGCGCGGATTGCGACCCTGCGCGCGCAGCAGCAGCGCCTCCAGGCGCACTTCCAGTTCCGGCAATGCGAATGGCTTGGTCAGGTAATCATCTGCGCCGGCGCGGAAGCCGGCGATCTTGTCCGGCAGTTCGTCGCGTGCGGTCAGCATGATCACCGGCACTTCCGAGGCGTGCTCGGAGCGCAGCCGCCGCAGCACCTCCGGGCCTTCCATGCGCGGCAGCATCCAGTCCAGGATCACCGCGTCATACGGGTGGCTGCCGGCCAAGTGGAGGCCGGTGATGCCATCCGGGGCCACGTCGAGCACATGCCCGCGCGACTCGAAATAGTCGAACAGGTTGGCCACCAACTGGCGGTTGTCCTCGATCACCAACAAGCGCATGCACGAAACATCCACGGAAGTTCATGCCATGGTAGCGCTGCGGATGTCGGAATGCGGTCGCCATGCCGGCCGCTCCGACGGCTTTCCCACGTGCCCCTCATCAGAATGGCCGTTTTGCTCCCGGAGCCTGCCGTGCCCGTTGCCCTGCCCCGCCGTTGGCACCTGCCGCTGCTGTGGTTGTTGATCGTGATGGCGCTGGCGGCCGGGCTTGGCATGCGCCAGCCGCAGCCACCGGACGAACCACGCTTCGTGCTGGCCGCACGTGCCATGGTGGAGAGCGGCGAGTGGCTGCTGCCACACCGGGGCAGCGAGCTGTACGCCGAGAAGCCGCCGGTGTTCATGTGGCTGCAGGCCGCCGCCCACCAGGTGGTCGGCAGCTGGCAGTGGTCGTTCCTGCTGCCGTCGCTGCTGGCCGCGCTGCTCAGCCTGTGGCTGGTGTCCGACCTGGCACGCCGGCTATGGTCGCCACGGCATTCGTTGTACGCGCTTGGCGCACTGTTCTGCACCCTGCAGTTCGGCCTGATGGCCAAGCGCGCGCAGATCGACATGGTGCTGGTGGGCATGACCACGCTGGCCCTGTGGGGCCTGCTGCGCCACCTCTGCGAGCGCCGCAACCTGCCGGCCCTGTGGCTGGCGGGCTTCGCCGCCGGCGTCGGCACGGTGACCAAGGGGGTGGGCTTCCTGCCCTTGCTGATGGTGCTGCCCTGGTTGGGATGGCGGCTGTACCAGCGCCGTCGCGGCCAACCGGTGGACGGCCCCCACCCCGCCAGCCTGCTGTGGCTGATTCCGGCCTTCCTGCTGGGTACCGCGGTGTGGCTGGCACCGCTGGGCTGGGCGCTGCTGCATGAACCCAGTGCATCGCTGCAGTCGTACGCCCACGAGCTGTTGTTCAAGCAGACCGGCACCCGCTATGCCAACGCCTGGCACCATCGCCAGCCGGTCTGGTACTACCTGCAGGTGATCGCCACGCTGTGGCTGCCGGGTGCGCTGCTGCTGCCGCTGATGGTCAAACCGTGGTGGCGCCGGCTGCGTCGCGGCGACCAGCGCCAGTGGCTGCTGCTGGGCTGGGCCGCGCTGGTCCTGCTGTTCTTCACTGCCAGCCCCGGCAAGCGCGAGGTGTACGTGCTGCCGATGCTGCCGGCGATGGCACTGGCGGTGGCGCCGCTGTTGCCCGGCCTGCTGCGTCGCCTGTGCGTGCGCCGCTACCTGTTCGGCTACAGCCTGCTGCTGATGCTGGCCACCGGCGCGCTTGGCGTGATGATGCTGACCGACAGCCCCTGGGCGCAGGCGCAGCTGGCCCGGCGGGCGATGCCCGACACCCTGCTGCCCGTGTTCGGCGATGGCCTGCTGACCTTCGCCATCGCCGTGGCGACGCTGGCGGTGTGGCTGCGGATACGACGCGCGGCCACGCTGGTACTGCTCACCCACGGCCTGCTGTGGATGCTGTACGGACTGGTGCTGATACCGGCGCTGGACCCCTACGCCTCGGCGTCGGCGGTGATGCGCCGGGTGGGCACACGGATCGGCCCCGATGCGGAGCTGGCGCTGGTGGCCTGGCGCGAACAGAACCTGCTGCAGGCCGACCGGCCGGTGCGCGAGTTCGGCTTCAAGCGGCCGTGGGCAGAGCAGTGGCACGACGCCGGTCCATGGTTGGCCGAGGCGCCGGACAAGCGCTGGTTGCTGGTGCTGGACAAGGCCATGAGCCCCTGTGTCGATCCGGCCCAGGTCATCGAGATCGGTGTTGCCAATCGCAATCGTTGGCAGTTGCTTCCGGGCACCGCCTGGGATGCGGCCTGCCATGCCGAGCGTGCAGGCGCCAACGACGAAGAAGACTGAACGATGATTCGCGCCGGGCACCGATTAACCCGGCGCAAACGCGTGTACGACCCTTCTCCGACATGCCAGTGACGAGCATGGCCGCGGATTCCCGTAACGGCCCCTTCCCTGCATGCCCGCTCGCCCTCTTGTCCCGGCAGTCTCCTTTGCGCCCTCGCTGCTGGCGTCGCGTTTTGCCGTTACCCATCTTTGGCTGCCTTCTGTCATCGGCGTTGCGGTGTTCACCGTGTTGATGGGCCTGGGTGGCGACCAGTGGCTGGCCGACCATCTGTTCCGGCTGGAAGGCGACCGCTGGGCGCTGCAGGATGCATGGCTGACGCGTTCGGTGGTGCACAAGGCCGGCAAGTGGCTGAGCACCGCTGCGGCACTGGTGGCGATGCTGCTGTGCTTCCACCACTGGCGCCGCGGCCGCGATCGCACGCTGCGTTGGGCGCTGCTGTATGTGGTGGTGGCCGTGGCACTCGGCACCGGGCTGATCTCGCTGCTGAAGTCGCTGGTGCCGATGGACTGCCCGTGGGATCTGCTGCGCTATGGCGGACACGACCCGTTCGTCGGTCTTCTCAGCAGCCGCCCGACCGGCATGCCCGCCCGCGCCTGCTTCCCCGCCGGCCACGCAAGCGCGGGATACGCATGGATGTGCCTGTACTTCTTCGCGCTGCTGTGGCGCCCCGCTTGGCGTTGGGTCGGGCTGTGGATCGGCCTCGGCAGCGGCCTGGTGTTCGGCATCGGCCAACAGCTGCGCGGCGCCCACTTCCTTTCGCATGACGTTGCCACCGCCTTGATCTGTTGGCTGCTGTCGCTGGGCCTGTATCTGGTGGTCCGCCGCCAGTTGGATCGCTCGACCCGCCAGGAGGCGGTTGCATGAACGCATCGGTCCAACGTTCCTTGCGGCTGCCCCCACTGGCCAGCATCCGCGCATGGCGGCCACAGCTGTCCACCGAAGCACTGATCGTGCTGACCAGCCTGTTCTTCGCTGTAGCCGGCAATGGCCTGTTCTGGCACAGCGCCATGGCCAGCCATCCGGGCAGCCTGCGCTATGCGCTTTCGCTGTTGTTGCTGCTGCTGGGTGCGCACGGTGTACTGCTGGGCATCCTGGTGTGGCGCTGGAATGCCAAGGTGGTGATCAGCGTGCTGCTGCTGGTCACCGCGTTTGCCGCGCACTACATGAGCCGTTACCACATCTATCTGGATGCGGACATGCTGCGCAACGTGCTGGCTACCGACCCCAAGGAAAGCCGCGAACTGATGACGGTGTCGCTGCTGTGGCCGGTCCTGCTGCTGGCTGTGTTGCCGATGGTGGTGCTGTGGCGCGTTGACCTGCGCCGCCGCAGCTGGGGCCGCAGCCTGCTGTGGCGCATCGGCTTCCTGCTGGTCGCTGCGGTCACCGCACTCGGTGGCGCGCTGGTGTCCTTCCAGGATGTGTCGGCGCTGATGCGCAACCAGCGCGAAGTGCGCTACCTGGCCACGCCGGCCAATGTGCTGCTGGGGCTGCCGCGTGCGCTGCGCGGCGACAACCCGGTGCAACGCGCGCCGAAGCTGCCGATCGGTACTGATGCCAAGGCGACCCCGCGCGCAGCGACCAGCAAGCCACGCCTGCTGGTGATCGTGATGGGCGAAACGGTGCGCGCGCAGAACTGGGGCCTGAATGGTGGCCGCAATACCACGCCGGAGCTGGCGCAGGCGGCGGTGGTCAATTTCCCGGACATGCACTCCTGCGGTACCAGCACCGAGGTTTCGCTGCCCTGCCTGTTCTCGCCGTGGGGACGCCACGAGTACGACGAAAAGAAGATCCGTGCGCACCAATCGCTGCTGCATGTACTGAACCGCGCGGGCATCGCACCGCTGTGGCGCGACAACCAGTCCGGTTGCAAGGGCGTATGCGAGGGCCTGGACTTCCAGTCGCTGTCGGACGCGACCACGCCGGGGCTGTGTGCCGATGGCCGTTGCATGGACGAGATCCTGCTGCAGGACCTGGCGACGCAGGTGCGTGCGCGCCCGGGTGATCGAGTGGTGGTGCTGCACCAGCTGGGCAACCATGGCCCGGCCTATTTCGAACGCTACCCGGCCGCCTTCCGCCGCTTCACCCCGACCTGCGACACCCAGGACATTGGTCGCTGCTCGCGCGAAGAGATCACCAACAGTTACGACAACGCCGTGCTGTACACCGATCATTTCCTGAGCAAGACCATCGGCACGCTGCAGGGCCTGCAGGACTACGACACGGCGATGATCTACCTGTCCGACCACGGTGAATCGCTGGGCGAAAAGGGCCTGTACCTGCACGGTGTGCCGTACGCGATCGCACCGGCCGAGCAGACCCGGGTGCCGATGACGATGTGGTTCTCGCCGGGCTTCGCCAGAAGCCGTGGACTGGACCTGCAGTGCGTGCGCAAGCGCTCGGCCAGCTACACCGACCACGACAACCTGTTCCCGTCGGTGCTGGGGCTGATGCAGGTGAAGACCTCGCTGTACGAACGCGATCGCGACCTGTTCGCCGGCTGCGAGAGTTAGGGTTTGTCGGCAGGGCTGCGCCCTGCACCCGCAGAGGCAACGGCAACGGCCGAAGCAACAGCAAAGGCTGGTTTTCTGGGGGATGGCGGGGTGGGTCCGGTGGCGGGAGACGCCGTAAACCCGTCCATGGGGGCTTGGCCGCGGCATCCATGCCGCGGACACTCCCGCCACCGGACCCACCCCGCCTTCGACAGATTTCCGCTGCTGTTGGTGGGTGCCGACCGTTGGTCGGCACGGGGTCGGATCCGAATTTGAGTCTCGATTTCTGACAGATCTCATCCACGCATGGCGTGGATCTACTGCCATCACCGAATTGCGTCTGGGGCAGAGCCCCCTGAGTCAGGGGGCGGCCGCGAAGCGGCGGGGGTCTGGGAGCTGGTAAGTGGGGCCCACGTTTCGCGCAGCGAAGCGTGGGAGCGACAGCGCGCATGCGATGTCGCGGTCCCCGGGCGCCGCCCGGCCGACTTCCGCCACTTGCGGTGGCAACGCCTGCCCACTAGCCTTCGGCGGTCGTTCACCACCCAAGGATCGCCCGTGAAACACCGTCATCTCCTGCTGGCCTCGGCAATCGCCGCCGCCACGCTGGCCCTGGCCGCCTGCAAGAAGGAAGCCGCCCCAGGCACCGAGACCGCCAGCAGCAGCGCAGCGGCCGGCGAAACCGCTGACCAGTTCGTGGCCCGCATCAATGCCGAATTCAAGGCGGCCTACCCGGAGATGACCTCGGCGCAGTGGCTGTCCTCCACCTACATCAACAGCGATTCAGAGCGCATCGCGGCCAAGGCCAACGAACGTTCGCTGACCCAGCTCAACAGCTGGATCGAGCAGGCCGGCAAGTTCGATGGCAAGCCGATGAGCGAAGACAGCAAGCGCGCGATCCACCTGCTGAAGCTGATGTCGTCGATGCCGGCGCCGCGCGACCCGGCCAAGCTGGCCGAACTGACCCAGATCGCCACCCGCATGGAAGGCAGCTACGGCGCAGGCAAGTACTGCACCGACGCCAACGATCCCAACTCCTGCCGCCAGCTGGGCGAACTGGAGCAGGTGCTGGCGCGCAGCCGCGACTATGACCAGCAGCTCGATGCCTGGCAGGGCTGGCACAGCACGACCAAGAGCATGCGCGGTGATTACCAGAAGTTCGTCGGCCTGGTGAATGAAGGTGCCAAGGGCATGGGCTTCACCGATGCCGGGCAGATGTGGCGCAGTGGCTATGACATGCCGCCGGAGCAGATCGGACCGGAAACCGATCGCCTGTGGGAACAGGTCAAGCCGATGTACGAGCAGCTGCACTGCTACGCGCGCGGCAAGCTGGACAAGACCTATGGCAAGGACAAGGCCGAGGTGGGCAACGGCCTGATCGCCGCGCACCTGATGGGCAACATGTGGCAGCAGGACTGGTCCAACCTGTGGGACCAGCTGGAACCGTACCCGGGCGCCGGCAGCCTGGACATCACTGCAGCGCTGGAAAAGCAGTACCAGACCAACCTGAGCGCGGCGCTGGCCAAGGCCGGCAAGGATGCGAACGTAGCCGCGCAGTACAAGGCGCAACGCGAGGCCGAACTGCGCACCGCCAAGCAGATGACCGAGCGTGCACAGGATTTCTACGTATCGCTGGGCATGCCGTCGTTGCCGCAGTCGTACTGGGACAAGACCCAGTTCATCAAGCCCGATGACCGCGACGTGGTCTGCCACGCCAGTGCGTGGGACATGAACATGGAAGGCGATGTGCGCACCAAGATGTGCATCAAGCCCAACGAAGAGAACTTCACCACCATCTACCACGAGCTGGGCCACATCTATTACGACCTGGCCTACAACCCGCTGCCGCCGCTGTTCCAGGGCGGTGCCAACGATGGCTTCCATGAAGCGATCGGCGACACCATCGTGCTGGCGATGACGCCGAAGTACCTCAGCTCGATCGGGCTGGTCGACGCGCCGACCGAGAGCCGCGAAGCGGTCATCAACAACCAGATGCGCATGGCGCTGTCAGGTGTGTCGTTCCTGCCGTTCGGCCTGATGATCGACCGCTGGCGCTGGGGCGTGTTCGATGGTTCGATCACCCCGGACAACTACAACAAGGCATGGTGGGACCTGAAGGCCAAGTACCAGGGCGTGGCCCCGGCCAGCGCCCGTGGCGAGGAATTCTTCGACCCGGGTGCCAAGTACCACGTGCCGGGCAACACCCCGTATACCCGCTACTTCCTGGCGCGCATCCTGCAGTTCCAGTTCTACAAGGGCCTGTGCGATGCCGCCGGCTTCAAGGGCCCGCTGCACGAGTGCACCTTCTACGGCAACAAGGAAGCCGGCCAGAAGTACTGGGCGATGCTGAGCAAGGGTGCCAGCCAGCCGTGGCAGGCCACGCTGAAGGAACTGACCGGCTCGGACAAGCTCGATGCCGGCCCGATGATCGAGTACTTCAGCCCGGTCAATGCCTGGTTGAAGCAGCAGAACGAAGGCCAGATGTGCGGCTGGCAGGCCAACGCGGCACCGGCGGCGAAATGAAAAAAGGGCGGATCCGCGAGGATCCGCCCTTTTCCGTTTCGGTAGCGCCGGGCCATGCCCGGCGAGCGCAGCGGCGTAATGAAAAGCCGCCGGGCATGGCCCGGCGCTACCGCGATGACGATCAGTTGCTCTTCTTCGCCGCCAGCTGCGCGGCCAGCGCGGCCTTGAATTCCTCGAAGGTCTGCCCCTTCTCGTTGGCTTCGGCCTGCGCCGCATCGCGCAGCGCATCCGAATAGATCAGGCGCACCGGCGTGCCCTGCCGTTCGTGCAGTTCACCGGCCTGCATGATCAGCGCCAGTACCTGGGCCGCACTCTCGCTTTGGCCGGCGATGCGGCCATCCATGCCCAGCACCCATTCGCCATCGCGACGGACGATGCCGGCCAGCAGCGTGCGCTGCGTGTCGCGCAGCTCGGCGTGCGGCTCGACGGGCGAGGCGGTGGCGGCGGCCTTGTTGGCAGCCTGCTGTTCCTGGCGACGGCGCTGGTCGCGGCGGGATTTGGAAGAGGTCGACATCAGTGGGGCTTGCATTGCGGGGGCGCAAGGATAACCCACACCCCCTGCATGCCGGTTCACGCCGGTGCGGTAGCGGCTCAGTCCAGTACCCGCCCCTGCCGCCAGTACCCCATGAAGGTGATCGCGCGGCGATCCAGGCCGCAGTCCTTCAGCAGATGCCGGCGGATCGCCATCACCGCGCCGGCCTCGCCCGCTACCCAGGCATACAGCGCGCCGTCCGCGCTGGCGTCAGCCTGCTCCCACAGGATCTGCGCATCAACGTCGATGTCGTCCAGCTCGGCAGCCTCGGCAACGGTCGCGGCCGCCGCCAGCCGCGCCTGTACTGCCTGCAGCAACCGCTGCCCATGGGCCTGCTGCCCACGTGGCAACCACACCAGTTCGGCCGTGGCCGGTGCCTTCAATGGCACAGCATCACCGGCCTGGGCGATCTCCAGCAGGGCCAGCGTGCGCGGCGGATCGGCCAGCCCGGCCAGTTCCTCGAGGATGCCGGCCACCGCCGGCAATGCGGTCTCATCGGCCACCAGCAGCACCTGGCCTACCCCGGCTGGCGGCTTCCATTCCCAGCCCTCGCTGCTGTCCGCACAGTCGGCATCGGGGGCCAGCAGCACCACGCGGTCGCCCGGCCGTGCATGCGTGGCCCAGCGCGAGGCCGGTCCGGTCTGGCCATGCAGCACGAAGTCGACGTCGACCTCGCACTCGCCGGCACGCAGCTGGCGGAGGGTAAAGGTGCGCATTGGCGGCCGCGCCTCATCGGGCAGTGCCAGGTAACGGGCATACCAGTCTTCGCCGCTGGGCACGTCCGGCGCGTCCTGGCCGGGCAAGGGGAAAAACACCTTGATACGCTGGTCCGGGCCTTCGGTCTTCATGTGCGCCACGTCGGCGCCGGTGAACACCATGCGGTTCAAAGAAGGAGAAAGAACGCGGCGCTCCTTCAGCGCCACCTCGAACAGGCGGTAGGTCTGCTGCGCAGCCATGCGGGTACCTCATGCGACGACATCGGAATGGCTGGCTGTCGTGCACCCACGAACCGGCTCGCTGGAAACTCCAGCCTAATCCCTGCCCGCACCGCCGCAACGGATCCGCGCGTGATGACGCGCCCTACCCCTGCACGACGCTCAATGCGCCGTGCTGGCTGCCTCTGATGCGCGCTCGCGCTGGTGCTCCCAGTACCAGAACACGAAGCCGGCCGCGAAGAAGCCCGCCTGTCCCAGTGCCAGGTGCAGCGGGTTGTTGTGCAGCAGCGGCGATACCACGCCGGCCACCACGGTGCTGATCATCAGCTGCACGAACGCCTGCAGCGACGACGCCAGGCCGCGCTGCAGCGGATACATGTCCAGCACCGCCAGCGCCAGGATCGGGAAGATCAGCGCCATGCCCATGCCACCAAGGAAGATCGGCATCACCGCCCACGGCAGCGCGAACTGCGGCGCCAGGGTGACGTAGCCGATGTTCAACGCGGCAGAGACCGCACACAGGGTGAAACCGAGCGCGACCTGCCGGGTCGGTGTGCTGTGCCCGGCCATGCGCCCGGACAGGAACGAACCGGTGGTCATGCCGCCGATGGTGGGAATGAACAACCACGCAAAGCCACCTTCACCCAGATGCAGGTGCTGCATCACGATGGCCGGCGCCGAGGAGATGTACAGGAAGATGCCGCCGAACCCGATGCTGCCGGCCAGGGCCAGGCGCAGGAACCGCGGGTTGAAGCCGATGCGCACGTAATCGCGCAGCAACGTGCGTGGCGACAGGGCGATCCGCGCCTCCACCGGATGGGTTTCCGGCAGGAAGCGCGCGGTGGCCGCCAGCAGCACCAGCGCGAATACCACCAGGAACCAGAAGATCAGCGGCCAGCCGGCACCGCTGAGCAGGATCCAGCCACCGATGATCGGCGCGATGGCCGGGGCGATACCGAACAACATCGACACCTGGCTCATCAGCCGCTGCGCGTCGTGGCCGTGGTACAGATCGCGGATCACCGCGCGGCCGACGATCATGCCCACGCCGGCGGACAGGCCCTGCAGTGCGCGGAACGCCAGCAGCGTGGTCAGGTCGGTAGACAACGCACAGCCCACCGAGGCGCCGACGAAGATCACCAGGCCGCCGAGGATCACCCGCTTGCGTCCCCACGCATCGGACAGCGGGCCATGGGCCAGGCTCATCAGGCCGTAGAACAGCAGGTAGACGCTGATGGTCTGCTGCACCGCCACTTCGTCCACCGCCAGGCGCTGGGCCAGCTGCGGAAACGCGGGAAAGATGGTGTCGATCGAGAACGGACCGAACATGGCCAGGCCAGCGAGCAACAGGGCCATGCGGCGGGTGGAAGGAGCAACGGCGGCGGTCATCGGGCAAGCGTCCGGCAGGGCCATGCGTGACACGCACGGCGGGCGCCGATCCCCTGCAGCAGGGACGGCGCCAGATGAATACGAGAATCCCACCATCATAGGTGGGGAATGCGCGTGATGCCATGCACGGATGCACAGAACGCACGCCCGGGCCATCGGCCATTCAGCCGCGTGAGGCCAGCCCGGGCCACCGTCAGGCGCCGGCAACGAGCTATAATCGGCGGGCAACACGGTGGGAGAAGCAGTTCACCGCTGCCGAAGGCGCAACGCCCGTAATCGCTCAGGCCCGATACCACCCGTAACAGAACTCTGGAGAGACCGGTTCGATCCGGCGCCGAAGGGGCACGAAGCTGCGGTTTTCCGCGCTTTTAAACTCTCAGGCAAAAGGACAGAGGGGCGCCCGCAGACCGCCGACCGGCGGCTTGTGCCCGTGCGTGTGCCCTTTCCTGACGGATCCTTCGCCATGTCCCAGAACACCCCTTCCCTGCGTGAGCTCGAGCACCATTCGGCGTTCGTCGAGCGCCACATCGGCCCCAACGATGCCGAGATCGCGCAGATGCTCGGCGTCATCGGCCACGCATCGCTGGATGCGATGACCGATGCCATCGTGCCGGCCAAGATCAAGTCGCCGGCACCGCTGGCGCTGCCGGAGTCGATCACCGAAGTGCAGGCGCTGGCGAAGATCCGCGCGATCGCCGACAAGAACACCGTGCTGCGCAGCTTCATCGGCCAGGGCTACTACGGTACCCACACGCCGAACGTGATCCTGCGCAACATCCTGGAAAACCCGGCCTGGTACACCGCCTACACCCCGTACCAGGCGGAAATCTCGCAGGGCCGCATGGAAGCGCTGATCAACTTCCAGACCCTGTGCGCCGACCTGACCGGCATGGAAATCGCCAACGCCTCGCTGCTGGACGAAGCCACGGCCGCCGCTGAAGCGATGACCCTGGCCAAGCGCTCGGCCAAGTCGAAGTCGGACACCTTCTTCGTGCACGACGCCGTGCACCCGCAGACGCTGGAACTGCTGCGCACCCGCGCCGAGCCCATGGGCATCGTGCTGCGCGTGGGCACCCCGGCCGAAGCGCTGGAAGCGGAAGCCTTCGGCCTGCTGCTGCAGTACCCGGACACCTTCGGCCAGGTGGGCGACTACAAGGCGCTGGTCGATGCCGTGCACGCGCGCGGCGGCCTGGTGGCTGTGGCCACCGACCTGCTGGCACTGACCCTGCTGGCCGCCCCGGGCGAATGGGGTGCGGACATCGTGGTCGGCAACAGCCAGCGTTTCGGCGTGCCGTTCGGCTTCGGTGGCCCGCATGCTGCGTTCATGGCCTGCCGTGACGCCTACAAGCGTTCGATGCCGGGCCGCCTGATCGGCGTCTCGATCGACGCACAGGGCAACCCGGCCTACCGCCTGACCCTGCAGACCCGCGAACAGCACATCCGCCGCGAGAAGGCCACCTCCAACATCTGCACCGCACAGGTGCTGCTGGCGGTGATGGCCTCGATGTATGCCGTCTACCACGGCCCGGAAGGCCTGACCCGCATCGCCCGCCGCACCCATCGCCTGGCCGCTATCCTGGCCAGCGCGCTGCGCACTGCCGGTGTGCAGGTCGGTGCCGACTTCTTCGACACGCTGCACGTCACCGGTGTCGACGCCGACGCGATCCATGCCAAGGCCCGTGCCGCCGGCTACAACCTGCGTGCGATCGACAGCAGTTCGGTCGGCATCAGCCTGGACGAGACCGCCACCCGCGCCGACATCGTCGCCGTAGGCGCGCTGTTCGGTGCCACCGTTGATGTGGACGCGCTCGATGCCAGCACCGCCGATGCGCTGCCGGCCGGCCTGCTGCGCCAGTCCGCGTTCCTGACCCACCCGGTGTTCAACACCCACCACAGCGAGCACGAACTGCTGCGCTACCTGCGTTCGCTGGCCGACAAGGACCTGGCGATGGACCGCACGATGATCCCGCTGGGCTCGTGCACCATGAAGCTCAACGCCACCGCCGAAATGATTCCGGTGACCTGGCCGGAGTTCTCGCAGATCCACCCGCTGGTGCCGGCCGAGCAGGCGCTGGGCTACAAGGAACTGATCGATTCGCTGGAAGCGATGCTGGTCGAGTGCACCGGCTACGACGCCGTCAGCCTGCAGCCGAACTCCGGTGCGCAGGGCGAGTACGCCGGCCTGCTGGCGATCCGCGCCTACCACCGCTCGCGTGGCGAAGATCACCGTGACATCTGCCTGATCCCGGATTCGGCGCATGGCACCAACCCGGCCTCGGCGCAGATGTGCGGCATGAAGGTCGTGGTCACCAAGACCGATGCCAACGGCAACGTCGACGTTGAAGACATCCGCCTCAACGCCGAGAAGTACAGCGACCGCCTGGCCGCGATCATGATGACCTACCCGTCCACGCACGGCGTGTTCGAGGAAGAGGTGGTGGAGATCTGCGAGATCATCCACAAGCATGGCGGCCAGGTGTACACCGACGGTGCCAACATGAACGCCCTGGTCGGCGTGGCCAAGCCGGGCAAGTGGGGTTCGGACGTTTCGCACCTGAACCTGCACAAGACCTTCTGCATCCCGCACGGCGGCGGCGGCCCGGGCGTTGGCCCGTGTGCGGTCAAGTCGCACCTTGCCCCGTTCCTGCCGGGCAAGCTGGGTGACAACGGTCCGGTCGGCATGGTCAGCGCCGCCAGCTTCGGCAGCGCCTCGATCCTGCCGATCAGCTGGATGTACATCGCGATGATGGGCACCGAAGGCCTGCGCAAGGCCACCCAGGTTGCCCAGCTCAACGCCAACTACATCGCCAAGCGTCTGGCCCCGCACTTCAAGACCCTGTACACCGGTCGCAACGGCCTGGTCGCGCACGAGTGCATCCTGGACGTGCGTCCGCTGGAGAAGACCAGCGGCATCGGTGCCGAAGACGTGGCCAAGCGCCTGATCGACTTCGGCTTCCATGCCCCGACCCTGAGCTTCCCGGTGGCCGGCACGCTGATGGTCGAACCGACCGAAAGCGAATCGCTGCACGAGCTGGACCGCTTCATCGACGCGATGATCCAGATCCGCGAAGAGATCACCGCGATCGAAGACGGCCGCCTGGACCGCGAGGACAACCCGCTGAAGAACGCCCCGCACACGGCCACGGCCGTGACCGCCAGCGAGTGGACCCACGCCTACCCGCGCGAGCTGGCCGCCTTCCCGCTGCCGAGCCTGAAGCTGCAGAAGTACTGGCCGCCGGTAGCCCGCGTCGACAACGTGTACGGCGACAAGAACGTGATGTGTGCCTGCATCCCGGTCGATGCCTACAAGGATGATGAAGTCGAGGCGTAAGCCATCGGGGCATCGGAAATGAGAACGGCCCGCGCAAGCGGGCCGTTCTTGTTTTCCGGTAGCGCCGGGCCATGCGCGGCGAGCGCAGCGGCAGAACGCGTCACGGGTCGGGCATCTGCCCCAGGCTCAACTGCCACGACACGCCGAAGCGGTCCTGCACCCAGCCGTAGCGGCTGCTGAAATCCTGCTCGCCCACCGGCATCAGCCAGTGCCCGCCGTCACCCAGCACGCGCGCGGCACGCTCGAATGATTCGGCGCCGGAACACTCGACGAACAGCGACATCGAGGGCGTGAAGGTGAAGTCGTGCACATCCAGGCTGTCAAAGCACAGGTAGTGGGTGCCGCCGAGCAGGAAAATGGCCTGGCGGACCTGCCCGGGCACGCCAGCGCCCGCCCCGTCCGGGTGGCGCTGCAGGGCCAGCAGGCGGAATTCGGCGAAGGCTTCGGCGTACAGGGCCAGCGCCGCTTCGGCCTGGCCGGTGAACATCAGGAAGGGACGGCTGCGCAGCATGCGGTGCTCCCGTTCGTCGGGCCGGTGATGGCCCACCCGATCAGGATGGCACGCGGAATGTGGGCGCGGCGTATCGGTAGCGCCGGGCCATGCCCGGCGGCCCCATCACGCCTCGCGCATGCGCCGGGCGATGGCGCTGCTGGCCGCGATGGTCGCCGTCAGCGCCACCATCGACAGGAACTGCAGGCGCGTATGCGCTTCACTCAGCAGCAGGCCGAAGATCAGCGCCAGGATCGCCAGCGCACAGACGGTCAGCCACGGGAAGCCTGCCATGCGGAACGGCAGGCGCGTGCCCAGGCGGTCGGCGCGACGGCGCAGCACCAGCTGCGAGACCAGCGACAACGTCCACACCAGCAGGCAGGTGGAGCCGACGATGTTCAGCAGCACCGGCAACACCTTGTCCGGGAACAGCAGTTCCATGATGGTGGCAGCAAAGCCGAACAGGACGCTGGCCAGCACCGCGATCACCGGCACCTGGCGCGGATCGGTCCAGCCCAGCACGGCCGGTGCTTCGCGGCGTTGCGCCAGCGAATACATCATGCGCGAGGCGCCGTAGAGGTTGGCATTGAGCGCTGACAGCAGGGCGATCACCGCGATCAGGGTGATGGCGGTGGCCGCGCCCGGAATATTGGCGACATCGAGAACCGCGGCAAACGGCGACTTCAGCGCTTCGCTGGTCCACGGCACCACAGCGATGATCACGCTCAGCGAACCGATGTAGAACACCAGGATGCGCCAGGCCACGGTGCGGATGGCACGGGCGATGCTGCGCTCGGGGTCTTCGGTCTCCGCCGCAGCGACGGCCACGATTTCGGTGCCACCGAAGGCGAACACCACCACCAGCAGCGCCGCGCCGATGCCGGCCAGGCCCTTCGGTGCGAAGCCACCATGCTCGGTGAAGTTGCTCAGGCCCGGCGAGGCCACCTGCGGCAGCCAGCCCATCAGCAGCGCCACACCCACGGCGATGAAGGCCAGGATCGCCGCCACCTTGAGGATGGCGAACCAGAATTCGAACTCGCCGAAGTTCTTCACCCCGAGCAGGTTGATCGCGGTGAAGAACAGCATGAAGGCCAATGCCGCCATCGGTACCGGCACCACCGGCCAGACCGTGGCCAGCAATCCGGCCGCACCCACCGCCTCGGCGGCGATCACGATGACCAGCTGCACCCACCACAGCCAGCCCACGGTGGCACCGGCGGTGGCGCCCATGGCATCGGCCGCATACACCGAGAACGCACCGCTGGTCGGCTTGGCCGCGGCCATTTCGCCCAGCGCGTTCATCACGATGATCACCAGCGCACCGGCCACCAGGTAGGACACCAGCACCGCCGGGCCGGCCGCCTGCACGCCCACGCCGGAGCCGAGGAATAGGCCCGCGCCGATGGCGCTGCCCAGCCCCATCATGATCAGCTGGCGTGGCTTGAGCGAATGGCCGAGGCGGGAGGGCGAAGCGGTCGTATCGGGGGTGGCGGGCATCGGCAGGGCTGGCGGCGGCTACAAGGGCGACACCTTACCGTGTCCAGCCGCCGCGGGGATAGGCACAGCGCAGCAGGAAACTCAGGCCGGTACCGGCTCGCCGACATTGCCGCCGATACGGGCGCGGTAGGCGCGCGGGGAGAAACCGGTTTCAGCCTTGAACTTGCGGGTGAACGCGCTCTGGTCGCTGAAACCGCAGGCCTGGCCGATGCAGGCAATGCTCTCGTTGCCATGCAGCAGGTGCATGGCCATCTGGATCCGCAGCCGGGTCAGCACCTGCTGCGGCGTCATCTGGAACACCTTGCGGAAGCTGCGCTCCAGCTTGGACAACGAGAACCCGGTGATGTCCAGCAGCGTCTGCATCCGCACGTTCTCGGCGTAGTGCGTATTGAGGTGGGCCAAGGCCAGACGGAGCTGCTCGTACTGGGTCCCCAGGCTGTCCTTCTGGCCGAGGTCGCGGGAAATGCCGATCAGCCCCTCGACCTGCCCGTCCACCAGCAGCGGGCGTTTGCAGGTCAGGCACCAGCCCGGTTCGCGGTTGGCGAACAGGTGCAGCTCCATCAGGTTCTCGATCACCTCGCCGGACAGCACGCGTGCGTCCTGGTCGACATAGTCCGCACTCAGGCCGGTGGGGTAGATCTCGGCCGCGGTGCGTCCGATCACGTCCTTGCGCGCACGCAGGCCCAGCCGTCGCAGCATGGTCTGGTTGACGTAGGTGTAGCGGCCCTGGCGGTCCTTCATGAAGAACAGCACGTCCGGAATGGCGTCGAACAGGGCTTCGATGTCGGCGGGTTCGACTCGCATGCGGCAAGCATACCCGAGCCGCCGATTTGTCTGCGCGTTCACTCCCACGGGACCGTGCATTAACGCCGGCGGCGCCACTGTCTGGAGTCTGCCCCCTACCCGCTCCAGGAGATCCTCCATGGCCGCCAGCAAGCCGACCGGCAAGCGCGCTCCCGCCACCACCTCCGCCGACCGTGACAGCCGCGGCCAGGGCGATGAACTGCATCAGCTCGCAGGAGGCGCCCATCCGGTACTGACCAGCAACCAGGGCATTCCGGTTGCAGACAACCAGAACTCCCTGCGCCAGGGACCGCGTGGACCCACCCTGCTGGAAGACTTCCTGCTGCGCGAGAAGATCACCCACTTCGACCACGAGCGTATTCCCGAGCGCATCGTCCATGCACGCGGTTCGGCCGCCCACGGCTTCTTCGAACTGACCCGCTCGCTGGGCAAGGTGACCCGGGCGAAGATCCTCACCGAGGTCGGGGTGAAGACGCCGGTGTTCACCCGCTTCTCCACGGTTGCCGGCGGCGCCGGCTCGGTCGACACCCCGCGCGACGTGCGCGGCTTCGCGGTGAAGTTCTACACCAGGGAAGGCAACTGGGACCTGGTCGGCAACAACATTCCGGTGTTCTTCATCCAGGACGCGATCAAGTTCCCCGACCTGATCCATGCGGTGAAGATGGAACCGGACCGCGCCTTCCCGCAGGCGGCCAGCGCACACGACACGTTCTGGGATTTCGTCTCGCTGATGCCCGAATCGATGCACATGATCATGTGGGCGATGAGCGACCGCACGATTCCGCGCTCGCTGCGCACCATCGAAGGCTTCGGCATCCACAGCTTCCGCCTGCTGGATGAGGAAGGGAATTCCACCTTCGTCAAGTTCCACTGGCGGCCGAAGCTGGGGCTGCAGTCCACCGTCTGGGACGAGGCGCTGAAGCTGCAGGCCGCCGACAACGATTTCCACCGCCGCGACCTGTTCGAGGCGATCCAGCGCGGCGACTTCCCCGAGTGGGAGCTGGCCGTGCAGCTGTTCACCGAAGAACAGGCCGATGGCTTCCCGTTCGACCACCTGGACCCGACCAAGATCATCCCCGAGTCGCTGGTGCCGCTGCAGGTGATCGGACGCATGGTGCTGGACCGCTGGCCGGACAATTTCTTCGCCGAGACCGAGCAGGTCGCCTTCTGCCCGGCCAACGTGCCGCCGGGCATCGATTTCAGCAATGACCCGCTGCTGCAGGGGCGGCTGTTCTCCTATCTGGATACCCAGCTGATCCGCCTGGGCGGACCGAACTTCAACCAGATTCCGATCAACGCACCGAAGTGCCCGTTCGCCAACCATCAGCGCGATGGCCACATGCAGATGCAGGTGCCGAAGGGGCGCGTGGCCTACGACCCCAGTTCGCTGCAGGAAGACAGCCCGCGCGAGACGCCCGCCGGTTTCCGCAGCCACGCCAGCGCCGATGATGGGCGCAAGGGCCGCACCCGCGCGGAGAGCTTTGCCGACCACTACAGCCAGGCGCGGATGTTCTTCCGCAGCCTGGAAAAACCGGAACAGGCGCACCTGGCCTCGGCGCTGGTGTTCGAGCTGTCGAAGGTGGAAACGGAGAAGGTGCGCGTGCGCACCGTCAGTCATCTGCGCAACATCGACGAAGGCCTGGCCAAGCGCGTGGCCGACGGGCTGGCCCTAGGCACCCTGCCCGCCCCGGCACCGACGGCAACCCCTGCACAGGACCTGCCCGCCGCACCCGAGGTCCGCGTGATCGGCCGCAACAAGCCCCTGCTGCAGGGGCGCTGCATCGGCATCCTGTTCGACGAGGGCTCCGACGCACGGGTGATCGCCACTCTGCGCAAGGCCGCCGAAAAGGCCGGCGCCAGCGTCAAGCTGGTCGCGCCGAAAATTGGCGGTGCCACGCTCAGCGACGGCAAAACGCAGGCCGCCGATGGACAGCTGGCCGGTACCCCGTCGGTGGTGTTCGACGCAGTGGCGGTCGTGCTGAGTGCCGACGCCGGCAAGGCCTTGGCCAAGGAAGCGGCAGCCGTGGGCTTTGTCAGCGATGCCTGGGCGCACCTGAAAGCCATCGCCAGTGACGAAGGCGCACAGGCCCTGTTGAAGGCAGCGCGCGTCGGCAACGATGCCGGCACCGTGGAGGCCGAAGACAGCAAGGCCTTCCTCGACGCTGCCGCCACCCGCCAGTGGGCACGCGAGCCGAAGCTGCGCCTGCTGGCCTGACCATCCAACAGGAGAATCCCCATGCCCCGTGGTGACAAATCCGCCTATACCGACAAGCAGAAGCACCAGGCCGAGCATATCGAAGAGAGTCAGCGCGAACGCGGTGCCAGTGAAGGCACCGCCGAGCGCATCGCCTGGGCCACCGTGAACAAGCAGGATGGTGGTGGCAAGCGCAGCGGCAGCGCGCGCAAGGCAACGAAGAAGGTGGCCAGAAAGACAACGGCGAAGAAGGCTTCCGCAAGCAAGGCGACTGCAAAGAAGGTGGCGAAGAAGACCGCTGCGAAGAAGATGCCTGCGAAGAAGGCCGCCACCAGGAAGACTGCTGCAAAGAAGGCGGTGAAGAAGGCCCCTGCGAAGGTCCCTGCAAAGAAGGCAGCCGCCGGGAAGGCAACGCAGAAGAGCGCCTCACGCAGCACCGCAGCGAAGAAGGCCGCGAAGACCCGTGCAGCAAAAAAGGCGGTACGCAGGACCGCGGCGAAGAAGGCCGCACGCACCCGCGCCGGCAGTTAGCCGGTAGCGGGCAGCGCCCTCACCCAACCGGCCACCACCGCGGCGGCCGGTTCGGCACAGGCCTGTAGCAGCAGATGCGGCCCGTCCAGGGCCACGTGCCGCGCGTCCGGCAGCAGGGTCTGCAGCTCGGCTACGCTCGGTGGCCACAGCAGCCGGTCATGACCCGCCTGCAGGCACAGCGTCGGCACCCCGATCTGCGGCATCAATGCGCGTACGTCCACCCGCAGGGTCGCTGCGGCGCGCTGCCGCAACGTGGTCGCTGGAACCTGAGCCAACGCAGCGCGCAGCATCGACATGTGCTCGCCGGTGCGCCACCGCCCCAGCAGCAGGCGCGCCAGCATCGCCACGGGAGGCACCGGCCAGGCCGGTGACAGCAGTGCCGCGCCGGCCGCCGGCAATGGCACGGGCCGGCGCGCAAAGGTCGCGGCCAGCATCAGTCCGCGCAGCGCTGCGGGCTGGCGCGCGGCCAGCTCGACCGCCAACGGCCCCGAGAAGGACTCGGCAAGCAGGATGAAGGGGTGGCGGGGCAGCTGCGGCCACAGCCATCTGGCAAGCGTGGCGTAATCCTGCCCGCCCTGCGCAGGCAGCGCGATCGCCTGCGTCGTCAGCCCATGAGCCTGCAGTGCGGACAGTAACGGGGTCGACATGCTGCCGGTGCCATCCAGGCCTGGCAGCATCAGTACGTGCAGCGGCGCGGCCGACGCGGCATCACAGCCCTGTTTTTTCCTCACGTCCCGTTCCCATGCCAGCTCCTTTGCTGGCAAGCATCGCCCGGATCGGCAGGCGAAGGAACCTCTTCCTGGCTCTCCCTCTGCTGTGCCGGCCAAGGTTGCGCGATACTGCCGGCTCCGCCGCAGGATGCGGCTACCAAGGAGAGCGTTGATGCGAGGGACCTACGCACTGGCCATGATGGCCCTGATGCTGCCACTGACCACCTTTGCCAGCGATGGCTGGATAAATGGCGACGGCAAGGCGGTGCCGCAGACCGATGCCATGAAATCCAGCGATGGCTTTGCGGCATCCCTGCTGGTCACCTCCGACGCCGACTGGCGGGCCAAGTGGGAAACTCCACCGGAGAGCACTCCCAGCTTTACCGAGGCCAGCGAAGTCCACCTGGGCGGAGAATTGTTCCTGCTGACATTCCTGTCCAACCCGCAACTGGATGAGAACCGCGTACCCAAGGTGCACTGCGATCTGCGCATGCTTCGCCCGGACGGCAGTACCAGTGTCGACGAACGCGATGTTCCCTGCTTCACTGCCGCCCTGCCCGGCCCGCCAACCCTGCTGTACATGACCAGTGTGCAGCTGAAGTTCGTCGCCGAGGCAAGTGACCCGAAGGGCACGTGGACCGCGCAGGTGGTGGTCAGGGATCTGTTGCGGAATGTAAGCCTGCCCCTGCAGGCCCGCTTCGACGTCCGTTGACAGGAGGCCTGCAGATGAAGATGCGACGACTGCTGAGCTGGACAGGCCTTGCGCTGTGCGTGGTCTACCTGCTGTTGACCGCGTGGCTGGTCCACGGCGCGCAGACAGACGCCGACCCGAAGGGTACCTACATCCTGATGGCACTCCCCATCACCCTGCAGTCCGCCGCGCTTGATGCCATCGGCGCAGGCAGCCTGTTGTACGGCATGCCCTGGTCGACCGCGTATGCGGTGCTGGTTCCGCCAACCCTGCTGTTGCTGTACGCGGCCGGTTGGTTGATCGAACGCTCGGCACGCGGGCGCTAGCGGAACTCAACCGTTGCGTGCATCGACGCCCTGCATGCGGGTCATCGCATGCAGGGCGCCATCCAACATCGCGCTGCCGTTGGCTTACGCCGCGCGTGCAGGCACGATGGGCATGCGCGCTCCCTGCTCCAGCTGGAACACCGACACCGACGTGGTCAGCGCATGCGCCTGCTCTTCCAGCGCGCGGCTGGCAGCGGTCGCCTCTTCCACCAGCGCGGCGTTCTGCTGGGTTACCTGGTCCATCTGCACCACCACCTGGTTGACCTGCTCGATGCCGGCCGCCTGTTCCTTGCTGGCGGCGGCGATGTCGCTCATCAGCTGGGTGGTACGCGAGCTCGCCTGGGCCACGCGGGCAATGGCGGCTTCCGATTCCACGGTCACGGCCAGACCACTCTGCACCTTGGCAGCGGCGTCCTCGATCAACTCCTTGATCTCCTTGGCAGCGACACCGGCACGCTGTGCCAGCGTACGCACTTCGCTGGCCACCACCGCAAAGCCGCGGCCCTGTTCGCCGGCACGCGCCGCTTCCACTGCAGCGTTCAGCGCCAGGATGTTGGTCTGGAAGGCGATGCCATCGATCACCGTGGAGATTTCCGAAATGCGCGCCGAAGACTGGTCGATCTCGCCCATCACCGTGGCCATCTGCGCCATGGCCTGCTCGGTCTCGCGCACGGCAACGCCGGCCGCATGCGCTTCGCTGTCGGCCTGGCGTGCCAGCTCGGCGTTCTGGCGCACGGTCGAGGTCAGCTCTTCCATCGAGGCGGCAGCCTCTTCCAGATTCGCGGCCTGTTGTTCGGTACGGCGCGACAGATCGTTGTTGCCGGCCGCCAGTTCCTGTGCCGCGTTGTTGATGCTGTCGGCGGCCACCTGGATACCCCGCACGATACCGGTCAGCTGCGTGGTGGTGGCATTGGCATCGTCACGCATGCGCGCGAACACGCCCTCGTACTCGCCCTCCATGCGCGCGGTGAGGTTGCCATGCGAGATGGCCCGCAGCACGTCGGAGACATCGGCGATGCTGGCCTGCGAACTGGCCATCATGCCGTTGAGGTGGTTCACCATCGCCTGGAACTGGTACTGGAATGCCGCAGCGTCGCCACGCACGCTGAAATCGCCAGCGCGCGCGGCACGGGCCAGTTCATCGATCTGCGCGTTGATCGCCATCAGGCTCTGCTTCACCGCCGCCAGGGTGCGGGTCAGCGTGCCCTTCTCACCCGGGTACTCGGGCAGATCGCGGCTGAGGTCGCCGATGGCATAGCGCTGCATCACCTCGGCCATCAGCAGCTGCACCTGCACGTGTGATTCGACCAGGTGGTTGGTAGCCTGCACCATGCGACCGAAGTCGCCGGGGAACGCGCTGGCGTCCATCCGGTAACGGATCGCGCCGGCTTCATGCTGCTCGGCCATCTGCAGCTGCGCGCCGATGGCGGCCTGCACGCTCTGGCGCACGCTGGCCATGGCCTCGCCGAGCTGGGTCAGCTCGTCACGGCCACCCAGGCGGAATTCCTGGTCCAGTTCACCCTTGGACAGGCGCTCGGCCAGCTGCACTGCACGCGCCAGCGGGCCGGTCATGCTGCGACCGATCAGCACCGATGCGGCGATGCCTGCCAGCAGCGCCACGCCACCCAGCACCAGCAGCTGCAGCAGGCTGCGCTCGCCCAGGCGGATCGCCTCGGCAGCGGCCTCGCGGCTTTCCTTTTCTTCATAGGCCACGCCATCGGCCAGTGCCTTGTTCCAGCCATTGGCCGCTTCCTGCACCGGGCCCAGGGTCAGCGCCACGGCGCCGGGGAAATCGCCCTGTTCCATCAGTTCGCTGGTCTGCTTGTTGAGCGGACGGGCGATCGCGCGCTTGGCGGCGATGGTCTCGCCGATCACCTTGCCTTCGGCATCGCCGGGCAGGGCCTGGTAGGCCGTCCAACTGGCCTCGTAGCGCTTGACCAGAGCGGCGATGCGCTGCTCGTCGTTGGCACGGTCTTCGCCCTGGCGGATCAGCATCTCGCGGCGCACGACCATCATCTGGTTGTTGGCATCGAGCATCTCCGACAGCAGCCGCACCTTGGCTACGCCAACCTCGACCACCTGCTCCATCGCGCGCTTCTGCACCATCGTGGCGGTGGCACCGGTAGCGACCACGGCGGCAACCAGCAGCAACAACAGGCCAAAGCCAAGCCCAAGACGCCAGGCGACCCTGACGTTCCTCAAGTAGTTCATGGGGTGAATCCAAAACGGGGGGGATGCGCCCATATCGGCCCGCCAGCCGGGAATCTTGATCGCCTCCCGCTCTACTGCGTCGGAAGCCGTTCACCTTGGTGAGACCCGGCCTCCCGCTTCTGCCGCGGGAGGATGGCCCGGCGGCGCGGCCCCACCGCTCATGCTGGCATCAGTTTTCTTTCACGGCGGCTGCGCAGCGTCTACGGGCAGGGTGGAGGCGTGATCTGCCTGGAGATGCCCATGCCCGTATGCCGCCCCGCCCTGCTCGCCCTGTCGCTGCTGATGTCGCCCGCCTTTGCGCAGACGCCCCCGCCCGCCGGCCTGCCAGCACCCATCGCCGAAAAGGCCGGCCCTGACACGGCGGCGCACTCGCCCCTGCACGCCCAGGTACTTCTGGACCGCGCCAATTTTTCTCCGGGCGAGATCGATGGCGAAGTGGGCAGCAATCAACGCCGCGCGGTGTCCGGCTTCCAGGCAGCGCACGGGCTGACGGTCAGCGGCGAACTGGACGACGCCACCTGGAAGGCCCTGCAGGCCGACTCGGTCGGCCCCCTTGCCAGCTACACGCTGACCACAGAGGACGTGGCCGGTCCGTTCGTTGCGGTTCCCAAAAAGCCCGCCGACCAGGCCAAGCTGAAGGCACTGGGCTTCAGCAGCGTGGAGGAATCGCTGGGCGAGCGCTTCCATGCCGCACCGGAGCTGCTGAAGGCGCTCAATCCCGGTGTGGATCTGAGCAAAGCCGGCAGCCGCATCCAGGTGCCCAACATTGCGCCCGCTGCATTGCCCAAGGCCGCCAAACTGGTGGTCGACAAATCCGACTCCACCCTGCAGCTGCTGGACGCGCAGGGCAAGGTGATCGCGCAGGTACCGGTATCGTCGGGCAGCGAGCACGACCCGCTGCCGATCGGAGAGTGGAAGATCCTCGGCGTCTACCCGGATCCGCCATTCCACTACAACCCGAAGCTGTTCTGGGATGCCAGGAAGGGCGATCGCAAGGCCACGATTCCGCCCGGCCCGAACAATCCGGTCGGCCGGGTCTGGATCGACCTGTCCAAACCCCATTACGGCCTGCACGGTACGCCGGTGCCCGGCCATGTCGGCAAGACCGAATCGCACGGCTGCGTGCGCATGACCAACTGGGATGCGCTGCGCGTGGCTGCAGCCGTGGATACGTCGGTACCGGTCGTCATGCAGGAGTGAGCGGATGCGACTAGCGCAACTGATCGTACTGGGGCTGGTGATGGGCGTGGCAGCCGGATGGTGGCTGCAGCGTGATGGCGAGCCGTCCGATGACACGGGTGCCCGCCCCCTTGCAGTGGCGCAGACCTCCGCTGCAGCCGACAGCGCCCGTGCCGTACCCGTGGAGCAGGCGACAACGGCAATCGCTGCGCCCGCCCCAGCAGCAACGGGCGACACACCCTCCGGCCTGCTGCTGCCGGTACAGGGCATCACGCCCTCGCAACTGCAGGACACCTTCACCGACGCACGCAGCGAAGGCCGCGTGCACGATGCGATCGACATCATGGCTGCTGCCGGCACACCGGTACTGGCGGTGGCCGATGGCCATGTCGAGAAGCTGTTCGACAGCGAGCGCGGCGGCCTGACCGTCTACCAGTTCGAACCCAGCGGCCGCTGGTGCTACTACTACGCACACCTGCAGCGCTACGCCGACGGCCTGGCGGAGAAGCAGACCATCAAGCGCGGCGACGTGATCGGCTACGTCGGCAGCACCGGCAACGCCAACCCCGAAGCCCCGCACCTGCATTTCGAAGTGCACGTGCTGGGCCCGGAGAAGCAATGGTGGAAGGGCGAGTCGATCAATCCCTATCCATTGCTGAAAAAAGGGGACGGAGGGGATTAAGTCGCAACCCGCACGGTCTGGTCGTGGCGGCTAGGCAGTGCGTGGACGCTGCCTGCGCAGCGCGATGGTGAAGATCACCAGTGCGATGCCTGGAACCAGCAGCAGCAGCGCTGCCAGTTTCCGGAAGAAGAACGGCCACAGCCAGAGGTAATCGAGGTCGGTCAGTTTCAGAAGATCCAACGGCGGCTGCACTTCGATCGTTGCCGGCCTGCCGGCCAGCGCCGGCTCCACTTCCAGCACGGTCACCCGCAGCCAGGAGCGGCCACGGGGCAATGAATCACCGCGGCCATAGCCGAAGTACGCGGCGGTAAAAACAGCCGTTTCAACGGTTTCCAGCCTGCGCACAACATCCGTTCCGGCTGGGCCAGAACGCACGCCCGCACGGAAGTCCGCATGCTCGTTGGGGGTGTCGACACGCATCAGCACGTCGGGGTCGAGGGTTGGGTCGGCGGCGTTGGGCGGGTAACGCAGCCGCAACCGCAGACGATCATCAATGAAGCGGTAGACCGTGATCTCCGCGCTCGCACCGGGGCTCAGCACCAGCGGCAGGGTCTGCGTGCGTGACGCCAGGTGGTTGGCCACGGCGCCCACCGCCAACACCACACAGGCGACTGCCCACAGGCCCCAGAACACCCACAGGGTGATCCGCAGCACCCGCGTCTCTTTCGCGCTGACATCGCCGGTCATCGATCCGCTTCCCTGCTGGCATTGCGTACACACTAACGAAAAAGCCCCGCTTTCGCGGGGCTTCTTCTTTCAGCGACGCCGGGCATGGCCCGGCGCTACCGGTGCGGCAGCGTTGCCAGGCAGCGTCTGGCATCGCCGCATCGCTCAGGCGAACGGATCCTGCAGGACCATGGTGTGGTCGCGGTCCGGGCCGGTGGAGACGATGCTGATCGGGCAGCCGGCCAGCTCTTCCAGCGAACGCAGGTAGGCGCGTGCGGCCGGCGGCAGGTCGTCCCAGTTGGTGATGCCGTGGGTGTTTTCGGTCCAGCCCGGGAACTCCAGGTACACCGGGGTGCACTCTTCCCAGCCCTGCGCGTCCAGCGGCGCGTACTCGGTACGCTTGCCGTTGTATTCGTAGGCGATGCAGACCTTCAGCTTTTCCATGCCGTCCAGCACGTCCAGCTTGGTGATGCACAGGCCGCTGATGCCATTGATGGCCACGGCGCGCTTCAGCGCGACGATGTCCATCCAGCCGCAGCGACGCGGGCGGCCGGTCGAGGCACCGTATTCGGCGCCGCGGTCGCGGATGCCCTGGCCGATTTCATCGTCCAGCTCGGTCGGGAACGGGCCGCCGCCAACGCGGGTCGCGTAGGCCTTGGCAATGCCCAGCACGTAGTCGATCGCATCGGCGCCGACGCCGGCACCGGCCAGCGCACCACCGACGGTGGTGTTGGAGCTGGTGACGTACGGGTAGGTACCGTGGTCGATGTCCAGCAGCGCGCCCTGCGCACCTTCGAACAGCACGCGCTTACCCTGCTTGCGCAGGTCATGCAGGATGCCGGCAACGTCCGACTTCATCGGCTGCACGTACTCGCCGAAGGCCAGCGCCTCGTCGAAGGTCTTCTGGAAATCGACCGCGTCGGTGTTCAGGTACTTGGTCAGCACGAAGTTGTGGTAATCCAGCGCGGTGCGCAGGAGTTCTTCCAGCTGCTTCGGATAATGCAGGTCGGCGATGCGGATGCCGCGACGCGCCACCTTGTCTTCGTAGGCCGGGCCGATGCCACGACCGGTGGTGCCGATCGCCTTGCCGCCGGCAGCGCGTTCGCGCGCTTGGTCCAGGGCGATGTGGTACGGCATGATCAGCGGCGCGGCCGGGGAGATCTTCAGGCGCGAACGCACTTCCACACCGGAGGTTTCCAGCTCGGCGATTTCCTTCTGCAGCGCGGCCGGCGAGATCACCACGCCGTTGCCGATCAGGCACAGCGCATCGTCACGCAGGATGCCCGACGGGATCAGGTGCAGGACGGTCTTCTTGCCGTTGATGACCAGGGTGTGGCCGGCATTGTGGCCGCCCTGGAAGCGCACGACGGCGCCGATTTCCTCAGTGAGCAGATCGACGATCTTGCCCTTGCCTTCATCGCCCCACTGGGCACCAAGCACTACGACAGACTGACCCATGACGGGTTCCTCTATTTGTTGCGGCCATCGGGGCCGCGGACGGGTAAACCGCAGCGGGGCTGGCCAGCGCTTGGGTGGCGGCTCCAAACGGGGAGCGGCCGGCGATGGAAGGCCCAGACACGGAAAAAGCCGAACGGGGAGGCCCGTCCGGCTTTTGTGCATTATCCGGGTTTCCGGGGTCCGGTGCCACCTTTCCGACGGGCGGCTTCACCAGCCGGTCAGCCACCCCGCCCCGGTAGTGCCGGCCGCTGGCCGGCAGTCCCAGGTTGCCGGCCAGCGGCCGGCACCACCCTTCTAATGCCGTACCCACCACAGCAGGCTCAACCCGGCCAGCAGGACCAGGCCACCGAAGCTGCGCAGGGCCGGGCTGGGCAGGTCCAGCAGGCGTTCGGCCATGCGCTTCCAGGCCACGGGGGCCACGAACAGCAACAGGCCTTCCAGCACCGCGACCAGACAGACGGCGGCGAACAGATCTTTCATGGGGGAACTCCGGAAAAGCACGAGGCCCGGCGTATGGCCGGGCCCCGTGAGGTACTGCCGTGCGGACTCAGCGATCGTTCTTGAGGTACTGCAGGAACGGGTCGTTCTTGTCCAGCACGATCACGCCGTTGCCGTCGGTCATCGAGCCGCGGTAGGCCTCGAGGCTGCGGTAGAACGCGTAGAACGACGGGTCAGCCGAACCGGCCTTGCCGTAGATGCGTGCGGCCTCGGCATCGCCTTCACCACGCAGGCGCTGGGCATCGCGTTCGGCTTCTGCGATCAGCACGGTGCTGTCACGGTCGGCCTGGGCGCGGATGGTCAGCGACTGCTCCTCGCCTTCGGCGCGCAGCTTGGCGGCTTCCTGCTTGCGCTGGGCGCGCATGCGCTCGTACACGTCATTGATCACCTGGCTGTCGGTGGGCAGGTCCACCTGCTTGATGCGCAGGTCGATCATCTGCATGCCCAGCCCGGCAACGGCTTCGTTGATGCCCTTCAGCTGCTCGGCGATCAGCTCGCTGCGGTCGCCGGAGACCAGCTGCTGCAGGGTGCGCGAGTTGATCTGGTTACGCAGCGAGTCGGTGATGATCGGTGCCAGGCGGGCGTTGGCGATACGCGGATCGCCACCGGTGGCACGGAAGTAATCACCCACGTTGGAGATGTAACCGATGGCGAAGAAGTCGACGCTGACGTCCTTCTGCTCGGCCGTGAAGTAACGGGCGGGCGCGGTGTCCAGCACCTGGAAGCGGCGGTCGAACACCCGCACCGTTTCCACCACCGGCAGCTTGAAGTGCAGGCCCGGCTTGATGTCCGAACGCACCACCTTGCCCAGGTTCAGGACCATGGCGGTCTGGTCCTCACGGACCACGTACACCGAGCCGAGCAGGCCCAGCAGCACCGCTACGACAACGGCGATCCAGATTGAATTTCTCATCGGCTGCCCTCCTCACGGCCGCTCGAACGCCCGGTCGGGCGGCCCACCGGCCGGCCCGGATCACGGGAAGCTTCCACTGCGGTGGTACCCGGCAGCGACGGCATCACCACATCGGGGTTCGGAACCGGCGCCGGTGCCGAGGTGCTGGCACGGGTATCACCGGTCATCGGCACGTAGATCAGCTGGCGGCCATCGCCACCAATGACCTTGCGGTTCTCGCTCAGCACCTGCTGCACCGTTTCCAGCCACAGGCGCTTGCGGGTGACTTCCGGTGCGTCCTTGTACTGGGCCTGCAGCAGGCTGAAGCGCTGACCATCACCCTCGGCCTTGGACACCACGGCCTGCTTGTAGCCCTCGGCGGTGGTACGGGCACGCGAGGCCTGGCCGCGCGCTTCAGGCACGACCTTGGCCGCATAGGCCTGGGCTTCGTTGATCAGGCGCTCCTTGACCTGCTGGGCACCGTTGACCTCGTCGAAGGCCGGCTTGACCTCCTCCGGCGGACGGGCGTCCTGCAGGGTCAGGCCGGTCACGGTCAGACCGGTCTTGAAGGCACGCAGCAATGTCTGCAGGCGCTCTTCGGCGGCCACGGCCAGCGGGCCACGGTTGTTCAATACGGCGTTGAGGTCGGCGCGACCGACTTCCTCGCGCACCGCGCTCTGCGCCGACTGTTCCAGCACCTGGTTGGCATCAACGGTGCCGAACAGATACTGCTGCGGGTCATCGATGCGGTACTGGACGTTCAACGAGACATTGACGATGTTCTCATCGCGGGTCAGCACCGGCACCTGGATCGAGAAGGTCTTGATCTCGGTGGCGTTGACCTTGGTGACCGATTCGATCGGCCAGGGCAACTTGAAGTTCGGGCCGGGGGTCAGGACGCGCGAGAACTGGCCGAAGCGCAGCACCACGCCACGCTGCTGTTCGCCGATCAGCTGGAAGCTGGAGAACAGCACCAGCAGGACCACTGCCGCCACCACCCAACGCAGGATGCCGCCGTCGAACAGGTCCTTCAGCGGTCCGGGCAATCCGCCCCAGCCGCCACCATTGCCACCGCCGCGCGACCCGAACGGCCCGCGTCGATTGTCCTCGGGGCCTTGTCCGCCCTTGTTGCCGCCGGGTGTATTCCAGGCCATGCACGCTCCATCAAGATGTGGGCTGCGACGCGGGCCCTTCCCGCAACGCCAGCCGTTAACCACTACCGATCATACAAGATGGGGCGGACCGGCAGGATTGAAAGGGGCCGGAGCGGGTAAGGTGGCGTTTTCCTCGAAGTCAGGCAACGCCGATGCCCCCCACCACCCCGTTCACCGCCTTCCGCATCGAAAAAGACGACGCCGGCTACCGCAGCGGCCTGGTCCCGCTGCGTCTGGACGACCTCAACCCCGGCCAGGTGCTGATCCGCGCCCACTGGTCCTCGGTCAACTACAAGGATGCCCTGGCCGGCACCGGCAAAGGCCGCATCCTGCGCCGCTTCCCGCTGGTGGGCGGGATCGACGTGGCCGGCACGGTGGTCGCCTCCACCGATCCGGCCTGGCGCGAGGGCGATGCGGTACTGGCCACCGGCTGTGGCCTCAGCGAAACCCGTGATGGCGGCTACAGCCAGTACGTGCGACTGGAATCGAGCGCGGTCATCGCCCAGCCGGCGGGCTTGAGCCCACGCGAGGCGATGGTACTGGGCACCGCCGGCTTCACCGCCGCGCTGGCGCTGCTGCGCCTGCAGGACAACCGGCAGACGCCCGCGCTTGGGCCACTGGCGGTTACCGGCGCCAGCGGTGGGGTCGGGGCTCTGGCCGTGGACATCTTCAGCCGCGCCGGCTATGCCGTGCACGCGATCAGCGGCAAACCGGAACAGAGCGACTTCCTGCGCGGTATCGGTGCTGCCGAGGTGCTGCCGCGTGATGCCCTTGCCGACACCGGTCCGCTGCAGTCGGCACGTTTCGGCGGTGGCCTGGACAACGCCGGCGGGCCGATGCTGGCCAGTCTGCTGGCCCAGACCGTGCCTTACGGCAGCGTGGTCAGTGCGGGACTGGCCGCCAGCCCGACGCTGGACATGACCGTAATGCCCTTCATCCTGCGCGGTGTCTCGCTGCTCGGCGTTTCGTCGGCCAATGCCCCGCGCGCGCTGCGCGAAGAAGTGTGGGCACGCTTGGGTGACGCGTGGAAACCACAGCACCTGGATCGCATCTGCACCGCCGAAGTCGGTCTGGACGGTCTGCCTGCGGTGTTCGATCGCATGCTGGCGGGCGGCTCGCTTGGCCGCACGGTGGTGCGGATCGACTGAACGTCGCAGGCAGGCGACGGACGGCAGCTGTCGCCCTCCCGCCAACAGGATGCCGGCACTACACTTCCGGCATCACATGGGGAACAACATGGCACGCATTCTGATCGTCGACGACTCACCGTCGCAGCTGTTGGGGATACAGCGCATCGTCGAGAAGCTCGGGCACCAGATCCTGACCGCCACCGATGGTGCGGCCGGGGTGGAGACCGCCAAGGCCGAGCTGCCCGACCTGGTGCTGATGGACGTGGTGATGCCCAACCTCAATGGCTTCCAGGCGACCCGCACGCTCGCCCGCGATGAGGCGACCCGGCATATTCCGGTGATCCTGGTGACCACCAAGGACCAGGACACCGACCGCATGTGGGGCATGCGCCAGGGCGCCAAGGCCTACATCACCAAGCCGTTCTCGGAAGACGAACTGTCCGAAGTGCTGGAGCGGGTGTTCGCCGGTCAAGGCTGACCCACCGCTCCGGTAGATGCCAACCTTGGTTGGCACGCCTTTGCTCTGGTAGGTGCCAACCTTGGTTGGCACACCTCTGCCGGCCAGCGGCCGGCACTACCGCAACAGGTGCCGGTCAAGGCTGACCCACCGCTCCGGTAGATGCCAACCTTGGTTGGCACGCCTCTGCCGGCCAGCGGCCGGCACTACCGCAAGGCGTGGGGACCGAGGTCCGCACCCACCGAAGCGAATTTCAGATCGTTTCGCCAAACGCCTTGGCCAGATTCCGATAGGCCTTCTTCTGCGCGTCGTCCGTCGCCGCCGGGGCGACAATCTCCAGCTCGACGATCTGGTCGCCCTCCGGGCTGCCCGGCAGGCCGCGCCCACGCAGCCGCAGCTTGCGACCGGCGTCGGAATCGGCCGGAATCTTCAGTTCCACCGCGCCGCCCAGGGTCGGCACGCTGATGCTGGTGCCCAACGCGGCCTGCCACGGGGTGACCGGCAGCGTGTACAGGATGTTGCGGCCGTCGACCTCGAACTGCGGATGCGCGGCGTACTCCACTTCCAGCAGCAGGTTGCCGCCGTGATTGCCCTGCCCGGCCAGGCGGATCACCTGCCCGGGACGGATGCCCTTGGGCACGCGCACGTCCAGCTGCTTGCCGTTGACGGTGATGCGCAGGCTGTCGCCGCTGTAGGCCGCCTCCAGCGGTACCGACAGCTTGGCCCGGGTATCGCGGTTGGGCGCATGGCCATGGCTGCTGAAGCCCGGGCCCGGGCCTGCACCCTGGCCGCCGCGCTGGCGCGCGAACAGGCTCTCGAAGAAGTCGCTGAAACCACCGTTGGGGCCACCGCCGCCGAACACTTCCTCGAAATTGAAACCGCCACCGCCGTAGTTCGGCGGCACGTTGAATTCCTCGCCCGGACGATAGCCCTGCGCACGCAACTGGTCATAGGCCGCGCGCTTCTCGGGATCGCGCAACGCCTCGTAGGCCTCGTTGATGGCCTTGAACTTGTCCTCGGCCCCGGCCTCCTTGCTGACGTCCGGGTGGTACTTGCGTGCCAGCCGGCGATAGGCGGTCTTGATCTCCGCCTCGCCCGCGCTCGGTTCCACCCCCAGGGTGGCGTAATAATCCTTGAATTCCATCCAGCTACCTCGATTCGCTTCGGCCGCGCCGGTGGGCGCCGCCCCGGGTTCATTCTACGCGCCGGCGATGCTACGCCGCCGGTCGTGCGGCAACGGTGAGGCCGACTGATCCAGCGCAATGCGCCTGCCATCGCCCGGCGCCATGCTGTGGCTGACCGCCCGCCGCGGACGACGGAGATGGGGTGTATACATGGGTTTTCCAATGTCTTGACGCGTCCGTCCCCTCCTGGCCCCTACCCTCACCCAGCAAGGAGTTCCCATGACCATCCATGTCGGCGACCGTATTCCGGAAGTCACCCTCAAGCGCATCCGCGAAGGCATCGAGACCCTCGATACCCACGCCCTGTTCGACGGGCGCAAGGTGGTGCTGTTCGCCGTGCCCGGTGCGTTCACCCCCACCTGCTCGGCCCGCCACCTGCCCGGGTACGTGGAAAAGTTCGAGGCGTTCCGCCATCGCGGCATCGATGTCTACTGCGTGGCGGTCAACGACCCGTTCGTGATGAAGGCCTGGGCCACCGACCAGCACGTACCCGACGGTCTGCTGATGTTGTCCGACGGCAATGCCGAACTGACCCGTGCACTTGGCCTGGAGCTGGATGCAAGTTCATCCGGCATGGGCACGCGTTCGCGTCGCTTTGCCCTGTACGTGGTGGACGGCACGGTGCGCGCGGCCTGGATCGAGGAGCCCGGCCAGTTCGAGGTGTCGTCAGCCGACTACGTCCTGGATCACCTGCCCACCTGAAACCCTGACTGCAGAGGAAACCGGCCAGCCATGTCCAACAAGCCAGCCAAAGCCAGCAACACCTCCCCTTCCGCCAAGGTCGCTGGCATCAGCGATCGCCAGACCCTGCGCGAGCGGGCACGGAAGAACATCGAGGACGGAGCGATCACCGACAGCTACAGCGCCGACCGCAAGGTGGTGATCAAGCTGCTCAACGACGCGCTGGCCACCGAATATGTATGCGTGCTGCGCTACTACCGACACTACTTCATGGCCAAAGGCATGCTGGCCGATGCGGTCAAGGGCGAGTTCCTCGAGCACGCGCAGCAGGAGCAGGCACACGCCGGCAAGCTGGCCGAACGCATCGTCCAGCTCGGCGGCGAGCCTGACCTCAATCCGGACACGCTGACCGCACGCTCGCACGCCGAATACAAGGAAGGCAGCGACCTGCGCGACATGGTCCGCGAGAATCTGGTGGCCGAGCGCATCGCCATCGACAGCTACCGCGAGATGATCAACTTCATCGGCGACAGCGATACCACCACCAAGCGCATCCTGGAGGAGATCCTGGCGCAGGAGGAGGAGCACGCCGACGAGTTCGCCGACCTGCTCGATGGGTGGATCGGGGAATAGCGCCGGGCCGTGCCAGCGAACGCCTGGTAGTCGCCCACCTTGGTGGGCGGCTTCTGCGCGTGCCAACCAAGGTTGGCATCTACCGGGTCATGGTGGACCGGTACCACCGGGCCATGCCCGGCTAACGCCCTGGTAGATGCCCACCTTGGTCGGCGGCGTCTGCGCGTGCCAACCAGGGTGGGCAACTACCGGGTCATGGTGGACCGGTACCACCGGGCCATGCCCGGCGGGTTGGTGCCCGATCACGTGACATCCGCCGGGCATGGCCCGGCGCTACCGCAGCACGTTGAACCGTACCTGCGTCCAGGCGCCGTCAGCAGCCAGCGCGGTCAACGTATGCGCCCCCGGATCGGAGAACTCGCGCTGCATCAGCTGCGCACCGCGCGTCTGCGCGATCCATCGACCATCCAGCAGCCAGTCCACGGCCTGTTCGCTGCCCAATGCGCGCAGCTGCAGGCGTACGCCGTGTTCGGCATTGGGTGCACGCGCCAGCGTCGCGCCTTCGTTGAGGCCATCGATATGCAGGGCCACACTGGCCTCGCGGCCATCATCGCGACAGTCCGGCGATAGTGCGGGAAGCTGTGAGGCATCGCGGGTGGCCTTGGGCAGCCAGGGTGACAACAGCGCCGGCCATCGCGCGATTTCCCGCGCGACTTCCTCATGCGGCGCGCTGCAGTCAGCCGATACGCGCAGTCCGGTGCGCGCGTCAGCCAGGTAGCGTTGGCGGCCAGGCTGCCATCGCCGTGCCTCGCGTTCGGGGAACGTCGGCGGTGCCGCACCGTCCAGCAGATAGGCCGACAGGCGTCGCTGGCAGAGTGCCGCTGGCAACCCTTCGGCCAGTTCCCCGGTTGGCCAGCAGATGTCTGCCTGGGTCACGCTGGCCGGCATCGGCGCGGCCGCCGCATCGCCGCGCTGGCGCGGCAGGCTGTCGACCACCTCGAACATCAACGGCAAGGCGGTGACCGCGCCGTACTGCCCCGGCAACGGCGTGCCATCGGGGCGCCCCACCCACACGCCCACGGTGTAGTGGCGGGTACTGCCGATCGCCCACGCATCGCGGTAGCCATAGCTGGTTCCGGTCTTCCAGGCCACGCGCGGCCGCCCGCCAACGTCGAACGTGCCAACGCCGTACCCCGGGCGCGGATTCGATTCCAGCATCTCGCGCACGATCCAGCTGGCACCGGGCGAAGCCAGCCGCCGCTCGATCATCGGTTCGTCATCGGTGTAGCGCACGCGGCCGGCAATGCCGTTGCGGTTGAGCGCAGCGAACGCACCGACCAGGTCTTCCAGCCGCGCGCCGGTGCCGCCGAGGATCAGCGACAGGTTGGGCGAACTGCCCGGCGGGAAGCGCAACTGGATACCGGCGTGCGACAGGCGCGCGGCGAAGCGTGCCGCACCTACCCGCTGCAGCAGGTCGACCGACGGCACGTTCAGCGACAGGCGCAGCGCACTGGCAGCACTGACCGGCCCGTTGAAGGCCATGTCGAAGTTGCCCGGCCGATAGCTGCCGAAGCTCTGCGGCGCATCCACCAGCAAGCTCTCGGAATGGATCAGGCCATCATCGAGTGCCATCGCATACAGAAACGGCTTCAGCGTGGAGCCCGGCGAGCGCCAGGCCTGCACCATGTCCACGTGGCCCAGCCGTTGCCGATCACCGAAAGACAGCGTGCCGACATACGCACGCGCCTGCAGGGTCTGGTTGTCGACCACCAGCAGTGCGGCTGACGTGCGCTCGGGCAGCGTGGAGAAATAGCTGGCCACGCGCTCTTCAAGGGTGCGCTGCAGGCCGATGTCGATGCTGCTCTGGATCCGCGCCTGCCCTGGATGCGCCGAGTGCAGGCGCTGGGCCAGCAGTGCCGCGTGCAGTGGTGGACGCAGCGAGCGTGCGACCACGTTCTCGATGCGCGCATCTTCCACTTCCTCCGGCGTCCATGCGCCGAGCTCGGCCATGCGCGCCAGTACCTTGTCGCGAGCCTTCTGCGCGGCTTCGGGATGACGATCCGGGCGCAAACGGCTGGGTGCCTGTGGCAGCACCGCCAGCAACGCGGCCTCGGCATGCGAAAGCTGCGCGGCCGGCTTACCGAGGTAGGCCCAGCTGGCCGCCTCCACGCCTTCGATGGTGCCACCGTAGGGCGCGCGCTCCAGATACAACGCGAGGATCTCGCGCTTGGATAGGTGCACCTCAAGCTGCACCGCACGCAGCATCTGCTTCAGCTTGCCCCAGGGCGTGCGCGTATGCGGATCGAGAATGCGCGCCACCTGCATGGTCAGGGTCGAGCCTCCGGAGACGATGCGGCCACCTCGCAGCAGCTGCCCACCGGCACGCAGGATCGCCAGCGGATTGATGCCCGGGTGCTGCCAGAACCAGCGATCCTCGTAGGTCAGCAGCGCCTGCAGGTACAGCGGCGACACGCTGTCGACCGACGCCGGATAGCGCCACACGCCCTCGGCATCGGCGAACGCCCGCATCGGGCTGCCGTCAGCGGCGACCACCAGCGTGCTGGTGTCGCGTTGCCGAGGTAGCGGCGGAGGGAAGGCGAAATCCAGTACCAGCAGCAGCACCAGCAACGCCGTCGTGCCCCAGCGCAGCCACGGCCACAGCGGTTGCAGCCGCTGCCGCAGGCGCGGCAGCCGCGTTTTCAGCAATCCCACCTTCATCCACGGCATCCAGTGGGACGGGCCGCGCCGTCGCGGCCCGTCCGCACGGTCACGGCTGTACCACCGTCAACGTGGTCGGGTTGCTGCGGCCGACGCCACGCAGCTGCGGCCGGTACATGTCCTCCACCAGCGACGGCGGCACCGTGTAGGTACCCGGAGTGACCGCACGCACCAGGTAGAACACGTTGGCCTTGCTGCCACGCGAGAGCTTCAGCGCCGCCACGTAGCGGTCATCGCGGAACTCCTCGTGCTTGGTATCGGCCGCTTCGCTGCGGTCGCTGATGGTGATGCCATCGACCACCACATCGGCCCACTGCTTGGCATCGCCCAGGTTGAGGTTCTCGATCTCCAGGCCCGCCGGCAGCAGGTCGGTCAGCAGCGCATCGGGCATCTCGCTGTCGGCGGTGATGGTGACGCGCACGATCAGCGCTTCGCCCTCCTTCAGCGGACGCGGCGACCACGGCTTGCCATCGGTGCCGAAGTAGCTTCGCTCCACGCCGATCACGCTGTTGTCCGGCGCCGGCGCACTGCGCGGAATGCCGGCCACGTCGATGCTGGCGAACATCGGCGGCTGTCCCTGCGGGGTGAAGCGCACGCCCGCGGCCAGCTGCCCTGCATCGAAGTTGCGGCCAAACAGCTTGCGTTCGCCGATGGCCTCGCTGTTGCCACCGATCACCAGCTCACCGGCCACCAGCGCCTTCTGGTTGGCGGCCAGTGCCTTGCCGAGGCGGGCGATGGCCACCTGTTCCTGCGTGCTCAGCCACATCCAGCCACTGTTGCGGCGCGCATCCAGGCCACGGCCAAGATCAACCGCGCGTGCATCCCATGCCGGCTTGGCCAGCTTGTTTTCGTGGGTCAGCGCGATCATCAGCGCATCATCACGAACGGCACTGCCGTAGTCGCCGAAGTAGGACGGGCGCTCGCTGCTGGACTTGGCAAAGCCCGCCGCAAGGGCCGCCTGGCCGCGCTTGGCATCGCCCTGCAGCGACAGCGCCACGCCCAGGTGCACCAGCGACAGGCCACCCACGGCCTTGCTGCGTTCGTTGTCGTACAGCGTGCGCAGGGTACCCAGCGGCGCGCGGTTGACGCGGGCCAGCACGTAACCCGAGTACGCCTGGTTGGCGAACTTCAGGCTTTCGCGTTTTTCCTGGCCGTAGAACTGGTTGCCACCGGACAGCAGGTCTTCGCTCAGGCGGTTCAGCGCCTTCTGCAGCACGTTGTCCGGCACCGCGAAGCCACCGTCCTTGGCATCGAGCAGGAACTCGGCGATGTACGGGGTCAGCCACGGGTTCACGTAGCCGTCGTCACCCCACATCGAGAAGTTGCCGTTGGCCACCTGCATCGATGCCAGGCGACCGAACGCACCTTCCATGCGCTCGCGACGGGTCTTCGCATCCAGGCCGTCAGCGCCGAGCATGGACGACGTGGCCTGGTCCAGGATCAGCGCGGCGTAGCCCTTGCTGGTGGTCTGTTCGGCACAGCCGTACGGGTAGTTCAGCGCGCCCTGCAGCGCGCTGGCGAACGGGATCGGCGGCAGCGGGCTGACCAGCAGGCGGGCATTGACCGATTCGGACATCAGCCCATCCATCAGGCTGCCATCCAGGCTCACCGCCGCCAGCGGATCGAGCGTGCGCACCTGCGAGCGCAGTACCTGCGGCCACGCCGCACGTACCGGCAGATCGTAGCGGCGGTCGGCCTTGAAGCCGTTGCCATCCACACGCACGCGCACCTTGGCCACGCTGTGGCCCTCGCGCGCCGACAACGGGAAGCTCAACGTGGTCTTGGCATCGGCATTGAGCTGCACGCTGCGCGTGCCTTCGCCCAGGCTGAGCGGGCCTTCGCTGTCCACGCGCACGTTGAACTGACCGGGCTTGCCGGTGAAGTTCTGCACGTCCAGCGTCACCGTGCTGCGGTCGCCCGGGGCGAGCACGCGCGGCATGCTGGCCTCGGCCAGGATCGGTGCGCGCACCACGGTTTCCACATCGCGCTTGCCGTACTGGTCATCGCTGTAGACCAGCGCCGACACCCGCAGGGTGCCATTGAAATCCGGCACTTTCAGGCGGATGCGGGCAATGCCCTTGGCATCGAGCTGCACCGGGCCGGAGAACAGGTCCACGGTCTGCACGCGCGCGGTCGGCCGCTTGGCCTGCGGCAACGCCTGCAGCGCCATGTCGCCGCCGAACTTCAGCTTGCCGCTGCCGCCGTCGAAGCTCTCGATCACCCGGCTGTAGATGTCATAGGCATCGATGCCGAGGCGGCGCTGGGCGAAGAAGTGCGCGCCGGCATCGGGCACCGGGAAGCGGGTGATGTTGAGAATGCCCACGTCCACGGCCGACACCGTGACGTGCGCGACCTTGCCGGCCAGCTGCGGTGCGCTGACCGTCACTGGCAAGTCCTGCTCCGGTCGCATCTGCTTGGGCGCGGCCAGGCCGACGGCCACGGTGCGGCCCTTGCGGTCCATCGGCACGTGCACCACGCCCACCGCGCGGGCCGGGGTGATCTTGCTCGGCGCACTGCCACCGCGGAACACCAGCGCGGTGATGTAGACGTCGTGGCGCTCCCAATCGGCGGTGACCGGGATCTTGTAGGTGGCACCGGGCTTGGCGTCGATATCCTGCACGTACAGCATGCGGTCGGTCTCGACCATCAGCACGCCCTTGCCGGCGTGCGGCGGGGTCACCGTCACTTCCAGGGTATCGCCGGCCTTGTAGCCGGTCTTGTCCAGGCCCAGCTTGACCTTGTCCGGGCGGGCATCGAGGCCACGGTTGTCATCGCCCCAGCTCCAGCCGGCGCGGAACGGATAACGGCTGGTCAGGCCGGTGGACGGATCGAACACGTCCACCCGGTACTCGCCCCACTCCACCGGGAAGTCGAAGGCCACCGCGCTGCCGCCGGCATCGACGGTACGGGTTTCCTTGTTTTCGAAGCGGCGGGTGAAATCGTAGTCCCAGCGGTTGTCGTTGAAGGTCCAGTGGTAGTCGCGCAGCTCGCGCACCAGGGTGATCTTCAGGCCCTTGGCCGGCTGCGGCTTGCCGGCCGCATCCACGCGCATCAGTTCAAACCGCGCGTTGCCGTTGGAATCAGCGCCGTCGTCCGGATTGAACAACGGGCGCACGCCGACCAGTGCGGCGGCCGGCCATACCACCCGCTTCAGGGTGCGGGTGACCGTGCGGCCACCGGTTTCATACAGGCTGCCGGACAGCACCACCGCGATCGGCGCCTTCGCCTTGGTCGCCTCTTCCGGCAACGACACGTCTTCGCGCAGCTGGCCATTGGCCGGCAGCGTGGTGTCGATGACATCCTTGGCTTCGCGCGGCAGCTGCAGGGTCGGGTCGCCGAAGAAGTAGCCCGGCAGGCCCTCCACCGGCTTCTGCTCGGCGGCCACCGCCATGCGCGCGGTGAAGCGGTTGCCGTCGGCCGGGGCACCGTACAGATAGGCACCGTTGGCCTGCAGGCGCAGGTCTTCACCCGGCTTCAGCGTCTTCTGCGCGCTGTCCAGGTCCAGCTTCATGCGCTCCGGCAGGAACTCTTCGATGCGCAGGGTCATGCCCTGGATCGCTTCCTTGCTGGCCGGGTCGGTGCGGAACTCCACCTGCCAGCGCCCGGTCGGCGCCTCGGCGGGAATGGTCTGCTCGAAGTTGATGTAGCCCTGTTCGCCCGGCTGCACGCGGGTTTCGCGGAAGGTCTTGCCATCGGGCTGCTTCAGGCGCAGGAACACCGGCTGGCTCTTGATCGGCTTGCCGTCGTTGTCGCGCAGCAGCGCCGACAGGCGCACCGTCTCGCCCGGCCGGTACAGGTCCCGGCCCGACCAGGCATAGACATCGAACCAGGCGTTGTCACGGCCGGCCACGGCGAACTCGCTCAGGTCCAGCGCCGGCTGGTTGAAGGGCAGGAAGCTGGTGTCCTTGCCGCTGCTGGCCACCAGCACGTGGGTGGCATCCAGGGTGTAGTTCAGCAGCGCATTGCCGTTGCTGTCGGTACTGCCCTTCAGCACCACTTCGCCCTTGGCATCGAGCACGCGCAGGTCGATGCCCTTCAGCGATGCACCGTCCTTCAGCGCGGCGGTATGGACGAACAGCTTGTCCTTGTACGCGCGGGTGTGCAGGCCGATGTCGCTGACCGAGAAGAACGCGGTATCGAACTCGCCCTCGTAATCACCGGTGCGCTTGAGCAGGGCGAAATACAGCCCCGGTTCCTGCAGTTCCTTGATGTCCTGGGTCGGCAGGTAGGTCAGCACCCGCTCGTTCTGCTTGCCGCCCAGGATGAAGCGGTTGACGTAGACCGGTTCGGCCAGCTTGTTGATCGGGCTGCGCTCGTAGTCGCTGCTCAGTTCCCAGCTGCCGCGGCGACCACCGCGCTGGTACTGGCTGAAGAAGGTCGGCAGATCCTTCTCGCGCACGCGCAGGAACTCGACATCGACTTCCGGCACGTTCACCGACACCACCGGCAGGCCGCGGCTGTCCTTGGCCGGCAGCACGCTGCCCTGCGAGGCAAAACCGGCCACCGGCTTCAGCTCGCCGCTGAAGACCTTCTGCTTCAGTTCCTTGCCCAGGCGGCTGCCATCGGCGGCCAGCAGGTCCGGCGAGACCACCAGGCTGAATTCCTTGCCGGCTTCGACGAAGGGATAGCGCAGGGTCAGGCCGTCATCGGACAGGGTCCAGCTGCTGTCATCGTTGCCGACCTTCTCTTCGAAGCGCACCAGCTTGTCGAAGTCCTGGGTGCCGACCAGCGGGCGCGAGAACTCCAGCGCCAGCGACAGGCCTTCACTCTTCTGGTCCGGGTAGGCACGCAGCAGGGTGAACTCCTTCACCTGCTCGGCCTTGGTGGCGATGGCTTCGCCGCTGGCCTTTGGCAGCTGCCCGCTGTCGTTGCGGCAACCGGCCAGACCCAGCAACAGCCCTCCTGCCAGCAATGCTGCCGTCCATCCCCACCGCATCCGCCGTGCCGGACCGCTCATGTCGTCACTCCTTGATCGAGGTGGCCATTATAGGCGCGTCGCGTCAAGGCGTTGACGCGGATTCGGCAGGAATGCATCGGAACGGTAGCGCCGGGCCATGCCCGGCGGGGTCGATGACCCGAAGCCCGGCCGGGCCCGCCCGGCAAAGGCAACTGGGGCCGTCCGACCCGCCCACCTCCCGTGCCCCCCGAGCACAAGGCCATCCGTCAATCCGTCACGGTCGTTGTCCCAGGTTCCGCCAAGACACGCAACGTCGTACATCGAGGAGACCGAAGCCGGCCCCGCATGTCGGATATGCCCCTCAATCGGCCATCTCCCGACCTGCCTCCGGTCATGCCTGTAGCATCGACATAATGCTTCCCGTATTGCAGTGACCATCGTAATGACAAGAGTACGACTACTTCAGGATCCAACGACCGCAAAGGTATGGGGGACCCGACAGGAGGACCACTCCGTGGAAGTGATTTCCGGAAGTCCCGCAAAGCTGAAGTCACAGTTGAAAGACTTTCCCAATCCGGACGAAGCGCTGAAATGGGCCATTCAACAGGAGTGGTCTCGGCTGAAGAAGGGCTTCGTACTGGTGAACCCCGATGCTGGCGCAGGGCAACCGAGCATGCATCGTTACATTGGTGGAGGTTACACGGGCGCCCTGATGATTGCCGGTTGCAATGGAAAGGTGTCGACCAATCAACATCAGGATGAAGACGCGCTTGGTGCAGCAACCGATGTGCTTCTGCTCGTTGGCGAAGGTGCTGATATCAGCCAACGTTGGCGACCAAGCAAGACTGACCTCGCCTGGTCCGCAATACCTATCATCGACAAAGACCAACTCCTGATCCAGTTCGACTCTGGAATCTATCTTTGGTCCACAGACGGCACACCACCTCAGCGAATCAGTGAAGCAACAGCCATGTCGCCCTCCTTCCTCACCACGTCCAACGGACATGTATCGTGGCATTCCGGTGAGCAGATCACGGTGATGAGGCCCACGAATGGCAAACGCACCCTGCACTTGCCTCGCAAGGCTGCGATGGTAGGAGGTCATTCCCCGCAGATGATGGGCGCTCTCTCTCCGGATGCAGCAACGCTCGCCTGCTGTGCCAATCCGGGTGAGATCGAGTACATCGATGTCGCCCTGGCGAAGACAGTGCGCCAACATCAAGGCGATTTCGAAATGATCACCAAGATGGCGTGGAGCGTGGATGGGCGGTGGCTGTTGGCCTTGGAACAGTATGGCAAATGGCGCCTGCTGTGCTTGGACACGGCAACCGGAGAATCCCGCCCCGGATGGCCAGAGTTCGCTGATATGACGCGAACTGACTTTGCACTGGACAACGATGGCAAGCGACTGGCTGTCATGCGTCGTGGGAAGATTGCCGTCTATGACTTCGCGGGCATGAAAGAAATTCGACGCTTCCCCGTCGATCATGTGGTCCGTACCGCAAAGATTGCATGGACGGGAGAAAACGCCATTTCGGTGCGAACAGACTACGGATGCCTTTCCACGTATGTCGTTTGATCCGGCGCAGCCTTTCCGGACGTGTAATCGCACCATCTCCAGGGAAACTTCGCCAAGGGCGACGTCGACCAGAGCAGCCCTGTAGTCGCCAACCTTGGTTGGCGTTGGGTGCGTGCCAACCAAGGTTGGCACCTACCAAAGTGCCCCCTACCCCGGCAGGTACAGGTCCACGTAGTCGGTCACCGGCATCGCCGCCAGCGCCACCGGGTCCAGCGAGGCGGCCAGGATGCGCTGCTGCTGGGCGGTGGGGAAGCGGTGCGCCAGGTGCCGGCGGAACTTGTCCATCAGCAGCGGGATACCCTCTGCGCGCCGGCGTGCGTGGCCCAGCGGGTACTCCACCAGCACCTCCGGCAGCGCGCTGCCGTCGTTGAAGCGCACCGTCAGCCCGTTGGCGATGCTGCGCTTGTCCGGGTCCAGGTAGTCTGCGCTGAGCTGCGGGTCTTCATGGCAGGTCATCTTCGCGCGCAGCGCGTCGATGCGCGGATCGGCCGCCATGTCGTCCTCGTAATCCTCGGCCACCAGCCGCCCATGCAGCAGCGCGATGGCCACCATGTACTGCACGCAGTGATCGCGGTCGGCCGGGTTGTGCAGCGGCCCCTGCTTGTCGATGATGCGGATGCAGGCTTCCTGGGTACGGATCGCGATGTGCTCGATGTCCTCGGCCGTTCGCCCCTGCGCGCGCAGCTGCTGGTGCAGGATGATCGCCGCCTCCACCGCCGTCTGCCCGTGGAATTCGGCCGGGAAACTGATCTTGAACAGCACGTTCTCCATCACGTAGCTGCCGAAGGGTCGGCCAAGGGTCAGCGCCTGGCCATGCATCGATACCGCTTCGAAGCCCCAGGTCGGTGCACTGAGCACGCTGGGGTAGCCCATCTCGCCGGTGGCGGCCATCAGCGCCAGGCGTACGCCACGGCTGGTCGCATCACCGGCTGCCCAGCTTTTGCGCGAACCGGTGTTGGGCGCATGCCGGTAGGTGCGCAGCGCCTGTCCATCCACCCAGGCCAGCGACACCGCATTGAGCATGCGCTCGCGGTCCAGACCCAGCATCTGCGCGACGACGGCGGTGGTGGCCACCTTGACCAGCAGCACGTGATCCAGGCCGACCCGGTTGAAAGAGTTGCGTAACGCCAGCACGCCCTGGATCTCGTGCGCCTTGATCATCGCCAGCAGTACGTCGTGCACGGTCGGCGGCGGGCGTCGCAACGCGGCCGCGTTGCGGCCAAGCCAGTCGGCCACGGCGAGGATGCCACCGAGGTTGTCCGAGGGGTGGCCCCACTCTGCGGCCAGCCAGGTGTCGTTGAAATCCAGCCAGCGCACCATCGCGCCGATGTTGAAGGCTGCCTGCACCGGATCGAGCACGAAGTTGGTGCCGGGGACGCGCGCGCCGTTGGCCACGCTGATACCCGGCACCAGCGGGCCCAGCAGCTTGCTGCAGGCGGGGAAGGACAGCGCCTCCAACCCGCAGCCAAGCGTGTCGAGCAGGCAGTGATGCGCGGTCTGGAACGCCAGCGGCGAGTCGATGCGCGTGTCGCGCACGTAGTCGACGATGTCCACCAGCAGCGCATCCCAGGCTGCACGGGCGTTGGATGGGGTGTGGCTGTCGGACATTGTTCGGTCTCCTCGTGGGGTTGCACGCTGCGACAAACCCGGTAGTCGCCAACCTTGGTTGGCGCTGGGCCTTACCCGCGCGATGCCGGCGCCATGCCAACCAAGGTTGGCGACTACCAGAGCAGGTGCAGCGCCACCCGCGCAATGCCGGCGCCATGCCAACCAAGGTTGGCGACTACCAGGCCATCACCCGGCCGGCACGCGCACCTTGCCTTCCATCAGCACGCGGGCGCTGCGGCTCATGATGGCCTTGGACACCGTCCACTGGCCGTCAACGAGTGCGGCCTGCGCACCCACGCGCAACGTGCCCGACGGATGCCCGAAGGTCACGGCCTCGCGCTCGCCGCCGCCAGCAGCACGGTTGACCAGCGTGCCGGGGATCGCCGCGGCGGTACCGATCGCTACTGCAGCGGTGCCCATCATCGCGTGGTGCAGCTTGCCCATCGACAGCGCGCGGGCATGCAGATCGATGTCCGCGGCCGGGATCGCCTTGCCGCTGGACGACACGTAATCCTGCGCGGGGGCGACGAAGGCTACCTTCGGCGTGTGCTGGCGGGTCGCCGCGTCTTCCAGTTTCTGGATCAAGCCCATGCGCAGCGCGCCGTAGGCACGGATCTTCTCGAAACGTTCCAGCGCCGCTTTGTCTTCATTGATCGCCGGCTGCAGTTCGGTACCGGTGTAACCGAGGTCGGCGGCGTTGAGGAAGATGGTCGGGATGCCGGCGGTGATCATCGTCACCTCGAAACTACCCACGCCCGGCACGTCCAGCGTATCGATCAAGTTGCCGGTGGGGAACATCGCACCGGCGTCACCATCGTCGGACGGATCGAGGAATTCCAGCTGGATCTCGGCAGCCGGGAATGTCACGCCATCCAGCTCGAAATCGCCGATCTCCTGCACCTGCCCATCGCGCATCGGCACATGGGCAATGATGGTCTTGCCGATATTGGCCTGCCAGATGCGCACGGTGCACAGGCCATCGCGCGGCACGCGGGCCGGATCGATCAGGCCGTTGGCGATCGCGAACGGACCAACGGCGGTGCTGAGGTTGCCGCAGTTGCCGCTCCAGTCCACGAATGCGGTATCGATCGACACCTGGCCATACAGGTAATCCACGTCGTGATCCGGCACCGAGGCGGTGGAGATGATCACGCACTTGCTGGTGCTGGAGGTGGCCCCACCCATGCCGTCGGTCTGCTTGCCATACGGGTCGGGCGAGCCGATCACGCGCATCAGCAGCGCGTCGCGTGGCGCACCCGGCACCTGAGCGGCCTCGGGCAGGTCCTGCTGGCGGAAGAACACGCCCTTGCTGGTACCACCGCGCATGTAGGTAGCGGGAATACGGAGTTGCGGGAGGAACGTCATGGTGGACATCTCGACAGAATAAAAGAAGGGAGCATCAGGACTGCAACGCCAGCCGCCGCCGGCGGCTGTCAGCCTGCGCACTGCGTTGCCAACGGAACAGATACAGGATGGCCAGTTTGGTGCTGCCACTCACCACAGCCAGCAGGAGCAACGGCCAGCCCAGCCGCAGGCCCATGGCGGAGGCAAACACAATCGTGGACAGGTCCATCAGCAGGATCAGCTGACTCATCCGCAGCGACACCGCACCGGTATGGCCATTGCGCAGAATCAGCAGAATCTGATGAGCGTAGCCCTGGGCCAACAACGCGGTAATGACCACGATCACCGCACTGGCCACCACCCTGCCTTCATCCACATGACGATCGCCCCAAGCCAGACCAGCCAGTGCGCAGATCAACAGCAGCGCGGCTGTCAGCAGGCTGGTCGTCGCGGAGCGGCTCCGGCGGTCACGCCAGATCTCCACCAGGATGGCCATCACCAGCACCGAGGCGAGCAACCGCGGCCAGACAATGAAATGATTGAATGGTGTGACGCTGTAGCCATAGATGAAGAAGGAGAGGTAAGCCAGGAAGCTGACCGTAAACTGGTTCAGCGACAGCACCGCAGTGGCGGTGTCAGTCGCGTCCGTGCGTCCGCGGCGGAGGCGCACCAACCGCAATTGCGCGCTCACGCCCAATAAGCTCAGCAGAATGAAGGCAGTATTGACTATGCCGGCGATGTTGTAGAACGCGGTTCCCATGCAGATGGGGCTACGCCCCTCTCCTCCGTGACCACCGCCATGCGGGCCGAAGCCAGCATGGCGGCAACTCGACGCAAGCAAGCTATTCGCTGCCTTACGCCACCTTGGCGCCTTCCAGGAAGTCCTGCGCGAAGCGCTGCAGAACGCCGCCGGCCTCGTAGATCGCCACTTCCTCGTCACTGTCCAGGCGGCAGGTGACCGGCACGATCACGTCCTGGCCGTCGCGGCGGTGGATGACCACGCGCAACTCGGCACGCGGCGTACGTTCACCGATGACGTCGAAGGTTTCGGTGCCATCGATGCCCAGGGTCAGGCGGGTGGTGCCCGGCTTGAACTCCAGCGGCAGCACGCCCATGCCGATCAGATTGGTGCGGTGGATGCGCTCGAAGCCTTCGGCAACGATGGCCTCCACGCCAGCCAGGCGCACGCCCTTGGCGGCCCAGTCGCGCGAAGAACCCTGCCCGTAGTCGGCACCGGCGATGATGATCAGCGGCTGCTTGCGCTCCATGTAGGTCTCGATGGCTTCCCACATGCGCATCACCTTGCCTTCCGGCTCGACGCGCGCCAGCGAACCCTGTTTCACGCTGCCATCTTCATTGCGCACCATCTCGTTGAACAGCTTCGGGTTGGCGAAGGTGGCACGCTGCGCGGTCAGGTGGTCACCGCGATGGGTGGCGTAGGAATTGAAGTCCTCTTCCGGCAGGCCCATCTTCGCCAGGTATTCGCCAGCCGCACTCGAGGCCAGGATCGCGTTGGACGGCGACAGGTGGTCGGTGGTGATGTTGTCGGGCAACACCGCCAGCGCACGCATGCCGGCCAGCGAGCGCTCACCGGCCAGTGCACCTTCCCAGTACGGCGGACGACGGATGTAGGTGCTCTGCGGGCGCCAGTCGTATAGCGGGCTCACCGCTGCGCCGTGTTCGACGCGTACGTTGAACATCGGGTTGTAGACGCTGCGGAACTGCTCCGGCTTCACCGCCGCCTTCACCACCGCATCGATCTCGGCATCACTCGGCCAGATGTCCTTCAGGCGCACCTCGTTGCCGTCGGTGTCCACGCCCAGCACATCCTTCTCGATGTCAAAGCGGATGGTGCCGGCGATGGCGTAGGCGATCACCAGCGGCGGCGAGGCCAGGAACGCCTGCTTCGCATATGGATGGATGCGGCCGTCGAAGTTGCGGTTGCCCGACAGTACCGCCGTGGCGTACAGGTCACGGTCGATGATTTCCTGCTGGATCTTCGGATCCAGCGCGCCGCTCATGCCATTGCAGGTGGTGCAGGCGAAGGCAACGATGCCGAAGCCCAGCTTCTCCAGGTCCGGCAGCAGGCCCGCTTCTTCCAGGTACAGCTGCACTGCCTTGGAACCGGGTGCCAGCGATGACTTCACCCAAGGCTTGCGCAGCAGGCCGCGCTCGTTGGCCTTGCGTGCCAGCAGGCCGGCGGCGATCACGTTGCGCGGGTTGGAGGTATTGGTGCAGCTGGTGATGGCAGCGATGATCACCGCGCCATCCGGCATCAGGCCCTGTGCCTGCTCGGCCTTGCCGGCTTCCAGCTTGGCGGCATCGGCGATGCCGCGCTCGACCAGTTCCGATACCGGCAGGCGGCGATGCGGATTGCTCGGGCCGGCCATGTTGCGCACCACCGTCGACAGATCGAAGTGCAGTACACGCTCGTACTCCGCAGTGGCCAGGTCATCGGCCCACAGGCCGGTGCTGCGCGCGTAGTTTTCAACCAGTGCGACCTGCTTTTCCTCGCGACCAGTCAGGCGCAGGTAGTCGATGGTCTGGCCGTCGATGTAGAACATCGCGGCGGTTGCGCCGTATTCGGGGCACATGTTGGAGATGGTGGCGCGATCACCGATGGTGAGTGCAGCGGCACCTTCGCCGAAGAATTCAAGCCAGGCGCCGACCACGCGCTCCTTGCGCAGGAATTCGGTCAGGGCCAGCACCACGTCGGTGGCGGTGATATCCGGCTGCGGCCGACCGGTCAGCTCGACACCGATGATGTCCGGCAGGCGCATCCACGACGCACGGCCCAGCATCACGTTCTCTGCTTCCAGGCCGCCCACGCCGATGGCGATCACACCCAGCGCATCCACATGCGGGGTGTGGCTGTCGGTGCCCACGCAGGTATCGGGGAAAGCGACGCCATCCTGCACGTAGATCACCGGCGACATCTTCTCCAGATTGATCTGATGCATGATGCCGTTGCCCGGCGGAATCACGTCCACGTTCTCGAAGGCCAGCTTGGTCCAGTCGATGAAGTGGAAGCGGTCCTCGTTGCGACGGTCCTCGATGGCGCGGTTCTTCTCGAACGCCTGCGGATCGAAACCACCGCACTCCACTGCCAGCGAGTGATCGACGATCAGCTGCACCGGCACCACCGGGTTGACCTTGGCCGGATCACCGCCCTTGTCGGCGATCGCATCGCGCAGGCCGGCCAGATCCACCAGCGCGGTCTGGCCGAGGATGTCATGGCACACCACGCGCGCCGGGAACCACGGGAAATCCAGGTCGCGACGGCGCTCGATCAGCTGCTTCAGCGAGTCGGTCAGCGTGGCCGGATCGCAGCGACGCACCAGGTTCTCGGCCAGCACGCGCGACACGTACGGCAGCGTGGCGTAGGCGCCGGGCTGGATCGCGTCGACGGCGGCGCGCGCATCGAAATAGTCCAGCGAGGCGCCGGGGAGGGACTTGCGGTAATCGGTATTCATGGGCTGGCGGAATGCTCGTGGCGGGCCGGGTGCCGGCAATACGGCGGTGACGGCATCCGGCCGGCACGGGGCCGGCCGGATGCATGCAGCAGTGCAACAGTGGCGATGATCAGGAACGCTTGTCGATGGCCACGAAGTCGCGATCTTCCGGGCCGATGTAGTTGGCGCTCGGGCGGATGATCTTGCCGTCGATACGCTGTTCGACGATGTGCGCGCTCCAGCCGGCGGTGCGGGCGATCACAAACAGGGGGGTGAACATCGCGGTCGGCACGCCCATCATGTGGTAGCTGACGGCGCTGAACCAGTCCAGGTTCGGGAACATCTTCTTGATGTCCCACATCACCGTTTCCAGGCGCTCGGCGATGTCGTACATCTTCATGCTCGACTGCTCTTCGGACAGTTCGCGGGCGACGTCCTTGATCACCTTGTTGCGCGGATCGGACACGGTGTAGACCGGGTGGCCGAAACCGATCACCACTTCCTTGCGCTCCACGCGGGCCTTGATGTCTTCCTCGGCTTCGTCCGGATTGTCATAGCGCTTCTGCACTTCGAACGCCACTTCGTTGGCGCCGCCGTGCTTGGGGCCACGCAGCGCGCCGATGCCACCGCAGATCGCGCTGTACATGTCGCTGCCGGTGCCGGCGATGACGCGGCAGGCGAAGGTCGAAGCGTTGAACTCGTGCTCGGCGTACAGGATCAGCGAGGTGTGCATCGCCTTCACCCACGAATCCTGCGGCTTCTCGCCGTGCAGCAGGTGCAGGAAGTGGCCACCGATGGAGTCATCATCGGTTTCCACGTCGATCGCGCGGCCGTTGTGGCTCCAGTGGTACCAGTACAGCAGCATCGAACCGAGGCAGGCCATCAGCTTGTCGGCGATGTCGCGCGCGCCCGGATGGTTGTGGTCATCCTTCTCCGGCGCCACGCAGCCGAGCACGGACACGCCGGTGCGCATCACATCCATCGGGTGCGCCGACGGCGGCAGTTCTTCCAGCGCGGCCTTCACCGCGGCCGGAATGCCACGCAGCGACTTCAGCTTGGCCTTGTAGGAGACCAGCTCGGCGCGGGTCGGCAGCTTGCCATGCACCAGCAGGTAGGCGATTTCCTCGAACTCGCTGGTGTTGGCCAGGTCCAGGATGTCGTAGCCACGGTAGTGCAGGTCGTTGCCACTGCGGCCGACGCTGCACAGCGCGGTGTTGCCGGCAGCGGTGCCGGACAGGGCGACGGACTTCTTCGGCTTGAAGGTCGGGGTTGCGGTCGTATCGTTCATGTTTCCCTCCGAAACTTGATGGTGCAGGGTACTGCTTATTTCTTGGCGGCGAACAGCGCATCGAGCTGCTGCTCGAAGGCGTGATAGCCGATACGGTCATACAGCTCCTCGCGGGTCTGCATGCTGTCGATCAGGTTGCGCTGGTGGCCCTCACGGCGGATCGTCTGGTAGACGTTCTCGGCGGCCTTGTTGGCGGCGCGGAAAGCGGACAGCGGGAACAGCTGGATGGCCACGCCGGCCGAAGCCAGCTCGTCGCGGCTGAACAGCGGGGTCGCGCCGAATTCAGTGATGTTGGCCAGCACCGGCACCTTCACCGCATCGACGAAGCGGCGGTAGGTCTCCAGGTCATAGGCGGCCTCGGCGAAGATGCCGTCGGCACCGGCTTCGACGCAGGCGATGGCACGCTCGATGGCCTTGTCCACGCCGTCCACCTGGATGGCGTCGGTGCGCGCGATCAGGAAGAAGTCCGGATCGGTCTTGGCATCGGCAGCGGCCTTCACGCGGTCGACCATTTCGCCCTGCGAGACGATCTCCTTGCCCGGGCGATGACCGCAGCGCTTGGCGCCGACCTGGTCTTCGATATGGCAGGCGGCCGCGCCGGCCTTGATCAGCGACTTCACCGTGCGCGCGATGTTGAACGCGCTCGGGCCAAAGCCGGTGTCGATGTCGACCATCAGCGGCAGGTCGCAGACATCGGTGATGCGGCGCACGTCCACCAGCACGTCTTCCAGGGTGTTGATGCCGAGGTCCGGCAGGCCCAACGAGCCGGCGGCCACGCCACCGCCGGACAGGTAGATGGCACGGAAACCCGCGCGCTTGGCCAGCAGCGCATGGTTGGCGTTGATCGCGCCGATCACCTGCAGCGGCGATTCGGCAGCCAGTGCCTCGCGGAAGCGGGCACCGGCGGAAGAGAGGGTCGAAACGGTCATGCGGCGATCCAGGTTGAAGGACACAGGGGTAAGCGCAAACACCGTGCCAACCTGCAAGCGGTTGATTTCACGGGGATGACCGGCCCGCAACACTGAAACATATGAAACACTGAAACAGATGTATCATGAAACATCGCCTCCCGGTATCCGTGCATGTACCTGCCCCGCTCGCCCCTGCGCCACGCCGATGCCGACCCCGGCCGCCCGGTGATCTGGACGGTCAGCGTTTCGCGCCTGACTGGCCTGCTGGGCGATGTCATTCCCGAATTCGACCGCCGCGCGCGCATCGAGCAGATCAACCTGGGCTTCGAGGAGGCCGTGGAAGTGATCGGCCAGCGCCTGCGCCGCGAGCACTGCGACGTGGTGATTGCCGGCGGCTCCAATGCAGCCTGGTTGCGCGGTCGCCTGGACCTGCCGCTGGTACCGATCCATGCCAATGGCTTCGACCTGATGGAAGCGCTGGCGCGCGCCCGCCGCATCGCCCCACGCATCGGCCTGGTCACCCATGCCAGCGACGTGCCGGTGTTCAGCAGCTTCCAGCAGAGCTTCGGCCTGGACATCGAGCACCGCCGCTTCGTCACCCGCGAAGATGCCCGCGACTGCATCGCCGACCTGCGCGCCAACGGTATCGAAGTGATCGTCGGCACCGGCATGGCCATCGACCATGCCGAACAGGCCGGACTGCCCGGCGTGCTGCTGTACTCGGCTGATTCGGTGCGGCAGGCGTTCGAGCATGCGCTGGAGCTGACCCAGGCCATGGCCCGCTCCGGCGGCAGCCGGCCGGCTCCGCGCCGCCGCACCGCCGCACGCAACGATGCGCATGCCCTGCTCGGCGACAGCAATGCGATGGCCGACGTGCGCGCACAGATCGCGCTGTACGCCCCGCACGACAGCACCGTGCTGGTTACCGGCGAGACCGGCACCGGCAAGGAACTGGTTGCACGCCAGCTGCACGCCGCCAGCGGTCGTCGCGGTCGCTTCGTTGCGCTGAACTGCGGTGCGATCAGCGAATCACTGCTGGAAGCGGAGCTGTTCGGCTACAGCGACGGCGCCTTCACCGGTGCGCGCCGCGGGGGGCGCGTCGGCCTGGTCGAGGCAGCCGATGGCGGCACGTTGTTCCTGGACGAGATCGGTGAACTGCCGCTGCCGCTGCAGACCCGCCTGCTGCGGGTGCTGGAAGAACGCGAAGTGCTTCGCGTGGGTGCCACCGAACCGACCCCGGTCGACCTGCGCGTGGTCGCCGCCACCCTGCAATCGCTGGAGCAGCGCGCGGCGGCTGGCAGCTTCCGCCGCGACCTGTATTACCGGCTGGCCGCGCTGCGCATCGCACTGCCCACTCTGCGTGCACGTCGAGGCGATATCCCGCTGCTGACCACGCACTTCTTCCGCGAACTGCGCGGCATCGATGCACCGCTGGATGCAGAAGCACTGGCCCTGCTCAGCGCTGCCGACTGGCCAGGCAACGTACGTGAACTGCGCAATCTGGTGGATAGGCTGCGCATCCACTGGCAGCCGGGTGAGGGGCTGATCGATGCAGCGCGCCTGCTGCAGCTGGCGCCGGAGTTGGTGAACGAAGGCGCCGCCACACTGCCAGTGGAAAACAACGGCAAGCGCCCGCCGCGTGCGCAACTGCAAGCGCTGCTGCAGGAACACCGCAATGACCGCGAAGGCATGGCGCAGGCGCTGGGTGTGTCACGCACCACGCTGTGGCGATGGCTGCGCGCGGAGGGGTTGTAACGTCCTGCCGTCTGGTTGGTGCAGAACCGATGCCTGGTGGGTGCGAACCTTGGGTCGCACCGCTTTTTCCCAAGCACCCCATCCACGCATGGCGTGGATCTACTGGGGCGCCGCGCGCGCTTCGATGGCGAACCGTCCACTGCCCACGGCCGCAACCCATAGCAGCAGCACGCCCAGCGGCACTTCGCTCAGGTAGAAGAACCAGCTCAGCCAATCCGGCACGCTCAGCCCCGCAGGGATACGCGCGATGCCATCGGTCAGTGCCGCCACCGCGCAGATCCCCGCCAGCAGCAGTGCCGATGGGCGGCTGAGCAGGCCCAGTACAAGCAGTCCACCTGCGATCCATTCAATGCCGCCGAGCACCGGCGCACTGAACACGGGAAACGGGATACCTGCATCGACCAGCGTATGCACCATGCGCTCGCGTCCGGCGTCGGTGAACACCTTGTTCCAGCCCGATACGCAGAACATCACCCCGGCGACGACACGTGCGAGCAGCAACAGGAGCGCTTCCACGCCCTGGCGCGGCGGTGGCACGGTAAACAGGCAACGCCAGGAGGGCATGGCGACTCCGGATTTCGAGGGCATCGGTCGGAGTGTGCGGTTCGCTGACCTGCTCGCACATGAAGCTGGCCAGTCCGTTTGCGACAAACGGCTCTCGCAGTGGTACGCGTTGGAACAATGGCAGTGGTACAGGCTCGACCCTACGATGCAGGTGTACCGACCTTTCCATCCACGCATGGCGTGGATCTACCCGGCCAGCAGCAGCTCGATCTCTTCCACCTGCACCACCGGCACCTGCCACGGGTGATGCGGCACGATGCCGTGCTCGAGGATGCGCTGTAGCCGCTGCGGATCGCGCGGCAGGCAGAACTCCAGCCGCACGCTGTCGACCACCTCGGTCTGCCCCGCCTCGCCCTGCGTGGGGATCGCACCCACGCGTGGCCGGAACTGTTCGAACCCCGGCGCGGACCACCACATGCCGTGCTCGTAATCGCCGGCCACCAGCGCATCCACCGAAAGGATGCCCTGCTTCACCGCCTCCAGGGCAGGCACCGGCACGAACACCACCACGCGATACAGCGGCACGCGTTGCATCACGGTGCCTTACGGGTACAACAAGCGCTTGCTCCAGCGCCCTTCGGCACCCGCTTCGTAGCACCAGCGCTCGTGCAGGCGGAACTGCGCGCCGTACCAGAACTCGATGCGGTCAGGCACCACCCGCAGACCACTCCAACCGTCCGGACGCGGCACGTCCTTGCCCTCGAAGCGCGCCTCGACCTCGGCCACGCGCGCGTCGAACTCCTCGCGCGAGTTCAACGTCTTCGACTGCAGCGACGCCCACGCGCCGATCTGGCTCATGCGCGGACGGCTGGCGAAATAGGCGTCGGCCTCGGCATCGGCCACCTGCTCCACGCGTCCCTCGATGCGCACCTGGATGCCGGCCTCGCGCAGGCTGCGCCACAGGAACAGCAGCGCCGCCTGCGGATTGGCCTGCAGCTCGTTACCCTTGTGGCTGTCCAGGTGGGTGTAGAACACGAAGCCGCGCTCATCGAACGCCTTCAACAGCACGGTGCGCGCCGATGGCCGGCCCTGCACATCGGCGGTCGCCACGGTCATCGCATTGGGCTCGACTTCGCGGCTCTGTTTCGCTTCTTCGAATAGGGCGGCAAAGGTCGACAGGGCTTCGGCGTACAGGTCGCTCATGACAGCATTCTTCTCACACGGTTTGGGCTATTGTGGCGGCATGGTCGCCGCTGCGTACATGCCCCAGGTGAAAGGATTCCCCGAAACAGTGGTCGAGCAGGCGCTGGATGACGCGCTGGGCAGCAGCACAGCCGTTCCAGTATTGGCGATCAGCGGCCTGCAGGGGAGCGGCAAATCGACGCTGGCCGCGCAGGTGGTTGCCCGTGCCCAGGCGCGTGGCCTGAACGCCGCAACGCTGTCCATCGACGATGTCTACCTGACCCGCGCACAACGCCAGCGCCTTGCCCGGCAAGTACATCCGTTGTTGATCACCCGTGGTCCACCGGGCACCCACGACCTGCCGCTGGCACATGCGGTACTGGACGCAGTGGCAGCACGACAGCCCCTGGCCCTGCCCCGCTTCGACAAGCTGGCCGACGAGCGCCTGCCCGAAGCGCAGTGGCCGCAGCTGCAAACGCCGCTGGACCTGCTGGTGTTCGAGGGCTGGTTCCTGGGCACCCCAGCGCAGGACGATGCCGAACTGGATATCCCGCTCAACGCCCTGGAGCGCGAGGCCGATGCCGATGGCCGTTGGCGGCGCTGGTGCAACCAGGCGCTGGCCCGCGACTATCCGGCGCTGTGGCAGCGTTGCGACCGCTTGTGGTTCCTGCAACCCCCTGATTTTTCGGTGGTGCCGCGTTGGCGCTGGCAGCAGGAGCAGAACCTGCAGGCGGCCCAGCCGGGGCGGCACGGCATGAACCGCCCCCAGCTGGAGCGCTTCGTGCAGTACTACGAGCGGGTCAGCCGGCAGGCGTTGCGTGCGCTGCCGGCCATTGCCGACCGGGTAGTGGCGCTGGATGCCCAGCGCCAGGTGCAAGGGCTGCGCTGAGCAGCCTCACTCCACCAGGAAGGTGACCCGCAGGTTCACCCGCCATTCGGTGATCTCACCGTTGCCGTCGGTGACCACCTTGGTCTCGTTGATCCAGGCGCCCTGGATGCCCTTGACCGTCCCGGACACCTTCTTCAAACCGCTGCGCACTGCGTCCTCCACGCTCTTGGGCGAGGACGCATTGATTTCGATGACCTTGGCAACCGACATGGCAGGCACTCCATCAGGCGCGGGATACCCCGCAGGAACCTCCACCCTGACGTGAAGAACGTAAAGGCCAAGGCACGGAGGTGTTAGCATCAGAGGGCATGAATCCCGCTCCGAACCTGATCCTGATCGGCCCGATGGGTGCCGGTAAAACCTGCATCGGCCGCCGCCTCGCCGAGCGCTTCACGCTGGACTTCGTCGACGTCGACCAGGCCATCGTCGATGCGACCGGGGCCAGCATCCCCACGATCTTCGAGCATTCCGGCGAAGCCGGTTTCCGCGCCCATGAGCGCCAGGCGCTGGCGCAGGTGCTGGCCGGCCGTGGCCAGCTGGTGTCCACCGGCGGCGGTGCCGTGCTTGACCCGGACAATCGCGCCCTGATCGCCAAGCGAGGCTTTGTCGTCTACCTGCGGGTCAGCGTCGCAGCCCAGCTGGAGCGTCTGTCACGCGACAAGGCCCGGCCACTGCTGCAGCGGCCGGACCGCGAACAGGTGCTGCATGATCTGGCCGCGCATCGCGACCCGCTGTATCGCGACCTCGCCGATGTCACTCTTGATACCGACCCGTTTACCGCCGCCGATGCCACTGCCCAGCTTGTCGTCAAGCTGGCCACGCACTGGCAGCGACAGGACCCCACTGCATGACTTCCCCTGCCCTGCTGCAGGTCGCCGTTGGCGGCGACCGTCCCTATTCCATCACCATCGGTGCCGGCGCCCAGGCCGACGGCGCCGCATTGGCCAGCCATGTGCGTGGCCGCCATGTCTTGCTGGTCAGCGACAGCGAGGTTGCGCCACGCTATCTGGATGCCACCAAGCAGACCCTGCTGGCCGCACGCCCGGACCTGATCCTGGCTGAGCATGTGCTGGCCGCCGGCGAAGCCTCCAAGACCCTGGCCGAGTTCGGCTCGGTCATCGAAGCGCTGGCCGCGCTCGGCGCGACCCGCGATGCCTGCGTGTTCGCCCTCGGTGGTGGTGTGGTCGGCGATCTCGCCGGCTTTGCCGCGGCCTGCTGGATGCGCGGCATCGACTGCGTGCAGCTGCCGACCACGCTGCTGGCGATGGTCGACTCCTCGGTGGGCGGCAAGACCGCCGTGGATATCCCGGCCGGCAAGAACCTGGTCGGTGCGTTCCACCCACCGCGTGCGGTGATCGCCGATACCCGCGTGCTGGCCACCCTGCCGCCGCGCGAGCTGCGCGCCGGCCTGGCCGAAGTGGTGAAGTACGGCGCGCTGGGCGATGCGGTGTTCTTCGAGTGGCTGCAGCAGCATGCCGAGGCACTGGCGGCCGGCGAGGATGCGGTCATCGCCGAGGCCATCGCCCGCAGCTGCCGGCACAAGGCCGCCATCGTCGAGCGCGATCCCTTCGAGAAGGGCGAGCGCGCCCTGCTCAACCTGGGACACACCTTCGGCCACGCGATCGAAACCGAACAGGGCTACTCCGCACCGGGGCGCGATGCGCTGAACCACGGTGAGGCCGTAGCGGTGGGCATGGTGCTGGCGGCCCGCCTCTCCACCCACCTGGGCCTGGCCGACGACGCCGACCGGGTGCGCCTGCAGGCGCTGCTGGAACAGCTTGGCCTGCCGGTGGCAATCCCCGCCGGGCTGGACCCGCAGGCCCTGCTCGGCCGCATGCGCCTGGACAAGAAGAACGTGGCCGGCCGCCTGCGCCTGGTGCTGTGGCGTGGCATGGGCCGCGCCGAAGTCGTACCGGACGTGGATGAAGCGGCGGTACTGAAGGTGCTGGGCGCAGGCTGACCGCTTCCGCGTTCGCCGGGCATGGCCCGGCGCTACCTGGGAGGTTTCATGAGGTTGCCGGCCAGCGGCCGGCACTACCGGATCAGCGTTGCGGCAGGGCTCACCTCGCCCCCGCTACAATCGGTGCCATGCACGTCCACCTGCAACAACCCGCCGACGGTGCCCAGGCACCGCGCTTCCTGCGCCTGACCCTGGTCCCGGACCTGTTCGGCGGCTGGGAACTGCTGCGTGAATCCGGCCGCGTCGGCGCCCGCTCGCAGCTGCGGCGCGAGCTGTACCTGACGGCCGACGAAGCCCGCCACGCGTACGACAAAGCCCGCGATGCCGAACTGCATCGGGGCTTCCAGATTCTTTCGCACGGCGACTGACTGCGCCGCTGCTCTTTTCGCCCAAGGAATGCCCACTGTGACCAGCCCTCTCCGCAACGATCGCCTGCTGCGCGCCCTGCGCCGCGAACCGGTGGACTGCACCCCTGTCTGGCTGATGCGCCAGGCCGGCCGCTACCTGCCGGAATATCGCGCCACCCGGGCCAAGGCCGGCAGCTTCCTGGCCATGGCCAAGAACCCGGAGATCGCCTGCGAAGTCACCCTGCAGCCGCTGCGCCGCTTCCCGCTGGACGCGGCCATCCTGTTCTCGGACATCCTCACCATTCCCGATGCCATGGGCCTGGAGCTGTACTTCGTCGAAGGCGAAGGCCCGAAGTTCCGCCACCCGGTACGCGATGAAGCGGCCATCGCCAGGCTGGCGGTGCCGGACATGGAGCAGGATCTGGGCTATGTGATGGACGCGGTGCGCCTGATCCGCCGCGAACTGGATGGCCAGGTGCCGCTGATCGGTTTCTCGGGCAGCCCGTGGACGTTGGCCTGCTACATGGTCGAGGGCGGCGGCAGCAAGGATTTCGCGCGCATCAAGGCGATGGCGCTGAACCATCCGCAGGCCCTGCACCGCCTGCTGGAGGTAACCACCGATGCGGTGATTGCCTACCTCGGCGCGCAGCGCGCGGCCGGTGCGCAGGCCCTGCAGGTGTTCGACACATGGGGCGGCGTGCTGTCGCCGGCAATGTACCGCGAGTTCTCGCTGCGCTATCTGCAGCGCATCGCCGAAGGCCTGGAGCGCGGCGAAGGCAGCGAGCGCACGCCGCTGATCCTGTTCGGCAAGGGCACCGGCCTGCACCTGGAAGCGCTGTCGCAGACCGGCGCCGATGCGCTCGGCCTGGACTGGACGCTGGACCTGGACGAAGCGCTGCGCCGCACCGGTGGCCGCGTAGCGCTGCAGGGCAACCTGGATCCGACCACGTTGTATGCCTCGCCTGATGCGATCGCCGCTGCGGCCGCACGCGTGCTCGATACCTATGCCGCCGGCAACGGTGGTTCGCGCGAGGGCCATGTGTTCAACCTCGGCCACGGCATGTCGCCGGACATGGACCCGGCCCATGTACAGGTGCTGGTCGACGCAGTGCACGCACACAGCCAACGCTGAGCATCGCGCAGGCAATCACGGCGCGATGTTGATCGCGCCGTGACCCGCAGTGCGCGATCATGGCGCCCCCACGTTGCACCGGCCACGCCCCATGTCCACAGCGCCATCGACCTACACCCGCCAGCGTCCCCTGCTGTGGCTGGTTTCGCTGGCGATCTTCATGCAGATGCTGGACTCGACCATCGTCAACACGGCCTTGCCGGCGATGGCGGCCAGCCTTGGCGAAAGCCCCCTGCAGATGCAGTCGGTGGTCTTCAGCTACGCGCTGGCAGTGGCCACCTTCATTCCCGCCTCCGGCTGGATCGCCGACCGCTACGGCACCCGACGCACCTTCCTGGTGGCGATCATCCTGTTCACCCTCGGCTCGCTGGCCTGCGCGATGGCGCAGCAGCTGCACCAGCTGGTGGCCGCGCGCGTACTGCAGGGCATCGGCGGCGCGATGCTGCTGCCGGTCGGGCGCCTGGCGGTGATGCGCTCGGTGCCACGCGAGGACTTCCTGCGTGCGATGAGCTTCATCGCCATTCCCGCACTGGTGGGTCCGCTGATCGGCCCCACGCTGGGTGGTTGGCTGGTCGAGATCGCCTCGTGGCACTGGGTGTTCCTGATCAACCTGCCGATCGGCGTCATCGGCTTCATCGCGGCGATGAAGATCATGCCCGACCACTACGCCAGCCACCGCACCCGGTTCGACCTTCGCGGCTACGCCATGCTGGCCTTTGCGATGGTGGTGCTGTCGCTGGCACTGGATGGGATTTCCGGGCTCGGTACACCACACGCGCTGGTGATGCTGATGACCGTGGCCGGCCTGGCCGCGCTGGTCGGTTACTGGCTGCACGCGGCAAATTCAACGGCACCGCTGTTCTCCCTGGCACTGTTCCGCGTGCCCAGCTACCGCATCGGCATTCTCGGCAACCTGTTCTCGCGCATCGGCAGCAGTGCCATGCCGATGCTGATTCCGCTGCTGCTGCAGGTCGGCCTTGGCCTCGGGCCGATGAACGCCGGCCTGATGATGGTGCCCGTGGCCGCCGCAGGCATGGTGTCGAAGAAGCTGGCGGTGAAACTGGTTGAACGCTACGGCTATCGCCGCGTGCTGATGACCAACACCGTGCTGGTCGGCCTGGCGATGGCCAGCTTCATCCTGATGACACCGGGCCAGCACCTGGCCGTGCGCCTGCTGCAGCTGGCGTTCTTCGGTGCGGTCAATTCGTTGCAGTTCACCGTGATGAACACCGTCACCCTGCGCGACCTCGACCGCGAGTTCGCCAGTTCCGGCAACAGCCTGCTGTCGATGGTGATGATGCTCGCCGCCGGCTTCGGTGCAGCCGCCGCAGGCAGCCTGCTGGCCGCATTCGGCACGCAGCTGGAAGGCCACGGCGCCACGGCTGCGCTGCACGCCACGTTCCTGTGCGTGGGCGCGATCACGCTCACGTCGACGCTGATCTTCTGGCAGTTGCCCGACACCAAGCCCGAACCGCGCCAGGTAGAAGAAGTAGCGGAGTAGAGGGTTCGGCAGGGCTGCGCCCTGCACCTGCAGAGGCCGAAGCAAGGGCGACGGCAACAGCAACAGCAACAGCGGATATTCCGTGGGATGGCGGGGCGGTGTCGGAGTGCGGGGACGCCGCAAGTACGTCCTTGTAGGCTTGGCAGCCGCTTGCTCGTGTGCGCTTTCCTGCGCACACGGCAAGACCGGGGTTGGGCGTCCTGCCCAACCCGCCCGAGGCATGCCTCGGCCCCATGCGGCTGACACCCCGCAATCCGACACCGCCCCACCTCCGACAGTTTCCCGGCGTCTGGTAGATCCACGCCATGCGTGGATGAATCTCTGTCAGATATCGAAATAATTCTGGGGTCAGATCCGTTTTCCTGCGGGAAACGGATCTGACCCCATGCCGCCCACCAACAGCAACACAGAACGCCGTTCCGACAGATCGCGGAAATCTGTCGAAGGCGGGGTGGGTCCGGTTGCGGGGGCGTGAGCGCCATGGATGGCGCGACCGAGCTTACAGGGACGTACTTGCAGCGTCCCCCGCAACCGGACCCACCCCGCCATCCCACGGAATGCCAGCTTTTGCTTTTGCTTTTGCTTTTGCCGTTGATTCGGCGGGTGCAGGGCGCAGCCCTGCCGAACCCCTACCGCCCCAGCACGCGGGCGATCGCTTCCACCAGCAGCTCACCGGTCACCGGCTTGCGCAGGAAACCACCGATGCCGGCCGCTTCCACCTGCTGCTGCAGGTCCGGGTCGGTGCGTGCGGTCACCGCCAGCAGCGGCAACGTGTAACCCTGGTTGCGCAGATGCTGGGCCAGTTCGAAACCGCTCAGGCCCGGCAGATCCAGATCGAGCAGGCCGACATCGAAATCCCCCGCGCTGATTTCACGCAGCGCGGCCAGCGCGTGGGCCGCGTGGACCACCTCATGGCCACGGGTGGTCAGCAGCCCACACATCACATCGGCCACGGTCGCATCGTCCTCCACCAGCAACACCCGCAGCGGCGGCATGTTGACCGCAGCAGCGGCGGCGTCACTGTCGGCACCTCCGTCGCTGGCCGCCCCCTGCTGCAGCGGCAACGGCAGGCTGACACCGAAGCAGGTACCGCTGCCCAGCTGGCTTTCCACCCGGATCCGGCCCTGCATGGCCAGTGCCAGCTCGCGGCAGATCGCCAGGCCCAGGCCGCTGCCGCCGTACTGCGCTGCGGTGCGCGCACCGTCGGCCTGCTCGAAGCGCCGGAACAACCGTTGCTGCTGCTCCTGGCTGATGCCCGGACCGGTATCGCGAACCTCGAAATACAGCCCACGCGGCCCTTCCTCGCAACGCGCATGCAGCGTGATGCTGCCGCGGCTGGTGAACTTGACCGCGTTGGACAGCAGGTTGAGCAGGATCTGCCGCACCCGCATCGCATCGCCGGTCGCCTGCAGCCCCGCCGGCAACTGGTTGTCGAGGATGAACCGCAGGCCCTTCTGTGCAGCCAGTGGCCCCATCAGCGCGGCCAGATCCTGCAGCAGGCGATTGAGACCGAACGCGTTGGACTGCAGTTCCAGGCGCCCCGATTCGATCCGCGCCAAGTCCAGCGCATCATTGACCAGGTGCAGCAGATGCTCGCCCGCATGCCGGATCGACTGGGTATAGCCGCGCTGCTGCGGATCCAGCGGCGAGGCCAGCAGCAGTTCACTCATGCCCAGCACCCCGGTCATCGGCGTGCGGATTTCATGGCCGAGATTGGCAAGGAAGCGCGTCTTGGCCGCCGATGCGTGCTCGGCCAGATCCTGCTTGTGCAGGGCGAGCTGGTAGGCGTGCTGGCGCTGCAGCCGGCGCCGGTACAGCCAGGCGAACCAGCTGGTCAGCAGCAACCCGATCGAGGCCAGCACCAGCAGGCCGGACAAGCTGCGCCACCACGGCGGCTGCACATGGAATTCCAGGGTCTGCACCCGCGACCACACGTGGTCGGCCGAGCGCGCCTGCACTTCCAGCCGGTAGGCGCCGGGTGGCAGGCGCGAGAACAGGCGCTCGCCTGCCGGGCCCACCTCGACCCAATCCGGGTCGTAGCCGGCCAACCGGTAGCGGTAGGTGTTGGAAGCCGAATCGGCGAAGGACAACAGGCGCGCGACGATACGCAGGTCGCGGTCACCATCGGCGATCTGCAGCGGCGTGTCATGGGTCAGGTCCAGCAGCTGCTCGTTGCGGCGTACCTCCACCCGCTCGATCACCAGCGGCGCACGCCGGGTGGACGGTCGAACCTGTTCGGGATCGAACACCACCACACCGGCGGGGGTACCTGCCACCATGCGCCCCGCCGAGGAGGCGATCAGGGTGTGTTCGCGGAACTCCTGGCTGGGCAGCCCATCGTGCACCCCGTACAGGCGTACGCTCTCGCCATCGGCACTCACCCGCACCAGGCCGCGGGCGCTGGTGGCCCACGCCACGCCCTGCGCGTCGACCACCAGGCCGGTAGCGGAAATCGCTGGATAGCCCTGCTCGGCGCCCACTACCGCCTGCCGTTCCAGCCGGCCCTGGCTCCAGAGATACCGCGACAGGCGCCCATCCTCGGACAACCAGACCTGGCCGTCCTTGCCCACGTGCAGGGCGTACACCGCAGTGGCCGGCGCACCGGGCACCGGCTGGAAGCGCTGCGCATCCGGTTGCCATTGCAGCAGGCCGCGGCTGCTGGCCAGCCAGATCCGGTCCTGCGGGCCGCATTCCACGTCAAGATTGAGCTGACCGGCCTGCAGACCGTCCTGGCCGTTTTCCAGCCGCCGGCGCACGTGCCCGTCCAGATCACGCTGCTGCAGCCCCGATGACAGCATCAACCACAGGCTGTCGCCATCGCAGGTCATCATCGCCTCGATGTTGCCTTCCATGGTCGCGTCCGCGCCCGAGTCCCGCCCCCAGCGCCGCAGCTCGCCACGACGCGGGTCGTAGCGCATCAGGGCGTCGGTCGAGCCCACCCACACCTGGCCCTGCCGGTCTTCGCGCACCGAGGTCAGCCAGTGCATGCCGTTGACGAAGGTGCGGTGCTGCTCGATCACGCCCGTGCGCGGATTGAAGCGGTCCAGCGCGCCATGGCTGCCGACCGTCCACACCCCGCCATTGCTGGAGGGGCTGGTACCGAGCACATAGGAATTGCGCAGCGAGGACGGATCATCCTCCAGCCGCGAAAACACCGAGAACTGCCACCAGCGCGGAAGCAGGTGCCACAGGCCGGCATTGGTACTGGCCAGCCAGATGCCGCCTTCGCGGTCCTCATAGGCGCCGGTCCAGTTCGGCCGCACCAGGCCACGGGCGATGGCGCTGTACAGCGGTACGGTCTGGTAGCGGCCATCGATGCCCCGGCCCAGGCCGCTGCGCGTGTCCAGCCAGTGCCCGCCCTGCTCGTCGCGCAGCATCATGCCCAGCACCTGGTCGCCGGCCGGCAATGTCCAGGGCACGGACTCGAAACGGCCATCCGGGCGCCGCACCGTGGCCCCGGCCAGCGTGCTGATCCAGAGGCTGCCGTCGGGTTCTGCGGTCAGTCCATTGATCAGCAGGCTGGGCACCAGGTCGCCGCCGATGCGTTCGAAATCGGTACCGGTCCAGCGCGCCACGCCATGCTTGGTGCCGACCCACAGGCTGCCGTCGGCAAGCGTGGCCAGGTAGGGCACCGACGCGGCCGGCAGACTGCGCGGGTTGTTCGCTTCGGGCAGGAACCGCTGCAGACGGTCATTGCTGTCCAGCCGGTACAGGCCGCCCTCGTGGGTGCCGAACCAGATCGCGCCATCCGGTGTCGCAGCCAGGCTCCAGACGGTGTTGCTGCCCATCAGCGGCTGGCTGCTGCGATCGTAGAAGCGCAGCTGGCGGCGATCGGCCGACATCCGCACCAGGCCGGCATTTTCAGTGCCGATCCACAGCTCGTTGCGGGCATCGACCAGCACGCTCCAGATGCGGTTGTCGCGCAGGCCGTCTTCGGAACGCCAGATGCGGTAGTTGCGCCCGTCGTAGCGGGCCAGGCCATCGTTGGTGGCAATCCACAGGTAGCCGTAGCGGTCCTCGGCCATGCGGTTGACGGTGTTGGACGGCAGCCCATCGAACACGGTGACCTGGCGCGGCGAAGGTGGCACCGGCTGCGCGGCAGCGGGCACCAGGCAGCACAGCAGCAGCATCAGCAGCGTCACTGCCCGCAGATACACCACCGATGGCCTCCTCACGCTGCTGTTGATGATGCCCACGCCGTGGGCGTCGGCATGGTAAACCGAAAGTTGCGCGATTCACGCCGCAGGATGCCGTACTCAGCTGATGATCTGGCGTTTGCTGCGTGCCTGGGCAATGGCCGCCACCAGCAGATCGCCGGTCACCGGCTTGCGCAGGAAACCATCGAATCCGGCCGCAAGCACCTGCGCCTCGGCATAGGCATCCGAGCGCGCGGTAACGGCCACCAACGGCAGCTCGTAGCCCATCGCGCGCAGTTGGCGGGCGATGGCGGTGCCATCGAGTGCCGGCAGGTCGAGGTCGAGCAGGCCGACGTCGAACCCCTCGGTGGATATTTCCGACAGTGCGCCCAGGCCATGCAGCACGTGCACCACCTCATGGCCACGGCTGCGCAGCAGACCGGCGATGACCTCGGCAACGGTGGCATCGTCCTCGACCAGCAGGATGCGCAGTGCAGGCAGCATCGGCGACGCTGCCTCGCCAGGGCTGGAGGCCTGCTGCCGGCTCCACGGCAGCGGCAGCCGCACGGCGAAGCGTGCGCCACGCCCCGGCTGGCTGTCGACATCGATGCGGCCGCCCATCGCCACCGCCAGCTCCTGGCAGATCGCCAGGCCCAGCCCGCTGCCACCATAGCGCGAGGCGGTACGCGGGCCATCGGCCTGTTCGAAGCGGTGGAACAGGCGCTGCTGCTGCTCGGCATTGATACCCGGCCCGCTGTCGCTGACCTCGAACGTCACCGCGCCGCCGTCGTCGTCCAGGCGCGCCGCCAGGCCGACATGGCCACGCTCGGTGAACTTGATCGCGTTGCCCAGCAGGTTCAGCAGGATCTGGCGGACGCGCATCTCATCGCCACTGACGCAGATCGGGCCTGGCAATGCCTCCCCGCGCTGGAACGCCAGCCTGCGCTGTTGTGCCATGGGCTGCATCAACGCCTGCACCTGGTCCAGCAGTCCGCCCAGGTCGAACGGGCGGATGTCCAGTTCAAGCCGGCCGGCCTCGATCCGGGCCAGGTCCAACGCATCGTTGACCAGCCGCAGCAGATGGCTGCCGGCCTGCTGGATCGAACCGGCATAGCTGCGCTGCACCGGGTCCAGTTCGGTGGACAGCAGCAGTTCGCTCATGCCCAGTACACCGGTCATCGGCGTGCGTACTTCGTGGCCCAGTGTCGCCAGGAAGCGGCTCTTGGCCTGCGATGCCTGCTCGGCGATCTGTTGCTTGTGCACCGTCAACTGCCACTGCTGGCGTCGCCGCAGCCGCCTGCGGATCGACCACAGCAGTGCCAACAGCAACAACGAACCCAGCATTGCATAGCCGAAAATCGCCATGCCGCTGCGCCACCAGGGGGGCAGTACCTTGATGTGCAACTGCTGCGAGGGCGTCCACGGACCACTGGCCGTCGCGGCCTGCACCTCGATGGCGTAGGTGCCGGGCGGCAGCCGCGACAACGTGCGTTGGCCGTCCCCACCCTGTTCCACCCAGTTCTGGTCGTATCCCTCCACGCGGAACCGGTAGCGGTTGCCCTGCGGGTTGGCGTAGGACAGCAGGCGTGCATCGATCTGCAGATCACGGTCGTCGGGCCCCAGCAACAGCAGGCCGGAGGTCGGCAAGGGCTGCCAGCCGCGCGCATCATCGCGACGGACGCGAACCTGCGCGATCACCAGCTGCGAGGGTGGCAGCTCGGCGTCGGCAGCATTCGGATCGAAGCCCACCATGCCGGTCTGGGTAACGGCCAGCACCCGGCCATCGGCATCGATTGCCGGTGGGCGTCCGGTGAACTCGGCATCAAGCAGGCCGTCGCGCTCATTGAAGATCTGCAGGCGACGCTGTTTCGGATCCCAGCGCAGCAGGCCGCGGGGCGTCGTCGCCCACAACTGACCGTTCCGGGCCAGGGCCAGCCCACCCATGCTGACCGGCGGCACGCCGGCACTGGCATCGACGCGCTGGATCAGGCGCAGGCTCAGGCCATCCCACTGGTAGCGCTCGAATGCGCCCTGGCGTGCGATCCACAACTGCCGGGGATCGATCCATACCAGATCGTAGATGGGCCCCCTGGAAACGCCGGGCACCGCTTCGAAGCGGTCTCCCTGCTCGCGCCAGATGCCCATTTCCCCGACCACCCAGGCGTGCCCGCCAGCATCGAAGCGGATCTGCTCGACCGGCGCGTCGGTGCTGCCTCGCAGCGTAGCGCCGTCGAAACTGCGCAGCAGGCGGCCGTCGGCACTGCGCTGTTGCAGGCCCAGGTTCATCACCGATACCCAGACCGTGCCATCGGGGGCCTGCCGCATCAGATCGATCCGCTGCCGAAGGTCGGCGCCACCGCCAATGCGCCAGTCGCGCAGCACACCGGTGGCGGGGTCGTAGACGCTGATGCGCCCCGCGCGGCCGAGCCACAGCCTGCCGTCGGGACGTGGCAGCACCGACCACACCGCGCCGCTGCCCAGTTCGCGGTCGCTGACCAGCAGGCTCAACGTCCCCTGTGCATCGATCTGGTAGACGCCATGCGCAGAGCCGACGTAGTAGCTGCGGCCGTCGCTGGCAGCACTCAACAGGTACTGGCTGTCCAGCGGCTTGCCATCGAACTGGTACCAGGTTGAAAAGCGTCGCCAGTCGGGCGGCAGGTAAGCCAGGCCCTGGGTCAGCAGTGCGACCCACAGCCCTCCCTCATGGTCCTGCATCAGGTCGAGCACGCCACTGTGGCCGGTCAGGAAACCACTGCCACGGTCGCCTTCCAGCCTGCGCAGCACCTGGCCGTCACCACGCAGCAGGCCATCGGAAGTTCCCGCCCAGTAGCCTCCGTGGCTGTCGGCCAGGACCAGTGCCGAGCGCAGGCGGGCACTGTCGGCCCAGGCCGGTCGCGTCACCCGATCCTGCGCATCGATGCGATACAGGCCGTCGTTCTGCGTACCGACCCAGATCGCGCCATCGGCATCGCGGCTCAGCCGCAGCACGCTCACCGCCGCCAGTTCGCGCGGCGCCACGGCTTCGAAGGCGTGGCCGTTCCAGCGCGCCACACCGGCTTCGGTGCCCACCCACAGCCGTCCCTGCGCATCCACCAGACTGCTGAAGACGGTGTCACTCGGCAGACCGCCGGGCTGCGCCCGATCATGCTGGAAATGGCGCAGCGAGCCATCTTCGCCGACGCGGCAGACCCCATGGCTGCTGCTGCCGACCCATAGCGCATCCTCGGCGTAGGCCAGGGTCCAGAACTGTCCCTGGCACCCTTCAGTGACGGAATCGAAGGTCTTGAAACGTTCGCGGTCGGCATCCAGCCGGGCCAGCCCCTTGCCGTTGATGCCCACCCATACCCGGTCGAGCGGGTCGACCAGCAGGGTTTCGATCTCGTTGCCGGGCAGCGAATCCGGTTGTGCCGGGTCGTGCTGCCAGACCCGCAGCTCACCGCCGTCATAGCGGGCCAGGCCGCCGTCGGTGGCGGCCCACACGCGGCCCTGTCGGTCTTCGGCCAGCGCCACCACCATGCGCGAGGGCAATCCCTCGGCCGCGCCGAAACGGCGCAGGCGCGGTGTTTCACCGGCCATGTCCAAGGTCGCCGCTGCAGCCGAAAGCGCCAACAGCACCAGACCTGCTCCTGCAATGCCTTGGCACCACCGGCGCCAGCCGCTCTTCATCCTGAACCCCCTGTCCTGTGCCGATTGTCACACAGGGCTGCAGCCATCGCTGCAACAGCCTGTTTCCGGCCACATCGGCACCACGAACTGTTGCAGCCGTGCACACAGCGTTGCGCGGGGGCTATGGGTATGATCGAACGGTCTTTTTCCCGGAGCCCCCCGCCGATGCGCCACTGCCTGGCCCTGCTGCCGATGCTGCTTGCCGTGGCCCCCGCCTGGGCAGGCAACGAGGCCTACCGCATCGATCCGGTGCACACCCGTGTGCTGTTTGCGATCGACCATGCCGGCTACTCGCAGGCGCTGGGTACGATCTCCGGAAGCCAGGGCCAGTTGCAGTTCGATAGCGACAACTGGCGCGATGCGACACTGGACGTCGAGATTCCGGTGTCGCGATTGGACCTTGGTGATGCCAAGTGGAACCAGGCAACCCTGGCGCGCAGCCTGCTCGATGGCGAACGCTTCCCCACCGCCCGCTTCGTCTCCCACCATGTCGAACCGATCGATGCCCGCCATGCACACGTACTGGGCACCCTGACCCTGCGCGGGGTCAGCCAGGAAGTCGCGCTGGAGGTGACATTGAACCAGGTCAAACGCTATCCGCTGCCGCCGTTCCGGCGTACTGCAGGGTTCTCCGCCACCACCACGCTGAGCCGGCGTGCCTTCGGCATCACCGCATGGCCGGGCGTGATCGGTGATGCGGTGCAGGTGCGTATCGAGGCTGAAGCCACGCTCGACCGCAGCGATTCTCCGGGAACTCCCCCGCCCCAACCCCACTCCGACAGCCAGACGGCCACCAAGGACCCTTCATGACCGCCAAGAACACCCCTGCTGCCTGGGGGAGTGTCAGCCAGACCCTGCACTGGCTGATCGCACTGCTGATTCTCGCCTTGGGCATCGTCGGCCTGACCATGGGCGAGCTGCCGAAGACGCCAAAGTATTTCTGGGTCTATACCGCGCACAAGTCGATCGGCATCACCGTGCTGGCACTGGTGGTGCTGCGCCTGGGCTGGCGCCTGTATGCCGGTGCCCCCAAGCCGGTACCCGGCGTGCCGGGCTGGCAGGAGCGCATCGCCAGCGCCACCCATGTGCTGCTGTATGTGCTGATGTTCGCCATCCCGTTGTCGGGCTGGCTGTACGACTCGGCCAGCGGCCTGCGTCCGTTCCGCTGGTTCGGTCTGGTCGATGTGCCCAAGCTGAGCGGACCGGATCCGCAGATCGTGGCGGTATCCCATGCCCTGCACGAATACGGCTTCTGGCTGTTGATCGCGGTGGTGCTGGCCCATGCCGGTGCCGCCTTCTACCACCACCTGTTCCAGCGCGATGCCACCCTGTCCCGGATGTTGCCGCGTGGCTGGCTCGCCTCTCCCCAGAAGGACTGACCGATGAACCTTAAACTGACCACTCCGACCGCCGTGGCCGCCGCGCTTGCCGGCATGCTGGCCACCGCACCGGCGCTCGCCGCCGATTACGCCCAGGCGCCGGGTGCCGGTTCGTTCCTGGCCTTTGCCACCAAGTACGACGGTGAAGTGTTCACCGGCAGCTTCCCGGGCTTTGCCACCAAGCTCAGCTTCGACCCGGCCAATCCGTCCGCAGGTTCGCTGGACGTGGTGATTCCGCTGGCCGGCGCCAAGAGCGGCAACAGCGACCGCGACTCCACCCTGCAGGGCGCGGATTTCTTCAACGTCGGCAAGTTCGCTACCGCACGCTACACCGCCAAGGGCTTCCGCGCGCTCGGCAACGACCAGTTCGCCGCCGACGGCACGCTGGAACTGCGCGGCGTGAGCAAGCCGGTCACCTTCACTTTCACCTGGAAGCCCGGCGCGCAGCCGGTGCTGACCGGCAAGGCCACGGTCAAGCGCCTGGACTTCGGTGTCGGTGGCGGTGACTGGGCGGATACCAAGACCATCCCGGACGAAACCGCGATCAGCACGATCGTGAAGTTCGACGCGAAATAAGACGCCTTCGTCCTGGTAGCGCCGGGCCATGCCCGGCGACTTCCACCGCTGGCCGCGCTTCGCGCTCGCCAGGCATGGCCCGGCGTTACCTGCCTGCCAACAGCCAGGCCTGCACCGTGGCCGCATCGAACGGCCAGTCCAGCTCCCGCCCACCGCGCTCGTCGCGCAGCACCGGCACCCGCGCCCCATAGCGCGCCTCCAGCGCCGGCTGGTCATCGAGGAACACCGATTCGAACTCGGGCGCCCGCGCCCTGGCCAGTTCGGCCAGGGCCATGTCACACAGATGGCAGTCGTCACGCTGGAACAAGGTCAACACCGGGGTTTGCTCCCTTGGCGGAAATGCTGCGCCGCAGTCATGGAAGTGCGGCGTGAACCGCTAGAATAGCGGTCTCTCCCGGTACCCGCAGTACGGCAACCATGGCTGTCAGCACGTTCGACGTTTTCAAGATCGGCATTGGCCCGAGCTCCTCGCACACCGTCGGGCCGATGAGGGCCGCCGAGCGCTTCATCCATCGCTGGCTGCTCGACCCGGGCAAGCTTGCGCAGGTCGCGCGCATCCGTGCCGATGTGTACGGCTCGCTGGCGCTGACCGGTCGCGGCCACGGCACCGACAAGGCGATCCTGCTTGGACTGGAAGGGCAGCGCCCGAACCTGATCGACCCGGACATCATCCCGTCCACGCTGGAACGCATCCGCAGCAGCAAGCGGATCATGCTGATGGGCCAGCACGAGATCGCCTTCGACGAAAAGCGCGACCTCGGCCTGAACAAGCGGCAGAAGCTGCCCTACCACACCAACGGCATGCGCTTCACCGCCTACAACGCCGATGACGAAGTGCTGGCCACCCGCGACTACTATTCGGTCGGCGGTGGCTTCGTGGTCAACCAGGACGACGCGGCCGATGACCGTATCGTGCCTGATGAAACGCCGTTGCCCTACCCGTTCAAGAGCGGCGACGAGCTGCTGGCGCAGACCGCGCGCAGTGGCCTGAGCATCGCCCAGTTGATGTTCGAGAACGAGAAATGCTGGCGCAGCGAGGACGAGATCCGCGACAACCTGCGCGAGATCTGGAGCGCAATGCAGGCCTGCGTGGCGCGCGGCATCCGCGAGGAAGGCGTGCTGCCGGGTGGCCTGAAAGTGGGCCGCCGCGCGCCGGCGCTGTACCGCGAGCTGTCGTCGAAGCCGGAAGCGGCGATGCGCGACCCGTTGACCACGCTGGACTGGGTCAACCTGTACGCACTGGCCGTGAACGAAGAGAACGCTGCCGGTGGCCGCGTGGTCACCGCACCCACCAACGGCGCGGCGGGCGTACTGCCGGCGGTGCTGCACTACTTCGACCGCTTCTGCCCGGGCGCGAACGAACAGCGGGTGTTCGACTTCCTGCTGACCTCGGCGGCGATCGGCATCCTGTACAAGGAAAACGCCTCGATCTCCGGCGCCGAAGTGGGCTGCCAGGGCGAGGTCGGCGTGGCCTGTTCGATGGCCGCCGGTGGCCTGGTCGCGGCGCTGGGCGGCAACCCTAGCCAGATCGAGAACGCGGCGGAAATCGGCATGGAGCACAACCTGGGCCTGACCTGCGATCCGATCGGTGGCCTGGTGCAGATCCCGTGCATCGAGCGCAACGCGATGGGTGCGGTGAAGGCGATCAACGCCTCGCGCATGGCCATGCGCGGCGACGGCAAGCACAAGGTGTCGCTGGACAAGGTCATCAAGACCATGCGCGATACCGGCCGCGACATGCAGGACAAGTACAAGGAAACCAGCCGCGGCGGGCTGGCGGTGAACGTCATCGAGTGCTGATGATCTGCAGGGCCGGGCATGGCCTGGCTCTACTGCAGGGCCGGGCATCGACCCGGCTCTGCAGTGCCGTTCTCGACCGGACAACACCGTCACCGTTTTCCGGTTAGGCTCGGGCATCCCCCTGCCCCGGAATGTCCCATGCGCGTGATCGCCACCGCCCTGCTTGCCTGCCTTCCGCTGTCCGCTCTCGCTGCGCCAACCTACGGGCCGCGGCTGGAGGGCTTCGACTACGGCTATCCAGTGAAGACCTTTGCACTGGAATCGCAGCGCCAGGCCTTGGAGATGGCCTATCTGGATGTTGCGCCGAAGAAGAAGCCGATCGGCGTGGTGGTGCTGCTGCATGGCAAGAACTTCTGCGCGGCAACCTGGAAGGAGACGATCAAGCCGCTGGTGGCGGCAGGCTACCGGGTGATCGCACCGGACCAGGTGGGTTTCTGCAAATCCAGCAAGCCCGAGCGCTACCAGTATTCGTTCGGGCAGCTGGCCGACAATACCCATGCGCTGCTGCAGCAGCTGCAGCTGGGTGATGTGCCGGTGCATGTGGTCGGCCATTCGATGGGCGGCATGCTGGCCATCCGTTATGCGCTCATGTATCCGCAGGACATGCGCAGTCTTTCGCTGGTCAATCCGATCGGGCTGGAAGACTGGAAGGCGCTGGGCGTGCCCTGGCGCAGCGTGGACGCGTGGTATGCCGGCGAAATGAACATCAGCTATGACAGCATCCGCCGCTACCAGCTGGATGTGTACTACGACGGCAAGTGGAAGCCGGCGTATGAACCGTGGGCGCGCATGCAGTCGGGCATGTACGAAGGCGCGGGCAAGCAGCAGGTGGCCTGGAGCCAGGCACTGACCTCGGACATGGTGTTCAACCAACCCGTCGTCTACGAACTGAAGAACCTGCAGGTGCCGACCACCTTGTTCATCGGCCAGAAGGACCGCACGGCGATCGGCCGTGACCAAGCATCGCCCGAACTGAAGGCGACGCTGGGCAACTACCCGGCACTGGGCAAAGCGGCAGCGGCGGCGATACCCGGCTCGACCCTGGTCGAGTTCGCGGCACTGGGCCATTCGCCGCAGGTGCAGGACCCGAAGCAGTTCAATGCCGCATTGTTGAAGGCACTCAAAGCGCGTTGAAGTTCCATAACCGCCGGGCATGGCCCGGCGCTACGAGGATCGGCGTGGGTAGCGCCGGGCCACGCCCGGCGAGCGCAGCAGCGGCTGGGCTCACCCCACGATCCGCAGCACGTCATCCAGCAGCGCCGCTGCGGTCACTTCCGCACCCGCGCCCGGCCCCTGGATCAACAGCGGCTGCGCGCGGTAGCGGTCGCTGTGGATGGCCACGCGGTTGTCGGTGCCCGCGCCCTGCGCCAGCGGATGGTCGGCAGCCAGCTCACGCAGGCCCACCTGCGCACCCTCGCCATCGACGCGCCCGACAAAACGCAGCACCCGGCCGTTGTCACGCGCCCGCTGCCAACGTGCCTGCAGCGGTGCATCCAGCTGCTCCAGCGCATTCACTGCATCTTCCAGCGGCAGCGCAGCCAGCGCATCCGGCACCAGTGAGTCGACCTGCACCTGCGACGCGTCCAGCGCCAATCCGCTGCTGCGGGCCAGGATCAACAGCTTGCGGCGCACATCCTCGCCGGAAAGATCCAGCCGCGGGTCCGGCTCGGTGTAGCCGGCCGCCAGCGCTTCACGCACCGCCGCCGAGAACGGCGACTGGCCGTCATAACGATTGAACAGCCACGCCAGCGAACCGGAAAGCACGCCCTCGATGGCATGGATGTGGTCGCCACCGGCAACCAGCGCGCGCAGGCTGCTGAGCAACGGCAGGCCGGCGCCGACGGTGGCGCTGTCGCCGTAACGCGCACCACTGTCGGCGCAACGATCGGCGATGGCCTGCGCGCGCGACAGCTGCGCACCGCGGCCAAGCTTGTTGGCGGTCACCACGTGCACACCGCGCGCCAACCACTGAACGTGGCGCGCCGCTACATCTTCGCTGGCGGTGGCATCGACCACCACGTCGCCACGCTCCAGCCCTTCAGCGCTGGCCCACGGCGGCGAACTCTGCCCATCACGCGGCGCACGCCGTGCCAGTTCCAGCGGCAACGCCAGATCGCGGTCGATCGCCAGCGCGGTGCGTGAATTGGCCAGCCACTGCACGCTGGGCAGTTCCAGCCCACGCGCCTGCAACGCCTGGTAGCGCTGCACGAAGGCCGAACCGACGGTGCCGGTTCCGAGCAGCGCCAAGCGGCCGGTCCCCAGCAGCGGAATCTCGACAGGCAAAGCGCTCATGCGTCTGCCACCTGTTTGCCGCGCGCCACCGCATCGATCACCGCCTCGGCGCGCGCCAGAGCGCTGCCCAGATCGGCCAGCAGGTCGCGCTCGCCCTCGATACCGACCGACAGACGCAGCAGACCTTCACTGATGCCCGCAGCCGCGCGTGCTTCGGCAGTCATTGCGGCGTGGGTCATGGTCGCCGGGTGTGCGATCAGGCTTTCCACGCCTCCCAGCGACTCGGCCAGCGTGAAGTAACGCAGGCCATCGACAAACGCACGTACAGCAGCATGCGGATCATCGCCGGCACAGCTGGCCAGTTCGAAGGACAGCATCGCGCCGAAACCACTCTGCTGACGCGCGGCAACGGCGTGGCCCGGATGATCGGCCAGGCCCGGGTAGTAGACCTTGGCCACCGCAGGATGCGCATCAAGCAGCGCCACGATCGCGGCGGTGTTTTCCTGGTGCGCGCGCAGGCGTGCATCCAGCGTACGCAGGCCGCGCAGGGTCAGGAACGCATCGAACGGCGAGCCGGTAAGGCCCAGGGCATTGCCCCACCACACCAGCTGTTCATGCACGGCGGGATCGCGGGCAATCACCGCACCACCGACCACGTCGCTGTGACCGTTGATGTACTTGGTGGTGGAGTGCAGCACCAGGTCCGCGCCGAACGACAGCGGTTGCTGCAATGCCGGCGACAGGAACGTGTTGTCGACCACCACCAGCGCACCGGCTTTGTGCGCCGCGTCGATCACGAAGCGCAGGTCGGTGATGCGCAGCAGCGGGTTGGACGGGGTTTCCACCAGCACCAGCTTCGGCTGCGTGGCCAGGGCCTGGGCCAGCGCGCGCGGGTCGGTCAGGTCAGCAGTGACCAGTTCGAAATGGCCTTTCTTCGCCAGCGCGTTGAACAGGCGCCAGCTGCCGCCGTACGCATCGTGTGGCACCACCAGGGTGTCGCCGGGCTGCAGCAGTGCGTTCAGCACCAGGTTGATCGCGCCCATGCCGGTGGCGGTCACCACGCCGCCGGCGCCGCCTTCCAGTTCGGCCAGCGCCTCACCCAGCAGGTCGCGCGTGGGATTGCCACTGCGGGTGTAGTCGTACTGGCGCTTGTTGCCGAAGCCTTCAAAGCTGAAGTTCGACGACAGCACGATCGGCGGCGTGACCGCGCCATGGGCGGTGTCGCGATCGATGCCGGCGCGGACGGCGGCGGTGGTGCGACAACAGGACGGTTCAGCGGCGTGCAGGCTCATGCGGACTCTCCAGAAGTGCGGAAGGCGGTGGCGAGGATCGCGTCGATGCGATCGGTTTCTTTCAGGAAGGCGTCGTGACCGTAGGGCGAGCGCAGCACGCGCAGGCTGCCGCGTGGGCCCAGTCCCTCGACCAGGCCGACCAGGTCGGCAAGCGGAACCAGGCGGTCGCCTTCAACGGCAACCACCACGGTCGGCGGCAGGATCGCGCTCGGGTCCACGCGGTGCAGGTCGATCGACTCGGACAGGCGCAGGTAGGCATTGACCGGCGTGCGCGCGACGTACTGCGCACCAGCCGCGTCGAGATAATCTTCGGCCGCGACACGGACGCGGCCATTGACCACCTCCGGTGCTGCGTCGAAGCGTTCGCCGAATTCTTCCGGTGTGCGGTAGCTGAGCATGGCGAACTGGCGGGCCAGCGCCAGGCCGTGGTCTTCGCCACACTGCAGCTGGCCCAGCGCCACGGCACGGCGCTGCAGCGCACGCCACGCGGCGGCATACGGGTGCGGGCGGTGCGCACCGCTGGCCAGCACCAGCTGGCGTACCCGGGCACGGTGGCGGATCGCGAACTGCTGGCCGACCAGCGCGCCGTAGGAATAGCCGACGAATGCCTTCAATGCGCGGATGCCGAGGTGATCCAGCAGCAGCGCCAACGCATCGGCCTGGTCGGCGGTATCGATCGGCACATCCAACGCACCGTCGGCGCCGATGAAATCGAACGCGAGCACACGCAGCTGCTGCGGATCCAGTGCGCGGCCACTGCCGACCAGGCCTTCGGCCCAGCCCTTCTCGCTGAACTGCGCATTGGAGGCTACATGGCGGTGCGCGGAAATGCCGCCGGCCAGCACCACCACCGGTGCGTTGACCGGACCGACCCACTCATAGCGCAGGCGCACCGGGCAGGGGCCGGCATGACGCATCGACAGCACGGCGGCGAACTCGCCGCGCTCGGCGTGCACGCGGTCATCGACCGGCACGCTGACGGGGACAAAGGGTTCGGGGCGAAGCACGGTGCTGGTGGCGAAGCTCATGGCGGGTTCCGGTAGGGAAATCGGCCATCGAGCCTTCGCGGGGCTCGCGTTCGAAGTGCACGTTGGGTGCAGGTTCGAACCATCTTTCGGTGGACGCCACGGTCCCCGCAGGATTTGGCACCTACGCAGGCGCTTTCGCGTCTGCGGGCTGCCCCGGCTTCAAAGGGCCTGTCCCTCTGCCGGTCTCGATGGTGGAGCCACGATGCCAGTCCTTTCCGGGCATGTCAATCCCTTCATGCGGATAAAGAGATGGATGAATGCGAAGCCCCCACCCTTCCCCCGTCCCGACAGCTTGCGTAGAGTCCCGGCGGTCCATGTCGCTGGAGCCTTCGATGCGCCGCCTGCCCCTGTCCTGCCTCCTGCTGCCCCTGTTGGCGAGCGCCCCCGCGAACGCTGCCGACTGGCGCCAGGGCTGGGGACTGGTGCCACAGACGCCGGCCGCGCGCACGGCCGGCGCCACGCCGCACGCGGCGCCGATGGCCCGCCTGCGCCTGCAGTCGCTGGGCGACCAGTGGCAGGCGCGGATCGACAACCCACTGTCCGGCCCGGTGCAGATCGAGCTGCGCGCCGCCCCCGGCACACAGGTGGAGGGCCTGCCGCTGCAGTCACTGGTGCAGGCCACCGGCAGCCTGGTGGTGGGCCATCTTCCCTCTCCTGCCAACGGCAAGGCACTGGATCTTCGTCTGCAGTCGGTGCCGGGCAATCCGGCCGCGCGCGCCGAAGACGTCGCCTATCGCCTGCCGTTCCAGGCTGCCCAGCTGCGCGTGGACCAGGCGCCGCAGGGCCGGTTCAGCCACGATGACGAGGAGAACCGCGACGCCATCGACTTTGCCCTGCCCGAAGCAACGCAGGTCCTGGCCGCCCGCGAGGGTACGGTGATGCAGGTACAGGACGGTTTCCGCGGCAATGGCCTGGACCGTGAACGCGATGCCGGACGCGCCAACTTCGTTCGTATCCTTCACAGCGACGGCAGCATGGCGATGTACGCCCACCTGCAGGCCGGCGGCATGCGCGTGCGTCCCGGCCAGGCCGTGCAGGCCGGGCAGCCGATCGGCCTGTCAGGCAACAGTGGCTACAGCACCGCACCGCACCTGCACTTCGTGGTGCAGCTCAACCGGGGCATGGGGCTGCGTTCGGTGCCGGTGCGCATCCTCGCCCCGCAGGGCGAATTGCACTTCGCCCGTGAGGGCAGCGGGGACGCCAGCGCCGGGCGCTGACCCGCCGACGCCGGCAGGCCGGTATAATCGGGCGCTTATCTCTTTGAAAAGCGCCCCGTGCGGGCGCCACTGCCATGTCCGAAGTCGCCACCGAAGCGTCGCGTCGCCGCACGTTCGCCATCATTTCCCACCCTGACGCCGGCAAGACCACGCTGACCGAAAAGCTGCTGCTGTTCGGAGGCGCGATCCAGATGGCCGGCTCGGTGAAGGGCCGCAAGGCTGCCCGCCACGCCACCTCGGACTGGATGGCGCTGGAAAAGGAGCGCGGCATCTCCGTCACCTCCTCGGTGATGCAGTTCCCGTACGAAGGCAAGATCATCAACCTGCTCGACACCCCGGGCCACGCCGACTTCGGCGAGGACACCTACCGCGTGCTGACCGCGGTGGACTCGGCGCTGATGGTGATCGACGTGGCCAAGGGCGTGGAAGAGCGCACCATCAAGCTGATGGAAGTGTGCCGCCTGCGCGACACCCCGATCATGACCTTCATCAACAAGCTCGATCGCGAGGGCAAGGAGCCGATCGACCTGCTGGACGAGGTTGAAAGCGTGCTCGGCATCCAGTGCGCACCGGTCACCTGGCCGATCGGCATGGGCCAGCGCCTGAAGGGCGTGGTCCACCTGATCACCGGCGAAGTGCATCTGTACGAGCAGGGCCGCAACTTCACCCGTCAGGATTCGACCATCTTCCCCTCGATCGATTCGCCCGGGCTGGCCGAGAAGATCGGCGAGCGGATGCTGGCCGACCTGCGCGACGAACTGGAACTGGTGCAGGGTGCCAGCCACCCGTTCGACCTGCAGGCCTACCGGGCCGGCAAGCAGACCCCGGTGTTCTTCGGTTCGGGCGTGAACAACTTCGGCGTGCAGCCGCTGCTGGACTTCTTCGTCGAACACGCACCGTCGCCGCAGGCGCGCTCCACCACCGGTCGCGACGTCGCCCCGCAGGAGCCGAAGCTGACCGGCTTCGTGTTCAAGATCCAGGCCAACATGGATCCGCAGCACCGTGACCGCGTGGCGTTCATGCGCGTCTGCTCGGGCCGGTTCACTGCCGGCATGAAGACCCTGCACGTGCGCACCGGCAAGGACATGAAGCTGGCCAATGCGCTGACCTTCATGGCCAGCGACCGTGAAATCGCCGCCGAGGCGTGGCCGGGCGATGTCATCGGCATCCACAACCACGGCACGATTTCCATCGGCGACACCTTCACCGAAGGCGAGGCGATCACCTTCACCGGCATCCCCAACTTCGCCCCGGAACTGTTCCGTCGCGCCCGCCTGCGCGATCCGCTCAAGCTCAAGCAGCTGCAGAAGGGCCTGGCACAGCTGTCCGAGGAAGGCGCGACCCAGTTCTTCCGTCCGCTGACCAGCAATGACCTGATCCTAGGCGCGGTGGGTGTGCTGCAGTTCGATGTGGCCGCCTACCGGCTGAAGGACGAATACGGCGTGGAAGCCACCTTCGAGCAGGTCAGCGTGACCACGGCGCGCTGGGTCCACTGCAGCAACGAGAAGAAGCTGGAGGAGTTCCGCGAGAAGAACGCGCTGAACCTGGCCCTCGACGCCGCCGGCCACCTGGTCTACCTGGCGCCGACCCGGGTCAACCTGCAGCTGGCGCAGGAACGTGCGCCGGACGTGCGTTTCTCGGCAACCCGTGAAGCCGCGCATACGGTCACCGGCAACTGATTCCAGCGACCATACGGTGGCGGGGGTGCACGCGCCCGCCATCGCGGCGATGATAGGGGGGTGCAGGTCCCCCTCCCTGCAGACGATGCCCATGCCATGTCCACGACTTCCGTTGATTCGATCCGCGAAGAAATTGCCAGCGCCCTGACCCACGGGCTGGGTGCGGTGCTTGCCCTGGCCGCCAGCGCGGTGTTGATCACCCTGGCCGCGATCTACGGCGATGGCTGGCAGCTGGCCAGTGCGATCGTGTTCGGCATCGCCCTGCTGCTGCTGTACACCGCCTCCACGCTGTACCACGCCATCCAGCACCCGCAGGCCAAGGGCCGCCTGAAGGTGTTCGACCATTGCGCGATCTATGTACTGATCGCCGGTACCTATACCCCGTTCACCCTGATCGGCCTGCGCGGCCCCTGGGGCTGGGGCATGTTCACCGCGATCTGGGCGCTGGCGCTCGGCGGCGTGGTGTTCAAGCTGTTCTACACCGGCCGCTTCAAGCTGCTGTCCACGGTGATCTACATCGCCATGGGCTGGCTGGTGGTGGTGGCGATCAAGCCGATGTGGGCCTCGATCGATGGTGGCACCCTGGCTTGGCTGTTCGGCGGTGGCCTGTCCTATACGCTGGGCACGTACTTCTACCACCGCGAATCCATCCCCTATTCGCATGCGATCTGGCATCTGTTCGTGATCGGTGGCAGCGTCTGCCACTTCGTCGCCGTTACTCGACAGGTGCTGTGACCCCGTATTGAGGGTAACGCCAAGCCCCTGGCCGGCGAGCAGGCACCGGCTCTGCACACGATGCACATGATCGCTTCGCGCCCCGTCCACCCCGACGGGGCAACCATGGCGGTGTGAATGCTGCCTCTGCTCCTGCTGATTCCAAGGCGTCGCGCTGGCGTCTGCGTCGCCCCGGCCCACGCGGGCAGCGCTGGCTGGCCGTGCTGGTGTTCCTGCTCGCGGCGATCCTGGTCCTCATCGCCCTTTGGGATTGGAACTGGTTCAAGGGCCCGGTCGAACGTGCGGTACAGGCGCGCACCGGCCGCGCCCTGCACATCGGCAACCTGGATGTCGAACTCGGCCGCACCAGCACCGTGCGCGCCGATACCCTCACCTTTGCAAATGCGCCATGGGCGAAGCAGCCCACCATGGTCAGCGCGGACCGGGTCGAGATCGACGTACGGGTGTGGCCGCTGCTGCGTGGCAGCGTGCAATTGCCCGAAGTGCGCCTGACCCGCCCGGACGTGCTGTTGGAGACGGCTCCACGCAAAGGTGACCCCGGCAACTGGGACTTTCTCGGCGACAGCAAGGGCGGCACCACGCCGCAGCTCAAGCGCCTGCTCATCGACGACGGTCGCCTGCAGTTCCTCGACGCACTCGGCCGCACCGACATCCTGGTGAACGTTCGCAGCGGGCAACCGAAACAGGCCGACGCCGCACCACCGTTGCTGGTGGCCGGCAAGGGCCGCTGGCAGGGCAATCCCTTTACCCTGAGCGGCGGCACCGAATCGCCGCTGGAACTGACCGACAGCGCACACCCCTTCCGCATCCATCTGGATGGCCGCGCCGGGGCCACCCATGCCGTTGCCAGCGGCACCTTGACCAACCCGTTCCAGCTGCAGGTATTCGACCTGCAGTTCGCGCTGAGCGGTCAAGACCTGGCCGACCTGTATCCATTGCTGGGCATCGCCATTCCGCCTTCCCCGCCCTACGCACTGGATGGCCGCCTGAAGCGCGATCACCAGGTGTGGCGCTACGAGCGCTTCACCGGCAAAGTCGGCGACAGTGACCTGGGCGGCGATGTGCAGTTCGATGTCTCCAGGGAACGCCCACGGATGACCGCGAACCTGGTGTCGCGCCGCCTCGATTTCGACGACCTCGCCGGCTTCGTCGGTGCCCCCCCGAAGACCGGTGGCGGCGAGACCGCCAATGCAGAACAGCGGGCCGAGGCTGCGCGCGTGGCCGCCAGCGCCAAAGTGCTGCCGGCCACGCCGTACAACCTGGGCAAGCTGCGCGCGATGGATGCCGACGTGCGCTGGAAGGCCCAGCGCATCAATGCACCCAAGCTGCCGCTGGACGACATGGATGCACACCTGCTGCTGGACGATGGTGTACTGCGGCTGGACCCGCTGAACTTCGGCGTTGCCGGCGGCGACATCCGCAGCACGATCCGCATGGACGCACGTCGCCCGCAGATTGCAACCTCGTTGAAGGCCAGCGTGCGCGGCGTGCAGCTGGGCCAGTTGTTCCCCGACGCCAAGCTGGCCGAACAGGCCAAGGGGGGTATCAGCGGCGCCATTGACCTGACCGGCAACGGCAACTCGATCGCCGCGATGCTCGGCAGCAGCAGCGGCAACGTGGCGCTGGGCATGGGCCGCGGCCACGTCGGCAACCTGCTGATGGAAGTGGCGGGACTGGACATCACCGAGTCGTTGAAATTCCTGTTCACCGGCGACAAACAGATTCCGCTGCGCTGCGCCTTCGCCGACTTCGGCGTACGCGAGGGCCTGATGCATACCCGGTCGATGGCAGTGGACACCACCGATACGATCATCCTCGGCGAGGGCGATGTCAGCCTGCGCGATGAAACGCTGGACCTGCTGCTGAAGCCACGACCGAAGGACAGGAGCATCCTGGTGCTGCGCTCGCCGCTGCGCATCGGCGGCACCTTCAAGGACCCGTCGTTCCGCCCGGACTTCAAGGCGCTGGGTATCCGGGGTGCGGTGGCGTTGACGCTGGGCAGCATCGCGCCGCCGGCGGCACTGCTGGCCACCATCGAACTGGGGCCGGGCAAGGATGCCGACTGCGGTGGGCACTACGCGAAGTAGAGCGGGCGTTCGGCGCCCTACTGCAAATGGGACGAGGGTGACGGGTGGCCCAGGCAGGACACGCCGTGAACCCCGCTCCGCGGTCCGGCCCAGCCGCTGGCGGCTGTGCGTTCGGGCGCTTGCGAAGCAGTGCTTCGCAAGCAAAGCGCCCTCACCCATGGGGGCTCGATGGCGCCATCCATGGCGCCAACGGTCCTGCCTGGGCACCCCATCACCCTCCCGACAGTTTCCTGCGCGCGCGGAATGAGAGCAGGAATTCAAGATCAAAAGAAGAAAGCAGAATCAGAAGCAGTGCCAACCAAGGTTGGCATCTACCAACGGCAGATAGTCAGGGTGAAGGCCGCCGCGCTCGCAGGAACGTGTCCTGAGGCGGAGGGCATGGCCGTGCAGGACCGTTGGCGCCATGGATGGCGCCATCGAGCCCCCATGGACGGGTTTACGGCGTGTCCTGCACGGCCATGCCCTCCGCCTCCCCGGCATGTCAGGCAGGCGCTGCCTTGGCTTTGGCTTTGGCTTTGGCTTTGGCTTTGGCTTTGGCAGTTGCTTGAAAAAGCGGGCCGGCGGGCCGCAGGCCCGCCAGCGACAGAACTCACCCCGCCACGATGTACTGCTGCAGCTGATCCAGCTCGCGCCGCTGCGCATCGATCACCGACTTCACCAGGTCACCGATGGAAATCACCCCCAGTACCTGCCCGCCCTCGACCACCGGCAGATGGCGGATGCGGTAATCGGTCACCAGCTGCAGGCAGTGTTCCACCTGCTCACCGGGACTCACCGTCACTACTTTCGCGGTCATGATTTCCGACACTGCGGTGTCACGCGACGAACGATCGTGGAGCACGATCTTGCGTGCGTAATCACGCTCGGAGAGGATCCCGACCAGTCGCGGGCCATCCATCACCAGCACCGCGCCGATGCCCTTCTGCGCCATCAACCGGATCGCATCGATCACCGCCGCGCCTGGCGCGACCGCATGCACTTCAGGGGACTTGCCGTCCAACAGTTGCCGTACCGACGTCATCTGCCTGCCCTCCCAGGGTGGGTTGCAGCTCCGAGTCTGCCACGGAAGGGGCCAACCATGCGTCAACCAGGTACAACGGCCGTTGCTTGGACTCCTCGTACAGGCGTCCCAGGTACTCGCCGATAAGCCCCAGCGCGATCAACTGCACGCCCCCGAGGAACAGGATCACCGCCATCATGGTCGGCCACCCGGCCACCCGGTCGCCGTACAACGCTGCCTTCGCAATCACCCAGATGGCAAACACGAAGGCCACGCCTGCGGTGGCCAGCCCCATGTAGGTGGCCGCCCGCAGCGGGACCGTCGAGAAGCCGGTGATCCCTTCCAGTGCGAAGTTCCACAGCCGCCACAGGCTGAACTTGCTGCTGCCGGCCAAACGGGCATGCCGGTGATACGGCACCGCCACGCGGCGGAAACCGACCCAGCTGAAGAGCCCCTTCATGAACCGGTGCCGTTCGCGCATCTCGCGCAATGCGCTCAGCGCGCGCGGCGACAACAAGCGGAAATCGCCGGTATCGGCCGGAATGGGCGTGCGCGAGAGGCGACCAATCACCCGGTAGAACACCGATGCGGCAGCACGCTTGCTCCAGCTCTCACCGTCACGTACCAGGCGCGTGCCGTAGACGTTGTCGTAGCCCTGCCGCCAACGTTCGACAAAGTGCGGCACCAGTTCCGGCGGGTCCTGGCCATCAGCGTCGAGGATCATCGCCGCGCCTTCGCGCACATGGTCCAGGCCGGCGGTCAGCGCCGCCTCCTTGCCGAAGTTGCGCGACAGCTTCAGCGCCGATACCCGCGGGTCGGCCTGGGCCAGCGAGGCGATCAACGACCAGGTCGTGTCACTGCTGCCGTCATCCACGTACAGGATGTGACCATCGATTCCGGCCAGGCCGTCCAGTACCGCGCACAATCGCGGATGCAGCTGGGGCAGCACCAGCTCTTCGTTGTGTGCGGCGATGACGAAGGTAAGACGCTCACGAGTCATCGCCGGATTGTACGTCGTTGACGGGGATGCAGCCCGTCAGTCCAGCGTTCGAAATACCCGCTTCCCGCATCGGAAGGCACCACGGACATCTGGGGTCGTGGCCCCTCAGTCCTCCGCCAGGTACCCCGCTCCACCCAGCTGCCGTGCCTGCCGCTGGATCCACGCCGCACGACGCTGCACGTAGGGGCCTGGCTTGGCCGCGTTGTAGCGGCGCGGCGCCGGCAGCACTGCCGCCAGACGCGCGCTCTCGGCAGGGCTCAGCCGCGCGGCGTCCTTGCCCCAGAATGTCTGCGCCGCTGCCTGGGCGCCATACACACCGTCGCCGAACTCGGCGATGTTGGCGTACATCTCCAGGATCCGCTGCTTCGGCCAGAAGGCTTCGATCAGCACCGTGTACCAGACCTCCAGGCCCTTGCGGATCCAGCTGCGGCCCTGCCACAGGAACAGGTTCTTGGCCACCTGCTGGCTGATCGTGCTGGCCCCGCGCAGGCGCCCGCCCCGCGCGTTGTGGTCGCGCGCCTTTTCAATGGCCTGCAGGTCGAACCCGCTATGGTCGGGGAAGCGCTGGTCTTCTGCGGCCACCAGCGAAATCGGCAGGCTCGGCGCCATCTGGTCAAGGTCCCGCCACTGGTAGTGCAGCCGGTAGGACCAGTCGCCTTCACCCAGTGCCTCACCGAAACGCCAGACCATCACCGTGGACAGTGGCGGATCGATGAAACGCAGCACCAGCACCTGCAGGCAGCTGAAGGCCACGAACAGCACCGGCAGCCACAGCAGCCGCTTCCAGCGCCAGCGCCTGCGCGGTGCCGCGTCGGCGGCGGCCACTACCTTGTCCTGCTCTCCCCCTGCCCCCATTACTGGTGCATCCTTCTTATGCCTGGTTGTCGGCGCATTATCCGGCAACCATCCCCGTTTCCGCGCGATGTGAGCCGATGACCGCCCAATCCGATTCCCTTATCCGTTTCCTGCTCCCCGACGCCGGTGTCCGTGGCGTCCACGTGCGCCTGCAGGCCACCTGGCAGGACATCCAGTCCCACGGCGAGTATCCGGACAGCGCCACCGAACTGCTCGGCGAAGCCTGCGTGGCATCGGCCCTGTTCACCGGCCACACCAAGGTGGACGGCCGCCTGTCGATCCAGCTGCGCAGCAATACCGCCCTGCGTACCCTGTTCGCCGAATGCACCGCCGCCGGCACCCTGCGTGGCATCGTCCAGATTGCCGAGGGCGGTGACGCCCCCCGCGACCTGACCGACCTTGGCCAGGACGCCCTGCTGGCCATCACCATCGAGAATCCCGGCCTGGACCCGCGCGAACCGCAGCGCTACCAGAGCCTGGTCGCACTGACCGCGCCGGAACTGGATGAAGCATTCGAAGACTACTTCCGCCAGTCCGAGCAGCTGCCGACGCGACTGCTGCTGGCCGCCGGCCGCGACGGTGCTGCCGGCCTGCTGCTGCAGAAGCTGCCGGGCGACGAAGGCGACGACGATGGCTGGTCCCGCGCCAGCGCGCTGTTCGACACCCTGGGCAAGGCGGAGCTGCTGGCCACCCCGGCCGAGGAACTGCTGCACCGGTTGTTCCACGAGGAGAAGGCGGAGCTGGTGGGTGACAAGGCCCTGTCCTTCGCCTGCTCCTGCTCGCGTGAACGGGTCGCCTCGATGCTGTTCTCGCTGGGCGAGGAAGAGGCCCGTGCGGCTGCCGAAGACACCGGCGCCGTAGACGTACGTTGCGAATTCTGCGGACAGGAGTATCACTTTCCGTTGACGGAGTTCGGCATACTGTTCCACGGTGCCCAGGGGGCTGTACCGGCACCTGAACGACTTCAGTAATACCCAATGAGTCTTGTATCTGGGGAGGAACAAGGCTTGTTAAGAATTCATAAACACCCTAGGATCGAGTTCCCGCCCCAGCGGGAACTTTCACTGCCCGTCCCTGTCTGAACTGGTCCGATGCGTACCTTCCTGCGTCTACCGCTGGCCCTGCTGATCGCCCTTGGCGCGATCACGGGCGTGCACGCGCAGAGCAAGGACACCCGCACCGTCATTCCGGTCTGGAACAAGGGCAGTGGCAAGGTCGAGGCCCTGCTGTACCTGGAACCGACCGGCGAGCAGGCCGTGGGCGCACGCTGGCATTTCGGCCGCAATTCGCTCGATGCTGCGTTCGGCCTGTCTTCGGGCGACTCGCTCGGCCTGCTGTGCAACAGCAGCAGCGGCTCCAGCATCAGCGGACTGGCCAGCCATTGCATGCTGGCCAGCCTGGGCGACGACGATGATGCCATCGGCTCCAACCGGCGCCTGACGGGTACCGCCGCGCTCAACCGTGGCACCGGCCGCCTGGGAATCACTGCCGGCACCGGCCGCGAGGCCCTGCCCGCCTGGCTGGCCACGCCCAGCAAGACCCCGTCGCTGCGCGCCGAACAGAATGACCTGACCGTGTTCGCGCAGAAGAACATCGGTCGCGAAGGCTTTGTCTCCATCGCCGGCACCTATGCCAAGGCACGCCTGGTACCCCTGGCCGACGCCTCACCGGCCATCGTTGACCGATGGGACAGCAAGAGCCTGAGCCTGGGCGCCGGCTACGGCAATTTCAGCGGCAGCATCATCGGCCGCGTGGTTGACGTTCCCGGCAAGCCCGGCAAGTGGGAAGGCCTGGGCATCGGCCTGACCTGGCGCACCCCGTGGTCCGGCCAGCTCACCGTCGGCGCGGAAAACGTCATCAGCCGCGGCAAGAACCCGTTCTCCCCGCGCAACGAAAGCAACGATGACGGCACCGTGCCGTACGTGCGCTACGAGCAGGATCTGTAGTCGCTCATCGACCGCGAACAAGCTGTGTTGAACATCGGGCGCCCAGGGGCGCCCGAATTGTTTCTGGACACATCTGTCAAGTGCGAAAAGCACCTATCCGTTACAAACGGATACATCACGACATGCATCAACTGAAACTTTTTTGTGCGTTGAGGGCAGGCAGGCGCGGTTGCGTCCCTTCCCACATCCAGATAACTCATTGAAATAAAAGAAATCAAAGCGCATTCATGTGTAACCACAGCGTGAATTAACGCAGCTTTAATTTTTGGCTGGGGGCCGTTACTATCGATTCAGCCTCGCGATTTTGGAGCCTTCTTTTTGGCACCGCCGCGCAGGCACTACCCCAGCCAAGATTTCTTGGAGAGAGAGAGCCAATGAATTTCCAGTCCAACAAGCTGCGTGACGCTGTCGTCGTCGCGCTGATCGCCGGTGCGGCGACGTCCGTAACGGCCCAGGCGCAGGAAGCGACCAACCTGGATCGCATCTCGGTGACCGGTTCGCGCATCAAGAGCACCGACATCGAAACCTCGCAGCCGGTCCTGAGCCTGACCCGCGCCGACATCGAAAAGCAGGGTGTGACCTCGGTCGCCGACATCCTGCAGCGCATCTCGGCCAACGGCGCTGCGCTGAACCGCACCTTCAACAACGGCGGTGACGGTTCGGCCGGCGTCAGCCTGCGCAACCTCGGTGCCGAACGCACCCTGGTGCTGGTCAATGGCCGTCGCTGGACCACCGGCCTGGACGGCAGCGTCGACCTGAACACCATCCCGACCGCGATGATCGAGCGCATCGACGTCCTGAAGGACGGCGCTTCGACCATCTATGGTTCGGACGCCATCGCCGGCGTGGTGAACATCATCACCAAGCAGAACTTCGACGGCGCCGAAGCGAACGTCTACAAGGGCCAGTACAGCCAGGGCGACGGCGAGCGTGAAGCCTATGACTTCAGCATCGGCACCACCACCGATCGCGCATCGCTGGTGCTGGGCGCGTCCTACGTGAAGGAAGGCAGCGTCATGGCCGGCGATCGCAAGATCTCCGCCGGTGGCCCGCCGTTCTTCAGTGGCCAGAGCGGCACCGGTATCCCGGGCTCTTACATCCGCAATGACGAACGCTACGTCATCATCAACGGCGTGGAAACGCTGTTTGACGGCAACGTGCATGGCTACAACACTGCGCCGGACAACTACCTGCTGACCCCGCAGGAACGCACTTCGCTGTTCGCAACCGGTTCGTATAACGTCACCGACAACATCACCTTCCGTACCGAGGCGATGTATAACGAGCGCAAATCCGAGCAGCTGCTTGCCGCCATGCCGGTGACCAGCATGGACCTGAGCGCGGACAGCATCTACAACCCGTATGGTGAAGAGCTGAGCGGTGTCAATCGCCGTTTCAATGAAACCGGCGGTCGTTCGTTCAACCAGAACGTCAAGAACTGGCATTTCTACGGCGGCTTCGAAGGGTTCTTCGAATTCGCCGATCGCAACTTCGACTGGGATGTCGGCTACCGCTACGACAAGACCGACCAGAACGACCTGACCTACGGTCTGTTCAACGTCCAGCGTCTGGGCGAAGCCTATGGCCCTTCTGCCATTCGCGATGGCCGCGCCGTATGTTTGACCTCTGCAGGCGGTGACATCATCCCGGGTTGCGTGCCGATGAACCCGCTGGGTGGTCTGGGCTCGATCTCGCAGGAAGCCCTGGACTACGCCTCGTTCACGGCGCATGACTCGGCCAGCCTGGTTTCGCGTGGTTACTACGCCAACCTTTCCGGTGAGATCGTACAGCTGCCGGCCGGTGCACTGGCCTTCGCCGCAGGTTACGAGTATCGCAAGGAAACCGGCCAGTTCGACCCTGATGCGTTCATCGCCGCAGGCCTGAGCACCGGCAATGGCGCAGCTCCGACCAAGGGTTCCTACGATCTGGACGAATTCTTCGTCGAATTGTCGATCCCGGTGCTGGCTGACCTGCCGGGTGCCAAGCTGCTCGACTTCAGCGTGGCTTCGCGCTACTCGAAGTACAGCAACTTCGGCAACACCACCAACAACAAGTTTGGTTTCCGCTGGAAGCCGATCGACGACCTGATGGTGCGTGGTAACTACTCCGAAGGCTTCCGCGCGCCGAGCATCAACAACCTGTACCGCGGCGACACCGATTCGTTCGAAACCTATGCCGATCCATGCTCGGCCTCCAGTGGTCGTCGCACCGGTGCCGTGGCTGCGCAGTGCGCCGCTGAAGGCGTACCGGCGAACTTCCAGCAGCCGGGTGCCGGCAGCGGTGCAAACAAGCAGACGCCGGAAGCGTTCACTTGGAAGTCGAATCCGGATCTGAAGCCGGAAACCTCGACCAGCAAGACCCTGGGCCTGGTGTGGAGCCCGAGCTTCGTCAACGGCCTGAACGTGACCCTGGACTGGTGGCAGATCGAGATTGAAGATGCGATCACCCGCCCGGCCATCCAGGACATCATGGATCGCTGCTACGGTGGTTCGCCGCAGGAACAGGCAGCCTACTGCGGCCTGATCACCCGCGACCCGACCTACGGCACCGCGACCCAGCGCTACACCATCACCAACGTCGACATGCCGCTGCAGAACCTGTCCTCGTACAAGGTGGAAGGCTGGGATCTGGGCATCCTGTACAAGCTGCCGGAAACCTCGTTCGGCCAGTTCACCATCAGCTGGGACAGCACCTATCTCGCCAAGTGGGACACCAAGTCCACCGACGATGCTCCGCTGGATGGCCGCGCAGGTCGTTACCTCGATCAGGATCCGTACTGGCGCATCCGTTCCAATCTGTACGTCGACTGGTCCTACGGCGATTTCGGCGTGAACTACGGTCTGCGCTACAAGTCGGGCATGACCGAAGAGTGCCCGTTCGATCCGGTGCGTGACGCCGACCTGGTGGGCTACTGCTCCGACGGCCAGAACGGCAAGAACCACATGGCCTCGACCACCTACCACGATATCCAGGTGCGCTACAACACCCCGTGGAAGGGCACGATCATGCTGGGTCTGAACAACGCATGGGACAAGCACCCGCCGGTCTCGTACTCGACCTCGTACAACATGTTCGACCCGCAGTACGACCTGCCGGGCCGCTACATGTACATGCAGTACAAGCAGAAGTTCTGATCGCTCCACTGATCGGCTGATGCAGCAACGGCCCCGCAAGGGGCCGTTGTTTTTTGTACGTTCGCTGCTGGCGTCAACACCAACGAAAAAGGCCGCGGCACTGCCGCGGCCTTTCTGCATCCAGCGATGAAGAACGCCTCAGCCGTTCGGAATCAGCGTGTCGATCAGATGCTCGACATACGCTTCAAAATCCTCGCGCGCCTGCTTGGGCTGCTGCAGCTGCAACGACAACTGCAGGAAGCCGACATAGGCGGCGTAGGCCAGGCGTGCGCGATGGCGCGCATCGGTCGAGCTCAGGCCCGCCTGGCGGAACGAGGCAATCAGGTAATCGAGCCGTCGCTGCGACACGCGGTCGATCACCGGCCGCACCATCGGATGGTCCAGCGCCTTCAGCAGCTCGCTGTAGATGATGTGCGGCTGCACTTCGTGCGCCACCATCTGGAACAGCTGGCGCAGGCGCACGCGCGGATCCGGCACGTCTTCCAGGCTGCCGAACACCTGTTCCTGCTCGAACAGTTCCCAGCGTTCCAGTGCGGCCTGCAGCAGCGCATCACGCGATGGGAAGTGCCAGTAGAAGCTGCCCTTGGTCACGCCAAGGCGGCGCGCCAGCGGCTCCACCGCGACGGCGCTCACACCTTGCTCGGCAATCAGATCGAGGGCCGCCTGGGCCCAGTCTTCGGCACTCAGGCGGCCGTTGCGGCCGGCACGCGGTTCGCCGGCGGAAGCGTCAGGTTGATTCATGTGCTGATTTAACCATACGCCGGGGTTCGTTGCAGTACGCGGTTGCGGCCGAAACCGTCGGCAGCCGGGCCGAGAGGCATTTCCGCAGCAAACCATACCCTGCAGTATTGACATCCCGCCGAACCCATCCATACTAGCAAGTATGGTTATGTCCCCTACTCCCGCTGCATTCCATGACCTGCGCCTGGAGGCCGCCCACGGTGCCTCGCTGACGGCAACCGCCAGTACCTCGGGCCGTCGCGGGCGCGTACTGTTCGCGCATGGATTTGGCCAGACCCGCCATGCCTGGACGACGACGGCCAAGGCGTTGTCGGCAGCCGGCCTGCAGACCCTGGCTTACGACGCCCGGGGTCACGGCGATTCCGACTGGAATGCGGCCGATCTGGCGTACCACGGCGAGCAGTTCGCCGATGACCTGATCGTGCTGGCCGGCGAACAACCGCGACCGCCGGTGCTGGTGGCTGCCTCGATGGGCGGCCTGTTCGGCCTGCTGGCCGAATCACGCTGGCCGGGCCTGTTCTCGGCCATGGTGCTGGTGGATATCACCCCGCGCTGGGATACCGCTGGCGTCGAGCGCATCCTCGCCTTCATGACCGCGCATCCGGAAGGATTCGCCTCGCTGTCGCAGGCTGCCGATGTGATTTCGGCCTATGTGCCGCATCGCCCGCGCAAGTCCGAAGACTCGCTGCGCGCCCTGCTGCGCGAAGATGGCCACGGTCGCTGGCGCTGGCACTGGGACCCGCGTCTGGTGGCCGAACTGGCCCGTGACAGCGAGCAGCACCAGGACGCACTGGCCGAAGCCGCGCGCCAGGTGAAGTGCCCCCTGCTGCTGGTCAGCGGTGGCCGCAGCGACCTGGTCACCCCGCAGACGGTGGCCGAATTCCTGGCATTGGCGCCACACGCACGCCACGTACAGTTGCCGCAGGCCACGCACATGGTCGCCGGTGATGACAACGACGCCTTTACCGCTACTGTGTTGGACTATCTGGACGTGTTGCCCGCAGCGGATGCTGCAGCTTCGTCCGCCATAAACGAGCACGTCACCGGAGCACGCTCATGAGCCTCGTCATTCCCTTCCTCGCCCTGCTGCTGGCAGGCGCGTTCGTCGCCTACCACCGCATGCGCCTGCTGACCTGGACGCTGATCAGCGTGGCCCTGCTGGTGGCCTGCTGGTTCATCCCCTACGTCAACCAGACCGCCACGATCGTCGCTGCCGCGATACTGGCCGTGATCGTCGTGCCGCTGCTGCTGCCGTTCATCCGCAAGCCGCTGCTGACCGGCCCGATGATGAAGGTGTTCCGCAAGGTGCTGCCGCCGCTGTCGCAGACCGAGCGCATCGCCCTGGAAACCGGCTCGGTCGGCTTCGAAGGCGAACTGTTCACCGGTGATCCGGACTGGAACATCCTGCTGAATTACCCCAAGCCGCAGCTGACCGCTGAAGAACAGGCCTTCCTCGATGGCCCGGTCGAACAGCTGTGCACGATGGTCAACGACTGGGAAATCACCCACGTCCATGCCGACCTGCCGCCGGAACTGTGGGCCTTCATCAAGAAGAACAAGTTCTTCGGCATGATCATTCCGAAGGAATACGGCGGCCTGGGCTTCTCCGCGCTGGCCCACCACAAGGTGATCCAGAAGCTGGCCTCGGTGTCTTCGGTGGTCAGTTCCACCGTCGGCGTGCCCAACTCGCTGGGCCCGGGTGAACTGCTGGTGCATTACGGCACCCAGGAACAGAAGGACCAGTACCTGCCGCGTCTGGCCGATGGCCGCGAAGTGCCCTGCTTCGGCCTGACCGGTCCGTTCGCCGGCTCCGATGCGACCTCCATTCCCGACTACGGCATCGTCTGCAAGGGCGAGTGGAACGGCGAGCAGGTGCTCGGCGTCAAGCTGACCTTCGACAAGCGCTACATCACCCTGGCGCCGGTCGCCTCGCTGATCGGCCTGGCCTTCCGCATGTACGATCCGGATGGCCTGATCGGCCAGACCCGCGATATCGGCATCACCCTGGGCCTGCTGCCGCGCGAGACCGCCGGCGTCGAGATCGGCCGTCGCCACTTCCCGCTGAACTCGACGTTCCAGAACGGCCCGATCCGCGGCAAGGACGTGTTCATTCCGCTGACCCAGCTGATCGGTGGCGCTGCGATGGCCGGCAAGGGCTGGAACATGCTCAACGAGTGCCTGGCCGTGGGTCGTTCGATCACCCTGCCTTCCACCGCCAGCGGCGGTGCCAAGGCGGGTGCCGCGGTCACCGGCGCCTATGCGCGCATCCGCAAGCAGTTCGGCCTGTCGGTCGGCCGCTTCGAAGGCGTGGAAGAAGCGCTGGCCCGCATCGGTGGCAAGGCGTACAAGATCAGCGCGCTGTCCCAAGCCACCGCCGCTGCTGTGGACCGCGGTGACGTGCCGTCGGTGCCGTCGGCGATCGCCAAGTACCACTGCACCAACATGAGCCGCGAAGTGATCTCGGACATGATGGACGTGATCGGCGGCAAGGGCATCATCCTGGGGCCGCGCAACTTCGCCGGCCGCAGCTGGCAGGCCGCGCCGATCGCCATCACGGTGGAAGGCGCCAACATCATGACCCGCAGCCTGCTGATCTTCGGCCAGGGTGCGATCCTCTGCCACCCGTGGGTGCTGAAGGAAATGAAGGCCGCGCAGGACCCCGACACCCGTGCGGGCCTGCAGGACTTCGACCGCAGCCTGTTCGGCCACATCCGCTACGGCATCTCCAACGCCGTTCGTTCGTTCTGGTTCGGCCTGACCGGCGCACGCTTCGGCGCTGCCCCGGGCGACGCCTACACCCGCCGGTACTTCCGCAAGCTGGACCGTTACTCGGCCAACCTGGCGCTGATGGCCGACATCTCGATGATGACGCTCGGCGGCAAGCTGAAGTTCAAGGAATCGCTGTCCGGCCGTCTGGGCGACGTGCTGAGCCATGTCTACATGACCAGCGCCATGCTCAAGCGCTACCACGACGAAGGCGCGCCGCAGGCGGACCAGCCGCTGCTGGCCTGGGCCTTCCATGACAGCGTGCACAAGATCGAGGAATCGCTGTCGGCTGCCCTGCGCAACTTCCCGATCCGTCCGATCGGCTGGTTGATGTGGGCACTGATCTTCCCGCTGGGCCGTCGTGCCGAGGCCCCCGGCGACCGCCTGAGCCGTCGCGTGGCTGCGCTGCTGATGGCCCCGAACGAAGCCCGCGACCGCCTCGCCAGCGGCGTGTTCCTGACCCCGTGCGAGAACAACCCCGGTGGCCGCATCAACAGCTACCTGAGCAAGGCGATCATGGCCGAGCCGGTGGAGCGCAAGTTCCTGAAGGCGCTGAAGAGCAAGGGCATCGAGGCGCTGGACTTCAACAGCCAGCTCGACGAGGCCGTGGCCGAAGGCGTGATCACCCAGGACGAGCGCAGCCTGCTGGAAGAGCTGCGTACGCTGACCTTGGACACCATCACCGTGGACGACTTCGACACCCACGAACTGCGCGCGGCCAGCTACTACGACCGCCAGAACAAGGACCCGCACTCGCAGGCGGCCTGATCGCCCGCGACACGCGTTGCCTCGACGGCGGGCCTGGCCCGCCGTCGCTTTGTCCGCCAACCGGAAACCGCCATGTCCACGCCCCTGCTTTCGCTCTACCACCGCCTGCAGCGCTGGCCTGCCGGTACCTGGCTGTTCTCGCGCGCGGTGTGCTTCAAGGCGCCCTATTTCGCCAGCATCGCCCCGCGCATCACGCGCCTGGAGAACGGCCGCTGCGAGGGCACGCTGGCCGACCGCCGCAGGGTGCGCAACCACATCGGCACGGTGCACGCGATCGCAATGTGCAACCTGGCCGAACTGACCGCCGGGCTGATGGTCGATGCGTCGCTGCCCAAGGGCATGCGCTGGATCCCGAAGGGCATGCAGGTGCAGTACCTGGCCAAGGCGCGCGGTACGCTGCAGGCGACGGCATTGCCGGCGCAGCCGATCGTGGTGGCGACCGAAGGCTATGCGTTGCCGGTGACGGTGAGTGTCCGCGACCGCGGGGGGACGGAGGTGTTCAGCGCGGTCATCGACATGTGGGTGTCGCCGGCGAAGTGATGTTGCCGCGAACGGCGCAGCCCCTCGTGGGTGGATGCTGAAAAGCGGTTCATCGGTTGGGCCGGAGGGGTGGGATGCCCAGGGGACGCCGTGAATACGTCCCTGTAGGCTCGGGCGCGCCATCCATGGCGCTTACGCCCCTGCGCATCCCACCCCTCCGGCCTCTGACAGATCGCTGCGGCGTCCATCCACGCAAGAGAAAAAGAAGAGCAAAAGCAAAAAAGCGGCCCGGCGGCCGCTTTTTTCATGCGCGCAGAACCCACGAGCGCAGCGACCCGCTGTTGCTCTTGATCTTCTTTTCTTCTCCGTGGGCTGGCCGCGCACGGAACCTGTCAAGGGTGGGACGGGTGGGCCGTGCAGGGGCGTTGGCGCCATGGATGGCGCCATCGAGCTTACAAGGACGTACTTGCAGCGTCCCCTGCACGGCCCACCCGTCCCACCAAACACATGAACTGCTCTACGCGACCAACCCACGAGGGGCTGTGCCGTTGGCCGGAAATCACGCCAGTGCGCGAAACACCAACGCCAGGATCGCCGGCACCGCCTGGATCATGAAGATGCGCCGGCTCACGCTGTAGGCGCCATAGCACCCCGCCACCACCACGCACACCAGCGAGAACGTCACCAGCACCGGCTGCGCCAGCACCAGCCCCACCACGATGCCCGCCGCCAGGAAGCCGTTGTACAGGCCCTGGTTGGCCGCCAGCACGCGCGTGGTCTCCGCCTTCTCCGGTGAATTGCGGAACGTCTTCAGGCCCAGCGGCCGGGTCCACAGGAACATCTCCAGCACCAGAAAATACAGGTGCAGCAGGGCGACCAGCAGGGTCAGGGCGAGCGCGATCCAGTACATGGGCAGTTCCTTGGACAGGGATGGAGAATGGGGTCGGATCCCTTTCCCTGCGGGAAAGGGATCCGACCCCGGAAAATCAGCGGTCGCGCGGCAGCTTCTTCTCTTCGCGCAGCACACCGAACGCCGCCAGGGTCATCAAGCCGGCGACGGCTACACCACCGATGAACACCACGTGCGAACCGAACAACGACAGCCCCTTGTGCAGCCAGGCGAAGGTCAGGTCGGCGCCGCGGTACACCACCGTGTCGATCGCCGCGCCGGCCTTGTAGCGCCACTGCCGGTCCACGCGGGTGTAGATGGTTTCGCGGGCAGGCTTGGCCAGGGCGAACTCGCTGGCGCGGGTCATCACCTGCACCACCGCCACCATCAGCGGCATCGGCGATGCGGCCAGCACCGAGAAGCCGATCAGGATCGCAAAACCGGGAATCAGCAACGCCGGGGCGATGCCGTGGCGCGACAGCAGCCAGCGGGTCAGCCCGAGCTGCATCAACAGCGCCAGCGCGTTCACCGCCAGGTCGATGCGCGAAAAGAAGGCTGTGGCAGCGCCTGCATCGTTGAACGAGGCACGCACGATGCTGGCCTGCTGGTTGTACAGCAAGGTGCCGACACCCACGCCGAACACCACCATGATCGCCAGCCAGCGCAGCAGGGGCTCGCGCACGATCAGCTTCAGGCCATCGAGCACGCTGCCGCCCATCGGCTGCTCACCCGACACCAGCTGCTGCTCACGCTCGCGCAGCACCGCCCAGTGGCGCAGGCGCCAGATGCACAACAGGCACACGACCAGGAAGCCGGCCGAAACCAGCATCAGGTTGGCGATGCCCACCCGCTGCACCAGCGCACTGGTGATGATCGGGCCGAGGAAGGCGCCAACAGTGCCGGCCGCGCCGATGTAGCCGTAGTAGGCCCGCGCCTGCGCATTGGAGAACACATCGGCCATGAAGCTCCAGAACACCGCGACCGCAAACAGGTTGAACACGGTGATCCAGAAGAAGAACGCCATGCCCCGCCCCGGTACGCCGCTGTCGAACAGTGCGTAGAAGCCCAGCAGGGTGGCGATGAAGAAGCCGTACACCGCCGGCAGGAACACCCGCCGCGGGAAGCGGCTGACCAGCCAGCCATAGACCGGCTGCAGCACCAGCATGATCACGAACACGCAGGAGAACAGGAACTGCAGGACGAAGTCCTTCAGGGCGATGCCATGGCTGGCGAACCAAGCGATCAACGCCGCCGGGAACACCGTCTCCAGGTCGGCCGAAGCGGCCATCGCCTCGCGTACCGGCCGCAGCACGTAGTAGCCGCTGAGCAGGCAGAAGAAGTACAGGAACGACCACCACAGCGCCGGCGACTCGCGCAGCGCGGCCAGCAGGCCCTTCAGTGCCCCGCTCTCCCGCGCCGCGCTCACGCGGCTCCCCTCGCCCGCAAACGGCGGTTGGACAGCGGCATGGCAGGCTCCGGGGGCAGTGAAGCGCGTACGTTATCCAATGCACTGCAACATCGCCAGCGCAGGCGGCGCCGATGGCTGCAACGCAGTGTCACGGACCGGCCCGGCAGACACCTTGTGATACACGCTTTTCTGGCGTCAAAAATCCAACTTTTTCAACGAGATGCGCATTCATCTTCGCTTTGTTTGTGCACAGGCGAAAAGCGGCGCTAGAATCATCCCCAGCAGTCGCGCACGGGTTCCAACCGATGAAAAAGAACAGCCTGCGTCGTCCGATCCGTTCGGCGGCCACCGGTTTGCTGGGCATGTTGATGCCCCTTGCCTTGTCCACCACCGCGCAGACCCCGCCGGCGTTGCCGCCGATGCCGACCAACATCGAAACCGCTGCCGGTGGCGCCGTCGCCCACACCCAGCCTGCGGCCTACCGCACCGGGCTGGTGTCGCAGGTGCAGTTGCCCGCTGCCGGTTTCAACGTCGCCAACATCGAATCGATGGCGCAGCAGCTCACCTATGGCGAGCGCGTGCCGGGCATGGCAGTAGCCATCGTGCAGGGCGGCCGCGTGCTCAGCGCGCGCGGCTACGGTGTCACCGACGTCAACAACCCGTTGCCGGTCGATGCCCACACCGTGTTCCGCCTGGCGTCGCTCTCCAAGGCCTTCGCCGGCACCATGGCCGGCCTGCTGGTCAACGATGGCACCCTGCGCTGGGACAGCAAGGTCACCGACTACGTGCCGGGCTTCCGCCTGAACTCGCCGGAGGCCACCGACCGCCTGACCGTGGCCGATGTACTCAGCCACCGCGTCGGTCTGCCGTACAACGCCTATGACCGCGACATCGAAGGCAATGCCGAGTACTACGCGCTCACCCAGAAGCTGGCCAACACCAGCCTGAAGTGCCTGCCGGGCGACTGCTACGCCTACCAGAACGTGGCCTTCAGCCTGATCGGCGACGTCGTGTATGCCGCCTCCGGCAGCTTCTACGAGCAGTCGGTCGAACGCCGCATCTTCAAGCCGCTCGGCATGAACGATGCCAGCCTCGGCCTGGCCGGCATCCAGGCCAGCTCGCGCTGGGCGCGCCCGCACGTGCGCAGCCGCAATGGCTGGGTATCGCTGACGCCGAAGCCGACCTATTACCGCGTCGCCCCTGCTGCCGGCGTCAACGCCAGTGCCAGTGACATGGCGCAGTGGCTGTTGGCCCATACCGGCCACCGTCCGGACGTGCTGCCGGCGCCGCTGCTGGCCACGCTGCACTCCAGCCTGATCAACACACCGGGCGAGATGCGTTCGGGCTGGCGCCGCGAACGCCTGCACTCGGCCGGCTACGCGCTGGGCTGGCGCACCTTCGACTACGCCGGTCACGATGTCGTGTTCCATGCCGGCGCGGTGCAGGGCTACCGTGGCCTTGTTGCACTGGTGCCCGAGCGCGACCTCGGCATCGCCATCATGTGGAACGGCGAAAGCGGCCTGCCCAGCGGCCTGCTGCCGACCGTGCTCGACGCAGCCCTCGGCCTGCCGTCGCAGCGTTGGCTGGACGTGGACACCGACTTCGGCAGCGACAACCTGATGGCCGAGGGCGCCACCCCGGCACAGCAGGACAAGCGCAAGGGCAAGGGCGCTTCGGGCAACCGCGCGGTGGCCTCGCCGCGCTGAGCTGGCTAGCTCGACCGTAAACAGAAGGGCGGCCTACGGGTCGCCCTTTTCGCTTGTTTACGCAGCGCTGAGCATCCCTGCCTTCACCGTTTCGTAGAATCAGGCGCGCCCGGGATGCTAGTGGGCGAAGTAGTGCATTCCGCCATCCACCGGAATCACCGCCCCGGTGATGTACCCCGCCAACGGCGACGCCAGGAACGCAACCAGGTGCGCCACCTCCTCTGGTTCGCCGAAACGCCCCATCGGGATGTTGCGGGCGATGAACTCACGCCGGCTCTCTTCGGTGGGATGCAGCCGATCCAGGATCTGCGCGCTGTTGATCCGCCCCGGCGCGATCGAGTTGATGGTGATGCCCTCGCCCGCCACATCGCAGGACAGCCCCTTGCTCCACAGATGCAGCGCCGCCTTCGCCGGGCTCGCGGCATTCACCGCACGCGGCTCCATCGACCCGCTGAGGTTGATCACACGCCCCCAGCCATTGGCCCGCATCGACGGCAGCAACGCCTGCGTCAGCCGTCGTGCCGCCGAGAAGTTCAGTGCCATCGCCTCGTCCCACACCTCGTCTGCTGCGGCCACCCCGGCCAACCGTGCGCCACCGGCCGCGTTGACCAGGATGTCCACGTGCTGCAGCGCCTGCAGCGAAGCGCTGGCGATGCGCTGCACATCGTCGGCGTCGGTCAGATCGCCCACCAACACGACGGGTACCGGTCCACCCGCCGCCTCGATCGCGGCCGCCACCGATTGCAACGGCGCCTGCCGCCGCGCGGTGATCGCCACGCGCACACCCTGCGTCGCCAGTACCCGCGCAACACTTGCGCCGATGCCACTGCCTGCGCCGGTGACCAGCGCGGTACGTCCTTCAAGATCCAGTTTCATGTGTTGCCCTGCCAGTTCTGCCGGCCCATCTGGCCGTGCGGACATGCTCTTTGAACACCCTCGATTGATAAACTCCGGCGAGGTTTCAACATTCAGAACCCGGGGTGTCAGATGAACCTGTTGGAGAGCATGCAGGTCTATGTGCTGGCCGTGGAAAAGGGCAGCCTGAGTGCCGCGGCATCGGCACTGGACATCTCCGCGACGATGGCCGGCAAGCACCTGCGCGCCCTGGAAGAACGGCTGGGCATGCAGCTGTTGAACCGCACGACCCGTCGGCAGCACATGACCGCTTTCGGTGAGGCCTACTACGGCCGCTGCAAAGAGATCCTGCGCCTGGTGGAGGAAACCGATGCGCAGGCCCAGCATCACCACCTGGCACCGGCGGGCACGCTGCGGATCAGTGCACCGGTGATCTTCGGCACGCATGCGCTGGTGCCGGCACTGTCGACCTACATGGACCGCTACCCCGAGGTCAGTGTCGAACTGGTCCTGACCGATCGCGTGGTCGAACTGGCCGATGAGGGGTTCGAGGCCGCCATCCGCATCGGCACGCTGGCCGACGCCACGCATCTCGTAGCGCGTCCGCTCAGCGCCTACCGGCTGACCCTGTGTGCATCGCCGGCCTATCTCGCACGGCATGGCACGCCGCACAACGCGCAGGAGCTGCAGCAGCATCAATGCCTGTCTCTGGATCCGGCTGCGCTGTCGCACTGGCTGGGCAACGAAGTGGCATTGCCAGCGCCGCCTTCGGGACGGTTGCAGATCAACAACGGCGAAGCGTTGCGACTGGCCGCGCTGCAGGGCCAGGGCATCATCCTGCAGTCGAGCCTGCTGCTGGCAGCAGACATCGATGCGGGTAGCCTGGTCCCGTTGCTGCCGGAACATGGCCGGCACGGTCGGCCCATGCACGTGGTCTATCCGCACGACCGGTATCACTCCACCCGGCTGCGCAGCTTCGTGGATTTCCTGGTCGAGCGGTTTCCCTGCGACGCAGCGGGTGAACGCAGCTGGCCAGGCGCAGGCAGCCCATAAAAAAACCCCCTCCCCGCTGGGCAGTCGGGGAAGGGGTCTCAGGGTACGGCTATCGGGAAGTACTTAGATCAGCGGTGCCGGAGTTGCCGGAAGGGCCACCGGAGCGGCCTTCTTCTTGCGGGCGGCCGGCTTGCGCTTGGCAACCTTCTTGGCAGCCTTCTTCGGGGCAGCCTTCTTGGTCGCCTTCTTCGCAGTCTTCTTCACTGCCTTCTTGGCGGTCTTCTTTGTCGCCTTCTTCACTGCCTTCTTGGCGACCTTCTTGGCCGGCTTGCGGGCAGTGGTCTTCTTGGCGGCTTTCTTGGCAGTCTTCTTGGTGGCCTTCTTGGCTACCTTCTTGACGGCCTTCTTCGCGGTCTTCTTTACGGCCTTCTTGGCAGCGGACTTCTTGGCTACCTTCTTCGCAGCCTTCTTCACTGTCTTCTTCGCCGTGGCCTTCTTGGCGACCTTCTTGGCAGCCTTCTTCACTGCCTTCTTGGCGGTCGCCTTCTTCGCGACCTTCTTCACTGCCTTCTTGGCAGCGGCCTTCTTGGCGACCTTCTTCACCGCTTTCTTGGCGGCGGGCTTTTTCTTCGCAGCTTTCTTGGTTGCCATGGTGATGGCTCCTCGTCAGTGATAGGGAGTTGAAACGCCCAGGTGGATCAAACCCGCCCATGCTGCGTGCGGGGACCGCCGGCGCGTCGGGCGCGCCGTTACGGATGCGGTGATGCCCGCCACGATCGGCGGAGCAGGCATCGGAACAGGGGTCGCCTTGCATTTCTCCGGGGGAAGCGGAGCCATGTCCACCGTCTTGAGGATCGCGGTGGTCTTCGAGGGGCTGCTTCGCATCGGACGATTGATTCTGCGCACTCGGTTTGGCAGGCAAGGTCTGCTGAGGCGAAACCTAATCACGGTTTTTTTTACTGTCAACAACCCCCGCGAAAAATTTTCACATCCGCCGCGTCCCGGAAGCCCTTCCCGCGCCTGCCGATGTTCCTCCGCGAGCGCCGGCAAACACTGCATCGCGCATCGTCGCTGCCATCAACTGCGCACGAACAGCGAAGAAAAAACACTTGAAATAAGCACTCTGCGTCATGTAGGGGCCTGAAGCAGAACGCTACGCGGCGGCGCGGCCATGCATGGCAGCGCACGCGCCAACGCCAGCACAACGGACCTGCAACAAGGCCAAAAACTTTTCACATCCGGGCGCGCCGCCGCGGGGGTGGAAACGCGGATTTGCGCAAAACTGCGCACGCCTTTTGGCCGCGCTCAACACCGACTGATGCCATGGCGATGGCATGCGGCGAACCGGCCGGCATAAGTTCGAAGCCTCCTCCAAAACGAAAACGGCCACCCGAGGGTGGCCGTTTTCGTACCGGGGAAACGACGACTCAGTGCTCTTCGTCTTCCAGGCCTTCGGCGTACGCGTCCGGGTCCAGCAGCTCGTTGAGCTCGTCGCTGTTGGACACTTCGACGACGAACATCCAGCCATCGCCGTAGGCGTCTTCGTTGATGGTTTCCGGCTTGTCGGCCAGTGCCGAGTTGACCTCGACGATGGTGCCGCTGATCGGGCTGTAGACGTCGGAGGCGGCCTTCACCGACTCGACGACCGCGATCTGCTCGTTGGCCTTGGCGGTCGCGCCGACTTCGGGCAGCTCGACGTAGACCAGGTCACCCAGCAGGCCCTGGGCGTGGTCGGAAATACCGACGGTCACGCGGCCATTGCCTTCGACACGGGCCCACTCATGGGACTTGAGGAACTTGAGGTCGCCGGGGATCTCGCTCATGGGACTGCTCCAGAGATATGCAGGGGGTGGAAAAAACGGGGCTAGTGTAACCAACCGGCCGCCACTGCTGGCAGTGACGACCGGCATGTTTGGATCAGGCGTCGCCAAGCACGCCGGGCTGGGCCTGGCCTTCGCGCACGAACGGGAACTTGACCACCCGCACCGGCACCTGACGGCCGCGGATGTCGACGGTGACCTGACCGAGTTCACCGGCCGGCACGCGCGCGAATGCGATGCCCTTGGCCAGGGTCGGCGAGAAGGTGCCGGACAGGATCTCGCCCTGGCCGCTGGCAGTGGTGACCGCCTGGCCATGGCGCAGCACGCCCTTCTCATCCATCACCAGGCCGATCATCTGACGTGCGTTGCCAGCCGCCTTCTGCGCCTCCAGCACGTCGCGGCCGATGAAGTCGCGACCCTCGTCCAACGACACCGTCCAGGCCAGCGCCGCTTCGTAGGGGCTGATCGCTTCGTCCATGTCCTGGCCGTACAGATTCATGCCGGCTTCCAGGCGCAGGGTATCGCGCGCGCCAAGACCGGCCGGCTTCACGCCGGCAGCAAGCAGGCGGTTCCAGAACGCGACCACGGCATCCTGCGGCAGCAGGATCTCGAAACCGTCTTCGCCGGTGTAGCCGGTGCGGGCGACGAACAGTTCAACGCCGTCGTCGGACTGCACCTGCAGCGCGGCGAAACGGCCGAGCTTGCCAAGCGACTCACGGTCGGCTTCGCGGGCCAGGCCGATGACGATGTCGCGCGCCTGCGGCCCCTGCACGGCGAGGATCGCCAGGTCCGGACGCTGTTCGACCGAGACGTTGAACGGCGCAGCCTGCTCGCGCAGCCACGCCAGATCCTTCTCGCGGGTGGAGGCGTTGACCACCATGCGGAAGAAGTCCTCGCCCAGGTAATAGACGATCAGGTCGTCGATGACGCCGCCCTGCGGATTCAGCATGCACGAGTACAACGCCTTGCCGGTGGCCTTGAGCTTGTCGACCGAGTTGGCCAGCAGGCGGCGCAGGAACGGCTTGACCTGGTCGCCGCGCAGGTCGACCACGGTCATGTGGCTGACGTCGAACATGCCCGACTCACGACGCACCAGGTGGTGCTCGTCCAGCTGCGAGCCGTAGTGGATGGGCATGTCCCAACCCCCGAAATCGACCATCTTGGCGCCAAGGGCGCGGTGGGTATCGTTGAGCAGCGTCTTCTGGGTCATGACCGGGTCCGGCAGCAGGAAACAAGAACGCGCATTATCCCAGATCGGTCGGCCGCAGGTCGCGCCGCAGCGCAGCGGGGGGATGTTGGCCGGCCTGCGGCCGGCGGGCGCTTTCTACAAGCCAGGGCGCAAAGCGCAAAGCCGAAGCGTGTCGGCTCTGGGTTCTCTCGGCTTGGTCGGAGCAGCGTGGGCACGCGGGGGACGCCGTGAACCCATCCCTGGGGGCTTGGCCGCCGCATCCATGCGGCGGACACCCCCGCGCGCCCACGCTGCCCCTCCCTTCCGGAGTTCCCGGTGACGGGACGGAAGGCAAGAGCGGTTGTGGATGTCGATACATATATGGAGAGAAGGGTCGGAGCCCTTTCCTGCGGAAAGGGATCCGACCCCGGCCAGACAGAGCGCAGCGACCGGCGTTTGCTTCCCGCCTTTGATTTCTTTTCCGTGGTCTGGAAGCACACGGAAACTGTCGGAGGTCGGGCGGGTTGGATTCGCGGGGGTGTCCGCGGCATGGATGCCGCGGCCAAGCCCCCAGGGATGGGTTCACGGCGTCCCCCGCGAACCCAACCCGCCCGACCCAACAAACAGACCCCGACGCATCAAGCGGCCAATTCACGAGGGGCTGCGCCGTTGGCTTGAAACCCTAGGCGACCGCCTCGACCACCAGCGCACTGCCCTGCACCGCCACCACCCGCACCAGCGTGCCGGCCGGCAGCTCCGGCCCACTCACCTGCCACGACGCGTCGTCGATGCTGACCCTGCCCTGCCCGGCAACGATGGCCTGCTGCAAGGGCACCACCCGCCCGACCAGTTGTTCAGCGCGGCGGTTCAGCAGCGGCGCGTCGCTCTGCCGCGCACGCGGCTTGCCCCAGTGCCGGTAGCACTGGATGGACAGCACGCTCAGCACCACGAAAGCGACCACCTGCCACAGCACCGGGATATCGGCGAACACCGCTACCAGCGCGAACACCGCCGCCGCACCGATGCCGATCCACAGCATGAACGCGCCGGGCGCCAGCGCTTCGGCGGCGAACAGCAGCAAGGCCAACGCACCCCAGGCAACGACTTCCCAGCGCATGTCAGCCTCCGATCGGTGGCGGCCGCTTTGCCGGCGGCCGGGTTTCCTGGTTGGACAGGGCCTGCTTGGCCAGCTCGGCCACGCCGGCGATCGAACCAATCACTCCGCTGGCCTCCATCGGCATCAGCACCAGCTTCTGGTTCGGCGACGTGGCCAGTTCCTTGAACGCTTCCACATACTTCTGGGCGATGAAGTAGTTGATGGCCTGGACGTCGCCGTCGGCGATCGCCGCCGACACCACCTGGGTCGCCTTGGCTTCGGCTTCGGCCAGGCGCTCGCGTGCTTCGGCGTCGCGGAATGCGGCCTCGCGCCGCCCCTCCGCCTCCAGCACCGTAGCCTGCTTCTCGCCTTCGGCACGCAGGATCTCGGACTGCCGCGAACCTTCCGCCTCGAGGATCTGCGCGCGCTTCTCGCGCTCGGCCTTCATCTGCCGTGCCATCGCATCGAGCAGGTCGCGCGGCGGCTGGATGTCGCGGATCTCGATGCGGTTGACCTTCACGCCCCACGGGTTGGTCGCATGATCGACCACGCTGAGCAGCTTGGCGTTGATCACCTCGCGCTGGCTGAGCGATTCATCCAGGTCCATCGAGCCGATCACGGTACGGATGTTGGTCTGCACCAGGGCGATCATCGCCACTTCCAGCACCGATACCTCGTAGGCGGCCTTGGCCGCGTCCAGTACCTGGAAGAACACCACGCCATCGACGCGCACGGCGGCGTTGTCCTTGGTGATCACTTCCTGGCCAGGCACGTCCAGCACCTGTTCCATCATGTTCACCTTGCGCCCCACCCCGTAGACGATCGGGATCAGGAAATGCAGGCCGGGCGACATGGTGTGGGTGTAACGGCCGAACCGCTCGACGGTCCATTCATAGCCCTGTGGCACCATCCGCACTGCCTTGAACAGGATGACCACGGCCACGAAGGCCAGCACCGCGCTGAAGAACATGGTCGGGAACATCGCGCTTTCCTTATGGGAGACGTCCGGAGCCCAGCATAGCGCGTGGATGCAGGCGATGCGGGTACCGCACGTTCCAGCCGAAAGCAGCCGAGCGTGGCCCGGCGCTGCAGGATGAACCCGCTCAGATCCGGGTCGTGGCCAGGAAGCGCTCGCGGTCCTGCTGGGTCTGCCGGCGGATCTCGGCCAGCGCCTGGCTTTCGGTCGCCTCCAGCATCGCCTCGAACAGGCGCTGGAAGTGATGGCGCATCGCATTGCGTGCAGCGACGGGATCGCGCGCGCGCAGCCCCTCGAAGATCGCCATGTGCTCGTCGGCGCGGCTGGCACCATCGTCATGGCACACCCGTGCGTAGACCTCGGTCACCCGCGGCAGCTCGCTGCGCATGCGCCAGATCTGCTGCACGAAATACTCGACCACCGGGTTGCCCGACAGGCGGGCGATGGCCAGGTGGAAGCGGCGGTCGTAGTCGCCGGCCTCTTCATCGGTAAGGTCACGCCGGCACAGCGCTTCAGCCAGCACCTGCAGCTCGGCGATGCCGGCCTCATCGATATTGCTTGCCGCCAGCGCTGCAGCTTCCGCTTCGAACACGGCACGCGCCGCGGTCAGGTCGAAGGCGCTGATATCGGGCAGCCCACCGGCAGCCTGGGCCGGGCGCGGCTTCACATAGACGCCCGAACCGATACGGATCGCGATCCAGCCCTGCGCTTCCAAGGCGATTTCCGCCTCACGGATGGTGACCCGGCTGACGCCGAAGCGTTCGGCAAGTTCACGTTCGCCCGGCAGGCGCGAACCCGACGGATATTCGCCATCCTCGATCAGCTTGCGGAGCTTGGCGGCGATGGTCTGGTAGAGACGGTTGGCGGACATGCGGCTGACCCTTGGCGGTTCCCTCCGGGCCCGTCCCCGGCCACCGGGCACGGTGCGGGTCCGGTTGGAGCGACGGCGCGACCATTGGCCGCGCCGCCCTGTTCAGAACTTGTATCGTACACCGAAATACGCGCGCCGCCCGTAGCTCACCACCTCGCGGAAATTCCCGTAAAGCGGCTGGTACGCCACGCGTGGCTCGTCGGTCAGGTTCATCAGTTCCAGCGACAGCGACAGCTGCTTGTTCACCCGGTAACGCAGGCGCAGGTCGACGCTGGTGTTGTCATCGTAGTAGCGATTCTGCTGCGCCGTGTTGCCGGTGAAGTCCTGGTAATAGTGCGAACGGAACTTGCCGATGGCCTGGATGTTGAAGCGGCCCACATCCCAGTAGAGGGAACCGGACAGCACATGCCGCGAGAAGCCGCTCAGGCCGGCCGGCGGAACGATGGCCGGAATGATCGATCCATCGGCGGCCAACTGCTCGCCCAACCGCGAATCCTGCGTCTGGTAGTCGGCGTCGGCATAGTTGTAGCTGACCTTGAAGCCGAGGCCATCGAACGGCTTGGGCAGGTACGAGAACCGGTGGGTAGCACTGAGCTCGATACCGGTCAGGGTGCTGTCTTCATCGGTGGTCACCTGCTGGCGCACCGGCACGGTCACCGTCTGTCCGTTGAGGGTGTAGGTCTCCGGCACCAGCGCGGTGGCGGTGCCGCCGTTGAACTGCTTCCAGTACACCGCACCGGCCAGCAGCGTGTCCGGGTTCGCATACCACTCAAGCGAGACATCGCCGTTCCAGGACATAAGCGGCTGCGCAGCCGGATTGCCGCTGGCACTGATGTCGTCCAGCGCGTCGGCCAGGCCGGTATAGGTGGCATCGCTGCTGACATTGATGGTTCGCCCGGCACCGAGTGCGGCGATATCCGGGCGTGACATCGCTCGGTACGCGCCAACCCGCAGCAACAGGTCCGGCTTCAGCTCGAACGCGGCATTCAGGCTTGGCAGCAGCTTGTCGTTGCCCGCCTTGAACACCTGGGTGGTGAAATCACCAGTGGGTTGCAGGCGGATCGTGCCGTCGCCGTTGTCGATGACCGCCAGGTCGGTGCGCACGCCTTCCGAACGCACGTCGGTCTTGACCCAGCGCAGGCCGACATTGCCGGTGACCGGCAGGCCGAACAACGTGCTGCTGAATTCACCCATCAGGTACAGCGCGCGGGTTTTCTCGGTCACATCGACGTTGTTCGGGTCCTGGAAGTCCGGGTCCAGGCCACTGTCGCTGGTGCCGCGGAAGGATGCGTAGAGGCAGCTCGGATCGAAGTACGCCCACGAGGAGATCGTATTGCCGCTGGCCGCATCCATGAAATCGTCCTGCGGGAACGGTGCACGGCAGGCACGGTTGGCGGCAATGATCTTCGCCTTGTCGGCCGCTACGCGCTGGTCGTAGTCGGTCACCAGGGTGTTGTCGCGCAGGCGGTAGTCGGCCTGGCTGGCGCGCACGCCGCCCTTGATGCGGGTGAAGAAACCGGACTCGGGCATGAAGCTGGCATCGAAGCGGCCGGCCTTGATCTTGTGGTCGTTCTCGGTCGCGCTGGAGGTCACCCGCGCCGCGCCGGTGTAGGCGTCCCAGTTGTTCGGGTCGAAGTTCGGCGCCAGCGCCACGCTCGGCACCTCGCCATGCCAGTCCCAGTCGTAGTCGACATAGCCGGTGGCGCCGCTGCTGATACCCGGCACGATGGCGTTGTTGACGTCGCGCTGGTTGGCGCGCAGCCGGGTCATGCGCTCGCTGTCCAGGCGGTTGGTATGCGAATAGGAAAGATCGGTGGACAGCTCCCAGGCCGGGCTCGGACGCAGGATCAGGTTCAGGCCACCACCGGTGTACTCCTCGCCGCGCCAATAGCGGTTGGAGGTTGAATCGATGGAGGTGCTGCCATGCAGGTGACGGACGATGCCGTCCTCGTCCACGTCACGCTGGGTGATGCCGCGACGTGCGTTGGACAGGCTCAGGTCGCTGCGGTTCTCGTCCCAGTTGCGCTCGGTATGTTCGAAATCGAGGTTGACCTCGACCACGTCGTTGGGCCGCCATTGGATCGCCGCGAATTCGCTCTGGCGGTCATTGCGTTCCTGCTTCAGGCGATAGATGCGGCTGCTCGGCACCAGGTAGTACGGCGCGCCGTTGGCGATGGCCTGGGCGCTGACTTCATTGCAGTTGGCATTGGCCACGTTCTGCCTGCCATCGCAGGCATACCAGGTGGAGCCGCTGGTGATGCTCTCCTCCGGATCGGTGCCCTCCAGCCGCTGGATGCCCAGCGAGATGCCGAGCTTCTGGCCGTTGCCGAATTCGAACTGGTCGATGTAGCTGGCGGTACCGCGATACCCGATGCCATCGTCGTCGCGGTACTTCTTGTCATACTCGGCCCAGCTGCCGCGCAGATCGATCTGCGCCGAGCGCTTGCCGTACTCCAGCGGCTTGACCGTTTCCAGCCCGATGGTCCCGGCGACACCGCCTTCGATGATGTCGGCACGCTGGGTCTTGTAGATCGCCACCGTATTGATCAGCTCGGCCGGGAACATGTTGAAGTTCACCGAGCGGTCGCCGCTGCCGTTGGTGATCTCGCGGCCGTTGAAGTTGGTGCTGCTGAGGAAGGCGCCGAGACCACGGATCGAGATTTCCGACGCGCCGGTCTTGTCGCGGGTCGAGGCGGCACCGGTCAGCGTTTCGATCGCATCGGCCAGCGATGGCGCGGGCAGGTCGCCGATGTCATCGGCCGACAACACATCGGCGATCACCGTGTCGTCGCGCTTCTTGTTGATCGAGCTCTGCATCGATTCGCGGATACCGGTGACCTGGACCTGGTCCAGGGTGGTGGCGTCCTGCCCGGAACCGCTACCGGCAGACTGCGCCTGCACGGCCGGTGAAGCCGCCAGCGCAGCGAGCAGTGCCACGATCAGCGGTGTGGGTGACAACGGTGTACGACGTACAACTCCGGCTGGTTGCCGCATGGTTTTCCTCCTCCCAAAGGATCGCCCGGACGGTAGGCGTGGGACGCAGCTTCGACACGCCGACGCAGAAATGTCAACCAACTGGACTGGATTTTTCGTAATACCTTTGATTCAGACCGGTTGCCCGGCATTTCATGTGCTGATGCAGCATGACTTTGCGCGCAACGTGGCTTACAACACACCTACCAAGTGGTATGCACACCCACTCCGAAACCGCGGCATCGCCGTCTCTGGAAGGACTTCATGCGCATTCAACCGACTTCGCACCGCCTTTCGAAACCCACCTTTGGATATTGCCTGGCAATTGGACTGGCAACCTGCCTGACCAGTTTGCCGGCGAACGCTGCGAGCTGGCTGGTCCATGATGCCGCCGAGTTCGCCACCGCCGCCGCCGCACTGCAACCCGGCGATGAAATCGTGCTGGCCGATGGCACCTGGAACGATGCGCGACTGCTGCTGAAGGGCCAGGGCACCGCCGCCGCACCGATCGTGCTGCGCGCGCAGACGCCGGGCAAGGTGATCCTCAGCGGGGGGTCGGACCTGCGCCTGGCCGGCAGCTACCTGCAGGTCTCCAACCTGGTATTCCGCAACGGCTACACCCCGGGCGACGCCGTGGTGGCGTTCCGCGAGTCGAGCAAGGCAGTGGCCAGCCACAGCCGCGTCACCGGCCTGGTCATCGATGACTACAGCAACCCCGATGGCAGCGACCAGGACTACTGGGTGTCGCTGTACGGCAGCAACAACCGCCTCGACCACAGCCAGCTGCGCGGCAAGACCAACGCTGGCCCGACGGTGGTGGTGGTGCGCGATGCCACCCAGGGCCTGGACAACCAGCACCGCATCGACCACAACTGGTTTGGCCCGCGGCCAGCGCTGGGCGTCAATGGCGGAGAGACGATCCGTGTAGGCACCAGCGACACCTCGCTGAGCGATTCCAACAGCACGGTGGAGCACAACTGGTTCGAGGGCTGCGATGGCGAGACCGAGATCGTCTCCAACAAGTCCGGCGGCAATACCTTCCGCGGCAACGTGTTCTATCGTTCGGCCGGCGCGCTGACCCTGCGCCATGGCAACGGCAACCGGGTGGTCGACAACCTCTTCCTCGGCGACGACAAGGCCGGCACCGGCGGCGTGCGCATCATCAATGCCGACCAGACCGTCAGCAACAACTACTTCGAACGGCTGGCCGGCTCCAGCAACCGCTCGGCACTGGCGGTGATGGATGCACAGGCCAATCCGCCGTTGTCCGGCTACGCGCCGGTGGTCAACGCGACCATCAGCCGCAACACCTTCGTCGACGTGGCGAAGATCAGCTTCGGTGTGGGCCATGACGAAACCAAGGGCATCGTGGTCGCAGCCAGCAACAGCCACTTCAGCGGCAACCTGATCGTCAACCGCACCAGCAAAAATCCACCGAATGCGGCCAGTTCGCTGGCCGGTATCGCCTTCAGCAACAACGTGCAGTCGCCGCAGGCCAGCAGCGTGTTCCCGGGCGGGGTGAGCAGCGCCAGCATTACCCTGCAGCAGGCCGCCAGCAGCCTGTGGGTGCCGGCAACGCCCCTGCCCACCATCGGCGCCGATCCGGCGCTGACAATGACCCCGCGCGAACAGACGGGGGTGGACTGGTATCCCAAGGTGGGCGAGGTTGCCCTGTCACGCACCAGCACCGGAGTTGATCGATGAGGTTGCAGCCGCTGTCCCTTTGTTCCCACCGTCTGGCGCTCGCCCTCGCCTTGGCCGCTCCCTTCACCCTGTTGCCGACGGCACCGCTGCATGCGGCACCTGCCGCAGCCGCGCGACAAGGCGATACCGCGCCGGTACTGGTGACCGCCGCGCAGTGGCAGCAGATGGCCAGCGAAGGCAGCCGCTATCCGTGGTTCGCCAAGGAACAGGCGCGTACGCAGAAATCGCTGCAGAAGATGATGAAGGCCGGCATCGACGTGCCGGTGCCGAAGGACAAGGGCGGCGGTCGCACCCATGAGCAGCACAAGCGCAACTACCAGGCACTGCTGGCCGCCGGCACCCTGTACCGGCTGACCGGCGACAAGGCCTATGTCGCCTATTCGCGCGACATGCTGCTGCAGTACGCCAAGCTCTACCCGACCCTCGGTCCGCATCCGGAAGGACGCGGGCAGATTCCCGGCCGGGTGTTCTGGCAGGTGCTCAACGATTCGGTCTGGCTGGTCAACGCCATCCAGGGCTACGACGCGATCCGCGATGCGCTGTCGCCGCAGGATCGGCAGACCATCGAATCGCAGGTGTTCCGGCCGATGGCCGAGTTCCTGGCCAGCGAGCCGAAGAACTACGACCAGATCCACAACCACGCGACCTGGGCGGTGGCCGCCACCGGCATGACCGGCTACGTGCTGCGTGATCGCGAACTGGTGGAGAAATCGCTGCGCGGCAGCCGCAAGGATGACCAGTTCGGTTTCCTGCGGCAGATCGACCTGCTGTTCTCGCCCGATGGGTATTACGAGGAAGGCCCCTACTACCAGCGCTATGCGCTGGCGCCGTTCCTGCTGTTTGCCAACGCGATCGAACGCAACGAGCCGCAGCGGAAGATCTTCGCGCGCCGCGACGGCGTGCTGCTGAAGGCGGTGGACGTGCTGGTGCAGACCAGCTACGACGGCCTGTTCTTCCCGATCAACGATGCGATCCTGGACAAGGGCATCGATACCGAAGAGCTGGTGGCTGGCATCGGCATCGCCTATGCGCAGGCCGGCGATGACCGTCTGCTGTCGGTCGCCCAGCAGCAGAAACGCCTGCTGCTGTCGCCGGAAGGGCTGCAGGTGGCGCAGGCGTTGGCAGCCAACAAAGCCAAACCGTTCGACTACCGGCCGATGCTGCTGCGCGACGGCCCGGACGGTGAACGCGGCGGTCTGGCGATCCTGCGCATGGACGGCGAACGCGGCCAGGCGCTGGTGCAGAAGGACACCATGCAGGGCATGGGCCACGGCCACTTCGACAAGCTCAACTGGCTGTTCTACGACAATGGCAACGCCGTGGTGACCGACTACGGCGCGGCGCGCTTCCTCAACGTGGAAGCCAAGCGCGGTGGCATCTATCTGGCCGAGAACCGCAGCTGGGCCAAGCAGACCGTGGCCCACAACACGCTGGTGGTGAACGAGCAGAGCCACTTCAAGGGCGACTGGAAGCGCGGTGAGGAACTCGCCCCGCAGGTGCGCTTCTTCCAGGCCGACGCAGATACCCAGATCGCCTCGGCGACGATGCGCGATGCCTATCCGGGCGTGGTGTTCACCCGCACCCAGGCACTGCTGCGCCACCCCGAACTGGGCCTGCCGGTGGTGCTGGACCTGCTGCAGGTGCACGGCGACAAGGCTGCACGCTACGACCTGCCACTGCACTTCAACGGCCATATCGTCACCACCGGTTTCGAGGCCGAGCATTTCCCCGCCCAGCGCCCGGTGCTCGGCAGCGACAACGGCTACCAGCACCTGTGGCTGGACGCACGCAGCAAGGCCGGCAGTGAGCCGCGCACGCTGGCGTGGCTGCTCGACGGACGCTTCTACACCTACCGCTTCGGCAGCAGCGCGCCGGCGCAGGCGTTGCTGGTGGAGAGCGGTGCCAATGATCCCGAGTTCAACCTGCGCCGCGAACCGGCGCTGCTGCAGCGCGTGGAAGGACAGAAGGATGTGACCTTCTTCAGCGTGCTGGAGCCGCATGGCGAGTACAACGGCACCGCCGAGTACGTGCACGGTGCCGACAGCCGCATCAAGCAGATCATCCGCACCCGCGGCAATGATGCCGAGGTGCTCGAGCTGCGCCTGGCCAGCGGCGCCCGCATCGCACTCGGCGTGGCCGACGACAGCGACGCGAAGGGCGAACACAGCGTGACGGTGGATGGCCATGCCTACCGCTGGAGCGGCAGCCATGCGCGCATGGACCGCAGCAAGGGTGAGGCACGATGAACGGCCCCTCGGCCGTGGCCACGCTGCGCAGGGTGCCGGTGCGCTCGGCCGTGCGCTGGCTGATCGTCGGCCTGATCGCGGTGGCCACGGTGATCAACTACATCGACCGCAATGCACTGGCGGTGATGTGGCCGGAGATCGCCAGGGAAGTCGGCGCGACCAAGGACGATTACGCACTGCTGGTGACCGTGTTCATGCTGTTCTATGCCGCCGGCCAGTTCCTGTTCGGGCGCCTGTTCGACATGATCGGGACGCGGCTGGGGTTCGCGTTGTCGATCAGTGTGTGGTCGATCTCGATCGCGCTGCATTCGGTCACCCACTCCATGCTCTCCTTCAGCGTGGTGCGGGCGATGCTGGGCATCAGCGAAGCCGGTGCCTGGCCCGGCGCGGTGAAAGCCAATGCCGAGTGGTTCCCCGCGCGTGAGCGTGCCCTCGCACAGGGCATCTTCAACGCGGGCGCGTCCATCGGTGCCATCGTTTCGGCGCCGGCCATCGCCGGCCTGTACCTGTGGCTTGGCTGGCGCGGCACTTTCGTGCTGGTCGGTGCACTTGGCTTCCTGTGGCTGTTGCCATGGCTGTTCGTCTATCGCGCCGGCCCGGACAAGCATCCGTGGGTGAGTGACGCCGAGCGGCGCCTGATCATGGAAGACCAGGCTGGCCAGCAACGCGTGGATGCACCGAAGGTCAGCGTGCGTTCGCTGCTGGCCCACCGGCAGAGCTGGGGCATGCTCGCCTGCCGTTTCCTGCTGGATCCGATCTGGTGGCTGTTCGTGTCGTGGCTGCCGATCTATCTGGCCGAGACCTTCGGCTTCGACATCAAGCAGATCGGCCTGTTCGCCTGGGTGCCCTTCGTCGGCGCCATGCTCGGCAGCCTGAGCGGCGGCTGGCTGTCGGGGCGCCTGATCAATGCCGGCCAGAGCGTGGACCGTGCGCGCAAGCTGTCGATTTCGCTGGGCTGCGTGATCATGGCACCGGCCCTGCTGGGCGCGGTACTGGCCAACCAGCCGCTGTTTGCGGTGCTGGCGATTGCAGCAGTGCTGTTCGGTTTCCAGATCGCCATCGGCAACATCCAGACCCTGCCCGGCGATCTGTTCGACGGCCGCTCGGTGGGCACGCTGGCCGGTCTTGGCGGCCTGGCCGCCGTGGCCGGAACGTTGATCACCACCTGGCTGGTACCGGTGCTGACCCGCCATTCCTATGCACCGATCTTCATCCTCGTTGCCGCACTGGTGCCGCTGTCGCTGGCCGCGCTGTGGTGGTGGACCGGGCCGATCCACAAGCTCGACCGCACCGACGGTTGAGCCCCCATTTCCTCGCATTCCCCCGCAAACCAAGGAGTTTCCCGCATGTCGTTCCAGGACAAGGTGGCCATCGTCACCGGTGGTGGCCGTGATATCGGCCGTGCCGTCTCGATCAAGCTGGCTGCGGCCGGTGCACGCGTCTGCCTCAACTACGCCAACGACGAAGCCAGCGCGCAGGAAACGCTGGCGCTGATCAAGGCGGCCGGTGGCCAGGCCATCGCCCACCGCGCCGACGTCACCGATCCCGCCGCCGTGGCCGGCCTGGTCGCAGCAACGCAGGCTGCATTCGGCCAGCGCATCGACGTGTTGGTGAACGTGGCCGGCGGCATGGTCGAGCGTCGTCCGCTGGCCGACATCGACCCAGCGTTCTTCCACAAGGTCATCGACCTCAACCTGACCTCCACCTACCTGACCACCCACGCCGTGGTACCGCACATGGGCGAAGGCGCGGCGATCGTGAACTTCGCCTCGCAGGCCGGTCGTGATGGCGGAGGCCCTGGTGCGGCGATCTATGCCACTGCCAAGGCGGCTGTGATGACCTTCACCCGGGCCATGGCCAAGGAGCTGGGGCCGAAGGGTATCCGCGTCAACGCACTGTGCTGCGGCATGATCGCCACCCGCTTCCATGACGAATTCACCAAACCGGAAGTGCGTACGGCGGTGGCCGGCGCGACGCCGCTGCGTCGCCAGGGCCTGCCGGACGAAGCCGCCGATGCGGCGGTCTACCTGGCGTCGGCAGCGGCAGCGTTCATCACCGGTGCCAATCTGGACGTCAACGGCGGCACCTACTTCTCCTGACCGGACCGAAGCCCATGCAGCGCTGGATCACCCTGCTTTCCCTGGCCATCGGCACCGCCGTGGCCGCCCCCGTGGCGCTGGCCGCACCGGTCTGGGTCACCGCCTGGACCGCTTCGCCCGCGCCTGACCGCAAGGATGGCAGCGCTGACGCGCCCGTCCAGTTCGCAGCGCAGACCGTGCGCCAGGACATGCGCCTGGGTAGCAGGGGCGATGCGCTGCGGCTGCGCATCAGCAACGAACTGGGCACCACGCCGCTGCATGTGGAAGATGTACGGGTGCGCCTGAAGGATGGCAAGGCGGCAGCGCTGCCGGTCACCGTCGATGGACGCACGTCCATCGACGTACCGGTGGGCGCAGCGCTGCTCAGTGATGCACTGCCCTTGCGGGTTGCCGCCCTGCAGGAGATCAGCGTGACCGCGTACTTCCCGCAGCCCACCCGCCCTGCGGTGCGCCGTACGGTGGTGCGGGTGGCCGACGGAAAGCAGGACGCGGTGGCCGACAGCGTGCGCGTGGGCTACCAGCAGAACGTGTTCTCTGCGGTACTGGTGCAGCGCGCGGACCGGCCGCAGGTGATCGTGGCCCTGGGTGATTCCATCACCGAGGGCGCAACGGCGTCACGTGGCTCGTTCAACCAATGGCCCGAGCGCTTGGGCCACCGCCTGCAGCAGGCGTGCCCGGACCGCTTCGTCGTGCTCAACCAGGGCATCAGCGGCAACAAGCTGCTGGACCATGGCCGCAGCCACAGCGCACTGTCACGGCTGGATCGCGACGTGATCGCAGTGGCCGACGCCGACCAGGTGATCCTGTTCGAAGGCATCAATGACATCCGCCACGGTGGCGGCGCACAGCCGCTGCCGGGACGCAGCGCGGCAGACATGCTGCTGGGCTACCGCCAGGTGGCCACCCGGCTGCATGCACATGGTATCCGCGCTCATCTCGGCACACTGACGCCCTTCGGCGATTCGGAGCGCTACGAACCGGTATCGGCCGCCACCCGCACCGCGATCAACCAGTGGGCGCGTGGCCAGGACACCGGCTTCGATGGCGTGGTGGATTTCGACGCTGCCCTGCGTGATCCAAAACAGCCGGAATCATTGCCGGCGGACATCACCCGCGATCATCTGCACCCGAACGACGAGGGCTACCGGCGCATGGCCGACGCAATCAACCTGGCGGCGCTGGGCTGCAACGCGCGTTGAAAGAGCGCCGAGCCGGCTTACCCCGGTTGCCGCGGCCCGAACATGATCACCGCCATGCCGGCCAGGCAAAGCGCAGCCCCCAGCATGTCCCAACGGCTGGGACGGATGCCGTCGACCAGCCACAGCCAGAACAGCGCCGTGCCGATGTACACGCCACCGTAGGCTGCGTACACGCGTCCGCTGGCGGTCGGGTGCAGGGTCAGCAGCCAGGCGAACAACGCCAGGCTGGCCGCCGCCGGCAACAGCAGCCAGATACTGCCACCCTTGCGCAGCCACAGCCATGGCAGGTAGCAGCCGATGATCTCGGCCAGCGCGGTCAGCAGGAACAGACCGAGCGTTTTCACGCTTTTTCGGTGGCCTTGGCGTGCTGCCAGAGCGCTTCCTGCGCATCCAGATCGAGTGCGGCCAGCGAATCGCCTTGTGCCTCGGCCTGCGCCTCCATCGAACGGAAGCGACGTTCGAACTTGTGGTTGGCCCCACGCAGCGCGGCACCCAGATCGATGTCCGCATGGCGCGCCAGGTTGGCGCACACGAACAGCAGGTCACCCAGTTCCTCCTGCAGGCGCGCCTTGTTGCCCACGATGTCATCGCGTTCGAACTCTTCGCGCAGTTCCTGCAGTTCCTCGGCCGCCTTGTCCAGTACCGGCAGCGGACCGGGCCAATCGAAACCCACCTTGGCCGCGCGCGACTGCAGCTTCACCGCCCGCTGCCATTCCGGCAGGCCACGGGAGATCCCGGCCAGCGCCGAGGTGTCCTGATCGCCCTTTGCCGCGCGCTCAGCACGCTTGATCGCGTCCCAGTTACGCATCACGCCGTCGGCATCGTCGACGCTGACATCGGCAAACACATGCGGGTGCCGCCGCTGCATCTTGTCGCTGATCGCGCGCGCGACCTCGGCGAAGGCAAACGCACCCTGTTCTTCAGCCATGCGCGCATGGAACACGACCTGCAGCAGCAGGTCACCCAGTTCATCGCAGAGGTCGTCGAGGTCGCCCCGATCGATCGCGTCGGCCACTTCATAGGCTTCTTCGATCGTATAGGGGGCGATGGTGGCGAAGTTCTGTTCCAGGTCCCAGGGACAGCCACCCTGCGGGTCGCGCAGGCGCGCCATGATGGCCAGCAGGCGCTCCAGCTCCGCGCTGGCGTTGCCGGTGGCAGGGGTTTCGTGCGTGCTCATGCGTTTCTCCTGGATCAATCGGACAACCAGTCCCGCCACGGCAGGCTGGTATCGCCCAGCGCCATGAAATCGCCGTTCAACAGCGTCGGCCGGCGGTTGTAGCGGAACGGCTTGCCGGTCCCGACCGAGAGCACCGCGCCACCGGCCGCGTGCAGCACGCACTGGCCAGCAGCGGTATCCCATTCGGAGGTCGGGCCCAGCCGCGGATAGACATCCAGTCCGCCTTCGGCGATCCGGCAGAATTTCAGCGAAGAGCCCTGCACCACGGTCTCGATGTCGCCCATGCGGGCCAGCAAGGCATTCGTCTCCGCTGAACGATGCGAGCGGCTGGCGGCGACGCGAAGGGGCGCAGTCGCAGGTGTACGGGTACGCAGCACGGTGTCATGCACACCCTGCCGGCGATACGCCAGCTCGCCTCGCATCGCGTGCCAGACAATGCCGGTGACCGGCGACTGGACCACGCCGAAGGCCGGGGCGCCCTGGTAGATCAGCGCGATGTTGACGCTGAACTCGCCATTGCGCTTGACGAAATCGCGGGTGCCATCAAGCGGGTCGACCAGCCAGTACGCGCCCCAGTGCTGACGCTGCTCCCAGGGCACCAGCGGCGACTCCTCCGACAGGATCGGCAGGTCCGGTGTCAGCTGGCGCAGCCCCTGCTGGATCACCCGGTCGGCGGCAAGGTCGGCAGCGGTGACCGGGCTGTCGTCGTCCTTGAGTGTCACATCGAAACCGTTGCTGTAGACCTGCATGATCGCCTGCCCGGCTTCCTGGGCGATGGCGATCGCGGTTTCGCGCAGTTCCGTGGTCAACTTGATCATCGTGCTCCCTGCAGCCACTGGCGGGCAATGAACAGCGCCGCCAGCGAACGCCCTTCGGAAAAGTCCTCGCGCAGCATCAACTGGTCCAGATCGGCCAGCTTCCACGGCACCACTTCCAGTTCCTCCGGCTCGTCGCCGGCCAGCTTCTCCGGATACAGGTCGCGCGCGACCACCAGCCAGGACTGATGGCTCATGTAGGTCGGCGCCAGGGTCATCGCGCGCAGCACGTCCACCCGCCGAGCGCCATAGCCGGCCTCTTCCTTCAGCTCACGGTCGGCGGCCTGCTCCGGCGTTTCGCCGGCATCGATCCGGCCCTTCACCAGGCCAAGCTCGTAGCGGTGCATGCCGGCCGCGTATTCACGTACCAGCAGCACGGTTTCTTCATCCAGCATCGGCACCACCACCACCGCGCCATGGCCACGGCTGACCAGGCGCTCGAAGCGGCGGCGTTCGCCGTTGGAGAACTCCAGGTCCAGGTGCTGGCGCTGGAAGGGCCCGTTCTCCTCGTCGGTGATCCGATGGATGATCGGCAGAGGACGCCTTGCGCGGTCATCGTTCACGCGGAATCTCCGGGGCAGACGGCGCGTGCGCCGAGGCCGATAGAATGTGCAGGCAGCAACATGTTCATGAGCCCGAAATGCTAGCAGACCCAACCCCCTCTCCGCTGGTCCAGCACTGGCGGCAACGCGACCTCAAGGTCCTGTGGCACCCGTGCACGCAGATGCGCGAGCATCCGGACACGTTGCCGCTGGTGCCGATCGCCCGCGGCGAAGGCGCCTGGCTGATCGATCACGACGGCAACCGCTACCTGGATGCGGTCAGCAGCTGGTGGACCAACCTGTTCGGCCATGCCGAGCCGCGCATCGGCGCTGCCATCGCCGCCCAGGCTGGACAGCTGGAACAGGTGATGCTGGCCGGGTTCGGCCACGAGCCCGCGATCACCCTGGCTGAGCGCCTGTTGGCCCTCGCGCCGCGCCAGCCCGGCCGCGCGCCACTGGCCAAGGTGTTCTACGCCGACAACGGTTCGGCCGGCGTCGAAGTGGCGCTGAAGATGGCCTTCCAGTATTTCCAGAACCGCGGTGAGACCCGGCGCACGCGCTTCGTCTCGCTGGAAAATGGCTACCACGGCGAGACGCTGGGCGCCCTCGCACTGGCCGACATTCCGCTGTACCGCCGGGTCTATGCGCCGCTGCTGGCCGAGGGCCTGTTTGCGCCCTCGCCCGACGCTTACCTTGCCGAACCCGGGCAGAGTGCGGCCGACCGCGTACGCCAGGCCGCCGATGGCCTGGCCACGCTGTTCGACCAGCATCCGGGCGAGATCTGCGCCGTGATCCTGGAGCCACGGCTGCAGTGTGCCGGTGGCATGCGCATGCACGATCCGGCCTATCTGCAGCGCGTGCGTGAACTGTGTGATGCCCATGGAGCGTTCCTGATCGCCGATGAAATCGCCACCGGCTTCGGCCGCACCGGCACGATGTTCGCCTGCGAGCAGGCCGGGGTGATGCCGGACCTGCTGTGCCTGTCCAAGGGCCTGACCGGTGGTTTCCTGCCCTTGGCTGCGGTGCTGGCCACGCAGGCGCTGTACGACGCCTTCCTTGATGATTCGCGCGAACGTGCCTTCCTGCATTCGCACAGCTATACCGGCAACCCGCTGGCCTGTGCGGCGGCGCTGGCCACGCTGGACATCTTCGGCGAGGACGATGTGATCGCGCGCAATCGCGGCATCGCCTCGGTGATGGGCACCTTGGCCGCGCCATTCGCCGACCATCCACACGTGGCCGATGTACGCCAGGCCGGGATGGTGGTGGCCTTCGAACTGACCCGCAACGGTGACAAGCGCACGCCCTTCGATCCGGCGCTGCGGCTGGGGCTGCACGCCTATAAGGCGGCGCTGAAGCGCGGCGTGGTGCTGCGCCCGCTGGGCAACGTGCTGTACTGGATGCCACCGTACTGCGTGGACGATGAACAACTGGAGCTGCTGGCGCATACCACGCTGGCGGCCATCGACGAGGCGATTGCATGCGCGTGACCCGCTGCCCCATCGACCTGGCGCTGCACAGCGGCCAGACCGTGACCCTGCCGGAAGAGACGGCCAACCACCTGGTGCGGGTGATGCGCCTGCGCGAGGGTGATACCTGCGTGCTGTTCAACGGCGATGGCCATGACTACACCGCGACGCTGACCATGGCCGGCAAACGCGAGGTACAGGTACGCATCGACGCGGTGCAGGTGATCGCCAACGAGTCGCCGCTGACCATCACCCTGCTGCAGGGCATTGCACGCGGCGAAAAGATGGACCTGATCCTGCAGAAGGCCACCGAACTGGGGGTGAGTGCCATCGTGCCGGTGAATGCCGAGCGCACCGAAGTGAAGCTGGATGCAGCTCGCGCGGAAAAACGCGTGGCGCACTGGAACAACGTCTTGCAGTCGGCCTGCGGGCAGTCCGGTCGTGCGCGCATTCCGCAGGTAGGACCGCCGCAGTCGCTGGCACAGGCCAGCGCGGCACTGCCCGCCGATACGTTGCGGTTGACCCTGGACCCGCTGGGAGCGCACCGGCTGTCGACACTGCAGGCAGCGCCGGCCGGCGGCGTGGTGATCGCCATCGGCCCGGAAGGCGGCTGGTCGCCGCGTGACCGTGAGCAGCTCGCCGCCGCAGGCTTCCAGGGCCTGCAGTTGGGCCCTCGCATCCTGCGCACGGAAACCGCAGGCCTGGCCGCGATCGCAGCGTTGCAGGCACGGCTGGGCGATCTGGGGTAAGGCTCCGGTCCGGTGGCCGCTGCGCCCGCCGGGCATGGCCCGGCGCTACCCGATATCCGGAACGCCTGCGGTAGCGCCGGGCCATGCCCGGCGGATTCCGGTCAGGCCGTCAGCGAATCCAACGCAGCTTCCAGCGCGTCGAGATTCGGCAACAGCGCGCTCTGTTCGCCCAGCAGCACGCGCATGTGCACGATGTCAGGCAGGTTTTCCTCGGACGCGTCGGCCAGCAGGCCATCGCGCGGTACCGAAATCAGCTGCGGGAAGCTCTGCGTCAACAGCGCGTAGTAGGGGCGCTGCGGGTTGCCGTTGAGGGTCTTGAGCACCACCACCTTGTTGTGGCCGGCCACCGTCTCTTCGCCCAACCCGGAGAGCCGTGCGAACGACACCAGGGGCACCTGCCAGCCGTGCCAGCCGATCTCACCCACCAGCCAGCGCGGCGCGTCGGCTACCGCCTGCACCGGCACCCGCGACATCATCTCGGCCACGGTTGCATTGGGCAGCAGCACCCGTTCGGCACCGGCCGAGATCAGGACGCCACGGATCTCATCATTGCTGGCGTAGCTCATGCGGCATCTCCGTCGTCATCCAGGCCCCAGCGCGCGGCGATCACCTGCGCCAGTTCCTGCGGTTCACCGGCCACCATGCCGGCGGCGACCACCGCCGTCGCCGCAGCCGGGTCGTAGCAGCCTTCGCCCACCTGCCCGGCCACCCAGGCACCGGCGGCGGCGAGGTCCAACGCCGGGCCCACATGGGCCAGATCGGCACCGCTGAGCAGCACCAGCGCGCTGTGCTCGGCCGACAACGCGGCAATCGAGATGCCCTGCGCTTCGCTCTGGAAATACAGGCCATCGGCAGCAGCGTGCACGCCGATGTCATCGGCCAGCACGTGCACTTCGCCAGCGGTGGCGCGCTGGCCGGCTTCGGCCAGCTGCACCGGCAGCGGCGATACGCGCGACATCTGCTTGACCAGGTTGCCGTAGCGGCCGCCGTCCAGGCGCATGTGCACCAGCACCGGCACGGCCAGCCCGCTGGGCAGTGCAGCGAGCAGGCGACGCAACGCATCGGGACCGCCGATACCGGCCAGTACCAGCAGTGCGCCGGAGCGACTGCCTGCAGGCGCGGCAGCGTCCAGGTCGACCAGTGAAAGATGTCCGGTATCGAATGCAGGTTCCGCCGATTCGGTCGAGGTGGCAGCCGATGCAACTGCCGGCGCGTCGCTGGCCTCGTCAACCAGCGACCAGGCCGTGTGGTCGGTGAATACCGACGGCGCAGCTGCCGGTACCGGCGGCGGTTCCGGCGCGGCTTGCACAGGCGCTGCCGTTTCCGGCAGCACCGGCTGCAGCGCAGCCAGCGCCTGCTCCAGCGCGACGGGCTCGTGCAGGTGTGCCGGCGGCGAATAGAGGCCATCAGCCGGCACGTCGTCGGCCCACGAACGGGCCTGTTCCAGGTGCGTCTGCAGCGCGGTTTCCTTCGGCACCGGCGGCGTCGACGGCAGGCCCGGCTCCAGCTGCAATGCCGGTTCGTCCTCGGCGCCGGGCGGCAGCACCTGCTGGTGGCCGTGCAGCTTGGCGGCAAGGTGACGGCCCCAGCGCTGCGCTTCCCAACCATCGCGACGCGCGGCCAGTTCAGCCTCGTCGAACACCAGGGTCAAGCCGGGTGCTGACAGCGCCGGTTCCAGGCGCTCCAGCGCGTCTTCAATGGCCGCTTCCAGCGCGATCACCACGAACTGCGGGCGCGCATCATGCAGCGCCTGCGGTTCCAGCGTCATGGGATCGTCTTCCAGCACGATCTGCACGTCGGCATGGGCCAACGCCTCGCGCAGGCGCTCACGCGCCGCACCCGGGCGGGCCAGCAGGGCTACGGCCGGAACCGGATCGAGGTCACTCACGGACACGGGCAATCCCCAGCAAGTCGTACACGTTACGCATCAGGTCCAGCTCCTGGTACGGCTTGCCCAAGTAGCGCTGCACACCGATTTCGAAGGCGCGCTGGCGGTGCTTGTCGCCGCTGCGCGAGGTGATCATCACGATCGGCACGTCCTTGTAGCGCGGGTCGGCACGCATCGCGGTGGCCAGCTCGTAGCCGTCCATCCGCGGCATTTCGATGTCCAGCAGCATCAGGTCCGGCACGCGCTCTTCCAGCTGTTCCAGGGCTTCGACGCCATCGCGGGCGACGCTCACCTCGAAGTTGTGACGCTCCAGGATGCGGCCGGTGACCTTGCGCATGGTCAGCGAATCGTCCACCACCATCACCAACGGCACCTGCCGTTCCTGGCGGGGCGCGTTGACCAGCACCGGCGCGGTCGGGTTGGCCAGGAAACGACGCACCAGCGGGGCCACGTCCAGGATCACCACCACCCGGCCATCGCCGGTGATGGTGGCGCCGTAGATGCCCGGCACCGAGGCGATCTGCAGGCCCACCGGCTTGACCACGACTTCGCGGTTGCCCAGCACCTGATCGATCGCAACGGCGGCGCGCAGGTCGCCGGCGCGGACCAGCAGCAGCGGCACCTGGGCCTGGCCGTCAGCGCGTGCCGGGGCCTGGCCGACCAGACTGCCGAGGTCGTACAGCGGATAGTCCTCGCCACCGTACCGGTAGCTGCTGTCGGCTGCTTCGAAGCGCTCGTGCGACAGCCGGCCAATACCACTGACCGAGGCGACCGGCACCGCGAAGGTGGTTTCGCCGATCTGCACGAACACCGCCTGGGTGACCGCCAGCGTCTGCGGCAGGCGCAGGGTGAAACGCACGCCCTGGCCACGCACCGACTGGATGTCGACCGAGCCGCCGAGCTGGCGCACTTCGTTGCCGACCACGTCCATGCCGACGCCACGGCCCGCCAGCTGGCTGACTTGGTCGGCGGTGGAGAAGCCCGACGCGAAGATCAGGTTGTCCAGTTCCTGTTCGCTCGGCTGTGCATCGGCAGGCAGCAGGCCGCGGTCGATGGCGCGACGGCGGATCGCTTCACGATCCAGGCCAGCGCCATCATCGGCCACGTCCAGTACGATTTCCGAGCCCTCGCGGTGCAGGCGGATGGCGATTTCGCCTTCTTCCGGCTTGCCGGCGGCACGACGTTGTTCCGGCGCTTCCAGGCCATGGGCAACCGAGTTGCGCAGCATGTGCTCCAGCGGCGCGACCATGCGATCGAGCACGTTGCGGTCGAGTTCGCCGTGGGTGCCTTCCAGGGTCAGGTGAACCTGCTTGCCGGTATCCATGCCGGCCTGGCGGACCACACGGCGCAGGCGCGGCACCAGGCCGTCGAACGGCACCATGCGCGCGCGCATCAGGCCATCCTGCAGTTCCGAACTGACACGCGACTGCTGCTGCAGGAGCGAATCGTACTGGCGCGACAGATCATCCAGCACGCCCTGCAGGCCACCCAGATCGGCGGCCGACTCGTTCAGCGCGCGGCTGAGCTGCTGCAGGGTGGAGAAACGGTCCAGTTCCAGTGGATCGAACTTCTGGTCGGCCTGGTCCTGCTCGCGCTGGTAGCGGGCCACGATCTGCGCTTCGGTTTCCAGGTCCAGGCGACGCAGCTGGTCGCGCAGACGCGCATTGGTGCGTTCCAGTTCGCCCATCGCGCCACGGAAGGCGCCGAGCTGCTGTTCCAGGCGCGAACGATAGATCGCCACTTCACCGGCGTGGTTGACCAGGCGGTCGAGCAGGTCGGCGCGCACACGCACCTGTTCCTGCTGCGGACGGGCCAGCGGGTCTTCCTCGCTGGAACCTTCCAGCGGCAACGGTGCCGACAACGGGGCATCGACCACGGCCACGGCCGGAGCCGCCTGCGGGGCCTGCTCCGCCACGACGACAGCACTGGCTGCAGCTGCGCTGGCAGCGGCGGTGATGTCGGTGGTGGTGCGTGCTTCAAAGGCGTCGAGCAGATCCTGTGCCGGCTCGACGATGCGATGTTCGCCGGTACGGGTCAGCAGCTGGTGCAGACGGTCGAAACCGCGTTCCAGCAACTGCACATCACGACGTTCGATCTCGGTGCGCCCGCCAGCGACAGCCTCCAGCAGCGATTCGATGCTGTGGCCGAGATCACCGATGGCATTGATGCCCGCCATGCGCGCGCCGCCCTTGAGCGTATGCAGATCGCGCTGCAGGCCGGCCAGGGCTTCGCGATCCTGCGGCGCTTCGCGCAGCTCGCTGATCAGCCCATCGCAATGATCCAGCAGGTCCTTGCCTTCCTCGACGAAGATGTCGACCAGCTCGCGATCATAGATGCTGAAGTCGAGCAGGTCGGCGCTGTCTTCGGATTCGGAGTCGGTCTGGGCTTCTTCGGTCTGGGCTTCGGGCAGGGGCGCATCCGCCGGCACCGCCGCATCGACGCTGTCGAAGGCGACAGGTTCGACCTCGACCGCCGCAGCCTCTGCCGCAACCGGCACCACGATCATGCCGCTGTCCGCCGCGGCAGCCTGGCCCGGAGCATCTTCCAGCTCGAAGAAACGCGAGGGCGAAATGGCGTCCTGCGCCGTCTCCGCGGCCCCGACGTCTTCCACCGTCGCCGGGGACGGCTGGTCGGTGCTCTCTCCTTCACCGACCGCCGCCTCCCCGCCGACGTCCGCATCCTCGGCAAAGGCTTCCGCCTCGCCAGGCGCGAGTTCGCTGGCCTGCAGGCCGAGCACGGGCCATTGCCCGTCTTCGTCCTGGCCCTGCTCCTCGTCGATCACGTGAAGGCCGGCCTCGAGCGCGGCTTCCAGCGTGACCGGGTCTGCGAAGCCCGGCACAGCCATTTCATCCTGCAGGCTGGACAGCTCGCTGTCGAGCGGCAGCGCAGCAGCGTCTTCATCCACCGCCGTTTCAGGTGTGGATGGCAGCGGCGTATTCAGGTCGTTTGCGACATCCAGGACATCCGGATCGCGGTCGTCAACCGGCAGCGCACTGGCATCCAGATACGGCGACAGATCATCCGCCGCAGTCAGCGCGGTGTCTTCCAATGCGGTGTCTTCCGATGTCGCTACCGCCTGTCCAGCTTCAATTTCCGCGGCAACGAGCGTGGAAGCAGCCACTTCCAGCGTCGACTCCGGCACCGGGCCGTCCGGCATCGACGGCCACCCTGCATCGAAGTAGCGCGACAGATCATCGCTGCCGGTCAATTCGGCGGACTCCAGGCCCGCATCGCTCAACGCGTCCTCGCTGACCTGCAGCGCCTCCAGCACCTCGGCACCGGTGTCGCGTTCGACCTCCGGCTCGATCTCCGCCGCATGCACCGGCTCGACCATGTCGGCGTCGGCGGCATCCGCTTCTGCGACCAGCGGAAGCAGCGGGTCTTCGTCTTCATCCTCGACGTCCAGCCCGGCCATCGGCCAGCGTGCTTCCGGCAGCTCGCCGGCCAGCGCCTGCAGGCGCTGCGCCAGTTCAGCCTGCGGCGCAATCCGCGGCTGCTCGGCCTGCAGCGCGTCCATGGTCGCGTTGATCGCCTGCGCGGTCTCGTCCAGGGCCGCCACGGCGTCATCACCCGGCACCACCTCGGCGGCCAGCGCGCGCTTGATGTACGACTCGGCGCCGCCAGTGACAGCGGTGATTTCCGGCACCTCGGTCATCGCGAAGGCACCGTTCATGGTGTGCACCGCGCGCAGCAACGCATCGCTGACCGGCTGTGGCGCCTGCTGCGCCGAGCGCAACCAGCCCTGCAGCGTGGCCTGGTGGAGTTCCACCTCGGCCTCCAGGATCTCACGCAGCACGCTGTCGATGTTGGCCGGGGTACCCGGCGCTTCGACAGCGCTCTGTGCGGAGGCATCGACATCCTGCACGGCGCTGTCCAGCGGCGCGGCAGCATCGGTCGGCGCCTCGGCCGTCGGCGCGGTGGCGCCCGGCAGCGCAACGTAGAACGTTTCTTCGCCTGCACCCACGCGATCGGCGATGGCCTGCATCGCCTGCAGGTCGACGCTGACCCGCTGGCCATCGCGCAGTGCCGCGTTCAACTGCGGCAGTGCCGTGTATGCGTGATCGACCATCGTCAGTACCGCCGGCGTGGGGGCACGGGTGCCATCGAGCACGCGGTTGAGCATGCCCTCGATCTTCCACGCGAACTCACCCAGGGTACGTGCGCCGACCAAGCGGCCACTGCCCTTCAGTGTGTGGAAAATGCGGCGGATCGGCCGCAGCCGGTCCATGTTGTCCGGTTGCATGCGCCATGCCGGCAGCAGCGTGCCGAGATTGCCCAGCTCGTCGTCGAATTCTTCCAGGAACACCTCGCGGATGTCCTGGTCGATGTTCTCGGCATCGTCGTCGAAGCCCGCATCGAACCCGCCCTCGGCCACGGCCGGCGGCACGGTCTCAGTCGGCACGACGGCGGCCGGCATGGCCTGCGGATTGAAGCCGGCGGCGGCGGCATTCAGCTCTGCGAAGAACTGCGCATCGGCTTCGCTGAAGTCGATCGGCGCGATGGTATCCACATCGACCAGTGCCACGGTCGGCGCAGCAGGCACTGTCGGCAAGTCTTCGGATGCGGGCAGATCAGCGGCCGGTGCGACGTAGACTGCGGCATCGATCGCGGCGTCGCCGTCAACGGTGGAGTCGAGCCGTTCGGTGATGGCCAGGCCATCGTCGGCCTGCGCCACCACACCGGCGTCAATGAACTCCAGCGTTGCAGGCGAGGCCTGCTCGTCGTCCAACGACAGCGTTTCCATTGCCTCCAGCGACAACACGTCATCGGCGTTGTGCAGCAGGCTGCTGTCAAAACGGAACACCACATCGTCGCTCAGCGACGTCTGGCCGTCCTGCTCGGCGGCAACCGGATCGAAGGCCGGCGAAATGACCACGTCCAGCGACGCGGCAGACGACGCCTCGTCCAACGACGTCGCCAGGAAGGCGTCATCATTGCCGTCTACGGCGCTTGCCTGCGTGCCGCCCTCTTCCGGCACCGGCGCTTCGGACAACGTCCAGGCAGCAGCGTCGGACTGTTCGGCGGAGACGGGATCGAAACTGACCGGATCGAAGCTGTCGAACGTCGGCGCACGCTCGTCGCTGCGTCCGGCAGCACTACCTGCCGGCGCGTCGAATCCGCCCAGTTCCCACTGCGGCACTTCCGGCGCGGGGGCGCTGGAGGCAGCGAACAACAGGGGCGCCGGGGTGCCATGCGGTTCGGCCGACAACGCTGGCGTACCCAGCGAGCCGAACATCAGGCCGTTGTCGGCGGGCGTAGCCTCCGGCAGCGGGTCGAAGGTGAAATCGGGCAGCGGCGCCGGCACGTCACCCGGTGCCGGCGCGGAGGCCTGCACGTCGATATCCAGCGGTTCGATCTGCAGCGGCTCGGTTGGCACGACCACAGCTTCGCGCATGACCGGCTGCACGTCTTCGGCAGCGACCACGCCGCGCTCGGGCAGCGGCCAGTAGCGCAGCGCTTCCAGGCTGCTGCGGGTGATGTCGAGGATGTCCTCGCGACCCGGACGGCGGTCACGCAAGGCTTCGAGGTAGTACTCCAGGCTGGCCATGGCGTCGGCCAGAGTGTCCAGCTGGCGACCACTGGGCACCCGCTGACGACCGATCAGTTCGGCTTCGATGTACTGCTGCACGCCACGCAGATAGTCTGCCGCGGTGCCCAGGTCGAGCATGCGCAATGCGCCGGAGACATCGCCGAGCAGGCGTGGCACGTCCTGCAGTTCGGCGTGGTTCCAGCTGGTTTCGATGAAAGCGACGAAATGCTCGCGGGCGGCGGCGAAATTGGCGATCGCCTCGTGCGCCAGCACTTCCACCGTGCGCCGGTTCTCCACCGCGCTCGGATCATCCTGGCCACTGCCACTGGCACCGAGGTGTGCGACCTGGTCATCCAGCGATGCATCGACATAGAGCAGCGCACCGGCGATATCCAGCAGCATGTCTTCGTCGATCTGCTGGCGGCCCTCGACAACCCCGCGCAGCGCGTCGCGCTGCTGCACGACCACGCCCCGCGCAGCGCCCAGGCCGAGCATGCCCAGCGTATCGGCCACCGAACCCAGCTTGGTCACCTGCTCCTGCAGCTGCTGCGGCGATCCGTCGGTACGCAGGTGCAGGTCCAGCGCGTCCTTGACCTGCAGCAGTTCTTCCTTGACCGCGTTGCCAACGGTGTCCAGCAGCTCGCGGTTGCGGCCGCTGAGGCTGCCGCGTGCATGGTCCAGTTCCGCTTCGGTGGCGGTCACCGAATCGGGCGCGAACGCGAACAGCACGCTGTCGTTGATCAGCGCTTCGCCACGGGCGGCGCGGATCTCGTTGAGCAGCGGCTGCAGCACGATCGGGATGTCACGGTGTCCGTTCTGCAGGCGCTCCAGGTAATCGGGCAGCAGCACGCTGCCGCGCATCAGGGTGGCACAGGCCTCGTCGCGCTCGGCGACCTCGCCCTTGCCGACGGCGATGGCGAGCTGTTCCAGCTCCTCGGCCACCATCGCCGGTGCATACAGTTCGACCATGCGCAGCGTGCCCTGCACCTGGTGCAGGTAGCCGGCGCAGATGCGCATGCGGCTGCTGTCGGCCGGATCTTCGGCGAAGTACTCGACCTCGTTGCGCACCAGGCGCAGGGTCTCGTCCAGCTCGGGCTTGACCCAGCCCAGGGCTGCGTGGCTCATCGCATCGCGCAGGCTGCTCATGGATGCGCTCCGGTCGCCGCCGCGCGACGGTCGCGCGGATCCTGGCGTGGGGAATGGAAATGCTTCATCGACTGGTTCCTTGCTCGCCGCCCTGCCCGTGTCACGCCGGCAGCTTGAAGTCGGCGACCGAACGACGCAGGTCGGCCGCCAGCTGCGCCAGGTGACCGATCGACTCGGCGGTCTGCCCGGCACCCTGCGAGGTCTGGCCGGTGATCTGGCGGATCACGCCCATCGTGCGGGTGATGTCCGACGCCGCCGACGACTGCTGCTGGGCGGCGATGGAGATGTTCTTGATGAGGGTATTGAGTGCGTTGGACACGCGCTCGATCTCGGTCAGCGCGGTGCCGGCGTCCTCGGCCAGGCGTGCACCGGACACCACTTCGGCGGTGGTCTGTTCCATCGAGGTGACCGCTTCGTTGGTGTCGGCCTGGATGGCCTGCACCAGGTTCTCGATACGTCGGGTCGCACCGGAGGTGCGTTCTGCCAGGCGCTGCACTTCGTCGGCCACGACCGCGAAACCACGACCGGCTTCACCGGCCGAAGCCGCCTGCACGGCCGCGTTCAATGCCAGGATGTTGGTCTGCTCGGAAATGTCGTTGATCAGTTCCACGATCGAGCCGATCTCCTGCGAGGATTCGCCCAGGCGCTTGATGCGCTTGGAGGTCTCCTGGATCTGGTCGCGGATCTGGTCCATGCCCTGGATGGTCTCGCGGACCACGCCGGCACCTTCGGCGGCGATCACCACCGAACGCTGTGCCACGTCGGCCGACTCGGCCGAGTTGCGCGATACCTGTTCGATGCTGGCGGCGATTTCGCCGATCCGGTCCGACGCCGAGGTGATCTGGTTGGCCTGGTGGCCGGCCGCTTCGGCCAGCTGCATCGCGGTGGCCTGCGTTTCCTGGGTCGACAGCGCGACCTTGGCCGAGGTGTCATTGATGGTGGTCACCAGGTGTCGCAGTTCATCCACCGCATAGTTGATGGCGTCCGCGATCGCGCCAGTCATGTCCTCGGTCACCGAGGCTTTCACGGTCAGATCGCCCTCACCGAGCGAGGAGATTTCGTCCAGCAGCCGCATGATCGCCTGCTGGTTGCGGCTGTTGAACTCCACCTGGGTCTGGTAGCGCAGTTCCTGCTCGCGCGAGCGGCTGCGCACGTTGGTGGAGACGAAACCGATGATCGCGATCAGCGACAGCGCACCGGACACCACGCCGATCCAGAAATTCGGGAACAGGCGGGTGTCGGACACCGAACCGAACGAGGAGAAGGCTTCGAACAGCTTGCGGCTGTCGGTCAGCATCTTCGCCGAACCCTGGCCCAGTGCGGAGGCAGCGGACTGCGCGGCGAACAGCTGGCGCGAGCTGGCCAGGATCGCGTCGGCGTCCTGCTTCATCGCCTGCCACTTCTGCTGCGACTGCTCCAGCGCAGCGACGGCGGCAGCGCCGCGCACCGCGGTGATGCCCAGGTCCTCGTTGCCATTGCGCAGCGCGTCGAGCACCTGCGAGAACACGGTGATGTCGCGGGCCAGCGCGTCACCGGCAGCGGCCGCAGCCGTGCCGCCGGCGCGGATTTCAGTCACGCGGCGCGCCATCGAACCGGCCACCACCACCTGCTGCAGGGCGCTGTAGACCTGCGACGCCGGCGCGCCGGAGGCGGACATCGCACGCACCAGCTCGTTCAACTGGGCCTGCAGGCCCGGCACCGCACCGGAGAAGTTGTTGGCGTTGCCGGCCAGGGCCAGCACTGCCGGTTCACTGGCCACCAGCTGGCCTGCCTGCTTGCCCAGCGGCGTCCACGTGTCGGCCAGGGTCGAGATCGCCCCGGACACGCCCGGCTCGTTGCCGTAGCGGCCCTGCAGGGTCGACACGTTCTGCTCGATCGCGTTGCGGGTGGCCTTGAAGGCGGTGAAGGCCTGCGCGTTGCCGCCGACCGCGTCACGGCCCTGGTTGGCCAGCTGCTGCGACAGCACCTGCAGGTCCGCGGCCTTGGAACCGGCATCGGCCAGGCGGCTGCCCTGCCAGGTGGACACGCCGGTGTTCACACCGAACAGGATCATCGACAGGGCCAGCAGCGCCAGCCAGAGGTTGCTGCCGCCCAGCCGCAGCTTGCCGGACTTGGTGGCATCCGAAGCAGTACTCATCGTTCAACCTCGATTTTCAATGCAGGGGGCGATGCCCGGCCTCAGGCCGCGGCTTGCCGGAATTCAGGGGTACGCGACAGCAGCGAGAGCGAGAACACGCCCCAATCGTTGCCATCGGCATGGAAAGCGCGATCGACGAAGTGGCCGTAGCGTCCCTCGGCCAGTGAACCGGCCTCGATCTGCTGGGTCAGCTCGAAGCTGCGCTGGCCGAACAGTTCATCGATGGTCAGGGCGACGTCGCCACCGGCCTGGCGCATGATCAGCACGCGCTGGCCTTCCTGCTGGACGGTGCGCGCTCCTTCCAGGAAGTACTTCAGGTCGACCACCGGGAACAGGTTGCCGCGCAGGTTGCCCACGCCCAGCAGCCACGGCTGCGCGCATGGCACCGGGGTCACCGGCGGCATCGGCACGATCTCCACCACTTCGCGGAAATCGGACACCAGCCGACGCTGGCCAACACGGAAACCGACGCCACGCCACAGGTCCTGGGCGAACTGCCGCCCGGGCAGCTGCACCGCGTGGGCAAGGCTGCGCCGTTCGTAGGCTTCAAGAATGTCGAAGGGCGAGCGCATCAGGCCACCAGCTCGTTGATCCGGGCGATGAGTTCTTCCTCGCGCGGCGGCTTGACGATGTAATCGGCGGCGCCTTGGCGCAGCCCCCAGGCCTTGTCGGTTTCCATCGCCTTGGTGCTGACGATGATGACCGGGATGTGCTTGATCGCTGCGTCGCGGGCCATCGCCCGGGTCGCCTGGAAACCGCTCATGCCCGGCAGCACCACGTCCATCAGGACCAGCTGCGGCACCTGGTCGCGGACCAGCTGCAGGCCATCTTCGGCATTGTCCGCTTCCAGCACCTCATGGCCGGCACGGCGCAGCCATTGGGTGAACACCGCGCGGTCGGTCGGTGAATCCTCGATCAGGACGATACGAGCCATTGTGCCTTTCCCCCCTGGTCAGGCGTTGACGTACGTGCGGATGGCACCCAGCAGTTCTTCGCGCGTGAATGGCTTGGTCAGGTATTGCTCCGAGCCGACGATGCGCCCCCGCGCCTTGTCGAACAGACCATCCTTGGACGACAGCATGATCACCGGGGTCGCCTTGAACAGCTGGTTACCCTTGATCAGTGCGCAGGTCTGGTAGCCATCCAGGCGCGGCATCATGATGTCGACGAAGATGATCTGCGGCTGCTGGTCGGCAATCTTGGCCAGGGCCTCGAAACCGTCCGTCGCGGTCACTACTTCGCAGCCTTCGCGCTTCAGCAGTGTTTCCGCAGTCCTGCGGATGGTCTTCGAGTCATCGATGACCATCACCCGGAGTCCTGCGAGCTCCCCGCCCGCAGTCGTGTTTTCAGTCATTGCCATTCCCCAAGCGCACGGCCCAATCTTTGGCGGGAGCCGCTGCGAAAGCGTATCTATATCGCACTTCCCGCGCCCGCTTCAAGGGCGGTCCGTGGCGCGGGGCGTGGCGCCGGGCTGAACGTGACCGGATTGGCAATCACTGCGCAGCCCGGCAAGGGACGCTGCGTTGCACATCGCCGGGGAGGCGCACGGCCGGCGTTGCCGCTACCATCAACGCCTTGCCTGACAGGTGCACCCATGCCGTTGAACGTCATCGTGGTGATGGACCCCATCGCCCACATCAAGATCGCCAAGGACACCACCTTCGCCATGCTGCTGGAAGCCCAGCGCCGCGGCCATGCCCTGCACTACGTGCGCCCGGGCGGGCTGGCGCTGGAAGGCGGGGTGGCGGTGGCCTGGACCGCCCCCCTGCAGGTGCGCGACGACCCGGCCGGCTGGTACGAGCTGGGCGCATTCAGCCGGACCGAATTCGGTCCCGGCCAGATCGTGCTGATGCGCAAGGACCCGCCGGTCGACGCCGAGTATGTCTACGACACCCAGGTGCTGGATGTCGCTGCCGCCGCCGGTGCGTGCGTGGTCAACAACCCGCAGGGCCTGCGCGACTACAACGAGAAGCTGGCCGCGCTGCTGTTCCCGCAGTGCTGCCCGCCGACCCTGGTCAGCCGCGACGCCAAGGCACTGAAGGCCTTCGCGCTGGAACACGGCCAGGCGGTACTGAAGCCGCTGGATGGCATGGGCGGACGCTCGATCTTCCGCAGCGGACAGGGCGACCCCAACCTGAACGTGATCCTGGAAACGCTGACCGACGGCGGCCGCAAGCTCGCCCTGGCCCAGAAGTTCATTCCCGACATCACTGCCGGCGACAAGCGCATCCTGCTGGTCGATGGCGAGCCGGTCGATTACTGCCTGGCGCGCATTCCGCAGGGCGATGAGTTCCGCGGCAACCTGGCCGCCGGTGGCCGTGGCGAAGGCCGTCCACTGAGCGAACGCGACCGCTGGATCGCCGCCCAGGTCGGCCCGGAAATGAAGCGTCGCGGCATGCGTTTCGTCGGCCTGGACGTCATCGGCGACTACCTGACCGAAGTCAACGTGACCAGCCCGACCTGCGTGCGCGAGCTGGACGCGCAGTACGGCCTGAACATCGCCGGCACCCTGTTCGACGCGATCGAGGCCGATCTGCGCTGATGGATGCCGCACCTGCCGTCCTCGCCCCGCCGGCGCGTGAAGCGCAGCGGCTGGGCGCCACCATCGCCCTGTCGGTGCTGGTGCACGCCCTGCTGATCCTCGGGGTCGGCTTTGCCGTGAAAGGCGACGCGCCCCTGGTGCCGACCCTGGAAGTGATTTTCAGCCAGACCCGCACCGCGCTGACCCCGAAGCAGGCAGATTTCCTGGCCGCCGCCAGCCAGGAAGGCGGTGGCGAGCACGATCGTGCGCAGCGCCCCCGCGACAACCAGGCCGGCATCGTGCCGCAGGCCCAGGCCGGCATCAGTCCGGTACCCCAGCAGCAGCAGTCGGCAGCACCGGTACCGCCGCCGCAGGCGCGGGTGGTCAGCAGCCGCAATGGCCAGGACACCGTGGCCGTGGCGCAGACGCGCCCTACTCCGCTGCAACCAACACCGGATGCACCGATGACCGCGCGCGAACAGCGCGATGCTGAAATGGCGCGGCTGGCGGCGGAAGTGCACCTGCGTTCGGCGCAGTACGCCAAGCGCCCGAACAGGAAATTCGTTTCGGCCAGCACGCGCGAATACGCCTACGCCAATTACCTGCGTGCGTGGGTGGACCGCGCCGAGCAGGTCGGCAACCTGAACTACCCTGACGAAGCGCGGCAGCGCCGGCTGGGGGGACAGGTGGTGATCAGCGTGGGGGTACGCCGCGACGGCAGCGTGGAAAGCAGCCGGGTGTTGAAGTCCAGCGGCACGCCGCTGCTGGACGAGGCCGCGCTGCGGGTGATCCAGCTGGCACAACCGTTCCCGCCGTTGCCCGACAGCGAAGACCAGATCGACATCCTGCAGGTCACCCGCACGTGGGTGTTCCTGCCCGGCGGCGAACTGCGCGACGACCGGTGAGGTTTTCTGCCCGGGCCTGCGGCCCGGGACCCGCTGCAAGCAACAGCAACGGCAACTGCAACGTCAAGATCAAGAGCGGCGGTTGGGCTGTTCGGTTTGGCGGGGCGGTGTGGGCTTGCAGGACACGCCGTAAACCCATCCATGGGGGCTCGATGGCGCCATCCATGGCGCCATCGGTCCTGCAAGCCCACACCGCCCCACCCCTGACCGATCGCGGCGCATCTTTGCTGTTGGTAGCTGTCGACCTTGGTCGACACGATGCATCCACGCCATGCCTGCACGGTAGATCCACGCCATGCGTGGATGCGAGCGAAGCGACCGGCTTTTGAATTTGATTTTTTTTTGATTTTCCGTGGCGAACGCGCACGGAAACTGTCCGTGGCCGGGCGGGTGGGCTGCGCAGGGGCGTAAGCGCCATGGATGGCGCGCCCGAGCCTACATGGACGTATTCACGGCGCCCCCTGCGCAGCCCACCCGCCCGGCCAACCCACGGCTTCTGCTGTCAGCGACCCACCACCCCGCCACGAGGGGCTCAGCCGTTGGCCTTCGCCTTGGCATCCCGCGCCGCCTGCTGCTCGACCAGCGTCAGCGCCACGTTGTCCCGCAGGTACGCCGGCTCGACCTTCTCCGGCGCAATGCCTTCGCCGCGCACGAACGCCGGTACCGCCAGTGCCAGCACATCCGCTGCACGTGGCAGCGCCGTTGCATCGAAGCGGCGCAGGCCAGCCCCCAGCTGCGCGATCAGCGCGCCCTCGGCCGCGGCAAACCCGGTGCCGACGCCGTAGACGGACGCAGCTTCCGGCAACGACACCGCCGCCGGCACGCACACGCGCTCGGCATCCCGCGCCACCGGCAGTCCATCCACGCGCTCGAAGCGTGCCACGTACAACTCGCCCATCCGCGCATCGATCGCCGACAGGATCTGCTTCTCTTCCACCGGCGCGCGCAGCGCCAGCACCTGCAGCGTCGACACCGGCAGCAACGGCCGATCCAGCGCCAGCGCGATGCCCTGCGCCAACGCGATCGCCAGGCGCACACCGGTGAACGCACCGGGACCACGGCTGAGCGCGATACCGTCCAGCTGGCGGCGGCTGATGCCGGCCTCGGCCAGCAGCTCCTCCGCCCACGGCAGGCTCAGTTCGGCATGCCGGCGGGGGGCGATCTCGAAGCGTTCCCGTACCTGCCCATCCACATGCAGGGCTACGGAACAGGCTTCGGTGGCGGTTTCAAAGGCGAGCAGTTTCATCGGATCGGGTCAGAACAGGGGGAACGTGGCGCCGGGAGCCGGCTCCGGCCCCGCCACGGCGGCGGTCGGGGCAGCGGCATCCGCCACGGGCGCCCATTGTGGCGCAAAGAAGGCCTGCACATCGGCCAGGGCCCGGGTTCGCCGGAACGGCGGCAGCGACTGCAGGAAGACCTTGCCATAACCCCGGTTGAGCAGGCGCGGGTCGCACAGCACCAGCACGCCACGGTCGGTCTCGCTGCGGATCAGGCGGCCAACGCCCTGCTTCAGGGCAATCACCGCCTGCGGCAACTGCTCGTCGCGGAAGGGATTGCCGCCCTGGGTGCGTATGGCATCCAGCCGCGCTTCGTACACCGGATCATCGGGCGTGGCGAAGGGCAGCTTGTCGATCACCACCACGCTCAATGCCTCGCCGACCACATCCACGCCCTCGCGGAAGCTGGCCGAGCCCAGCAGCACGCCATTGCCGGATTCGCGGAAACGCTGCAGCAGGGTCGCGCGCGGCGCTTCGCCCTGCACGAACAGCAGCCAGGGCCCATCACGCAGCGCCTCGGCCGCCTCGCGCAGCGCACGATGCGAAGCAAACAACAGGAACGCCCTGCCCTGCGACGCCTGCAGCACCGGACGCAGGACCTGGATCAGTGCGGTTCCGAAACCGCGCGCAGCCGGATCCGGCAGGCCTTCCGGCAGGTAGCACAGTGCCTGCTCGGGCCAGTTGAACGGGCTGGGCTGCACCAGCGTCTGCGGATCATCCAGGCCCAGGCGCGTGGCGATGTGCTCGAAGCCACCGCCAACGGTCAGCGTGGCGGAGGTGAAAATCCATGCGGCATGGCTGCGCTCGCGATGTTCGCGCAGCGGTGCGGACACATCCATCGGCGTGCGCTGGCAGCGGAAACCGCGCGCGGTCAATTCATACCAGAGCACGTCACCAGCGGCGGCGGTCGCTTCTGCAGGATCGGCATCGAAGTCGAGCGCGGGTTCTTCATCCCCCAGCCAACGGCCCAGCCGCGAAATCGCCTCACGTGCGCGCGCATGGCAGGCATCGAGGCCAGCAGCGGCTTCGCGCAGCGGCTGCAATGCCTGCTCCAGCACCACCAGGCTGGACATCACCGCATCGAAACCCTCGCGTACCTGCGGCATTGCCAGCGCGCGCCATTGGGTGCCACGCGCGGGCAGCCCCTCCATCGCAGCACGCAGTGCAGACAATGCCTGCTGCAGATGATCGACCGGTTCCTGCAGTGCAGACTGTGCGCCACCCACGCCGCGCGCTTCAACAAGGCAGTCACGGCCCAGTTCCTGCCAGGGGCGCATGCCGAAGCCTTCGCCGAAGAACTGCGCGGCCAGTTCGGGCAGCTGATGGGCTTCGTCGATGACGAAGGCCTGCGCACCGGGCAGCAGTTCACCGAAGCCCTCCTGCTTCAGCGCCAGGTCGGCCAGCAGCAGGTGGTGGTTGACCACGACCAGGTCGGCGGCCTGTGCACGCTGGCGGGCCCGCACGACGAAGCAGTCATCCCAGAACGGACACTCGTTGCCCAGGCAGTTGTCGACGGTGGAAGTGACCATCGGCAGCAGCGGCGAGTCGTCGGCCAGGCCATCGAGTTCGGCGATATCGCCCGATTCCGAGCGGCCGGACCAAGCCAGGATGCGCTGGAACTGTGCCGCCTGTTCCGGGCTGGAGAAGCGCGGCTCGCCGCGTGCCTGCTGCAGGCGGTAGCGGCACAGGTAGTTGCTGCGCCCCTTCAGCAACGCGCTGCGCAGGCCGACGCCCAGCGCCTGGCGCACGCGCGGCAGGTCACGGTGGTAGAGCTGGTCCTGCAGCGCGCGCGTGCCGGTGGAAATGATGGTGCGCATTCCGGACAGCAGCACCGGCACCAGGTAGGCAAAGGTCTTGCCGGTGCCGGTACCGGCTTCGGCGAGCAGCAGGTCGCGCTGCTGCATCGACGCGGCAATGGCCTCGGTAAGGCGCAGCTGCGCAGGACGCGGAACGAATGCATCCAGATGGGAGGCGAGCGCGCCGCCTTCGCTGAGGGCTTCGCGGCTGGCATGGACAAGGTCGGACATCAGGTGGAAAGGATACCCGGCCGGGCGCTGCCCGGCACCCGTTTCAGGCCAGAGCACAAGCAAAAGCAACGGCAACAGCGTTTGTTCATGGCTCTGGGTTGTACTGAGGGCTGGCGGGGGGCTGTGGGTTTGCGGGGACGCCGTAAACCCATCCCTGGGGGCTTGGCTGCGGCATCCATGCCGCGGCCACCCCGCAAACCCACAGCCCCCTCGCCTTCGACAGTTTCCCGGTGACGGAATGCAAAGGCAGAGCAGATGCGGTTGGTGTAACGGAGAAAGTAGAAGGGGTCGGATCCGTTTTCCTGCGGAAAACGGATCCGACCCCGCAGCGAGTGCGCGCAGCGCGCGACCCGCTATTGATTTTCTTTTTCTTTTCCGTGGCTGGCCGCACACGGAAACTGTCAGAGGCCGGGCAGGTTGGGTTCGCGGGGGTGTCCGCGGCATGGATGCCGCGGCCAAGCCCCCAAGGATGGGTTCACGGCGTCCCCCGCGAATCCAACCTGCCCGGCCAGCGCGGCTTTTGCGCGACCAGGCAGCCAGCCACGAGGGGCTGCGCCGTTGGCTGGAAACTCAGTACCGCTTGATCCCCGGCACCGTGCAGCCTTCAATCTGCGCGTGCGCGGACACCGCATTCTCCTTCTCGCCCCGCGCCAGGCGCGCCTGCTCGATCGTCGCCCAGTGCCGGCGGCACAACGGCCCCGTCTTCGAGCCAAGGTCCACAGCCTTGCGTGCGAACGTTTCCGCCTCCGCCCACTGGCCCTGCAGCAGCGCCAGTTCCGCGCGTTCCTGCAATACCGACGGATCACCGGCCACGATCTGCAACGCCTGGTCCAGGCTGCCGGCCGCGCCAGCCAGATCATTGGCCTTGCGCTGGCTCAGCGCCGTCTGCCGCAGATCCTCAACCTGGGAATCGCGCAGTGGCTGCACCGACAGTTCCTTGTCATCCGGGCCGGCTGCGGCTTCCACGGCTGCCAGCCGCTGTGCGGGCGTGGTGGTGTCCACCGGCTTGACCACCTGCGGCGCGCTGCTCACGCAGGCCGCCAGGGCCAGGCTGAGGCCACTCAGGACCAGGGGCTGGAACAGCGAACGGATAGTCATCGGCATCATCGGCTTGGAGGAGGAGTCGCTGCAGCGGGTGCTGCGGCAGGTTCAGCGGCGGGTTCGGGCTTACGGTCAAGGCCGAACCAGCTGCGCCAGCCGCCGCCCTCGCCTTCCGCACCGCCCTGCGCGTCCGGCAAGGCCGCCGGTGCGCACGGTTCATACGCAGGCGCATAGCCCACCACGAACGGGAAGCGGCGGGCACCCGGGCACCCTTCATCGGTGCTGTTGGTTCCCGTGGCCGCAACCGGCTGCCAGTCGAGGCCCTTGTTGCTGACCTTCAACGGCGCCGTCGGCAGGCGCTGGAAGATGCCCGACCACACCCGCATCGCGCCGGTGGCGCCATACAGGCCGGCCTGTTCGTTCTGGTCATTGCCCATCCAGATCACCGCCAGGTGATCGCCGGTGTAACCGGCATACCAGCTGTCGCGGCCATCGTTGGTGGTGCCGGTCTTGCCGGCCGGCTGCAGGCGGCCCAGGCCATCGGCGTTCAAACGCTGCGCGGTACCACTGGCCACCACCTGCTGCAGGCCGATGCTGATCAGGTTGGCGGCAATCGAGTCACCTTCCTGTGCCGGTGCCGGGGTCTTGTCGTAGCGCTTGAGCAGCTTGCCCTGCGGATCAAGGACGCCACGCACCGCGTGCAGCGGCTGGATCTCGCCGCCCGATGCCAGGAACTGGTACAGCTGCGCCATCGCGTACGGGCTCTGGTCGGTCGAGCCGAGGATCACCGCCGGGTTCGCCTCGGCCTTGATGCCGGCCAGCACGTGGATCAGCTGCGTCACCCGTTCCGGGCCGACCTGCATGCCCACCCGTACCGTCGCCTGGTTGTAGGAGTGGGCGAGCGCATCGATCAGGCGCACGGTGCCGTGGCTGCGGTTGTCCGCATTGCCGGGGTTCCAGTTGCGGCCGCGGCTGAGCTGCACCGTCACCGGTGAATCATCGACCCAACTGGCCAGCGAATAGCGGTCCGGCTGCGCCAGTGCCAGCAGGTACACGAATGGCTTGAGCAGTGAGCCGACCGGGCGCTGCGCCTCGATGGCACGGTTGAAGCCGACCTCGGACACTTCGCGGCTGCCGATCACCGCCACCACGTCACCGTTGTGCACGTCGGTCATCACCAGGCCGGCCTGCAGCTCGGGGCGACGCTTGCTTTCCAGCGACTTGATGGTGCGCGTGACCGCACCTTCGGCATAAGCCTGCGCGGACGGCGACATGCCGCTCATCACGCTCAGGCCAGCGCCCTGCAGGGCGGATTCCGGATAGTCGTGGGCAAGCTGGCGACGCACCAGGTCAACGTAGGCCGGGAAGCGGTTGGCCGCCACCAGGCCCGGGGTCTTGGGCACGCCCAGCGGCGCCTTCAACGCACGCTGGTACTCGGCATCGTCGATCAGGGTCGCCTCGTGCAGTTTGCCCAGCACGAAGTTGCGACGGTCCAGCGCGCGCTCGGGATTGCGCCGCGGGTCGTAGTAGGACGGCCCCTTGACCAGGCCGATCAGCAGCGCGATCTGCTCGGTTTCCAGCGAGGAAAGATCACGGCCGAACCAGAACTCGGCACCGGAGGACATGCCGTGGATCGCCTGGCTGCCGCGCTGGCCCAGATACACCTGGTTGAGGTACGCCTCGAAGATGGTGCGCTTGTCATAGCGCGCTTCCATGATCAACGCATACAGCACTTCGTTGAACTTGCGGGTGACGGTCTGTTCCTTGCCGATTCCCAGCAGGCCGCTGCGGGCCAGCTGCTGGGTCAGGGTGGAAGCGCCCTGGCGGCTCTGCCCACCGGAGCGGACAGTCACCCAGACCGCGCGCGCGATACCGGACAGATCGATGCCGTGATGGCGGTTGAAGTCCTTGTCCTCGACCGCCTGCAGGCCAGTGACCAACAGGTCCGGGGCCTCGTTCATGCGGATCAGGCGGCGCTCTTCCTGCTTCTGCCCATACAGCGTGGCGATGCGCGCGGGATCCATGCGGGCCGCCTTCAGCGCCTTGCGGCTGTCGGCGTCCCGCAACGATGCGATGCTGCCGCCGGACAGCGACAGCTCGACCCGGCGCGCAGCAACGTGTCCATCGACATCGTTGTAGCCGCGGCTGGAGATGACGAAGCGGCCGCCCTGCACCGCATAGGTTGCCGGATCCTTGCCCTGGCCATCATCGCGATAGGCCGAGGCGGCCAGTTCGGTCTTCAGGGTGGCCGCATCCATCGCCTTGCCGGGCATCAGCACCAGCGGGCGTGCATAGACGCGCGTCGGGATCTGCCAGCGCAGTTCACCGAAGCGTTGCGTCACCTGCTGGTTCAGGTACAGCGTATAGGGGATCAGGAAACCCAATCCCAACGCGACCGCCGCCATGGTCCAGGTGATCAGTCGGCGGCGCCAGAGCGGACCGGCGTCCTGCTGGTCGTCGTCGTCGAAATCGTCGATATCGTCTGAATCGTAGCGTCGGGGCACGGGAATGCGACAATGTAGGGTCTGGCGAGTCTACCCCAGCCGCTGCGGCAGGCGAATTCTCCCGGCCCCCCTGCTTAAGCTGGAGTTGCAACCGGATGGCGATGTCCCTGGCCGAAATCCGCTACCTGATCAATCGCCTGACCGGCTTGGCCCGCCGCAGCCTGGCCAGCCTGCGTACCCGCGGCTGGCGGGCCACCTGGCAGCGGATACGGGTGCACACCCAGCGCGCGGTGCCGGCACCGCGCAAGCCGCTGTACCTGCCACCGGCACAACCGTTCGCTCCCTTTGCGGTGCCCACCAGCGATACCCCGGACGTCAGCATCGTCATTCCGGTCTACAACCACGTCGACCATACCCTGGCCTGCCTGCGCGCCCTGGCCGCGCACCCGCCGTCGGTGGCCTGCGAAATCCTGGTGGTGGACGACGGCAGCAGCGACGCAACGGTGCAGTGGATGCCGCAGATCAGTGGCCTGCGCTACGAAGTGCGCGAGCACAACGGTGGTTTCATCGAGGCCTGCAACGATGGCGTGTCGCGCACGCGCGGCCGCTATGTGGTGCTGCTCAACAACGATACCGTGCCGCAGCCGGGCTGGCTGGAGGCATTGCTGGACACCTTTGCGACCGTCGCCGATGCCGGCCTGGTCGGCAGCCAGCTGCTGTACCCCGACGGCCGCCTGCAGGAATCGGGCGGGGTGATCTTCAGCGATGGCAGCGGCTGGAGCTATGGCCGTTTCGAAGCGGCCGATGATCCCCGCTTCGCCAGCCTGCGCGACGTCGATTACTGCTCCGGCGCCGCGCTGATGCTGCCGCGTGCCCTGTGGCAGCAGCTGGGCGGTTTCGACACCCGCTACAAGCCCGCCTACTACGAAGACACCGACCTGGCCTTCCGCGTGCGTGCGCAGGGCCTGCGGGTAATGGTGCAACCGGCCAGCCGGGTGATCCACGATGAAGGCACCAGCAACGGCACCGATACCGGCAGCGGTGTGAAGGCCTACCAGGTACGCAACCAGGGAATTTTCGCAGCCAGATGGGCCGCTGAACTGGCCTCCCATCCGAAGGTCGGCGACGTGCCCTCGCCGGCGCTGCTGCTGCGCGGCCGCCGCCAGGTGCTGATCCTCGATGAGGAAGTGCCGCGCCCGGAGCGCGACTCCGGCTCGCTGCGCCAGGTCAACCTGATCCGCCTGCTGCTGCAGGGCGGCGCCCACGTGGTGTTCGTGCCCACCCGGCGCGAACACGGCGGAGTGGCGACCGAAGCCCTGCAGCGGATGGGCGTGGAAGTCTGGTACGCGCCCTTCCTGGACGGTGTCGCAGGCTGGCTGCGCAGCCACGGCACCCGTTTCAACGTGGTGATGATGGTGCGCCATCATGTCGCCAACGAATGCCTGCCGCTGCTTGAACGCTATGCACCGCAGGCGCGCACCGTGTTCGACACCGTCGACCTGCACTACCTGCGCGAACGCCGGGGTGCGGAAGTGGCCGGCGATGCTGGCCTGCTGCGCAACGCCGAACGCACCCGCGCCAGCGAACTGGCAGTAATGGACCGGTGCGACATCACCGTGCTGGTCAGCGCCGCCGAGCGCGAACAGCTGCAGGCCGATGCCCCCCAGGTCCGGGTGGAACTGATTTCCAACCTGCATGAAGTCGCCGGCACCGGCGCGCCGTTCGCACAGCGCCACGACCTGGTGTTCGTTGGCGGCTTCCGCCATCCGCCGAACCTGGACGCGATGGAGTGGTTCATCGGCGACGTGTTCCCGCACATCCGCGCAGCACTGCCGCAGGTGCGCCTGCATTGCATCGGTGCCGGCGCACCGGACACGCTGCTTGACCTGGCTGCTACCCAGCCGGGCGTGGTGATGCATGGCTTCGTCGAAGACATCGTTCCGTACATGGACGGTGCCCGCATCGCCATCGCGCCGCTGCGTTTCGGCGCCGGCGTGAAGGGCAAGATCAACCTGAGCATGGCTCATGGCCAGCCCGTGGTCGGCACCACCTGCGCGGTGGAAGGCATGCACCTGCGCGCCGGCCAGGATGTACTGGTGGCCGACGATGCAACCGGCTTTGCCGATGCGGTGGTCCGCCTGTACCAGGATCCTGTGCTGTGGCAGCAGCTGGCAGCAGCCGGCCTGGCCAACGTGGCCGAGCATTTCTCGCTGGATGCCGCATCGGCAACCGTGCAGCGGGTGTTCTTCGATCAGTCGATGTGACCGCCCGCGTGCCGCAGGCGGTCCTCGAACGCGGGAAGCTCGGCCAGGTCCGGCTGCAGCCGCCGCACCTGCTCTACGGCCGAGGCGGCAAACTCCACATCACCGCGACCCAGCCGTTCGCTGCCGATCGCCAGCCAGCGTTGTGCCAGGCGGGCACGCGCATCGGGCAACCCTGTGGCGGTCGGCGCCAGGGTCTGCCAGGCCTGCAGGCAGGCGCCCGCAGCCTGCACCCGGTTCTGCCGCAGGTTGTCATCAAAACAGGACCGGCTGGCGGGCAGCAGACGTGCTGCCGCTGCCTTGACCCGGCTGTCGCGCGGCGCCAGTGCCTGCGCTTCGCGCAGCGCATCGAAGGCGCTGTGACCGGGAGGGCTGATCCACTGCCCGGCACGCTCGGCGCGGTCGATCTGGCGCAACCGATCACGCAGCTGGCGCTCACGCTGGGCCGCGCTGATGCCCGGCTGCTGCAATGACTGCCGCGCCTGGCGCGCACGCTGCAGGCGCTGTGCCAGCTGCTGCTGCGCTGCCTGCGAGGCACCCAGCCCCGCGGCCAGCGCGGCGTCCTTGTCGGCCGCCTCGAACTGGAAGTCGTCGGCCCGCTTCTGGCTGCGCGCCAGCAACGCCTGCACGACCTGCTCGCGCCCACGCAATGCCGTGGGATCGTCGGCGGTGACTGCCAGCACGGCCTGGAAGCTATCGGCAGCCGTCTCGAGCTGCTGCCGTTTGAGCGCGCGCTGCCCCTGCTGCAGGCGCTGGTCGATTGCCCTGGCCAGCGCTTCCTGGCTGGCAGGAAGTTCGGAATGACCTGGATCGAACTGGCGTGCACGCTGCAGGATCGCTGCCGCCGTGGCCAGTTCGCCGCGCCCCGCCTGTGCACGCGCCTGCTGCAGCAGATCGCTCAATGCATCCTCGCGCCCCTCCAGTGCAGGCAGGTTGTCCGGCTGCAGTGCCAGCACGCGCTGGAACAACGGCAGCGCGCTGCTGTCGCCGTCGTCCAGCCGCCCCGCTGCAAAGGCATTGCGGGCCTGCGCAAGCAATGCACCGATGCCAGCACCGGCGCGACGACGCGCCTGCAGCTGCTGGGCCACCGCATCTGCCTCGGCGCGCGGCACCTGCAGCTCACGTGCCAACGCCAGCGCCTGCGCGCAGCCGTCCAGGTCGCCCGCCTGCAGTCGCTCACGCGACTTCTGCAACGCTGCCGCGCCGGTTCGGGCCAGGCCCTGTCGCGCCTGCGGGCGGTCGCCATCAAGGGCCAGCACCGCCTGGTAGCGTTCACGCGCGCCGCTGCCGTCGGCCGCGGTCAGGCGTCCTTCGCTCAGTGCGCGATCGCCCTCGGCCAGCAGCTGTTCTATCTGTGGCTCATCCCAGAACCAGTCCGCCAGCGGTTTGCGCACCAGTACCAGCAGCACGAACACGGCTGCGGCAGCCAGCAATGCCCAACGCCACACCCGTCGTGCGTGGCGCGCCTGCAGCCACCACCAGCGGCTTTCACGGCGAACGCGATCCAGCGCCGGATGTGCGGCGCCGTGTGAGCGATGCGGGGGCTCGCGTTCCATGCGTGCAGGGTAGCCGGGGCAGCGTGAAGCTCAGCCCAGACGACGCGCCTCGCTTACGCCCGGCAACGCATCGAGCTTGCCCAGCAGATTCGACAACTGGCCGTAGTCGCTGACCTTCAACCGCAGGCGCAGATGCGCGCGGCCACTATTGCGGACGTTGTCGCTGTGGATGTCCAGCACGTAGGCGTCTTCCTGTGCGATCAGGTTGGTGATGTCCTTCAGCAACCAGCGGCGGTCGACCGCGTCGACCACCACGTCCACTTCATAGCCACCGCCGGCCTGGCCCCATTCCACCGGCAGGATCCGCTGCGGGCTGGTCGCAGCCAGCCGTGCCAATGCCACGCAGTCTGCACGATGTACCGTGACACCACGGCTACGGGTCAGGTAGCCGACGATCGGTTCACCCGCCACCGGCTGGCAGCAACGCGCCAGCTGCACCAGCAGGTTGCCCACGCCCTGTACGGTGAACTTGGACTTGCCCAGGTTCTCGCGGCGCGCGGTCGGCCGCGGCAAGGCCGACGTCGGCGCCGGCTGGCTGGCCGCACGCTCGGCCTCCAGCAGCGAACGGCTGACCTGGTTGGGGCCGGTATCGCCCAGGGCAACCTGGATGTACAGGTCGTCGACGCTGTCGGCGTGGAACTTCTTCGCCGCTGCGGACAGGTCCGAATGCTGCAGGCCCAGCCGCTTCAGTTCGCGCTCCAGCAGCTCGCGCCCCGCCTGCACGTTGCGCGCACGGTCCAGCTTGTGGAACCAGCTGCGCACCTTCTCGCGCGAGCGGTTGCTGGCCAGGAAGCCGTTGGCCGGCATCAGCCAGTCGCGGCGCGGGTCGGCCTCCTTGCCGGTGAGGATCTCGACGCGATCCCCGCTGCGCAGGCGGTAGGTCAACGGCACGATGCGGCCGTTTACCTTGGCCCCACGGCAGCGGTGCCCGACCATGGTGTGCACCTGGTAGGCAAAATCCAGCGGTGTTGCGCCCTGCGGCAGGTCCAGCACCTCGTCCTTCGGGGTCAGCGCGTAGACACGGTCTTCGGTCAGCTCGGCATCAAGCGCCCCGGCCAGTTCATTGCCCTGCCCGTCCTGCGCCTGCTCCAGCAGCTGCCGCATCCAGGTGATCTTGCGATCGAACGACTTCTCCGCGCCCTTGCCGCCTTCCTTGTACTTCCAGTGCGCGGCCACGCCCAGCTCGGCCTGCGCGTGCATGTCGTGGGTGCGGATCTGCACTTCGATGGTGCGCCCTTCCGGGCCAACCACCGCGGTGTGCAGCGAGCGGTAATCGTTGGCCTTGGGCCGGGCGATGTAATCGTCGAACTCGCTCGGCACCGGTGCCCACAGCGCATGCACCACGCCGAGCGCGGCGTAGCAGGCGGCGACGTCGTCGACCATCACCCGTACCGCACGGATGTCATACAGCTGGTCGAAGGCCAGGCGCTTCTTCTGCATCTTCCGCCAGATGCTGTAGATGTGCTTGGGGCGGCCGCTGACCTCGGCGCGGATGCCCTGCACGCCCAGTTCGCGCGACAGCACCTTCTTCACGTTCTCGACATAGCGCTCGCGGGCGATGCGGGTCTCGTCGACCTCGCGCGCGATGCGCCGGTAGGTTTCCGGCTCCAGGTGGCGGAAGGCCAGGTCTTCCAGTTCCCACTTCAACTGCCAGATGCCGAGCCGGTTGGCCAGCGGCGCATGGATGTCGCGGGTCAACTGGGCCAGCGCACGGCGCTGCTCCTCATCGAGCTTGTCGGCCGCGCGCATGCGCGCCAGCTGCCGGGCCAGCAGGATCGGTACCACCCGCAGGTCGCGGATGATGGCCAGCAGCAACCGGCGCAGGCCTTCGCTGTTGCGGCCGGCCTCGCGCCCGGCATGCAGTGCCCAGACGGGATCAGCCGCATCCTGTCCATCAAGCAGGCCGATCACCGCCGCTTTGTGGCTGCCCAGCGGCAATGCATCGAGGTGGACGCGCAGGCCCGGCAGATCGAACAGCAGGGCCGCGACCACGGCGCCCTCGTCTGCCGAGAGCATCGCCAGCGCGTCCAGGGTATCGCCCAGCACCGACCAGCTGGCACGCATCTGCGGGGCGCAGTCGGGCGCTTCCCAATGCCCGCGCAGGGCCTGGCGCAGCGGAGCCGGCAGCACGGCTGCCGAGGGGCGGTTCAACAAGGCATCCAGGCCGGGGACGGAAGCGCGGTTCACAGCATCGAGCAGGCAAGACAGAAGCCCCTACACTAGCGCCGCAGCCGTTCAGGAACAATCGCCGCGGCCAGCATCGCCGGGAATGTGGACATGCCGCTACACTCGCCGACATCCACGGGAGAGTTCCGCCATGCCTTCGATCACCCTGCCTTTCCGCCCTCGCCTGCTGGCCTGTGCCGCCGTGCTGCTGTCCCTGTCGGCGCCCGCGCTGGCCCAGCGTGTGGTGCAGGGTGACCTGCAGCAGCAGATGTCACCGGCCGAATTCAAGGCCGCAGGCCTGGACAAGCTCAATGCCGCCGAGCTGGCCACGCTGAACCGCTGGCTGCAGGGCAAGGTTGAAGCCGCCACCACCGAGGCCGTCGCTGCGGTGCGCGAAGAAGCGCGCGAGGAAGGCCGCCAGGAAGTGATCGTGAAGAACCGCGGCTTCTTCGACTTCGGCAGCAACGAGCCGATCAGCGGCGTGCTGCAGGGCGAGTTCCGCGGTTTCGGCAAGGGCCGGGTCTACGTGCTGGACAATGGCCAGCAGTGGGAACAGACCGATGCCACCTCGATTTCCGGCGTACGCAAGCAGTCGCCGAAGGTCAGCATCAGCCCCGGAGTGATGGGCGTGTGGTACCTGAAGGTCGAAGGCGTGAACACCCAGCCCAAGGTGCGCCGCACCAAGTAACGGCCTGGCTTTGCTGTAGAGCCAAGCCAACGTTTGGCGGCAACCGTCTGCGCCACCACCGACTGTAGATCCACGCCATGCGTGGATGCCATTCCGCTTGACCCCGCCGACGAGTGCCCGGCGGGGCCAGCCCAGGGATTACGAGGCCTGGCGCAGTGCGGTCACCCGCTGCGCCAGCTTCTTCGCCGAAACGCCGGTGCGTGCGCCCAGCTCCTGCGCGAACAACGATACCCTCAGCTCCTCCAGATCCCAGCGCAAGGCCTGCCACTGCGGCCGCTCGCGCAGGCCCTGCTGCTCGCCCACCTGCAATGCCTCCAGGAACGGGTGCAGTTCCAGCATGCGCGCCTGGTCACGCGGGGGATCGCGCTTGGCGCGTTCGGTGCGCAGGATCATCGCTTTCAGGTACCGCGGGTACTGCGCCAGGGCATCGGCCGGCGTGTCGCGCAGGAAGCCGGGATGGATCAGCCCAACCAGCTGCGCTTCCATGTCATCCAGATTGCCGCGCGCCCAGCCCATCAACGGTGCCTCCAGCATCGGCTTCAACTCGGCCACCAGGGCAAGGATCGACTCGGCCAGCTTCAACCGCTGCATGGCCTCGCCGAACAGCGTTTTTGCGGCGTGCTCGCGACGCTGCTCGAATGCCGCCGCATCGCGGATATCGCCCAGGCCGTCGGCCAGCACGGCATTCAGCGCTGCATCGACCAGATCGCCACGCAGGCGTTCCTGGGTTTCGATCGAGGCGTACAGCAGCCCGGTCTTCGCCGCCACCGGCAACTGCTTGCGTGCCTGCTTGATCTTCTCGCCCAGGCCGATCTCCAGCAGTCGGCGCACGCCCAGCGGGTGTGCTTCCTCGGCCTGTTGGCGATCAGCAAAGATGCGCAGTGCAACGCTGTCACCCTCATCCTTCAGCGCGGGATAGGCCGGAACGCCGGCCTCGCCCGGCACCTGCAGCGGAATCGGCGAGGCCGGGAACGTGCGCAGGCCATCGGCCGCCATCTCGCGCCCGGCACGTGCGGCGAACGCATCGCCGGCACGGCCACCGAACTTCGCACGCAGCACATCGAGGTCGCGCGAGGTTGCCAGCACCTTGCCCTGCTCATCGCGCAGGCGCAGGTTCATGTGCAGGTGCGGTTCGATTGAACCGGGCTCGAAATCGGTAGCGGCCACGGTTGCCCCCGTTGCACGGGACAGGAAGCGCGCCAGCTCGCCGGTGATCGCGTCCGCGCTGGGCTGCGGGAAGGCCTCGTAGAACGCGCGCGCGAAATCCGGTGCCGGCACGTAGTTGCGCCGCATCGCCTTGGGCAGGCTGCGGATCAGCGCGGCCGCCTTGTCGGCAACGAAACCCGGCGCCAACCATCCCAACTGCACCGCATCCAATGCATTGAGCAGGTGCAGCGGGACGTCCAGGGTCACGCCGTCATCTTCGGCCCCGGGTTCGAAGCGGTAGTGCAGCGGCAACCGCGCCTGGCCCAGCGCCAGGTACTTCGGGTAGCGCTCCTGCTCGCTGCCTTCGCCCGGCAGCAGATCCACCAGCGACCAGTGCAGGCCCTTGCGCTGTTCCGACGGCAGCGCCTTCCACCACGCATCCAGCCCGGACGCGGAGTGGATCTGCGGCGGCACCCGGTCCAGGTACCAGCGTGCCTGCCAGTCCTCGTCGGCAACGATGCCGGCACGGCGCAGCTTGGCTTCTTCCTCGCGTGCCTGCTCCAGCACCTTCTGGTTGTCGGCCACGAAGCTGGCGCGGGTGTTGATCTCACCGGTCACCAGTGCCTGGCGCACGAAGATGTCATGCGCCTCGCCGGCGTTGATGCGGCCGTAGTGCACCGGCTTCTTCGGTGCCAGCACCAGCCCGAACAGGCTGATCTGCTCGGAGGCCAGCACCTGGCCCTGCGCACGCGACCAGTGCGGGTCGAAGTGCTTGCGCAGCAGCAGGTGCGGCAGTTCGGCAATCACCCAGTCCGGCTCGATCGCCGCCAGGGTCATGCCCCACACCTTCTGCGTATCCAGCAGGTTGGCGGCCAGCAGCCACGGTGGCGGCCGCTTGGACAGCGTCGAGCCGGGGAACGGCAGGAAACGGCGTTGGCGCGGCGCCTGGAAATCACCCTTCTCGCTGCGATGGCCGATCTGCGTGGGCAGGCCCGCCACCAACGCCCGATGCAGGGTCTGGTAAGCCGTGGCGCGAACGCGTTCGCTGTAACCACCGCCGTCGGGCGCCTGGTCCTTCTGCGCACGGGCCGCGACCGGCGCGGGCGCCGTTTCGGCCTTGCCCTCGCGGGCCAGGCGCGCAGCACGGTGCAGCTGGCCACGGGTCGCCTTCACCGCAGCAGCATCATCGCGCGCCGGAGCCGGCGCACTGCTGCCGGCCAGCAGCGGTGCCATCGATGCTTCGTGGGCCTCTTCCTTCCAGCCCAGTTCCTCGCACAGCAGGCGCAGCTGCCGATGCAGCTCGCGCCATTCACGCATGCGCAGGAAGCCGAGGAAGTGGCGGCCGCACCAGTCGCGCAGCTTGGACTGGGTCAGATCCTCATGGGACTGGCGATAGGCATCCCACAGGCGCAGCACACCGACGAACTCGGAGCGGCCATCGGCGAACTGCGCGTGTGCGTTGTCGGCGGCGCCACGCGCCTCGGGCGGCCGCTCGCGCGGATCCTGGATGCCCAGGAACGAGGCGATCACCAGCATCGGTCGCAGGCAGCCCGCGGCCTGCGCCGCCACCAGCATGCGCGCCAGTTTCACGTCCACCGGCAGGCGCGCCATCTGCTTGCCGATCGCGGTCAGGTGGCGTTCGCTGTCGATCGCCCCCAGCTCGGTCAGATGCTGCCAACCGTCAGCGACGGCCCGCTCATCCGGCGCCTCAAGGAACGGGAAGTCCTCGATGCGGCCCAGGCCGAGCTGCAGCATGCGCAGGATCACCCCGGCCAGGCTGGAACGACGGATTTCCGGATCGGTGAACTCCGCCCGCGCCTGGAAATCGGCCTCGGCATACAGGCGATAGCAGATGCCCTCGGCCACGCGGCCACAGCGGCCCTTGCGCTGGTTGGCACTGGCCTGCGAGATCGGCTCGATGTGCAGCCGGTCCAGCTTGTTGCGCGGGCTGTAACGCTTGACGCGGGCGAAACCGGGGTCGACCACATAACGGATGCGCGGCACCGTCAACGAGGTCTCGGCCACGTTGGTGGCCAGCACGATGCGCCGGTTCGGGCCGGGGTTGAACACCCGGTCCTGGTCCTGGTTGGACAGCCGCGCGTACAGCGGCAGCACTTCGGTATTGCGGTACTTGCGCCGCTCCAGCGACTGGTGCACATCGCGGATCTCACGCTCGCCCGGCAGGAAGATCAGCACGTCGCCGCGGGAATCCAGGCGGGTGATTTCATCGATGGCCGCAACGATCGCATCGTTGACCGTGCGTTCGCCCTGGTCTTCGCCCTCGCCTTCCAGCGCGCGATAGCGCACCTCCACCGGATAGGTTCGGCCTTCGACGCTGATCACCGGCGCATTGTCGAAATGCTGGGCGAAGCGCTCGGTGTCGATGGTCGCCGAAGTGACGATCAGCTTCAGGTCTGGGCGCTTGCGCAGCAGCTGCTTGAGATAGCCAAGCAGGAAGTCGATGTTGAGGCTGCGTTCGTGCGCTTCGTCGACGATGATCGTGTCGTAGTTCGACAGCCAGCGATCACTGGCGATTTCGGCCAGCAGGATGCCGTCGGTCATGAACTTGATGCGGGTGTCTTCGCCGACCTTGTCGTTGAAGCGCACCTGGTAGCCCACCAGCTGGCCCAGCTCGCTCTGCAGTTCCTGCGCGACACGGCTGGCCACCGCACGTGCGGCGATCCGGCGCGGCTGCGTGCAGCCGATCATGCCGGCCTGGCCACGGCCGGCGGCCAGGCACAGCTTCGGCAGCTGCGTGGTCTTGCCCGAGCCGGTTTCACCGGCGATCACCACCACCTGATGGTCGCGGATCAACTGGGTGATGGTCTCGGCTTCACGCGCAATCGGCAGCTGTGGGTCCAGAGTAATGGCCGGCTGTTGTTGCGCCCGCGCCTGCCGGCGCTGCACCGAAACCTGCAAGGCCTGCTCGAAACTGGCGGCCAACGCCGCATCCTGTGGCTTGGCCTGGCAACGCGAGAGCATTCCCAGCAATCGTCCACGGTCGCGGCTCATGGCGCCGTCGATGGCGGCACGCTGTTGGCGCTGGCGGGACTGCGGCATTTTGTCGATAGCGTTCATCAATCGGTTCGTTTAAAACTTTGAATGCGACCAGTCATCAAGACTGATTTATTGTGAAGGCCAACGATTCCACAAGGAGGAACCCCATGGCGAAGACCAAGAGCACGACCAAGCCCAAGACCGGCAAGCAGAAGCTTGCGGCTTCCGCGCCGTCGGCCCCCAACATCGATATCGGGATCACCCAGGGCGACCGCAAGAAGATCGCCGACGGATTGGCGCGGTTCCAGGCCGATGCGTTCACGCTCTATCTGAAGACCCACAACTTCCACTGGAATGTCACCGGGTCGATGTTCAACTCGCTGCACACCATGTTCGAGACGCAGTACACCGAGCAGTGGGCGGCACTGGACGATGTGGCCGAGCGCATCCGCGCACTGGGCTTCAATGCCCCGGGCTCCTACCGGGAATTTGCTGCGCTGACCTCGATCGTCGAGGAGCCGGGCCTGACCGACAGTGCGGACTGGCGTGAAATGGTACGCCAGTTGGTGGTCGCCAACGAAGCGGTATGCCGTACGGCACGTGAAGTGCTGGATGTGGCCGACGACGCTGACGACGCCCCGACCGAGGATCTGATGACCCAGCGCCTGCAGACCCACGAGAAATACGCGTGGATGCTGCGCTCGCTGCTCCAGTAAGGGTTTCGGATGGTTCGGCAGGGCTGCGCCCTGCACCCGCAGAGGCTTTGAAGCCAAGGCCAGAGCCAGAGCAAAAGCTGACTTCCTGTGGGTAGGCGGGGTGGGTCCGGTGGCAGGGGACGCCGTAAACCCGTCCATGGGGGCTTGGCCGCGGCATCCATGCCGCGGACACCCCTGCCACCGGACCCACCCCGCCTTCGACAGTCTTCCGCAATCTGTCGGGCCAACTCTTAAAGCTTGGGGTCGGATCCGTTTTCCGCAGGAAAACGGATCCGACCCCATTTTATTTGTCGATATCTGACAGATTTCATCCACGCATGGCGTGGATCTACCAACCGTCACCGGAAATCTGTCGGGGGCGGGGCGGTGTGGGCTTGCAGGACCGTTGGCGCCATGGATGGCGCCATCGAGCCCCCATGGACGGGTTTACGGCGTGTCCTGCAAGCCCACACCGCACCGCCAAACCACGGATCACCCCAGAGCCTGCTGTTGCTGTTGCTGTTGCTGCTGTTGCCAGGGTTGCCGGCCAGCGGCCGGCACTACAGCAGGTGCCGGGTGCAACCCGGCCGAACCCCCGCCGGGGTAAACTAGCTGGATGGCTTCCCGTCCCGCGCACGACCTGCTCCGCCGCGTCTTTGGTTACGACGATTTCCGTGGTCCGCAGCAGGACATCGTGGAGCATGTGGCTGCCGGTCACGATGCCCTGGTACTGATGCCCACCGGCGGCGGCAAATCACTGTGCTACCAGGTGCCCGCCCTGCTGCGTGACGGCTGTGGCATCGTCATCTCGCCGCTGATCGCACTGATGCAGGACCAGGTCGAAGCCCTGCGCCAGCTCGGTGTGCGCGCCGAATTCCTGAACTCGACCCTGGACGCCGAAACGGCTGGCCGGGTCGAACGCGAACTGCTCGCCGGTGAGCTCGACATGCTCTATGTCGCTCCCGAGCGCCTGCTGACCGGCCGCTTCCTGTCGCTGCTGTCGCGCAGCCGGATCGCCCTGTTCGCCATCGACGAAGCCCATTGCGTGTCGCAATGGGGCCACGACTTCCGCCCCGAATACCGGCAGCTGACCGTCCTGCACGAGCGCTGGCCGGAGATTCCGCGGATCGCCCTGACCGCCACCGCCGACCCGCCAACCCAGCGCGAGATCGCCGAGCGGCTGGACCTGGCCGAAGCACGTCACTTCGTCAGCTCCTTCGATCGCCCCAACATCCGCTACACCGTGGTGCAGAAGGACAACGCCCGCAAGCAGCTGAGCGATTTCCTGCGCAGCCATCGCAGCGAGGCCGGCATCGTCTACTGCATGTCACGGCGCAAGGTGGAGGAAACCGCCGAGTTCCTGTGCACGCAGGGGTTCAATGCCCTGCCCTACCACGCCGGCCTGCCCGCGGAAGTGCGTGCCAACAACCAGCGCCGGTTCCTGCGCGAGGACGGCATCGTCATGTGCGCGACCATCGCCTTCGGCATGGGCATCGACAAGCCGGACGTACGCTTTGTCGCCCATACCGACCTGCCCAAGTCGATGGAAGGCTACTACCAGGAAACCGGCCGCGCCGGGCGCGATGGCGAAGCCGCCGAGGCCTGGCTCTGCTACGGCCTGGGCGATGTGGTACTGCTCAAGCAGATGATCGAGCAGTCCGAGGCCAGCGAGGAGCGCAAGCAGCTGGAGCGGTCCAAGCTCGACCACCTGCTGGGCTACTGCGAATCGATGCAGTGCCGCCGCCAGGTGCTGCTGGCCGGTTTCGGCGAGACCTATCCCAAGCCCTGCGGCAACTGCGATAACTGCCTCACCCCGCCGGCGGCCTGGGACGCCACCATCCCCGCGCAGAAGGCGTTGAGCTGTGTATACCGCAGTGGCCAGCGCTTCGGCGTCGGCCACCTGATCGACGTCCTGCGCGGCAGCGAGAACGAGAAGGTCAAGCAGCAGGGCCACGACAAGCTGAGCACCTACGCCATCGGCCGCGACCTGGATGCACGCACCTGGCGCAGCGTGTTCCGCCAGCTGGTGGCCGCCAGCCTGCTGGAAGTGGACAGCGAGGGCCACGGTGGCCTGCGCCTGACCGATGCCAGCCGCGATGTGCTGACCGGTCGCCGCCAGATCAGCATGCGCCGCGATGCGGTCAGTGCCAGCGCCGGGCGCGAACGCAGCGCGCAACGCACCGGCCTGTCGGTGCTGCCGCAGGACCTGGCCCTGTTCAACGCGCTGCGCGGCCTGCGCGCCGAGCTGGCGCGCGAGCAGAACGTGCCGGCCTTCGTGATCTTCCACGACAGCACCCTGCGCAACATCGCCGAACAGCGCCCGACCTCGCTGGACGAGCTGGCCCGGGTCGGTGGCATCGGCGGCACCAAGCTCAGCCGCTATGGCCCGAGGTTGGTCGAGATCGTGCGCGAAGAGGGGTGACCCCGGTAGCGCCGGGCCATGCCCGGCGGCCCGCATATCGACCGCGCTTCACGCCCGCCGGGCATGGCCCGGCGCTACCAGCGCTGCGCGATTGCGCACCCTCGCCCGGCTCAAACCTTGAACCACCCGTTCAGCCGGATGTGCATGTCCGCCCACTTGCCGCTAGATTAGCGCCATGTCCCTCGCCTCGACCCTGCTCCGTGTCGTGCTCATGCTCAGCCTGTTGCTCAACGGGCTGAACGCGGCCATGGCCAGCGGGCACGAGGACATGGGCCGCATGGCCCATGCGATGGCCTCGGCGATGACCGATGAAGGCGACGCTGACTGCCACCACCACGCCGGCATGACGGCCGACGAGGCGCCGCAGGCCAAGGCCCCCGCCCACGACGCACACTGCCAGATCAAGGACTGCGTGCGCAGCTGCGCCCAGCACCCGCTGCTGGCGGTGCAGGCACTGCCGTTCCTGACCGGTCCCGGTCTTTCCCTGGCCCCGCAGCCGATGCCTGCCAATGGCCGCCCGGCACCGCCGCTGCCGCCGATCTCACGCCCTCCCATCGGCTGATCCAACACGCCTCGTGCGCGCTGCGCACTGAAGCCGGCCCTGCGCTGGCGTCTTTCCGTGTTTGGAGTCACCACCATGAGTACCCGTATTCCTCCCGGCCCGGGCGCTGTGCCCATGCCGTCGCGCCGTCTGTTCGTGCAGGGCATCGCTGCTGGCGGCGTGGTCGCCGGCATCGCCGCGGCCGGCATCCCGCAGCGCGCGCTCGCCGCCGCTTCTGCCGCGCCACGCCTGGCCGGTGCACCTTCGGTCATCAGCGATACCCGCGTCGAACTGGCGATCGGCGAGTCGCTGGCCAACTTCACCGGCCGCACCCGCCCGGCGATCACCGTCAACGGATCGCTGCCGGCACCGATCCTGCGCTGGCGCGAAGGCCAGACCGTGGACCTGTTCGTGCGCAACACGCTCGGCCAGCACCCTACTTCGATCCACTGGCACGGCATCCTGCTGCCGGCCAACATGGATGGCGTGCCGGGCCTGAGCTTCAACGGCATCGGCCCTGGCGAGACCTACCACTACCACTTCGACCTCAAGCAGTCCGGCACCTACTGGTATCACAGCCATTCGCTGTTCCAGGAACAGGCGGGGCTGTACGGCGCGCTGATCATCGACCCGGCCGAACCGGCGCCGTACCGGCATGACCGCGAGCACGTGATCATGCTGTCCGACTGGACCGACATGGATCCCGGCGCGTTATTCCGGCGCATGAAGAAGCTCGCCGAGCACGACAACTACTACAAGCGCACCCTGCCCGACTTCCTGCGCGACGCGCGTCGCGATGGCTGGTCGGCCGCGCTGTCCGACCGCGGCATGTGGGGCCGGATGCGGATGACGCCCAGCGACATCTCCGACATCAACGCGCACACCTATACCTACCTGATGAACGGGACCGCGCCGGCCGGCAACTGGACCGGGCTGTTCCGCAGTGGCGAAAAGGTGCTGCTGCGTTTCATCAACGGTGCGTCGATGACCTACTTCGACGTGCGCATTCCCGGCCTGAAGATGACCGTGGTCGCCGCCGACGGCCAGTACATCCATCCGGTCAGCATCGACGAGTTCCGCATCGCCCCGGCCGAAACCTACGACGTACTGGTGGAACCCAGCGGCCAGGATGCCTTCACCATCTTCTGCCAGGACATGGGCCGTACCGGCTATGCCGCGGGCACCCTCGCCGTGCGCCATGGACTGCAGGCACCGATTCCCGCGCGCGATCCGCGCCCGTTGCTGACGATGGCCGACATGGGTCACGACATGGGCGGCGGTGGCCACGGCGGCCACGACATGGCAGCAATGAAGGGCATGGAAGGCGGCTGCGGTGCCAGCATGGGCCACGGCGCACATGGCGGCGGCGAGACCGCCAGCAAAGCGCCAAAGCATCCGGCCAGCGAGCGCAACAATCCGCTGGTGGACATGCAGAGTTCGGCCACCGAGCCCAAGCTGGACGACCCCGGCATCGGCCTGCGCGACAACGGCCGCCAGGTGCTGACCTATGGTGCGATGCGCAGCCTGTTCGAAGACCCCGATGGCCGCGAGCCCGGCCGCGAGATCGAGCTGCACCTGACCGGCCACATGGAAAAGTTCTCCTGGTCGTTCGACGGCATTCCCTTCGCTGGCGCCGAACCGCTGCGCCTGAACTACGGCGAGCGCATGCGCATCGTGCTGGTCAACGACACCATGATGCAGCACCCGATCCACCTGCATGGCGTGTGGAGCGACCTGGAAAACGCGCAGGGTGAATTCCAGGTGCGCAAGCACACCATCGACATGCCGCCCGGTACACGCCGCACCTATCGCGTACGCGCCGATGCCCTCGGCCGCTGGGCCTACCACTGCCACCTGCTGTACCACATGGAAGCAGGCATGATGCGCGAAGTGAGGATCGAAGAATGAGCCGTTCCCTGCTTGCCCCAAGCCTGTTGACCCTCGGCCTGTTGGCCGCGCTGCCCACGTTCGCGCAGTCCCATGCCGGCCATGACATGACAGCACACGCGCCTCCTGCCGATGCCACGCCAGCGGCCGACGTGGATCATTCGAAGATGGACCATTCGAAGATGGATCACGGTGCGATGGACCATTCAACGATGGACCATGGCGCGATGGATCACGCGACAATGGGCCACGGCACGCCCGCGCCGACGCAGCCGCGCGAACCGATACCTGTCCCCACCGATGCCGATCGTGCGGCCGCGTTTCCACCCATCGCGCATGGTGCGATGGAGCACCCACCGGAAATCCACAGCCTGCTGCTGATCGATCGCCTGGAACACTGGGATGGAAAGAACGGCAACGGCCAGGCCTGGGAGGCCAGTGGCTGGATCGGCGGCAACATCAACCGCCTGTGGCTGCGCACCGATGGCGAACGCAGCGAAGGCCGCACGGAATCATCAGGCGTGGAAGCGCTGTACGGGCGTGCAATTTCGCCGTGGTGGGACGTGCTGGTCGGTGTACGCCAGGACTTCCGCCCCGCCGATTCACGCACCTGGGCGGCGATCGGCATCCAGGGCTTGGCGCCGTACAAGTTCGAAAGCTCGGCCACGCTGTATGCCGGTTCCGGTGGCCAGCTGATGGCCAAGGCCGAGATCGAATACGACGTGCTGTTGACCAACCGGTTGATCCTGCAGCCCCTGCTGGAAGCTACCGTGGCCAGCAAGGACGAACCGGAGCACGGCATCGGCCGCGGCCTCAACAAGGTCGAAGCCGGACTGCGCCTGCGCTACGAGTTCAATCGCCGCTTCGCGCCGTACATCGGCATCAGCCACGAACGGGCTTTCGGTGATACCGCCGACTATGCCGGCGATCATGCACGCGACACACGCTGGGTCGCCGGCATCCGCATGTGGTTCTGAGCAGCGGATCATGAGCAGCAGCCAGCCCCGGCAACCGCCGGGGCCGGCTACACTGCCGCACGTTCCATTGCAGGCTGCACCATGTCGTTGCATATCCGCCGCGCCACCCTGGCCGACGTCGACGCGTTGTCGGCGATCGCCATCGCCACCTATATCGAAACCTGGGGCGATTCCTATCCGCCGCAGGACCTGCGCACCTTCCTGCAGGATCACTACGGCGCCGAGCCGCAGCGAGCGGAACTGTCCGACCCGCGCAGCGCGGTGTGGCTGCTGCTGGAGGGTGAGACGGTGGTGGGCTATCTGGCCGCCGGCGCCAACACCCTTCCGCATGCCGAAGCACGTGAAGGCGACATCGAACTGAAGCGGCTGTACATCCTGGCCAGCCACCAGAACGGCGGCCACGGCGCGCGCCTGATGGATGCCTTCATGACCTGGCTGGACCAGCCGCAGCGCCGCACTCTGTGGGTGGGCGTGTGGGAAGAGAACTTCGGCGCGCAGCGCTTCTACGCGCGCTACGGCTGCAGCAAGGCCGGCGAGTATGACTTCATCGTCGGTGACAGCCGCGACCGCGAGTTCATCCTGCGCCGGCCCTGAGCCGCGTTCCTGTAGAGTCGAGCCAGGCTCGACGCCTGTTCTGGTAGATGCCGACCTTGGTCGGCGCGGCCCCAAAGAGCAAAGCCGAGCAAGGCTCGACGCTGCTACCTAGAAGTCGAACAACTCCGACAGGAAGCTTTCCTTCTTCTTTTTCTTGTAGCCCTGGCTGTACTGGCCACGGTTGTCATCGTGGCGCTGGCCGAGATGACGGGTATCGCGATGCATCACCGGCGGCGGAGCGGCCTGCGGTTGCACCGGCGCGGGCCCTGGCGGCGGCATGGCGGCACCTGCACCGTCAGTGGCGCGCTCGATGATCTTGTCGAGTTCGCCACGATCCAGCCATACGCCACGGCAGCTCGGGCAGTAGTCGATCTCGATGCCATGGCGCTCGGCCATCTGCAGGGTCTGGGTCTTGCACACGGGGCACAGCATTCGCATTGCTCCTGTCGGTCTGGCCTCGACTGTACCTGTGTGCGGATGACTGTGCGGCAACGCATGACCGATGGCACAGGGACTTCCGGCGCGTGCCGCCACGTCCGCCGCCCTGCAGACTGCCTCGCGACCTCGCTGCAAGGAATGCATGTGACTGCCCGTGACTCGACTCCCACCGGCATGCGCCTGTTGCTGGTGCTGCTTGGCGTTGGCCTCGGCCTGAACGTGCGCGACATCAGTGCCACGCTGGGCGCGCCGATTCCCGCCCTGCCCATGCCCTACGGTGGCAGCCTGCTGGACAACGCGCTGGCGGTGCTGGTCGCACTGCTGCTGGCCACGCTCCTGCGCCCCCGCGGAGTGGGCCTGCTGGCCAGCCTCGGCCTGCGCGGAAACGGCATGCGTGGCCCGTTGTGGGTGCTGCTGGCCAGCCTGCCGTGCTGGCTGGGGCTGGCCCTGCTGGGGACGCCCAACACGGCGCTGACGACGCTGGACGCCACGATGCTGGCCGTGCTGTTCCCGCTGGCCGAAGAAGTGCTGTTCCGCGGCCTCGGCTTCGTGCTGCTGGCGAAGATCGTGCGCGGCCCCTGGCCGTTGCTCGCACTGCCGCAGGCCCTGCTGTTCGGCGTGGTGCACTGGCTGGGCTTCGGCGGCTTCGACGGCGGCGGCGTGGCCCTGTTCGTCGGCGTAGTGATCGCCTTCGGCGGTTTCATCTTCGCCTGGCTCGACCACCTCGACGGCAACACCCTGTGGTGCGGTCTGGTCCTGCACGTGTCGATGAACCTGGCCTGGAATGTGTTCAGCCTCGACGACGCCGTTGCGCTGGGCTGGCAGGCCACCAGCCTGCGCATCGGCACTACGCTGCTGGCAGTGGCAGCGCTGGCCTGGCATGTGCGGACCCAGCGCAACCGCGCGCTGTAACGCTGGCTTAGCCGATCCTGCACGCGGGGCTCACTGGGGGCTTGCGCATACTTGCGCGCCTTTCATGCCCTGCCGTCCGGAGTTGTTGCGTCATGCTGCTGTCCAAGCGCCACGTTGAACCACGCGTCCTGCTGATCGAAGACGCCGAGGAAACCCGTGAACTGAGCCGGATGGCGCTGGAGAGCCAGGCCTGCCACGTCGCAGGCGTCAGCAGCGCCGAAGCCGCGCTGGGCCTGCTGGCCGCCGGAGAGCGCTTCGACCTGATGTTCACCGACGTCAATCTCGGCCTGGTCAGCGGCATCGAGGCCGCCAACCGCGTGCGCAGCCTGTATCCGCAGCTGCCGATCCTGGTGACCTCTGGCATGGACCAGCATGCCGTGCTGCCGCAACTGCACGACGGCATTCATTTCCTGCCCAAGCCCTACAACATGAGCGAGCTGCTGGATGCGATCCGGCTGTGCTTCCGCCATGCCGCCGATGCCGCGCTGATGCCGGCGCCGCAGGCAAGCGCGGCCTGAGGCTGCCATCCACGCGTTGCGTGGATCTACTGGTGCATCCACGCATGGCGTGGATCTACTGCTCCATCCACGCGTTGCGTGGGTCTACTGGTGCATCCACGCATGGCGTGGCTCTACGGCGATGCGCACCGTTGCGTGAACGGAAAATGCTGCCAGTAGATCCACGCCATGCGTGGATGGAGCCGGCCGTCAGCCGCCGGTATACGGCCCTTCGCCCGGGAGTACCTGCAGCAGCGCACCGGTGATCACGCGTGGATATACGGTGAGATGGTCTTCGCCATCAATCACGATGTTCTCCACCTGCAGCTTGCGACCGCTGCGCTGCAGCTGGCCGGCGAAGTCGGCGGTCTGCCGCAGCATGTCGTTGCCCGTTGAATAGCGCGGCCCCGACTTGACCGTCTCGTAGCCGCCGACCGACAGCAGCACGCGGATGGGCTGTGACGGCATCACGGCGGCATCCTGCATGCGCGGCAGCAGGCCCTGGTCGAACCACAGCGACGGACTGGACAGGATGTAGGTGCCGAACATGTCGGGCTGGGTCGTCAGCACGTAAGCACCCAACAGCGCGCCATAGGAATGACCCGCAAACACACGCCGGGCCGGATCGGTACGGTAGCGCGCATCGATCATCGGCAGCGCGTGGTCAGCCAGGAAGTCGCGGTAATGGGCCGCGCCGCCATAGGTCACGTCATCGCTGTAGTAGCCAGCAGGGGTGCGTACAGGATCACTGGGGGTGTAGTCGCGCGAGCGGCTCTGTTTGGAGGTCAGGCCTTCCTGCGGCGGCAACCCGACCAGGATGAAATCCTCGATGTTGACGCCCTGCTGCCCCACCAGGTTGCGCACGCTGCGCACCAGCGGAAAGCTGTACAGCGCATCGGTCACGTACACCACCGGATAACGCTTCTGCGGATGCGCCGCGTAGCCGGCAGGCAACGCCACCCACAGGGCATAGTCGCGCCCGATCGGGTCATGCACGCGCAGTGACTCGGTATCGGGCAGCACAACGCCTGGCACGGCGGTCGCGCTTTCCCTCGCTTCCTTCTGCGTTGTCGGCGGCGCCACCGACATCGCGCACCCTGTCAAGGCCAGGCAGGCCAGCACACTCCATCCACGCACACGCTGCATCCGCGCTCTCCTGTTGCGGGCGGCGCACCCATGTGGCGCCGCTGATGCATCCTCACACACCGCGTTGTTGCGCGCCAAACCCCTCTCAGGGCGACGCCGGCGGCTGTGCCGGGAACAACGTACGCAGGCCCAGCAGGGCCGCCGGGTGGTAGATGGTCGCGTGGGTCTCTTCCGGCAGCGGCTGGTACTTCACCAGCGTTGCCGGCGATGCCTGCTGCAGCACCGCCGCCAAACGTGCGCTCGACGCAGCCAGTTCCGGCTGGCCACTGCTGGCCAGGAACAGCCGCGCGCCGCTGCGCGCGACCGACGGCACCTGCTTGCCTGCGCCAGACAGCAAGGCGCCGTGGTTCCACCACAAGCTGGGGTCCAGCGCGATATAGCTGTTGAACAAGGTCGGCTCCTGCAGCAGCGTCTCGATCACGAACAACCCGGCCAGCGATTCACCGATTAACGCGCGCTCGTCTGTGGTCGCATAACGCTGGCGCACCTGCGGCATCAGTTCATCGCGCAGGAAATCACGGTACGCCGCCGAGCCACCAATGCGCGGCGCGATCTTCTGGTCCTCCGCCACGTTGCTGGGGCCGGTCATGTCGCGGCGGCGCTCGGTGTTCTCGATGCCGACCAGCAGGAACGGGCGCATGCTGCCGTTGCCGGTCAGCACCTGCACCAACCCGGCCACGTGCAGGAAGTCCTCGCCGATGCCGCCGTCGGGCATGTACAGCACCGGCAGTGGCGTCTTCGGGTCCAGGCCCCACGGCTGCGGGCGATAGACGTTGATGCGGCGGGTTTCGCCCAGCGCCGTGGATTGGATGGTGAAGGTCTCACCGATCACCAGCGGCGAAGCGGCCGCCGTCTGCGCCGTCGGTTCGGCGGCCATCAGCGGCGCGGCGGAGACAGCGGACAACAACAGCGACAGCACGATAAAGCGCAAGGGGCAGCCCATCCTAGGAAAGACGCTGAGCATAACGCCACACTGATCGCACGGCAGACTTCATATCGCCCGCTATTGCGAAGATCCGCTGGTGAACGCTCGTCATGGGTTACCGAAGGTCTGACCCCACCGCGACCCGCACGCCTTCAACGCCGGTCCAACGTGATCACCGCCTGGCAGCTCCTGAGCTGGTCGTCGGCGTCGCGTCCGATTCGAACAAGCGCTGCCGCAACCTCTGCTCGTAGTTGGGCGCCCGCATCACGTTCGCGGGCGCTGGCGGTGGCGTCGGACAAGCGACCGGTATGACAGGCGGCGAGGTCGTTGCGCAACCGGAGACTGCCAGCACGCAGGCCAGCAACCACCTCTGTTTCCACTTCGGCCGCACGCTCTCGATCTTGTTCATGCTGTTCTCCCAGCGAGGCCATCGCCCCGGTCTGTACCGCCTGCCGTTCGCGCGCTGCGCGCTCGGCCTGCATTGCCTCGGCATGCTGCAGCGACGCAACCTCTGCCTTTGCGGCATCGCTGCGATCGCCACGCCAGCCCCAGCCTGCCGCGAACATCACCGACGACCACAGCACCAGCAGCGCAATCGCGATCAATGTGCGTGGCATCCCTCACTGCTCCGCCACGCAGCGGGCATGACGCTGTTGCTGCCGTTGCCATACGCCCCAACACACCTTGTTGGGCTGTCCGTTGACCCGGGTCGAGCAGTCGTAGCCCCCTGCCCGCTTCCACAGCAGCAGCGCATCGCACGCTTGGCGGTACTCACCTCGCAGGAGATGCCGGCGCGTGGATGATCCATTCCAGTTACCGATCCCATACTGGTAAAGGAAGTCGACATAGATGTCGTACTCACCCTGTGTCAGCGCGACGCCCGGCAACGATGCGCGGAACTGCGATTCCTCGCGCGCCAGGTGCGCTTCCACGGTGCGCAGCGCACGGACGGGCGTAGTCCGGTCTCCGAGCCGGACCGGCGTGCCGTCCTCGCGCCGGGTCGAGCCAAAACCATAGGTAGGCCGATCATTGCGGGTCGGCACCACCGCCGCGTCGGTATAGCCCTCATGCTCGACAATGGCGATCAGGCCTGCGGCACTGAGGACCAGCGCGGCAACCAGGCGGCGCAGCGGCAACGCTGTGGGCGGCGTACTCATTCGCGTCCCTTCCGCCGCCACTCGCGCAGCCAGCGCCAGCACAGGTAAGCGATCTGTGCGGCGAGATAGATGATGGTCAGGACCACCACCAGGCGGTCCAAGGTGATGCCGGCGGCAAGTGCACCGGCAACGGTTACCGGCGGAGCCGATTTGGCCGCCGCTGCGCCCACTGCGCTGAAGATTTCTTCTTTCATGGAAAGTCCAGGATTTGATGCTGGCCACGACATACCGAGGTGGCCGGGAGAGGTGCCCGCCTCGCTGCCGGCTGGGCGCGAGGGTTCATCCGGTCGGGAGACGGGCGAAAGTTGAGCCCACCGCTCATGCGGCCTGGGCGATGCCTTCCATCCAGCCGCGCACGCGCTGGAAGCCCAGCTCGACCAGGTTCAGGTAATGCCGGTTGGAGACCGGTCGCTGCCCGCAGTTGGCGAGCAGCAGATTGGCGGTCTCGAAGCGCTCGACCTTGCGACGGCCGCGACCGCAGTAGTAGCCACGCAGTGCGCAGGCCATCGCCACGTTGTCACGGGCAACTGCGGTGATGATGTCTTCGATCTGCTGCGCCAGCAGGTCCGTCTCCAGTGGCTTGTACCCCTGCGCACGGCCGGGCATGTCGCCGCCATGCTCGATCAATACGGCCAGCAGGTTGCGTGATTGGAAGCCCAGGTATTCGCAGTCGCGATGCAGGGCGTATTCCCCGCCCCAGTGCTCCAGACGGCTGCGGACGTATTCGCCGAACGTATCAAGCTGCATGGTGGGCTTCTCCCTGGATGGACGACGGACCCGGCGCGAACACATCCGGGCGCAGGAATTCACGACGGACCGCACCGGCCGTGGCCAGCTCGATGCGTCGGCACAGACGGGCGCCAGGCAACTTGTGGCCGCGGGCGATCATGTAGAGGGTCCGCAGCGCACAGCCGGTCTGGTGGGCCAGACGGCGCATCACGGGGCAACTGGGGGTGCCGTAGCCCCCTTGGGAGATGGCGTAGTCGATGAGGTTCATGGCCCCACATTACCGACCCGGTAATGCCAAGTCAATACCGTTTTGGTCATTTGCTGGATTGGTAATGCAGAGCACCATTTGCAGATGGACGCCAGTACCGCCCGCACCCTCAACATGCGCCTCCGCGTTGCCGCTGCCGGCGGCCCGGCCGAATGGGCCCGCCTGTTCGGCGGCACCCGCTGGGCGCAGCCCCAGGTCAGCCAGTGGATTTCGGAGAGCAACCCGAAGAGCATCGGCCATCGTCTGGCACGCGATCTCGAGTCGGCAATGCAACTCCCGCACGGCACGCTTGATCGTGCCGATCAGGACGTTGAGATGTCGCTTCAGTCTCAATCTACGGGACTGGATTTCGAGAAGATGAGCGCTGCGGTCAAGGTGCTTTCGCACTACCTGGAGCTGGTCGGCGATCCACCGGAATGGATCTACGATCCTGTGCTGCTGGAGACCGCATTCATGGTCGTGGACGAGTTCGGTCAGCCTTCGGCCCCGGACAATGTGCTCGACCTGACGAAGCTTCTGGCAAAACGGATCAGGGAGGCGAAGGATGACTCACACGCGACTCGAGGAGCTCGCACAGCGGTTGGCCGCTAGGACCCAGGAACTGCGCGGCGGTCGCAACCCGACACCTGCCTTGCGGGTGGTGGCCGGTGAGGCACATGCAGCCCCGGGAGAACGGCGGATGGACGCCATCATGCGCGAGTGGCATTGCCGCATGATCCGCAACGTACGCCGGCGCTGGGGGGAGCCGATGCAGCATGTGATCGACCAGGCCTGTTGCGGGGTGGTGGACATCGACCAGCTCGCCGACGATGCGTTGATCCAGCTGCACAAGGATATGGAACGCGCCGAGGAGTGCATCCGCGAGGGGATTTCCTTCCACGATGCGGGGCTTCTACGCGCGCACTACGGTTGAAAGAGACCAGGCCGGTCGATTCTGACCGGCCAAAACCGCACGATTCATTACTTTTTATTCCCGAATTAATTACCTTAAAGGTAATTAATTGGTGTTGCTGGAAGATTTCCTGCGCTGGCGCCGCGGCATGCCGACCGTGGCTGCACGCGGGCAACAAAAAAGCGCCTCTCGGCGCTTTCGGGGTTGCCCGGCAGGTGATGCCGGCGCTGTCTGCGATGGTGGGCCGTGATGGATTCGAACCATCGACCAAAAGATTAAAAGTCTTCTGCTCTACCGACTGAGCTAACGGCCCATGCAACATCCCTGCCTGTCGGCGGGGTGGGCATTCTACCCTACTTTGTGCGGTAGAGAGAAATCGTCGCAGTATCGGCCTGCAGTTAAACCGTTCCATGCAGCGGACGCATCTCATGCACACTCCTTCGTCCTTCGGAGCCACGGATGCGCCTGCCCTTCTTTCTGTTCGCCTGCCTGCTGCTGCCCTGCACCGTCACCACCGCTGCGGCCCCATCGGTACAGATGGATGACATCGCCCGATTCTGGAGTACCTACGATGCCGTGCTTGCCGAGCCCGATGCCGCGCAGCGGGTGGCCCTGGTCCGCCAGCACTACGTCGAGCCGGGCAGTGCCGGCCTGCATGCGCTGATGAAGGTGCGCAACTACACCGCCGCCGAATACGCACAAGCAATGCTCGCCTGGCCGCGCTTCTGGGCCTCGGTGCGGCCGCTGACCGCCAACGCCCGGCACGCCAGCGCCACGCTCGAGCAGGATCTGGCTGTGTTCCACAGGCTCTACCCCGCCCTGCGCCCGGCCAGCATCACCTATGCGGTGGGCGTGCTGCGCACAGGCGGCACCACGCTGGGGGACCAGGTGCTGATCGGCGCGGAAATGGCACTCGGCGATGCAAGCGTGGATGTCAGCGAACTGCCGGAGCCGTTGCGCAGTCGCCTGCGGGTCTTCTACGACAGCGCGCCCGGCGCGAACAACGCGCAGAACAACCTGCATGAGTACGTGCACACCCAACAGCGCGAGACTACGGGATCGCTCGCACAGTACGCGGTGCGCGAAGGCGTGGCCGAGTACATCGCCGAGCGGATCAGCGGTCGCCGACCGGCGCTGCCGCTGTATGCCTACGGGCCGTTGCACGAATCGGAGATCCGCGCTCGCTTCAGAGCGGAGATGGATGGCGATGCGCTGGACAACTGGCTGTACAACAACGCCCGCAGCCCGTTCGGGGTGAGTGATGTGGGGTACTACGCTGGTTACCGCATCGCGCAGGAGTACATGCGGCAGCAGCCGGATGAGCAGGCGGCGATCGCGCGGATGATCGAGCTGGATTACAGCGATCCGGTTGCGGTGCGCGGTTTCATTGAAGCATCGGGTTGGCTGCCGCAGCGGTAGCGCCGGGCCGCGCCCGGCGGACAGCGCCAACCAAGGTTGGCACCTACCAGAATCAGACCTGCCGGGGCTGCCGGCCAGCGGCCGGCACTACCCGAATCCCAACATTGGTAGCGCCGGGCCGCGCCCGGCGGACAGCGCCAACCAAGGTTGGCACCTACCAGAATGAGACCTGCCGGGGAAGCCGGCCAGCGGCCGGCCCTACCAGAGCCGGTCAGGCGTACAGCGTCGGGTCGGCCACGCCGGCATCGGCGAAGCCCTGCGCGCGCAGGCGGCAGGCATCGCAATGCCCGCAGGCCGCGCCGCTGGCATCGGCGTTGTAGCAGGACACGGTCAGGCCGAAGTCCACGCCCAGTCGCACGCCTTCGCTGACGATCTGGCCCTTGCTGAGGAACTGCAGCGGCGCATGCACGGTGATGCCCGCGCCTTCCACGCCCGACTTGGTCGCCAGGTTGGCCAGCGCCTGGAAGGCGGCGATGAACTCGGGGCGGCAATCCGGGTAGCCGGAGTAGTCCACGGCGTTGACGCCACAGAAGATGTCGTTGGCACCAAGCACTTCGGCCCAGCCCAGCGCCAGCGACAGCATGATGGTGTTGCGTGCCGGCACGTAGGTGACCGGGATGCCCTCGCCGCCCGCCTCGGGCACGTCGATGTCGTCGGTCAGCGCCGAGCCGCCGATGCTGCGCAGGTCCACGTCCACAGTCTTGTGCACGATCACGCCTTGGGCCTTGGCCACGCGCGCGGCAGCATCCAGCTCGGAGGTGTGGCGCTGGCCGTAACGCACGCTCAGGGCATGCACGGCGAAGCCCTGTTCCTGGGCCATGGCGATGACGGCGGCTGAATCCATGCCGCCGGAGAGAAGCACGACTGCCTTCTTCATGGGTAAATCATCCGGTTGGGGGAGAAAGCCAGCACGCTGTCCCGCGCCGGAGCTACATCAGGAAACGCTGCGCCGGCTCATCGGCCCGGCTCGTCGTTCCACAGGATTTTATGCAACTGCATCTGGAAGCGCACCGGCAGCCGGTCTTCCACGATCCAGTCGGCCAGCTGGCGGGCAGTGATTTCGCCCTTGCTGGGTGAGAAGAACACCATCGTGCGCTGCACCAGCTGGTGTTCGGCGACCATGGCCTTGGCCCAGTCGTAGTCTTCGCGGTTGCAGATCACGAACTTGATCTGGTCACGCGTGGTCAGCAGCGGCAGGTTTTCCCAGCGGTTGCGCGCGACCTCGGCCGAGCCGGGGGTCTTGATGTCGACCACGCGCGACACGCGCGGATCGACGGCGCTGACGTCCAGCGCACCGGAAGTCTCCAGCGACACATCCAGGCCGGCGTCACACAGCTTCTGCAGCAGCACCAGGCAGCGCTTCTGCGCCAGCGGCTCGCCGCCGGTCACGCAGACGTGGCGCACGCCCTGCGCCTGCACGTGGGCGACGATGTCGTCGATGTCCCACCAGGTGCCGCCGTGGAAGGCGTAGGCGGTGTCGCAGTACTGGCAGCGCAGCGGGCAGCCGGTCAGGCGCACGAACACGGTCGGCCAACCGGCGGTATCGGCTTCGCCCTGCAGGGAGGTGAAGATCTCGGTGATCTTCAGGCGCGGCAGGGGCGACTGCACGATTTCGCTGGGCGTGGCGACGGCGGCGGACGGGGGAACGGCGGTCATGGCAGGGACTTCTTGATGGGACACGTGGCGGGTGGGCTACCGTGGCCGGTAACGAACGCAGCCGAGCATGGCTCGGCTCTACAACAGCAGCCGGTCGGGTATGGCCCGGCGGGTAATGCAAGCCGCCGGGCATGGCCCGGCGCTACCGGATCCGGACGGGTTTGCCGACCCGGAAACGAAAGCAGCCGAGCAAGGGCTCGGCGCTACGGGGAACACATTGTACGCCCGCTCAGCGGATCAGCGGATCTGATTGCCGAGGCGGATCGACTGCAGGCGGTCCTGCGCGGTACGCGCGGCATCCGAGCCCGGGTATTGCGCCACGACGGTCTCCAGCGTCTGCTGGGCCTGGTCGACTTTGCCCTCGCCGTACTGCGAGAGGCCGACCTTGAGCAGGCCGCCAGCGGCCTTGTCGTGGGTGGGATAGCGCGAGAGCAGTTCGCGGAACTGGGACTCGGCCATCGGGAAATTGCGGGTGGCGTAATAGCTTTCACCCAGCCAGTACAGCGCATTGGGGGCGTAGACGCCGTTCGGGTACAGCTCCAGGAAGCTCAGGAACAGCTGCGCCGAATCATCGTACTTGCCCGCCTTCAATGCGTCGAAGGCCACGTTGTAGGACGTACGCTCGTCACCGGTGACGGCCAGACTGCCCGGGTCACCATGGACGGAAGGCGGCCGCTCGGAAGTGGCCGCCGCTGCGGGTTTTGCCGGGGCTGCAGGAGCCTTCGGTGCGCTCGCCGGAACCGCAGGCAGGGCCGGGGCGGCAGAGCCCCCTTCCAACCGGTTCAGGCGGCTGTCCAGATCCAGGTACTGGTCCTGGGCGGTCTGCTTGAGCTGGGCGTTGTCGTGCTGGAGTTGCTCGATCGAGGCCTGCAGGCTGGTGACCTGCTGCCGCAGCTGATTGATCTGGTTCAACAGGTCCTGATTGGCACTGTTGTTGTACATCTGCTGCTCGAGCGAACCGACGCGGTCGGCCAGGCTCTGACGTTGTGCATGCGCCGGTGCGGCAGCCACGAGGGCTGCCGCAACGACCAGCATCAGTTTGATGCCAAGGCGCATGGATTACTGCGCGGTGTAGACGATTTCGACGCGACGGTTCTGCGACCAGCAGGACTCGTTCGACTCGGTGCAGACCGGACGCTCTTCACCGTAGGAAACGACGGTCAGCTGCGAAGCCGAGCCACCGTTGGCCTGCAGTGCCGAGTTGACGCCGTTGCCACGACGCTCGCCCAGGGCCTGGTTGTACGCGCGCGAACCGCGCTCGTCGGTGTGACCCTGCAGGGTGATGCGCGAGGACGGACGGTCACGCAGGTACTTGGCGTGGCAAGCCATGATGGCCTGGAATTCCGGCTTCACGTCTTCCTTGTCCAGGTCGAAGTAGACAACGCGCTGGCGCAGGCAGGCATCGGTGTCCAGGTCGCCCGGGCCGTACAGGCCGGAGGTGGACGGACCGGTCGGGGTGGTGGTCGAGGTGCCGGTATCGACCGGAGCCGGGGCTTCTTCCTTGACCTTCTTCGAGCAACCGGCCAGGACGGCCACAGACAGCAGGGAAACAAGCAGAACGCGGGTGGACTTGTTCATGGCGATACCTTTGTGGCTCCTAAGCCGATGAGGGGTTCAATACAGAGAAAATATTAACACTCTTTTAGCGCTGGGTACGGTATGGGGACCATGCCGGCTCGCGCACATCACCGTCTGCCAGAACCAGGCGCTGGCGCACGCGCGCATCGGCCGAGACGGCGTACAGCACACCACGACCACCCTCACGGGCGGCATACAGCACCATGCTCGCGTTGGGCGCGAAGCTCGGCGATTCGTCCAGCGAACCCGGCGACAGCGTGCTCCAGCGGGGCGAACCCAGCGAGCTGTCCATCAGGGCGATCTTGTAGCTGTTGCCCGAACCCTGGGCGACAGCGATCTTCTTGCCGTCGTAGGACACCGAAGGCTTGGCGTTGTAGTTGCCCTGGAAGGTCACGCGCTCGGCGCTGCCACCACCGGCACCGACCTTGTAGACCTGCGGACGGCCGCCGCGGTCGGAGGTGAAGTACACCGCGCTGCCGTCCGGCGCCCAGGTCGGCTCGGTATCGATGGCGAAGTGGTTGGTCAGCTGGGTCAGCTGCTTGCTGCCCAGATCCATCACGTAGATTTCCGGGTTGCCCGAGCGCGACAGGGTCAGGGCCAGCTTGCGGCCGTCCGGCGAGAAGGCCGGGGCGCTGTTGATGCCGCGGAAGCTGGTGACCAGCTCACGGGCGCCGGTGGAGATGTTCTGGATGTAGATGGCCGAATTGCCACGCTCGAAGCTGACGTAGGCCAGCTTGTTGCCATCCGGGCTCCACGACGGCGACAGCAGCGGCTCGGCCGAACGCACGATGGTCTGCGGGTTGAAGCCGTCCGAATCGGCCACCATCAGCGCGTAGCGCATGGCGTCGCCCTTGCCGCTGGCGGTCACGTAGGCGATGCGGGTCCAGAAGGCACCACGGACACCGGTGATCTTCTCGTAGATGGCGTCGGCCATCTGGTGGGCAACGTCGCGCATGGCATTGCCACGTGCGGTCATCGCCAGGCCCAGCAGGCGCTCGCCCTTGGGCACGTCGAACAGTTCGTACTCGACGCGGTAGGCGCCGGCACCGGCGTCCATGACCCGGCCGACGACGATGTAGTTCTGCTTCAGCGCGCGCCAGGTGGCGAACTGGATGTCACCGCCACGAATCGGCTTTTCGACGATCTGCGCTTCGGGCAGCGTGCGGAACTGGCCCGAACGTTCAAGGTCGGCACGGACCACGCCGGCGACGTCGGTCTGCGGAGCACCGGCTGCACCCTGGTAGGGCATCGGCACGATGGTGATCGGGAGGGCGGAGGCATTGCCGCCGATGATGTCGATATCCAGCCCCTTCTGCTGCGCGACGGCAGCAAAGGGCAGCAACAGGGCCGCAAACACGGCAAGCCAGCGAGGCATCTTCTTCATGGAGCGCTCAAATAGGGGGAACCGGAACGAGGGATAACAAAACGGCAGTGAACCGCTTCGCAATCATGAACCAAGGGTACGTGAATTCCTGGTCAGTGCCAGCCGGGTCTCTCACATGCCGTTAACGTCGCGGCCACCTTTCGTGCGAATGACGCGTCCCAAGCATGGCGTGGACGGGCCCGCACGATCCAGAGCTAAAGGCGTCATTGGATGACGGGACAGCCCCAAAGGGCTGCCCTGCCCCGCGCCTCAGCGATCCTGGGCGGTGAACGTGAAGTTGATCGTGCGTGCGAATACCTGCTCGAAACCGCGGTACGGCAGCGGCTGGGCGTTGAGCACGGCGGCCTCGATCGAGCGCTTGCCGGCTTCATCGAACGGGCAGCCGGCGCTGACCGTGGCGCTGCGGACGGTACCGCCCGGCAACTGGTTGATGGTGATCTGGCAGCGTTGGCCCAGCGGCACGCTGTCCGGACGCACCCACTGCGCCAGCACCTTGGCCTGGATGGCCGCCGCGTACTTGGCAGACAGATCATCACTGCTGCCACCACCACCGGCAGCCGGCTGTGCTGCACCACTGGCACCGGCAGCAGCCGTGCCTGCGGCATTGCGCGCGGCAGCGACCTGGCGCAGCTTCTGCTCGGCCAGCTTGGCTTCCTTCTCGGCCTGCTCGCGGCGGGCGCGGATGTCGGCGATCTTCTTCTGCTTCTCGGCTTCCGCCTTGTCAGCGGCCAGGCGCTCCTGCTCGGCCTGCTTCTTCTTGGCATCCGCTTCCTGCTGCTTGGCCAGACGCAGCTTCTGCTCGGCCTCTTCCTGGCGCTTGCGCTCGGTCAGGTCGATCTGCTCCTGGCGGCGCTTGGCTTCCTGCTCCTGCTTGGCCTTTTCCTGCGAGATCGCCAACGCGCTGACCGCGTCCTGGTCCTTGGTATCGGGCTGCGCCACGCGCTCCTGCGCCTGTTGCTGCTGCGGCGTCGGTGCGTCCTGCGGGCGCGGCTCTTCAATCGGCTGCGGCGGCGGGATGGTGTCTTCCGGCACAGGGATCGGTTCGGCCACCGGCGGCGGCAGGTCTTCCAGCTTTTCCGACTGGCGCAGGGCCTGGCGGGCGGCGGCGGCTTCGGACGCAGACAGCGCCAAGCTGGCCTCGACCGAGGGATCACCTGCGGCGGCATCGGTATTGCGCTGCGGTGACCACAGCCAGGCGCCGATGAAGATCAACGCGACCAGCAGGTGCACCAGCACGGCCAGCACCATCGGCTGGCCCCAGCCGGGTTCCTGCTTGTGCGGTGGCGGCAGGGCGTCAGCGTGCATCGGTGGCCAGGCCTACCTTGTCCACGTTGGCGCGCTTGATCACGTCCATCGCCGCGATGACCTTTTCATAGGCCACGGCACGGTCGGCGGCGACGATCACGCGCACTCCCTTGTCCTGCGCGGCGATGCCGGACAGGTGGCCCTGCAGTTCCTCGGCAGTGACGGCCGTGGGTTCCTTGGCGTCGGGCAGCTTCAGGCTGAGCTGGCCGTCCTGGCGCACCGAGACGATCACCGGGTCCTGCTTGCTTTCCAGCGCCTTGGCGTTGGAATTGGGCAGGTCGACATCGAAGCTCAGGGTGAGCAGTGGCGCGGTGACCATGAAGATGATCAACAGCACCAGCATGACGTCGATATAGGGAACGACGTTGATTTCCGATTTCAGCTTGCGGCGCTTGCGGCGACCGATGGCAGCGGACATGGCTTGGACTCCCGGGTCTGGCGCTTACTCGTCGCCAGCGCTCTGGCGCTGCAGGATCGAGCTGAACTCGTCGGCGAAGGTCTCGAAACGCACCGACATGCGCTCCACGCGGGTGGTGAAGCGGTTGTAGGCCCACACTGCCGGGATCGCCACGAACAGGCCGATGGCAGTGGCGAACAGCGCTTCGGAGATGCCCGGGGCGACGGCGGCGATACCGGCCTGGGCGCCGCTGCTGATCATGTCGTGCATGGTCACCATGATGCCGAACACGGTACCCACCAGGCCCACGTACGGGGCGGTCGAGCCGATGTTGGCCAGCAGTTCCAGGTTGCGCTCGAGCTGGTCGACTTCGCGGGTGTAGGTGGTGCGCATGGCGCGCTGGGCACCTTCCAGCTGGGCACGGCCATCCAGCCGGCGCTTGTCGCGCAGGCGGGTGTACTCGCGGAAACCGGCTTCGAAGATGGCTTCCAGGCCGCCGACATTGCGGCTGCGGTCGGTGGCCGAGCTGTACAGCTTGCCCAGGTCGGCACCGGACCAGAAGCGGTTCTCGAACTCGTCGGCTTCGCGGGTGGCCTGCTTGAAGATGCGGGCCTTGCGGAAAATGATCACCCAGCTGACGAACGAGCCGACCAGCAGCGCCAGCACGATGATCTTCACCGGCAAGCTGGCCTTGGCCATCAGTTCGAGGTAGTTGATGCCGCCGCCGGTGGTGGCCTGGGCAAGGGTCTGGGTCGCGGCATTGCTGACGTCAGCCGGCAAAGCCTCGGTGACCGTGGCCTGCAGGGCCAGGAGCGTTGCGATCATCCGTTGTTCCTCAAGAGTTCTGTTCGGATTCGGGGTGGAGGTGGGATTGCAGCGCGGCAAGGACGGCATCGTCCATGCCACGCGGGCGGAAACTGGCCGCGTCCAGTGCGGCGATGCGGACCTGTGCGGACAGCAGCAGCTGGCCGTCGCGCAGGACCTGCTGGTCGAAGACCATGCTGGCCTTCTTCAGCTGGACCAGGGTGGCGCTTACCTGCAGCTGGTCATCCAGCCGTGCCGGCTTGATGAAATCCATCTGCATGGAGCGCACCGCGAATACCATGCCGTGCTCGGACCGCATGCGCTCCTGGCCGTAGCCCAGCGCGCGCATCCATTCGGTCCGGGCCCGTTCCATGAAGGCCACGTAGCGGGCGTGGTAGACCACCCCGCCAGCGTCGGTATCTTCCCAGTAAATGCGTGTCGGCCAACTGAATCGCGGTTCAACCGACATCGGGGACCTCGGCAAACAGGTCCTGTGGCGGGTTCTTCGGCTTCAGGCCCATGTGCCGGTAGGCCTTGTGGGTCGCCATGCGGCCACGCGCGGTGCGCACCAGGAAGCCCTGCTGGATCAGGTACGGCTCGACCACGTCTTCCAGCGTGCCACGCTCTTCGGACAGCGCCGCGGCGAGCGACTCGATGCCCACCGGGCCACCGTCGAAGTAATCGACCATGGTCTTCAGCAGCCGGCGGTCAAGCTCGTCGAAGCCTTCCGGGTCGACCTTGAGCATCTGCATTGCGGCCTGGGCCACGGTCTGGTCGATGTGGCCACCGGCCTTGACCTGGGCGTAATCGCGCACGCGGCGCAGCAGGCGGTTGGCGATACGCGGGGTGCCACGCGCGCGGCGCGCGATCTCCCCTGCCCCGTCGGCGGTGCAGTCGATGGCCAGGATCGCGGCCGAGCGGCGCACGATGCGGGTCAGTTCTTCGACGCTGTAGAACTCCAGGCGCTGGACGATGCCGAAGCGGTCGCGCAGCGGTGCGGTCAGCAGGCCGGCGCGGGTGGTGGCGCCGATCAGGGTGAACGGCGGCAGGTCGATCTTGATCGAGCGCGCCGCAGGGCCCTCGCCGATCATGATGTCGATCTGGAAATCTTCCATCGCCGGATACAGCACTTCTTCCACCACCGGCGACAGGCGATGGATCTCGTCGATGAACAGCACATCGTGCGGCTGCAGGTTGGTCAGCAGCGCGGCCAGATCGCCGGCCTTCTCGATCACCGGGCCGGAGGTCACGCGCAGGGCCACGCCCAGTTCGTTGGCGATGACGTGGCTAAGGGTGGTCTTGCCCAGGCCGGGTGGGCCGAAGATCAGGACGTGGTCCAGCGCGTCGCCACGACCCTTGGCGGCCTGGATGTAGATCTCCATCTGCTCGCGCACCGGCACCTGGCCGAGATAGTCGGCAAGTCGCTTGGGTCGGATGCTGGCGTCGGCGGCGTCATCCTCGCGGGTGGCGCCGGCGGCGATGATGCGGTCGTCGGTCATGTGCTGATTATGCGGTAAAAGCGGGGAGATTCGGCCGGGCTGCGCCCGGCACCCGCAGAAGCAACTGCAACTTCAACTGCCGAAGCGACAGCAGAAGCAGGTTTCCTGATGGATGGCGGGGTGGGTCCGGTTGCGGGGGACGCCGTAAACCCATCCATGGGGGCTTGGCCGCGGCATCCATGCCGCGGACACCCCCGCAACCGGACCCACCCCGCCTTCGACAGATCTCCGCGATCTGCCGGAATGGCATGGCCTGCTCCTGGTAGGTGTCGACCTTGGTCGACACGGCATGGCCTGCTATTGGTGGGTGTCGACCTTGGTCGACCCGGTAGATCCACGCCATGCGTGGATGGAACTGGATGACACGGACATGGGGTCGGATCCCTTTTCCTGTGGAAAAGGGATCCGACCCCGCGCGCTCAGATCTCCACCTGCGCGCCCAGCTCGACCAGGCGGTTACCCGGAATCCGGAAGAAGCCCGTCGCCGGGGCGGCGTTCCTGTGCATCAGCGCGAACAGCTTGTCGCGCCAGATCGGCATGCCACGGTTGGCGGTGGCGACGATGGTCTCGCGGCTGGCGAAGAAGGTGGTGTCCATCGGGTCGAAGTAGATGCCACCGTGGTCGCACGAGCGCATCAGCGCCAGCGGTACATCGGGGGTCTCCATGAAGCCGAAACGCACGTAGACCCGATAGAACTCATCGCCCACCGATTCGATCTTCAGGCGCTGCCCTTCCGCCGCGTACGGCACCGGCAGGGTCACCACGTGCAGGAACACGTTGCGCTCGTGCAGCACCTTGTTGTGCTTGAGGTTGTGCATCAGCGCATGCGGGGCCACGGTCGGGTCGGCGGTGAGGAACACCGCGGTGCCGGGTACGCGTACCGGCGGCGCCAGCATCAGGCCCGGCAGGAAGGTGTCGATGCGGATGCCGTCCTTGCGGATCTCGTCGCGCAGCAGTTCGCGGCCACGGCGCCAGGTGCGCATCATGGTGAACAGGAAGATGCCCAGCACCACCGGGAACCAGGCGCCCTGCAGCAGCTTGGCGCCGTTGGCGATGACAAAGCCCAGATCGATGATGAAGAACACCACGCACAAGGGCAGGATCCAGTTGCGTGCCTTGGGCCACAGCGAACGTGCAACCAGGGCCAGCAGCAGGGTATCGATCAGCATGGTGGCCGACACCGAGATGCCGTAGGCCACGGCCAGGTTGGACGAGCTGCGGAAGGCCAGCACCAGGCCGATCACCATCACCGCGATGCCCCAGTTGATGCCGGGGATGTAGATCTGGCCGATGGTGTCGTGCGAGGTGTGCTTGATGCGCATGCGCGGGATGTAGCCCAGCTGCATGGCCTGGCGCGAGACCGAGAACGCACCGGTGATCACCGACTGCGAGGCGATCACCGCAGCCATCGTGGCCAGGATGATCATCGGGTACAGCGCCCACGACGGCACCGCCTCGAAGAACGGGTTCTTCACTGCCTCGGGATGGTTGAGCACCAGCGCGCCCTGCCCCAGGTAGTTCAGCACCAGGCAGGGCAGCACGAAGAAGTACCAGGCGTGGCGGATCGGCTTGGCACCGAAGTGGCCCATGTCGGCGTACAGCGCCTCGCCACCGGTCACCGCCAGCACCACCGCGCCGAGGATGAAGATGCTGTGCCAGCCGTGCTCCATGAAGAAGCGGATCGCCCACCACGGGTTGAACGCCTTCAGCACTTCCGGCGCGTCGACGATGTTGTAGATGCCGATCGCGGCCAGCGAAATGAACCAGATCGAGGTGATCGGGCCGAACAGCTTGCCGATCTTCGCGGTACCGAAACGCTGCACCGCGAACACGGCCAGCAGCACCACCACGGTGATCGGCACGATGAAGGCGTGCAGCCCGGGGGCAGCGACCTCCAGGCCTTCGACCGCACCCAGCACCGATATCGCCGGGGTGATCACGCCATCGCCGAAGAACAGCGAGGCGCCGAAGATGCCGAGGATGCCGACCACGTAGGCCGAGCGCGACCCGTTGCGCAGCGTGCGCTGGGTCAGCGCCATCAGCGCCATGATGCCGCCCTCGCCGTCATTGTCGGCGCGCATGATGATGGTCACGTACTTCAGGGTGACCACGATGTTCAGCGCCCAGAACGCCAGCGACAGCACGCCCAGCACGGTGTCGTGGTCGCTGTTGAGCCCGTAGTGCGGCGAGAACGCCTCCTTCAGGGTGTACAGCGGGCTGGTGCCGATATCGCCGAAGACCACGCCGATCGCACCGATGATCAGCGCCAGGCCCCCGGCGGGGGGAGCGTGACCATGGCCACCATGGGCGGCGGTGTGCGGAGTTTGACTGCTGGACATGGGGCTCCTGGCGACGCTCAGGGTGTAATGGGGAAGGAAGCGGAGCGGCTCAGCGCAGCGCCGACTGCAGGGCTTTGCGGATGACGGTGGCCACTTCGTCGCCCTCGTTGAAGGCTTCGCGCGCCATCCGCGCCGCCTCGGTGGGCTTGTAGCCCAGCTGCTGCAGCGCCACGGTGGCATCGGACAGCGGATCGGCCGGTGCCGGGCCACTGCCGGTCGGCAGAGCGCCACCGGCACCGAACTGCGCCGCGCGGTCGCGCAGTTCCAGCACCATGCGCTCGGCGGTCTTCTTGCCGATGCCGGGGATGCGGGTCAGCGCGGTGATGTCGCCGGCCTGGACCATGCGGGCGAATTCTTCGACGGTGACCCCGGACAGCACGGCCAGCGCGATCTTCGCGCCGATGCCGCTGACCTTCTGCACGTCGCGGAACAGGCGGCGCTCGCCTTCGCGCAGGAAGCCGTACAGCGAGACGCTGTCTTCCTTCTGCGAATAATGGGTGTACAGCGTGACCTCACGGCCCAGCTCGGGCAGGTCGTAGAAGGTGCTCATCGGCGCCTCCAGCTCGTAGCCCACCCCGTTGACGTCCACCACCAGCCACGGCGGCGCCTTGTAGGCGACGATTCCGCGCAGTCGACCGATCATTGCGTGCAGCTCCTCATTTGCGGCCCCACGCCTGGCGGGCAGTCAGCCCCAGGCGGTTGGCCGTTGCCCTTACGTGGGCATGGGTGATGGCCACGGCCAACGCGTCGGCCGCGTCGGCCTGCAGCTTGGTTTTCAGGTTGAGCATGAGCCCGACCATGTGTTGAACCTGTTGCTTTTCGGCGCCGCCACGACCGACCACCGCCAGTTTGATCTCGCTGGCGGCGTACTCGTGCACCGGCAGGTCGCGCAGCACCACCGCCGAAATCGCCGCGCCACGGGCCTGGCCCAGCTTCAGCGCCGAATCGGGGTTGCGCGCCATGAACACCTTTTCGATGGCCACTTCCTGCGGCTGGAACTCCAGGCACAGCTCTGCCAGGCCCAGCACCAGCAGCTTCATGCGCTGCGGGAAGTCATCGGCACCGAGCAGCACCAGCGGCTGGTGATGCACGTGGCTGACCCGGCCGCTGGCATCGACATCGATGATGCCGACCCCGGTCCGTTGTGAACCCGGGTCGATGCCGAGAATGCGGGTCATGCGGCACACGCGCGCAGGCCGCTGATCCGGGAAGGACGCATGCGGCGGTGATGGCTGGAAACGTCTGGGGTCATCATGGTCCGCATTGTCCGCTCACCGGCCGCCAAAGGCGACCGGCGCAGCGTCCGTTCAGGCGTAGGCGTCCGCGCCGAGATCGGCGTTGGAGTACACGTCCTGCACGTCGTCGAGGTCTTCCAGCATGTCCAGCAGCTTCTTGACCTGCAGGACGGTGTCGCCCTCGACCTTGATGTCGTTGTCGGCACGGAAGGTCAGCTCGGCATGATCCGGCGTGCGGCCAGCCGCCTGCATCGCATCCTTGACTGCGTGGAAGCTGTCCGCAGCGGTGAGCACGTCGATCGCGCCGTCCTCCGGGTAGACCACGATGTCATCGGCACCGGCCTCGATGGCCGCTTCGGAAATGGCGTCCTCATCGGCGCCGGCGCCGTAGTGCAGCACGCCCACGCGCTTGAACATGAAACTGACCGAGCCTTCGGTGCCCATGTTGCCGCCGCACTTGCTGAACGCATGGCGGACATCGGCCACGGTGCGCACGCGGTTGTCGGTCAGGCAATCGACGATGACGGCCACGCCACCGGGCGCGTAGCCCTCGTAGCGGATCTCTTCGTACTCGACGCCTTCCAGTTCACCGGTGGCCTTCTTGATGGCGCGCTCGATCACGTCCTTGGACATGTTCGCGGTCAGCGCCTTGTCCACGGCTACACGCAGGCGCGGGTTGTTGTTGGGGTCGCCTCCACCGCCGCGGGCGGCCACGCCGATCTCACGGATGATCTTGGTGAAAATCTTGCCGCGCTTCGCGTCAGACGCGTTCTTGCGGTTCTCGATGGAGGGGCCTCTACCCATGGGTCTTTCCGTACGTGCGTTGATGGATAAGGCCGCGGATTCTACCTGATCGGGCCCGCTGACCGTGTCGAGGGCGGATGGATGCCGCTGCGCTCGCCGGGCATGGCCCGGCGAGAGCGTGCGAACCAACGGTTCGCACCCACAAAGGCAGGGCGGTAGCGCCGGGCCATGCCCGGCGAACCGCCTTACGCGGCGGCGGCGTCCCGGCCATGGTCGAACTGGCCATGGCGGAGGAAATGCGCGGTCTGCCGCGCGGCATCGGGCGACACCACCAGGCCGCTGTGGCTGGTGCGCACCACGCAGTGGTCGGCCAGGCCCGGCAGGCGGGTCTCGGCCAGCGCCACGGTACCGTCGGAATCGTCATCCAGCGCCCCGAGCAGGCTGCCCAGCCCATGTGGCACCGAGCCGGCAATCAGGCCGACTGCGGCCTTGCCCTGCCAGTCCGGCAGCCCGTCCAGCAGCAGCTCGCTGCTGCGGCCCAGGGCCAGGCCCCAACCATGTTCGGACAACGAGCGCGCGGTGCCACTGCCCCGCAGTGGCGAGCCCAGGCAGACCACGCGCTGCACGGGCAGCTGCGGCTGCCGGCGCAGGGCTTCCAGCGCCAGCAGGCCACCCAGGCTGTGCCCCACCAGGGACAGCGGGCCAGCATCTGCCAGCCGCTCCAGCAACTGCGGCACGGCCACATCAGGACCGCCAAATACGGACGAGTAGCCAAAGGTATGGACCTGGAAGCCACGCGCACGCAGGCGCCAGGCCAGCGGCCCGACCCAGGCACGGGCATTCCAGATGCCATGCAACAACAGAACGGGGGGAGTCATGTGCAACAGCCTGGCGGTCAGCGGGGCGGAACTACGGTGATTGAACAGAAGCCAGGGGCAAGCGGCGGTGAACGGTTTCAGGCCGGATGCGGCAGACGGCGCAGGATGAACTCAAGATCGTTGGTATCGCCCACCGGGAACAGGTACTCGCCGGCCTTTTCAAAACCATACCGGGCGTAGAAGCGCTGCGCGCCGAAGTTTTCCGACCACACGCCCAGCCACAGCGTGCGCGGGCCGTCGTGCTCCAGCCAGGCCAGCGCCGTTTCCAGCAGGCGGCTACCCCAGCCGCAGCTCTGCTGCGTCTTGATCAGGTACAGGCGCTTGAGCTCACCGTCACCGGGCTTCACGTCCGGATGCGGCAACCCACAGGGGCCGGCGGCGGCATGGCCGACCGCCTCCCCGTCCAGCTCCAGCAGCCACACCGCGTAATCGGGGTGGGCCAGGATCGTGCGCTGACGCTCGACCGTGTAGGCCTCGTCGATGAAGTCCTGCAGGTCCTGCGGCGGATACAGATGGCCGAAGGTTTCGGTGAACGTGCGTGCGGCCAGCGCCGACAGGGTCGGCGCGTCGTCCACAGTGGCGCGGCGGATCGAATACATGGGTCGAGTTGACGTCAGGACCACGGTTCGGGTCAAGCCCGCTCCGCCGGTTCCTTGTCGTCTTCTTCCTCTTCCTCTTCTTCGTATTCCTCGTCGTCCTCTTCTTCCTCGCCGTCTTCCTCTTCTTCGCCTTCCTCGTCCTCGTCGTACTCTTCCTCTTCGTCGTCTTCGTAATCCTCGACGCCGAAGTCTTCACCGTCCCAGCGGCCTTCGCCGTCGGCGACGAAGGTCAGGGCCATGGCCGACGGGTTGGTACCGACACGGACCAGCCAACCACCGAAGACACGTGCACGCTCGGTGACCAGGTTGGCCTCGGAGCCTTCATTGCCCAGCTTTTCCCACTCCAGCGAAAACGCAAACTCGGTCATTGCCTGGATCTCCTGATCAGTTTTTCTTGGGGCGAACCTGGATGTGCACTTCGGCCAGCTGCTCGTCGACGATCGGCGACGGCGCATCGGTCATCAGATCCTGCGCACCGGTGGTCTTCGGGAACGGGATGACGTCGCGGATCGACTCGGTACCGGCCATCAGCGCGGCGATGCGGTCGATGCCGAAGGCGATGCCACCGTGCGGCGGCGCGCCGTAGTTCAGCGCGTCGAGCAGGAAGCCGAACTTGGCGCGGGCTTCTTCGGCACCGATGCCGAGCAGTTCGAACACCGCGCTCTGCATGTCGGGGCGGTGGATACGGATCGAACCGCCGCCGATTTCATTGCCGTTGAGCACCATGTCGTAGCCGCGCGAAACGGCAGTCTTGGCGTGCGCGCGCAGGTCGGCGATGTCGTCCACGGCCGGCGCGGTGAAGGGGTGATGCAGGGCGACGTAGCGCTGCGCTTCCTCGTCCCATTCGAACATCGGGAAGTCGGTGACCCACAGCGGCGCCCAGCTGTCGGCGACCAGACCGAAGTCCTTGCCGGCCTTCAGGCGCAGCGCGCCCATGAAGTCGGACACCTTGTTGTAGCCGCCGGCACCGAAGAACACGATGTCGCCGTTGCCGGCGTCGACATGGGCGACCAGGGCGGCGAAGCCCTCTTCACTGAAGAACTTCTGGATCGGCGAGCTGATTTCACCGTTCTCGCCCACCTTGATGTAGGCCAGGCCCTTCGCACCGTACTTGGCGGCGTGCACGGCGTACTCGTCGATCTGCTTGCGCGACAGGCTGGCACCACCGGGGATGCGCAGGGCGGCGACGCGGCCATCGGCATCATTGGCAGCAGCGGTGAACACCGGGAATTCGCTGGTCTTGACCAGCTCGGCCACGTCCACCAGTTCCAGCGCGATGCGCAGGTCCGGCTTGTCCGAACCATAGCGACGCATCGCCTCGGCCCAGGTCATGCGCGGGAAGCTGGCATCCAGTTCGACGTCGACCACTTCCTTGAAGATGGCGCGGATCATGTCTTCGACGAAGTCCTGCACGTCGCGCTCGCGGACGAAGGCGAACTCCATGTCCAGCTGGGTGAATTCCAGCTGTCGGTCGGCACGCAGGGCCTCGTCGCGGAAGCAGCGCGCGATCTGGTAGTAGCGGTCGAAGCCGGCCACCATCAGGATCTGCTTGAACAGCTGCGGGCTCTGCGGCAGGGCATAGAACTCGCCCGGGTGCATGCGCGCCGGCACCAGGAAGTCGCGTGCACCTTCCGGGGTGGCCTTGGTCAGGATCGGCGTTTCGATGTCCTGGAAGCCCTTCTCGTCCAGGTGGCGGCGCAGGGCCTGCACCAGCTTGATGCGGGTGCGCTGCATGCGCTGCATCTCCGGACGGCGCAGGTCCAGGTAGCGGTACTTCAGGCGGGTTTCTTCGCCCGGGTTCTCGTGGGCGTGGAACGGCAGAGGCGCGGCCTTGTTCAGCACGGTGATGGCGGTGGCGATCACTTCCACCTTGCCCGTGCGCAGCTTGTCGTTGACCGCGTGGCGAGCACGTACCACGCCTTCCACCTGCAGCACGTCCTCATAGCCCAGCGAGGCGGCCACGGCGAACACTTCGGCGTTGTCGAGCTCCACCGTCACCTGCACGATGCCTTCATGATCGCGGAGATCGATGAAGCAGACGCCGCCCTGATTACGGGCCACGTCGGTCCAGCCGGCGAGGGTGACAGTCTGGCCAATCAGGGTCTCATCGACCAGGCCGCAGAAGTGGGTACGCATGGGGGGAAAGCTCCGCTGGAGAACGCCGGCGCCTGATGGAGGCCGGAAAGCCTCTTATTCTGCGGCCGACGCCCCGGCCGGGGCAAATGCGGACGGTCACGCGGGCTTGATCGCCCCCGTCCTTATAGTCGCGCACCTACTCCCGTATGGGGATGTCGCCATGAAACCGCAGTCCTTGGCCAGCCTGGCCGTGATCCTTGGCACCTTTACCGCGCTCGCCCTGCACTCCGCCCCTGCCGCCGCGCAGGACGGGGTGGTCCGCTGCGAGAGCCAGAACAACCGCGAACGCGTCTGCAACACCGGCTGGCGCGATGCCCGGCTGGTCCGCCAGCTGTCCGGCTCGGCCTGTGTGGAAGGCCGAACCTGGGGCACCCGCAATGGCAGCATCTGGGTCAACAACGGCTGCCGCGCCGAATTCACCCAGGGCCGAGGCGGCTGGGGTGGCGGCAACGGCGGCGGCTGGGGTGGTGGCAACGGCAACAGCGGCACCGTGCGCTGCGAAAGCCAGGACAACCGCGAACGCAGCTGCCCGGTGGGCTGGCGCAACGCACGCGTGGTCCGGCAGATCTCCGGCACGCAGTGCGTGGAAGGCCAGAACTGGGGCGTGCGCAACGGCGCGATCTGGGTCAACCGCGGCTGCCGCGCCGAGTTCGCCGAGGCCCGCGGTGGCTGGGGCGGCGGCAATGGTGGGGGCAATGGCGGCGGCTGGGGTGGTGGCAACAGCAACTACACCGTGACCTGCAGCAGCAACAACAACCGCCAGCAGAGCTGCAACTGGGATGAACGCCAGGGCCGGCCTGTGCTGCAGCAGCAGCTGTCCGGCAGCGCCTGCCAGGAAGGCCGGACCTGGGGCTACTCGCGCGGCAACGTGTGGGTCAGCAACGGCTGCCGGGCGCGCTTCGGCACGCGTTGAGGGGTAGCGCCGGGCCATGCCCGGCGAGCGCAGCGGCAGGGTCTCCGCTTGAAAGCCGCCGGGCATGGCCCGGCGCTACCGGGCTGTCCGCGGCAGCATGCCAGGGGGCCGATCAGGGTGCCGGCGCCGCTGCATCACCCCAGGGCGCCGGCGGTAGCGCGACTGGCTTGCTGAGATCGAACTCGACCCGGAAACGACGCCCTTCCGGGCGCGTCAGCTCATAGACGAAACGCTGGTCCGGCTCGATCTCCATCGCCCAGGTGTTGTGGGTTGAAGCCAGCATGTCGGCACGGCGGAACATCGCCACCGACTCGCCATCGGCGGGGAACTGCTGGCGTTCGGCGGTGCCCGGCGGTTTGCTGTCGCCGCCGTACAGGGTGATCGCATCGGGGCTGCCATCGGCGTGGCGATGGTCGTGCTTCAGGCGCAGCCCGTGCTCGGTGCGGGTCAACACCCAGGTGCGCGAATGGTCATCGCCGACGTGGAACGGGATGCGCAGCTCATGGCCCGGGTCGGCGCAGCCCCGCACGTGCATCACCAGCTTCTGCCCGGCGAAGGGGTCTTTACCGGTAGGGGCCGGCGTGTCTTCCACCACCTTGCCCTCGTAGGCCTGGCCACAATGGGCAGCGACCGCGGCCATGAAGGCGTCGGCCGGCGCGGTCGACAGATCGTGGTTGACCGTATGCGATGGCTGCGAGCAGGCGGCGAGGCCGAGCAGGGCGAAGGCGGAAGCAACAGCGGCGATCGGTTTCATGCCCCAACCCTAACGGCCATGGCCGGCAGGCGCAAACCGTGCCGGCCGACCATCACGGGCAGATCAGTGGCGCAGCCAGACCTTGCAGTCACCGATTTCCTGCATCTGCGCGCCCTGCGAATAGCGCTGCACTATCGCAGCCTGCCATTGCGCGCGCTGCGGGGTGCTGCCCAGGCCGTTGGGGCAATTGACCAGTGCCACCAGCGGCAGCCCGCCCAAAGCGTCATCATTGCCGGCGAGTGCTTCCAGCGCCGCATCCGATGCCCAATCGGGAATCATCACCGCGCGACGGCCTGACCGATATGGCAGCGCCGAAGACCAGTCGTCGCCGAAGGCCATCACCACGCCCTGCTCGGGCGTATCGGACCGGATCAAGTCAGCGATCTGCGAGATCGTGGTCGGCTCGCGCGCCTCCTTCATGTCCTTCAGCGACTTCACCAGCCCGAACCCCACCGACAGCAGGCACAGGAAGATCGCCAGAGCCACACCTCGACCCGGCTTGCCGGCCGCTTCGCCGCGCTGGATCACCCACCACAGCACCAGGCCGACGATGGACGTGGCAAACACGAGCTGGGCGAACTGATAGTACGGGTGCACCACCTGCAGGTTGGTAAACACCGCCATCGGCATCAGGTAGGCCAGCAGCAGTACGACCACCGGTGCGCGGATCTGCCGGATCGACAGCCCCGCGATGAGGAAGATCAGGAACCCCCAGTTGGAGCCCACTGGCCCCGAGAAGCGCTTCTTGAAGATCGTGCCCCACCACGTCGCAGGGTCCAGGCGCTGCTGGAGGGTGCCGTAGTTGAATCCGGCCAGCCCTTCGGAGGTCACCTGCACGCCCAGTGCGGACTGGGCCTTGAGCGCGTCGGCATGCTGCAGCCAAAGGACGATGGCCAGCAGAGCGGCCAAGGCCGCCAGCGCGCCCCCGGCCAGCAGCTTCCAGTGTGTGGCCAGCCAGTGAGGGCGCCAGCCGTGCTCGCGCAACACCATCCAGGCAACGGCCAGCACGGTGAAGGCAGCGAAGCCGAAGAATGTGGTGATCTTGATAAGTGCGCCCAGCATCGCAGCGACGATGGCCACCAGCCCCACCCACGCCCTCGGCTGCACATGCAGACGTGCCATGGCCCAGACGAACAGCAGGCCGAAGAATACCGCCGTCGATTCGATCATCACCGAGCGGCCCCAGAACTGGGCCAGCGGCGATACGGCGAAGGCGCCGGCAAGGCACAGCGCCAGCACGCGATCCGGACGAACCACCAGGCTGATGCGGTAGACCATCCAGATGCAGCCGACGTGGAATACGGTGGAAACCAGCCGGCCACTGTTGTCCGCGCTGATGCCGGTGGCGCTGGACAGCACCGCGGCCAGCCACTGATAGAGCGGGAATTCGAAGGGAATCGACCACGGCGCACCGAGCACCGGTGTCAGGTAGTCAAGCCACGGGCCACCGCGCACCATCCAGTCGATCGACAGCGCAGTCTGCGTCTGTCGGAATCCCGAGGCATCGACCGGTGGCATCGACCAGCTGTATCCGAACAGGATCAGCAATGCGAAGGCAGAGAACCAAAGCAGGATCCGGCCTGGCAGCAGTTTACGATCGAGGTTCACGTCCTGGGTCACGCCTGCAGCTCCTGGGATATCCGACGTACCGGAACCGGCACATCGCGGGGCGCGCAGTGTCACGTGCCGCGCGTCCACAACGCAAGCCTGCTGATGCCCTGCGCAGCCTCAACGCGATGCAGCGGCTGACGGCGGATCGGCGGCAACCAAGTCCGTCGCTGCCACCGGCGCATCTTCGCCCTGCCCTGCCGGCTCCTGCTCGACCGGATCGACATCGAACGGCGTGCGGAACACCAGCGAGGGCAGCAGCGTGGTCAAGGCGGCATACAGCAGCAGCGCGCCGAACAGCAACGCGGGAATCTGGAAGCGATCGCGCATGATCGCGGCCAGCACCAGGGTGAAGATCAGCGTCGGTGCCAGCGCCAGCGACACACGCAGGCTGCTGCGGAAGCTCTCGCCGAACATCACGCGGCGCTGCAGCCAGACCACCGCGATGCGCAGCGGCAGCACCACCAGGGTGATGACGATGCCCAGCCCCAGCGCCTCCCAGCTCAGCGCTTCGCTGGGCACCTTGGTGCCGGCGTTGAAGAAGTAGAACGGCACGAAGAACGAGGCGAACAGACGCAGCGCATGCAGGTTTTCGTGCGAAGCCAGCAGCGGCATTCGCTGGTGCAGCAGGCGCGCGACCAGGCCGGCAATGAAGGCGCCGACCAGGTAGTACACGCCCAGCAGGTAGGTGATGTACGCCGCCACCATGCCCACCATCACCAGCAGTGAGAATTCCGAGCCCGGCGCATGCGGCGCGACCCAGCGACCGAGCGCGATGAACAGCAGCGGCAGGCCGATCATCATCGCCAGCAGGGCCAGGCTGGACAGCGCCATGTGCCCGGGGTCGCCAGCCTGCAGCACGATGAACAACGCCGCCAGGGCCAGCAGTTCACCGGCGATGGCCTTGCTGGTGACCCAGAACCGCTCGTCCTCGCTCAGCCCCAGCCGCGACAGCGAATCCATGATGAAACCGGTGGAGGGGGTCAGCAGCGCAAGTGCCAGCAACCCGGCCGCCTGCCATGGCAGGCCGGCGTAACGCCAGGCCAGCCAGCCGACGCCGAACAGGGTCGCACTGCGGATCAGCAGATGCGCCAGCAGCGGCCACATGCCGCGCCGCAGGGCCTGCAGGTCAACCTCCAGGCCGGCGAACAGGAACAGTGAGGAGATGCCCAGCGTGGCCAGCAGCGCGATGACCGCGTCGTGCGCCTGGTCGCCCAGCCAGAGCATGCCGATGATGCCGAACAGCAGGCAGGTCAGCGGCGCCGGCAGGCTGAACCGCTGCAGCGCGCGCGGGATCACCAGCAGCGCGAAGATCAGCAGCAGGTAGACCAGTTCATGGCTCATCGAGGGACTTCCGTGTGGATCGAACGCGCGCAGGATGCGGGTTCGATCCGGATCGGGCAAGCCGGACACGGCTGAAAGTGTCCTCTCCTTTCGGCAGCGCGCCCTTCAGCGGATCAGCCCATCGGCGATCCGCCCGACCTGCGCAAGCACCGCCGCGCGCTGTTCGAAGCTGATCGTGCCCGCCTGCAGATAGGCGGTCAGGACCCAGGGCGAACCGCCCTGCACCGGCCACAACACGGCGATGTCGTTGCGGGCGTCTTCGCCATTGCTGCCGGTCTTGTCGCCCACCCGCCAGCGCTTGCCCAGGCCCGCACGAAGGCAGGCATCGCCGGTTTCGTTGTCGATCAGCCAGTCGGCCAACTGCTGGCGTGAGGCAGGCCTGAGTGCATTGCCCAGCACCAGACGCTGCAGCGTCGATGCAATGGCCGCCGGCGTAGTGGTGTCGCGGGGATCATCGATGGCGAAGCTGTTCAGTTCCGGCTCCAGGCGATCGCTGCGGGTGATCGTGTCGCCGGTGGCGCGCAGGAATGCGGTCACCGCCGGCGGCCCGCCGATCGCTGCGAACAACAGGTTGGCGGCGGTGTTGTCGCTGGTGATCAACGTGGCCCGGCACAGGTCACGCACGGTCAGGTCCTTGCCGACGTGGCGGCGGGTGACCGGCGCGTGCTCCAGGAGGTCCTGGGTCCGCACCGGCAGGCGCCGGTCCAGCAGTGCCGGATCGCGCTCGGCCTGCTTGAGCACCGTGGCGGCCAGCACGCTCTTGAAGGTGCTGCACAGCGGGAAGCGTTCGTCCTGGCGATGGCCGAGGCGGCGACCACCGGCGCTGTCGAGCAGGGTTACGCCGAGTCGACCGCTGCACGCCTTTTCCAGTGCGGCGAAGTCGGCGGCGGCGGCGATGGCGGCATCGACCGGTGTGGCGGGCACGGTGGCGGGTGCGGCAGCCCGGGCCAGCAGCGGCAACGCAAGGGTGGAGGCGACTGCGGCACTACTGAACTGCAGGAATCGACGACGGGCAAGCATGCGGAATCCTCGTGGAAGCTGTCCCGATTATTGAAAGGGTGGGCAAAGGCGACCAGCGCGTTTTTTCAGCGTCAGCCATGAGATTAATTCATGCATGACGCATTAAACCCTTTATTTATCCAACGCCCATGGCAAGGCGCTACCATCAGCCATCATCCTGCCTCACACGTCCCCATGCTGCACCCCACCCTTTCGCTGAATGCGTTGCGCGCCTTCGAAGCGGCTGCCCGGCACCAGAACTTCACCCGCGCCGCGCTGGAACTCTGCGTCAGCCAGGCGGCGCTGAGTCACCAGATACGCGGACTGGAGGACCGGCTGGGTATCCGCCTGTTCCACCGCCTGCCCCGCGGCGTGGCGTTGACCGAGGAAGGCGCAGCCCTGTACCCGGTGCTCAATGAATCCTTCGAGCGCATTTCAGCCAGCATCGCCCGCTACACCGGTGGCCCGGCGCGGGAAGTGCTGACGATCGGCGTGGTCGGCACCTTCGCCACCGGCTGGCTGCTGCCGCGGCTGGCCGCGTTCGATGCGGCCCACCCGGATATCGAACTGCGGCTGCAGACCCACAACAACCGCATCGACCTGGCCGGTGAAGGCCTGGACCTGGCGATCCGTTTCGGCGATGGCGACTGGCAGGGACAGGCCTGCACGGCGATCCTGGACGCGCCGTTCGCGCCGTTGTGCGCGCCGGCACTGGCGCGGCGGCTGAAGCATCCGCGCGACCTGGCGGCCTTGCCGCTGCTGCGTTCGTACCGCAGCGACGAATGGCCACGCTGGCTGCAGATGGCCGGGGCCAACGGCGTGGAAGCACGCGGACCGGTGTTCGATTCGTCCTTGACGCTGGCGGTAGCTGCGGCCGGTGGCGCAGGCGTTGCCCTGCTGCCGTTGCGCATGTTCGAAGCGGACCTGGCCGAGGGCCGGCTGCTGCAGCCGTTTGCCACCACGCTGGAACTGGGTCGCTACTGGCTGACCCGTCTGCGCTCGCGTGCCGAACGGGAACCGGCCAAGCGGTTCCGCGAATGGCTGCAGGCGCAGGGATGAAACACGCGCGCCGCGGGTAGCGCCGGGCCATGCCCGGCGAGCGCAGCGGTCGGGAGAAGCCGCCGGGCATGGCCCGGCGCCACCGATGGAATCAGGACTCCAGCAGTTCCATCCAGGCCGCTTCGGCCTTTTCCAGCTGTGCGGCGGCGGCTTCGCGGTCGCGGCCGAGCACGGCCATGCGCGTGGCATCGGCATAGTTGCTCGAGTCGGCAAGCTGCCGGTCCAGTTCGGCCAACACACCTTCCAGCTCGGCGACCTTGGCTTCGGCGCTGGCCAGCTTGTGCGGGTTGACCGGCTTCTTCTGCACCACCTGCGCGACCGGTGCGGTCGTGACCACCACCGGTTCCTCCACCTGCTCCATGCGTGCCTTGGTGCCCTGCGCCTGCGGGCGCGTGCGCAGCCAGGCGGCGTAGGCATCGAGGTCACCATCGAAGGGTTCGACCACGCCGTCGGCCACACGCCAGAAGGTGTCACAGACCAGGCCGATCAGGTGGCGGTCATGCGAAACCATCACGATCGCGCCGTCGAAATCGGCCAGTGCTTCGGCCAGGGCTTCGCGCATTTCCAGGTCAAGGTGGTTGGTCGGTTCGTCCAGCAACAGCACGTTCGGCTGCTGCCAGGCGATCAATGCCAGCGCCAGGCGTGCACGCTCGCCACCGGAGAAACCATCCACCGGTTCAAAGGCACGGTCGCCCGGGAAATTCCACTTGCCGAGGAAATCGCGGAACGACTGGTTCGGTGCATCCGGGGCCAGGTCGCGGAAGTGCTCCATCGGCGACTGGCCTTCATGCAGCGACTCGACCGTGTGCTGGGCGAAGTAGCCGATGCGCAGGTCCGGGTGCGCGGCGCGCTCGCCGGCAATCGGTGCCAGTTCGCCCACCAGGGTCTTCACCAGGGTGGTCTTGCCGGCGCCGTTGGGGCCCAGCAGGCCGATGCGCTGGCCCGCTTCCAGGCCGAAGCCGACGTTGTGCAGGATCACCGAATCGCTGCCGTAGCCGGCCTCGACGTGGTTCAGGCGGATCAGCGAGAACGGCAGCTTGGCCGGCGGTGCGAACTCGATGCGGAATTCGCGCTCGGCGCGCACCGCCTCGGTACCGGCCAGCTTGGCCAAGCGCTTCATCCGGCTCTGTGCCTGTGCGGCCTTGCTGGCCTGGGCCTTGAAGCGGTCGATGAAGCTCTGCAGGTGGGCGCGCTCGGCCTGTTCCTTCTCATGCGCGATCTGCTGCTGGCGCAGCTGTTCGGCACGCTGGCGCTCGAAGTCGGTGTAACCGCCCGGGTAAAGCTTGGCGCCACCACCGTGCAGGTGCAGGGTGTGGGTGGCCACGTTGTCGAGGAACTCGCGGTCATGCGAGATCAGCAGCAGGGTGCCGGGGTACTTCAGCAGCCACTGTTCCAGCCAGTACACCGCGTCCAGATCCAGGTGGTTGGTCGGTTCGTCGAGCAGCAGCAGGTCGCTGGGCATCATCAGCGCGCGGGCCAGGTTCAGGCGCACGCGCCAGCCGCCGGAGAACGAGGACACCGCGCGGTGGTGCGTTTCGGCCGGGAAGCCCAGGCCATGCAGCAGCTTGCCGGCACGCGCTTCGGCGTCGTAGGCGTTCAGCTCGGCCATGCGCGTATGCGCCTCGGCCACCGCTTCCCAGTCTTCGCGGGCGGTGGCGTCGGCTTCGGCAGCCAGCACCGCAGCCACTTCGATGTCACCGCCCAGCACGAAGCTCAGCGCCGGGTCCGGCAGGGACGGGGTTTCCTGGGCAACGCTGGCGATGCGGATCTTGCCCGGCAGGTCGACGTCACCCTTGTCGGCCTCCAGTTCGCCCTTCACCGCCGCGAACAGGCTGGACTTGCCAGCACCGTTGCGGCCGACCACGCCTACCCGGTAACCGGCATGCAGGGTCAGGTCGACATTGGACAACAGCAGCCGCTCGCCGCGGCGCAAGGCGAAATTACGAAGCGAAATCATGGGGGGAGGCGTCCATATAACCGAATGGAATGTGCTGGTAAGCACTGTTCCTGCGACGCAATTCTAACGTTAACGAATACTTGACGCGCCCCGGGATGCGCGATGGCCGACGTTCCTCTCTCCCACGTCCTGTCCGCGCGCCTCCCGGGCCCCTTCCCCGTCACCGCCTGTCGCAGCTAAATGGTTGCTGCTGCAACGTTTTTTCTGATGACCGGCATTTGACAGGCACTGAATATCCCGTTAATTCCTGTATTGCGCACCGCAACAACCGTCGTCCGCCTCACCCCCGTGATGTCGATTCCGGTGCCATCCCGCCAACCGGAGCCCCCTCCCGATGACCCGCAAGACCAGCCTGATCGCCGCCGCCGTCGCTGTCGCACTCGGTGGTTCTCCGTTCGTTGCCGCCGCCCAGCAGGCCGGCACCGCCGCCAACACCCTGGATACGGTGATCGTCACCGGCACCCGCGTGGCCGACCGCACGGTCGCCGAATCGCAGTCGCCGATCGACATCATCACCCCCGAGATCCTGCAGTCCACCGGTACCGGTGAGCTGGCCACCGCGCTGTCGCGCGCGCTGCCGTCGCTGAACTTCCCGCGCCCCGCGCTGACCGACGGCACCAGCGGCGTGCGCCCGGCACAGCTGCGCGGCCTGTCGCCGGACCAGGTGCTGGTGCTGGTCAATGGCAAGCGCCGCCACACCTCGGCGATGATCAACGTCAACGGCAGCATCGGCCGCGGTTCGTCGGCGGTGGACATCAACGCGATTCCGATCGCCGCCATCGAGCGCGTCGAGGTGCTGCGTGACGGCGCCTCGGCTCAGTACGGTTCGGATGCCATCGCCGGCGTCATCAACATCGTGCTCAAGGGCAGCGGCAGCGGTGGCAGCCTGGCCGTCGACTACGGCCAGTATTCGGCCGGCGACGGCAACAAGTACCAGCTGTCCGGCGATACCGGCGTGGAATTCGGCAACGGCCGTGGCCGCGTGCACGTGGCCGGCCAGATCAGCCAGCAGGACGAGAGCGACCGCGCCGGCCCCTATCGCGGCACCACGCCGAACACCGTTAACTACCCGTCCGTGGGCCAGACCACCTTCATCGTCGGCGACCCGCGCGTGGACGCCACTGCGGCGTCGGCCAATGCCAGCTTTGATTTCAGCGACCACGTGACCGGCTATGCGAGCGCGCTGCTCAGCAACCGCGACATCACCTCGTTCGCGTTCTACCGTTCGCGCAACCACAACGGACAGACCGCGCTGCTGGCGCAGACCTACCCCGACGGCTACGTGCCGGAGATCAACCAGTACTCCAAGGACCGCTCGCTGGTGGCCGGGGTCAAAGGCAACACCGACAACGGCTGGACCTGGGACCTGAGCCTGAACCACGGCGAGAACACCCTGGATTTCCACACCCGCAACAGCATCAACTACAGCCTGGGCGCGACCAGCCCGCGTTCGTTCTACGACGGCACGCTGAAGTACCAGCAGGACATCTTCAACGCCGACCTGACCAAGTCGCTGGACTGGGGCCTGGCCTATCCGGTCACGCTGTCCTTCGGCGGTGAGTACCGCCGCGAGAAGTGGGACCAGAACCCGGGCGAGCTGAATTCCTACACCGGCACCGGTGCGCAGGGCTTCGGCGGCTTCACCCCGACCAACGAAGTGCATACCGACCGCCACAACTACGCGGTCTATGCGGGCCTGGAAGCGGACCTGAGCGAGAAGTTCTCCGCCGGTGTCACTGGTCGTTACGAGGATTACTCGGACTTCGGCGACCGCTTCTCCGGCAAGCTGTCGGCGCGCTATGCCTTCACCGACAAGGTGGCGCTGCGTGCCACCGCCTCCAGCGGTTTCCGCGCACCGTCGCTGGCCCAGCAGGGCTACCAGGCGGTGACCAGCCAGTTCCTCAACGGCGTGTTCGTTGAACGCGGCACCTTCCCGACCACCAGCCCGGCCGCACAGGCACTGGGCGCGTCGCCGCTGAAGGCCGAGACCTCCACCTCCTACAGCCTGGGCCTGGTGCTGCAGCCGGTGGATCGCCTGTACATCACGGTCGACGCGTACCAGATCGACATCGACGACCGCATCGCGCTGTCGTCCAGCATCAGCACCAATGCCGCCAGCAGCGCGCTGCTGACCACGCTCGGCCTGCCGCAGGTGACTGCGTTCTCGTACTTCACCAACGGCCTGGACACCCGCACCCGTGGCGTCGACTTCGTGTCCAGCTACACCGTGCCGTTCAGCGCCAGCAGCCTGGAACTGACCGCGGCCTACAGCTACAACGACACCGAAGTGCAGCGCGTGGGTGGCACGCCGGCGGTGTTCGGCACACTGGGCCTGACCCAGTCGCTGATCGGCCGCGATGAGATCGGCCGCATCGAGGACAGTTATCCGCGTGACAAGACGATCCTGAGTGGCACCTGGCGTTCGGATCACTGGGAACTGGGCCTGGCGGCGACCCGCTACGGCGAGTTCACGGTGCGCAACTCGGCCACCGCCGCGCGCGACCAGACCTACGGCGACAAGTGGGTGCTGGATGCCTCGGCCAGCTACAAGCCGAGTGCGAACTGGACGCTGACGGTGGGCGCCGACAACCTGCTGGACGAGTACCCGGACCGCACCGAAGACCTGCAGAACTCGACCTTCGGCATGCTGCCGTACAGCAACTACTCGCCGTTCGGCTTCAACGGCGCGTATGTGTACGGGCGGATCAAGTACAACTGGTAAGCGGTAACGGGCGCGCCGGGCCCTGCCCGGCGGGTTCATCCGGGGTCAGATCCCTTTTCCTGCAGGAAAAGGGATCTGACCCTATTTGCTCTAAAGGTTTGCCGCATTTGGCTCATTAGGTGAAAATCGGGGCATCCCCCCGATTTCTGCGAGAGCCGATGCACCATGACACCGACCTGATCAACATCGTTGCCGTTGGTCTCGGGCTCGCCTTCATCTTCGGCGCGCTGGCCAACAAGCTCCGCTTGTCTCCTCTGGTCGGTTACCTGGTTGCTGGCATCTGCGTCGGTCCGTTCACGCCGGGCTTCGTTGCCGACCAGGCACTGGCCAACCAGCTGGCCGAACTGGGCGTAATGCTGCTGATGTTCGGCGTCGGCCTGCACTTCTCGCTGAAGGACCTGATGGCGGTCAAGGCCATCGCCATTCCCGGTGCCATCGGCCAGATCCTGGTCGCTACCCTGCTGGGCTGGGGCCTGGCGGCATTGATGGGCTGGCCGGTCATCCACGGCGTGGTGTTCGGTTTCGCGCTGGCCACGGCCAGTACCGTAGTGCTGCTGCGCGCGATGGAAGAGCGCCGCCTGCTGGAAACCCAGCGCGGCAAGATCGCGGTCGGCTGGTTGATCGTCGAGGACCTGGCCTGCGTGCTGGCACTGGTGATGATGCCGGTGATGGCCGGTGTGTTCGGGCCCGACGCGGCCAATGAACACCACACCCTCGGCAGCGTGCTGGCCAGCATCGGCTGGACGTTCGTGCAGCTGGGCCTGTTCGTGGCAGTGATGCTGGTGGTCGGCCGCCGGGTCATTCCGTGGATCCTGGAGCGCATTGCCGGTACCGGCTCGCGCGAACTGTTCACCCTGTCGGTGCTGGCGATCGCGCTGGGCGTGGCGTTCGGCTCGGCGATGCTGTTCGGTGTGTCCTTCGCGCTGGGCGCGTTCTTCGCCGGCATGCTGCTCAATGAATCGGAACTCAGCCACAAGGCGGCCAGCGATTCCCTGCCGCTGCGCGACGCGTTCGCGGTGCTGTTCTTCGTCTCGGTGGGCATGCTGTTCAATCCCGGCATCCTGATCGAGCACCCGTGGCAGGTGCTGGCCACCGCCGGCATCATCATGTTCGGCAAATCGGCGGCGGCGTTCTTCATCGTGCGCGCGTTCGGCCACCCCACCGGCACCGCGTTGACGATCTCGGCCAGCCTGGCGCAGATCGGCGAGTTCGCCTTCATCATTGCCGGCCTCGGCGTGACCCTGAAGATCCTGCCGCCGACCGGCCAGGCGCTGGTGCTGGCCGGCGCGCTGATCTCGATCATGCTCAACCCGCTGGTGTTCGGCCTGCTCGACCGCTGGCTGCTGAAGCACCAGGAAACCACGCCCACCGCGGTGGAGACCGAGCTGCCACCGGGGCCGTCGCTGGACCTGCACGACCATGCCATCGTCATCGGCTATGGCCGCGTCGGCAGTGCGTTGGCGCAGGTGCTGCGCGACCGTGGCGTGCCGGTGATGATCATCGACGACAACAAGGAACACGTGGCCGAGGCGCATGCCGCCGGCCTGCCCGGCATCCGCGGCAGCGCCGCCTCGGACAAGGTGCTGGCCGAAGCCCATCCCGAGCGCGCGAAGATCGCGGTACTGGCGATCCCGCAGCCGCTGGAAGCCGGTGAGACCTTGGCCAAGCTGCGTGCGATCAACCCCAACCTGACGCTGCTGGCGCGTGCGCACAGCGATGCCGAAGTGAAGCATCTGCTTGAACACGGCGCCGACGGCACGGTGATGGCCGAGCGCGAGCTGGCCTACTCGCTGGCGGAAATGGTGATGGCTACCCCGCCGTACCGCAGTCTTGGGCAGCACAGCATCCCGGTGGTGTGAGGGGTGTGCAGCAGGGCTGCGCCCTGCACCCGCCGAAACAACGGCAACGGCAACGGCAAAAGCTGGCATTCCGTGGGATGGCGGGGTGGGTCCGGTTACGGGGGACGCTGCAAGTACGTCCATGTAAGCTCGGTCGCGCCATCCATGGCGCTCACGCCCCCGCAACCAGACCCACCCCGCCTTCGACAGATTTCAGCGAGCTGCGGGTACGGCGTTCGGTGCCGCTGTTGGTAGGTGTCGACCTTGGTCGACACGGTAGATCCACGCCATGCGTGGATGGATCTCCATCGGAATCGAGTATTTCGACAGTGCATCAAAATGCGTCCACGCACGGCGTGGATCTACCTGGGTTGGCTGCCCCCAAAAAAATCCCCGGCCGACCCGCATCGGCCGGGGATGATATCGCCACGCCCTTGGAGAGCGTCTCTACCGTAACGCTTTCCTGCAGTGGTGGTGATCGCCTCTGGCGATGACGACCAAGCCAGCAGGCATCAGGCGTCCGCCAATGCCTGTTCCAGGTCCGCGCGCAGATCACCGATGTGCTCGATGCCAATCGACAGCCGCACGGTGTCCTCGCTGACCCCGGCCCTGGCCAGTTCGGCCGCATCCAGCTGGCGATGGGTGGTCGAGGCCGGGTGGGTGGCCAGTGACTTGGCATCGCCCAGGTTCACCAGCCGGGTGAACAGTTTCAGGGCATCGAGGAAGCGGGCGCCGGCAACGCGCCCACCCGGCAGGCCGAAGGTCAGTACACCGGAGCCATGGCCGCCCAGATAACGCTGCGCCGCCGCGTGTTCGGGGTCGTCGGCCAGCCCGGCATAACGCACCCACGCCACCTTCGGATGCGCGCGCAGGTACTGCGCCACAGCCAGCGCATTGGCGTTGATCCGCTCCATGCGCAGCGCCAGGGTCTCGATGCCCTGCAGGATCAGGAAGGCGTTGAACGGTGACAACGCTGCGCCGGTATTGCGCAACGGCACTACCCGCGCCCGGCCGATGTAGGCCGCCGCGCCGAGCGCTTCGGTATAGACCACGCCGTGATAGCTCGGATCGGGCTGGTTCAAGCGGGCGAAGCGTTGCGGCTGCGCCGTCCAGTCGAAGCGGCCGGAATCGACGATCGCCCCGCCCAGGCTGGTGCCGTGGCCACCGAGGTACTTGGTGAGCGAGTGCACCACGATGTCGGCGCCATGTTCGAACGGGCGCAGCAGGAATGGCGTGGCCACCGTGTTGTCGACGATCAACGGCACACCGGCCGCATGCGCGACCTCGGCGATGGCGGCGATGTCGGTGACGTTGCCGCGCGGGTTGCCGATCGATTCGACGAACACCGCCTTGGTGCGTTCATCGATCAGCGCGGCGAACGCGGACGGATCTGCCGGATCTGCGAAACGCGCCTGGATGCCGTACTGCGGCAGCGTGTGCGCCAGCAGGTTGAGGCTGCCGCCATACAGCGCACTGGCAGCGACGATGTTGTCGCCGGCCTCGGCAATGGTCTGGATCGCGTAGGTGATCGCGGCCTGCCCGGAAGCTAGTGCCAACGCGCCGATGCCCCCTTCCAGCGCCGCAACGCGCTGCTCCAGCACGTCGGTGGTGGGGTTCATGATGCGCGTATAGATGTTGCCCGGCACCTTCAGGTCGAACAGGTCCGCCCCGTGCTGGGTGTCATCGAATGCGTAGGCCACGGTCTGGTAGATCGGCACCGCCACCGCGCGGGTGGTCGGGTCGGGGCGGTAGCCGCCGTGCACGGCCAGGGTTTCCAGTTGCCACTGCGGATCGCTCATTGCGCCAGGCTCCATCCGGGGAAACGCCCACCATAGGCCAGCCATCGACCGCCATTGAGAGCCCCTGGCGATGACGCCAGTACCGGCGGTTATCAGGTTGCCCGGGATTCAGGCAGTCGTCATGGGCCATTGCTAGGCTTCGCCGCCGGGCCCTTCGCCCCGGACAAGGACGCCCTACCCATGCAGCCCTCCCCGTGGACTCCCGCCGCCGGCAACCCGACCCAGGTGCTGCTGGTCGAGGACGACCGCCGCCTGGCCGAGCTGGTCAGCGACTACCTGAGCGAACATGGATTTGCCGTGCAGCACGTGCCGCGTGGCGACCTGGCCAGCGCGGCCTGCCGCCAGCACGCGCCGGAACTGGTGGTGCTGGACCTGATGCTGCCTGGCCTCGGTGGCATCGACGTGTGCCGGCAGATCCGCAGCTTTTCCGACGTGCCGATCCTGATGCTGACGGCGTGCGAGGACGATATCGAACAGGTGCTGGGCCTGGAGTCCGGCGCCGATGACTACGTGCACAAGCCGATCGAGCCGCGCCTGCTGCTGGCGCGCCTGCGCGCGCTGCTGCGCCGCCGCCATGGCAGCGGTCCTGCCGGGGTGCCGTGCAGGCTGATGCATGGCGAGTTGCTGATCGATCGCGTGCAGCGCGAGGTCCACCTGCATGGGCAGCCGGTGGAACTGGGCACCACCGAATTCGAGATCCTCTGGCTGCTGGCCAGCCAGCCCGGGCAGATCCTCTCGCGCGACCAGATCCTGCAGGCGGCGCGCGGCATCGGTTTCGATGGCCTGGACCGCAGCGTGGATGTCTGCATCGGCAAGCTGCGCCGCAAGCTGGGCGATGACGCGCGCGAACCGCGCCGGATCAAGACCGTGTGGGGCCGCGGTTACCAGTTCAACCCCTCGGCCTGGTCGGCGTGAAGCGCCTGTTCCTATGGTTGTGGTTCGTCACCGGCGGCTGCCTGCTGGTGTCGGTGTTCAGCCTCAACCACCTGCTGGACCGCATCTACACGCCCCTGCAGGAACGTGTCTTCGTCGAACAGGTGCGCGGACAGGTGTATGCGTTGCGCAGTGGACTGGCCGGCCTGGACCGCCAGCAGCAACAGCAGCGCCTGCTGCAGTGGCAGCCGCATTACGGCATTGCGCTGTCACTGCTGGATGCACCGCCCGTGCTCGATGACGAAGAGCGCAGTGCCCTGCGCGGGGACGGCTTCATCGTCCGTGAGAGCTACCAGCAGGTGCTGCTGCCCATCGAGGGGACTGACGGACACTGGCTGCAGCTGCGCCTTCCCGGCGAGGTGCAGATGACCCTGTACATGACCGCCGCCGCCTACCTGTGCATCCTGCTGCTGGTCGGCGCCTGCCTGTATGCCTGGGTACGCCTGCTGTGGCGCGACCTGGAAGCGCTGCGGGGTCATGCCGATCGCATCGGTGCCGGCGATCTGCAGGCGCGTGCGCAGGTATCGCCACGTTCGCAGATCCGGGTCATCGTCGAGCATTCCAACCGCATGGCCGCGCGCGTGGCCGAACTGGTGCAACGGCAGCGCGATCTTACCCATGCCATTTCCCACGAGCTGCGCACGCCGATCGCACGCCTGGCCTTCGGCCTGGATCTGATGCAGGACAGCAACGACCCGGCGCGGCGGGCACACCTCGCTGCCGGCCTGCATGGTGATCTGGCCGAGCTCAACCGGTTGGTCAGCGAACTGCTGGCCTATGAGCGGTTGGAGCATCCCAACGACGCCGAGCCCATGCAGCGGATCGAGGCGAATGACTGGCTGCAGGCCTGCATGGAAGACGCACGGCGCGATGCCGAGCGCGCGGGCCTGGTGCTGCAGGTCTGGCCCAGCGCGCTGCCACGCGTGGATGCCGAGCCACGCCTGCTGCAGCTGGCCCTGAGCAACCTGGTCGGCAACGCGATGCGCTATGCACGCACCCGTGTGGAGGTGTCACTGGTCAGCGTGGCCGGCAAGGCCTGCCTGCGCGTGGATGACGATGGCCCCGGCATTGCCGAAGGCGATCGCGAGAAGGTGTTGCGCCCGTTCACCCGCCTGGATGACAGCCGCAGCCGCGACACCGGCGGCTTTGGTCTTGGCCTGGCCATCGCCGGGCGCATCGCGGTTCGTCACCACGGCGAGCTGCGCGTGGGACGCGCGACCCTGGGCGGTGCACGCCTGGAAATGCACTGGCCACTGGCTGCCAGCTGAACGCCACGGGCCGCGCTTACAGTTGCTTACAACTCCCGCACAACTGCGGACGGATTGGTCGGTGGCATCCCGCCACGCTGTCGACCCAGCAGCACGCGCCGGATGCGCGCACTGCATTTCCTCCCACTGTAGAGAGTTGCCATGTCCCACCGTCGCCGTTTCCCCACCCTGCTCGGCCTGGCCCTGCTGCCCTTGTTCGCAACGTCCACAGCGCATGCCAAGGAGGATCATTGGACCTTCGAGCTTGCCGCCGGTGGCGGCGTTGCCCCGCGCTACAGCGGCAGCGAGGAATTCCAGGCCGCACCGACGCTGTCGTTCGACGTGACTTCGCCGGGAGGCTGGTTTCTGGGTACCAGCGGTGCGGGTTGGGGCACGGCGATCGGCGAACACACCCGCGTGCGTGCCTACGTCGGCGGCAGCGGCAGCCGACGCGAGAAGAACTCGATCCTCGGCGGCTCGGACTTCCTGCGTGGCATGGGCGATATCGATACCCGGCCCCTGGTCGGCCTGGCGGCTGGCTATACGCTGGGTGAGGCGGTGTTGAGTGGTTCCTGGCAGTACACGCTGAAAGACGATGACAAGGGCGACAACGGCCTTGCCACCCAGCAGATCCACCTGAACCTGGAGATGCCGCTGTTCGATCTGGCCGGTGGCGTGGTCAGCGGCAGCGTCTCCACCGACTACGGCAACCGCGGCTATATGCAGACCTGGTACGGCGTCAGCCCCGACCAGGCCGCTCGCACCGGGTTCGCCCAGCACAAGCCCAAGGCCGGCCTGGTCAGCGCCGGGCTGGGCATGAAATGGAGCCATCGCGCTGGTCGCAATGGCAACTGGTACATCGCCGTGGAAGGCACCCGCCTGCTCGGCGACGCCGCCGACAGCCCGATCGTGCAGAAGGCCAACCAGTTCGGGTTGATGACCGGGTATACGCACCGGTTCTGAGCATGGCCGGCGAGCGTCGGACACCGACGTTCGCGCTGCCAAAGAGACGGGGCGCTGCGATCATGCAGCGCCCCGTTGCACGCATCAGGCCTTGGCGAACACCAGATGGCCGCCGTCGTTGCCCACTTCGATGGTATCGCCGTTGACGAACGCACCGGACAGGATCTTCTGCGCCAGCGGGTTTTCCAGCTGTGCCTGGATCGCACGCTTCAGCGGACGCGCACCGTAGACCGGATCGAAGCCGACGTTGCCGAGCAGATCGAACGCTGCATCGGACACCACCAGCTTCAGGCCACGCTCGGCCAGGCGCTTTTCCAGGCCACGCATCTGGATGCGCGCGATCTGCTTGATCTGCTGCTTGTCCAGCGGATGGAACACCACGATGTCATCCAACCGGTTGATGAACTCCGGACGGAAGTGCGCCTGCACCACGCCCATCACCGCCGCCTTCATCTGCGTGTAGGCCTCCGGCGTGTCATCGCCGCTCATGTCCTGGATCTGGTGCGAACCCAGGTTGGAGGTCATCACGATGACGGTATTGCGGAAGTCCACCGTGCGGCCCTGGCCATCGGTCAGGCGACCGTCGTCCAGTACCTGCAGCAGGATGTTGAACACATCCGGATGCGCCTTTTCCACCTCGTCCAGCAGGATCAGCGAATAAGGGCGACGGCGCACAGCCTCGGTGAGGTAACCGCCTTCCTCATAGCCCACGTAGCCGGGGGGCGCACCGATCAGGCGGGCGACGCTGTGCTTCTCCATGAACTCGCTCATGTCGATGCGGATCATCGCGTCGGCGCTGTCGAACAGGAACTCGGCCAGCGATTTGCACAGTTCGGTCTTGCCCACGCCGGTCGGGCCCAGGAACAGGAACGATCCCCCCGGTCGATTCGGATCGGACAAGCCAGCGCGCGAACGACGCACTGCGTCGGACACCACCTTGATCGCCTCTTCCTGGCCGACCACGCGGTTGTGCAGCACCTCTTCCATGCGCAGCAGCTTGTCACGCTCGCCTTCGAGCATCTTGTTGACCGGGATGCCGGTCCAGCGCGAGACGACCTCGGCGATCTCCTCGTCGGTGACACGGTCCTGCACCAGCTTGAAGTCGTGGTTCTCCACTTCCTGGGCGGCAGCCAGCTGCTTTTCCAGCTGCGGCAGCACGCCATACTGGATCTCGCTCATGCGCGCGAAATCCTGCCGACGCTGGGCCGACTCCAGTTCAACCTTGGCCTGCTCGACCTGTTCCTTGATCTTGGTCGTGCCCTGCAGCGCGGCCTTCTCCGACTTCCAGACTTCGTTGAGATCGGAGAACTCGCGCTCCAGCGCATCGATATCGTTTTCCAGATCGGCCAGGCGCTGCCGCGAAGCGTCGTCCTTTTCCTTCTTCAGCATCTCGCGCTGGATCTTCAGCTGGATCAGGCGACGTTCCAGCCGGTCCAGTTCCTCCGGCTTGGAATCGATCTCCATGCGCAGCCGTGAAGCGGCCTCGTCCATCAGGTCGATGGCCTTGTCCGGCAGCTGGCGGTCGGTGATGTAGCGGTTGGACAGGGTGGCCGCAGCGACGATGGCCGGGTCGGTGATCTCCACCCCGTGGTGCACCGCGTACTTTTCCTTCAGGCCGCGCAGGATCGCGATGGTGTCCTCCACCGTCGGCTCGCCCACGAAGACTTTCTGGAAGCGGCGCTCCAGCGCGGCATCCTTCTCGATGTACTTGCGGTACTCGTCCAGCGTGGTCGCACCGACGCAGTGCAGTTCACCGCGCGCGAGTGCCGGCTTGAGCATGTTGCCGGCATCCATCGCACCGTCGGCCTTGCCCGCGCCAACCATGGTGTGCAGCTCGTCGATGAACAGGATGATCTGGCCTTCACTCTTGGCCAGGTCGTTGAGCACGCCCTTCAGGCGCTCTTCGAATTCACCGCGGAACTTCGCGCCGGCGATCAGCGCGCCCATGTCCAGCGACAGCACACGCTTGCCGCGCAGGCCTTCAGGCACTTCGTCATTGATGATGCGCTGGGCCAGGCCTTCGACGATCGCGGTCTTGCCCACGCCAGGTTCGCCGATCAGCACCGGGTTGTTCTTGGTGCGACGCTGCAGCACCTGGATGGTGCGGCGGATTTCTTCATCGCGACCGATCACCGGGTCGAGCTTGCCGCTCTCGGCGCGTGCGGTCAGGTCGATGGTGTATTTCTCCAGCGCCTGCCGCTGCTCTTCGGCGTTCTCCGACTGCACGTTCTCGCCACCACGCAGTTTGTCGATGGCGGTCTGCAGGCGCGCCTTGTCGGCACCGGCAGCGCGCATCGCCATGCCCAGCGTGCCGCCGTCTTCCAGTGCGGCCAGCACGAACCACTCGCTGGCGATGAAGGCATCACCGTTCTGCTGGGCCAGCTTGTCGGTATGGTTGAGCAGGCGGTTGAGGTCGTTGCCGATCGACAGGTTGCCGGCCTGGCCGGACACCTTCGGCAGCGCTTCAAGCGCCTCGTCCAGGCGTTCGCGCAGCACCGGCACGTTGACGCCGGCCTGGGCCAGCAACGGCCGGGTGCTGCCCCCCTGCTGGTCCAGCAGGGCACTGAACACGTGCACCGGTTCGATGATGCTGTTGTCGCGGCCTACCGCCAGCGACTGCGCGTCTGCCAGCGCCTGCTGGAAACGCGAGGTGAGCTTGTCCATCCGCATTGCGAAACCTCATCGGTCATCTTGGCCGGCCCGCGCCGGCGATGCTGGAGAGATGCGGTTGCCCCACCCCGTTTCAAGGGTGGCTGCGACTGCATTCGAAGGCCAGTCAGCCTGTGGCCAGCATGCCGGAAGCGGTGTTGTCGGCGCGTTGATCCCGATCAGAACCGCACGCTGGAGGCCTCAATGGGTGATCGCGGCCCGGATCGCCCGCAGCTGCTGCTTGACCGCCCGCGCCTGCGCCACGTCCATGCGCAGCAAGGCCTTCTGCCCGATCGAGCGCGACTGCAGGGCGGCATCGGCGAAGCGGTAGCGGCCGCGCTCATCGCGCTGCAGCAGTGGCGCCTGGGCCAGCTCCGGGGTGTCCAGCAGGTGGTCGATCAACGTTACCAGGCGATCATTGAAATACCCGTCAGGACGGCCCAGATCGACATACGCCTGCTGGATCAACGGATAGAAGCGCTTGTACGCGTGGGCCGCCGCCGCCGGGTCGAGCGCAGTGAAGGCCTGCACATAGGGCGCATAGCGCGCTGCATTGGCCGCGGCGATGCGTTCGCCGCCCTCGCGCGGCTCCACCTGCAGGCTGCCCGGTAGCGGCCGGAAGGCCAGCGCGGTAGGCGGCACACTGGCCTTGTCCAGGTTGTCGACCTGGGTGACCATGCGCTGGATCAGGTGATCGCGCAACAGCGCAGTCAACGCGCCCTCGCCCTTGAACAGTTCGCTCAATGTGCTCCAGGCGGCGGCATCGCTGTCGGCCAGGTTCGGCAACGCAGGGTCGGCGGCGGCCTCGGAATCCAGCGGATGCTTGATCGGAGAGGGCGCGGGTTCCTGCGTAGCAGCGGGCTTCGGTGCGGCACCTGCGGAGGTCGGCGCGGATTGCTCCGGCACCGCTACGCCATCTGCCAGGTGCTGCAACTGGTCGCGGAACAACCACGTGCCCGCGCCGCCCACCACCACCACGCCCAGAACCCAGGGCCAGACCACTTTTCCACTCTGCATGATGCAGAACCTCGCCTTTCAGCTGCATGGACAAGGTGTGACTGCCCTGATTCGGCGGGGTTCCCCAGCCATTCCGCTGCCGTTGTGGTTCACGCCTGCTTTGCGCGGTACGCGCGACCCTGCTGTTCCTGTTGGGTGGAGAAGCCTTCATGCAGTACGCGCTGTACTACTGGACCGGCATCCAGGGCCGTGGCGAATTCGTGCGGCTGGCGCTGGAAGATGCCGGCGCCGATTACGTGGACATGGCGCGTGTGCACGGCGACGCCGTGATGCAGCCGTTCCTCGATGGCCACAGCGAAGGTGCGCAACCTTTCGCGCCACCGTTCCTGAAGGCGGGGCGACAGGTCATCGCGCAGGTCGCGGCCATTCTCGATTTCCTCGGCCCGACGCTGGATCTGGTTCCGCAGGCCGCCTCGCGGCGCATGCAGGCGCTGCAGTTGCAGCTGACCATCGCCGATCTGGTGGCCGAAGTGCACGACACCCACCATCCGATCGCCGCGTCGAAGTACTACGAAGACCAGAAGAGCGAGGCCAGGGCGCGTGCGGCAGCGATGCGCGATGAGCGCCTGCCGAAATTCCTCGGATACTTCGAGCAGGTGCTGAAGGCCAATGGCGGTCGCCACCCGCTGCGCGAACACTCCTACGTGGACCTGTCGCTGTTCCAGTTGCTGAGCGGGCTGGACTACATGTTCCCACGCCGCATGCAGGCGCTGTGGCCGACATTGCCACTGCTGCGCGCGCTGAAGGACCGGGTGGAACAACGGCCCGGCATCGCCGCCTATCTCGCTTCGGAACGGCGGCTTGCCTTCAACACCAACGGCATCTTCCGGCATTACCCGGAACTGGATGGCGAGAAGTAGCGCCGGGCCATGCCCGGCGGCAGCGCAACCCAACGCCGGGCATGGCCCGGCGCTACCGGTCAATGGGCGTTTTCAGCCAGCGGCTTCACCGCCTGCTTCTGCAGCGACAGCAGCCCCAGCAGGATGGCCAGCGCCACATAGGCACCGGCGAACTGCCAGCTGATGACGCGGGCAAGGCCCTGCAGATCCCACGGCAGGTAGATGCCGCCGCGCGGATCCACCGAATGGATCAGGCCGAACAGGGTGAGCACCGCCGCCACCAGCAGGAAGCCGCAGGCGCGGCGCAGGCGTCCATCGACCATCGCTGCGACGGTGGCGATCCACAGCATCGAAGTGATGATGAAGCCGTTGCCCAGCGCGAAGATCACCGCCAGCTCCGGCAGGCCGTGGCCATCGACGTGGGTCAGCAGCGCGCCCATCTGCTCGGCCGGAATCCAGCCCGGCGCCTTGATCGCCAGCAGGTAGGCCGCCGACGGCAGGAAGCCCAGCACCATCGCCCCGGCATGCTGGCGCGGCGTCGCCTGGAACGCCTGGGTGGTGATGTCGATCGACACGTACACGATGATCGGCGCCAATACCGCCAGCGGCAGCCACTGCACCAGCCCGGAAATGATGCCGAGCATGCCGCCGATGCCGACGAACAGGCCGGTCAGCAGCGTGTAGCCGCTGCGCGCGCCCATGTGCTTGTAGGCCGGCTGGCCGATGTACGGGGTGGTCTGCGCAACGCCACCGCAGACGCCGGCGACGAGCGTGGCCGCCGCCTCCACCAGCAGGATGTCGCGGGTGCGGTAGTCATCGCCGGCCGCGCGCGCGCTCTCGGATACGTTGATGCCACCGACCACCATCAGCAAGCCGAACGGCAACAGCAGCGGCAGGTAGGTCATCGCGGTCGGCAGGCCCTCGATGAAGCCCAGCGTCGGCAGCGGCAGCACCACCTGCGGCGGCACCCAGGCCGGAATCTGGAAGCCGGGCACACCCAGGCCGGCCAGGCCGAGCCCGTAATACAGCACGGTGCCGAACACGAAGGCCAGCAGCACACCGGGGCCGCGCAGCGGCAGCTTGCCCTTGGCGATCAGCACGTACAGCAGCAGGCCCAGCGTGGTGAAGCCCACCAGCGGCGAGCGCAGGGTCTCCAGCAACGGCAGCAGGCCCATCAGCACCAGTGCGATGCCCGCGATGGAACCCAGCAGCGCAGCGCGCGGCAGCGCGCGGGTCACCGCTTCACCGAAGAAGGACAGGATCAGCTTGAGCACGCCCATGATGACCAGCGAGGCCATGCCCAGCTGCCAGGTGGCGATGGCGGCGGCATGCGGGTCCAAACCCTGCTGCTTGAAGGCCAGGAAGGCCGGGCCCAGCACCAGCAGCGCCATGCCGATGCTGGTCGGTGCATCCAGGCCCAGCGGCATGGCGGTGACGTCGTCGCGCCCGGTACGCGCGGCCAGGCGCCGTGCCATCAGGGTGTACAGCAGGTTGCCGACCAGCACGCCCAGGGCGGTGCCGGGGAACATGCGGCCGAAGACCACGTCGGCGGGGAACTGGAACATCCCGACCAGGGCCATGGCGATGAAACCGAGGATGGAGAGGTTGTCGACGACCAGGCCGAAAAAGCCATTGAAGTCGCCAGCGACGAACCAGCGGCGCGGCGCGGTGGAAGCGGGAGCGGACATGGAAGGGGCGGTGGGGGTGGGGACCGCCGATGGTAGGCCCAGCGGGGCCGGCGCGCCAATTCCCGAGTGGAATGATGGGTTCCAGCCAACGGCGGAGCCCCTCGTGGCTGGTCGCTGAAAGCGGCCTATCGGAGTGGGTCGTGCGGGGTGGGCTGCGCAGGACACGCCGTAAACCCGTCCATGGGGGCTCGATGGCGCCATCCATGGCGCCAACGGTCCTGCGCAGCCCACCCCGCCCGGCCACGGACAGTTTCCTGCGGGCGCCAGCCACGGAAGAGAATCAAAAGATCAAAAGCAGAAGCCGGTCGCTGCGCTCTCAAGTGCCCGATCGCGGGCATCTGCTTGGTTGCCGGCCAGCGGCCGGCACTACCGACAGACATCCACGCATTGCGTGGATCTACCGTGTCGACCAAGGTCGACACCCACCAAGAGCAGGTCATGCCATCCCAACAGATCGCGGAAATCTGTCGAAGGCGGGGTGGGTCCGGTTGCGGGGGTGTCCGCGGCATGGATGCCGCGGCCAAGCCTACAGGGACGTATTCACGGCGTCCCCCGCAACCGGACCCACCCCGCCATCCCACCGATACCCCGCTTTTGACGTTGACGTTGATTCGGCGGGTGCAGGGCGCAGCCCTGCATCAGACCCCAACCCTCACTTCTTCAGGAAGTTGTCCACCAGCAGATGCTTCACGTCGTCGATGCGACCACTCAGCACTGCCTTGGCCGCATACAACGCCGTGCCCGCCACCTGCTTGGCCTCGATCTGCGGCGGCATCACCAGCTCCGCGCGACTGGTGTGTACATCCAGCAGCGCCGGCCCACGCTGGGCCAGGAAATCCTGCACCGCTTCTTCCAGGTCCTCGCTGCGGGTCACCGTGCGGCCATGGAAGCCGATCACCTCGGCCAACCGCCCGAAATCCGGATTCTTCAGGTCGGTGTAGTTGTCCAGCAGCCCTTCCACCTTCTGCTCCAGCTCGACGAAATTCAGCGAGCCGTTGTTGAACACCACCACCTTGATCGGAAGGTTCTCCTGCACCGCGGTCAGCAGGTCGCCCAGCAACATCGCCAACCCACCATCGCCGGACAACGAAATCACCTGCCGCCCCGGGAAGGCCTTCTGCAGACCCAGCGCCTGCGGCATCGCGTTGGCCATCGTGCCGTGCAGCAGGCTGGTCAGCGTGCGGCGCCGGCCGTTCACCCGGATGTGCCGCAGCACCCACACCATCGGCGAGCCACCATCCGCGGTGAACAGCGCATCGTCGGTAGCGTACTTCGACAGCAGCGCGGTCAGGTGCTGCGGATGGATCAGCTCGCCCTCACCCGGCTGCTCCTCCTGCTCGCGCTTCTTCAGCGCTTTGTCGCGGTGCTCGATGCATTCGTCCAGGAAACTGCTGTCTTCGCGCGGAGGCAGCATCGGCAGCAGCGCGTCCAGTGTCGGAGCGATATCACCGACCACGCCCAGGTTCACCGGATGGCGTCGACCGAGGTGGCTGCCGTCGCGGTCGACCTGGATGATCGTGGCCTTGTCCGGATAGAACTGGCCCCAGGCGAAATCCGCGCCGAGCAGCAGCAGCGTGTCGCACTCCATCAACGTGTGGAACCCGGATTCGATGCCGAAGACTCCGGTCATGCCCATGTTGTACGGGTTGTCCGGTTCGACGAAGTCCTTCGCACGCGATGTGTGCGCCACCGGTGCCTGCAGGCGCCGCGCCAGTTCCAGCAGCTGCGCATGTGCCCCCTGGCAACCGGCGCCGGCATAGATGCCGATACGCTTGCCCTGCCCCAGCAGTTCGGCGATGTGCTGCAGCTCGGCCTCGGAGGGGCGCAGCACCGGCTGGGTGTAATGCACCGAGAACGGCACATCGTGCTTCACTTCCGCTTCGCTGATGTCGGCCGGCAGGATCACCACCGCCACACCGCGGCGGCTGATCGCCGCCTGGCAGGCCAGCGCCACCACGCGCCGTGCCTGGGCCGGGCTGTGCACCTGCTCGCAGAACACGGTGCAGCTGCCGTACACCGCCTTGAAATCCACTTCCTGCGGGAACTCCATGCCCAGTTCGCTGGTGACCACCTGGCTGGCGATAAGCACCATCGGCGCGCGGTTGCGGTTGCTCTCGAAGATGCCGTTGATGAAGTGCAGACCGCCAGGACCGCACGAACCCGCGCAGGCGGTCAGCTGGCCGCTGATCAATGAATCGGCACCGGCCGCGAACGCCGCGACCTCTTCATGGCGGACATGCACCCACTCGATCTCACTGCGATGCAGTGCGTCGGTGACATGGTTCAGGGTGTCGCCGACGATGCCATAACAACGGCGGACGCCCGCCTGCTGCAGGGTATCGACAACGATCTCGGCGACGCGCTTGCTCATGGGACTACAACCTTGCAAGGGGGAACCCCGAGGCTAGTCCCGATGAAGTGATGCTCCCGTGGGCAAGAGGCCGATCGCCCTGTCGTGCAAACTCCGGGCAGGGCTTCCGTCAATCGTTGACGTTGATCCACCCCGTCACCGCGCCGCGCTTCGGGTTGCGGTAGCGCACCTGCACCCAACCATCCTGCTCATCCAGCATCTCCACGCGATCACCCTGCACCAAGTAGCGCTGCGTGCTCGGTGCACCAGGGCGGTCGAACAGCAACAGGCGCATGGGCACTACACGGGCTGCCAATGGCACCAATGGCCTACCGTTGTCAGGCACGGAAAGACCATCGTTGATGGCCCGCTCAAGAATCTCTGCGGCAGGCGAGTGGCTGCTCCAGACGGCAAGTGGACCACCAAATCGCCTCGGCTCCAAGCTCAGCACTTTCCCATCCAACGTAGGCAACGTGAGCATACGCTCGGACCGGAACAGGTACAGTGCTCCACCGGAAGGCCGGTACACATCGGTACGCCAGATTGAACTCCGGCAACGGCTACGGAGCACCTGCTGATCGGAGTCCAGTTCGATCAATCCGAACTCTCCGCAACTCCGATCAGCCTTACGGATGACGGGCATTTTTACGAACTCGCCAAGCCCCAGGTCGAACCGATAGACCGCCGTTGAATAATTGACCATTCCAACGGGGACCTGCACCACCAGGTCGAGGCGGCCGTCGAAGTCCACATCCAAAGCGCTCAGCTCTATTTCCAGGCCGGGCGACTCGGATCCAGCGCGAGCCAGGTGCTGTTTCGCGCCCGCGGGAAGGTGGACCTGGATGTCCCCATCTTGGTGATGGACAACCTTTACAAGCATTCTTGGTGCAACTTCGAACGAAAGCTGGGTTTGTTCCACGATTGGCTTCGGCCTGGCCTCACCGGGCTGCGATAGGCCAACCTGCAGGAGAATCAGACAGAGTATTGCCGCAATGGACCGCGAATTTCCTTGTTCACGTAACCGCCTCAGGTGTGTCAGCACATCGATGATCAACGTTTTCCTCCACCCACGCAGAACCGGGCTTGTCAGCCGATTCGATCATCGTGTGACGCAGAGTCATGCGATTCCATGCAAGAAATCCGAAATTTGTTGCAGACTCGAGGGAAGGTTCGCATTCGGAGGGGATACATCATCAGCCACTGGAGATCAGGTCATCCAGCCAGGCACTTTACTTCCGTCAATCGTTGACGTTGATCCACCCCGTCACCGCGCCGCGCTTCGGGTTGCGATAACGCAGCTTCACCCAACCATCCTGCTCATCCAGCATCTCCACGCGATCACCCTGCACCAAGTAGCGCTGCGTGCTCGATGCACCAGGGCGGTCGAACAGGAACAGGCGCGCAGGCAGCACGCTCGCCATCAGCCCCACCAGCGGCGCACCGCTTGCTGGTGCGCCGAGCCCGTCGCCGATGGCGCTTTCCAGCACCTTGCCGGAGGGATCGTAGGTACGCCACACCGCCAGTGGTCCTTGATTCTCGGTCTCTTCCCAGTGCAGCGCCCGGTTCAGCGTATCGCCCAGCATCAACACGCTCTCACCGCGGTACAGATAGAGCTGCGGTCCGTTGAAGCGATACACGTCGGTGTACCACATCGGCCCACTGCGGCAGCTGGCGGTCAGCGTGCGCGTGGCGGCGTCGGCGGTAAGGCCCATCAGGTCACCGCACTGGTCGTGTCCATGGGTCACCGCCTTCAGTGCGCGGAACTCACCGCTGCCCACGTCGAAGCGATAGACCGCAACGGCCTCATTGACCATGCCCACCGCCGCGCGCGCAACCAGCTCGGGACGCCCGTCGAAATCGAGGTCCTCTGCGCCCAGGCGCGAATGTCCCTCGGCGTCCGGCGCGCCAGGCAGGCGCTGCCGCTTCCCTGCCGGCTGCAGGAGCACGGCTAGCATGCCGTCCTCCTGTACCTCTACCGACGCCTGCACGCCCGCTGCCGGCGAAAACCGCAGCGGGCCCCGGTCCTCGTCCTGCGCCTGCGCCGCCGGCGCCAACAGACCGGCCAGCATCACGGTCATCAGCACATCCCTGGGTGTCATCGTCATTCCCTGCAGCGCCACGGTGGCGCGTCCAGGTCAGAACGATACGTCAACCGCCTGCCGCGACCACAGTACCGACTGGTGCCTGGTCTGCTGCTTCCACGCCAGACGGATCGCTTCGATGTCGGCGCGGCGCTGCGGGCTGTCCTCGTGCAGCACCACCAGCACCTTGGTGCGCAGGCGGTTCGGGGAGGCATCGCCACGGAACAGCCACTGGCCGTAGGCATCGAACACGGTCAGGCCGTCCGGGAAGCGCGGCGTCACTTCCTTGTCCAGGAACGCGCGCCACTGGGCATCGCTGATGGTGTCGGCCTGCGGGCGGTCACCGGCGCCCTGCTCTTCGCCCACGCCGAAATAAAGCTCGCTGCGCACCCAGCCGTGGCCGCTGGACGGACGCGCGGCGTCGCCCTGCAGGTCGGCGGTGGTGGCATAGGCGCTGGGCGCCTTGGAGGACAGGCTGGCGCAGCCACTGGTGGCCAGCAGCACGGCGAAGACAAGGCCAAGGTGTTTCATCGGGAACAGCACTCCGGGAAGGGGAAAAAGCACGACGAAGGGGCACGGAGGGTACACCTGCGCCTCGGTTGCGGCTGCAACCAATGCCCTCATGCGGGCAGGGCATGAAGTGATGCGATGGGAGCCGGGACTTGCATCGCACCGCCTCCTCACGCCAAGATAATATATCGCTTCATCCGGATGGATGTAAGTGAAACTATCTCCCCCCCCCTTCCCCACGTCGTTGCTGCTGGAGTCCGCATGTCCCCCCGCCTGTCCGCGTCGCCGCTCGGCCTCGCCATCGCGCTCGCCCTGTCCCCCGCCCTGGCTTCGGCCCAGGACGCCGCCACCAACCTGGACACGGTGATCGTCACCGGCACCCGCGCCGCCGACCGCACCGTGCTTGAATCCACGTCGCCGGTGGACGTGCTGACCGCCGAGGACATCCGCAAGGCCGGCGTGGTCAATGGCGAGCTGGGCAGCGCCCTGCAGGCCCTGCTGCCCTCGTTCAACTTCCCCCGCCAGTCCAACTCCGGCGGCGCCGACCACGTGCGCGCCGCGCAGCTGCGCGGGCTGTCGCCGGACCAGGTGCTGGTGCTGGTCAACGGCAAGCGCCGCCACCACACCGCGCTGGTCAACACCGACAGCAAGATCGGCAAGGGCACCACCCCGGTCGACTTCAACGCAATCCCGGTCAGCGCCATCAAGCGTATCGAAGTACTGCGCGATGGCGCCGGTGCGCTGTACGGCTCCGATGCCGTGGCCGGCGTGATCAACGTGATCCTCGACAACGGCGGCGACGGCGGCGAGATCGAAGCCAGCTACGGCGCCAACCACACCGACCTCAAGCCGATCGGCCGCACCCTCACCGACGGCCAGACGGGCAACCTCAGTGCCAAGGTCGGCACCTCGCTGGGCGAAGACGGCGGCTTCCTGCGCGTCGGCCTGGAATACAAGAAGCGCAACGGCACCAACCGCGCCGGCTTCGACCAGATTCCGCCGTGGGACCAGACCGAGGCCAATCTTGCCCTGCAAGGCAAGCGCAACTACGTGCTCGGCGATGGCGCCAGCAAGGACATCAATCTGTGGCTGAACACCGAGATTCCGGTGGGCAAGACCGCGACGTTCTATGCGTTCGGTACCTTCAACCAGCGTGATACCGAAGGCGCGAACTACTTCCGCTATCCCGATGGCGATGCCAACTGGAAGGAGGTCTACCCCAATGGCTACCGGCCGATCTCCGAAGGCGAGAACCGCGACGTGCAGGCGGTGGCCGGTATCCGTGGGCAGTGGGGTGAATGGAGTTATGACGGCAGCCTGGATTACGGCCAGAACGACTTCACCTATCGTCTGCGCGATTCGCTGAATGCCTCGCTGGGCCCGACCAGCCCGACCCGCTTCAAGACCGCGGACTACGAGTACGCGCAGACCGTGGGCAACTTCGACCTGAGCCGCGTGTTCTCGCAGAGCGACAGCATCAGCCACACCCTGGGCCTGGGCGCCGAAGCCCGCCACGAGCGCTACCAGACCCGTCCAGGCGACCCGGCCAGCTACGCCGCCGGCCCGTACACGGATCGTCCGACCGGCTCGCAGGCAGGCGGTGGCCTGACTCCGCAGGACGCGGCGACCCTGTCACGCGATGTGGCCAGCGCCTACGCCAGCCTGTCCAGCCAGTTCGGCGAAAAATTCTCCACCGACCTGGCCGCGCGCTACGAGCACAGCGATGACTTCGGCGGCGAACTGACCGGCAAGCTCGGACTGCGCTACGAGTTCACCCCGGCATTCGCCCTGCGCGGCGCGATCTCCAACAATTTCCGCGCACCGTCGCTGGCGCAGATCGGCTACGAATCCACCTCCACCGGTTACAACGCCGGCGGTCAGCTGGTGCAGGGCCGCCTGCTCTCGGTCAACAACCCCATCGCCCGTGGCCTGGGTGCGCAGGACCTGAAGCCGGAGAAGTCGCTGAACACCTCGCTCGGCTTCACCAGCCGCATCGGCGAGCACTTCGACCTGTCGCTGGACTTCTTCCAGATCGACATCGACGACCGCATCGCACTGTCCGAGAGCATCACCGGCGATGCGCTGACCGATTACGTGGCCACCAACTACGGCGTCGGCGGCCTGCAGAGCGCCAGCTTCTTCGTCAACGCCGCCGACACGCGCACCCGCGGCGCCGAGCTGGTGAGCAACTGGCGGCAGTCGCTGGGCGATGGCCAGCTGCTGTTGACCGGCACCTACGCCTACACCAAGACCACGCTGAAGAACGTGCTGGCCACACCGGCGCAGCTGCAGGCGCTGGACCCGGACTACGTGCTGTTCGGCATCGAAGAGACCAATACGCTGACCGACGCCACCCCGCGCACCCGTGGCAGTTTCTCAGCCGCTTGGAGCAACGACCGCTGGTCGCTGAGCAGCCGGGTGAACCGCTACGGCAGCGCGACCCGCGTATTCAACTTCGGTGATGGCTACATTCCGCGCCAGACCTACCAGGCCGAGTGGCAGCTGGATGCGGAAGTGGAATACCGCATCACCCCGCAGTGGAGCGTGGCCATCGGTGGGCAGAACCTGACCGACAACTACCCGGATCGCTCCAACGAGGACATCCACTACTTCGGCAACCTGCCCTACGACGTGCTGTCGCCGATCGGCAGCAACGGTGCGTACTACTACGGTCGCGTGCGCTACACGTTCTGATTGCTGCGAACAACGTGCCGACCAACGGTCGGCACCCACCGGGACGCGATGGATCGCTGCGGGTGGGTGCGCCGGCACCCGCCGGGTGGGTGCGGACCGTTGGTCCGCACCAGCCGTAGCCTGACCTCGACCCCGCGTACACGCCGCCGCTGGCATGGTGGTCGCCATGGCTGAACCGCTCCCCCTGCGTCCGCCACCTCCATTGCTGGACGACGCCTGCGCGTTGTTCCTCGATGTGGATGGCACCCTGATCGAATTCGCTGCACGCCCCGACGCCGTGCAGCTTCTCCCCGATGTGCGTGAAGCCATCGGCCGCATCAGCGATCGCCTGGAAGGTGCCGTGGCACTGGTCAGTGGTCGCCCGCTTGAACAGCTGGACCAGTTGTTCGCGCCGCTCAAGCTTCCCGCTGCGGGCCTGCATGGCCACGAACTGCGTGCGCAGGACGGGCACGTGATACGCGATGAGCATGGTGACGACACCGCCGACTGGCTGCATGCGCTTCATCAACAAGCCATGCGTTTCGCCCATGGCCACCCCGGCGTACTGGTAGAGAACAAGGGCGTAGGCCTGGCCCTGCACTGGCGTGGCGCGCCGCATGCAGCCAACGATGTGCGCGCCTTCGCCGACCGCCATGTTCGCGGCCGTGCCAGCTATCGCCTGCAGCCGGGCGACCATGTCGTCGAATTCGTCCCGGTGGCTACCAACAAAGGCCGAGCCGTACGTCGGCTGATGCAGTACCTGCCGTTCCGTGGTCGTCTGCCGGTGTTCCTCGGCGATGACCTGACCGATGAATTCGGCTTCGATGCGGCCAATGGCCTGCATGGCTGGAGCGTGCTGATCGGCGAACGTGAACCCAGCGCGGCGGTGTTCGCGCTGCCCGACATACGCAGCGTGCACGCCTGGCTGCGTGAGAATGCGTATTGACCCCGGCCCCCACGGCCGCAACCGAGATGTACCGCGTGATGACCCAACCCGATCTTGATCTGGGCGTGGTCGGCAACGGCAGCTTCGGCGCCCTGGTCGACAAACACGCCCGTGTTGTATGGAGTTGCCTGCCGACCTTCGACGGCGACCCGACCTTCTGTGCCCTTCTCAGCCCCAACCAGCAGACCGGCGGCGACTTCGCCATCGAGCTGGAGGACTTCGCCGGCAGCGAACAGGAATACCTCACCAATACCGCGATCCTGCGCACCGTGCTGCGCGATGCGCATGGCGGCGCGCTGGAAATCCTCGATTTCGCCCCGCGCTGGCGCCAGAACGACCGTTTCTACCGGCCGGTCAGCCTCATTCGCCAGGTGCGACCGTTGTCCGGCAGCCCGCGCATCGTGATCCGCGCACGACCTCTGGCCGACTGGGGCGCGCGCGTGCCCGAGTCCACCTGGGGCAGCAACCACGTGCGCTGGATCCTGCCCGAGCATGTGCTGCGCCTGACCACCGATGTGCCGGTGCGCTTCGTACGTGATGGCCTGCCGTTCGTGCTCAACCATCCCATCCACCTGATCCTGGGCGTGGATGAATCGCTCAACCGCTCCATCAGCGGCTACGTGCAGGAAGCGTTCCAGCGCACCCGCGACTACTGGCGCGAATGGGTGCGCTACCTGTCCATCCCGCTGGAATGGCAGGACGCGGTGATCCGCAGTGCGATCACCCTCAAACTCTGCCAGTACGAGGACAGCGGCGCGATCATCGCAGCGATGACCACCTCGATTCCGGAAGCGCCCGGCAGCGTGCGCAACTGGGACTACCGCTACTGCTGGCTGCGCGATGCCGCCTTCGTGGTGCGTGCGTTGAACCGTCTGGGCGCCACCCGCACGATGGAGCAGTTCCTCGGCTACATCTTCAACCTGGCCACCACCGACGGCACCCTGCAGCCGCTGTACGGCATCGGCTTCGAAGCCAAGCTGGACGAGGACGAAGTGCCCAGCCTGTCCGGCTACCGCGGCATGGGCCCGGTGCGGCGCGGCAACCTGGCCTGGGTACAGCGCCAGCACGATGTATACGGCAGCGTGGTGCTGGCCTCCACCCAGCTGTTCTTCGACCGCCGCCTGCAGGATCCGGGTGACAGCCACACCTTTGCCCGGCTCGAACCGCTGGGTGAACAGGCGTTCGCACTGCACGACGTGCCCGATGCCGGCCTGTGGGAATTCCGCGGCCGCACCGAAGTGCATACCTACACCAGCGCGATGTGCTGGGCGGCGTGTGATCGCCTGTGCAAGATCGCCGTGCGCCTGAAGCGTGATGACCGTGCACAGTACTGGCGCGAGCGTGCCGATACCATCCACACACGCATCATGGAAAAAGCCTGGAGCGAGGAGCTCGGCCACTTCACCGATACCTTCGATGGCCATCGCCTGGATGCCTCGTTGCTGCTGCTGGCCGACATCGGCTTCATCGACGCCAACGACGCACGCTTCGTCGCCACCGTCGAGGCCATCGGCCGCGACCTCAAGCACGGCAACGCGCTGTACCGTTACATCGCGCCGGATGATTTCGGCGAGCCGGAAACCAGCTTTACCATCTGCACATTCTGGTACATCGATGCGCTCGCCGCCATCGGCCGCATGGATGAGGCGCGCGACATGTTCGAATCACTGTTGCAGCAACGCAACCATCTTGGCCTGCTGTCGGAAGACCTTGCCTTCGACGGTGGTGAAGCCTGGGGCAACTTCCCGCAGACCTACTCGCATGTTGGCCTGATCACTGCGGCCATGCGCCTGTCGCGTTCCTGGCAGGAGGCCTCATGAGCCGTCTTGTCATCGTATCCAACCGCGTGGCTGTGCCCGGCGAGAACCGCGCCGGTGGCCTCGCCGTGGGCCTGCTGGCGGCACTGAAGGAACGCGGCGGATTGTGGTTCGGCTGGAGTGGCAAGAGCGTGCGCGAGGCCAGTGGCACGCTGCACGAACAGCGTGACGGTGACATCCAGTACGTCACCATGGACCTGGCCAAGCGCGATGTGGATGGCTACTACAACGGCTTCGCCAATCGCACGTTGTGGCCACTGCTGCACTTCCGCCTGGACCTGGTCGACTACGACCGCGGCACCCGCGAGACCTACCACAGGGTCAATGCACTGTTCGCCGACAAGCTGGCCCCACTGCTGCGCGAAGACGACATCGTCTGGATCCACGACTATCACCTGATTCCGCTCGGCGCGATGCTGCGCGAGCGCGGCATCGGCTGCCGCATCGGCTTCTTCCTGCACATCCCGATGCCCTCGGCCGACCTGCTGCAGGCCATGCCCGATCATCTGCGGCTGTTCTCGGCGCTGTATGCCTATGATCTGGTCGGCTTCCAGACCCAGCGCGATGCCGATCGCTTCCAGACCTACCTGCGCCTGTTCGGCGGTGGCCGGGTACTCGAAAACGGCAAGCTCGAAGCGCCCGGCGGACGTCACTTCCGAGCCGCGGCATTCCCCATCGGCATCGACACCGAGCTGATCGCCCGCCAGGCCAGCACCGCAGCCAGCAAGGCGGCCGTGAAGAACCTGCGCAGCAGCCTGCGCGACCGCCAGCTCGCCATCGGCGTGGATCGCCTGGACTATTCCAAAGGCCTGCCCGAACGGTTCCTCGGCTTCGAACGCTACCTGCAGCGCCATCCCGACCAGCGCGGCTCGCTCACCTACCTGCAGATCGCACCGGTCTCGCGCGGCGATGTCACCGAATACCGGCAACTGCGCAGCCAGCTGGAGCAGATCGCCGGCCACATCAATGGTGGCCATGCCGAGCCGGATTGGACACCGCTGCGCTACGTCAACCAGAACTTCAGCCACGGCACGCTGACCGGCTTCTACCGTGCCGCCGCTGTCGGCCTGGTGACCCCGCTGCGCGATGGCATGAACCTGGTGGCCAAGGAATACGTTGCCTCGCAGGATCCGGAAGATCCCGGCGTGCTGGTGCTGTCCCTGCTGGCCGGCGCCGCCGATGAAATGAAGCAGGCGCTGCTGGTCAATCCGCATGATCTGGACGGCGTGGCCGATGCCATCGCCACTGCGGCGACGATGTCGCTGCACCGGCGCAAGGAACGCTGGCACGCGATGATGGAACACCTGCGCACCTACGACATCAACCACTGGCGCCGCAGCTACCTCGAAGCCTTGGAAGGTTGACCGCCCACGCCGGGCATGGCCCGGCGCTACATTGATCCGGGCACGGGGTAGCGCCGGGCTACGCCCGGCGGCGCTTAATCGAGGAACCGCGCGGCTTGTTCCGGGGTGGGCAGGTAGCAAGTGTCATGGCGCCCGAACCAGCGATAGCGGTTGCGTGCCAATACGCGGTAGGCCCCGTCGCGCCAGCGGCGTGGCAGCACGCGCAGTATGGCCGCCAGGCGCCAGCCACCACCCAGTGCCGCCAGCACGCGCAGGATCGCGTCGGTATCGGTCCACGCACCCTGCCCGTCCAACAGCAGGAACGAGGTCGGGTCGTGCGCGTCCAGGCCGTGCGCGCGCAACATCGCGCTGCCCTGCGCGCCCTGCATCGCCGCGAAGCGAAAGCGTTCCTGCCGGTCGAACCGCAGCAGGAAACGCACCCAGCGGCTGCACAACGCGCAGACGCCATCGAAGACGATCACGCCGCCAGGCTCTACACCCGCAGCGCGATCCCCCCGCATCAGTCCATCCACACCAGCGTCGCCATCCGGCCAGTGCGGCGGTCGCGACGGTGCGAGTACAGATCCGCATCGGCCATGGTCGAGACCGTGCCGCCGTGGATGTTGCCCAGCTCCATGCCCGAGGCCTGCAGGCGCTGTCGCGCCAGCGCGAACAGATCCACTTTCCAGTGACCGGGGCGGGTCGCCACGAAGGACGCCGCAGCGGCCGCGTCGTGGCCGACGAAGGCGTGGTACACCTCTTCGCCGATCTCGTAGTCGGCCGGTCCCGCTGCCGGGCCCAGCCACGCGCGCAGCTGCGCCGGTGGCGTCTGCATGGCGGCCACGGTGGCCTCCAGCATGCCGTCGGCCAGGCCACGCCAACCGGCATGGGCGGCGCCCACCTCGCTGCCATCGACAGCGGCGAACACCACCGGCAGGCAGTCCGCGGTGAGGATCGCCAGCACAACGCCGGGCACCGAGGTCACCGCGGCATCGGCCACCGGTTCGCTGGCGCCCTCCACCGGCGGCGCGCCGAAACGCAGCACGGTGCTGCTGTGCACCTGGCGCAGCCAATGCGGCGCCGATGGCAGTGCCAGGCCCTGCTGCAGCAGCTGCCGGTTGTGCTCGACGTTGGCTGGGGTGTCACCGTCGGCCGCATGCCGGTTGCCCAGGTTGAACTGGGCGAACGGCGCTGGCGAGATACCCGCGCCATGCCGGCGCGTGGTCAGTGCATGCACGCCCGGGGGCGCCGGCCAATCAGCCTGCAGCAGCGGCAGCGCGGTAGTCATTACCAGCGGTCCCGCTCGCGCTCGGCGAAGGCCGCGCTGTCTTCGCGCAGCACCTTCATCAGGTGCAGCATGTCGGCCGGCGCCGGCGCGGTGTTGCGCACCGGCTCACCACTGATCGGATGCACGAACTCCAGGGTCTCTGCATGCAGGGCCTGGCGCTTGAAGCCGCGCAGCGCGGCCACCAGCTCGTCGCTGGCCCCCTTGGGCAGCTTCAGCGCACCGCCGTACAGCTGATCGCCCACGATCGGGTGGCGCAGGTGCGCCATGTGCACGCGGATCTGGTGGGTACGCCCGGTTTCCAGGCGGCATTCCAGCGCGGTATGCGCACGGAAGCGCTCGCGCAGGCGGTAATGGGTCACCGCTTCCTTGCCATCCTCGCGCACGCCCATCTTCAGGCGGTCGCGCGGGTGGCGGTCGATCGGCGCATCTGCGGTACCACCGGCCACCAGCGCGCCCATCACCACGGCCAGGTACTGGCGGTGCACGTCACGGGCGGCCAGCTGCTCGACCAGTGCGGTCTGCGCTTCCAGCGTGCGGGCCACGACCATCACGCCGCTGGTGTCCTTGTCCAGGCGATGCACGATGCCCGCGCGCGGCAGCACCGCCACCGACGGGTCGCGGTACAGCAGCGCATTGACCAGGGTGCCGCTGTGGTTGCCGGCACCGGGGTGCACGACCAGGCCGACCGGCTTGTTGATCACCAGCAGGTGCTCGTCCTCGAACAGCACGTCCAGCGGGATGTCTTCCGGCTCGGCGCTGGTCTGGGCTTCCAGCACCACCTGCAGGGTGACCACCTCGCCGCCGCGCAGTGCGTCGCGCGGGCGTGCCTGCGCGCCGTCCAGCAGGACGTCGCCAGCCTTGATCCACTCGGTCAGGCGGGAGCGGGAGTATTCGGGGAACAGCTCGGCCACGACCGCGTCGAAACGACGGCCGGCGGAGGTGTCGGGGACAACGGCCTGGCGGGCCGATTCGGAGGGTTGTTCAGACATGGCAGGGGGCATCTTTGAAATTTTGGGGTCCCGGCGAGCCGGTTTCAGTCGCTGGACAGGACACTAGGCTATCATCGACCCTTCGTATTCCAGCCGCGTCCCGCATTGACCCCATGATCCGACGCTCCGTCCTGCTCTCCGCGCCCGTCCGCCTGACCGCCCTCCTGCTGGTGCTGGTCATCGTCGCCACTGGCTGCAACCGCGGCACCAAGGGCGATCGCCCTGATGAAGGCACCCCGGTCGAACAGCTCTACGAAAAGAGCCACAAGCTGATGCAAGGCGGCAACTGGAGTGGCGCTGAAGCCAGCTTCCGTCGCCTGGTGGCACAGTATCCCTACGGCCCGTACACCGAGCAGGCGATGATCGAATCGGCCTATGCCCAGTACAAGGCCGGCAAGCACGATGACGCGGTGTCCAGCATCGACCGCTTCATCCGTACCTACCCGACGCACCGCAACATCGCGTACCTGTACTACCTGCGCGGCCTGGCCAACTCCAACCGCAATACGGTTTTCCTGCGTCGCGTATGGTCGTTGGACGCAAGCCGCCGCGATCTGTCCACGCCGCATCAGGCGTATTCAGACTTCAACATCGTGGTCGATCGCTACCCCAACAGCCGCTACGCCGCCGATGCGCGCCAGCGGATGCTGGTGCTGCGTGACGTATTCGCCCAGCATGAGCTCGACAATGCCCTGTACTACGTGCGTCGCGGCGCCTGGGTCTCGGCTGCCGGTCGCGCCAACTACCTGCTGGAAAACTACCCGCAGAGCGCATTCCAGAACGATGCCGTGGCGGTGCTGGCCGAGTCCTACACCCACCTGGGCAACAAGACCCTGGCCGACGACGCCCGCCGCGTCCTGCAGTTGAACCAGCCGGATCACCCGTGGCTGGAAGGCAAGTGGCCGAAGTACCCGTGGATGATCCGCAAGCTGAACCCGTTTGCCGGCGAGAAGTCCGCCGCCACCGGCCAGCGCAACGCGCGAATGGAAAAGAAGTAAGAAAAGAGGCCCCGCACGGGGCCTTTTTTTTTTGCCTGGCGTCACCGCTAGGAATGCTACGAACCGGCGATCACTGCGACTTCCATCGCAGTCGGCGCGCAGGACAGCTCCCAGAATGCGGCGCAAAGGCCATCCCGGCCTGCATGGAGCGCCACATGTCCTCATCGTCCCTGCGGTTCCGACCGCGCCCGACCCTGCTGGTCACCGCCCTGCTTGCGCTGGCCGCCAGTCCCCTTGTCGCGCTGGCGGCGGAGCCGGGTGACCTGCTCTCGGCCGCGCCCTACCGCGCCAGCTGGGTGCCCTCCAAGGCCGCGCAGGCCTACAAGCTGGCCTACCGCACCCCCGATCATCACGGACGCCTGGCCGAGGCGACCGGGCTGGTCTACCTGCCCGCCGGGCCTGCGCCGGCAGGTGGCTGGCCGGTCGTATCCTGGGCCCACGGCACCCAGGGCATCGCCGACCACTGCGCGCCTTCGGTATCCGGCCCCTATCAGCCCGAGCGCGATGGCCGCTTCCTCGACCAGTTCCTGGCACAGGGCTATGCCGTTCTCGCCGCCGATTACCAAGGCCTGGGCAGCCCGGGTGACCACGCCTACCTGCACGTGCGCACCTCCGCGCGCAACGCCATCGATCTCATCAAGGCCAGCCGCCATTTCCTCGGCAATGCCACGCTGTCACCGCGTTGGGTATCGGTGGGCCATTCGCAGGGTGGCGCTGCCGCACTCACTGCCGGCCATCTGGCACCGTCCTATGGACCCTTGCTGCAGTACCGCGGCAGCTTCACCACCGGCACACCCACGGCCGTCGAACTGACTGCGCTGGTGATGAAGCCGGACAGCCGCACGCCGAATCCGGGCGCGCTCAATGCCTATCACGCCTACCTGCTTGATGGCCTGCTGCAGGTGGAGCCGCGTATCGCACGCGTACTCAGCGATGAAGGCCATGCACGGGTCGCGCTGGCGCGCCAGCAGTGCCTGGGCCCGCTGGCAGCCACCCTGGAAGGGGCGAACACGGGAGAAATGTTCAGCGCACCGTTGACCTCGGTGCCGGGCATCTGGGCGCTGCTGCATGACTATCTGGGCGTGCCACGGCGGGGCTTCAGCCAACCGTTGATGCTGGGCCACGGCAGCGAGGATCGCGACGTGCCCTATCTCACCACCCTGCTGTATGCCGTCGGTCTGGCCCTGCGCGGCGAACCGGTGGCATTCCGCCGATACCCGGTCGACCATCGCGGCACGCTGGACGCAGCGGCGGCCGATGGCCTGGCATTCGTGCGTGCGCGGCTGGGGCACAGCCAATTTGACGAGGCCGCCGAAACCGCCAGCCTGGAGCAACTGCTCAACGAAGCCCGGTAGATCCACGCCATGCGTGGATGGGCGGTACACCCGGTTGCCGGCCAGCGGCCGGCACTACCGATGGATCCATCGAACATCGGTAGCGCCGGGCCATGCCCGGCGACCGGTCCTCAGCTCTTGTAGCCGTTGCTGATCGGGTAGCGGCGCTCACGCCCGAACGCGCGGCGCGAGACCTTCGGGCCCGGCGCGGCCTGGTGGCGCTTCCACTCGCTGATCCGCACCAGCCGCAGCACACGATCCACCACCGCCGCGTCATAGCCTGCGGCGACGATCTCCGCGCGCGACTGCTCCTGGTCGATGTAGCGGTACAGGATGCCGTCCAGCACGTCGTAGGCCGGCAGCGAATCCTGGTCGGTCTGGTTTTCGCGCAGTTCGGCCGAGGGCGGGCGGCTGATCACCGCCGGCGGGATCACCGGCGCACCGCCAACGGTGTTGCGCCACTTGGACAGGCCGAACACCTCGGTCTTGTACAGGTCCTTCAGCGGCGCGTACCCCCCGCACATGTCGCCATAGATGGTGGCGTAGCCGACCGCGTACTCGCTCTTGTTGCCGGTGGTCAGCAGCAGGCCACCGAACTTGTTGGCCAGTGCCATCAGGATCACGCCACGGCTGCGCGACTGCAGATTCTCCTCGGTCACATCCGGCGTGGTGCCCTCGAACATCGGTGCCAGCGCCTGCATCAGGCCCTGGAACGCCGGCTCGATGGAAACGGCTTCCAGCTTCACGCCCAGCGCCTCGCACTGCTCGGCGGCCAGGTCGTTGGACATGCCGGCGGTATAGCGCGACGGCAGGCGCACCGCCGTCACGTTCTCCGCGCCCAGTGCATCGACCGCCATGGCCAGCACGATCGCCGAGTCGATGCCACCGGACAGACCCAGCCACACCTTCTTGAAACCGTTCTTGCTGCAGTAGTCCTGGATGCCGCGGGTGACCGCGCGCCACGCCAGCGCATCCATGCTCTCGTCGCCGTCGTCCATCCATACCTGCGGCAGGAAGCGGCGGGTAGCACCGTCGTAGTCCACCACCAGCCACTGGTCGACGAAGGCCGCCGCGGCCGGGTGCACCGTGCCATCGCCATCGGCCACCACCGATGCACCATCGAACACCAGCGCGTCCTGGCCGCCCACCACGTTGAGGTAGGCGATCGCCGCGCCGCTTTCGCGGGTACGTGCAGCCAGCACGGCGTCACGCTGGGCATGCTTGCCACGCTCGTAAGGCGAGGCATTGGGCACCACCACCAGCTGCGCGCCGGCACGCACCGTATCGGCCAGCGGCTCGGCGAACCACAGGTCCTCGCAGATCAGCAGGCCGACCGGGATGCCGTCGACCTCGAACACGCAGCTGCCACCGTCCGGGTCGACATCGAAGTAGCGGCGCTCGTCGAACACCGCGTAATTGGGCAGTTCGCGCTTGCGGTAGGTCTGCTCCACCAGGCCATCGCGCAGCACGCTGGCCGCGTTGTAGACCACCGCACCGGCCGCCTGCGGCCAACCGACCACGGCGGTGATGCCACGGCACGCAGCAGCAATGCGGGTCATCGCCTGCTCGCACTCGTACAGGAAGCCCGGGCGCAGCAGCAGGTCCTCCGGCGGATAGCCGCTGACTGCCAGCTCGGGGAACATCACCAGCCCGGCGCCGTACTCATCGCGCGCCTGGCCGATCATCTCGATGATGCGCTCGGTGTTGCCGGCGACATCGCCAACCGGGAAGTCGAACTGCGCCATCGCGATGCGGATCGAAGCCATGAGGGTCCAGCCTGTGGTTGCAATGCGCACATTGTAGCGCCGCGACATGCGCTCGCCGGGCATGGCCCGGCGCTACCGCGTGGACCATTCTGGTAGCGCCGGGCCATGCCCGGCGGATGCCCAGACGCAGAAAGGCCGCCCTGAGGCGGCCTTTCTGTTTCAAGCAGCCGACCAACGGCCGGCTCTACAGAATCGTCTGCCGAAGGCAGTCGATCTTATTTCACCAGCTTGGCGATGGCAGCGCCCAGGTCGCCCGGCGAACGCACGGTGACGACGCCAGCAGCTTCCATGGCAGCAAACTTGCCTTCGGCAGTGCCCTTGCCGCCCGATGCGATCGCACCGGCGTGGCCCATGCGCTTGCCGGCCGGAGCCGAAGCACCCGCGATGAAACCGACGACCGGCTTCTTCACGTGGTTCTTGATGTACTCGGCACCGGCTTCTTCAGCGTCGCCGCCGATTTCGCCGACCATGATGATGCCTTCGGTCTGCGGGTCTTCGTTGAACAGCTTCAGGCAGTCGACGAAGTTCAGGCCGTTGATCGGGTCACCACCGATGCCGATGCAGGTGGACTGGCCCAGGCCGACTTCGGTGGTCTGCTTGACCGCTTCATAGGTCAGGGTGCCCGAACGCGACACGATGCCGATCTTGCCCGGCTTGTGGATGTGGCCCGGCATGATGCCGATCTTGCACTCACCCGGGGTGATGACGCCCGGGCAGTTCGGCCCGATCAGCACGGTGTCCGGATGCGAACGGGTCAGCACGTTCTTGACGCGCAGCATGTCCAGCACCGGGATGCCTTCGGTGATGCAGACGATGACCTTGATGCCGGCAGCAGCGGCTTCCAGGATCGCGTCAGCCGCGTACGGCGGCGGCACGTAGATGACCGAAGCGTTGGCGCCGGTGCTCTGCACGGCGTCGGCAACGGTGTTGAAGACCGGCAGGTCGATATGGGTGGTGCCACCCTTGCCCGGGGTCACGCCGCCAACAACCTGGGTGCCGTACTCGATCATCTGAGTGGCGTGGAAGGTGCCCTGCTGGCCGGTGAAGCCCTGCACGATCACCTTGGTGTTCTTATTGATCAAAACTGACATTGGATTTCCTTCGGTGTCGGATCAGGCGGCGTTCTTGACAGCTTCGACGACCTTCTTGGCACCGTCGTTGATGTTGTCGGCCGGGATGATGGCCATGCCGCTGTCACGCAGCAGCTGCTTGCCTTCTTCCACGTTGGTGCCTTCCAGACGCACCACGACCGGAACCTTGACGCCCACTTCCTTCACGGCGGCAATGATGCCTTCGGCAATCATGTCGCAGCGGACGATGCCGCCGAAGATGTTGACGAAGATGCCTTCGACCTTGTCCGAGGACAGGATCAGCTTGAACGCTTCGATGACGCGCTGCTTGTTGGCGCCGCCGCCCACGTCCAGGAAGTTCGCCGGCTCGCCCCCGTTGAGCTTGATGACGTCCATGGTGGCCATGGCCAGGCCTGCGCCGTTGACCATGCAGCCGATGTTGCCGTCCATGGTGACGTAGTTGATGTCCAGCTCCGAAGCGATCACTTCGGTCGGATCTTCCTGGGTCTTGTCGCGCATGGCGACCAGGGCCTTCTGGCGGAACGCGGCGTTGTCGTCGCTGTCGAACTTGCCGTCCAGCGCGTACAGGTTGCCGTCGTCCAGGATGGCCAGCGGGTTGATTTCAACCAGCGCCAGGTCCTTTTCGTTGAACAGGCGGTACAGGTTCACCATGATGTTGGCGAACTGGCCGGCCTGCTTGGCGGTCAGGCCCAGCTTGAAGCCGAAATCACGACCGTGGTAACCCTGCACGCCTTCGACGAAGTCGACGTTCAGCGAGTGGATCAGCTCCGGGGTTTCAGCGGCGACCTGCTCGATCTCCACGCCGCCTTCCGAAGAAGCGATGTAGGTGATGGTCTTGGTGCCACGGTCAACCAGCACCGACAGGTACAGTTCCTTGACGATCTCGCCAGCGGTGGTCACCAGCACCAGGTTGACCGGCAGTTCAACGCCAGCGGTCTGGTAGGTGGCCATCTTGGTGCCGAGCATCTTGGCCGCAGCGGCCTTCACGTCGTCGGTGGTCTTGCAGAACTTGACGCCGCCAGCCTTGCCGCGGCCGCCAGCGTGGATCTGCGCCTTGACCATCCAGGGGCCCTGGCCCAGGGAGTTGGCAGCGGCAACAGCTTCGTCCGGGGTCGCAGCGACCTTGCCGGCCGGGACCGGGATGCCGTACTCGGCAAGCAGTTGTTTTGACTGGTATTCGTGGAAATTCATGCGTCACCGTGGGAATAGGAACGACCGCACGCAATTCCTCAGGGCCCCGGCGGGGCGCCGGCATGGACCGCGGCGGGCCCACTATTGTGGCCGAGCCGGCGCCGGGGCGCAAAGAAGTATGGACAAAAGGCCGGAACCGGCCAGATTTCCATGGTCATTCAGGCAGTTGCGGCACGGCCTGGATCACACCGCAAACGCCCGCCCCGGCCGACTGCGCAGCCCAGCCCGGTACAGGCGCCCTATACTGGCCCCGTAAATTCGACCCACGGTGCCGGCAACCGGGCAGCGAGCAGATCCGACGATCGGGGGACGTCGGGCAGGTTCGGCCCACCGCCGTCATGACCCAGTTCCAGGCAGCCAGAAGGGGAGTTCCGGCGTGTCACCCAGTGCTTCATTGATCGACCGCATCGAATCGATACCGCGGCGCGAGCTGTATTTCTTCGCCCTGTACCGGGTGCTGATCGCCTCGGTCATCGCCGCCCTGCTGTACAGCCCGTTGTCGGCCATGGTCGGCGAAGCCCACCACCCGCGCCTGGCCTATTCGGTCGGCGCCACCTATCTGCTGCTGTCGCTGCTGCTGCTGGTAATCGGCCGCAACGAGCGCTGGCTGCGACCCATCGTGGTCGGCGGCGTGCTGTTGGACATCGTCGCCGCCAGCCTGCTGGCGCACGCCCTGCCCGGTGCCAGCGCCGGCATCTCGATGTCGCTGCTGTTCAACATCGCCGCCGCCGCCACCCTGCTGCCGCTCAGCTGGGGCCTGGTGCTGGCGCTGGCCGCCAGCGTCGCCACCGCCGCCGAATACCTGTGGAAGGTGCTGGAAGGCGGCGACCCCACCCGCACCCTGGCCGAACTGGCGATGTTCGCCACCAGCTACCTGGCGCTGGCCTTCATCAGCTACCAGGTCGGCAACCGTGCACGCCGCAACCAGCAGCTGGCCAACCAGCGTGGCGACGAAGTGGCCAACCTGTTCCAGATCAACGAACTGATCATCCGCCGCATGCGCACCGGCGTGGTGGTGGTGGACGCCGACAACCGCATCACCCTGGCCAACGAAGCCGCCTCGATCCTGTTGGGCGACGCCGATGGCAACAGTGATTCCGGCCGCCTCGACCTGGCCAGTGTCGCCCCCGAACTTGCCCGGCGCCTGCAACGCTGGCGCAACGGCTGGGCACAGGATGAAATGCCGCTGCAGCTCAACCCCGACCAGCCGGAAGTGCAGCCACGCTTCGCCCGCCTGCTGGCCGGCAGCGACCTGGTGCTGGTGTTCCTGGACGACTCCAGCGTGGTCTCGCGCCGCGCCGAATCGCTCACCCTGTCGGCGATGGGGCGCTTCTCGGCCAGCCTCGCGCACGAGATCCGCAACCCGCTGGCGGCCATCAACTACGCCGTGCAGCTGCTGGAGGAAGGCACCGGCTTCAACGAAAGCGACCGCCGCCTGCTGCAGATCATCCACCAGCAGTGCCAGCGCACCAACGGCATCGTTGAAAGCGTGCTGGGTCTGGCCCGACGCGAACGCGCCAACCCGGAAAACGTCGACCTGGCCGCCTTCGTGCGCCGCTTCGTGCTGGAGTACAAGCAGGGCCAGACGCTGGAAACCGACAGCATCGAACCGATCATCAACGACACCTCGGTGCCGGCCCAGGTCGACCCGCGCCACCTGTACCAGGTGCTGACCGTGCTGGTGCACAACGCCCTCAAGTACGGCCGCATCGGCGAGCAGCCCGCGCGCGTGCGGCTGCGCGTGGCCCAGCACGAGCGTAGTGCGGTGATCGACGTGATGGACCGTGGCCCCGGCATCCCCGAGACCGTCGCCGCGCAGCTGTTCCGCCCCTTCTTCACCACCTCCGAGCACGGCACCGGCCTGGGCCTGTATATCGCCCGCGAGCTGTGCAGGGCCAACCAGGCGCGGCTGGATTACATCCCCGTCCCCGCCGGTGGCTCCTGCTTCCGCCTGGTACTGCCCGGCCCGCACACCCTGCTTCCGCACTGATTCGGTGCGTCAAACATTTGTCGCCTTCCACACCCTCGGCTATCTTTCCCACCCATGAACGAAACCCGCAGCGCCCTCGTCGTCGACGATGAACGCGATATCCGCGAACTGCTGGTGTTGACCCTCGGCCGCATGGGCCTGCGCATCAGCACCGCCGCCAACCTCGCCGAAGCCCGCGAACTGCTGGCCAGCAATCCCTATGACCTGTGCATCACCGACATGCGCCTGCCCGATGGCAATGGCATCGAACTGGTCAGCGAGATCGCCCAGCACTACCCGCGCACGCCGGTGGCGATGATCACCGCCTTCGGCAGCATGGACCTGGCCGTGGAAGCACTGAAAGCCGGTGCCTTCGATTTCGTCAGCAAGCCGGTGGACATCACCGTGCTGCGCGGCCTGGTCAAGCATGCGCTGGAACTCAACAACAGCGAACGCCCCGTTGCCGGCCCCGCCGCCGAACAGGCCGCACGCCTGCTCGGCGAATCGCCGGCGATGGACGTGCTGCGCGCCACCATCGGCAAGGTTGCGCGCAGCCAGGCGCCGGTCTACATCCTGGGCGAATCCGGGGTGGGCAAGGAACTGGTTGCACGCACCATCCACGCACAGGGTGCACGCGCCGCTGGGCCGTTCGTGCCGGTCAACTGTGGCGCCATTCCCACCGAGTTGATGGAGAGCGAGTTCTTCGGCCATCGCAAGGGCAGCTTCACCGGCGCCCATGCCGACAAGCCGGGACTGTTCCAGGCCGCACACGGCGGCACCCTGTTCCTGGATGAAGTGGCCGAGCTGCCGCTGCAGATGCAGGTGAAGCTGCTGCGTGCGATCCAGGAAAAATCGGTGCGCGCGGTGGGCGCCCCCAGCGAAGAGCCGGTGGACGTGCGCATCCTCTCGGCCACTCACAAGGATCTGGCCGAGCTGGTCGAAGACGGGCGCTTCCGCCACGACCTCTACTACCGCATCAACGTCATCGAACTGCGCGTGCCGCCGCTGCGCGAGCGTCACCAGGACCTGCCCGCACTGGCGGCGTCGATCCTGGCGCGGCTGGCCCGCAGCCACGGCCGCGCCACCCCGCTGCTGGCGCCGTCGGCGCTGGACGCGTTGGCCCAGTACGGCTTCCCCGGCAACGTGCGCGAGCTGGAGAACATCCTGGAACGCGCGCTGGCACTGGCCGAGGAAGACCGTATCGGCGCCGACGACCTGCGCCTGCCGCAGCATGCCCCTCGCTCACCGGGCAGCGCTGCGCACGCTGAAGCCGTAGTCGATCTGCACCCGGGCAGTGCCGCCCTGCCCTCGTATATCGAACAGCTCGAGCGCAGTGCCATCCAGCGCGCGCTGGAAGAAAACCGCTGGAACAAGACCCGCACCGCCGCGCAGTTGGGCATTACCTTCCGTGCGCTGCGCTACAAGCTGAAGAAGCTGGGGATGGAATAAGGCGGGGCACCCCGTGGTGGTGCCGGCCGCTGGCCGGCAACTTCGTGCACCGCGCCATCCACGCATGGCGTGGATCTACTGGTTGCCCATCCACGCATGGCGTGGATCAACCGGCCGTTCTGCGTCGGAATGGTAGTGCCGGCCGCTGGCCGGCAACCCCGTGCATCGCCCATCCACGCATGGCGTGGATCTGCTGGGCGCTGACCGCCATCCAGGCACGGCGTGGATCAACCGGCCGTTCTGCGTCGAAATGGTAGTGCCGGCCGCTGGCCGGCAACCTCATGTACCGCGCCATCCACGCATGGCGTGGATCTACTGGTTACCCCATCCACGCATGGCGTGGATCTACGGCATCAATCCTTGGTAACGCGATTGATCTCGGCCAGGCTGGTCACGCCCGCGGCCGCCTTCTTCAACGCCGACTGCCGCAGGTCATTCACACCGATCGCCTGCGCAGCCTCGGCAATCTGCAGCGCATTGCCGCCCGCCAGCACGATGGTCGCAATCTCGTCGGTCATCGGCATCACCTGGTAGAGGCCGGTACGGCCCTTATAGCCCTCGGTGCATTCGTCGCAGCCCACTGCCTCATACAGTTCGATGCCTGCATCCAGCTGCGCCTGGGTGAAGCCCTCGGCCAGCAGCGCATGCTCCGGCAGATTGGCCGGGCGCTTGCAGTTCGAACACAGGCGGCGCGCCAGGCGCTGGGCAATCACCAGCGTCACCGAGCTGGTGATGTTGTACGGCGCGATACCCATGTTCATCAGGCGCGCGATGGTCTGCGGCGCATCGTTGGTATGCAGCGTGGACAGCACCATGTGACCGGTCTGCGCAGCCTTGATCGCAATTTCCGCCGTTTCCAGATCGCGGATTTCGCCGACCATGATGATGTCCGGATCCTGTCGCAGGAACGAACGCAGCGCCGCGGCAAAGGTCATGCCGCGCTTGTTGTTCTGCTGCACCTGGTTCACGCCCGGCAGGCGGATTTCCACCGGATCTTCCGCGGTGGAGATGTTGCGGGTCTCGTCGTTGAGGATGCCCAGCGCGGTATACAGCGACACCGTCTTGCCCGAACCGGTCGGGCCGGTCACCAGCACCATGCCGTACGGCTTGTGGATTGCCTCCAGGAACAGCTTCTGCTGGTCCGGCTCGTAACCCAGCTTGTCGATGCCCAGCTTGGCCGCGCTGCCATCGAGGATACGCAGCACCACCTTCTCACCAAACAGCGTAGGCAGCGTGCTGACGCGGAAGTCGATCTGCCGGGTCTTGGACAGGTTGAGCTTGATGCGCCCGTCCTGCGGCACGCGCTTTTCGGCGATATCCAGCTGCGCCATCACCTTCAGGCGCGCGGCGATGCGCTGGTTGAGCTTGTTCGGCGCGCGCGCGACCATCTTCAGCAGGCCGTCGATGCGCAGACGCACGCGGTAGTCGTCTTCGTAGGGCTCGAAATGGATGTCCGACGCGCCCTTGCGGATCGCGTCGACCAACACCTTATTCACGAACTTGACCACCGGGGTGTCGTCGCCCTTGGCGTCGATACCGCTGTCGGTGCTGGTCATGTCGTCGTCGCCACCGCCAACATCGAGGTTGGCCATGCCGTCATCGTCGCCACCCAGCGCATCGCCCATCGTGTCGTGGCTGGCATGCCACTGCTCCAACGTGCGGCGAATCTGGTCCTCGTCCACCAGGATCGGCTCAACCACCAGATTGGTGTGGAACTTGATCTCATCCAGCGAATGGGTGGGGTTGCTGGTGCCGACGAACAGCTTGCCGCCGCGTTTGAACAGCGGCAGCACGTTGTGCTTGCGCAGCAGCTCTTCACTGACCAGGCTCATCGCGTTCTGGCTGCTGTCGAACGTGGACACGTCAAAAAGCGGCATGCCGAATTCGACCGCATTGGCGGCGGCGAGCTGCGAGGCGCTGACCAGCTTGTTCTGCGCGAACCACGTCGGCAGCGGCTGGCGCGCAGCGGCCGCCTTGGCCATGGCATCGCGGGCAGCGACTTCGTCCAGCGCGCCGTCCTGGACGAGGCGACGGGCCAGGCCGGTGATGCCGACGAGATTGGCGGTGGTAACGGCGTTCATAGAAATCCTTGGCTCATGGGTCTGGCAATGCGGTGCGCCCTCCAGGGGCACCACACAGGGCAGCAGAACCTGCCGCGAGCATCGGCCAGCGGCATCGCCAATCCATGAGCAACGCTGCCTTGCCCGGCGTTGCCGGCCCGGCAGGCTCGATCCTGACTCCCCCGGGGATGATAGCCCCGTCAAGGGTCGCCCAACATCCCATTGCCGGCTGAAATGTGATCAGCAGCCCGTTGGGCGATAGCGTGCTTCAAAGGCGCTGCCGTCGCAGCTCCAGATGCCCTCGGCGGAGCGGCGCAGGATCAGGTCCTTGCCTTCCAGGGCACTGTGGCCCTTCAGGGTGCAGCTGATATGGCCGACACCTGATTCGCTGAGCTCGGCCTCGACGGCCGAGCAATGGGCATTCTGCGCGACACCGATGTACGCAGGCGTGACCAAGGTGACCGAACGGCCTTCGTTGACGAGAACTTCGACCTTGGTCTTGCCCGGCGTGATATCGGCCAGCGCGGCGACCAACTGGGTGCGCACGACGTAGGGCTGGAATGCCACCATCGCGATGGCCGCCAAGATTGCGATGATGGCCACCACGATCATAAGTTCGATGAGCGTGAAGCCCTTCTGCGTGTTCATGATTCCCCCTGTTTGATCCAGCAATCCCCATTGCTGCCTGCCGACCAGATTTTGTAGCCCGGTCAGCACAAGGCCCGCCGAGGCGGGCCTTGTGCATTCTCTCTTGAGAGGTTTGGGAGCAACAGCTCCACCACGCAGCTCAAGTTGAGAGCATTACTTGGTGCAACCCTTCGGAATGAACTTATCGTCCATCACGGTCACGACGCAGGAGAAGCCGCCCGGGGTAGTGATAGCGCCAGCGGCGTCGGTCTCGGTATCCGTGTAGGTCAGGGCCAAGGTCGAACCGGCACCAATGCGGGTGCCCGGGTCACGGATGGTGCAGGTCATGCCATCGTCGGTAACGGCAATCGTCGAGCACGCACCGGTGTTGTTGGCCTGGAAGCCAGCGGCAGCCAAAGTCGGCACACGGCCCGCGCTCTTTTCCATCTCGAACTGGGTCTTGTGCGAGGCCAAGTCGGCAAGCGCAGCGGTGACCTTCGACTTCGCGGTGTAGTCCTGGTAGGCCGGCAGTGCGATGGCGGCCAGGATGGCGATGATCGCGACGACGATCATCAGTTCGATAAGGGTGAAGCCCTTCTGGTTCTTCATTGTGGTACATCCCCAAGATAGTGGTGGTTGATTTCAGTACACAGGTAACGAGCCGGCATTGCCGGTTGAGCGGGTCCTGTGCCCTGCGGGTGGATCAACGCAGGTTGCGTGCCAACCCCGGCACGCCTCCCCCTGGATTTCCCCGCGCCCATGATGGCAGCAATTTCGTGGATGGGAACCCCCCATATTCGAATCTGCGATGGACGCGGCAATGTGACGCAGTGCGTCACCTTTGGTCGGCGGCCGGCACGAAATTGCATTCCGGCCCGCTCGGCAACTGCCCAGACGGCAATGAACCCGCTACCATCGGCAACTGGATGCCCGTCTGGGGATGGCGGGCCGGGGAGCCAACATGTCTGTCAGTCGCAGTGCGATCAAGAAAGAACCGGTGGCGCGCGCCACCATGGAGCTGCAACCGTTTGTCTGGGAGGGGACCGACAAGCGGGGCGTGAAGATGAAAGGCGAGCAGCTGGCCAAGAATGCCAACCTGCTAAGGGCCGAACTCCGTCGCCAGGGCATCAACCCCGGTACAGTGAAGACGAAGCCGAAGCCGTTGTTCGGCGCCGCTGGCAGCTCGATCAAGCCCAAGGACATTGCCTTCTTCAGCCGGCAGATGGCCACGATGATGAAGTCTGGCGTACCGATCGTGTCGGCCCTGGAGATCATCGGCAGCGGGCACAAGAACCCGCGCATGAAGAAGATGGTGGACACCATCCGCACCGATATCGAGGGTGGCTCCTCGATGTATGAGGCGGTCAGCAAGCATCCGGTGCAGTTCGACGAGCTCTACCGCAACCTGGTGCGGGCCGGCGAAGGCGCCGGCGTGCTGGAAACCGTGCTGGATACGGTGGCTACCTATAAAGAGAACATCGAGACCCTCAAGGGCAAAATAAAGAAGGCGCTGTTCTACCCGATCATGGTTGTGGTTGTCGCCATGGTGGTCAGTGGCATCATGCTGGTGTTCGTGGTGCCGCAGTTCGAGGATGTGTTCAAGAGTTTCGGCGCCGACCTGCCGGCCTTCACGATGCTGGTGGTAAACCTGTCGCGGTTCATGGTGTCGTGGTGGTGGTTGATGCTGATTGTTGCGATCGGAACGGCGGTCGGCGCGGTCATGGCTTACAAGCGCTCGCCAAAGATGCAGCACGCCATGGACCGGTTCGTGTTGAAGGTGCCGGTGATCGGCCAGATCATGCACAACAGCGCCATTGCCCGTTTCGCCCGCACCACCGCCGTTACGTTCAAGGCGGGCGTGCCGCTGGTGGAGGCACTCGGCATCGTGGCGGGCGCCACCGGCAATACGGTGTATGAAGAGGCGGTGCTGCGGATGCGCGATGACGTGTCTGTCGGCTACCCGGTCAACGTTTCCATGAAACAGACCAACCTCTTCCCGCACATGGTCATCCAGATGACCGGCATCGGCGAAGAGGCCGGCGCCCTGGATGCCATGCTGTTCAAGGTGGCCGAGTACTACGAGCAGGAAGTCAACAATTCAGTGGATGCCCTGAGCAGCCTGCTGGAACCGATGATCATGGTGTTCATTGGTACCATTGTTGGCGGCATGGTGATTGCCATGTACCTTCCCATCTTCAAGCTCGGCGCCGTCGTCGGATAAAACATACATGGCATTTCTTGACCAGCATCCCGGCCTCGGCTATCCCGCCGCGGCCGGCCTGGGACTGCTTCTGGGCAGCTTCCTGAACGTCGTCATCCTGCGCCTGCCCAAGCGGTTGGAGTGGCAGTGGAAGCGCGATGCGCGCGAGGTTCTGGAGGAGCCGGACTTCTACGAGCCGCCCCCGCCGGGCATCGTGGTGGAGCCTTCGCACTGCCCGCACTGCAAGCACAAGCTGGCCTGGTACGAGAACATCCCGCTGTTCAGCTGGATGATCCAAGGCGGCAAGTGCCGCCACTGCAAGGCGCCCATCTCCATCCAGTACCCGCTGGTGGAGGCCCTGACCGCGGTGATGGTGCTGGCCTGTGTGTGGCAGTTCGGCTTCGGCTGGCAGGGCTTCGGTGCGATCGTGCTGACCTGCTTCCTGATCGCCCTGTCCGGCATCGACCTGCGCACCCAGCTGCTACCGGATCAATTGACCCTGCCGCTGATGTGGCTGGGGTTGATCGGCAGCATCGACAACCTGTACATGCCCGCCAAACCGGCCCTGCTCGGCGCCCTGCTTGGCTACCTGTCGCTGTGGTCGGTGTGGTGGCTGTTCAAGCAGCTGACCGGCAAGGAAGGCATGGGCCACGGCGACTTCAAGCTGCTGGCCGCACTGGGCGCCTGGTGCGGGATGAAGGGCATCCTGCCGATCATCCTGATGTCCTCGGTGCTGGGCGCCCTCATCGGCTCGATCTGGCTGTACAGCCGTGGCCGTGACCGGGCAACACCGATCCCGTTCGGCCCCTACCTGGCCTTGGCTGGCTGGCTGTTCTTCATGTGGGGCGAGCCCCTGCTGAACCAGTATCTGGTGATGAGCGGGCTGCGCTGAGGGGAGTCCCCATGAGCCAGTATGTGGTGGGCCTGACCGGTGGCATCGCCTCAGGCAAGAGTGAGGTAACCCGGCGCTTCGAGGCGCTGGGGATTGTCGTGGCCGACGCCGACCTGGCCGCACGTGCGGTGGTGGCGGTGGGCAGCCCTGCCCTCGCCCTGATTGCCGAGCGCTTCGGTGCAGACATGCTGCTCGCCGACGGCGCCCTGGACCGGGCGCGCCTGCGTGCCCACATCTTTGCCGACCCGGCCGAGCGGACGGCGCTGGAAGCGATCACCCACCCGGCCATCCGCCGGCTGATGCAGCAGCAGTGCGAGCAGGCCGCCAGCCCCTATGCGCTGGCGGCGATCCCGCTGCTGACCGAAGTGGGCGGTCGCCAGGCCTATCCGTGGCTGGACCGGGTGCTGCTGGTGGATGCCCCCGAGGCGGTACAGCACGCCCGGCTGATGCAGCGCGACGGCATCGACGCCGCGCTGGCCGACCAGATGATCGCCGCCCAGGCCACCCGCGCGCAGCGCCTCGCGCTGGCTGATGATGTGGTCGTCAATGATGGCCATCCGGATGACCTGCAGGCGCAGGTCGAGCGGTTGCATGCGCGGTATCTGGTGTTGGCGGCAGGGTAATCCTGCAGGTCTATCGGCACCGCGCGAACGCGCATCCACGCATGGCGTGGATCTACTCCAGCTGCTGGCGGGCGTAGCGGGCCAGTTCGCGGGCGGCCAGCAACAGACCTTCCACTACATCCGGCGGCAGTTGCTGGCCCGCGCTGCCCTGCACGCGTGCCGCTTCGGCGGCGTGCAGCATCTGGATCAGCGCATTGAGGCCGGCCAGGGTACGGCTGAGGCTGGCCAGGGTTACCGCCTGCGACGGACTGAGACCGGTGCCCTTCCGGGTCTGGCCATCGGCGTTGTCGCGGCCATCCATGCGTGCCATCAGCGCGGGCAGCAGGTCGCTGGGTTCGGCCAGTACGTCTTCGATGCGTTCGGCGATGTCGGCCGGCAACTGATCGGCGGATTCGCCAACCAGGCGGCGCAGGTTCGGATAGGTAGTGCGTGCAGACATGGCAATGCTCCTCGCAGACGGCAAGGCCACCCGCGGATGCGGGGTGGCGGACGGTGCGGGTTGGCGTACCGGATCACAACAATCAACAAAACACTCCGGCGGACTCTTCAAAGTCCCCACGCACCGCCCGCCGAAGCAAGGGCATCGCGATGCATTTTCCATGACGGCCTTCGGCGCATCAGAGGTTTGTTGATTGTTGGGTTGATTTCAGGACGCCAATCCCGGCCGGGGCGATGACCCCGACCGTGCCATCTCGCCAGCTGCATGCATTGCGGTCATGAGGCGAAAACGCCATGCGGGCCAACCGTCTGCGGAACCGTGCGGTGTGACACGCGCAGGGCGCGGAATGCATCACGCAGGTGTCGTGCTGGACCAGAAACGCCGCGCCTTCGCGGAAGCTGCATTGGCGTTGCATGCGACATTTCGCGCCGAGTGGGAGATTTTGGCGACGAATGGATTCGTGCCGACCAAGGTCGGCACCCACCAAAACAGCAGCCAGAATGGGTTACAGCGGCTTCGGCGAGAACGTCAGCGTTGCGATCACGCCACGGGCGCCGCCCGGCCGCACGCTTACCTGCCAGCCGTACAGATCGCACAGGCGACTGACGATCGACAGGCCGATACCGCCACCCTGCGAGTGGCCGGCATGGGTACCGCGGTAGCCGCGCTGGAACAGCTTGGCGGCATCTTCCTCGCTCAGGCCTGGCCCGCTGTCGGTCACCGACACAGCGTTGGTGCCCACATGTACGCGCACCTCGCCATCCTGCGAGTACTTCACCGCATTGCCGATCAGGTTGCCCAGCGCCACCGACAGCGCCGCTTCGGGGGCATCGATGACCAGATCGCGTTCACCATCCAGGTGCAGCTCCAGCGGTTTGCCACCCAACTGAGCGCGGTGCGCGTCCAGCAGCTGTTCGGCCACCCGGGCCACATTGCTGCTGCCCTGCCCGCGTTCGTTGCGCGACAGCAGCAGCAGCGCGCCGATCAGATCGCTGCACTGCTGCTCGGCACGCTGGATGCGCTGCAGGCGCTGCAGCACCTTTTCGTCCAGGCCGGGGCGGGTCAGCAGAAGCTCGGTGGCGCCACGGATCACCGCCAACGGCGTGCGCAGCTCGTGGCTGACATCGGCATTGAACTCACGGTCGCGCTGCACCACTTCGGTCAGCCGCGAGGAATAGTCATCCAACGCCTGTGCCAACTGGCCCACTTCGTCATCCGGGAAGCGCGGCGCCAACGGCTCGGGCTCACTGGTACCGCCACGGTACGCACGCAGGCGCGCGGCCAGATCCGAGACCGGCTTCATCACCTTGGAGGCCGACCACCAGCCCAGCACCAGCGACAGCAGGCTGAATACCAGCACCGACAGGAACAGCGCGCGGTTAAGCTGCTGCCCACCGCGGACGCTGTCGGTCATGTCGTAGGCCAGGAACGCCCAGGCATCGGGAGTCTTGCGCACGGCCAGCTTGTAGGAATAGCGCTCGCCGCGCTCGTCCACACCGCCCATGTTGTACAGGCCGTCCTTGAACTCGTACCAGTCCGGCTCCTCCTCGCGCAGGGCTTCGAACTTGTCCGGCTTGATCAGGCGCGCGCGCATCTGCTGCACCGGCAGGTCGGGGTTGCGGTCCGGGCTTTCGTAATAACGCCGCACGTACTCGCTGATGTTGCGGTTCATCACGTCTTCCACCAGCTGGTTTTCCACCCGCATGCGGGCCCAGTTGGTGGCGAACGCGAACAGTGTCGTCAGGCAGAAGCCCAACAACACGAACGAGACGATGATGCGGCTGCGCAGGCGCCGCCGATAAGGCGTGCGCCGGCGCTCCCCCTTGCTTGCCACAGAATCAGGCTTCCGGCGTAGCGATGCGGTATCCGATGCCATGGCGGGTCTGGATCATCGGCACTTCAAAGGGCTTGTCCACCACGGCGCGCAGGCCGTGGATGTGCACGCGCAGCGAATCGGAGTCCGGCAGCTCTTCGCCCCAGACACGGGTTTCCAGCTCCTGCCGGGTGACCACGGCCGGGGCCGCTTCCATCAGCGCCTGCAGGATCTTCAATGCGGTCGGGTTGAGCTGCAGCAGCTTGCCCTGGCGGCGCACTTCCAGCGTGTCCAGGTTGTATTCCAGGTCACCGGTTTCCAGCACGCGGGTCTGCACGCCCTTGCCGCGACGCGACAGGGCGTTCAGACGCACTTCCACTTCCTGCAGCGCGAACGGCTTGATCAGGTAGTCGTCAGCACCGGAATCGAAGCCGGCCAGCTTGTTGTCCAGCGAATCGCGCGCGGTCAGCATCAGCACCGGGGTCTGCTTGCGCGCTTCATTGCGAAGCTTGCGGCAGACTTCGATGCCGTCCATGCCTGGCAGGTTGAGGTCCAGGACAATCGCGTCGAACTCGTGCACGACAGCCAGATGCAACCCGGTCACTCCGTCGGCAGCGAAGTCCACGGTGTGGCCCCGGTCCTCCAGGTAGTCGCCCAGATTGGCCGCAATGTCGCTGTTGTCTTCGATTACCAGGATTCTCACTGTCACCTCTAATTGACGAATTTACCGACGCGCTGGGCCTGGCCCATGTCGCGCTGTGCCTTGTCCTTCTGCCGAGCACGCTCGGCGACGGTCATGCATTGCGTGGACGACATGTTGGAACCAATGGTCTTCTCACGTCGGCATATTAGACGACTATCTTCACGCGCCTGTGTCAAAACGGTGTTCACGACCTGCTGATCGTTGAAGACCTCAGTTCGTACCGATTCAGGCATCGCGTCCTTGGTCGGGTACTGCTCGGCGGCGGCACGGATGCGAACCAGGGTCTCGCGGACCTTGCCGCGCTCTTCCTGACGCAGCTCGGAATAGGTTTCGCCATCGTTGAGCTCGATCTCGATGCGCTCTACCTGCTGCAGCAGCGGCTTGCCCGGCAGGAATACCTCTTCGGCACTCTTGGCCCCTGCCGAGGCAGCGACCAGGGCCAACGCCGAAACCAGAACCGCTGATATCACTGGATGCTTCATGACAAACGAATCCCTGTCTGAGGTGAACGCCGACTGTATGCGGATGCCCGCTCTGCCAGCAAGTGCTGGCCGGCAGGGTGCAGGCGGCCTTAAAGCTTGGAGTCCGGGTTCAAGTTGCTGTAGGTGCGCTGGTCGTTGAGCAGGGCCTTGCCCTTCTCTTCGATGCGGCGCCGTTCGGCCACGGTCATGCAACGGCTCTTGGGCATGTTGCTGCCCGTGGTGCGCTGGTACGAGCAGATCTGGCGGCTGTCGTCGTGGGCGCGCGTCAGGATGCTGTTGACCCGCTCCTGATCGTTGAAGACGTCGTTCTGCACCTGCGGCGGCAGCTCCTGGACGGTCTGCCGGTCGCCCATCCGCTGGGTGATCCGCGCCAGTGCCTGCTGGACCTGACTGCGGTCCTCGGCGGAGATTTCGTTGTAGTCGCCCTGCTGCAGGGCTTTTTCGACCTGGCGGACCTGCTCGGCCACCGGGGTCTGGCGGTCCATCTGCACAGCCGCCTTTTCCGGCTTGGCCAGTGCAACGCCAGGCAGGCACAGCAACAGCACGATCACCGTGGTGCGGTACATCGCCAACCTCCCGATCCTTCGGAACGAAGGCCCAACTCTACGAGTGTCCCCACCTGCCCACAAGGGCCCCTTGGCAGGGGGACACAGGGCATAAAAAAGACCCAGGCGGTGCACCCGCCTGGGCCTGAAGTTGTATCCCGATACCGATCCTGCTGAGAGGCAGAGCTGCGGTTCGTTGAAGGCTACGCCCGGGGCGATTAAAGCAGTGTTAAACCCGCCAACCCCGCCTGAATTTAATTTCAAGCCGCTGAAATATCAGGATTTTTTGATCTTCTCGACGTGTTCGATGATGCGTGCGGCCACATCCACCCCGCAGGCGGCCTCGATCCCTTCCAAGCCCGGGGTGGAGTTCACCTCCAGCACCAGCGGGCCGCGCTCGGAGCGGATCAGGTCCACCCCGCAGACGCCCAGCCCCAGCGCCTTGGCCGAACGCACCGCCACCTGCTGCTCGGCCCGGCTGGCCTTGGACGCCACCGCCGTACCGCCGGCATGCAGGTTCGAGCGGAAATCCCCCTCCGGCGCCTGGCGCTGCATCGACGCCACCACCTGGTCGCCGACCACGAAGCAACGCAGGTCGGCGCCCTTGGCCTCGCCGATGAACTCCTGCATCAGGAAGTTGGCATACAGGCCACGCAGGGCTTCGACGATGCCGCGCGAGGCGCTGGCCTTCTCGGTGAGGATCACGCCACGGCCCTGGGTGCCTTCATTGAGCTTCACCACATGCGGCGGTGGGCCGAGCATGGACAACAGGTCGACGGTGTCATCCGGGTTGTCACCGAAGACGGTGACCGGCATGTCGATGCCCTTGGCCGCCAGCAACTGGTGCGCCCGCAGCTTGTCGCGCGAGCGCAGGATCGCGTCGGACGGATTGGGCGTGCGTGCGCCCATCAGTTCGAACTGGCGCAGCACGGCGGTGCCGTAGCGGGTGACCGAAGCGCCGATGCGTGGGATGACCGCGTCCACGCCGGTCATCGGCCTGCCCTTGTAGTGCATGGAAAAGCCGTCCGCGGCGATGCGCATGTAGCAGCGCAGCGGATCCAGGATGCGCACGGTATGGCCGCGCGCGCGCGCGGCCTCGACCAGCCGACGGGTGGAGTACAGCCGGGTGTTGCGGGACAGGATGGCGAGCTTCATCGCAGTGGGATCGGTCGGCAGGCGCGAAGCATAGCGTGGCAGCGTTGCGTCTGGATGATGTTGCCTGGCCCGCGCACAGCCGCGCTGCCCAGCTCACTCCGTGCCTGGCAACACCGGCGGACAGGTGCGTGCCGCTTCGCCCAGCGCGGCGATGCAGGCCATCTGGATGGCCGACCCACTGAAGGCGTCCTGATAGATCTGCCCGATCAACCGCGCCGCCTCCGGGCCACCGGCACGCCCGAGTGCTCGAACCGCTTCGACCTGTTTGGCCGAGCCGATGCCGGCCGAAAGAAAGATCCTGTGCAGCCGTGTGACAACGTCATCCCTGCTTTCCACGCGCATGTTTCCACTTGAAAGGAGTCTGGACGCTACCGCGCACTGCCTGCACGGGGAATGCGGATTGTTGGAAACGAACGCCCCGCGCTCGGCCTGAATCAGGCCCGACAGAATCTAGCCGATGCGAACGAAGCGGGCCCATCTGAATCGCTCGCCCAAGCGACTTTTGAGTGTGCGAGGTCAGGAGGGCGCTCCAGCCAGCTCGACGCCGTAGGGCGCCGTAGGGCAATGCCGCGACAGCACTTGGCCATTCCCCTGCCCAGCATCTTGCACGCATGGAAAGGCCACCGTTCACCTTCGCCGACTGGAATTACCTGCAATAGACGGGGAGTTACCTGACTTCAAACGACGCGATCATTGTTGATAACCTCGGACGCAGGGGATCCATCAGCAAAGGAGATGCATGATGCCTGTTACGCAACGTGGGAGATTGGCTTGTATCGTCGCAGGGCTGGCACTTTCTGTAGCACTCGCCGCCAATGCAAGCACGCAACAAACACAGCCTCAGCAGCAACAGCGACTTCCCTCTGTGGCGGAAAGCATGTCGATTTTCCGACAGCTGGAGCCTGAACTGCAGCGTTTTGTGGATCAGCAGACGCGGCTACCGGGCCAAGAAGAGCATGTACTTGTCCGGATCACTCCTGAGCCGTCTACAGGCATAGTCTGGATTGATCTGGATTCAGGCTATTTGCCTAAAGGGGCGACGGAGCTGAGTGAGAGTTTCGGCGAAAAGATCGGCGAGATCGAGGCGGAGCATTACGAGTACCTCTCCGGAACTGTCGGATTCAAGTACGTTATTGCACGAATCGGAGGCAAAACGATCAATGAAATCCTTCCCCCAGAGCGTCCAAGGTTGTGACCTGCCCTCCGGATTACCGCTGCAGCCAGAGTTGCCGCCAGTGCATAACTCCAAACAGTACGGCAGGTGCGCTGTACGGCAGGTGCGCTGAGTGTAGTTGCCAACAAGGTCACCTGAAGTTGAGGCAGGCCACTCATCTTTCCACGTGATTCGCTACACCCGCCCGAAGACCCGCACGAACCTGCCGAACGAGCAGCGAAGACTCACAACTCGCGGCCGATCGCGAATGAAGCGAGTCTTCCCTTGACGGGCACGCATCGCGCTGAGGATTCGATAAGACCCGCGAGGCGGCGGACATTCACGAGGCGCAGGCCCAGCCGAGCATCCATCAGTCACCACGACCGGAATCCACGCGCGAAAGAAAAGAGAGTCCAAAACCACTTCGGCGCAGTGAATTGCGAAGCGCTTCGGTTATTGCGGAGCGCCTCGATCTGGCGCAAACCGCTGGAAGACATGGAGCGGGCGAAGGGAATCGAACCCTCGTCAGTAGCTTGGGAAGCTACAGCTCTACCATTGAGCTACGCCCGCGTTGCCCGACAAGTCTATGCGGGGCACGTGTTCAAACGCAACGGGCAGGCCCTTGCAGCCTGCCCGTGGCGGTGACGGCAGGCCCGCAGGCCTGCCGTCGTTTGCATCAGAAGCTGCCGCTGAAGCTGGCAAACAGCGTCGCGTCCTGCGCACGCTTCTGCAGGGTGGTGGCGCTCAGGCCGATGTTGCTCTGCAGGCCGAACAGCTCCATGCGCGCGCCCAGGATGGCGGTTGCATAGTTCTTGTCGAAGTCCATGCCCGGCACGCGGTACATGCCGACGTCCGGCAGGCTCTGCACCCAGGCGCTGGCCTGCTTGGTGTCTTCGAACTCGTGGTCGTAGGTCACCTGCACGTACGGCTTGACGGTGCCGCCATCGAAGCGGGCCTGCCAACCGATACGGCCGACGGTGGAATCGACATCCTGCTTGCCGTAACCCAGCGCGGTGGCCAGGGTGCCGGCATCGGCGCTTTCGGTGTAACCGTCGATCTTGACCTGCTGCCAGATCACCGAGGCGATCGGGCCGTGGCGGAAGCCACCTTCGGTGCCGAACTCGTAACCGGCGTTCAGGGCGGCGGTCAGATTGCTGCCGTCCGGCGAGCCACCGTGTTCGCGGGTGGCCGGGCCGAGCTGGACCTTGCGGTTCACGTCATAGGACAGCCAGGTGTAGCTGACCTGGCCATTGACCCAGATGCGGTCGCCGTACCAGCCGGCGAACAGACCGGCCGTGGTGTCCTTCTGGGTGAAGTCGCCACGGCTGTTGCCGAAGTCGGCATTCAGGCGGCCAAAGCCGGCGAAGCCGCCGAAGACCATGCCGTCACGTGCCCAGTCGACACCGAACAGGCCGGCCGGGGCCAGGCCGTCGTACAGATCGGCGTGGTCGTAGCGCTGCATGTCACCGCGCACGCCGCCCCACCAGGACATGCCGTCGGCCGGACGGCCGGCCTGGTGCAGGCTGACCTGGTCGGCGCGCGAACGGCCGATGGTCTGCGCCGAGTGGCTCAGCACCTGCTGCAGGCGCGGGCCTTCCAGGATCGAGATGGCGTACTGGCCCAGCATCTGGTGCGCGGCCGTGGTCGGGTGCACGTCATCGGCGAACAGGTAGGTACTTGCCGCGTCCGGGCGCACATAGGCCAAGGGGCTGCAGGTCAGCGACGACTGCACGGTGCAGGCCCGGCCTGTGACGTTGCTGAAGCCGTACATGCCCGGGCTGGCGATGATTTCGCGCAGCAGCGTGTAGGTGTCCAGCGGAATGAAATCGATGCCGGCCTGCTTGAGACCGCCATAAAGCGCGCTGTTGTAGGCGTTGGACAGCGCCGTCCCCTGCACGCGCGCGGCAGCGCCGCGATCGATGAAGCCCGGAGTGGAGCCGATATCGGGCAGGTTCGGAACCAGCACGTACTCGGCACCGGCCTGCTTCAGGCTGGCCACGATACCGATCTGGTCAGTGACCGCCGAGCCGATGACTGCCGGCGCCTGGGCCGGGTTGGTAATCTGGAACAGGTCGTTTGCGCCACCCCAGACGGTGTACAGCGCGCGCGGATCCGCCTTGCCAGCGTTGGCGGCCAGGTAGTTGGCGGTCTGCGTCTTCAACGACGGCACCAGCACGTTGCCCAGCTGCGGGTTGCGGAAGTCGGTGCCGACCCGGGCACCGCCGACAGCGTAGTTGTCGCCGGTCTGGCCGTTGCCGTTCGGGCTGGCGTTGGTGCCGTAGTAATCGGCCACCCACTGTGCCCACTCCCAACCGGGGTTGGTGGTGGACTGGCCGGTGACCGGACGCACGTCGGCCGGCAGCAGCGGACGGAAGTAGCCGCTGTCGGTCAGGCTGTCACCGATGAACACGGTGCGGGTGAACGGGGATTCGCCTGCCATGGCCGGCAGCGCGGCCAGCGCGATCGCGGCCGCCATGAGGGAGCGGATCGGGCGTTTGCTGAGCAGCATGTAAAAACTCCTGTGGGGATATCGTTTGAGGATCCGACGCACGTACGCCGGCGCACGGTGAATGGTTTCACTGCGCCGCCAATTGCTCACGCTGCGCCGCCGCATGGATTGTCGCCCGAGCCAGGCCTGGCGAGCTTTGCCGGTGCGGGCGTAGCGCACAACTTGCAACGGTTCCGATGCGAACCGGCGATCAGCGACAATGGCCCCATGAACATCCAGCTCAATGGCGAACCCCGCACCCTGCCCGCTTCGGCGACCCTCCTGGACCTGCTTGCGGCCGAGCAGTTGCTGCAACGCCGGGTGGCGGTGGAGGTGAACGGCGAGATCGTCAGCCGCAGCCGTCATGCCGAGCATGTGCTGGACGAGGGCGATGTGGTGGAGATCGTGCATGCCCTCGGCGGCGGCTGAGGCATCCCGCGCTCCGCGCTCGCCGGGCATGGCCCGGCGCTACCCTGCGAATCCGTTCCGGTAGCGCCGGGCCATGCCCGGCGGCGTCGAAGTGACGACCCCATCTTCGGGCGGATAAGCGATAATCGCGTCATGAACGCTCATGTCTCCCCCGATTCGCTGGTGATCGCCGGCAAGACCTACAGCTCGCGGCTGCTTACCGGCACCGGCAAGTTCAAGGATCTGGAAGAAACCCGCCTGGCCACCGAGGCCGCGGGCGCCCGGATCGTCACCGTGGCCATCCGCCGCACCAACATCGGCCAGAACCCGGGCGAACCGAACCTGCTCGACGTGCTGCCGCCGGACCGTTACACCATCCTGCCCAACACCGCCGGCTGCTACACCGCCGAGGATGCCGTGCGCACCTGCCGCCTGGCCCGCGAACTGCTGGACGGCCACAACCTGACCAAGCTGGAAGTACTGGGCGACCAGAAGTCGCTGTACCCGGACGTGGTGCAGACCCTCAAGGCCGCCGAGCAGTTGGTCAAGGACGGTTTCGAGGTGATGGTCTATACCTCCGACGACCCGATCCTGGCCAAGCGCCTGGAAGAGATCGGCTGCGCTGCGGTGATGCCGCTGGCCGCGCCGATCGGCTCGGGCCTGGGCATCCAGAACAAGTACAACCTGCTGCAGATCATCGAAGACGCCAAGGTGCCGATCATCGTCGACGCCGGCGTGGGCACCGCGTCGGATGCGGCGATCGCGATGGAGCTGGGCTGCGACGGCGTGCTGATGAACACAGCCATCGCCGGCGCGCGCAACCCGGTGTTGATGGCCAGCGCCATGCGCAAGGCCGTGGAAGCCGGCCGCGAGGCGTTCCTGGCCGGCCGCATTCCGCGCAAGCGCTATGCCAGTGCGTCCTCGCCGATCGATGGGTTGATCGGCTGATGACCAATCCATTCGACAGCGCCGGTTCGAAGGCACCGCCCAAGCCGTTCACGGTCAACGAAGGCCGCCGTGAAGTGCGCAGCTTCGTGCTGCGCCAGGGCCGTTTCACCCCGGCCCAGCAGCGCGCGTTCGACGAGCGCTGGCCGCGTTTCGGCCTGGATTTCAGCGGTGAACCGCGTGATCTGGATGCCACCTTCGGCCGCGATGCGCACAAGGTGCTGGAAATCGGCTTCGGCAACGGCGCCGCGCTGCGCTTCGCCGCGCAGCAGGACCCCAGCCGCGACTACATCGGCCTGGAAGTGCACGCGCCCGGCGTGGGCCGCCTGCTGAACGCGCTGGCCGACGACAACGCCGACCACGTGCGCCTGTACCACCACGACGCGGTGGAAGTGCTGGAAAAGGAAATCGCCGATGGCGCGCTGGACGAAGTGCGCATCTACTTCCCCGACCCGTGGCACAAGAAGCGCCACAACAAGCGTCGCCTGATCCAGCCGGGCTTTGCCGAGCTGCTGGTGCGCAAGCTGCGCCCCGGTGGCCGCCTGCACTGTGCCACCGACTGGGAGGATTACGCCGAGCAGATGTGGGACGTGCTCGATGCCACCCCCGGCCTGGTCAACCGTGCCGGTCCGCGTGGCAGCGTGCCGCGCCCGGACTGGCGCCCGCAGACCCACTTCGAGACCCGCGGCCAGAAGCTCGGCCATGGCGTCTGGGACCTGTTGTACGACCGCACCTGATGAACGCCTGAGGACGCCGCGCCCCACATGGATACCGCGCTGACGCTGACCACTGACATGAAGCTCGTGCTCGGGCTGGTCGGCTTCACAATGGCGATGTTCCTGTTCGAGCGCATCCGCGCCGACGTGGTCGCGCTGGTGGTGCTGGTGGTGCTGGGCGTGACCGGCCTGATCGCGCCGGAGGAGATCTTCGGCGGCTTCTCCGGCAACGCGGTGATGAGCATCATCGCCACCACCATCCTCGGCGCGGGCCTGGACCGCACCGGTGCCTTGAACCGGCTCGCGGCCTGGCTGCTGCGGCGCGGCCATGGCGTGGAGCAGCGGCTGCTGATGATGACCACGGCCATCGCTGGCCTGAACTCGTCCTTCATGCAGAATCCATCGGTGATGGCGTTGTACCTGCCGGTCGCCTCGCGTCTGGCCGCGCGCACCGGGCTGACCATGCAGCGCCTGCTGCTGCCGATCTCGGCGGCGATCGTGATGGGTGGCGCGCTGACCATGGTCGGCAACTCGCCGCTGATCCTGCTGAACGATCTGCTGGCATCGGCCAACAACAACCTGCCCTCCGGCCTGGCCACCATCGAGCCGCTGCGCATGTTCGCGCCGCTGCCGATCGGCATCGCCCTGCTGATCGCCTCGCTGCTGTATTTCCGCTACTACGGCGACCGCAAGCTGGTGGAAGAGGAAAGCCTGGTCAACGACGGCACCACGCCAGCCCGCACCGAAAGCTACTTCGCCAAGACCTACGGCATCGAAGGCGACGTGTTCGAGCTGGTGGTCACCGCCGAGAGCCCGCTGGTCGGCATGACCCTGGGCGAGGCCGAGAACCTGCATGACGCGCCGCTGCTGCTGGCACTGAAGACCGGCAATGACACCCGCCTGGCACCGCCGGCGGAAATGCGCATCTGGGTGGGCAGCGTGCTCGGCGCGATGGGACCGCGCCAGCAGATCCACGATTTCGCGCAGAACCAGTTCCTGCGCATGTCCTCGCGCCTGAAACACCTTGGCGATCTGTTCAATCCCAGCCGCGCTGGCATTTCCGAGGCGGTGGTGCCGCCGACCTCCGGCGTCATCGGCAAGACTGCAGGCGAGCTGCGCCTGCGCAAGGAACGCGGCATCAGCCTGCTGGCGATCAACCGCGACAAGCAGGTGATCCGCGAGGATGTGCGCGATGTGCAGCTGCGCGCCGGCGACATGCTGGTCTTCCACAGCATCTGGACGGACCTCGCGCAGGCCGCCAAGAGCCGCGACTTCGTGGTGGTCACCGATTACCCCACCGGCGAGCAGCGCCCGCACAAGTTCAAGATCGCCATGGCGATCTTCGCCCTGACCATCCTGATCGCGCTGACCAGCAAACTGCCGGTCGCGCTGACGCTGATGACCGGTGTGGCCGGGATGCTGTTGACCGGCGTGCTGCGCATGGACGAGGCCTATGCCTCGATCAACTGGAAGACGGTGTTCATGATGGCCGGGCTGATTCCGCTCGGCTGGGCGATGGATTCCAGCGGCGCGGCGGCATGGGTGGCCGGCCATACCATCGACAAGCTGCCCACCGGAATTCCGATCTGGGTGCTGGAACTGGCGCTGGCGCTGCTGACCACGGTGTTCTCGCTGGTGATCAGCCATGTGGGCGCGACCATCGTGATGGTGCCGATCGCGGTGAACCTGGCGCTGGCGGCCGGCGGCAATCCCACGGCGTTCGCGCTGATCGTGGCGCTGTCGGCGTCCAACAACCTGATGACGGCGTCGAACCCGGTGATTTCGATGATCACCGGCCCGGCCAACTACACCCCACGCGAGATGTGGCGGGTCGGCGGCCCGCTGTCACTGATCTACACCTGCGTGGTGGTGGTGATGATCAACCTGATGTTCTGAAGGTTGGGTTTGTTGGCAGGGCTGCGCCCTGCACCCGCAGAGGCAACGACAACGGCACGGCAACGGCAATGGCAACAGCCTGCATTCCTTGGGATGGCGGGGTGGGTCCGGTTGCGGGGGACGCTGCAAGTACATCCATGTAAGCTCGGTCGCCGCATCCATGCGGCTCACGCCCCCGCAACCGGCCCCACCCCGCCTTCGACAGATTTCCGCGCGCTGTGGAAACGGCGTTCTGTGCTGCTGTTGGTAGGCGTCGACCTTAGTCGGCACGGTAGATCCACGCCATGCGTGGATGGATTCCTGGATGTTTCGCTGATGTGGTGGGTTCTGAACTTGGTGGGTTCTAAACTCGGTGGGTGCGGACCGTTGGTCCGCACACCGATGCCTCAGGCCAGGTAGACCTGTCCATCCCGCACATCCACCGCCACTGCGCGCAGGCGGTCGCCCTTGCAGGGGCCGGCGATGCAGTCGCCACTGTCCAGCGCGAACGAGGCGCCGTGGGCGGCGCAGACCAGATGGCCTTCGCGGCTCTTCAGGAACTGGCCGGGCGCCCAATCCAGGCGGCGGCCCGCGTGCGGGCAGATGTTCAGGAACGCGCGCACCTGTTCACCGTCGCGGTACAGCAGCAGCGACTCGGCATCGCCATCGACCACCGCTTCAACCTCGGCAAACGCACCATCGGCAATGGCATCCAGGGTGATCAGGGCAACAGCGGCAGTCATGGCGAAGGCTCGGACGGAATCGCGCATTGTCGCACGCCTGGTCATGTGACTAGCTGCGACATGAACACAAGTCATTGATCCGTAATAAGCCAAGGCTATATTTAACGAGTTTTTCACTCAATGACAGTGGCACCTGCCGATACTCATGGCTCGCTGATTTCCAGCCTATCGAGCCACCATGTTCAATCGCGATTTCGCCTTCAACCAGTTCCGCACCCTGTTTGCCCCGCGCAAGCCGCGCCATCCGCTGGTGCGCGTTGCCGTGGGCCTGCTCGGCCTGGCGATTCTGGCCGCGATGGTGTTCATCGGCGTATTCGTCGGTGCAGCCATGATCCTGGTGGGCCTGGCGTGGAAGCTGCTGGCTTCGCGCAAGCCCGGCCCGAGCCGCCCGGTCGACCCGAACGTGGTCGAGGGCGAGTACCACGTGGTGCGCAAGTCGGCGCTGCCGTCGTCGCGCTGATCGACGCTGCCCGCTGACGGCGGGCCTTGCTGCGTTCTAGACTGCGGGCACTCCCTTCCTGGATGCCTGCATGTCCGATGTCTCCGATGTGATCCCTGCTGCAGCCACGCCGCGTGTACCGGTGGTGGGTGGCGGCAGCTTTCCCGTGCACCGCATCTACTGCGTCGGCCGCAACTTCGCCGACCACGCGCGTGAGATGGGTGCTGCCGTGCCCGCAGCAGATGATCGCGGCCGCCCGATGTTCTTCACCAAGCCGGCCGACGCCATCGTGGTCGGCCACGACGATGTGATCCCCTACCCGCCTGCCACCAGCAACCTGCATCACGAGGTGGAACTGGTGGTGGCGATCGGCCGTGACGCGCCCACCGGCGTGCTGGCCGTGGCCGACGCCGAGGCCCTGGTCTATGGCTATGCCGTGGGCCTGGACCTGACCCGCCGCGACCTGCAGGCGGCCGCCAAGGAGAAGGGCCACCCGTGGGATTCGGCCAAGGGTTTCGATGCCTCTGCACCGATCAGCGAGATCGTGCACGCCGGTGAAGTCGGCGATCTGGCCGCGCTCAATCTGTCGCTGGAGATCAATGGCGAAGTCCGTCAGCAGTCCCTGCTCGACCAGATGATCTGGAACGTGCCGGAGATCCTGCACGAGCTGTCCAAGCTGTGGCAGCTGCGCGCCGGCGATCTGGTGTTCATGGGCACGCCGTCCGGCGTGGCCGCACTGAAGCCCGGCGACCGTTTCAGTGCACGCCTTGAGAACGTGGCCGAACGCCACGGCGTGATCGCCGGCTGACATCACCTGCGCTACCCTGCGCGCTGTCCCCCCTCGCCCTCAGGAGAAAAACAACAATGGGAATGCTCACCGAGTTCAAGGAATTCGCGATGCGCGGCAACGTCATCGACCTCGCCGTCGGCGTGGTGATTGGCGCTGCCTTCGGCAAGATCGTCACCGCGCTGGTGGAGAAGATCATCATGCCGCCGCTGGGCTACCTGATTGGCCGGGTGGATTTCTCGCACCTGGCGTGGACGCTGTCGCCGGCCAGCATCGGGCCTGATGGCAAGGAAATCCCGGCCGTGGTGATCGGCTACGGTGATTTCATCAACACGCTGATCCAGTTCGTGATCGTGGCGTTCGCCATCTTCCTGGTGATCAAGGTGATCAACCGCCTGTCGCGCAAGAAGGAAGCGGCACCGGCAGCGCCGGCCGAGGAAGTGGTGCTGCTGCGCGAAATCCGCGACAGCCTGAAGAAATAAGGTTGGTGGCGCCGGGCCATGCCCGGCGGAACGCCATCTTGCCGCTGCGCTCGCCGGGCATGCCCGGCGCTACCGCAGAGGCATGCGAAAGCCCCGCTCCGGCGGGGCTTTCGCTTTGCTGCATCTGGCGGAAAACAGCATCCGCGCCGGCCATGACCTCCCGCCCATGCGCGGCGCTGAACGACTGTTAAGCTCCAAGGCTTACACCCTTCCCGGAGCTGTCCATGCGTCGCCGCGTCCTTGCCATCGCATCCTCCCTCGCCCTGCTGGCCGCGCCGGCCTTCGCGGCGCCGCATGCCACCACCCTGCCGCCGGCTTCGCTGGCCACCGCCGCGCAGCTGCGCGACCAGGCGCTGGCCGATGACACCGGCTGGAAGGTGGTCGAATCGTTGACCACCGAGATCGGCCCTCGCATCGCCGGCAGCGAGGCCGACGCCCGTGCCGTGGCCTGGGCCGAAGCCAAGTTCAAGGCACTGGGTTTTGACAAGGTGTGGAAGGAACCGGTGACCTTCCCGAAATGGGAACGCCGCAGCGAGCACGCCGCCGTGACCGGCAGGAACCCGCAACCGCTGCAGATCACCGCGCTGGGCGGCAGCCCGGGCGGTACGGTCGAAGCCGAGGTAGTGCGGTTTGCCGATCTGGCCGCGCTGCAGGCCGCACCGGCGGGTTCGCTGAAGGGCAAGATCGCCTTCGTCGATTACCAGATGCTGCCGTTCCGCGATGGCCGCGACTATGGCCGTGGCGGCGCGATCCGCAGCAAGGGCCCGTCCGAGGCCATCCGCAAGGGCGCGATCGGTTTCCTGATGCGCTCGGCCGGTACCGATTCGCACCGCGTGCCGCACACCGGCATCACCCGCTTCGATGACGGCCTGACCCCGGTGCCGTCGGCGGCGCTGTCGGTGCCCGACGCCGACCAGCTGGCGCGCCTGCTTGCCCGTGGCGCAACCACGGTGAAGGTCGCACTGGACTGCGGTTGGGATGGCACGGCGACCTCGTACAACGTGATCGGTGAGATCACCGGCCGCACGCTGCCGAAGGAAGTGGTGGTGATCGGTGGACACCTGGACTCGTGGGACCTGGGCACCGGCGCGGTCGATGACGGCGCAGGCGTGGGCATCACCATGGCCGCCGGTCATCTGATCGGCCAGCTGAAGCAGGCGCCGAAGCGCACCATCCGCGTGGTCGCCTTCGCCAACGAAGAACAGGGCCTGTATGGCGGCAAGGCCTACGCCGAGGCGCACGCCAAGGACGTAGCCCTGCACCAGCTGGCCGCCGAGAGCGATTTCGGTGCTGGCCGCATCTACGCCTTCAACACCGGTTCGCCGAACCCGGAAGGCTCGCGCGAGGCAACCAGGCAGATTGCCGAGGTGATGAAGCCGCTGGGCATCGAGTACGCCGCCGACAAGGGTGGCCCGGGGCCGGATGTCGGTCCGCTGGCCGCCAAGGGTGGCGCATGGGCGTGGCTGGCGCAGGATGGCTCGGATTACTTCCACCTGCACCACACCGCCGACGACACCCTCGACAAGATCGATCCGAAGGCGCTGGCGCAGAACGTGGCGGCCTATACCGTGTTTGCCTACCTGGCGGCCGAGGCCGATGGCAACTTCGGTAGCGAAGCCAAGGCAACCACGCCGCCCAACGAGTGAGTCCACTTCCACGCTGTGCGTGGAGTGACTCATGACCGGGTAGCGCCGGGCCATGCCCGGCGCTACCGGCCTGGGTGCTTACTGCGCCCACACGCTGGTATTGCGAACCCCCAGCAGTTTCGGGTTGAACAACGGGTCACGCCCGTGACGCCGGTGATCTTCGTAGTCGCGCAACGCGGCCAGCGCGGGCCTCTGCAGCAGCAGGATGGCGATGATGTTCAGCCAACTCATCATGCCTACGCCGATGTCGCCCAGCGCCCACGCCACTGTCGCACTGTTCATCGCCGAGTAGCCCGTAGCGGCCAGGAACAGCAGCTGGAAGGTGCCCATCACCCATCCTCGGGGACGATCGCGGCAGAGATAACTGACGTTGGTTTCGGCCATGTAGTACAGGGCCAGGATGGTGGTGAACGCGAATGGCAGGATCGCCAGCGCGACGAACGACTTGCCGAAGCCGGGCAAGGCCGACTCCACCGCGTGCTGTACGAAGCGTGGCCCTGCTTCCACGCCGGGAAGGTTGCCCAGCAGCAGGCGCGCCTCGTCCGGTACACCGTTCACCGCCGGGTCGTAGACGTTGTAGAGCCCGGTGGAGAGAATCAGGAAGGCCGTCGCGCTGCACACGACCATGGTGTCGATGTACACCGAGAACGACTGCACCAGCCCCTGCTTCACCGGGTGCGACACTTCTGCTGCAGCGGCAGGATGCGCGCCACTGCCCATGCCAGCTTCGTTGGACAGCACGCCACGACGCACCCCCCATTGGATCGCGGTCCCGATCATCGCGCCGAATGCGGCGTCAACACCGAAGGCGCTGCGCAGCACCAGGGCGATGACCTCAGGCACGCGCTCGACGTTGAGTACCATCACCACCGCAGTGACCAGCAGATAGGCCACGGCCATCACCGGCACCACCCATTCGGCGACGCGCGCGATGCGACGCACGCCGCCGAGCAGGATCGCCGCCAACACCACCAGCAGCACACCGGTGGTGACCATCACCGGAACATCCCACGCTTCGTTCACCGCACTGGTGATGGCGTTGGACTGCGTGCCCGCCAGCATCGCCCCCGCCAGCACCGTGACCAGCGCGAACAGCACGGCGTACCAGCGCTGGCCCAGCCCCTTCTCGATGTAGTACGCCGGGCCACCGCGATACTGCCCCTTGGCGTCGCGATCCTTGTAGATCTGCGCCAGGGTGGACTCGATGAACGCGCTGGAAGCACCGAGGAAGGCGACGATCCACATCCAGAAGATCGCGCCCGGACCGCCGAAGGCAATGGCCATGGCGACACCGGCGATGTTGCCCACGCCCACCCGGCTGGACAGCGACAGTGACAACGCCTGGAACGGCGAGACACCGGCATCGGAGCGCTCGTGACGGAACATCAGGCGCAGCATGTCCGGCAGAGCGCGCAACTGCACGAAGCGGGTACGTACGCTGAAGTACAGGCCCGTTGCCAGGCACAGCACCACCAGGTACGGGCTCCAGACAACGGCAAGCACGGCATTGACGATCGATTCGACATTCATCGCAGGGCCCCCATCAGAAGAACATGCCCAGGGCGACCTGGGGACTGATGATGCGGCCGGTATTGCGGCCGGCAACGGTGAATTCGACGCCGGCGATCAGCCCCAGCGACGGGCTGAAGTGGTACTCGACAGCGGGCGCGAAGGTCAGGTTGCGACTGGCCGGGCGGTGTTCGTTGATGGGCCGGACGCCACCTGCAGCGTCGGGCGCGAAACCGGTCAGGCGCTGGCCGGTCTCGCGGCTGGCGGCAACTTCCATCACGCCGACCCAGCGTTCGTTGAAGCTGTATTCGGCGCCCACGGAAAGACCCAGTACCGAGCCCCGCGCGATATGGCCCTGGAAGCCGTCCTCGGTGCCGTACACGCTGGTGCCGGAGATGGCCGTTCGCGATGGCGCCGGCCCCGCGCTGAACTGCGCCCGCCAGCGCAGCGGCCGATCGTTGCCCAGCCACAGCACCTGCTGCACGGCCAACGCGGCGACGGTGCGCTGCACGCCATCACCCTGCGCATCCAGCGGATTGCCGGTGATGCGGTCGTGGCTGCCGGTGCTGAAGCGCTGTACCAGGGCAATCGACACCGCCGGCGTGGTGCCATCGGCGCTGGGGGCCTGCAACAGGTATTGCAGGCGCGCGGTGGTATCACCGGCGCGGAAGCCTCGGCTGCGTGCGTTGCCGGATTCGGCGCGTGATGCACTCAGGTTGACCTGGCCGGTCACCCGTTCGCTGAAGCCGTATGCGATGGGCACCACCATCGCCCACGCGCCGCTGCGTTCGCTGCTGCGCTGGCGGTCGCCGTTGTGGTCGAAGGACGAGGAACTGTCGACCCGCACCAGATAGGGTTCGACGTACCAGTGACCCGCCGGCATGCCGGCAGGATTGGGTGTGATCAGCGGGCCGGTGAAGTTGACGCCGTCGAGCGTGCGCTCGTTGGCCTGCGCGGAAACGGCGGCAAGCGCACTGAGTGCCAGTACCAGGCAGACACGCACCGCACTGCGAGGAGGATGATGCATGGGAACCGCTCCTGTACGACGTTGGATGGACTTCCACCCTGCGTCGCCGGGAACGGCACACCAATAAGGAAACTTTCAATTCGTCATGCATGCTTTGCGCATGGCACTGCCAGGAAAACCGCCAGACGTTGCCCGGCTGCCGGGAAGTCCCGTTCGGCCTGGAACTGCGCTGTGCGGGCACCGGTTTCCGGTGCCCGCAGACACGCCCATCAGCCGCGCTGGCTGACCCACTGCGCCAGCAACACGGCCGTGGCGGAAGCGACATTCAGGCTTTCAACCGCGCCACTGCCGGGAATCGACAGCTGCTGGTCACACTGGCTGGCCAGGCCGCGATCCATGCCTTCGCTTTCCGCGCCCATCACGTAGACCAGGCGGGCCGGCAACGACGCGCGGAACACGTCATCGCCACCCTCGACCAGGGTCGCGGCGAGGCCGAAACCGGCCGCGCGCAGCTGCGCCATAGCTTCTGCATCCTCAGGCAACTGCACCAGCGGCACCGACTCTGCGCCGCCCTCGGCCACGCGTGCGGCCGCGCCGGACAGCGCCAGCGTACTGCTGGCCGGCAGCAGCAGCGCCTTGGCCCCGAAATGCGCGGCAGAGCGCAGGATCGCACCGAAGTTGTGCGGATTACCGACGCCATCCAGCCACAGTGCCAGCGCCGGGCCTTCGCCCAGTTCGGCCAGCCACTGCGCCAGCGGCAACACCGGCGCGCGCAGCACGTCGGCCACCAGGCCTTCATGGTGGGTGGTGGCAGCCAGCTTGTTGAGGTCGCCCTCCTCCACCACGCGATAGCCCACGCGGTTGGCCACGCACCACTTCAGCACCGGCTGCATGCGCGGAATCAGCGATTCCACCAGGTACAGCTTGCGCAGCGCCTGCGGACGCTTGGCGAACAGCGCCTGCACCGCGTTCCAGCCATACAGGCGAAGTTCGTCGTTGCCCCGCCCCGGCGGTGGCGGGGTGCCGCCCTCACGCGGTGGCAGCGGGGTGGCCCGCGGCGGTCGCGACGACGGGCGGCGGGCATTCTTCCAGGGATCATTCACTACGGGACAACTCCAGCTTGCGTTGACGCCAGAAATCGGCGTTCTTGATGCCCAGGGCATCGGGGTCGAAGATCGGGTCGAGACCGAGCTTCTTCTGTCGTTCGTAATCGCGCAGGGCCAGCATGGCCGGCTTCTGCACGATGAGGATGGCGATGATGTTCAGCCAGGCCATCAGGCCCACGCCGATATCACCCAGCGCCCAGGCCAGGGTGGCGTTGTGGAAGGCACCGAACACCACCATGCCGATGATGCCCAGGCGCAGCAGCAGCACGGTGAGCGGCCGGCGCTTGTTGTGGTTGACGTAGGTCAGGTTGGTTTCGGCCATGTAGTAATAGGCCATGATCGTGGTGAAGGCGAAGAAGAAGATCGCCACCGACACGAAGGCCGAGCCCCAGCCCGGCAGCACCGCTTCCACACCCGCCTGCGCGTAGCCCGCACCTTCGGGAATCCCGGCCAGGCCCTGGAAGATCGGCGCAGCGCCGGCGACCGGCGAATACACGTTGTAGGTGCCGCTGGCCAGGATCAGGAAGGCGGTGGCGGTGCACACCATCATGGTGTCGAAGTAGATGGCGAACGCCTGCACGTAGCCCTGCTTGGCCGGGTGCGAGACCTCCGAGGCCGCCGCAGCGTGCGGACCCGAGCCCTGGCCGGCCTCGTTGGCGTAGATGCCGCGCTTGATGCCCCACTCCACCGCCAGGCCCATCATCGCGCCGAACGCGGCATGGGTACCGAACGCGCTCTTGAAGATGATGCCGAACATTTCCGGCACGCGGTCGTAGTTGATGATCATGATGACGATGGCCATCAGGATGAAGCCGGCGGCCATGAACGGCACCACCACTTCGGCGAAGTTGGCGATGCGCTTGACGCCACCAAAGATCACCACGCCCAGCAGCAGGGCGACGACGATGCCGATGCCCAGCTTCAGCGCCTGCGCCGATTCCATGCCGAAGGCCTGGCCATCGAGCGGACCGCACAGCGCGGTACCGCGGCAGGCGTTGATGACGCTGTCGGCGATCGCGTTGGCCTGCACGCCGGGCATCAGGAAACCGGCGGCGATGATCGTGGCGATGGCGAAAGCCATGGCATACCACTTCAGGCCCATCGCTTTTTCGATGTAATAGGCCGGGCCACCGCGGTAGCGGCCTTCGGCATCCTTGGTCTTGTAGATCTGCGCCAGGGTGCATTCCACATACGAGGTGGAGGCGCCGAGGAAGCCCATCACCCACATCCAGAAGATCGCGCCGGGGCCGCCGAAGGCGATGGCGGTGGCCACGCCGGCGATGTTGCCGATGCCCATGCGGCCGGCCATCGACATGGCCAGGGCCTGGAACGAGGACACGCCGGCGTCGGACTTCTCACCGGACACGGTGAGGCGGCACATCTCGACGAAACCACGGATCTGCATGAAGCGGGTGCGCAGGCTGAAGAACAGGCCGGCGGCCAGGCACATGAAGATCAGCGCCTTGCTCCAGATGATGCTGTTGATGAAATGTACGGTAGCTTCCACGCGCGCTCTCTCCAGTCGGCGGGTTGTGAGGACGTCCCGTCGGCTGGAAGGGACCGGTCGATTCTCCCTGATCGAAGGTCGCTGCGATAGCGCCGGATGTGGGGGCGTGTTCTCCGCCGGGCATGGGCCGGCGCTACCGGGTATGCCGGCCGCACCACGGGTAGCGCCGGGCCATGCCCGGCGACCGGCAATGACCGTGCCCCCCACGGTAGCGCCGGGCCGTGCCTGGCGGCCTGTTACGGAAGCTGCCTGCGTACCCGGGCGAAGCGGCGCAGGTCATGCAGGACGCCGCGCTTGTAGACGGCGCAGCGCTCCACGCCCTCCTCCTGGAAACCGTTCTTTTCCAGTACCCGGGCCGAGCCCAGGTTGAAGTCGACGACCGTGGCCTGCAGCCTGAACAGGCCAAGCTCATCCATCACCCAGGGTGCGAACAGGCCGACCACAGCGGTCATCAGGCCCTGCCCCCAATGAGCCTGGCCGAGCCAGTAGCCCAGTTCCGCGGTATGCCCGCGCTCGGCCACGCCCTGCTGGGCGCCAACGCTGCCACAGGCCTGGCCCTCTATCTCGATGGCCAGGTTCAGCGTGCCTGGCGCCAGTACGCGCCCGCCCAGGAAGGCTTCGCCATCCTCGCGGGTGTAGGGATACGGGAAGCGGTCACGCAGGCCACGCGAGACGTCCGCGTCGTTGGCGTGATGCAGCAGCGACTGCAGGTCATCACTGCGCCAGGGGCGCAGCAGGAAGCCTGCGCCGTGCAGGATCCGCGCCGGCTCAGGCATGACCACCCACCGACGGCGAGTCGGCCTCCTGCTTCTCCAGCTCGCGTTTCACCGCCTCCGGCGAGCGGGTGTACGGGGCCAGCCGCGCGTAGAACGCCGGCACCACGAACAGCGACAGGAAGGTGGACAGGGTGACGCCGAAGATGATCACGATGCCGATGGTGCCACGGCTGGCCGAGCCCGGGCCACCGGCCACCACCAGCGGGATGGCGCCGACCACGGTGGCGATCGAAGTCATCAGGATCGGACGCAGGCGCACCATCGCCGATTCGATGATCGCTTCGCGCACGCTGCGGCCATCGTCGCGCAGCTGGTTGGCGAATTCGACGATCAGGATGCCGTTCTTGGCCGCCAGGCCGACCAGCATGACGATGCCGATCTGGCTGAACAGGTTCACCGTGCCGCCACTCAGCCACAGGCCAACCAGCGCGCCGAGCACGCCCAGCGGCACGGTCAGCATGATCGTCAGCGGGTGGATGAAGCTCTCGAACTGCGCGGCCAGCACCAGGTACACCACCAGCAGGGCCATGGCGAAGGTCAGCAGCACCGCGCCGCCCGCACTCTGGTACTCGCGCGATTCGCCCTTCCAGTTCACCTGCGCGTACTGCGGCAGCTCTTCGCCGGTCACCTGCTGGGCCCAGGCGATGGCCTCGCCCAGCGGATAACCCGGTGCCAGGCCGGCACTGATGGTGATCGAGCGCAGGCGGTTGAAGCGGTTCAGGGTTCCGGCCTCGGCCACTTCGCTCAGCGTGACCAGGTTGGACAACGGCACCAGCTCGCCGGAGGTCGCACGCACGCGGATCGCGGCCAGATCGGCGGGGCTGGCGCGGCCATCACGGCCGGCCTGCACCAGCACGTCGTACTCCTCGCCGTTGTCGACGAAGGTGGTGACGCGGCGCGAGCCCATCATCGTTTCCAGCGCCGAACCAATCGCGGTGACAGGCACGCCGAGGTCGGCGGCACGCTGGCGGTCGATGTTCACCCGCATCTGCGGACGGGTTTCCTTGTAGTCCGAGTCCGGGCCGACCAGGCCGGGGTTGTCGGCCATGCGCAGCAGGATGCGGTCGCGCCACTGCGCGATCTCGGCGTATTCCGGGCCACCCAGCACGATCTGGAACGGCTGCCCGCCACTGCGCACCAGGCCGCCACCGACCTGGGTACGGACGCGCACGCCACGGATGGTGTCCAGTTCCTTCTGCAGTTCGTTGGCGACTTCCGGCGTGCCTTCGCTGCGCTGACGCCACGGCTGCAGGAACACGCTGACGCGGCCAGTGTGCATTTCCTCGCTGGCACCGAAGCCGCCGGGCACGCGCGGGTTGGCGCGCACGATCGGCTTGTCCGCGCCGACATGCGGTGCCAGCAGCGCTTCGACCTGCTGCACCTGCTGCACGGTGTAGTCGTAGCCGGCGCCTTCCGGGCCGTCGATCATGATCTGGAACGAACCACGGTCTTCGGCCGGGGCCAGTTCCGAAGGCAGCACTTTGATCAGCAGCCAGCTGGCCGCCAACGCAGCGGCCATCACCAGAAGGTAGATCCACGTGCGATCGACATGATGATCGAGCACGCGGCCGTAGGCGCCGGCCAGGCGTTCCAGATTGCGGTTGATGAAGCCGTGCAGCCCGCGCGGTGCCTGCCCGGTATGCGGCTTGAGCAGCTTGGAGGCCATCATCGGCGTCAGCGTCAGCGCGACGAACGCCGACAGCGCGACAGCGGCGGCCAGGGCTACCGCCAGTTCACGGAACAGGCGCCCGGTATTGCCTTCCAGGAAGCCGACCGGCAGGAATACCGCCACCAGCACGGCGGTGGTGGCGATCACCGCGAACGCCACCTGCGCGGTACCCCGCTTGGACGCCACCAGCGGCGGTTCGCCCAGGTCGATGCGGCGCTGCACGTTTTCCACCACCACGATCGCGTCATCCACCACCAGGCCGATGCACAGCACCAGCGCGAGCAGGGTCAGCAGGTTGATCGAGAAATCGAACGCGTACAGCGCGATGAATGCCGCCACCAGGCATACCGGCACGGTGACCGCAGGAATCAACGCCGCGCGGAAGCTGCCGAGGAACAGCCAGATCACCGCCAGCACCAGGATCATCGCCTCCACCAGGGTGGCGTACACGCGGTCGACGGCAGCCTCGATGAAGGTGGTGTTGTCGAAGGCAACGAAGATCTGCGTGCCCTTGGGCAGGGTCAGCGCGACACGTTCGGCCTCGGCGCGCGCGGTGCGCGCCACATCCAGCGAATTGGCAGTGGAGGTCTTGACGATGCCCAGGCCGATGCCGGGCTCGCCGTTGCTGCGGTAGTAGGCGCGACGCTCGGCCGAGGCCAGCTCGATCTTCGCCACATCGCCCATGCGCACCACATAGCCATCACTGCCCTTGCCCAGCGGGATGGTCGCGAAGTCTTCCGGCTTGATGTAGTTGCGCTCCACGCGCAGGGTGAAATCGCGGTCGGTGGATTCGATGCGGCCGGCCGGCAGTTCCACGTTCTCGTTGCGCAGCGCGGTTTCCACATCGCCGGTGGTCAGCCCACGTGCGGCCAGCTGGTCGCGGTCCAGCCAGATGCGCATCGCATAGCGCTGGCGGCCACCGATGCGGACCTGGGCCACGCCATCGAGGCTGGAGAAGCGGTCGACCACGTAGCGGTCGGCGTAGTCGCTCAGTTCCAGCGTATCCATGGTCGAGGAGACCATGTTGAACCAGATGATCGGGTCGGCATCGCTCTCGACCTTGGCGATCTCCGGTGGCCGTGCCTCCTCGGGCATGCGGTCGGCCACGCGGCTGACCGCGTCGCGCACGTCGTTGGCCGCCGCTTCGATGTCACGGTTGGAGGTGAATTCGATGCTGACCTGCGAGCGGCCGTTGGTGCTGCGCGCGTTGATCGTATCGATGCCTTCGATGCCGGCCAGCGCGTCTTCCAGCACCTGGGTGATGCGGCTCTCGATGACCGCTGCCGAGGCGCCGGTGTAATCCACCGAGACCGAAACGATCGGTGGGTCGATGGCCGGCAGTTCGCGCAGCGTCAACCGGGTGAAGGACATCACGCCCAGCACCAGCAGCAACAGGCTCATCACCACGGCAAACACCGGCCGCTGGATGGAGATGTCGGACAGCTTCATCCGCCGTGACCCTCGGCGGCTGCAGGTGCTTCAATCGTCGCCGGCTGCGCGCCGCTGGCGGGCGCGGCGTCGGAGGCTGCCACCTTCAGGCCCGCCCGCAGCTTGCCGGTGCCGTCCACCACGATGCGCTGGCCTGCCTGCAGGCCCTGTTTGATCTCGACCACGCCGGCGCGGCGTGCACCGGTGACCACGTCCACGCGTTCGACGGTGTCATCGGCCTTGATGCGGTACATGAAGCTGTCGCGACCGACCTGCACCACCGCGATTTCCGGCACCACCAGGGCCGGTCGATCAGGATGGAACAGGCGCACGTCGAGCAGCATGCCCGGCCGCAGCGCATGGTCGCCATTGGCGAAGTCGGCACGCACGGTCACCGCACGGGTGGCCGGGTCGATGCGTGCATCGATGGTGCTGACCTCGCCCTCGAAGGTGCGGCCCGGCCAGGCCACGCTGGTGGCCTGCACCTTGTCGCCGGTGGTCAGCGACGCCAGTTCCACTTCCGGCACCTGGAAATCGACGTGCATGCGCTCGACGTCGTCAAGGGTGGCGATCACCGTGGTCGGCGTCAGCAGCGTGCCCGGGCTGATCTGGCGGATGCCAAGTACGCCGGCGAACGGCGCGCGCACGCGACGGTCGCCGATGTCCGACTGCATCTGTGCCACCCGCGCTTCGGCGGCGTCGCGGATCGACTTCTGCGTGTCCAGGGTCGCACTGGATACCAACCGCTGTGCCGCCAGTTCGCGCTGGCGCTTGTACAGCTGGTCGGCTTCGCGGAAGGTCGCCTGCGCCTGCACCAATGCGGCCTCCTGGGCCTGCCCGCGCAGTGTCACGAGGGGCGCACCGGCGGCGACCTGCTGGCCACTTTCAAAGTGCACGCGCTCGACGATCTCGCTCACCTTGGCGGTCACGCTGATCGACTCGCGCGCCTTGGCCGTGCCCAGCGCCTGCAGCGTGTCGTTCCACTGCACCGCCTGCACGACCTGCGCGGTGACCGGCACGGCTTCGCCCTGCCGACGCGCGGCGGCCTCCTGTTTGCCTGCGCACCCGGCCAGCACGGCCAGGCTGAGGCCAAGGGCCAGGGTCGAAGCGATACGAGCCAACATGAAGCGTCCTGAGTGGTACACGGCCGCCGAGTGTAGGCAAGGCCCCGCAAAAGCGGTATGTGCCAAGCGTTTACCGGCGTGGAACGGGGGCTGCGATAGCGCCGTGTGCCCATTCCATGCAGGGGGCACCGACGCAGTGTCGGCGTATGTCGGGATGTATCAGGCCATCCCGCCAGGGGCGATGCCGTCGTACAGTCGAGGGGCCTGGCCGAGGGCGCCGGGCGGGGTCGGAACCTGGCGGGGATCCGACCCCGTTTTCTTTGGACGCAGGCCTTCTTTGCCCGGCGCACCGGTAGCGCCGGGCCATGCCCGGCGGATCAATACCGGTAGTTCACCTTCATCCACAGGCTGCGGCCGGGCTCATTGATGCGCACAGGGTCAGCGGGGAAGCCGAAGTCGGCGCTGCCGGCCAGGTTCAGATGCTCGCTGTAGGCACGGTCGAACAGGTTGTCGACACCGGCGCTGAGCTGCAGCTGCGAACTGAAACGATAGGCCGCGTTGAGCGCCAGCGTGGCAAAGCCGCTGCTCGGCCCGAGGTCCTGCGCGACCACGTTGCCCTGCCCGTCCGCGACCCGATGCTGATGGGTGACCGCGCGCACCAGCGCACCGGCACTCCAGCGCTGGCCTTCCCAGTCAGCGCTCAAGCGTGCTTCCAGCGGCGGCATCTGCGGCAACGGTCGATGCTGATCGCGGTTCTCGCCCCAGGCATAGGCCAGGGTGCCCGCCAGCTTCCATTGCTCGTCCAGCCGCAGCTGCAGGCCGGCCTCGGCACCGGCGATGCGCGCCTGCACATTGTCAGCCTGGCTCATGCCCATCATGCCGCTGCCGCGATAGGTGAACAGGATGTAGTCCTGGATCTGCCCCGCATAGGCCGAGACCCAGGCCTGCACGCGCGGGCCCTTGTATTGCAGGCCGACGTCGAGCTGGGTGGTGCGCTCGGGCTGGATGCCAGCGAACGCGTTCACCGCACCTGCCGGCCCCTGATCGGGCGAGAACAGTTCCCAGTAGTCGGGCATGCGCTGGCTGTGGCCCAGCCCGGCATACCAGGTCAGGCCGTCGGCAAGGTCCTGTTCGTAGCGCAGGAAACCACTGCCCAGCCATTCCCTGCGGCGCTGGCCGGCGGTGGGATTGGGCATGGCCATCATCATGCCGCCGATGTCGGCACGCGCATCGCGCACGCTGGCGCGATCGATGCGCAGCCCGCCGATCCAACGCTGCCCGGTGTCCACGCCAAGGGTCAGTTCGGTGAATGCACCGTAGCGGCGGAAATCGGCGTCGGTGTTCCAGTCCGCCTGCTTGTAGGTATCGCGCCCCATGCCCATGCGGCCGCGATGCCGGCTGTCTTCGCCGTCGATGCCGGCCACCAGCTGCACGTCCTGCCAGCGCCATTCGGCGCTGATGCGCCCGCCCTGCGTGCGGCGATCCACGTTCGACGCCATCGGCATCGGCATCATGCTGTGTGGGTTCGGCGTACGCAGCGTGTAGTTGTCCATCACGTGGTCGGCTTCGTTGTAGTACACGTTCGCCTGCAGCGTGTCCCACGCCCCGGGCAGATTGCGCTTCTCGAAGCGTGCGGCGTAACTGGTGCGTTCGAACGCGGCACCATCCATGCCGCGCCCCGCGTAACGTGCGATCGCATCGCCGGCACCGGCGGAGACCTCCAACAGGGTATCGGCGTCAGGCGTCCAACCCACCGCTACGTCGCCATTCCACTTGCGCCATTTCGACGGAACCACATCGCCGTTGCCGTCCTTGTAGTCATCGGCTTCGGAGCGATTGCCGCTGGCACGCACGTAGCCCGTTGGATTGCCCAGGGTCAGGTCCAGCACCTGGTCGTTGCGATTGCGTGAGCCGACCAGCGCACTGGCATCGGCACGCAGCCCGGGCGCATCGAAACGCGGGGTATCACGCTCGAAACGCACGGTGCCCGCAGAGGCACCCGCACCCCAGCGCACGCTCTGCGGGCCCTTGATGATGGTCAGCCGGTCAAAGCTCTCCGGCGATATGTAGGACAGCGGGTTGTCCATGCGAGAGGGACACGCGCCAATCAGATTGCCATCGTTGCTGAGGATGTTCAGACGCGAACCGAACATGCCACGCAGCACCGGGTCGCCGTTGGTGCCGCCGTTGCGGATGGCGGAGAAGCCGGGAACGGTCTTCAGGTAATCGGCGCCATCGCTGGCTGGCACAGGCTGCCGCGGCAGGCGCGGATCGGTCACCCAATGCAGCGGCGAGGACGGCGCGGCGGCGGTGACCACCAGCGTATCCAGCGTCCGCGCTTCTTCGGCGGGCGCGGCATGGGCGAAGGGGGCAGCCAGGGCAGCACCAAGCGCAAACGGCAGGCGCGCACGGGCGCCCGCAGCGGGGAAAGTCATTTTCATGGAAACAGCTCCAAGGTACGCACGCGCGCACGACGCCCTTGCAGGCCTCGTGCGGCGGATTCGATAGGAAAATCAGCGGACGCTGGAGATCAGCGGCGGTCCACGCGCGGCATGTGCCGGCCAATGCAGCAGCGGCAGTCGCGGCTGCGACCATGGGAACATCGGCTTCGGCCGCCACAGCAAGGGCAGCAGAAGCACCAGCACGGCCAGCCACGGCAGCAGGCGCATGGCCAGCACGCAGTACTCGCAGGCCTCCCCGTGCATGGCGTGCGGATCGGCGGGCGGGCTGGGGGCTGCTGGCGCAGCAGCATGGTCATCGTGCCCGGCCATGGCCATCTCGTGCATGTCATGGCCCATGGCCGCGTGGTCCATGCCCGCCGTCGCCGCATGGTCCATCGGCTGCTGCTGCAGCGCACGGCTGACCAGCGGCGCAAGCACCATCAACAGCGTCGCGATGAAGGCGAGCTGGAGCAGGGTTCGACGCAGGCAGCCGGTACGGATCACCGCGCTAGTGTAGAGGTGCCTCCAGAAGGCACCGTGCGACGAACCGTCGCAGGAGGGGGTTTATCGGCAGGGCTGCGCCCTGCACCCGCAGAGGCCACGTCCACGGCAAGAGCCGAAGCAACATCAAAAGCTGGCTTCCTGTGGGTAGGCGGGGTGGGTCCGGTTGCGGGGGCCGCTGCAAGTACGTCCATGTAAGCTCGGTCGCCGCATCCATGCGGCTCACGCCCCCGCAACCGGACCCACCCCGCCTTCGACAGTTTTCCGCGATCTGCGGTAGATCCACGCCATGCGTGGATGCTCTTCGATCAATTGTCGAAACATTCGATTTCCATGGAGATTCATCCACGCATCGCGTGGATCTACCGTGTCGACCAAGGTCGACACCTGCCAACGGCCGCCGGAATCTGTCAGAGGCGGGGCGGTGGGGGTAGGCAGGACCGTTGGCGCCATGGATGGCGCCATCGAGCCCCCAAGGACGGGTTTACGGCGTGTCCTGCCTACCCACACCGCCCCGCCATCCCACGGAATGCCCGCTGTTGCTGTTGCCGTTGCTGTTGCCGTTGCTGTTGCCGTTGTTGTTGCTTGAATGTCGTAGCAGGTGCAGGGCGCAGCCCTGCTCGACCAACCTCACACCGTGATGGTCTGGGTCAGCGATTCCCAGGTCGGCGGCACCGGCCAAGACGCGGCCTGGTTGCCATCCAGCACCCGCCGCAGGTCGCGCGGATCGATCTGCGGGGCCAGCACATGCACCAACTCCAGCGCGTAGTCGCGCAGCACCCGGTCGCGCGGCAGCACCGCCCAGGCGACGCACTCGGTGATCGGCGCCGGCGCTGGCCATACCCGCAGATCCTCGTCGTTGGCGCTGATCGCCATCTCGGCCAGCAGACCTACCCCCAGACCCGTACGCACATAAGTCTTGATCAGGTCCGCATCCAGCGCCGTCAGCGCCAGATCGGGTACCAGGCTCTGCGCGGCAAAGGCGCGCTGCAACGAGGAGTTGGGCCGGGTCGAGGATTCGTAGCTGATCAACGGCTGGCGTGACAATGCCGCCAGGTCCGGTGCGCGCCCGGCGCGATCCAGCGGATGGCCCTTGGGCACCACCACCAGCCGCCGCCAGCGGAACAGCGGCACGGCGATGCCATCGCTGGGTTCACTGCCGGCGGTACTGATGATCGCGATATCGGCATCGCCCTGGTTCAGCCGGTCCAGCGCATCGGCCTCACCGGCCTGCTGCAGGTGCACGCTGACCTGGGGATAGGCCTGCTTGATGCGCGCCACCGCCGGCGGCAGCACGAAACGCGCCTGGGTGTGGGTGGTGGTCAGGATCAGCTGGCCCTGGCTCTCGCGACGCTGGTTGGCCGCGTAGGTGCGGATGTTGTTGGCCTCGGACAGCACCGCGCGGGCGCGGCTGATCACTTCGGTGCCAGCCGGGGTGACCGACTCCAGGCTGCGCCCCTTGCGTACGAACAGCAGGAAGCCCAGTTCGTCCTCCAGCTGCTTGAGCTGCTTGGACAGCCCAGGCTGGGTGGCATGCACGCGCGAGGCGGCGAGCGTGATGTTCAGCTCGGCGTCGGCGATGGCAACCAGGTAGCGCAGCTGGGTCAGCGTCATGGCAGGCGGGCGATGTGGGGGCGGAGGTCCACTCTAGGGTCAATTGCCGTCACCAGCTTATAACCAAAGGTTGTTTAAGAAAGGTATCTGGTCATTTCCGGGCGTCATATGCCGGCGCTACGGTCAGCCGGCAGCCGCTGGCCTGAACAGCCAGCCCACTTCCTTTCCGCCCGCCGAGCCCGGCGCGGCCTGTTCCTGGAGCGCTCCCATGGCCCTGTACGACTCCATCCTCGACACCATCGGCAACACCCCCATCGTCAAGCTGCAGCGACTGGCGCCGCAGGGCGTGACCCTGTACGCCAAGGTCGAGTCCTTCAATCCGGGCGGCTCGGTGAAGGATCGCCTGGCGCTGGCGATCATCCTCGATGCCGAACAGCGTGGCCTGCTCAAGCCGGGCGACACCATCGTCGAAGCCACCTCGGGCAACACCGGCGTCGCCCTGGCGATGGTGGCGGCCGCACGCGGCTACAAGTTCGTGGCGACCATGGTCGAGACCTTCTCGGTGGAACGCCGCAAGCTGATGCGGGCCTACGGCGCGAAGGTCATCCTGACCCCGGCCGCCGAGCGCGGCAGCGGCATGGTGCGCAGGGCGCGCGAGCTGGCCGAGGAACACGGTTGGTTCCTGGCCAGCCAGTTCGCCAACCCGGCCAACCCGGCCTACCACCGCAACACCACCGCCGCGGAGATCCTGCGTGATTTCGCCGGCAAGCGGCTGGACTACTTCCTGAGTGGCTGGGGAACCGGCGGCACCTTGACCGGCGTCGGCGAAGTACTGAAGGTCGCCCGCCCGGACACCCGCATCATCGCCACCGAGCCGGCCGGCGCCGCCTTGCTGAAGGGCGATGACTGGAAGCCGCACAAGATCCAGGGCTGGACCCCGGACTTCGTGCCCGATGTGCTCAACCGCAATGTGGTGGACGAACTGGTGACGGTGGAAGATGACCGCGCGATCGCCACCGCCCGCCGGCTGGCGGCGGAGGAAGGCATCTTCGTCGGCATCTCCGCCGGTGCCACGGTTGCGAGCGCACTGGACGTGGCAGATCGCGCCGAACCGGGCGCGGTGATCCTGGCGATGTTGCCGGACACCGGTGAACGCTACTTCTCCACGCCGCTGTTCGCCGACGTCAATGAAGGTTCGGACGACGACTGGTTGGCCGGTCTGCCCTGATCGCCGCGTTGTCGATGACAGCAGGATGACGCCCACCCTCGCGGTGGGCGTTTGCTATTTGGGTGATCCTGTCTGGGTATTGCCGACGGAAGCGGACAGCTTTCCCCAGAAATCATAAGAGATTCACCCCGAAAACTTTCGTTTTGCCGCGTGCGGCGCTCGCTTCAGCCTGCGTGAAGGCGCCGCCGGCCATCGTGCATGAACAGCGCGGATCGCAGTGCATGAGACGGTCATGACGCAGCATCGATGCCCTGTCCCGCAAGATGCGGGTGCAGCCAGCGTGGGCACGGCGCGCAACAACTACAGGCAGGAGACGGACGCATGAAGATCGAAGTGTGGCAGGGCGACATTACGGCCCTGGCGGTGGATGCGATCGTCAACGCGGCCAATGAATCACTGCTCGGTGGCGGCGGTGTCGACGGCGCCATCCATCGTGCGGCCGGCCCTGGCCTGCTGGCCGAGTGCGAGCGTCTGCCGGAGCTGCGCCCCGGTGTGCGCTGCCCGACCGGTGAGGTGCGCGCAACCGATGCCTATGCGCTTCCGGCACGGCACGTACTGCATACGGTCGGTCCGGTCTGGCACGACGGCCAGCGCGACGAACCGGCATTGCTGGCGAACTGCTACTGGAAGTCGCTGCAGCTGGCCGAATCACTGAACCTGCAGTCGATCGCGTTCCCGGCCATCAGCTGCGGTGTGTATGGCTATCCGCTGTACCAGGCCGCACAGATCGCGGTCACCGAAACACTCGCCTGGCAGCGCAGCCACGCCCAGCCGATGCGGATCGTGCTGGTGGCGTTCAACACGGCGACCGCCAAGGCCTACCAGCAGGCACTGTCGGCCGCAGGCCAGGTCGCCGACAGCGGGCGCGGTTCGCTGCTGTCGCCCTTGGGCGATACCGGCTTCGTGCCGGCGCATTGAAACAACGACGGACGTGGAAAAAAAAGGCCGGGCATTGCCCGGCCTTTTCGTTTGCGTCCTCGTGGCGGCGTCAGTCCGTCGCTTCAGCGGCAGCGTCGGCGGCCGCCGTAGCAGCAGCTGATGCCGCGGCCGAAGCGGCGCCGTCGATCTGCACGCGTACTTCCACCATGCCCGCTTCATCGCTGAGGCTGGACACGTCCACGGTGTAGTGGCCGGCCGGCAGCGATTCTTCCACGCGTGCGTTGGTGCCGTTGCCACCATCGTCATTGACCAGCTCCACGTCGCCGCCGACCACGCGCAGTACCGTATCCACCTGGCTGGAAATGGCGTCCAGGCGCACATCGGCCGCACGCGGCAGGCTCAGCAGGAAGCGGCGGCGGCCTTCGCCATCGAGCATGGCGAAGACACTGCCGTTGTTCGGCAGGGAGGTGCCATCACGCATGACCATGTTGGCCGGCAGCTCGGTGCGCTTGGCCGTCAGTTTGAAAGCGCCGGTACTGTCTTCATCCAGGCTGCGCACGCGCAGGGTGTACTTGCCCGGTTCCAGCGGCATGCCAATGCGCGAATTGGTGTCATCACCGCCATCGTCGTTCTCCGACTGGACGCCGTTGCCATCCAGCTTCAGCACCGTATCGAACGCCTTCGATTCCAGGCGGATTTCGTACATGCCCGCCTTGTCCACCTGCAGGGTGTAATCCTGCGACTTGGAGACCAGCAGGTCGGCGATCTCACCTTCGGCCACCATCGGCTTGCCGTCATACGGCACCAGTTTCTCGGCGCGCAGGCGGTACGGACCGAAGGCGGAGGGCCCGTCGGCATTGATGGCCACCTGGTAGCTGCCAGTGCCGTTGGCGCGGAACGCCAGCGAGACGTCGTTGCCGCGCTCGTAGCCCGAGTTGCTGCTGGCCACCAGCACGCCATTGTTGAACACGGCGATCGAGCCGCGCAGCGCACCAGTCAACGTGATGCCGACCAGTTGCTTGTCTTCCAGCTTCAGCTGGTACAGCTGATGGTGGCTGCCATCGTTGAAATTGACGCCGCTGCGCGAGGTGATTTCGCCGGAGACCGGCTTGTCGAACTCCAGCGAGGGGGCCTTGCCCACGTCCGTGCTGCCGCCCATCCGGTTGCAGCCGCCGACAGCCAGCACCGTGGCAACGGCCAGCGTGATTGCGGTGATACGCATGTTTTTTCTCCTTGGCCTTCCATGTATGCCCCACGCACTGGCCTGGCGTGCGGGAGGCGGCAACGATACCGGCAAAAGCAAACGCCGGCGTGATGCCGGCGCTGCCTTGTTCAGTTCATGCTGCGCAACGACGGATCAGCCGTTCCACTTGCCCAGCGCGGCCTGGCCGTTTTCCTTGGCGCGCTCGTAGACGGTCTTCTGTGCTGCGGCGTAGTTGCCCTTCATGTCCTTGGCCCACAGCTTCAGTGCCGCCTGCTGCATGGCACGGCCATAAGAGAAGCTCAGCGGCCACGGCAGGTTGCCCATCTGGTTCATGGCGTTGAGGTGGGCGGTGGACTGCTCATCGCTCTGGCCACCGGACAGGAACACCACGCCCGGCAGGATCGCCGGCACGGTGCTCTTCAGGCACATCACGGTCGACTCGGCCACTTCCTCGACATCGGCCTGCTCGTCGCAGCCCTTGCCGGAGATGACCATCGAAGCCTTCAGGATGGTGCCTTCCAGCAGCACGTTCTGCTGGTACAGCGCGTCGAACAGCGAACGCAGGGTGGCTTCGGTGACTTCGTAGCAGGTCTCGATGTCGTGCTCGCCGTCCATGATCACTTCCGGCTCGACCATCGGCACCAGGCCGCATTCCTGGCACAGCGCGGCGTAGCGGGCCAGCGCATGCGCGTTGGACTCGATGCAGGTGCCCGACGGAATGCTCTCGCCGATGTTGATGACCGCACGCCACTTGGCGAAGCGCGCGCCCAGCTTGTAGTACTCCTGCAGGCGCTCACGCAGGCCGTCCAGGCCCTCGGTGACCAGCTCGCCCGGGCAGCCGGCCAGCGGGTGCGCACCCTTGTCCACCTTGATGCCCGGGATCATGCCGTGGTCGGACATGTACTTGGCGAACGGCACGCCGTCCTTGGTCGACTGGCGGATGGTCTCGTCGTACAGGATGGCGCCGGAAATGTGCTCGTTGAGCTTCGGCGTGGTCAGCAGCAGTTCGCGGTAGGCGCGACGGTTCTCTTCGGTGTTCTCGATGCCTACGCTGGCAAAGCGCTTGGCGATGGTACCGGTGGATTCGTCGATCGCGATGATGCCCTTGCCCGGGGCAACCATGGCCTGGGCGGTTTCAGCCAGCTGTTCGATGCTCATGTACTTCCTGTGGCGGGTGCGGGAAAAACGTAAGTATAGCCCCGCTATCCGTTGCCCCGACGTGGAGGCTCGGATGGAACCGGTTCCACTGTCTGTGCGGGACAGGAAATGTCCTGCCGGATCGGGTCAGAGCCCCTTTCGGGGATCTGACCCCGGGTCGGATCCGCGCCCGCGGCTCCGACCCGATGTGGCCACCTCTTACAGGTCGCCCAGACCGCTGGCGCGGCCGTCTTCGCCCACTTCCAGCAGGCGCAGGGTATTGGTCGCGCCGTGGGTTTCCATGTGCTCACCGCTGGTGAACACCACACGGTCGCCGGCCTGCAGCATGCCGCCCTCCACCAGCAGGCGGATGCTGCCGCGTGCGGCTTCGCGCGGGGTGAAGCCCCGGCTGTCGAAGTTGATCGGGAACACATCGCGCATCAGCGCCATCTGCCGGCGGGCGCCGTCGTGGCGGGTGACCGCGAACACCGGTGCCGAGGCACGGAAACGCGACAGGTAGCGCGCGGTGCCACCGGATTCGGTCATCGCCACGATCGCGCGCACGCCCACGTGCTGGGACAGGAACATGGTGGCCATGGCAATGGCCTGGTCGGCACGTTCCAGGTTGCGCGGCGAAGCGCCGAAGTCGGTCTCGGTCTGGAACTGGCGCTCGGCGCCCAGGCAGATGCGCGCCATCGCTTCGACCGCCTTGACCGGATACGCACCGGCGGCGGTTTCGGCCGACAGCATCACCGCATCGGTACCGTCGATGACCGAGTTGGCCACGTCCAGCACTTCGGCACGGGTCGGGATCGGGCTTTCGACCATCGACTGCAGCATCTGGGTAGCGGTGATCACCACCTTGTTCTGCGCCAGCGAGGCCTTGATGATCTTCTTCTGCAGGCCCGGCAGTTCGGCATCGCCGATTTCCACGCCGAGGTCGCCACGCGCCACCATCACCACGTCACTGGCGTCGACGATCTCTTCCAGGTTCTCGATGGCCTCGGTGCGCTCGATCTTGGACACCAGCGCGGCGTAGCAGCCGTGCGATTCGGCGATCTCGCGCGCATCGTTCATGTCCTGCGCATTGCGGCAGAACGATACGGCGATGAAATCCACGCCGATCTTGGCGACGATGCCGATCAGTTCCTTGTCGCGCTCGGTCAGCGCGCCCAGCGACAGGCCACCGCCCTGCTTGTTCAGGCCCTTGCGATCGGACAACGGACCATCGTTGAGCACGGTGTTGATGATGCGCTCGCCCTGCACTTCCACCACCTGCAGCTGCATCAGGCCGTCGTCGAGCAGCAGCACGTCACCGGCGGTCACGTCCTGCGGCAGGCCGAGGTAGCTCACGCCCACCTGGGTGGCATCGCCGGGGCCGGCATCGGTGCTGGCGATCAGGTCGAAGCGGTCACCGGCCTTGAGATGCACCTTGCCCTCGGCGAAGCGCTCGATGCGGATCTTCGGGCCCGGCAGGTCTGCCAGGATGCCCACTTCCACACCCACGCGCTGCGCGGCGGCGCGCACATCGGCGGCACGCTTGGCCTGGCCGGACGGGTCACCGTGGCTGAAGTTGAGGCGCACCACGTTGACGCCGGCGCGGAACAGATCCTCCAGCACGCCCGGCGGATCGGTAGCCGGACCGAGGGTGGCAAGGATCTTGGTGCGACGCTGACGCTCGAACATGATGGATGGGCCTCTCCCGTTAAAGGACGGAAATTAGCACATCCTTCACGTCCCATGTATACGGTTACAGCCTTGTGCTGCCTGACTCTGCGGGACATCGCATGGACATGTTCCGGACATACGCTGGTCGATGGCAGCGGAAACGCCGCCGGGCAAGGCCCGGCGCGCGGGATCGTCCAACTCAGGCGAGCAAGGCCAGCAGCTGCGCCGGATCACGGGCCAGCTGCCCGGCACCGGCCTCGGTCAGCTCCTGCTCGCCACCAAAGCCCCACAGCACGCCCACACTGCGCAGCCCGTGGTGACGGGCGCCCTCGATGTCCATGCGGCGGTCGCCGATCATCCAGCAGCGTTCCGGCGCCAGCTGCAGGCGATGCAGCGCCTCGCCCACCAGCTGCGGCTTGCTGCTGCGCGAGCCATCCGGGGTTGAACCGATCACGTCCTCGAACAGGCCACCGAACGGCAGATGCTCGACGATGCGGCGGGCATGCGGCTCGTTCTTGGCGGTGACCACCGCAAGGCGATGGCCGCGTGCGTGCAGCGCGCGTACCACCGCTTCGATGTCCGGGTAGATCGTATGCTCGCGCCAGCCTTCCACGTCGAAACGCTCGCGATAGAAGGCCACGGCCTGCTCCACCCGTTCGGCATCACCGAACAGCGGCGCGAACGTGGTACGCAGCGACGGACCGATCCAGCCCAGCAGCGTTTCCTGCGGCGGCACCGGGTAATCCATCTTCTGCAGCGCATAGGCGATGCAGGTGGTGATGCCCACTTCCGAATCGATCAGCGTGCCGTCCATGTCGAAGAAGAGCGTTGCACGCTCTTCTCCGTCCACCCGCGGATCGACGCTCATGCGCCGCGCGCGGCCAGGGCAGCCACCGCCGGCAGCGTCTTGCCTTCCAGGAATTCCAGGAACGCACCGCCACCGGTGGAGATGTAGCTGACCTGCTGGGCGATATCGAACTTGTCGACCGCGGCCAGGGTATCGCCACCACCGGCGATGGAGAACGCCGGCGAGCTGGCGATGGCGCGGGCCAGCGCTTCGGTGCCCTTGCTGAAGGCTTCGAACTCGAACACGCCGACCGGGCCGTTCCAGACCACGGTGCCGGCCTTGGCGATCAGCTGTGCGTACTGCGCGGCCGTCTGCGGGCCGATGTCCAGGATCAGGTCATCCTCGGCCACCGCATCGACGGCCTTCACTTCGGCAGCCGCGTCGGGCAGGAACTGCTTGGCGGTGACCACGTCCACCGGCAGCGGGATGTCCGCACCACGCGCCTTGGCGTCGGCCACGATCTTCCGGGCGGTATCCAGCAGGTCCGGCTCGTACAGCGACTTGCCGACCTTGTAGCCGGCCGCCGCGATGAAGGTGTTGGCGATGCCGCCACCAACGATCAGCTGATCGACCTTGCCGACCAGGTTGGCCAGCAGCTCCAGCTTGGTGCTGACCTTGCTGCCGGCGACGATGGCCAGCAGCGGCTTGGCCGGCGCATCCAGGGCCTTGGCCAGTGCATCCAGCTCGGCCATCAGCAGCGGGCCACCGGCAGCGACCGGGGCGAAACGGATCACGCCATGGGTGGATGCCTGCGCGCGGTGCGCGGTACCGAACGCATCCATCACGAACACATCGCAGAGGGCGGCGTACTTCTTCGACAGGGCTTCATCGTCCTTGCCCTCGCCAACGTTCATGCGGCAGTTTTCCAGCAGCACCAGCTGGCCCGGCTGCACGTCGACGCCGTCGACCCAGTCACGCACCAGCGGCACTTCGCGGCCCAGCAGCACCGACAGGCGCTCGGCCACCGGCGCCAGCGAATCGGCTTCGCTCCACACGCCTTCCTTGGGGCGGCCCAGGTGCGAGGTGACCATCACCGCCGCGCCCTGCTCCAGCGCGCGCTTGAGCGTCGGCAGGGAAGCGGTGATGCGCTGTTCGGAGGTGATGCGGCCATTCTCGATCGGCACGTTCAGATCCTGGCGGATCAGCACGCGCTTGCCGGAGAGGTCGAGGTCGGTCATGCGGACGATGGACATGGGCAACTCTTTGGCTCTGGAGATGGGATGCCGGCGTGCGGCAGACGGTCATTGTATCGGGTGCCGATGCCTGCGGCAGGCAGAGGCCAACGGCTAACGGCAACAGCCACGGCAACAGCAACGGCCAGAGCGCTGGCGCTTCGTGGTGCTGTGGGTGGGCCGGGGTGGTATGGGTTGGCAGGGGACGCCGTAAACCCATCCTTGAAGTGACCCCCTGGAGTTGGACACCTGATCCAACCCCGAGGGTTACATGAATAGATATGAGGTTTGTTTCAAATTGCAGGTCGCCAAAGAGGCCTGCAAGACCTCCACATCGGTCAAGGCGGTTG